>JBCBYV010000040.1:0-28936 GCA_039815685.1 Pseudomonadota bacterium | reverse complement strand
TCAGAAACCAAAAGCAAATACGAACGAGGCATTACACATTCATTTTGACAGAATTATCGACCATGCCTTAGTACATTCGATGATCCTCAGGAGGTCCCGGGTCAAGCCCGGGACGCCCAAACCCCGCCCGCAGCGCCCATGACTTCACCGCCCGAGCGGGCCAGCCGATCCTTGCTCGGCACGACGCCGAAACGCGCACGATAGGCCCGCGTCAGCGCCTCGCCCGCCGGAAACCCGCAGATGAGCGCGATGGAGCCCACCCGCTCGGACGAGTTGCGCAGAAGGTCTCGCGCGCGCCCGAGCCGAAGCTCCAAGTAAAAGGCCTGCGGCCCGATCCCGAAGCGCCGACCGAAGAGCCGCCGGAGCCGCCAGGACGGGCAGCCCACACGCGCCGCGATCTCCGCGACCGGCAGCGGCCGCTCCAGATGCGCCTGCATGATCTCGACGGCCTGCGCCAGCCGGCGGTCAGCCCCCGGCACGATCCGGCCAGGCTCAGGCTGCCCGGGCGCCGGTCGTCGGTGGTTCAGGATCGAGGCCACCCGGTCCGCGAGCCGCGGCGGGCCAAACCGCTCGATGATCGCGAGCGTCATGTCGATCGTCGCCACACCCCCCGCGGCCGAGCACCGGTCTCCGTCGAGATCGAAGGCCCGGTCGGCGAAGAGCTCGTCGCCCATCGCCTCGCGAAATCCCGGCAGCGCCTCCTGATGCGCGGCTGCGGGCCGACGCCGCAAGAGCCCCGCCTCGGCGAAGATCAAGGCGCCGGTGTCCACGCATCCCATCAACGCACCGCCCGCCGCCCGTCGCCGCAACCAGCGCGAGAGCCCCGCGCTTGCCATTCCGCCTGGCTGGTAGGACGAGAGCAGCAGCACCACATCCGCCGGCGCGTCGTCGAGCGGCCCGTCCACCCCGACCGATCGCCCGTTCGAGGCGCGCACCGCCTCGCCATTCACGCTCAGCACGCGCCAGTCGAAGAGCGGGCGCGCGCTCTCCCGGTTCGCCACACGTAGAGGCTCCGTTACGCAGGCGAGCGGCAGGGCCGGAAATCCTTCCCCAATGACGATGGCGACTGTACGTGCGTTCACTCAACACCGAAAATCGTTCGTTTCAGTCAGGCTAGGACGCTGGCCGACGCCTATCATCCCGTCAATCTTCGTGACCCGAGCGCGCCATGTCCCACGCCCTAGACCCGCTCTTCCGCCCCCGGCGCGTTGCGTTCATCGGCGGCAGCAATCTCGCACCGGTGCTGCGCTACCATCGCGAGCAGGGTTTTGCGGGCGAGACCTCGGTCGTCAGCCCCAAATACCGGGAGATCGGCGGCTACCCCTGCCACCCGACCATCGAGGCGTTGCCCGAGCCACCCGACCTCGCCTTCATCGCCATCCGGCGGGAGGCGGCGGTTGAGGCCGTCGCGGCCCTCGCCGCCTGCGGCTGCGGCGCCGCCATCGTCAACGCCGCCGGCTTCGCGGAGACGGGCCCCGAGGGCGCGGCACTCCAGACCCGCCTGATCGCGGCTGCCGGCGATATGGCGCTCCTCGGCCCCAACTCCTTTGGCGTCGTCAACTTCGCCGACCCCATGGCCGCGATGATGGACCATCTCGGCTGCGGCAACGTGCAGAAGGGCGTCGCCATCATCGCGCAGGGCGGAGGGTTTCTCTGCGACGCGATGTTCGCCGACCGCGGCCTGCCGATCACCCACATGGTGGGCTGCGGGAACCAGGCCGCCCTCGGCATCGAGGCTTGCGCAGACTACCTGCTCGATGACCCGCGCGTCACCGCCGTCGGCCTCTCCTTCGAGGGGCTGCGCGACATCCCCACCTTCCGCCGCGCCGCCGCCAAGGCCCGGGCGCTCGGCAAACCGATCGTCGTCATCAAGTTTGGCCGCACGGCCGAGGGCGCGCGGGCGGCCGCCACCCACACCGCCGCCATGACCGGGGTCGGGGAGGCCTGGGACGCGCTCTTCGACCGTCTCGGCGTCGTCTCCACCCGCTCCGAGTCAGAGTTCTTCGAGACCCTGAAGCTCTTCGCCAGCGGCCAGGCGCCGAAGGGACGCCGCATCCTCGTCACAGCCGTCTCGGGCGTGATGGGCGTGATGCTGGCTGATCACCTTGCCGCCGCCGGTTTCGAGCTTCCCCAGCCCTCGCCCGAACGGGCCGAGGCGCTCAGGAAACACCTCCCGGGCATCGCAACCCCCTGCAATCCGCAGGACGTGACCATGGCAGCCTGGAACGACCGGATGCGCCAACAGGCGATCTACGAGACACTGCTGGGCGAGGGCTACGATGCAGCACTGATGGTCCAGAACTACCCGCGCGAGGGCATGTGGGACATCGCCGAATACGCGGCGCAACTCGAAGCCCTTGCCGCCGCCTGCGAGGGGCAGGACGTCGCCGCAATCCAGCTCGCCCCCATGGTAGACTGTTTTCCGAAGGCCGCGCGCGATGAGACCGCATCCCTTGGCGTGGTTCCGATGCAAGGCCTCGAGGAATGCGTCGCTGCACTCGGCCACGCAGCGTATTGGCAGGAACGCCGCGCCGCCCTCGCCGCCGAGGCCCCGGAGACCCAAGGCATTCCGGCGAACCCCGGCACAGCCGGCCCTACTCGCCATCTGGATGAAGCGGAGGCCAAGGTCGCCCTCACCGCTGCCGGCATGCCCGTGCCGACCAACCGCATCGCCACTGTCGAGAACGCCGCAAGCGCCGCCGCCGAGATCGGCTTTCCAGTGGCCCTCAAGGCGCTCGATGCGCGGCTTCTTCACAAGACCGAGGCGGGCGCGCTCCGTCTCAACCTCACCGACCCAGTCGCCGTCTCCGCGGCCGCCGTCGCCATGGGCGCCGAGATGGCGGTGAAGGTCCCGGACATCCCCCTCACCCGCGTCCTTGTCGAAGCCATGGCGCCAACCCCGGTCGCCGAGATCATGGCCTCGATCACCCACGACCCCGTCGTCGGTCCTGTGATGCTCATCGCCGGCGGCGGCGTGCAGGCGGAGCTCTGGGGCGACAGCACGCTCCTCGCCGCCCCCTTCACGCGGCCCGAGATCGCCCGTGCGCTTGACCGCCTCAAGACCGCCCGCCTCCTCGACGGCTGGCGCGGCCGCCCGGCGGGAGACCGTGACGCCCTCCTCGACGCGCTCGAAGCCCTCGCCGCCTGCGCCGATGCAACCGGGGCCCGCGAGATCGAGATCAACCCCATCATCGTCAGCACCCGCGGCGTCCTGGCGGTCGACGCGGTCATGAGCGTGCCGGTCCCCGAAGCCACCACCCGCGCCACCAATGCCACCCCAAGCCAGGAAGGGCTCGCCTGATGGACCTCCTCCTCACTGACGAGCAGCGGATGCTGTCGGACACCGTGCGCGACTTCACCGAGAAGGAGCTGATCCCGCACGAGACCCTGCTGGAGCGGACGAACGAGCTTCCCCGCGACCTCGAAATGGAGCTCCGTGGCAAGGGCATGGAGATCGGCCTCCACGCCTGCAACATGCCCGAGAGCGTGGGGGGCATGGGTCTCGATTGCGTCTCCTTCACCCTGGTGGAAAAGGGCCTCGGCCGCGCCTCTCTAGCGCTTGCCGAGTGCATCCGCCGCCCCTCCAACATCCTCGCCGCCTGCGAGGGCGAGCAGATCTCCCACTTTCTCGAGCCCGTGATGCGCGGCGAGAAGCGTGACTGCATCGCCATGACCGAGCCCGGCGCGGGCTCGGACCTCAAGGGCATGAAAACGCGGGCCGAGCGGGACGGTAACGGCTGGAAGATCAATGGCACCAAGCACTTCATCTCGAACGCCCAGATCTCGGACTTCGTGGTGCTCTTCGCCGCCACCGGCGAGGAGGAGACCGCGAAAGGGCCGCGCAAGCGCATCTCCACCTTCCTCGTCGATCTCGACCAGCCTGGCGTCGAGGTCGCCAAGGGCTACGACCATGTCGGCCATCGCGGCTACTACAACAACGTCATCAATTTCGACGATGCGCGCGTGGGCGGCTGGCAGCTCCTCGGCGAAGAAGGGCAGGGCTTCGACCTCGTCAACGAGTGGCTCGGCCCCGGCCGCCTCACCGTCGCCGCCACCTGTCAGGCGCGGGCGGAGCGTGCCTTCGAGGTCGCCCTCGACTGGGCCGCGAACCGCGAGCAGTTCGGCCAGAAGATCGGCAAGTTCCAGGGCGTGAGCTTCCCGCTCGCGGACATGGCGACCGACATCCGCATCGGCAACCTGATGCTGATGGACACCGCCCGCCGCGTGGATGCCGAGGTGCCCACTTGGCCCGAGGACTGCGCCATGGCCAAGGTCTGGGTCTCCGAGATGTTGGGCCGCGTGGCTGACCAGGCGATCCAGACCTGCGGCGGCATGGGCGTGATGGCGGACCTGCCGCTCGAGCGCATCTGGCGCGACGCGCGGGTGGAGCGCATCTGGGAGGGGACGTCCGAGATCCAGCGGCATATCATCTCCCGCGCCCTCCTCCGTCCCCTCGGCGCATAACGTGCGAAAAGGCCGATGAGCGCTCCCGATACGATGACCTGCGTAGAGCTGACCGGCCATGGCGGGCTCGATATGCTGCGCGTACGGACCGACCGCCCGGTACCCACCCCGGGCCCGGGCGAGGTGCTGATCGCGGTCACCGCGGCCGGCGTGAACAACACCGACATCAACACCCGCACCGGCTGGTACAACAGCGGTGTGAAGAGCGGCACGACCGCCGAGGGCGCGAAGGACGGCTTCGGCGAGGCCGGCGGAGCGACGGCGGCCAATGCTATGGGCGACTGGACCGTCGCCCTCGACTTCCCTCGTATCCAGGGTGCTGACTGCGCCGGCCAGATCGTCGCCACGGGCGAGGGCATCGACCCGGCCCGCATCGGCGAACGCGTCATCTGCGCTCCTTATGTCCTCGATCCCGAGGATGAGACGGGCCTCGAGAGCGCGCGCTTCCTCGGCGCCGATTTCGACGGCGCCTTCGCGGATTTCACGGTCATCGCGGCCCGTAACGCGATCCCGGTGCCCAAAGATCTCGCCGTCGAGGACACGGCCCTCGCCACGCTGCCCTGCTCAGGCGGCACGGCCATGAACATGGTGCTGCTCGCGGCACCCAAACCCGGCGAGCTTGCGATCGTCACCGGCGCCTCGGGCGGTGTCGGCAGCTTCCTCGTCTCGATCCTGAAGGCCTTCGGGGTCGAAGTCGTCGCCGTCGCGGGCGCCTCGAAAGCCGACGCCGTCCGGGCGCTCGGCGCCGACCACGTCCTCCCCCGCGACACAGATGACCCGCTCGCGGCGTTGATGGAGATCACCGACGGCCAAAAGGCGCAGATGGCCCTCGATGTCGTGGGCGGGGAGACCTTCTCCTGGCTCATCGCCGCCCTCGGCCGAGGCGGGCGCTACGTCACCGCCGGCGCCATCGCGGGGCCGATCGTCGAGTTCGACCTCCGCAGCCTCTACCTCAAATCCCTCAGCTTCCACGGCTCCACGGTCTACGGACCCGACACCATGCCGACGCTCGTGAAGCTCGTAACGGAGGGCAAGGTGCGCCCCGTCGCCCACGCCACCTACCCGCTGGCCGAGATCCGCGCCGCACAGGAGGCATTCCTCGAGAAAACCCATGTGGGCAGCCTCGTCCTCATCCCGCCCCGCGCGGTCCAGGAGACGCCATGACAGATCCCGTCCGCACGACACGCCGCGGCCGCGTGCTCGAAATCACGCTCGACCGCCCCAAGGCCAACGCCATCGACGCCGCCACCAGCCGCGCCATGGGGGCCGCCTTTCAGACCCTCGCGGACGACGACACCCTCTCCGTCGGCATCGTCACCGGCGGGGGGGAGCGCTTCTTCTCCGCCGGTTGGGACCTCAAGGCTGCGGCGGCAGGAGAGGCGCCGGACGCGGACCAGGGTATCGGCGGTTTCGCGGGCCTCACCGAGTACTGGGACCTCAAGAAACCTGTCATCGCGGCCGTCAACGGCATGGCCCTCGGCGGCGGCTTTGAACTTGCGCTCGCCGCCGACATGATCGTCGCGGCCGAGCACGCGACCTTCGGCCTTCCCGAAGCTGGCATCGGCCTCATCGCCGACTCGGGCGGGGTCATCCGCCTGCCACGCCGCCTGCCGCGCGCCATCGCCATGGAGATGATCATGACGGCGCGCCGCGTGGAGGCCGCCGAGCTCGCCCACTGGGGCCTCGTCAACGAGGTCGTGCCCGCTGACCGGCTCATGGAGGCTGCCCACGCATTGGCCGACCGCGTCGCCGCCTCCGCCCCCCTATCGCTGCAAGCCATCAAGGAAATCGATGCTGCCACCGAAGGCGCCGACACGCGCGAAGCCTTCCACATAATGCGCACCGCCGACCTCGCCGCCTACCGCCGCGTCTATGACAGCGAGGACGCGAAGGAAGGGATCGCCAGCGTCAGCGAGAAGCGCAGCCCCGTCTGGAAGGGCCGCTGATGCACACCACCGAGCTCTTCGAGCATGCCTGGACCGGCGAGATCGCAGCACCCCTCCGCCTCGTCGATAATACGGTGAAGCCCGACTGGGTCGACGAGTTCGGCCATCTCAACATGGCCCACTACCTCACCATCTGCGACCAGGCGAACTGGGCCTTCTGGAACTGGGTGAACGATCCCCAGCGCCTGTCCGACCGGCAGGGCCATGAATACGTGATCGTCGAGAACCACGTCCTCTACACCGGCGAGCTGGTAGAGGGCGCCCGCTTCACCATCGAGACCCAGCTCACCGAGCTCGACGACAAGCGCCTCATCCTCTTTCACCGCGTCCTCGATGCCGAGGGCGTTGTGGCCGCCACGAACGAAACAAAGCTCCTCGGCTTCAACCTCGGGACCCGCGGCATCGAACGCTGGCAGCCACCGATCATGGAACGCCTCGAGGCCGTCCACAGCACTCACGCCACCATCGGCAAGCCCGAGGAGGCTGGGCGCGCCATCGCCCTCAAGAAACGCTAGGCCAGATCCAAGCGCAGGGCGTCCCGGGCCCGACCCGGGACCTCTCCGAGGGCTGCCAGGAGGTCCCGGGTCGGGCCCGGGACGCATCGCACCGAGCCGGCAAGCGCTGGACGCCGGGCACGCGTCCGTGCCTGATTGCAGAACGACGGGCGGGGGAGACGCGCATGAAGGACGCATTGGCGGGCATCCGCGTCATCGACCTCTCGGTGAACGCGCCGGGACCCTTTGCGACCCGCTTCCTCGCCGATCTCGGCGCCGAGGTGACAGTCGTCGTGAACCCCCGCGCCGCCGCACCCGACTATGCCGGGATGGAGGGCGACCCGGTCCTCTCCGGCCGTGGCGGCCCGCTCGACGCCCTCGCGCGCGGCAAGGCACGCCGCGCCCTCGACCTCAAATCTCCCGAGGGGCGCGCAGCACTCCTCGACATGATCGCTGAGGCGGATGTGCTGGTGAGCGAGATGCGCCCGGGCAAGCTCGAGGCCCTCGGCCTCGGCTGGGACGCGCTCTCGACCGCAAACCCCCGCCTCATCCTCTGTCGGATCTCCGGCTATGGCGCGCGCTCTCCGCTTGCCGCGCGCGCGGGGCATGACATCGACTACATCGCGCGGGCCGGGGCGCTCGATCTTTGCCGCGCGCCCGATGGCCGGCCCGTGCCGCCCCAGAACATCCTCTCGGACTACGCGGCGGGCGGCACGATGGGGGCTGCCGCGATCCTCGCCGCCCTCCTCCGCCGGGATCGCACCGGGCAGGGGGCCGATATCGACCTCTCCATGACCGATGGCGTGCGTTACCTCCTCTCCGACATCGCCGCCGCCACCCTCCTCGCGGGCCGACCCGTCGACGACTGGCGCGGCACCCTGGGCGGCAGCATGCCGACCTACGCGGTCTATGAGACGGCGGACGGCCGGTGGATGGCCGTCGGCGCGCTCGAACCGAAATTCATCGCCATCCTCGCGGACGCGCTCGACTGGCCCGACCTCACCGCGCTCATGGCCGACCGCACCCTCTGGGCGGAGGCCCGCACCGGCCTCGCTGCCCGTTTCGCCAGCCAGACCCAGGCGCATTGGACCGCCCTCTTCGACGCGCTCGACGCCTGCGTCGCGCCTGTGACCGAACTCCGCCCCGGTGACCCGCTGCCGACACTCGACGACGTCGTCGGCTCGGAAAGCTGATGTGCGCCGACGCACCGCTTGCCCGTCCGCCGAAC
Organism: Pseudomonadota bacterium; assembly: GCA_039815685.1. GTDB lineage: Bacteria > Pseudomonadota > Alphaproteobacteria > Rhodobacterales > Rhodobacteraceae > Thermohalobaculum. The sequence continues at coordinate 20,804 of JBCBYV010000040.1, read as the reverse complement.
CGCGGGCACCCTCTCGCCGTTGCGTTCATTGCATTTTCGGAGAGCGTTCATGACCGCTGACGAGCCCGCCCAACCCTCCACCCACACCCCCGACGACCCCGCGACCGAGACCGCAGACGACACGAGCATCGTCGCATCCCTCGAACGGCGCATCACCCGCCTCGAGGACGGCGCGAAGAAGACCCTGCCGCAGAAGATCTTTTCCGGCCTCACCAATTTCGGCGTTCCGCTCGCCACCGTCGTCGGCGTCCTCAGCTTCTATGACGCGGTCTGGGTCCGTTGGGTCAACGAGGCCAGGGAGGCGGACAAGGAGGCCCGGGCGCTCCTGACCGAGCTCGAAAAGCTCAACGCCCGCGAATTCGAGCTTGGCGTCGAGGGCAAGAACGAGGTGATCAGCGCCCTCCGCGAAGCCCGCCGTGGCCATCGCCAGCGCCTCATTGACGAACTCTACGCCTACCACCTCGAGAACCCGGATTTCCTTTACACTTGGGAGAAGCAGACGCTTGGCCACGAGCTCATCCTCGAAGGCCGAACGGACGACGCGCTGGTCCTCGCCAACGACATCGCCGACGAGATGAAGACGGTGGTGGAGATCGCCGACGGTCATTTCTTCCGCTTCCGGGCCCTCGCGGCGAGTGGCCCCGCACGGGACATGGAGGCGGCGCGGGATTCCTTCCGCGATGCCATCGGCGCGCTGGCGCCACTGCCGACGCACGAGCAGCGGCCTCTCATGGTCAAGTACGGCCATCTGAGGCTCTTCTACGAGCTCGAGTCGGGTCAGCCCTGCGACCGTTTCATGCCGGTCGCCGCGGCCCTCACGGAGATCGTCGATACCTACGGCATGCCCGCGACGATGGAGTGGATGAGCGACGAGCTCGGCATGCTGCTCGAGACCGCCGCCCATCGCTGCCCCTAAGCGCTCTCGAGCCGGAGGGGCAGGGCGAAGATCACCTTCGCCTCGCCCGGCGCATAGTAGTCGTCGATGCGCCCCTGCTCCGCAAAGCCCGTGGCGATGTAGAGCGTTCGGGCCCGCTCGAGATCCGGCCCCGAGCCGGTCTCGACAAGCAGCAGCCGGCCGCCCCGCTGCCGCGCGCCCTCCACTGCGGCGCGAACCAGCGCCCGGCCGAGCCCGCGGCGGCGCGCGTCCGTCCGCACGGCCAGGAAGCGCAGGTTCAAGACATCGCCGCTCATGGGCTCGGGCGCGGTCCATGCCGCCCCGGCTCCCTCCGCCTCGACGCACCAGAAGTCAGCCTCCGCGCCGGACAGATGCGCCTCGATCATCGCGTCGAACGCTTCCAGTTCGTCCGGGGAGAAAAGCCCGCTCTCCCGGATCACGGCCTTAAGCGCGGCCTCGTCGCCAGTCTCGAAGTCTCTGATCATGCGGTCACCTATCGATTGTCGGTCTGGCCGCGCACATGCCGGCGGCCGAGGGGGCTGATGCGGTAGGGCGCCCCGCCGGCGGAATGCACGAGGCGCCGGCGGCGAAGCCTGAGGAAGACGGAGAGCGTGCAGTCGCTCAGCACATGGCCTTCGCGGCTCACGCACAGGCAGTCTGTCACCTTGCCGCCCGGGCTGCGCTCGACCTGGATCGCGCCGCCCTGCGCCAGCACGTGCAGCACGCGCTGGTCGGTCTTGGAGATGTTCATCAGAGTTCCGGAGTTGGTCGCGCATCTGCGCGCGGGCGCCCCTTCGAGGCCCCGTTGCGCGGGCTCGCGGTCCCCCCGGTCTGGTCGCGGGCGGGGACCCTAGCGCGTGATCGCAGTCTCCAGCATCAAGCCTCCCTCGGCGTGCTTCGGCACGCATAAGCGATCGCGGGGAACGGCACAACGTTGCCGTATGGCGCCCGGGCGCCACCGGCGCTACCGTCGCCGCAAATCACCCGCTGAGGAGACGGCCATGGACGCGCTCGACCACCTCAAGACCATCGAGCAACGGCTCCTCTGGCTCGCCTGCTGGACCATCCACAACGCCAACCATCTCCGCGAGAAGGGGGAGGGCGACGTGAAGGTCGGTGGGCATCAGGCGTCCTCGGCCTCCATGGTCAGCCTGATCACGGCCCTCTATTTCAAGGCACTCCGGCCGCAGGACCGAGTGGCGGTGAAGCCCCATGCCAGCCCCGTGTTCCATGCGGCTCAGTACCTCATGGGCCAGCAGACGCGCGAGAAGCTCGAAGCCTTCCGCGGCTATGGCGGGGCGCAGTCCTACCCCTCCCGCACCAAGGACATCGACGATGTCGATTTCTCCACGGGCTCGGTCGGCCTCGGCGCCGCCATGCCGATCTTCGCCTCCATCGTGCAGGATTACATCCGCGGCCATGGCTGGGGCTCGCGGCCCGAGGGGCGCATGGTCGCCCTGATCGGCGATGCAGAACTCGACGAGGGCAATATCTACGAGGCGCTGCAGGAAGGCTGGAAGCACGACCTCCGCAACTGCTGGTGGGTGATCGACTACAACCGCCAGTCGCTCGACGGCGTTGTGCACGAAGGCCTCTGGCGGCGCATCGAGGCGATCTTCGAGGCCTTCGGCTGGCGCGTCGTCCGCCTCAAATACGGCGCGGAGCAGGAGGAAGCCTTCGCCGAGCCGGGCGGGGAGGCGCTCCGCGACTGGATCGCCAACTGTCCCAACGACCTCTACGCCGCCCTCACTTTCCAGGGCGGCGCCGCCTGGCGCAAACGCCTCGAGAACGAACTCGGTGACCAGGGGCCCTTCACTGCCCTCCTCGACCGCCGCTCGGACGAGGATCTTGCGCGGCTTATGACCGGTCTCGGCGGCCACTGCCTCTCGACCCTCACCCGCGCTTTCGAGAGCGTCGAGGATGACCGCCCCACCGTCTTCCTCGCCTACACCATCAAGGGCTGGGGCACGCCGCTCGCGGGCCACAAGGACAACCATGCGGGCCTCATGACCCCGAAGCAGATGGAGGGCTTCCAGGCCGAGATGGGCGTCGCCAGGGGCGAGGAGTGGGAGCCGCTGGCGGGTGTAGAGGACGCCCATGCCCTCCGCCAGTTCCTCGGGCAGGTCCCGTTCTTCGCCGACGGTCCCCGCCGCTACGCGGCCGCCCGCATCCCCACGCCCGGCCCGGTGATCTCGGACGACACGGTCCTCTCGACCCAGGCTGGCTTCGGCAAGGTGCTCGAAGCGCTCGCCAAGGGCGACAGCGCGCTCGCCGAGCGCATCGTGACGATGTCCCCGGACGTCACCGTGAGCACGAATCTCGGTCCATGGGTCAATCGTCGCGGCCTCTTCGCGCGGAACGACCGTGCGGACACGTTCAAGGCCGAGAGGGTGCCCTCGATGCAGAAATGGGCCTTCGACGCAACGGGCCAGCATATCGAGCTCGGTATCGCGGAGATGAACCTCTTCCTGCTCCTTGGTGCCGCGGGCCTCAGCCATTCGCTCTTCGGCGAGCGGCTGCTGCCTGTTGGTACGCTCTACGACCCGTTCGTCGCTCGCGGGCTCGATGCGCTCAACTACGCCTGCTATCAGGACGCGCGCTTCCTCGTCGCCGGCACCCCCTCGGGCGTCACCCTCGCTCCCGAAGGCGGCGCGCATCAGTCCATCGGCAGCCAGCTCATCGGCATGGCCCAGGACGGGCTCGCGAGCTTCGAGCCCGCCTTCCTCGACGAGCTCGGCATCATCATGGACTGGTCCTTCGACTACCTGCAGCGGGACGGGGAGGGGGACCCGGACGAGCGCACCTGGCTTCGCGACGAGACGGGCGGTTCCGTCTATCTCCGCCTCTCGACCCGTCCTGTCGAGCAGCCCGCCCGCCGCGAGGACCCGGATTTCGCGCGCAACGTGATCGACGGCGCCTACTGGCTCCGCCCGCCCGGCCCCAACGCCGAGGTTGTGATCGCCTATCAGGGCTGCGTCGCGCCTGAGGCCATCGAAGCCGCCGGCCGGCTCGCGGGCTACCGCCGCGATATCGGCCTGCTCGCGGTCACCAGCGCCGACCGCCTCAATGCCGGCTGGACCGCCGCCCGCCGTGCGCGCGCCCGCGGCCACCGAAGCGCGGAGGCGCATGCCGAGCGTCTCCTCGGTGCGCTCCCGTCCCACTGCCTCATCGTCAGCGTGACGGACGGCCATCCGGCGACGCTCGCCTGGCTCGGCGCCGTCGCGGGCCACCGGCAGATGCCGCTCGGCGTCGAGCATTTCGGCCAGACCGGCACGATCTCCGACCTCTACCGCCATTTCGGCATCGACGCCGAAGCGATCGTGGAAGCCGCCGGCAACCTCACCGCCGGCAAACCCATAGGCGCCGCGCTCTAGATGTGACGTCTCGGAAGGTTGTTCACCGGCTTCGGGGGTAGGCTGCAATCGCCAAACTCGAGCCCGGGACCCCTCAGGATGAACAACCCGCACAAGAAAGCCCGCACGACCGTTCATGGTCGAGACGGTGCACACCGTCATTGCCGGACTTGATCCGGCAATCCAGTCCTCTGCCAGCCCGCGAAAACAAGGAGCTCACTGTCACAGCACCCGACCTGACAGAAGCAGTCGAACGAGCCCGCCATCCCCCATCCTGACCTGGGATCTACCACCAGAACCCGATGCCCGGTACCTTGGACCGTCGGGTCACGCCCGGCGACGACGATGGTGATGCAAGCTGATCGAATAGCCCTCGAGACCCCCGGGTCACGCCAGCGGATGATCTGCCCGGGCCGTTCTGTCTGAAACCACCGCTATGCGATTGGGCGTCCGCCACTCCAGCGTGCCACACCTCGAACTGACAAGGGCTGCCGAGCCGCTGTCGGCAACCGCTCCTTAACCTCTGCCGCGCATCCTTACATTGCGGCTGCGAGGCCAGCGGAATGCTGGCCGATCGGGAGGTTTCGAGGGACGGTGGCCCCGTCCACCCCGGCCCTCACGCAGCGCTCGGCAAGCGCCGTCATTCTGCCGCAGAAGCGGCATCGTCCCGTCCCGTCATGAACGCAGTGTCGGCCGACTGGTCGCCTACCACCAACCTCTCTTTGCTTTCGTCGAAGGATCATTGAATGCCGTCTCGTCACTTCCCGTCCGCCGCTGCACCAGCCGCCCTGCTGGTCCTCCTAGGCGCCACTGCAGCGCCCGCGGAGACGCTCGAGGCGGTCAATGCCGCCGCTCTGGTCGTCACCGCCGACAGCCGCTCGCACGAGGTCCAGAGCTTCGCGACCCTCGGCCAGACCGCCATGCCGGCAGCGCTGCCGATCTTCGCCCTCGGCTTCGCCGCGCTCCTCTTCTACCGCATGCGCTGGCGCTGAAGGGGGCTCAGGCCGAGGCCGCCTGCCGCCGCGCGAGCGTGAGCGGCAGGGCGGCGAGCAGCACCCCAAGCCCGGTGATCTGCCAATGCCCGATGCCGAGATCGAGCACCGTCGCCCCCGGCGCCGCGATCAGCAGGCCCGCAAGCAGCAGCAGCACCCGCAGGCCGGCCCCCACCGCGCCGGTTCCAAGCCCGCCGACAAGGCTCACATGCCCCTGAATGGCGCCTGACATGAGCCAGACGCCGATCATCGCGGTGGCGAAGACGGTCATGACCTCGAACGCTCCTGCCTCGCCCACCAGCGCCGGGTTCAGCACGAAGAAGAAGGGCACGATGTAGAGAACGCCGCCGAGCCGCATGGCCTCGAGCCCCGTCCGGAACGCCGACGCGCCCGCCAGCGTCGCCGCTGCAAAGGCACCGAGCGCCACCGGCGGCGTGATATAGCTCACCATCCCCCAGTAGAGGATGAAGAGATGCACGGCGAGGACGTTGAGCCCCGCCTGCTCGAGCGCCGGCGCCAGCACCACCGCCAGGAAGATGTAGCAGGCCGTCACCGTCATCCCCATGCCGAAGACGAACGCCGTCAGCGCGCCCATCAACAGCAGCGCCATGATGCTGTCACCCGCGAGGAAGATGAGGTCGTTCACCAGCGTCCCCGCCAGCCCCGTGGCCGAGAACGCACCAACGATCAGCCCGATACCGAGCAGCACGCCCGTCAGCTCCGCCAGCGCCTTGCCCGTCCCCCAGATCATGTCGGCAAAGCCCGAGAGGCTCAGCCGCGTCGACCGCTTGATCTGGTTCACGACCAGCAACAGACCCACGGCCCAGAAGGGCGCCAGCGTGTCCTGGCGCAGCACGATCATGAAGAAGAGCAGGAGCCCGAAGACCGAGAGATAGATCCAGCCCGAGCGCAAGGTGGCCACCAGCCCCGGCAGGTCCGGCCGTGGCAGCCCCTTCAACCCCCGCCGCGCCGCATAGGCGTCGATCTGCGTGAAGAGCCCGAAATAGAAGAGGATCGAGGGGATCGCCGCTGCCAGCGCGATCTCGACATAGGGCCGCCCCAGGAACTGCGCCATGATGAAGGCCGTGGCCCCCATGATCGGCGGCATCAGCACCCCGCCCGTGGAGGCGCAGGCCTCCGTCGCCCCCGCCGTCCGCGCCTCGAACCCGGTCTTCTTCATCGCGGGGATCGAGACGGCGCCCGTCGTCAGCACATTCGAGATGACGGAGCCGGACATCGACCCCATGAACCCGCTCGCAAAGATCGCGACCTTCGCCGCCCCGCCGCGATACCGCCCGACCAGCGCCAGCGCGAGGTCGTTGAAGAATGCCCCCCCGCCCGTGCGCGCCAGTACCGCGCCGAACAGGATGAACCCGATCACGAGGCTCCCGAACGCCTTCATCGGAATGCCGAACGAGCTCTCGGCCGAGATCATGTGATAGGGCACCGTGTCCCAGAAGGGCTGGGCGAACCCGTTCAAGGGGTTCGGCACCTGATCGGCAAAGGTCGGGTAGAGCGAGAAGAAGAGCACGATGGCGAAGAGCACCGTGCCCCCGGCCCGCCGCGTCCCCTCCAGCACCAGCGCATAGAAGAGGAGCGAGACCCAGACCGCATCCTCCGGTGCCGCATACTCCCAGCCCATGTCGAGCGCGGTCTCGGCCGTCCAGGCAAAGTATCCCGCAGCCCCCAGCGCCAGCCCGGCCAGCACCCAGTCATAGGCCCGCGCGGGCCCCGCCATCCCCGGCACAGCGCGAAAGGTCAGGAACAGAACGGCGAGGAAGAGCCCGGCGAGAAGGTAGAGATACCGCCCCTCGATCAGCACCACCCCGAAGAGGCGCAGATTGAAGAGCTGATGGATCGAGAGGGCAATGGCAAGAAGCGTGGCGCCGATCACGACCCCACGCTCCAGCTGAGCCCGCCAGAGGGGCGCGTCCAGGGACGCCGCGCCCAGCGGCGCCCCGGTGTTCTCCGCGCTCACCGGCGCGTCCTTTCAGCGGTTCAGAAGACGACCTCGAACCCGCCTGCGGCCAGCGCCTCGCGGCGCTTGGCGTCCCAGGCCGCCTCCCAGTCCTCCGGCCCCTCTGCCTCGAGCTCGGCCCAGGCCGCGGCGAGCGCCTCCTGCCGGGCGATCAGCTTGTCGTTATGGGCCTGCGCGGCATCCGACCAGACGCCCGCTTCCTTGAAGTACCGGATGGCCCCTTCGTGATAGGGCGAGACCCACTCGAAGTTCTGCTTGTCCATGGCCCAGCCGCCGATCCCCGGGGCGTTGCCGTCATAGTCGGGGAAGAGCTCCACCATCGCCCTCGTCATGTTGTAGACGAGGTCCGCGTCCTGATCCGCCATCGCGATCAGCACCGGATAGGCATAGCCCGCCGTCGGCGTCCCATCCGTGCCGTCGATGGTGGCACCCACCTTCGCCATCATGGGCGAGAAGAAGGGCGCGATCGCCTGCATCCGGGCAAGCCCTTCGGCGTTGTCCGGGTCAATGGGCGGCCAGTAGAGCCCGCGCGGGTTCGTCTCCTGCTCATAGGTCCGCCCCGAATTGGTCGAGGCGAAGACCGCATCGACCTGGTCGTTGCCCATGCCCTTCCAGCTATCGGTGAACCCGCCGAACTCGACCCGCTCCACATCGTCCCAGGTCAGCCCGCCATAGGCCAGATAGGCCTCGTTGTTGACGTTGAGCGCCGGCGCCCCGCGCACATAGGCGACGCGCTTGCCCTTGAGGTCCGAATACTCGAAGCCCTCGCAGTTCGGCTTGCCCACATCCTCGCAGACATCCGCGGCGACGCCCATGGCGAGCCCCACGGTGCCGCCATTGTTGGCCAGCAGCACGCGCACCGGCTGCGGCCCCCAGTTCTCGGCCCCGAACTGGAAGACGCCCTCCTGCGCCATGAAGGAGCCGCCGACACCCGTTGCCGAGAACTGGACCTTGCCCTGACGCAGCGGCTCGGACCGCGCGACATCGTTCTTGCCCGGCAAGACGCGCAGGTTCACCCCCGCCGCGTTCTTCAGCGCCGAGCCAATGGCGACCGACTGATTATACCCGGCCGACCCCGTGCCGTATGCGGTCCAGGCCAGCTGCCCCGGCAGCTTGATGTCGCTGCCCGCTACCGCCGTGCCCGCCCCGAAGGCCAGGGCCGCAGCCAGCGCGGAAGCCGAAATCGCAAAGCGAAGCGTCATGGTGATCCTCCCTTATCGCCCCGTCATGCGCGCGGGGCTCTGGGAGACACCATCGGCAGCGCCAATGCGTGCCGTCAACCGCTTTGCGCCGGAAGCCCCTCGGTCGTTCTCAGCCTTCGGGGCCAAGGGTCAGCGTGCGGGCGATCTCGGTGCCTGCGGTGTCCGTGTAGCGGACATCGATGCGGTCGGCCGTGATGTCACCAAGCTCGAAGCGCAGCGCGGGATCCTCGGAGAGCGAGATCGAGCCGGTAAGGTGGAAGAGAGGCGCGTCGCCGCCATCCGCGACCTCGAGCTCATGCACATAGCGCGCCTGGATGAAGAGGAGCGTGATCTGGTCCATCTGCAGACCCGTGTGCTGGGGATGCTTCATCGCTAGCTCCACCATGGGCCCGGCGGGACGCGTCGCGCTGCTGCTCGCCCCCTTGCTGACCGGTGCATCGCTGCTGACCGCGGCAGTCTCCACGCCCAGCACCTTCGCCCGCATCTCACCGATCCCAGCGATGGCCGCATCAGGATCGCCCATCGGCGGCGCGGCACAGGCGCCGAGGCCCGAGGTTTTCACCAGCCGCTCCGCCATCAGGAGCCGCCCATCCACCGTCTCGATCACCGCGCGTACGGGCGAGGGGCCGTTCAGCCGCATATCGACGCCGAGGCGCACCGCCTCGCGCGCCTCGGGAAACTCAAAGACGGCGGAGACCGGCATCGGGTTCTCGTCGATGATCAGCGTCACGCTCCGGATCGCCGTGCCGTCCCGCATGCGTGCTGCAACCTCGATGGGCACGCGGCGGTCGTCGGGCGAGCGCGTCGGCGCCTCCAGCACCACCTGGCCCAGCGCCGGCTCGACGGCTCGCGTCCCGTAGATCTCGGCCTTCAGGTCGGACCACTCCACAGTCCGATACCCCCCGGCGACGGCCGGCACTGCCAGCGAGGCTGTGAGCAGCGCGGTCGCAAGCACTTTGATCAGCATGGCCATCCCTCCGATCATGCGCCCGCGCTTTGTTCCAGGTGGCGCGGCGTAGGCACCACGATAGCCGCAACGGCCAGCCAAGCCCAGCGAAAGCGCCCGGCGCGTCACTTGCCCTTGAAGTCCGGCCGCCGCTTTTCGAGGAACGCCGCCATCCCCTCCCGCCGGTCCTCGGTGGCGAACAAGAGCTGGAAGGCCTTGCGCTCGAGCATCAGCCCCGCCTCGAGCGACGCGCTCTCGCCCTGCACGATCGCCTCCTTCACGGCCTGCGCGGCAAAGGGCGGCATGCGCGCGATGCCGAGCGCCATCTTCACCGCCGCAGCCTCGACCTCCGCATCCGGCACGCACTCGCAGGCCAGCCCCATGCGCAGCGCCTCCGGCCCCGTCACCGGCTTGCCCGTCAGGCACATCCGCATCGCGTTGAACTTGCCGACCGCGCGCGTCAGCCGCTGCGTGCCCCCGGCCCCCGGCATGATGCCGACCCGAACCTCGGGCTGGCCGAGCTGCGCCTCCTCGCCCACCACGATCAGGTCGCAGGCCATGGCAAGCTCCAGCCCCCCGCCCATCGCATAGCCCGAGATGGCGGCGATCACCGGCTGCGGCGTCTCGGCGACCGTCTTCCAGTACCGCTCCGAACGACGCGCCATGATCTCGACCGCGTCCGCCTCGGCAAACTCTCTGAGATCCGCGCCCGCCGCGAACGCCTTCTCGTTCCCCGTCAACACGACGGCGCGCACGGAGCGATCGTCATGCAGCGCCGAAAAAACCGCCGCCAACTCCTTGCGAAGCGCCATATTCAGCGCGTTCAACGCCTCCGGCCGATTGAGCCGAACCAGCGCCACCCCGTCCTCCGGCCGCTCCAACAGCACCAAATCAGCCACCGCATCCTCCCCTGTCTTTTCTTCCGGACGCCACCTTCGCGATTGGCCATCGAAACGGCACATCCGACTAGCAAGCATGCACACGTTTCCATCCGGCACCAGAATTGCTGGCCAAACGCGAAGCATTTCACGAGAGGAGGATCACGTTGCCACCGCTGCCACATCCACCCGGCACGCTGCTCGCCTTCCCCACACAACCTTTGTTCGACAGCTCATCGCCTCCGACCGGCCGATGGGGAACGATCCTCGTCTTGCGCCACGAGGAGGCGCCGGAGAACGGCACGGAAAGCGTGGTCTCGATCCTTGACCACGTGTTGACCCACCGCCCCACCGTCGCTGCGATGGCAGGTGCCGGTGTCATGGACCTTGCCGGCAACTTGTCGGTCGGGGGTGACCGGGCGCTCACCTTCAGACTGTTGCTCCAGGAGGAAGACCGCCCGCGCTGGCCTGCCCTCGAGGTCGTTGGCCACCGAGAGCTCACGACCGCCGAGGCGGGGCGCTCGTGGCATGTGATGGTCCCCGCCACGGCCCTCTCCTTTCATGTCGAGATGGCGTGGCGTTACGACCATGATCGCGAAGCGCTTGAGCGCGAGATGGAGGAAAGGCGTCAGAAGGCAGAGCTTCAATCAGCCGAACGAGAGCGGCGCGAGCGCGAGAGACTGCGCGGCCTTACGATCCAGACGCTGCTCGCCGAGACGCAGTTCACCGAATGGGAGGAGACTCGAGACTTCATTCCGCCCGAGTTCCTCAACGACCTGCGTCTCAAGGCCCGTGCAATGCTGACAGCCATCGAAGCCCTCGGACCGAAACCACGACGTCCCGCCGTCCGCGCCGAGATGAAGGCGTTTGTGGAGTGGGTGAACGCGGCCAACGCAGAAAGCGACGCCGATCCCGTTGCCACGATGGAGCGCGAAGACCTCTCTACCTTTCTCGTAGAAGTCGCATGGGCGGCGAAGCAGCGTCCGCTCATCGAGGAGATCGATGACTGGCGCGACTGGTAGCTGATCGGGGGAGAGTTGCACGGCGCGTCTTCCCCTCGGCGCCAGCCCTGCTACGGTCGTGCTGCAACCGGGGCGGGCGATCCCGGGGATCAGGGAGGTGAGCGATGAAGGCGCCGGACGCGGCGGATTACTGCATCGGCGTGGCCGGGGCGGGCGCCATGGGACAGGGGATCGTCCAGGTGGCGATCCAGGGCGGCATCCGAACTATCCTTATCGATGCGCGCGAGGGTGCGGCCGCCGCCGCCAAGGAGCAGGTCGCAACCCGCCTCCGCCGCCTCGTCGAGAAGGGGCGGATCGGCGCCTCGGAAGCCGAGGCCGCCATCGCGCTCATTCACCCGGCCACCGGTCCCGCCGACTTCGCGCCCTGCGACACGGTAATCGAGGCGGTCTTCGAGGATCTGGAGGTCAAGCGCGCCCTCTTCGCGGAGATCGAGGGTGCTGTCCGGCCCGACTGCATCATCGCGTCCAACACCTCCTCGATCCCCATCGCCTCGATCGCCCGAGCCTGCGAGCATCGGGGCCGCGTCGCAGGTCTCCACTTCTTCAACCCCGTGCCTCTCATGAAACTCGTCGAGGTCATCCGCGCAGCCGAGACCACGGACGAGACGACGGCCGCGCTTACCGCCCTCGGCAAACGCCTCACCCGCGTGCCGGTCACGGTGCAGGACAGCCCCGGCTTCCTCGTCAACATGGGCGGGCGCGCCTTCACCACCGAAGCGCTCCGCATCGCGCATGAGCAGGTCGCAACGCCCGCTCAGATCGATGCCATCATGCGCGACTGCCGGCATTTCCGCATGGGCCCCTTCGAGCTCATGGACCTCACCGGGATCGATGTGAACTACCCGGTCAGCCAGATCGTCTGGGAGGGCTACCAGCAGGACCCCCGCCTCGCCACGCGCCCCAACCACAAGGCGATGTTCGATGCGGGCCTCCTAGGCCGCAAGACCGGGCAAGGCTGGTACGCTTATGAGGCCGGCAAGCCCGTCGGCACCCCGTCGCCGGACCACGAAACGGACGCCGCCCCGGCCGGACGCGTCGCCATCGCCAAGTTCGATGCGGCCTTCGACGCGCTGGTTGAGCAGTTGGGCGTCGATGTCGAAACCCGCGAGGCGGCCTATTCCGGCGGCCAGCATCCGGACAAGCTGCTGGCGACCCTCGCCGACGAGCTGGGCCTCGAGATCGGGGAGGATGACGGAAGCTGCCCGATCCTCGCCGCCCCCTTCGGCAAGGACGCGACCCACACGGCCAGCGACGCCGGGATCGACCACCGCCGCCTCGTCTGCCTCGATGTCTCGGGCGACACCTCGAAGCGCCTCACCTTAATGACCGCGCCGGGCGCCGACCCCGCGATCCGGGATGCGGTCGCCGCCGCCATCGCCGCCTCGGGCCGGAAGGTCACGGCGATCAAGGACAGCCCCGGCTTCGTCGGCCAGCGCATCACGGCAATGGTCGCGAATCTCGGCGCCTACATGGCGGAGATCGGCCTCGCCGCGCCCGAGGATATCGACACCGCCATGAAGCTTGGCCTCAACTACCCGCTTGGCCCCCTTGAATTCGCCGATGAAATGGGTCCTGCGCACTGTCTCGACATTCTAGAGCAGCTCCACGCCCTAACCGGCGATGACCGCTACCGACCAACCCTCTGGCTCCGCCGCCGCGCGGTGCTCGGCCTGGCGATGAGGACGCCGACGTGAGTGGACGCGACACCGTCATCGTCACCGGCGCAAGCCGCGGCATCGGCAAGGCCATCGCGGCGCGCCTCGCCGCTGATGGCTACCACGTCGTCGGCCTCGCTCGCGGCAAGTTCGAGGGGCCCGGCATCGAGGCTCAGGTCGACCTCAACGATCCCTCGGCCAAGGCCAAGCTCGCCGAGATCGCCGCCGATTGCGGCGCCTGCCGGCTCGTGGCGAATGCCGGAATCGTCACGGTGGGCAGCGTCGGCGAGGTCTCGGACGCCGATTTCGAGGCGACCATGCGCGTCAACGTCCAGTCCGTTCTCTGGTCTGTCCAGGCGGTCCTCCCGGCCATGCAGGCCGCGGGCTTCGGACGGATCGTAAACCTCGGCAGCCGCGCAGCGCTCGGCAAGGCAACGCGCGCTTCCTACTCAAGCTCAAAGGCCGCGGTCACCGGCCTCACGCGCACGCTCGCGCTCGAGCTCGCCCCCCACGGCATCACCGTGAACGGCGTCGCCCCCGGACCAATCGACACGGAGATGTTCGCGACCGATCAGCCGCCAGGCAGCCCCGCACGCGAAGCGCTCCTCGCCCGCGTCCCCCTCCGCCGCATGGGCGCGCCGGAGGAAGTGGCCGCCGCCGTCGCGCATCTCCTCTCCGACGAGGCAGGCTTCACCACGGGTCAGATGCTCCATGTCTGCGGCGGGCTCAGCGTGGGCGGGATGGGCGCATGAACGAACGGCCCGATACTCGACCCCCCACCGGCGACACCATCCGGGGGGCGCTCCGCTCGGGCGGCCGCGCGGGCCGGCAGACGACGCTCGCTGACCTGATGACGCCGTCCTCCATCGCCATCGTAGGCGCATCGGACGACCCCACCCGCATCGGCGGACGCCCTCTCAGCCATATGAAGAACCATGGCTTCCCCGGCGCCGTCTACCCGGTGAACCCCAAACGCGACCGCGTGCAGGACCTGCCCGCCTTCCCGACCCTCGCGGAGATCCCCGGTGAGGTCGACTTCGTCCTCGTCGCCGTGCCGGCAAAGACCGTGCCCGAGGTCATTCGCCAGGCCGTGGCCAAGCGCGCGAAGACCGCCCTCATCTTCTCCTCGAACTTCGCCGAGGCCTCCGAGGAAGGTGCTGCCCTGCAGGCGGAGACGGCGGAGATCGCGCGGGCCGGCGGGCTACGCGTTATCGGACCCAACTGCCTCGGCCTCTTCGACAGCGCGCACGGTTTCTACCCGACTTTCTCCAGCACCATCGATCGCGCAACGCCGAAACCCGGCGGCATCGCCATCGCGTCCCAGTCCGGTGCCTATGGCAGCCACATTTACATGGTCAGCCACGAGCGTGGCCTTGGCATGCGCTACTGGCTCACCACCGGGAATGAGGCTGACGTCCACGTGGCCGAGGCCATCAGGCTCATGGCGGAGGACGAAAGCGTCCACACCATCATGGCCTATGCCGAGAGCATCAAGGACGGCGACGCGCTTGTCGCGGCCCTCGAGACCGCGCGCGCCGAACGTAAGCCCGTTGTGTTCATGAAGGTTGGCCGATCCGATGTCGGCGCCGCCGCTGCCTCCTCGCATACTGCATCGCTGGCGGGAGAGGATGCGGTCTACGACGCGGTGTTGCGCGCCCATGGCGCCTACCGTGCGCGCACGACCGAGGAGATGCTGGACATCGCCTATGCCGCTCGGCCCCGAATCTACCCCACAGGGCGCAAGATCGGGCTCGTCACGATCTCCGGCGGGGCGGGGGTGCTGATGGCGGACGCGGCGGCGGATCACGGCCTAGAGGTCGCGCCCATGCCGGCGGCCGCTCAGGCGGAGCTGAAGGAGCTTGTCCCCTTCGCCTCACCTGTGAACCCCGTCGATGTGACGGCGCAATTCTTCAACGATCTGAGTATTGTACCGCGTTTTACGAAGGCGATGCTCGATGAGGGCGGCTATGACGGCCTCATCGGGTTCTGGACCTCCGTCGCGGGCTCTCCACACCTCTCCGCACCGCTCCTCGCCGGCCTCAAAGAGGCGATGCAGGGGCGCGACGAAAGCCTCTTCATCCACTCCGTGATCGCAAGCCCCGAGATCCGCGCACAATACGAGGCGGAGGGCTTCCCCTGCTTCGAAGATCCCTCCCGCGCGATCACCGCCATGGCCGCGATGATGTTCTTCGGCGCCGCCTTCGCGACCGCAGCGCCCCGCATGCCCGCACCCCTCACGGACGTGATTCTCCCCGCCGGTCCCTTGGCCGAGCGCGAGGCAAAGGCGGTGATGCACGCAGCCGGCCTGCCGGTGGTCGAGGACATCCTCGCGACGGACCCCGAGACCGCCTCCGATGCTGCCGCACGGATCGGCGATCGCCTCGCGATGAAGATCCAATCCCCTGATATCCCACATAAAACCGAGGCTGGTGGTGTGGCGCTGAACGTCTCGGTCGGAGACGCGTCGGCCACCTTCGGCCGCCTGATGAACGCCGCTCGCGCCTACGCCCCCGGCGCCCGGCTCGACGGCGTCATGGTCTCGCCCATGGTCCCGGATGGCGTCGACTGCATCCTCGGCGCGAAGGTCGATCCGGTCTTCGGCCCCGTGGTCGTCTTCGGCCTCGGCGGCATCTTCACCGAGATCCTCGGCGACGTCGCCTTCCGTCGTGCGCCCTTCGATGCCGCCACCGCGCGCGAGATGATCGGCGAGCTCAAGGGCCGTGCGCTGCTGGAGGGTGCCCGCGGCGCTGAACCCGTTGATATCCTGGCTCTTTCCAACACCATCGCCCGCTTCTCGAGCCTCGCCGCCGCCCTTGGCGACCGTGTCGAAAGCCTCGAGATCAATCCCCTGCGGGCGCTGCCCGACCGCTGCGTCGCACTCGACGCGCTGATCGTGAAGAAGAAGGAGATGCCATGAGCGGCTATTTCGACGGGCCGGGTCCCGAGGCACAGTTCCGTGCGCATCTCGCTGAGGGCCGCTTCATGATCCAGCGCTCAACCTCAAGCGATGCTTATATTTTCTACCCGCGGACCCTCGCGCCGGGGACGGGGGCGCAGGATCTCGAATGGGTCGAGGCGAGCGGCATGGGCACCGTCTATGCCACGACCTGCACGCGCCAGCGGCCGGAGAAGGGCGGGGACTACAACATCAGCCTCGTGGATCTCGATGAAGGCCCGCGCCTCATGAGCCGCGTCGAGGGTGTGGCAGCAGATGCCGTCGCCATCGGCATGCGCGTGAAGGCGCGCATCGCCGAGGTAGGGGGTGAGCCGAACGTGGTCTTCGACGTGGTGGAGGGATCATGAACCTCCGCGCAAGAGCTGCCTGCGTCGGCCTCGCAACGGCCGGCACCGGTGAAGCAAAGGGCCGTAACGCCATGGAAATCATGGCAGAAGCGGTAGGCAAGGCGCTCGACGATGCGGGCATCCCGCTCGGTGAGGTCGATGGGCTTTTTGCAGCGACCGCCTTTCATTCCATGGCCGCGATGTCGCTGGCGGAGCATCTGGGCATCCAGCCCAAGTTCTCCGATGGCTCCAATATCGGCGGCTCCTCGTTCATGGCGCATGCGCTGATGGCGGCGATGGCGCTTGAGGCCGGGCTCTGCAACGTCGCCGTCATCGCCTACGGGTCGAACCAGCGCACGGCGGGGGGCTTCAAGTCGATCTCCGAGCCCATGCCCTTCGAGGCTGCCTACGGACCCCGCAACCCGCTCACCGCCTACGCGCTGGCCACCAGCCGCTATATGCATGAGGTCGGCGCAACCCGCGAACAGATCGCCGAAGTGGCGGTTGCTGCCCGCGCCTGGGCGCTCCTCAACCCCGAGGCCTTCATGCATGAGGCAGGGCCGCTGACGGTCGAGGAGGTCGTGGGCGCGCGCATGATCTCCGACCCGCTCGGCAAGCTCGACTGCTGCCTTGTGACAGATGGCGGCGCGGCCATCGTCATGACCCGCGCGGACCGGGCGAGAGATGCCGCGCGACCGCCGGTCTTCCTCCTCGGCGCGGCCTTCGAGCATCATCACCGCATGATCTCGGCCATGCCGTCGCTGACCACTACGGCCGCCGCCGCCTCGGGCCCGCGCGCCTTCGAGATGGCGGGCTATGGGGCGAAGGATATGCACACTGCACAGCTCTACGACGCCTTCACCATCAACACTCTGCTTTTCCTGGAAGATCTCGGGTTCTGCGCCAAGGGCGAGGCCTGCGATTTCATCGCGGGCGGCCGCATCGCGCCCGAGGGCGAGTTGCGGGTCAACACCAATGGCGGCGGCCTTTCCTGCGTCCATCCCGGCATGTACGGCCTCTTCGTCACGATCGAGGCGCTGCGCCAGATCCGGGCGAGCCTCGGCGTCGACGAAGGCGCGCGCAGTCCGGGTGGCTGGACCAACAACATCCGTCTCAGCGTCGCCCACGGCAACGGCGGTGTGCTATCGAGCCAGGCGACCTGCGTTTGGGGTGCGGCGGAGACCGTGTAGGGCATCGCGCGCGTATTGCCGAGCTGGACGGGCCATGCGGAAGAAAGTCACGCTCTATCGCGAACATCGCCTTGCGATCATCAATGTCGATGGCGCGCTCAGTCTCGAGGCGTTCCTGCAGTGGATCGAGCACGAGCCGGATGCGCGTCTCTTCTATGGCAACGACCGGATCGTGGTCCTCGGGCCGAGCGCACGGGCAGGGGACCTCACCGCGTCGAAGCTCCAGCTCATGCAGGGCAGGGTGCTTGTCGAGGAGCATCTGCGCGCGGCGATCCCGGCCTGGCGCTCGGTGATCGTAACGACGGACACCTCGTTGACCGGGGTCGCGGAGCTCTACTGCGCGCTCTGGAACCGGCTCGCGACCGACCTCATCCATTTCGACATGGCGGGAAGCGTGCCGGCAGCGCTCATGCTGCTGGGCAAACCCGTGGATCTGACGGACTGAGCCACAGACCACTCCGCGCCCCCCCCCCCGATTGCCGCGTCAGTCCGCGGCGACCGGGCAGCTCCAATCCGTCACCGTGAAGTAGTCCGCGGCATGCACCTGCGCGTCCGTGAGCTTGATGGCGGAGCGCTCGTCGATGGCGTTCACATAGGTCCAGACGATTTCTCGATCCGCATTGAACTCGAGCGCGAGCGCGTCGAGATGCGAGGTCAGGATGAAGCCGCCCGCGGGTGTGCGCTCGTGCTTGCCACGCACGGTGGTGCGGAACGCCTCGCCCTCGCGGTCCCCGAACAGGATCTCGGTCTCCCCCGTCGCCGGGTCCACGGCGATGATATTGCTGCCGCGCGTCACCTCTCCCATCGGCGTGCCGCCGCCGCCCAGCCAGTAGAGGTTGTTGTTGAAGATCGTGATCCGACCGGTCGGGTTGAACTCCGGATCATGCTGCCGGACCCAGGGGCCCGTCTGGTACCACTTCACGCGCCAGTCATCCGGATCGACCACGACGATGAGGTTGTAGTCCCTCAGCGACATCGCCAGATCGCCCGCCTCAAACATCGGGAATGCATCGGCCAGATCGCTCGAAAGCTCGGTTATGTCGTTGAGATGGATGACTTCCTGGTCTTCGAACGTGTTGATGTCGAAGTTGAGGCCGGTGGCGGAGAACACCGCCTCCATGCCCGAGCCCCAGAGGATCTCGGGCACCGAGCGCTCCACAAGGATCTCACCATCGGCCGATACGGCCATGACGGTGTCCTCGCGGATCTTGCTGCCGGCAGGGCGTGATGCGGAGAGCGGGAAGAACTCCGTGGGCTCGATGTCGAACCGGTCGAAACCGCCGACGATCCAGTAGCCACCGGCCTCCCGCGGCTCGATGGAGTGGTGGGTGGGCCGCTCGACGGTCCAGAGCACTTCGCCGCAGCGGTCCATTTTGACGCTGCCGCCATATTCGAAGTTGAATACCACCGAGCCGTCGGGATCGATCAGCGAGCCATGCAGATCGATATGGAAGTTGTTGAAGGGCGGGCGGTACATGTGCTGCGGATCCGGGAAGACATCGTAGTAGAGCGCCGTCCACTCGGCGACGGTGGTGCCGTCACGCCGCAGGAGCTTCATGCCCGGACCGTTCTCGAAGAAGCCGGTCAGCAGCACCAGACTGTCCTGATCGGGCGCCGTGTTGACGCCGACGCCGGGCGTCCTGCCGCGCAGGGAGACACGGTGGAGTGCCGCCTGGTCCGCCGTGCTTTGCGCGCTCTCATAGACCGAGTTCACCGCGATCGTCGCCTGCGCCGTCGCCTCGCGCATCAACTCGAAGGTGCTGTTCTCGCGCCAGCCGCTGTAGATGCCGTAGGCGAAGCCGCCGCCGACGCCCATGACGAACAGGGTGAGAATGAAGATGATCCTGGCGATTTCCATGCGGTCTCGCTCGTCGCGTAGGGCGTTGCATCCTTCGCTGCGCCCGGACCCCGTTCCGTCGACGCGCCCACGCCTTAGGCCATGGGCCTCCCGGATAATCAACTCGCATGGCGAAGCAGATCTCGGTGCAGTGCGCGGAGGGTGACACAGTGCCCGATCTTGAGAAAGCCGCGACTGTTGACGCGCCCGACAATTCGGCGGAGCAAGGATGGCGGCTGGGCGAGCGACCCGCGAGGTCCACGCGCCCCGGCCCAACGGCAGACACGCCGCCCGACGCCAGGGGAGAGAACCGATGGATCTGAGCTTCACGCCCGAGGAGCAGGCTTTCCGAGCGGAGGCACGCAGCTGGATCGCCGAGAACCTGCCCTCCTGGCTCTCGGACAAGGTGAAGGCCGGCAAGCGGCTCAAGAAGGCGGATTACGAGACTTGGCACCGCGCTCTCCAAAGCCGCAATGCCCTCGCCTGGTCATGGCCCGTGGAATGGGGCGGTCCCGGCTGGAGCGCCGTTGAGAAGCACATCTTCGAGGAGGAGATGGTGGCGGCGGGGGCACCCCGCATCGTCCCCTTCGGCGTCAACATGCTGGGCCCCGTCCTGCTCGAGTTCGGGAGCGAGGCGCAGAAGAAGCACTATCTGCCGCGCATCCTCGATGGCACGGATTGGTGGGCTCAGGGCTACTCCGAGCCCGGCGCGGGCTCCGATCTCGCGAGCCTCAAGACCCGCGCTGTCCGGGAGGGCGACCACTACATCGTCAATGGCCAGAAGACCTGGACCACCCTCGGCCATCACGCGGACTGGCTCTTCTGTCTCTGCCGGACGGACCCGGAGGCGCGAAAGCCGCAGGAGGGGATCAGCTTCCTCCTCATCGACATGAGTACGCACGGCGTCGAAGTGCGCCCGATCATCACCCTCGACGGGGAGCATGAGGTCAACGAGGTCTGGCTCACGGATGTGAAGGTGCCGGTAGAGAACCTCGTTGGCGAGGAGAACAAGGGCTGGACCTGCGCCAAGTTCCTTCTCAGCCACGAGCGCACCGGCATCGCGGGCGTCGCCTACTCGAAGGCGCTCGTCAGCCATCTCCGCGGCGTGGCGGGGACCGAGCGGGACGGAGACCGGGCGCTTGCCGACGACCCGCTCTTCGCCGCCCGCATGGCGGAGCTCGAGATCGACCTGATGGCCATGGAGATCTTCAACCTCCGCATGGTCTCGGCGGCCGGCAAGGGCAAGGCGCCGGGGCCGGAAAGCTCGCTCCTCAAGATCAAGGGCACCCAGATCCGGCAGGAGGCGACCGACCTCCTGCGCCGCGCCATCGGGCCCTATGCGATGCCCTACCTGCCTGAGCAGTTCGACGAGGGCTGGAACGGCGAGCCAGTGGGGCCGGGCCATGCAGGTCCGCTCGCCCGCAACTACTTCAACATGCGCAAGCTCTCGATCTATGGCGGCTCGAACGAGATCCAGCGCAACATCGTCGCCAAGGCAATGCTCGGCCTCTGACCGTGTGACCGAATGACCGCCGCTGCGCCGGGCCGCCGCCGAACGGGCGGGCGGGGGGGGG
>JBCBYV010000034.1:0-35467 GCA_039815685.1 Pseudomonadota bacterium | reverse complement strand
GTGAGGGGGCCGAGGATGTTGAAGACCGTGCGCACGCCGAGTTCGAGGCGCACGGGCTGCACATGGCGCATCGCCGAATGGTGCATCGGCGCCATCATGAAGCAGAGGCCGCAGGCGGCGAGCGCGCGCTCGGCCACCGGCGCCGGTACCATCACCTCGACGCCGAGCTGGCCGAGCGCGTCCGCCGCGCCTGCGCGCGAGGAGAGCGCCTTGTTGCCGTGCTTGGCCACCGGCACGCCCGCGCCGGCCACCACGATGGCGGCGGCGGTCGAGACGTTCAGCGTGCCTTTCCCGTCCCCGCCGGTGCCGACGATGTCCATGGCATTCTCGGGGGCGGCGACGCGGGTGGCGCGCGCGCGCATGACGCTGGCAGCACCGGCGATCTCGTCGACGCTCTCGCCGCGCATCGCCAGCGCCATCAGAAAGCCCGCGACCTGCGCCGGGGTCGCCCCGCCCGCCATGATCACGTCGAAGGCTTGCTCCGCCTCCCTCCGGCTTAGGGGGCCTGCGGCGGCGCGCGCGATCAGCGGCTTCAGGTCGCCGGGAGCCGTGGTCATTTGATCGCCCCGGCGCGCGCTTCGGCCTGTTTCTCTGCGGCTTCCCGGGCTTCCGCCGTGCCCTCGATCCCGGCGAGGGCCAGGAAGTTGGCCAGCATCGCGTGGCCGTGCTCGCTCGCGATCGATTCCGGATGGAACTGCACGCCGTGCACCGGCCGCGTGCGATGCGCGAGGCCCATGATCACGCCCGACTGCGAGCGCGCGGTGACCTCGAGGCTTTCCGGCACACTCTCCGGCGCCACGGTCAGCGAATGGTAGCGCGTTGCAAGAAAGCCCTGGGGCAGGCCCGCGAAGAGCCCCGTCCCGGAATGCGTCACCGTGGAGAGCTTGCCGTGGAGCACTTCGTGACACCGCGCCACCTTGGCGCCGTAGCACTGGCCGATGGCTTGATGGCCGAGGCAGACGCCGAGGATCGGCAGATCCGCTGGCGCCTCGGCAATGAGATCGAGGCAGATGCCCGACTGATCGGGCGTGCCCGGACCCGGCGAGAGCACGATGGCCTGCGGACCCGACGCCAGCGCTTTGGCGACCGATAGCGCATCGTTCCGCTCGACCCTTACCTCCGCCCCCAAAACGCCAAGATAATGAACGAGGTTGAAGGTGAAGCTGTCGTAGTTGTCGATAAGCAGAATCATGTGGCGGCTCGCGAAGGCGCTCCCGTTGCCGCGCCGGTCGGCGCGTTGACGAAGGTGCCGGGAGCGCGGATGCAGCGTCCCCCAGCCGTTCGGTGATCGCGCGGCGCGGGCGGTTGCGTCAAGCGCGCTGGCAGGGTCTGCAGCGGCGATGCGGCAGGTTTGCCGAAGCGGGCCTTGTGCCCGCGTTGGTGGCGGGTCAGGTTGGGCACCGCAGCGGGGGTTGCTGCGTTGGGTCCTGAGGGCGGCCCGCCAGAGTGGGCTTGGGGAGTTGGCAAGGCCATGAGCTGGAAGAACAGAAACCGCGGTCAGCAACCGGGGGGGAGCTGGACCGGCGGGTTCCTGAAGGGTCTCGTGAGCGGCTCGATGCTGACCGCGCTCGCAATGGTGGGCGTGCTCTATCTCCTGCCGCCTGCGCCTTTGCCGGAAGAAGGTGGCGATGCGGCGGCCGAGGATGATGGGGCGGGCGTCTCGGCCGGCGTCGACAGCGGCGGGACCGAGACGGCGGCGCTTCGCGAGGAGCGGGGTCGGAGCGGTCCGACGACCGAAGGCAATTTCGCCGAGGAGACCGTGCTGCCCGATGCGCCCGCGGCGGCGCCGAGCCGGGCACCGAGCGTCTCGGTGCCCGGCGGCGGCGGCGCCCCCGTCGTGGCGCCGAGCCAACCGGGTGGCGAAGCGGACACGATCGCCGGCCTCGACCGCAGCGCTCTTGGCGCAGAGGACGGCGATGCCGGGCTCTCGGGTCTAGTGCCCCGCGCGCCGAGCGGCGGGGACGGGCTGAGCGCGCCATCGGCGCCGTCCTCGGTCTCGGGCCTTGCGCCGGGTGGGCTTTCGAGCGGGCCGGCAAGCCCCTCGGCCGGCGGGCTGGTCATCGCGCCGCCGATTACCGCAGCACCCACTGGCACGCAGGGTGGTGAGGCAACTGAGCTGCCGGCGAGCGGCGATGGGCCGACCTCGCTCCTTCTCGATGGCGGTGCCGCGACGCCAGCGCCGGCCGCGCCACCGGCTACCGGTGTGCCGGTGCCGGACACGCCGGGGGTCGATGTCACCCTCGATCCCGGGAGCATGACCGCGGAGGAGGCGCGCCAGGCGCTGGCGGCGCTCGAAGCGGAGCACTCCGCCGATCCTTCAGACGAAGCCGCGCCGGAAGGTGTCGCGGCCGGGGAGCCGGGGGCCGCGAGCGCAGAGGCCGATCTCGTGGCGAGCCTGCCGACCGACCCGCAGGATATCGCCGAGATGTCGCCCGAGGAGGCGCGGCGCGCTCTCGAGGCGCTGGAGGCCATCGGGACCGGGGACGACGCTTCTCCCCTCGAGCCATCGGCCGCGACCGATGACGTGCAGGCAGACCCGGTCGCATCCGCCCCTTCTGTCGATGCGGTTGCCGGTGGCGATGATGGCTCGTCCGAGCCTGCAGAGATCGATACCGCGGCGCTGGAGCCGGCGGTTCCAGAGGATGCTCCGGCCGCTGCGCCCGCGGAGCCTCCAGAGGAAGCGCCGGGCGTGCCGCTGGGTGCGGTGATCGAGCCCGGGGTCGAGGTCGAGGATGTGGCGACCGGCATCGTGCCGCTCCCGGCCATCAAGCCCGATCCTGACGCTGAGCGTCAGGCCGCCCTCGAGACCGACACTGCGAGCGACGCTGGTTCGGATGACGCGCCCGGCGCGTCGGCGCCTCTCGACCCCTCCGACCTTACCGGTGACAGCGAGGACGCCGCGGCGGCGCCTTCGTCCGGGGATGCCCGTCTGGCGCTGGCGGGACCGGCGTTGGAGGTCAATGCCCGCGACTTCACGCTGGCGAGCGGGGCGCAGGCTATCTCGCTCGTCCTCTTGAGCCCGCTCGAAGGCGCGGAAGTGCCGCTGGATGCGCTCGAGAGCCTGGGCTTCCCCGTCACGGTGGGGCTGCCCACTGCAGCGCGCGATGTGGGCGCGGCGGCCGAACGGCTGCGTGCGGCGGGGCATGAGCTGATCGCGGAGCTGCCGGCGGATGCGACACCCGAAGAGGCGCAGGCGGCGCTTGCGGCCATGCCGCTCGGCGTCGCAGCGGCGCTGATGGATGGCGCGAACAGCGGCGGGCGGCCGCAAGGTGCGCTTCTGACGGCGCTCTCGGAGAACGGGTTCGCCTTCTTCGATAGCCGGAGCATCGGTGGCGGTGCGGCTCTGCGGGCCGCGCGGTCAGCCGGCATCCCGGCGATCTCGCCCGATCGCGGGGCGACGTCGAGCACGACCGAGGGCCAGCTTCTCCAGACCCTGAACATCGCCGCCCTCGTGGCGAAGCGCCAGGGCACGGCCGTCGTCGTGGCACCGGCGACGCCGGCGGCCCTGCGCGCCGCGCTGACCTTCGCACTGGAAGGCGCCGGAGGGGTGACGATGGCGCCCCTCTCCGCCATCATCCGCCGGCGCGGCACCGGCTGAGGCGGATCGGAGAGCACCAGATCACAGGGATCGCGCCACCGCCGGGACGGCCTGGAACTCTGGTGGTGGCGCCCTCAGATCACCGACCAGTCAGCCCGGAACCGCCATGTCCTCTGGGTCTGCAAGCTGCCTCCGGGACGCCGTGGTGTCGTGACGCGGGTGCCCTGCGACGCCCTGCGCAGGATGCAATCGCCAACGGGCAGCCGAGCAGAGTGCCGAAATTTTGTGATGCGGGGAGAACGTCGCTGTCTCTCATAGGCACGCCTGGTGAGGCGCGCCGAACTCCGAAGTCCTAACACACGTGGTCCAGCCGGATCGCATGAGCCAGTCACTACCGGGCCTGACGCGGCATTTAACATGTTGAAAATGAAATATTTTCTAGACCTTCCCGCCAAACCGGCGAATGACCCATCCGGGTCCAACAGTTCAGGGTACTCCGCAAGGCTGTGGATCGAAGAACTCGCACGGCGTTCAAGACAATGCTTCGGAGCGGTCGGCCGCCACCAAACCCTGCCGTGACGCAGGGAAGCTGGTGCGGCGCGTCGTTCGATCTTGCCATCTTCAGCGCCAATATTCACTATATGTTCTCATCTAGCGGCGAAACCTGACGAGGGTGGGGGCGGGCGCCGGTTGATCAGTTGCTGCCGCGGGTGAAGGAGCGCGCCACGGCGGCTGCGTGGAGGAGAGCGCGGCTCTTGGAGACGGTTTCTTGGAACTCCGCTTCGGGCTCGCTGTCCCAGACGACGCCGCCGCCCGCCTGCACGTAGAGGTTCTCGCCCTGCACGACCCCGGTGCGGAGCGCGATGCAGGTGTCCATCTCTCCGCCCGCGCCGAAATAGCCGACCCCACCGGCATAGACGCCGCGCTTCTCGCTCTCGAGCTCGTCGATGATCTCCATCGCCCGGATCTTGGGCGCCCCGCTGACCGTGCCCGCCGGCAGGCCAGCGAGGAGGGCCGACAGCGCGTCATGGTCGGCTGACAGCACGCCGTCGACATTCGAGACGATGTGCATGACGTGGCTGTAGCGCTCGACGGTGAACTGCTCGTTCGGATCGACCGTGCCGATCTCCGCCACGCGGCCCACATCGTTGCGGCCGAGATCGAGGAGCATGAGATGCTCCGCCCGCTCCTTCGGGTCGGCCAGCAGTTCGTCCTCGAGCCGCTTGTCCTCCTCAGGCGTCGCGCCCCGGGGGCGGGTGCCGGCGATGGGGCGGATGGTTATCTTGCCGTCGCGCACCCGCACCAGGATCTCGGGGCTCGCGCCGACGATGTGGAAGCCGCCGAGGTTGAAGTAGAACATGTAAGGGCTGGGGTTCGTGCGCCGGAGCGCGCGGTAGAGCGCGAAGGGTTCTGCGCCGAGTGGCAGGGTCCAGCGCTGGGACGGCACGACCTGGAAGATGTCGCCGGCGCGGATGTACTCCTTCGCGCGCTCGACCATCTCAAGATACCGCGCATGTGGCGTGTTCGAGAGGGGCGCGGTGCCGAGGGCAGCCACAGGGTCGCGGGGCTGTGCTGCACCGAGCGGCGTGACGGGCGAGGGCAGCGCCTCGCGGTCGAGTGCTGCGATCGCATCCTCGATTCGGGTCGTGGCGGCGGCGTAGGCGGCCTCGGCCGTCTGCCCGTCGGCGGCCCAGGCAGGGGCGACCAGCGTCACCTGGTCTTTCACATTGTCCACGATGGCGACGAGGGAGGGGCGGAGCCACATCGCGTCCGGGAGGCCGAGGGGGTCCGGGTTCGGCTCGGGCAATCGTTCGACGAGCCGGATCATGTCGTAGCCGAGATAGCCGAAGAGCCCCGCGGCCATGGGCGGCAGCCCCTCCGGCAGGTCGATCCGGCTCTCCGCGATCAGGCGGCGGAGCGAGGCAAGGGCACCGCCATCCTCCGGCGTGAAACGGTCGCTGTCACCGGGGGCGCGGTTGATCTCGGCCGCATCGCCCCGACAGCGCCAGATGAGGTCGGGCGCGTGGCCGATGACCGAGTATCGCCCGCGGATCTCCCCGCCCGTCACGCTCTCGAGCATGAAGGAGAGGGGTGCGGCCCCGGTGAGCTTCAGCATGAGCGAGACGGCCGTGTCCTGGTCCGCCACGAGTTCGGTCCAGACGACCTGGTTCCGCCCCGCCGCATGGGCTGCGGCGAAGCGCTCGGCGCTCGGGTGGATGACGGGCTGCATTCGGTCGGTCTCAGCCCCCGTGGCCGTAGCCGCCGCCATGCTGGGCCGCGCCCATCTGATCGAAGGTCTGCGACACGGCCGCCTCGTCGATGCTGGCGCCATGCGCCTCCTGCGCGGCGCGCGCGAAGTACTCGGCGATGTCACGGCCGAGGGAGCTGCTGAAAGCGGTCTCGAGCTCCTCGCTCGCGGCGGCGAGCGCTTCGGGTGCAGGTTCGTCGATCCGCTCGAGCGCCACGACATAGACGCTTTCCCCGTCCGTGCCGCGGGCGACGAAGGCGCCGCCTTCCTCGAGCGCGAAGGCTTCCGCTACCGTGGTGCCGTCCAGCCCCTCGATGACGCCGCCGCGGGGCAGGGGGCCGACGTCCTGCGCCGTGCGGCCCATGCCGGCGGCCATGGAGCCGAGCGTCGCACCGGTGCCGCGCCCGAGGGCGGTGACGATGCGCTCGCCCTGTTCCTCGAGATCGGCCAGCCGCTGCTCGGTGATCCAGGCCTCGCCGACGCCATTGCGGATATCGTCTAGCTCGGGGAGGAAAGCGGGCTCGATCCGGTCGATGCGGGCGAGGAAGTAGCCGCCATCGGGCAGCTCGACGAGGTCGCGTTCTTCGAGATCCAGGGCGGTGAGAAGCTCGGTGCGCGCAGGCTGGGTGGCGAAGACGAGCGGCGCCTCGCCCTCTGCCACCGTGCTGTCCGCCGCCCAACCGGCGATCTCACCGGTTTCGACACCATCCAGCGCGTCGGCGATCTCGTCGAAGCTGCGCCCCTCCGCCCGCTGCTCGTCGATAAGGCCTGCGAGCTCCGGGGTACGAGCATAGGCGGCCTCGAGCGCCATGCGCTCGGAGAGCTGTTCGCGCACGTCCTCGAAAGGCGTGGCGCGCTCCGGCGCCACCGCGATCACGTTGACGATTGCCGCGCCGAGTGGGGTCTCGATCGGGCCGACGACGCCCGCCTCGCTCTGTGCGAATACGGCGTCCGAGACTGCGGGCGGCAGGTCGCCTGGACCGACGGTGCCGAGGGCGATGTCGTCGATGCTTAGCCCGCGTTCCGAGGCGAGTGCCGCGAAGCCAGCGGGTGTCGAGGCACCTGCGGCCGCAGCTTCCGCCTCCTCGAGCGAGCCGAAGTTGATCTGTTCGAGCACGGCCTCGGCGGGGCTGACGAAGCGGTCCACCTCTGCCTCGTAGGCCGCCCGCAGTTCCTCCTCGGAGGGGGCGGCGGCATCGGCGAGGGAGCCGAGATCGACCACGAGATACGCGCCGAATTTGCGCTCGGGCTCGCGGAAGCGGTTCTCGTTCGCCTGAAGGAAGGCCGCGAGCGTCGCGTCATCGGGCTCAACGGGCGCTGCGGCCATGTCGTAGCTGAGGCGGAGGGTGCTGAGGACCCGGCTCTCCCCCTGATGCGCGGCGATGCGGGCCGTGGTGCCAGGGCCGGGCAGTGTGCTGCCCGCGACCGCGCCCAGGATGAGCTGCTGCTCCATGACCGTGCGGCGCAGCTGCTCGAACTCAGGGACCGAGAAGTTCTGTTGGCCGAGGAAGGCGCGGTAGGCGGTGGGCGAGAATTCGCCGTCTGGCCCTTGGAATGCCGGCTCGTCCCGGATGGACTGACCGACCGCGTCATCCGGCACGCGGATGCCGAGGGCCGCGGCTTCCGCAGAGAGCGTCGCGTCGCGAAGGAGGGATTGCAGGATGCGCACCCCGAAGCCCTGGTCCCGCATCTCCGCGAGCGTCACCAGCCGGCCCGCATCCTGGCTGATGCGCGCCTGGTTGCGGCTGACGGCGTCGGCGAACTGATCCGCGCTCACCTCCTGGTCCCCGACCTTGCCCACGGCCGTCGCGCCGGAGAATGTGAAGATGTCGCCGATGCCCCAGACCGCGAAGCTGAGCACGAGAACGCCCAGCAGGATCTTGGCGAAGATGGACTTCACGCCGCGGCGGATGAATTCGAGCATCTGCAAGCCCCAAATTGCGGTTTCCGACCCCATAGCGGGGTGCCGAGGATGGAACAAGGTGGACCGGGCGCGGGGCGCGAAGGCTGACTATGCCGTGAAGGCGGCGAGGCGCCGGACCATCTCCACGAGCCCCTCCGCATCCGCGTTTGCGAAGGCGATGCGCAGGGCGCGCTCGGCGCCCCAGTCGCCGTCGCGCGCGGGCGGGGCGAACATCGTGCCTGGCAGCATCAGCATGGACTGCTCGGCCACCAGGCGCCGCGCAAGCTCGTTCGACGGGATCGCGAAAGGCGGCTCGACCCAGGCGAAATAGGCGCCGGCGGAGCGCACGCGCCAGTCAGGCAGATGGCTCGCGAACTCGTCCTCCAGCACCCGGCGGCGCGCGATGATCTCCGCCCGCTCCTTCGCCACCCAGGCGCCGAGATGCATGAGGCCGTAGAGCGCGCCGAACTGCCCGACGCGGGAGGGGCAGATGGTGACGGTATCGAGGAACTTCTCGGCCTCCGCCAGGCGCGAGGCGCCGGCGACCATGGCGCCGACGCGGTGCCCCGTGAGCCGGTAGACCTTGGAGAAGCTGTAGAGATGGATGAAATGCGCCCGCCAGTCGGGGTCGGCGAAGAGGTCGTGCGGCGCGCCGTCCCGGCTCAGGAAATCGCGGTAGGTCTCATCGAGGATGAGCGTGATGCCCCGCTCGCGCGCCAGCTCGAAGAAGGCGCGGATGAGGTCGGGCGGGTACTCGACGCCCGTGGGATTGTTGGGCGAGATCAGGAGGAGCGCGCGGGTGTTCGGCCGGATCGCGGCGCGTGCCGCCTCCAGATCCGGCAGCATGGCGTCGTCGCAACCGAAGACCTGCGTCTCCACCCCCGCCATGTCGAGCCACATCTTGTGATTGAAGTACCACGGGACCGCCATCAGCACGCCGTCCCCAGGCGCGCAGAGCGTGGTGACAGCGGCGCAGAACGCCTGATTGCAGCCGGAGGTCACCGCGACGTCGAAGGGTTCGACATGGCCGCCATAAAGCGTGGACCAGCGGGTGGCGATGGCCTCGCGCAAGTCGGGGTCGCCGAGGACGGGGCCGTAGAAATGCGCCTCCGGCAGCTCCAGGATCGCCTCGGCCAGCGCGCGGCGCAGCTCCTCGGGCGGGGGGAGCGAGGGTGCGGCCTGGCTGAGGTTGAGAAGCGGCCGGTCGGCCGGGAACTCAACGCCTTCGATCCAGCGGCGCGCCTCCATCACCGGGGGCGCGAGGGCGTGGACGAGGTTAGGGTTCATCGTGATGCTCATGGCGCGGCCGGAGCCCCTTGGCAGGTTGGTCTTGCGCGCAGCGTAGCCGATCGTGCCGCGCGGGCAAGCCGTCCGGGAGCGGGGCGCGCTAGGTCGCTCGTTCGCTATCGCTGCCTGCGGGCGCGCCGCTGCCGGTCCTTGGTTGGAGCGCGCAGCTGCCGCCATTCATCATGCGCGCCAGCGCGAGCGCGCCGAGGACCCCGATGAAGGCGCCCGCCGCGGCGGCCTTCGCCACCTTCATGCTGTGAAAGGGGAGGAACATGCCTGATCTCCGAAATCGATTCCGTCGCCGGGTCGCGGTTGCGCCCCGTCGCAGCATGTAGGGGGGCGGGCAGCGCGAGCCTCTTCGAGGCGCGATCTTCAGCGCGACATGCCGCCGCGGCGGCATAGTCCGTTGAGTGGCGATTGACGGGTGCTTGACAGGGGGCGGGCTGCGCGCGACCTCCCCGCCATGGCAGAACCTCCGCTCCTCACCCTTTCCGGCATCACCCTCGGCTTCGGCGGGCGACCGCTTTTCGGCGGCGTGGAGCTTGCGCTTGCGCCGGGGGAGCGGTTGGCGGTGGTTGGACGCAACGGCTCCGGCAAGTCGACGCTGATGAAGGTGATGGCGGGGCTGGTGGAGCCCGATGGCGGGGAGCTGTTCGTCCGCCCGGGCACGGCCGTGAGCTACCTGCCGCAGGATCCCGATCTCTCCGGCTTCGCGACGCTCGGCGATTACGCCGCCGCGGAGCTGGACCCGGCCGAGCGCTGGCGCGCGGAGGCGGCGATGGACGGGCTCAAGGTCGAGGCCCGGCAGGCGCCCGACGCAGCCTCGGGCGGGGAGCGGCGGCGCGCGGCGCTCGCACGGCTGATCGCGGGCGAGCCGGATCTGATGCTGCTCGATGAGCCCACGAACCATCTCGACATCCAGGCGATCGAGTGGCTCGAGGGCTGGCTCGGCGCGACCCGCGCAGCCTTCGCCCTCATCAGCCACGACCGGGCGTTTCTCGAGAAGCTCACCCGCGGCACGCTCTGGATCGACCGGGGCGAGGTGCGTCGCTCCCCCCACGGCTTCGCGCGTTTCGAGGCGTGGCGCGAGAAGGTGTGGGAGGAGGAGGACGCCGCCCGCCACAAGCTCGACCGGCTGATCAAGGAGGAGGCGCGTTGGGCTGTGGAGGGCATCTCCGCCCGGCGAACGCGGAACCAGGGGCGGCTGCGGCGGCTTTCGGCTCTGCGCCAGGAGCGGGCGGCGCAGGTGAGCCGGCGCGGCCCCGCCGCCATGGCGCTCGAGACCGAGGGGCAGACCGGCAAGCGCGTGATCGAGGCGCGGGGTATCGCCAAGCGCTTCGGCGACCGCGCGGTGCTGAAGCCCTTTGACTTGCGGGTGGCGCGCGGCGAGTGCCTCGCGATCGTGGGCCCGAACGGGGCGGGCAAGACGACGCTGGTGAAGCTCCTGATCGGGGCGATGGTGCCGGATGAGGGCAGCGTCAAGCTCGGCACGGGCGTCGAGATGGCGGTCTTCGACCAGCAGCGTGCGCAGCTCGATCCGGAGAAGAGCCTTTGGGCGACGATCACCGGGGCGGACGAGGCCGGCGGGTCGGATGACCGGATCAGCGTGCGGGGCGCCGCCCGGCACCCGGTCGCGTATCTCAAGGAGTTCCTGTTCGATGAGCGCCAAGCCCGCGGCCCGGTCGGTGCGCTCTCGGGCGGGGAGAAGGCGCGGCTCTTGCTCGCCGTCATCATGATGCGCCCCGCGAACCTGCTGGTGCTGGACGAGCCCACGAACGATCTCGACATCGAGACGCTGGACCTTTTGCAGGAGCTGATCGCGGAGTTCGACGGCACGACGATCCTGGTGAGCCACGACCGCGACTTCATCGACCGCGTCGCGACCACCACGATTGCGATGGAGGGCGACGGGCGCGCGGTCATCTACGCTGGCGGCTGGTCCGACTATCGCGTCCAGGCGGGGCGCAGCTTTGCCGACCTCGACACGGCCACGAAGCCCGGCAAGCCCGAGAAGAAGCAAGCCGGCACACCCAAGACCGCCGCGCCGGCGCGCGCGCCGCGCCAGAAGCTGAGCTTCAAGCAGGAGCATCGGCTGAAGGAACTGCCGGCCGAGATCGACCGCCTGACGGCCGAGATCGCGAAGCTCGAAGGGCTCCTCGCCGACCCCGACCTCTTCACCCGCGAGCCGGTGAAGTTCCAGAAGGCGACGGTCATGCTCGAGGAGCGCCGCAGCCATCTCGATACCGCCGAGGAGGAGTGGCTGGAGCTCGAGGAGCTGCGCGAGAAGCTGGCGGGCTGATCGGCGGTGCCGGGCCGGGTGGGGCCGATGCGGGTTTGGAGCCGCTCGATCCCCCGCCGACGCGGTGCCCGGTGGATCAGAGCAGGAAGCTCATGACCCAGGCCCAGAAGGATTGCGGTTGCTCGGCTTTTGCCGGGCTCGCATCGGTGGGCTCCAGCGCGGTCTGCGGGCGTTGCGTGACCGGCGCCGCACGCTCCACGGTTGCCACAGGTTCAGCGGTAGGGACGCGGACGCGCTTGGGATTGTTCTGGGAGGGATGGCGTGGCTTGATCTGTGGGTCGGCATAGGTGGTCGCCGTCTCGGTGCGGCCCGCGGACGAGCGCGAGCGCCGCGGCGGATGAGAGCCGGGATGGGGCCAGCATCGCTTGCCCTGGACATCCCTCATCCACTGGCACTTGCTCCGCCTGATCTTGGTCCTGAGGCTCGCCTGCGCCAGCCGCACCTCGGACGTCACCACTGTCTCGGTGACCGGATGCGCCTCGAGCGCTGGATGGGCGAAGGACAGTGCGGCGACAACGATAATGGTGGCGGTCATGAAAATGCTCCTCTCACGCTAATGACTTGTCGGTATCGCTTCACAGACACGTTATCCACGGTTCATGCCGACAAAATGGCAAAGAACCATTAACCGTTCGTCGATGCACATGAGCGTCAGTCTGAAAGGATGCTCTCACGCCTATCCGGCCTGGCGCAGGCGGACCAGCTATCCTCATCGGCAGCGGCGTCGCCGGGCGTTGATTGATGTTGTCGGTCGATGGGTGAGGCTGGTGTCACATCGTCAAGCAGGACGGTCTGTGCACTACGTTGCTGCATCGCGGGCAGAAACGTGCAGTCAGCATTTGTTCCCACAACGACATCTTCTTCGAGATGCGCGAGGTCCATGTTGCCTTCTTCGCCAACGGGCAAGGGCTGGTCCAGATCCCGCGCTAATCTGCGCTTTTGCGGCTCAGAAAGGGAGGGGAGCGGGCGAGTATCGGCGTCGCAGCGTTTGGTATCGGCAAGTTCTTTTTCGAGAGTATCGAGATTCTGAAGGCCAACTCGACCGCTTTGCGTCCCGGCGCAGCGCGGCGCGTGGTTCAGCAGGACCATGTGGTGCGGCCATTGCCGGACTTCGTCGGGCAATCCGGGTCATCGACGGATCATACACAGGCCACTGGCAGGTCAGGGTTCTCAAGACGCCCGGGTCAAGCCCATTGACGACCCCGACAGACGCATCCATCCCGGTCAGACCACTCGACTTCACACATCCAGCGTCTCTGCGAATTTGGCGTTTGCCTGGATGAACTGAAAGCGCGCTTCGGCTTTCTTGCCCATGAGGCGGTCGACGAGGCCGCCCGTTTCCTCGAGATCGTCGAGGCTCACGCGGGTGAGGCGGCGTTTCTCGGGGTGCATGGTTGTCTCTTTAAGCTGGGCGGGCATCATCTCACCGAGGCCCTTGAAGCGGCTGACTTCGATCTTGCCCTTGCCGCCGAGGCCCTTGGCTTCGAGGGCCGCACGTTCCGCATCGTCCTTCGCATAGGCGACCTTGCCGCCCTGGGAGAGACGGTAGAGGGGCGGGTTGGCGAGGTAGAGATGACCGCCTTCCACGAGCCCTCGGGTCTGGGTGAAGAAGAAGGTCATGAGGAGGGCTGCGATATGCGCGCCGTCCACATCCGCATCGGTCATGATGATGACCTTCTCGTAGCGCAGGTCCTCCGCGCGGAATCGCGAGCCGATGCCGATGCCGAGCGCCTGGGTGAGGTCCGAGAGCTCCTGGTTCTGGGCGAGCTTGGCGCCGGCGGCCCCGAGCACGTTGAGGATCTTGCCGCGGAGGGGGAGGACCGCCTGGAACTTGCGGTCGCGCGCCTGCTTGGCGCTGCCGCCGGCGCTGTCGCCCTCGACGAGGAAGATCTCGCTGCCCGCGCGCGTGGCGTTCGAGCAGTCCGAAAGCTTGCCGGGCAGGCGGAGCTTGCGGGTGGCGGATTTGCGCTGGGTCTCCTTCTCCGCCCGGCGGCGGGCGCGCTCTTCCGCGCGGGAGACGAGATGGTCGAGGATCGCGCCGGCGGTGCGCGGGTCGGCGGCGAGCCAGGTGTCGAAGCGGTCGCGCACGGCGCTCTCGACGAGCCTGACCGCATCGGCGGTGGCGAGGCGATCCTTGGTCTGGCCCACGAATTCGGGTTCGCGCAGGAAAACGGAGATCATGGCGGCGGCAGCGCATGAGAGATCCTCGCGCGCGATCTCCTTCGCTTTCTTCACGCCCGTGAGCTCGCCATAGGCACGGAGGCCCTTGAGGAGGGCGGCCCAGAACCCCTGCTCATGCGTCCCGCCCTCGGGGGTGGGGATGGTATTGCAGTAGGAGGCGCAGGAGGGGTCGCGCGCCGGGGTCCAGACCACGGCCCATTCGACCGAGCCGGGCGTCCCGGCGCCGTACTTCTCGGCGAAATCGACGCGTCCGGCGAAGGGGCGGTCGCCGAAGAAGGCGTCCGAGCCGAGCGTGGCCGTCAGGTAGTCCTCTAGCCCGCCGGGGAAGTGAAAGCTGTCCTCCGCCGGCGTGTCGTCCTTGATCAGCTCCGGGGCACACCGCCAGCGGATCTCGACCCCGCGGAAGAGATAGGCCTTGGAGCGCGCCATCTTGTGGAGACGAGCGGGGCGGAAGGCGAGGGCGCCGAAGATCTCGTGGTCCGGCTTGAAGCTGACGGTGGTGCCGCGGCGGTTGGGTGCCGCTCCGATCTCCTGGAGCGCGCCTTCGGTCACGCCGCGCGCGAAACGCTGCGCATAGAGCCGCTTCGTGCGCGCGACCTCCACCCGGCACCACTCCGAAAGCGCGTTGACGACCGAGATACCGACCCCGTGGAGGCCGCCCGAGGTCTGGTACGCCTTGTCGGAGAACTTGCCGCCTGCATGGAGCGTGGTGAGGATCACTTCGAGCGCCGACTTGCCCGGAAAGCGCGGATGGGGGTCCACCGGAATGCCGCGGCCGTTGTCGGAGACCGTGACGCTGCCATCAGCCTCGAGCGCCACCTCGATGCGGCTCGCATGGCCTGCCACGGCCTCGTCCATCGAGTTGTCCAGCACCTCGGCCACCAGATGGTGGAGCGCCCGTTCGTCGGTGCCGCCGATATACATGCCAGGGCGCTTGCGGACGGGCTCGAGCCCCTCCAGCACCTCGATGGCGGAGGCGTCATAGGCCTCCACCGCCCGTTCGCTCCCGAAGAGATCCGACATAGCTGTCCTGTTCACCCTCTGCTCTCGGGGCAATATATTGCGGTTTGTGGTGAAGGGGAACCGATATCCGCCATGGTGCTGGTCCTGAAGGTGTCCCATTGCATGCGGGCTGGCGGGTGGGCGGCCGCGGAGGCCGGCTGTCCGAAGGGACAGACGGACGAGGAGGGCGGGCACACGCCAGCCCGCCGGGCGCTGTCCTCAGGCCTTGCGCGACGGGAGGAAGGCGAGCGCGTCCATGGCCCGATAGAAGGTCATCGCAGCGCCCACATAGAGCGGCACGAGGCCCGGCAGCGGCAGCCGCGGCGGGGGGCCGCGCATGGGAAGCGGCACGTCCTCCTCGCTGCCCGTCGCCAGCACCTTCGCTGCAAGCCGTCCGCCCAGGCTCGCCATCGCGATGCCCGAACCGTGCCAGCCGAGGGCGAGGGCCACGCGGCGCTCACGGTCGAGCCAGCCGATGGCGGGGGTGAGGCGCGTCGTTGCCGCGATCGGGCCACGCCAGAAATGGGTGATCTCGGCTGCTGCGAAGCCCGGCAGCTCCGCCGCGATCCTGGCCGCCACATGGGCGCGCATCGCTGCCGCCCCCGCATCAGAGCCCCGTGTGTCGCCGCGCGCGCCAAGGAGGAAGCGGCCATCGGGCAGGACGCGGAAATAGCTCAGCATGTGGCGCGTGTCGGCCGCCGGATGCTCGCCGAGCCAGGGGTGTCGGGCCCGCTCCTCCGCCGACAACGGCCGCGTGACCGCGATGTTCGAGATCACCGGCACCGCGAGGCCCGCGAGCATCGGGGAGAGCCCGGCAGGCGTGAACCCGTTCGTCGCAATCAGGAGCCGCTCCGCCGTCACCGACCCCGCGGCCGTTTCCAGGCGATGACGGGCACCGGTGCGGGCCCAGCGCGTGACCTCTGACCGCTCGTAGACCTGCGCGCCTTCCCGGTCCGCTGCGCGGGCGAGCGCACGGACATAGGCGAGCGGGTGGATGCCGAAGGCGGGCTTCATCGTCACCCCGCCGAAGCGCGCGATATCGTGCTGCCCGCTCGGCGGCAGCGGGAGATGGCCCTCGGGCTCGGCTTCGGCGAGTGCTGCGAGGTCCCGGGCCGCGCGGGGGCTGTGCGCGAGGACCAGCTCGCCGTCGCCCTGCAGCAGGTGCCCTAGTCCTTCGGTCTTGGCGAAGGCCCGCACCCACTCGATCGCCTCGGCCTGCGCTGCCTCGTAGCGGGCGACTTCCGCCGCGCCATAGCGCCGATGCATGGCGGCGGCGGAGAGCTTGTCCCCGCCCGGCCCGCAGATCCCGCCATTGCGCCCCGATGCGCCCCAGCCGATGGCGCCCGCCTCGAGCACGACCGCCTCGATGGCGTGCTCCGCCAGTGCTCGGGCGGCGTTCAGTCCCGCGAAGCCGCCGCCGATGATCGCAACATCCGTCGCGACCTCGCCGGCGAGAGAGGGGCGGGGCGGCTCGGGCGCCAGCGAGGCTTCCCACCAGCTCCCGACCGCACGGCTCCGGTCGTAGAGCTCGGGCGCGAGGGGGCCCGTCACGCACCCTCCTCGGTCAGGACCTTGGCGCCGGCTTCGAGCGTGCGATGGACGGGGCAGCGGTCCGCGATCTCGAGGAGCCGCGCGCGTTCGTCCGGGCTAAGCTGTCCGATGATCGAGATCCGGCGGCGGAAGACGTCGATCTTCTTCGGCGCCTCCTCGCAGCCCGCGCAGTCGGTCGCGTGTTCCTTGTCATGGGTCACGTCGACGGAGATGTGGTTGAGGGGGATGCCCTTGTGGCGCGCATACATCCGCACGGTCATCGAGGTGCAGGTCGCTAGGGCTGCGGAAAGGAACTGGTAGGGGGTCGGGCCCGCGCCGCGGCCGCCCAACCGCTTCGGCTCGTCCGCTACGATGCGGTGCCCGCCCATGGAGACGTTCTGCAGAAAGCCCTCGCGCGCCGCCTCGGTCGAGCGGGTGACACCCTCCGGCACGGCGGGGTCGGCCGGGCCCTCGGCCTCCGTCTTCTCGGGGAAGTGGCCGGCGAAGCGGGAGGCCCAGGTGGCGATCACGTCGGCGGCGTATTCGCTGTCCTGCGAGCGGGTCAGGAGGTGGTCGGCATCGTCGAGGCTCACGAAGCTCTTCGGGTGCCGCGCCTGGGTGAAGATCTCGGCGGCATTCTCGATGCCGACCTGGGCGTCGAGGGGGGCGTGCAGCACCATGAGTGCTGCGCCGAGGCGGCCGAGGGTGCCGTCGAGCCGCGCCTTCTCCACATCGGCGACGAAGCCTTCGGCGACGGTGAACTGGCGCCCGCCAAGCGTGACCTCGGCCGATCCTTCGGCCTTGATGCGTTCGAGATCGGCGCCGAAGTTGTGGAGCACATGCGCGGGTTCGGCCGGGGCGCCGATGGTCGCGACGGCGCGCACGCTCTCGATCAGAGGCGCCGCGGCGAGCACTGCGGCGCCGCCGAGCGAGTGGCCGATCAGGATCTCGGGTCCCATGCCGAGGCCCGCCATGTGGCGGGCGGCCGCGACGAGGTCGGCGACGTTGGCGCTGAAGCCCGTGTTCCCGAACTCGCCTTCAGAATGGCCGAGGCCGGTGAAATCGAAACGCATCACCGCGATGCCGCGCTCGGTCAGCCGCTGGGCGATGCGCCGGGCAGCGGCGATGTCCTTGCCGCAGGTGAAGCAGTGGGCGAAGAGCGCGTGCGCCCGGGCGGGGCCGTCGGGGAGGTCGAGGCGGCCGGCAAGGCTGATGCCGGCCTCGTTCTCGAAGGCAAACTTCTCCTGGCGCATCGTCGTTCTCCCGCTGGGCGTTGCTGGGAGAGCAACCTGACCGGCGGGCCAGCGCGCCGCAAGGACGCTCAAGGCTGGTTGATCGCGACGGGAGATGGTGAGGGCGCGATGAGCGCCCTGGTGAGCGCACTGGCGTCGCCCGGCCGCAATGCCTGCGGCCGGGCGAGCGCGGATCAGCTGGTCGGCGAGAGCAGGGACACGCCCGAGGCTTCGAACCAGTTGCGCTTGAGCTCCTCGAGCTCGACGAGGAGCGTCTCGTCTGCGTCCTCACCTGAGGCCAGTGCCCGCACGCGCGGGATGATCGCGCGCCAGTCCTTGACCAGCGCCTTCACGGCGACCGGTGCGAGCGGCGAGGTCTCGTCGAGCTCGAGTTCCTTCTCGAAATGCATCGTGGCCTCGTGGAGCAGGGCGCGCTCCATCTGACCGCCCTCCTTCATGGCGACGAGACAGGCCTCTTTCACCATCTTCTCGGCGAGCATCACCCGCTCGAACTGGCGGGTCTCCTGAATCGCCTCGCCCAGCGTGAGCTTGCCGCCGCGAGACGCTTCGCGCTTGAGCAGCTTGTAGCTGCGGTCGATGACCTTCTCGATTCCCGTCTCCATGAGCGCGATCTCACCCAGCACGCTCTCGGACGGTTCATGCTCCTTCATCTCGCGATCCATGAAGACGCGCATGCGGAACCAGCGCTCCTGACCCTTCTCGAGCTGCCGCGTCAGCGACTTGATCGCCGAGTTGTCCTGATCGAGTGCCGCAACATCCTTCTTGATCAGCGTAATCGACTTCTCGAACTCGTCACGCGCCTTGTAGACCGACTCGCGATTACGCTCGACTTCGATCTTTGCGTCGATCATGCAGATGTTGGTTACCATCCTGTTCAGTAGAACTTCCTTGAGGTGGATGGAGGCGAGCTTCTTGGCGACTTGCTCGTCAGTGAGCGCAGCAGAACTCACCGTAGCGACAAGCATGACACAAGCAGATGTCGTCAGCAGCGCCCTGGAGATTTTCAGGCGGCCTATGGTGAACATTGCGGATTTCCCCCTTTACACTATTCCACCATCCAGACATGGCGGGATACTTTCCTCACGGTGAGGTGCGC
This sequence comes from Pseudomonadota bacterium, assembly GCA_039815685.1. GTDB lineage: Bacteria > Pseudomonadota > Alphaproteobacteria > Rhodobacterales > Rhodobacteraceae > Thermohalobaculum. Next base: position 17,130 of record JBCBYV010000034.1, on the reverse strand, counting down.
TGGAGGGAGGCGCAATAGTTATCTGCCGTTAATCCTTTTTTAACCGACCAATACAACTTCATCACCGGAATTCTATTAAGTTTTGCAACCTAAGGTAGAACGTTCGTAAGTGTAAGCTTACAGTAATTTAGATTTTTGACTGTAACTTCTGCTCCGCGGAAGCCACATCATACAATAATGCATGCACTGACGCCACAGCGCCGAATCATTTTTTCGGCGACCGCCGATTTCTTCATCAAATGTTAACCTTTCCACCAATTGCGAACGGCCGTGGGCGCACTGCCGATCCTGCCTCCGCGACGGGTTGGAGAGCTGGTCATTCGACGGAGACTGTTCGGTCGGGCCGAGAGGCTTGATGCCGTCATCGGCGGATGATTGGCGTCGTGTGGCTCGGTCGATCCCCCGGTCGAGCCCAGGGACGATCTCGAGCGGTGTCTTCCGTCCCGGGCTTGTCGCTAGGCGGTCAGGCGGGGGTCGAAGGGACAGTGCGTGAGGTTCTCGACGCCGTCCTCCCTGATCAGCACCTGATCCTCGAGCTTTATCGAGAAGTCGCCGCCCTTGAGGGCCACCAGCGCCTCGACGCAGAGGCACATGCCGGGCTCCAGCACCGCCTCGAACGCGCCTTCCCAATAATCCTCGGGATACTTCACGCTCGGCCATTCGTCGCAAAGGCCGACGCCGTGCATCTTGCAGCTGTAGCGCTGCTCGACGAATTCGGGCGCGAGCATGTGGCCGCCGAAGGTGATCTCCGTCAGCGAGACGCCGGGGCCGAGGAGCGCCATGTTCTCGACGATGTGGTCATGGGCATGGGCATGCAGGCGGCGCATCTCCGCCGTCGGCTCGGCATCGCCCATCCACCATGTCCGGCTGATGTCCGAGCAGAAGCCGTAGACGCCGACGAGGTCGGTGTCGAAGGCGACGATCTCGTTGTTCTGCATCACCCGCGGGCCGCATTCCTGGAACCACGGATTGCTGCGGGGGCCCGAGGCGAGGAGCCGGGTCTCGATCCATTCGCCGCCGCGCGTCACATTCTCCGCATGCAGGACCGCCCAGAGGTCGTTCTCGGTAAGGCCGGGCGCCCAGGCCTCGCGCATTGCGGCGACGGATTGCTCGCAGGCGAGCATGGCGCAGCGCATGGCCTTGATCTCGTCCGGTCCTTTGATGGCGCGCACCCGTTCGGTGAGCTCCTCGCCCTCCTGGAGCGCGAGGCCGAGGCGTTCGAGGGCCTGGGCGCCGTGGAGCAGGATCTTGTCGACCGCGAGGCGCCGGTTGCCAGGGGCGTGGCGGCGCATGAGATCGTCGATCTCGGCCGCGAAGCTTGCCGCCTGCTCATGTCCCTTGTCGCCTGCGCTGAAGTAGAAGAGGCCGGCGCCGCCGCGCACTTCCCTCACGAGCGGGTTGAACTGGCTGAGGAAAGCGTAGCTCGAGCCCTTGTACTCCCAGAGCACCATGTGCCCATCCGCCAGGACCAGCACCGCCCGGAACGGGTTGTGCATGTTCCAGATCTGCATGTTGGTCGTGTCGGTGGCGTAGCGTATATTGAGCGGGTCGAAGAGCAGCACGCCGCCATAGTCCCTCTCAGCAAGGCCACGGACCAGCCGGTCGAGGCGGAAGGCGCGCATCGCGGGCAGATCGGGGAGCTCGAGACCCGCTGCGGCGAACTCCTCGAGCGCGAGCGCCGTCGGTCCGATCTCGACCCGATCATCGCCTGGGTGTCCCGTGGCGGGGCAGGGGGCGGCGCGGTAGGGGTCGATCTTGCGGGTCGGTGGCGTCTCGAGTGGCATCGGCTTCTCCCTGGCTGGGAAAAGCGTGGCGGTGGCGGAAAGCGTCGTCGGCCATGGAAACGGCGTGTTTCGTCGTTTTTTGAGGGGTCGGGGTGGCAGGGCGGCCGCTGCGCGAACCTTTGGGCGATGCTTGGGCACGCTGGCGCCTGCGTCGCGAGGCGAAGTTCCGATCGGCCGCTCCGACCCAGCCCATGACGTCTGCTGCGGAGGTCGTCCACCTCTGAGGCTGGATTAAGGGCGTCGAAAGCTCGCCATGAGAAGAGCGGCTGATCGAGGAAGCTCAGAGCGGCGCGAAGGAAGCAGCGTATGGACGATGGCGTAGCGAGCGGCATGCATCATGCGCTGCAGGGACTGGGCGGCGACGTGATCGGTGCCTTGGCGGATTCGGTCGTCGATCAGGCCGTGGTGCTCGATGCGGAAGACCGGGTCTGCTGGGCCGGCGAGACCGTCCGCCGCCGCCTGTCGGCCCCCGAGGACGGGCTGGTGGGGATAGGTCTTCGGGAGCTTCTGTCGCGGTTCGGTCGGCCGAGCGAGCCCGCTGCGCTCGAAGACGCGCTTAGGGGTGGCGAGGGGGCGGTGCTGCGCTTCCTCGACACGGAGCTTGATCCGACGGCGTTTTGCGCGGTGGCGCGCAGCATTCCGCCAGGGGCCGGGACACCGGCCGGCCGCGTCGTGGTCCTGATGGATGTGAGCAGCCTGATGGAGCAGCTCGCGCGGGCCGAGCAGGCGCGGACGGCAATCGAGCACCGCCTCCATGTCGATGCCGAGACCGGTCTGCCGAACGAGCAGAAGATGCTCGAGATGCTCGGCCTGTCGCTGCGGGATGACGCGCCGACGGAGGATCCGCGCCCAGTGGGCATGCTGCTGATCGAGGTGATGGACTATCGCCAGATCGTGGATGTCTATGGCGCCGGGGTCGGCAGCGAGGTGCTGCAGGCCGTTGCCCGCGTGCTGACCGAGACTCTGCCGGACGGCAATTTCGTGGCTCGGCTGAAGGAGCATGAGTTCGGGGTGCTCTATCCCGCCGTGACCTCCCGCCAGATGGTTGTCGGTGTCGCGGAGGGTCTGGCCAGCGCGCTCAATATCGAGGTGCCCACGCCGCTTGGGGATTGTCGGGTGAACACCCTCATCGCGATGGCCGATATGCTGCCGGGGGAGGGCGAGCCGGACCAGCTCCTCAACAACGCCCGCATCGCCATGAGCTTTCGCGATCTGCCGCGCCGGGCGGGGCAGATCCGGGTCTACGAGCCGGAGATGCGGGCGGCACTCGAGGCGCGGAGCCGTACCTATAACGAGCTCTACGCCGCGCTCGATAACGACGAGATCGAGCCCTTCTTCCAGCCGCAGGTGCGCCTGGGCGACCGGCAGGTTGTCGGGTTCGAAGTGCTGGTGCGATGGCGCCATCCGGAGCAGGGGCTGGTCCCTCCGGGCCTCTTTCTCGAGATTGCGGAGGAAACCGGGCTGCTGCCGCCGATCGATGACATTGTGATGAAGAAGGCGATGGCGTGCCTGGGCCAGTGGCATCGCGAGGGTCATACGGAGACGCGCATCTCGCTCAACTGCACGGGCGAGTCGCTGCGTGATCCGCGCTATGTAGACACGCTGCTGCTGGAGATGGATCGCAACGGGCTCGAGCCGCGGCATGTGGCCATCGAGATCCTGGAGACCGTGCTCTTCGGCGACGCGACGGACACGGCGCGCCTCACGCTGCAGCGACTGCAGGAACTCGGCTTCTATCTGGAGATCGACGACTTCGGGACCGGCCAGGCGTCGATCTCCCATCTGATCACGCTGAACGCGGATGCGGTGAAGCTCGATCGCTCCCTGGTGCGTGACATCACCACTGACCGGGCCTCGCGGCTGGTGGTCGAGGCGACGGTGGCCCTGTCCCGCAACCTTGGGCTCGCGACCCTGGCGGAGGGTGCCGAGGACGAGGATCAGATGGTGCTGCTGGATCAGCTCGGCTGCGAATACGTGCAGGGCTTCGGCATCGCGCGGCCGATGTCTTTCGAGGACACCTCGGCTTGGCTGACGGATCACCTCGCCAAGCGTGGCGACGTGGCGGCAGGGATGGGCTGACGGAGTGTGAGCGCCGAGCTGCCGCGCTGCCCAGAGGCTTCAGGACAGTCGCCGCGAGGGCTGGGCGCGGGATGTGAATGGGCTGGCGCCACGGCCTCCGCTACGCATCCGGGTTTGCGAGTTCTCGAACCCGTTTCAGGAGCGCGGCTGAGACTGGCGCGCCGAAGGCGATGCGTTCGGCGCGGTTGGCGTGGCGGCGCGCGCCGGGGAGGCGTGTGCCCTCGATTGCGGCGAGCGCGGTGAAGAAGCCCTCGGCGCGATCCTGCCAGCCGGTCCCATGGCCGAAGCGCGCGGGATCGATGGCGATGACCAGCTCGCCGCCCTCGGGCGGGCCGCCGTCCTTCGGCCCGCGCTCGCCGGCCTCGTAGCTGAAGAGATCACCGATCACCGCTCCGGCCAGAAGCTCGACCATCAGCGCGATTGCGGCGCCCTTGTAGCCGCCAAAGGGAAGCTGTGCGCCCGCCAGCACCGCCTCGGGGTCGGTGGTGGGTGTGCCGTCCGGCGCGAGCCCGACGCCGGGGGGCAGTTCGCTACCTTCCTGCGCATGGAGCATGATGTCGCCGCGCGCCATCGCGGCGGAGGCCATGTCGAAGGCCATCGGCGGTCCCTCGGCTCTGGGGAAGGCGAAGGCCAGCGGGTTGGTGCCATAGAAGGGCCGGGTGCCGCCCGCCGGTGCCACCATCGGCGTTGCGGCGGTGACGGCGAGGCCCACGAGCCCGGCCTCGGCGACGCGTTCGACCTCCGGCCAGAGGGCGGCGAAGTGAAAGCAGTGTCGGAGGGCGAGGGCGGCAATCCCGGTCTCGCTCGCACGCTCAACGAGGGAGGGAAGCCCGAGTTCGAGCGCTAGCGGGGCGAAGCCGCGCGCGGCATCGACGGCGACGACGGAGGGTGCGGGATGGGAGAGGCTGGGCGCGGCGTGGCCGTCGACCTTGCCGCTCCGCAGCGAGGCGACATAGCCAGGCACGCGAAAGAGGCCGTGGCTGTCCGAGCCGTCCCGCTCCGCCGCCGCGACGGTACGCGCCACAGCGCCCGCCTGCTCGGCACTTGCCCCGTTGGCCGTGAGCGCCACCGCTACCAGCTTCTCGATTTCGGCGATGGGCTGGACGATGCGTTCCGACATGGCCGTGCTTCCTCTTTCCGTGCGCTGTGCCTACATTCCATGGAAAGCGGAGGTTTGCGAATGCAGGAGCGCAGCGGCAGGGCGCCCGACGACCGGATCGGCGATGCTGGGATCGACGGCGAGGTGCTGGGCCCGGATGCACCCGGCCCGCAGGACGGCGCGCGGCAGATCCGAAACCCGGGCTGGATCGGCCGGAACCGCGAGACGATCGAGCGCGGGCGCGAGGCGGCCATGATACTGCTGCCCTTCATGCCGCCGCCAGTGCGCCTCGGCATGGTAGCGGCCAGCCTGACGGCGCAGGGTCTGCTGACGGTGGAGGATGCGCGGACAGGCCGGAAGCGGCAGGGCGAGGCTGGGCTGACCGGGCTCGGCCTCGCCTTGGATGCGGCCACGCTCGTGGCCTCCACCAAGGTGGCGCCCGTGAGACTGGTGCGTCAGGCAGGGCGGCTCGCGACGCTGCGTGCGGTCGTCTCGCAGTTCGAGCAGCGCCAGCGGGCGTGATATAGCCGCCCGCGCACCGCGCGGGCCGCGATGTTGGCCTGTCGGTGCCCGGGTCAGGCGGCGCCGGCGGCTTCCTGCTCCCTGATCCGGGCTTCGGCTGCGGCGGCGTCCGCCCCCCGGGCCGAGAGGACGTCGGCATAGCGCCGCCAACCCCATACACCGCCCGGGCGTTCGGCCACGCGCTCGGCGAGAAAGGCCGTGGCGGCCCCCGTCTCGCCCGCCCGCATCGCCGCATCGATCAGCAGCATCTGAAAGACGTCCCGCTGGGCGTGGCTGCCGCCGATGGGATCGATCTCGTAGCGGATCGGGACGAGGCGGTCATAGGCCTCCCGCGCCCGACCGCCGCGCATGTCGGCGAGAGCGCGTGCGATCTCGAGCCCGACGCGGGCCACGACCTGTCCTTGCGTGGTCTGCTTCTCGGCCCAGGTCTCGAGGTGGTCCATCAGCGCCCTGACGTCCGCGTCGCCGCCGGCGCTCACGAGGGCCATCATGTAGTGGAGGGAGACGAAGATCAGCTCCTCGTCGTGGTGGCGCTTGGCGGCGACCTCCGCCAGCTTCTGCCAGCGGTCGCCCACATCCATGCCGAAGAGTTCGAGCCGCCACAGCATCGAGGTGGCGTTGAGCATGTCGAGATAGAAGCCGCTGTCGGGCTCCGCGCCGAACTCCGCGTCATAGAGGGCGAGCACCTCTTCGGTTCGGCCCTTCTCGAGCAGGTAGAGCCCGCGATGCCAGTGGAGGTGGAAGCGGAAATTGTTGGTCTCGTTCCAGGATTTCTCGATGGCGCCGGTGAAGGCGAGGCCCTCGTCGTCGCGTCCGGTCATCTCCATGGCATGGGCGACGGCATGGACGGACCAGGCATCGGCGGGGTTCTCGTCGACCGCGATCTTGCCGTGCCGCTCGGCCCGCGCATAGTCGCCGGCTTCCTCGAGCCCGAAGGCGTACATGCCCTGCACGAAGCCGTGGAAGCGATGGCCCTTTGGGTAGGCGTGGAGGACGCGGGCGATACCGTCGCGCAGGCGCCGTCCGTTGCCGGAATAGAAGTCGATGAAATGGGCGAGGCGGAGGGCGAGCGTGTCGTTCGGCTGGGCGTGCAGGATGGTGCCCCAGAGCGTCGCGGCCTCCTCCATCTGATTGTCGGCCCAGGCGGTCAGGGCCTTGGCATGGAGAGCCTCGCGCGGGTTGAGGCGGGCGGCGGCGGCCATGGCGTTCAGCTTGTCGCTCATGGCCCGGACGGTCGGGGCGCTCTCGGAGGTGCCGACCATCTTGGTGAGATAGCCGCGGGCCGCGATGGCCATGGGCATCTCCGGGTCGGCCTCGACCAGCGCCTTCACCTTGTCGGCCGTGTCCCGCCTGAAGCCGAGGAAGGCGCGGATGATCGCGTCATAGGCTTCGAGGCTCTCGGGCCGCGTGGCGCTGAAGGCGAGGCCGTCGGCATTGGCGAAGCTCTGCATGCTCGGTCTCCCACTCAGTAGTGCGAGGACCGTAAGCCGGGCGGGGCGGGGCGTCGAGATGCGTCGACGTGGCTCCGATGCTCGATGGGCGAGGTGTTGTCAGGCGAGGCTTTCGCGCGCGGCGGCGGCGAGGGCCCGACCTGAGAGGAAGGCATGTTCGACGGTGTCGCCGAGGCACCAGTCGCCGCAGAGCCCGATGCGGGTATCGGCATGCCAGAGGCAGGGTTGGGCGAGTGGGCGCGTGGTCAGCGCGAAGCGCCAGCGATGCCCGGCGCGGTAGGTCTCTGGCGGGAGGGGGCCTGCGCTTTCGGCGAAAGCGCCGATCAGGCCGGCTGCGATCGCGTCCTTGTCGTCTTCGACATGCGCGACACTCCAGGACGGGTCGGCATGCAGGACCCAGCGGTCCGCACCGTTGCTCCGGCCCGGCTTGTCGCCCTCGCGAAGTGCCTTGGCGAGAGGTGGGGCGAGGGTGGCGAGTGCCGCCAGCGGCTCTTCGAAAGCGACCATGGCGGAGAGGAGGGGGGTCATGTCGACCGCTGAGAGCGCGGGCTCCTCGATGCCGGCGGTGGCGAGCAGACGGGCAGCCTGTGGGGCCGGGATGGCGAGGAGGAGGGTGTCTGCCGTCGCAGCACCGTCGGTCAAGCTGAGGTGCCACCGCCCGTCGGCCCGGGCGAGGGCCGTCACCTCGGTCCGTCGGGCGATGTGGGTCTCTCCGAACCCTTCCCCGCCGAGCAAGGCGCGGACGGCGCTGCTGGCGCCGGGAAGGCCCACGTAGGCGGGGCCGTGGGTGTGGCTGAGGAGATGACGGTCGCCCTTGGGCCAGGCGGCGGTATGGCCGTTCTTGGCGCCCGCGGCGAGCATGGAGGCGAAGTCGGGGTCGGCCGCCGTGAAGCCGGGGGCGCCGTGGTCGAAGCCACCGGCAGCGCAGCGACGCGTGGCCAGGCGCCCACCGAGGCCGCCGCTCTTCTCGAAGACGCGCACGGCGTGGCCCGCGCCTGCGAGTGCCGAGGCGGCGGTCAGCCCTGCCATGCCCGCGCCGATTATCGCGATATCCGCCATGCGGTCCCCCCTGGTGCTGCCGGCGAGGTAGCCGAGGCAGGGGCTTCGGCAACGGGGGCCGCCGCCGGTCTGTGGGCGGGGGGTCTTGCGGAGAAGGGTCTTTCCGCGTACCTCGCCGACACGGCCCTAGGGGTATAGCTCAGTTGGTAGAGCGTCGGTCTCCAAAACCGAATGTCGGGGGTTCGAGTCCCTCTGCCCCTGCCGGCCGCCGGACGGGATCGAACGAAGGTAAGTCGCGATGAAAAACCCGGTGCAGTTCGTCAACGAAGTGCGGGCCGAGGGCGCCAAGGTCGTCTGGCCGACCCGGCGCGAGGCAGGGCTGACGACGGCGATGGTCTTCGTCATGGCGACGCTCGTGGCGATCTTCTTCTTCTTCGTCGACCAGATCCTGTCGGTTCTGGTGGACGTCCTGCTGAACATCTAACGCGCAGGTTGCAACTTGCGCTGCGGCAGGGGTTGCCAGAAGCGGGCTTGACCGCTAACCACCACGCCTCTTGGCACGCACCAACGGATTGATTCGCCGCACGGCTCACGACGGGCTATGCGGCGGGGCGCGTTGGGGCCGCGAGCCTGGCGATTTGAGCAGGGACGGCGGCTGCTGATGCGGCGCGGCCGGGGGACGGACGGGCGATGACGGCGCGCTGGTATTCGGTACACGTGCTCTCGAACTTCGAGAAGAAGGTGGCGGAGTCGATCCGCGAGGGCGCGTCGCAGCACGGGCTCGAGGAGGAGATCCTCGAGATCATGGTGCCGACCGAGGAAGTGACCGAGGTGCGCCGCGGTCAGAAGGTGAATGTCGAGCGGCGCTTCATGCCGGGCTATGTGCTCGTGAAGATGGAGATGACCGACCGCGCCTATCACCTCATCAAGAACACGCAGCGCGTGACCGGTTTCCTGGGTCCTCAGGGGAGGCCCACGCCGCTCCGCGAGGCGGAGGTGAACCGGATCCTCAACCAGGTGGAAGAGGGTGTGGAGCGGCCGCGGCCGGCGATCACCTTCGAGGTCGGCGAGCAAGTCAACGTCACGGATGGGCCGTTCGAGAGCTTCACGGGCCTTGTGGAAGACGTGGACGAGGAGAACGCGCGCCTGAAGGTGACGGTCTCGATCTTCGGCCGCGCGACCCCGGTGGAACTGGAATACTCGCAGGTGGCGAAGGCCAGCTGACGGGCGCAGTGGTGGGAGGCGAGGGCGGCGCGCCGTCCGGACCGGACCACCCTTTCGTGAACCGGCGTCCACGCGTGGACGCCATGGGAAAGTGAGAGAGGACGCGAGATGGCCAAGAAAGTCATCGGCTCGCTGAAGCTCCAGGTGCCGGCCGGCAAGGCGAACCCGTCGCCCCCGATCGGCCCGGCGCTCGGTCAGCGCGGCATCAATATCATGGGCTTCTGCAAGGAGTTCAACGCGAAGACGCAGGAGATCGAGCCGGGCGCACCGTGCCCGACGATCATCACGTATTATGCGGACAAGAGCTTCAGCTTCGAGATCAAGACGCCGCCGGCGTCGTTCCTGCTGAAGAAGGCCGCGAAGCTGAAGTCGGGCTCGAAGACGCCCGGCCGCTCGAGCGCGGGCACCGTCAGCCTCAAGCAGGTGCGCGAGATCGCCGAGGTCAAGATGAAGGACCTCAACGCGAACTCGATCGAGGCTGCGATGCAGATCATCGTCGGCTCCGCGAAGTCCATGGGCATCGAGGTGAAGTGATGGCGAAGCTTCCGAAGCGCAAAGCGGCCATCCGCGCGGCCACCGAAGGCAAGGGCCCGCTCTCGATCGAAGAGGCGGTGGGTCTAATCAAGGCGAACGCCACCGCGAAGTTCGACGAGACGGTCGAGGTCAGCATGAACCTCGGCGTCGATCCGCGCCATGCGGACCAGATGGTGCGCGGCTCGGTCAATCTGCCGAACGGCACGGGCAAGAGCGTGCGCGTCGCGGTCTTCGCCCGCGGCCCCAAGGCCGATGAGGCCAAGGAAGCCGGCGCCGATATCGTGGGCGCCGAAGACCTGATGGAGACGGTGCAGGGCGGTGCGATTGACTTCGACCGCTGCATCGCGACGCCGGACATGATGCCGGTGGTCGGCCGGCTCGGAAAGGTGCTGGGCCCTCGCGGTCTGATGCCGAACCCGAAGATCGGTACCGTCACGATGGATGTGGCGAAGGCAGTGCAGGATGCCAAGGGCGGCCAGGTCACCTTCCGCGTCGAGAAGGCGGGCATCATCCATGCGGGCGTCGGCAAGGCGTCGTTTGACGAGGCGAAGCTCGCCGAGAACGTCCGCGCCTTCGTCGATGCCGTGAACCGGGCGAAGCCGACGGGCGCGAAGGGCACCTACATCAAGAAGGTGTCCCTGAGTTCGACCATGGGGCCTGGTATCGCCGTGACGAGCGAGAGCCTGGCGGCGCCGACGGAGGCTGCCGAGTAAGGATTGGCGGTGGGGTCGAACCCCACCCAACCGAGACCCCCGGTTGCCAAGCCGGGGTGGCCGCCTCGCAAGGGGTGGCACCTGTCCGAGACGGTGGGCGGCGCGAGCGCGGAAGTCCTGCCATAGACGGGGAACGATGGGATCTGCCGGAGCGACGCTCGGGCGGTCTTGGTCGGGACCCCGGACGGGCCCGAAGAGCGCTTCGCCCGAAGTGCGACCCCGGAGAGCCGGGGAGGGGCGGAGCGGATGAGAGCCGGCGGGACATGTGCCCGCCTACCTGTGGAGAAGACTGTGGATAGAGCCCAAAAAGCACAGACGGTCGAGGATCTCGGCCGGATCTTTGCGGACTCTGGTGTCGTGGTGGTTGCCCACTACGCCGGCCTCACGGTCGCGCAGATGCAGGATTTCCGTGCCCAGATGCGTGAAGCTGGGGGCGGGGTCCGTGTCGCCAAGAACAGGCTCGCCAAGATCGCCCTTGAGGGCAAGCCCGGCGAAAGCATGGGTCAGTACCTCTCGGGTCAGACCGTTCTCGCCTATTCCGAGGACCCCACCGTGGCCGCCCGCGTGGCGGACAAATACGCCAAGGCGAACGACAAGTTCAAAATCGTCGGCGGCGCGATGGGGGAAGCCCTTCTCGACGAGAAGGGTGTGAAGGCAGTCGCGGATATGCCGTCGCGCGAGGAGGTCATCGCCTCTCTCGTCGGCTGCATCATCAGCCCGGCCGCCAACCTCGCTGGCGCAATCACGGCCCCTGGCAGCAATCTGGCGGCAATCACCGAGACGCTTTCGAAAGAGAAAGAGGACGCGTGATCGCTGCGCAACTCGAGGCCGGCCGAGGGTTAAGCCTGCGGCCCGGAACCCCACGAGAAGCATGAAAGAACGGAACTGAGACATGTCGAAGATCGAAGACCTTGCTGAGAACCTGGTTGGCCTGACCCTCCTCGAGGCGGTCGAGCTGAAGAACCTGCTCAAGGACAAGTACGGCATCGAGCCCGCTGCGGGCGGTGCCGTCATGATGGCGGGCCCGGCTGGCGGCGGCGATGCCGCTGCGGCTGAGGAAGAGAAGACGGAGTTCGACGTCATCCTCCTCGAGGCCGGCGACAAGAAGATCAACGTCATCAAGGAGGTTCGCGCCATCACCGGGCTTGGACTGAAAGAGGCGAAGGATCTGGTCGAGGCCGGCGGCAAGGCCGTGAAGGAAGCCGCAAACAAGGAAGAGGCCGAGGAGATCAAGAAGAAGCTCGAAGAGGCTGGCGCCAAGGTCGAGCTCAAGTGATCCGGCCAGCGGCGCGCGCCGCGGCCTGAGAGATCCCGGCGGGAGCGGCGAGACCGCTCCCGCCATCATGCATTTCGCGCGTCCTGCAAAACTCCCGCCCGGGACTTTTGCAGGACGCGGGAGGGCCCGAGATACGGTCGGCGGGGGCGCCGGTCGTACGGATGGGGCCCATACCGCACCTTGACCCGGCTCCTGCCGTCGCCCCAACGGCAGGCGCGCCGAGAGAGGACCTGCTGTTCATGGGACAGATGTTTTCGGGCCGCAAGCGCATCCGGAAGTTCTTTGGCAAGATCCGCGAAGTGGCGGAACTACCCAACCTGATCGAAGTTCAGAAACGTTCTTACGACTACTTCCTTGAGAGCGGGGATGTGGGCCATGCCGTCGACGGCGAGGGCCTGCAGGGCGTTTTCCAGTCCGTATTCCCGATCAAGGATTTCAATGAGACCGCGCTCCTCGAGTTCGTACGCTACGAACTGGAGGCGCCAAAATACGACGTGGAAGAGTGCCAGCAGCGCGACCTCACTTATGAGGCGCCGCTGAAGGTGACGCTCCGCCTGATCGTCTTCGATGTGGACGAGGACACGGGTGCCAAGTCCGTCAAGGACATCAAGGAGCAGGACGTCTACATGGGCAACATGCCGCTCATGACGTCGAACGGCACCTTCATCGTCAACGGTACGGAGCGGGTGATCGTCAGCCAGATGCACCGCTCGCCGGGCGTTTTCTTCGACCATGACCGGGGCAAGACACACAGCTCGGGCAAACTGCTGTTCGCCTCGCGCGTGATCCCCTATCGCGGCTCCTGGCTCGACTTCGAGTTCGACGCGAAGGACATCGTGCATGCGCGCATCGACCGCCGGCGGAAGCTGCCGGTCTCGACGCTGCTCTTCGCGCTCGGCCTCGATCAGGAAGGGGTCTGCGATTACTTCTATGACCGTGTCGCCTATGTGCGGACGGGCGAGGCCTGGTCCATTCCGTTCAACGTGGATCGGCTGCGCGGCACGACCCCGACCTATGATCTGGTGAATGCGGATAACGGCGAGGTCGTGGCCTCGGCCGGGCAGAAGCTCACGCCCCGCAAACTGCGCATGCTGGCCGAGGACGGTGTCGAGCGGATCCTGGCGCCCTTCGAGGCGATCCATGGCCGCTTCGCCGCCGTCGACATGATCAACGAGGAGACGGGCGCGATCTATGCCGAGGCGGGCGATCCGCTCGATCCGGAGGTCGTGGAGACGCTGATCGAAGCGGGTTTCGAGACCATCGAGACGCTGGACATCGATGGCGTCACGATCGGCGCCTATATCCGCAACACCATGGCCGCGGACAAGAATTTCGGCCGCGACACGGCGCTTCTCGACATCTACCGGGTCATGCGCCCGGGCGAGCCGCCGACCCTCGAAGCGGCTGAGGCGATGTTCCAGTCGCTGTTCTTCGATGCGGAGCGCTACGACCTTTCGGCCGTCGGGCGCGTGAAGATGAACATGCGTCTGGATCTCGATGCGCCGGACACGCAGCGGACGCTCCGGAAGGAGGACATCCTTGCGGTGATCAAGGCCATCGTGGATCTGCGCGACGGGCGGGGTGAGATTGACGATATCGACCATCTCGGCAACCGGCGCGTGCGCTCGGTCGGCGAGCTGATGGAGAACCAGTACCGCGTCGGCCTTCTGCGCATGGAGCGGGCGATCCGGGAGCGGATGAGCTCGGTCGAGATCGACACGGTGATGCCCCAGGATCTGATCAATGCGAAGCCGGCGGCGGCGGCGGTGCGGGAGTTCTTCGGCTCCTCGCAGCTCAGTCAGTTCATGGATCAGACGAACCCGCTCTCGGAAGTCACTCATAAGCGGCGTCTTTCGGCGCTTGGACCGGGAGGCCTGACCCGTGAGCGCGCGGGCTTCGAGGTGCGCGACGTGCACCCGACGCATTACGGTCGCATGTGCCCGATCGAGACGCCGGAGGGGCCGAATATCGGTCTCATCAATTCGCTCGCGACGTTTGCGCGGGTGAACAAGTACGGCTTCATCGAGACGCCCTATCGTCGGGTCGTCGAGGGCAAGGTGTCCGACGAGGTGGTGTATATGAGCGCCACCGAGGAGATGCGGCATACGGTGGCCCAGGCCAATGCGCGCCTGACCGGCGAGGGGACCTTCGAGAACGAGCTCGTCTCGACCCGGAAGGCGGGCGACTTCACGCTGTCGCCGCGGGAGAACGTGACGCTGATCGACGTCTCGCCGAAGCAGCTCGTCTCGGTCGCCGCGGCACTCATCCCGTTCCTCGAGAATGACGACGCCAACCGCGCGCTGATGGGCTCGAACATGCAGCGTCAGGCCGTGCCCCTTCTGCGGGCGGAGGCGCCGCTCGTCGGCACCGGCATGGAGGCGAAGGTTGCGCGCGACAGCGGTGCCGCGATCGCAGCCCGCCGCGGCGGGATCATCGACCAGGTGGACGCGACGCGTATCGTCATCCGCGTGACGGACGAGATGGAGCCGGGCGACCCGGGCGTGGACATCTATCGCCTGCGGAAGTTCCAGCGCTCGAACCAGAACACCTGCATCAACCAGCGGCCGCTGGTGAAGGTGGGCGACCGGGTGAGTGCGGGTGACGTTGTCGCGGATGGTCCAAGCACGGATCTCGGCGAGTTGGCGCTCGGCAAGAACTGCCTCGTCGCCTTCATGCCCTGGAACGGCTACAACTACGAGGACTCCATCCTCATCAGCGAGCGTGTGGCGAAGGACGACATCTTCACCTCGATCCATATCGAGGAATACGAGGTGATGGCGCGCGACACCAAGCTGGGGCCGGAGGAGATCACCCGCGATATCCCGAATGTCGGCGAGGAGGCGCTACGCAACCTCGACGAGGCGGGGATCGTCTATATCGGCGCCGAGGTGGGGCCGGCGGACATCCTGGTCGGCAAGATCACGCCGAAGGGCGAGAGCCCGATGACGCCGGAGGAAAAGCTCCTGCGCGCGATCTTCGGCGAGAAGGCATCGGATGTGCGGGATACCTCGCTCCGCATGCCGCCGGGCGACTACGGCACGGTGGTCGAGGTCCGCGTCTTCAACCGCCACGGTGTCGACAAGGACGAGCGTGCGCTGCAGATCGAGCGCGAGGAGATCGAGCGTCTGGCCCGTGACCGGGACGACGAGCTCGCGATCCTCGAGCGGAACATCTATGCCCGCCTTCGCGAGCTGATCGACGGCAAGACTGTCGTGAAGGGGCCGAAGCAGTGGTCGGGCAAGGTCGTCTCGGACGAGACGCTCGAGCCGCTCACCCGCGGTCAGTGGTGGCAGCTCGCGCTTGAGGACGAGGCGGCGGCGTCCGAGATGGAGGCGCTGAACAAGCAGTTCGACGCCGCCAAGCGGGTGCTGGACGCGCGCTTCGAGGACAAGGTCGAGAAGGTGCGGCGGGGCGACGACCTGCCCCCGGGCGGCATGAAGATGGTCAAGGTCTTCGTCGCCGTGAAGCGCAAGCTCCAGCCCGGCGACAAGATGGCCGGCCGCCACGGCAACAAGGGTGTGATCTCCCGCGTGGTGCCGGAAGAAGACATGCCGTTCCTCGAGGACGGGACGCCGGTGGACCTCGTGCTCAACCCGCTCGGCGTGCCGAGCCGCATGAATGTGGGCCAGATCCTCGAGACGCATATGGGCTGGGCGGTGAAGAACCTCGGCCGCCAGGTCTCGGACGCGCTCGATGCCTATAAGCGCCATGGCGACATGACGCCGGTCGAGAACGCGATGAAGATCGTCTATGGCGACGAGGTCTATGGCCAGGCGACGTCCGATATGGCCGTGGAGGAGATCGAGGAGGCCGCGGAGAACATCCGCCGCGGCGTGCCGATCGCCACGCCGGTCTTCGACGGGGCGAAGGAGCCTGACGTCAACTACCACCTGAAGCTCGCGGGGCTCGATGAGTCCGGTCAGTCGACGGTTTTCGACGGGCGCACCGGCGAGCCCTTCGCGCGCAAGGTGACGGTGGGGATCAAGTACCTCCTCAAGCTCCATCACCTGGTGGACGACAAGATCCACGCGCGCTCGACCGGTCCCTACAGCCTCGTCACCCAGCAGCCGCTGGGCGGTAAGGCTCAGTTCGGCGGACAGCGCTTCGGCGAGATGGAGGTCTGGGCGCTCGAGGCCTACGGCGCGGCCTACACGCTTCAGGAGATGCTGACAGTGAAGTCCGACGACGTGGCGGGCCGCACCAAGGTCTACGAGTCCATCGTCAAGGGCGAGGACAACTTCGAGGCCGGCATCCCCGAGAGCTTCAACGTGCTCGTCAAGGAAATCCGCAGCCTCGGCCTAAACGTCGAGCTGATGGACAGCGAAGAAGAGTGACGAAACCGGGGGCCGCGCCAAGCGTGCGGTCCGCAAGGCCCGGGGCAGGGGTGCCTCGGGCCAAGCCCTGATACGGCCCCGACCCGGGGCATAGGAGACCGGTGATGAACCAGGAACTGACGAACATCTTCCAGACCGCCGAGGCGCCGCGGACCTTTGACGAGATCAAGATCTCGCTGGCGAGCCCCGAGCGGATTCTGTCGTGGTCCTACGGCGAAATCAAAAAGCCCGAGACGATCAACTACCGAACCTTCAAGCCGGAGCGGGACGGGCTGTTCTGCGCCCGGATCTTCGGCCCGATCAAGGATTACGAGTGCTTGTGCGGCAAGTATAAGCGCATGAAGTACAAGGGCATTACCTGCGAGAAATGCGGCGTGGAGGTCACGCTCGCCAAGGTGCGTCGTGAGCGGATGGGCCATATCCAGCTCGCAGCGCCCGTCGCGCATATCTGGTTCCTGAAGTCGCTGCCGTCCCGCATTGGCCTCATGCTCGACATGACGCTCCGCGATCTTGAGAAGATCCTCTATTTCGAGCAGTACGTCGTGATCGAAGCGGGCATGACGACGCTCACGCCCGGCCAGTTGCTGACCGAGGAGGAGTTCCTCGACGCCCAGGACGAGTTCGGCGAGGACGCGTTCAAGGCGGGCATCGGGGCGGAGGCGATCCGCGAGATGCTGGCCGAGATCGACCTCGAGGCGGAGGCCGAGCAGCTTCGGGCGGACCTTGCCGAGGCGACGGGTGAGCTGAAGCCGAAGAAGATCATCAAGCGGCTGAAGCTGGTCGAGAACTTCCTCGAGTCCGGCAATCGCCCGGAATGGATGATCCTGACGGTGGTGCCGGTGATCCCGCCCGAGCTGCGCCCGCTGGTGCCGCTCGATGGCGGTCGGTTCGCGACGTCGGACCTCAACGACCTCTATCGTCGCGTGATCAACCGGAACAATCGCCTGAAGCGGCTGATCGAGCTGCGCGCGCCGGACATCATCATCCGCAACGAGAAGCGGATGCTGCAGGAGGCGGTCGACGCGCTCTTCGACAATGGCCGCCGCGGCCGCGTGATCACGGGTGCGAACAAGCGGCCGCTGAAGTCGCTCTCCGACATGCTGAAGGGCAAGCAG
>JBCBYV010000054.1:0-8100 GCA_039815685.1 Pseudomonadota bacterium | reverse complement strand
CGGGTCGACTTCTCGGGTCGTTCGGTCATTGTGACGGGTCCGGAGTTGAAGCTCCACCAATGTGGTTTGCCCAAGAAGATGGCGCTCGAGCTCTTCAAGCCGTTCATCTATTCGCGTCTCGATGCGAAAGGGCTCTCGAGCACGGTCAAGCAGGCGAAGAAGCTTGTCGAGAAGGAGCGCCCGGAGGTCTGGGATATCCTCGACGAGGTGATCCGCGAGCACCCGGTGATGCTGAACCGCGCGCCGACGCTGCACCGTCTCGGCATCCAGGCCTTCGAGCCGGTGCTGATCGAGGGCAAGGCGATCCAGCTCCACCCGCTGGTCTGCGCCGCCTTCAACGCGGACTTCGACGGCGACCAGATGGCCGTGCACGTGCCGCTGAGCCTCGAGGCCCAGCTCGAAGCGCGCGTCCTGATGATGTCGACGAACAACGTGCTCAGCCCGGCGAACGGCAAGCCGATCATCGTGCCGTCGCAGGATATGATCCTCGGGCTCTACTACATCTCGCTCCTCAAGGAGGGCGAGCCGAACGAGGGCATGATCTTCGCTGATCAGGCGGAGATCGAGCACGCGCTGGCCGCGGGCATCGTCAATATTCACACCAAGATCGTCACCCGCTTCCACACGGTTGACGAGCATGGCGAGAAGCTCGTGCAGCGGGTCGAGACGACGCCCGGCCGGATGATGATCGCCAACCTCTTGCCGCGGAACCAGAAGGTGCCGTTCGACGTCATCAACCGCGTGCTGCGTAAGCGCGAGGTCGGTGAGGTCATCGACACCGTCTACCGCCACTGCGGACAGAAGGAGTCGGTGATCTTCTGCGACCGGATCATGAGCCTGGGCTTCACCCAGGCCTTCAAGGCCGGCATCTCCTTCGGCAAGGACGACATGGTCATCCCCGAGGAGAAGTGGAAGATCGTCAACACCACGCGCGAGCAGGTGAAGGAGTTCGAGCAGCAGTATCAGGACGGCCTGATCACCTCGGGCGAGAAGTACAACAAGGTCGTCGATGCCTGGGCCAAGTGCACCGACAAGGTGGCGGCCGAGATGATGGACGAGATCAAGGCCGTCAAGATGGACGAAGAGACGGGTCGCGAGCGCGAGCCGAACTCCGTCTACATGATGTCCCACTCCGGTGCCCGTGGCTCACCGACCCAGATGCGCCAGCTTGCCGCCATGCGCGGGCTTATGGCCAAGCCGTCCGGCGAGATCATCGAGACGCCCATCGTCTCGAACTTCAAGGAAGGCCTCACCGTGCTCGAGTATTTCAACTCGACCCACGGTGCGCGGAAGGGTCTAGCCGACACGGCGCTCAAGACGGCGAACTCGGGCTACCTCACCCGACGTCTGGTCGACGTGGCGCAGGACTGCATCATCAAGACGCTCGACTGCGGGACGCAGAACGGGATCACGGCGGCGGCGGTGGTGGATGGTGGCAACGTCATCTCGTCCATCGGCGAGCAGGTGCTCGGCCGCTTCCCGATCGACGACATCCTCGACCCTGTGTCCGGTGAGATCATCCACCCGGCCATGGAGCTGATCGAGGAGCGTCACGCCCAGATCATCGACGACGCCAAGGTGCAGACGATCAAGATCCGGAGCCCGCTGACCTGCGAGCTGAAGGACGGGATCTGCGCCACCTGCTATGGGCGTGATCTCGCGCGCGGGACGATGGTGAACGAGGGCGAGGCCGTGGGCATCATCGCGGCCCAGTCCATCGGTGAGCCTGGCACGCAGCTTACGATGCGGACCTTCCACATCGGCGGTGCGGCGAACGTCTCGGACCAGTCGTTCCTCGAGTCCACGCAGGAAGGCCGCGTCCAGTTCCAGAACCCCTCGCTGATCACCAACCCCGATGGCGAGACCATCGTGATGGCGCGCAACATGCAGATCGCCATCACCGACGAGCAGGGACGCGAGCGGGCGACGCACAAGGTCACCTACGGCACCAAGCTCTTGGTGACGGAAGGCGAGGATGTCGGCCGCGGCGCGCGTCTGGCGGAGTGGGATCCCTATACCCTGCCGATCATCGCGGAGAAGTCGGGCAAGGCGACCTTCATCGACCTCACGCCCGGCGTCTCGGTGCGCGAGGAGACGGACGATGCGACCGGCATCAGCCAGCGTATCGTGTCGGACTGGCGTTCGGCGCCCAAGGGCAACGAGCTTCGCCCGGCCATCACGCTGGCGGATCCGGATGGGAACCCGGTGCGTCTCGATAACGGCAACCCGGCCCATTACTTCATGTCGGTCGATGCCATCCTGTCCGTCGAGGACGGGGCGGAGATCCAGGCGGGCTCGGTGCTGGCGCGGATCCCGCGCGAGGGGGCGAAGACCAAGGACATCACCGGCGGTCTGCCGCGGGTGGCCGAGCTCTTCGAGGCGCGGCGTCCCAAGGATCACGCCATCATCGCCGAGATCGACGGTACGGTGCGCTTCGAGAAGGACTACAAGAACAAGCGCCGCATCGTGCTCGAACCGCTCGACGAGACCGTGGAGAAGCGCGAGTATCTGATCCCGAAGGGCAAGCACATCACCGTCCAGGAAGGCGATGTGATCCAGAAGGGCGAGTTCATCATGGACGGCAACCCGGCGCCGCATGACATCCTGGCGATCATGGGTGTCGAGGCGCTGGCCGGGTACTTGGTGAACGAGATCCAGGACGTGTACCGGCTGCAGGGCGTGAAGATCAACGACAAGCACATCGAGGTGATCGTCCGCCAGATGCTGCAGAAGATCGAGATCTCCGCGTCGGGCGACAGCACGTTGCTGCCGGGCGAGCAGGTGGATCGCGTCGAGTTCGACGAGATCAACGAGAAGCTGGAGGCGCAGGGCAAGCGGCCGGCCGAGGGCGCGCCGGTGCTCCTCGGCATCACCAAGGCCTCGTTGCAGACCCGGTCCTTCATCTCCGCGGCCTCGTTCCAGGAGACCACGCGGGTGCTGACCGAGGCATCGGTGCAGGGCAAGCGGGACCGTCTCGTCGGGCTCAAGGAGAACGTGATTGTCGGGCGTCTCATTCCGGCGGGCACGGGCGGGGCCACGACGCGTCTCAAGCTCGAGGCGCAGAAGCGGGACCGCAAGGTGATCGAGGAGCGGGAGGCTGCGGCGGCGGAAGCTGCGGCGGCGCTCGAGGTCATCGACGCCGATACCGAGACGGTGGAGCCCCACGATCAGGGCGGGCCGAGCGGGTTCGGCGAGATCCTCTGAGCTTAGCCACTCGGCGCATCGGGCCGGCCCTTCGCGGGGCCGGCCTTTTTCGTTCTTCATTAACCACGCCGTAACGACCGGGGGCGCAGTGTCGGCTGCGTTCAGTGGCTTTGGTCGGAGGTGCGTGATGCGGGCGATGATCGGGCGGGCGATGGGCCAGGCGAGCGGTGGTGCGCGGGAGACTGGCGTGCTCGAGGGCGCGGAAGGGTTGATGGTCGTGCTCCGGAAGCTCGTCGACTACAGCGCGCATCAGTCTGACCGGATCGACGATGTTGGCGGACGGGTTGACGCGCAAAGCCGCGCTCTCGAAGGACAGTCGGTGCGGCTCGCAGCACTGGTCAGGGCGCGTAAGGAGACGTCGGAGGGCCTGCTGGCGCTGGCGGATCGGATCACGCTCCTGGAGGAGCGGGCAGGGGCCGCCGAACGGGAAGCGATGGCGTTGGCTGCCGCTAATCGACGACTGATCCGCCTGCTGCAGGGGGACGGCCAGCGCCGGGGTGATGCCGGGCAAAGGCAGGTCACGCGGGATGCGCCGGGGCCTGTCGAAACCGCGCCGCGACCGTCTTCGTCGCTCGCGCCTTCCGGGCTTCCTGCTTCGTCGAAGGCGTCGGCCCCGCACCACCCCGCTCTCGACCGTCCGGGCGCAACGGCACAGCCGTCCGGCGCGCTGGCAGAGGCCTCCAAGAAGGCGCCCGATCCGCAGGCGCTTGGCAGGGCCCTCCGTGCGCTTGCAACGGAGCGCTCTCGCACTCTCGGTGTGTCAGAGCCCGGGAGCGACAGAGGGCAGGGCGATGCGAGAGATGCGGCCGGCATGCCTTGGGCGTCATGAGCTTCCGATCTCTGAGCGTGGTTTCGGTCCTTGTCGGCTCATCGCTGCTTCTCGGTTGCTCCGGTGAGGGGGAGCGGGAAAGCGCGAAGGCGCTCAAGGGTGCGCCGCCGGCAGCGCCCGGGCTGATCGATGCCAATGCGGTGCAGGTTCTCTCCGACACGGCCTGGCGTCACGGGGAGGCATCGACCGGGCGCGATGTTCATGGCGACCCGCTGATCCGGGCTGATTGGGATGGTCGGCCCTACGAGATCTGGTTCTATGGCTGCGAGGACGGTCGCGCCTGCCGCGATATCCGTTTCGTCGCCCGGCGCGACACGGCACTCGACTGGCACGGGATCGCCGACTGGAACGGAAGCCACCGCTTCGGCAAGCTCCACAGGCGCCCGGATGGCCGTCTGGAGATGCAGATGAACGTCACGCTCGCGGGCGGCGTCTCGGCCGAGAATCTCGCGGCGCAGTTCGAGACCTGGGGGCTGGTGCTGGCTCAACTGGCGGAGCTCTGAGCTCTGCGGCAGGCACCGGATCGCAACCCGGAGTCGTTCTAAGCCACTGATTTTCCTAGAAACTCGACGCTTGACCGATATGGGGCGCATGAGTATGTTCCGCGGACTTCGCGCGAGAGGTCTCGCGCGGCCATGGGCATTGCCTGACAGAGTGGCATACAAGACCCGGCGAGCCATCGCCCGGTCCTCTGTTCACCGCCGCCCCGGCGCCGCAAGGTGCTTGGAGGTGGCGTTCGCTTTGCAGGTCCCGGCCGCAGCGCCTCAACGCGACATTGGATGAAAGAAGTCGAGACGACGTAAACGGCGAGGCCTGAATGCCGACGATCCAGCAGCTGATCCGGAAGCCCCGGCAGCCGAAAGTGAAGCGCCAGAAGTCCATGCATCTGCAGGCCTGTCCGCAGAAGCGCGGCGTCTGCACGCGCGTCTACACCACGACGCCGAAGAAGCCGAACTCGGCCCTTCGGAAGGTTGCCAAGGTCCGGCTGACCAACGGTTTCGAGGTGATCAGCTACATCCCCGGCGAAGGCCACAACCTCCAGGAGCACTCGGTGGTGCTGATCCGCGGCGGCCGTGTGAAGGACCTTCCGGGTGTGCGCTACCACATCCTGCGCGGCGTGCTCGACACCCAGGGCGTCAAGAACCGTAAGCAGCGCCGTTCGAAGTACGGCGCCAAGCGGCCGAAGTAAGGAGACCGAAGATGTCCCGTCGCCACCGCGCAGAAAAACGTGAGATCCTGCCGGACGCCAAGTTCGGCGACCGCGTTCTCACCAAGTTCATGAACAACCTCATGTATGACGGCAAGAAATCGGCCGCAGAGAGCATCGTCTACGGTGCGCTCGGCCGCGTCGAGGGCCGTCTTAAGCGTGAGCCGGTCGAGGTCTTCCATGAAGCCCTCGACAACATCAAACCGGCGGTCGAGGTGCGCTCGCGCCGTGTCGGTGGTGCCACCTACCAGGTGCCGGTCGAGGTTCGGCCCGAGCGCCGCGAGGCTCTCGCCATCCGCTGGCTGATCACGGCTGCCCGGAATCGCAACGAAAACACCATGGAAGAGCGTCTCGCCGGCGAACTCATGGATGCGTGCCAGAACCGCGGCACGGCTGTGAAGAAGCGCGAGGACACGCACAAGATGGCGGACGCCAACAAGGCGTTCTCGCATTACCGCTGGTAACCCTGCTCAAGGACTGAGGACAGACCGATGGCCCGCGAATACTCGCTCGAGCGCTACCGTAATTTCGGCATCATGGCGCATATCGACGCCGGCAAGACGACGACGACCGAGCGGATCCTCTACTACACCGGCAAGTCCCACAAGATCGGCGAGGTGCATGACGGCGCCGCGACGATGGACTGGATGGAGCAGGAGCAGGAGCGGGGCATTACGATCACCTCGGCGGCGACGACCACCTTCTGGTTCCGCACGACCGATGGCAGCACGCCGACAGGCCGCTTCGGCAGCACGCCAGAAGAGGCGAAGTTCCGCTTCAACATCATCGATACCCCGGGCCACGTGGACTTCACGATCGAGGTGGAGCGCAGCCTCGCCGTGCTCGACGGCGCGGTATGCGTGTTGGATGCGAATGCCGGTGTCGAGCCGCAGACCGAGACGGTGTGGCGCCAGGCCGACCGGTACAAGGTCCCGCGCATCGTCTTCGTCAACAAGATGGACAAGATCGGCGCCGACTTCTTCAACTGCGTCCACATGATCAAGGATCGCACCGGTGCGACGCCGCTGCCGATCCAGATGCCGATCGGTGCCGAGACCGAGCTCGAGGGCATGATCGACCTCGTCACCATGAAGGAGTGGGTCTGGAAGGGTGAGGATCTCGGCGCGAGCTGGGTGATCCAGGAGATCCGCGACAGCCTCCGCGACAAGGCGGCGGAGATGCGCGCCGAGATGATCGAGGTCGCCGTCGAGCAGGACGACGATGTCATGGAGAAGTATCTCGAGGGCGAAGAGCCCGACGAGGAGACGCTGCTCCAGCTCATCCGGAAGGGCACGCTCAGCCTCTCGTTCTGCCCGGTTCTCTGCGGCTCCGCGTTCAAGAACAAGGGCGTGCAGCCCATGCTGAACGCGGTGATCGACTTCCTGCCCGGCCCGCTGGACGTGCCGGCCTATATGGGCTTCAAGCCGGATGACGAGACCGAGACGCGGAATCAGGAGCGTCGCGCGGACGACAAGATGCCGTTTGCGGGCCTTGCCTTTAAGATCATGAACGACCCGTTCGTCGGCTCGCTCACCTTCACCCGCGTCTACTCGGGCACGGTGTCGAAGGGGGACAGCCTGCTGAACTCGACCAAGGGCAAGCGCGAGCGCATCGGCCGCATGATGATGATGCACTCGAACAGCCGCGAGGAGATAGACTTCGCGGCGGCGGGCGACATCGTGGCGGTGGCGGGGCTGAAGGACACGACTACGGGCGATACGCTCTGCGATCCGTCCAACCCGGTGGTTCTCGAGACCATGACCTTCCCCGATCCCGTTATCGAGATCGCGATCGAGCCGAAGTCGAAGGCGGATCAGGAAAAGATGTCGATGGGCCTCCAGCGCCTCGCCGCCGAGGACCCGTCCTTCCGTGTCGAGACCGATATCGAGAGCGGCCAGACCCGCATGAAGGGCATGGGCGAGCTCCATCTCGACATTCTGGTCGACCGCCTCCGCCGCGAGTTCAAGGTGGACGCCAATATCGGCCAGCCGCAGGTCGCGTATCGCGAGACGATCAGCCACGAGCACGAGATCGACTACACCCACAAGAAGCAGTCGGGCGGGTCGGGCCAGTTCGCGCGTGTGAAGCTGGTGATCTCCCCGACCGAAGCGGGCGAAGGCTACAGCTTCGAGAGCCGCATCGTTGGTGGCTCGGTGCCGAAGGAATATGTACCCGGCGTCGAGAAGGGCATCCAGTCGGTGATGGATAGCGGGCCGCTCGCGGGTTTCCCCGTGATCGACTTCAAGGTGGCGCTGATCGACGGTGCTTTCCATGATGTGGACTCGTCGGTTCTCGCCTTCGAGATCGCGTCCCGCGCGGCCATGCGCGACGGCCTGAAGAAGGCCGGGGCGAAGCTGCTCGAGCCGATCATGAAGGTCGAGGTCGTCACACCCGAGGAGTATACGGGCGGCATTATCGGCGACCTCACCAGCCGCCGTGGCCAGGTGCAGGGGCAGGACACGCGCGGCAATGCCAACGTGATCAATGCCTTCGTGCCGCTCGCGAACATGTTCGGCTATATCAACACGCTGCGTTCGATGAGCTCGGGCCGCGCCCAGTTCACCATGCAGTTCGACCACTACGAGCCGGTGCCGCAGAACATCTCAGAGGAGATCCAGGCGAAATACGCCTGATCGCCCGTCTGTAGAGCACTGGATAGGGAAGAAGGACGAAGACGATGGCGAAGGCGAAGTTTGAGCGTAACAAGCCGCATGTTAATATCGGGACGATTGGGCATGTGGATCACGGCAAGACGACGCTGACGGCGGCGATCACGAAGTATTTCGGCGAGTTCAAGGCCTATGATCAGATCGACGGCGCGCCGGAGGAGAAGGCGCGCGGGATCACGATCTCGACGGCG
>JBCBYV010000049.1:0-17623 GCA_039815685.1 Pseudomonadota bacterium | reverse complement strand
TGGCGGTGCCGGTGGTGGCGATGGCGGCGCCGGTGGTGGCGATGGCGGTGCCGGCGGTGGTGATGGCGGTGCCGGTGGTGGCGATGGCGGTGCCGGCGGCGGTGATGGCGGTGCTGGTGGTGGCGATGGCGGTGCCGGTGGTGGCGATGGCGGTGCCGGCGGCGGTGATGGCGGTGCCGGCGGCGGTGATGGCGGTGCCGGTGGTGGCGATGGCGGTGCCGGTGGTGGCGATGGCGGTGCCGGTGGCGGCGATGGCGGTGCCGGCGGCGGTGATGGCGGCGCCGGTGGCGGTGATGGCGGCGCCGGTGGTGGCGATGGCGGTGCCGGCGGCGGTGATGGCGGTGCCGGTGGTGGCGATGGCGGTGCCGGTGGTGGCGATGGCGGTGCTGGTGGTGGCGATGGCGGTGCCGGTGGCGGCGATGGCGGTGCCGGCGGCGGTGATGGCGGCGCCGGTGGCGGTGATGGCGGCGCCGGTGGTGGCGATGGCGGCGCCGGTGGTGGCGATGGCGGTGCCGATGGTGGTGACGGAGGAGGTGATGGGGGCAGCGGCGGCGACGGTCCGATGATCGCTGAGTCCCTCCCGCTCACTCCGCCGGTCGAATTCGTCCTGCAAGGCGAAGTGGAATTCACGACAGT
Organism: Pseudomonadota bacterium; assembly: GCA_039815685.1. GTDB lineage: Bacteria > Pseudomonadota > Alphaproteobacteria > Rhodobacterales > Rhodobacteraceae > Thermohalobaculum. The sequence continues at coordinate 16,987 of JBCBYV010000049.1, read as the reverse complement.
GATGGACGGCGCGGTTCTCCCGGACCGCGGCGCGACCCTCTACGGCGCCGTCGTGGATCCGGTGGCCTTCGACATGGTGACGGCGATGATCACCCCGTCAGGCCGGGAGACGACGGTCGATGTCGGGCCGACGACCGGGCAATTCGCAGTGCGGCTCTTCCCGGAGGACCTGCCAGCAGGCGGACAGGTGACCGTATCGCTGACCGCCTCGTCTTCCTCCGGTACCGGCGTGATGCCTGCCGAGATCACCTACACGTTCGGCGTGGCCCCCGCGAGCGACGGCATCGAGCAGGCCCTCGGCCGGATCGGTTTCGGCGCGACGGAGGAGAGCCTGCTGCGGGTGCAGGAGATCGGCTTCGAGGCCTATGTCACCGAGCAGCTGAACCCGGGCTCGGTCGACGATAGCGCGTTCATGAGCACCGATCCGGAAGGCATCATCGACCTAACCATCCCGACCTTCCGGCTCATGGACAACTTCATGGCCTACAACATCAACTACGGCGCCTACAGTCGGCGCCAGTTGCGCGAGGTCATGACGCTCTTCTGGTCGAACCACTTTCACGCAGTACCGACGGATGGGTCGGCCGAGCTTTCCGAGCTTTGGGAATGGCAGGGCTATCGCGAACGCGCCTTCAGCACCTTCGGCGAGTTGCTCGAGTTCTCGGCAAAGAACCCGAACATGATGGCGTTCCTCGACAATCAGGACAGTCGCTTCGAGAACCTGAACCAGAACTACGCCCGCGAATTCCTCGAGCTTCATACCGTCGGTGTCGACGGCGGCTATACCGAGGACGACATCGATCCAGTGGCGCGCATCTTCACGGGCTGGACGCGCGACAGGATCGACGGTTCGGACCCGCGGGAAGACGCCTTTGTCTTCGAGGCCCAGCAGTTCCGCTCCGATGGCTCGGTCCGTCGGCAGATCCACGATCCGGCCGACAAGACGATACCGTTCCTCAACCTGACGATCACCGGCCGCGAAGGTGACGCCGGCATCGCGGAGGGCGAGGAGCTTATCGCGGTCCTGGCAATGCACCCGTCGACCCAGTCTTTTGTCTGCGGGAAGCTTGCCGAGGTCTTCGTCAGCGACACGCCGCCCGCCAAGTACGTGCAAGCCTGCAGTGCTGCCTGGGCGGCGAGCGGCGGCGATGTCTCGGCCTTCGTCGGGGCGATCCTGCTGCACGCCGACTACCTCGACGACGTCGAAAACCGCCGGAACAAGGTCAAGACACCCTACGAGTTCGCCGTCTCCTACCTGCGCAACTTCGCGCCGGGATACATGCCGAGCGACAGCAGCAATGTGACGGGCTTTCTCACTTCGTTCTTCGGAGATGTCATCAGCGATGCGGGCATGGACATGACGCGCTTCCCTGTGCCGACCGGCTTCAGCGAGGTTTCGACCAGTTGGGAGTCGACCGGCACGCTGATCGAAGAGCAGCGCGGCATCATCGGCAGGGTCCGCGACAGCGACAGCCGCTACGACATCGATCTCGATATGACGGCAGTGATCTCCTTCGCCGGCTTGGAGACAGCTGAAGAGGTCGCGGCCTATCTGCTCGGGCTTGCTGCGATCGAGAACTACAGCACGGCGGAATTCAACAGCCTAGTGGCGGAGCTCAAGGGCACGGACAACGTGTTCTCGCCGTATGTGGTGGATGAGGACAGAGCACTCGAACGTGGTCTCGGCCTTATCGCCTCGATGCCCAGCTTCAAGATGCAGTGACGCGTATTCCCCAGCTAGCGACGCCAGCGAGATCAGGATCAAATGATGAGAACACGCCGCAACTTCCTTGAGCTCGCCTCGCTTGCAGCCACGGCGGCCTATCTGAGCAGCGCCGGCATGCCGCGCTTCGCGTTCGGCCAAGCTGCCCGAGGCAAGACCTTCATCAAAATGTTCATGCGTGGCGGCGCGGACGGGCTTCATCTCTTCCCGCGCTATGCCGATCCCTTCTACTACCAGTACCGGCCGACCATCGCGATCGAAGGACCGGGCGGGGGTTCCCAGTCCGCCCTGGATCTCGGCCACCCGATGCGGGCGATGAACCCCAATCTCGCACCGCTCATGGACATCTTCACTGCGGGCAACATGCTTGTGAGCCCCGCGACATCGTCGAACGAGCTCAACCAGTCCCATTTCGATGCCCAGCGCTGGATCGGAACGGGCGCGCGAAACAACCTGATCGATGGGTATCTCAACCGCTACCTTCAGCTCCGCGATGGGGTGGATCATCCCATTCGGGGTGCCACCGTGGGCAAGAGCAGCATCAGCCGAGAGCTGCTCGGTGAGTTTCCGACCCCGACGATCTCGAGCCAGAGCAGCTTCGATATCCGAAACGGCGACTTCTGCTCGGGCAGCGGCTGTTCGGAGAACAGGCTCCTCGAACGCATCACCGAGAACGCCCAGCATCCGAGCGATCTCAACGAAGTCGAGGGACAGCTCAAGGAAAGCCAGCTTCTCATGGTGGAGACGATCGCGGAGGTGCAGGGGCTTGGCGACTACACGCCATCGGCCGCGGCCCTTGCCGTCAACAGCGACGGCTACTCGAACTCGGGAACCGGGCGGGGGCTCGAGCTGATTGCGCAGCTCTTAAAGGGAGGCGTGCCGCTGGAGGTGGCGGCGCTGAACTATGACGGATCATGGGACAGCCACAACAACCAGATCTCGGCCGACGACACCTCTCCGATCACGGATCAAGACTTCCGCTACAACCAGCGCATGGCCGACGGCGCCACGGATCTTGCCGTCTTCGTCGAGGACATGGGGGACCGGATGAATGACATCGTCATTCTGGTCTGCACGGAGTTCGGACGAACCGTGAAGGAGAACGGCTCCATCGGGACCGACCACGCCCGTGGTGCTGCGTGGTTCCTGATCGGCAACTCGGTGAACGGCGGTATTGCGAACGATATCGCGACGCTTGAGGAGACCGAGCTCGAACGCGGCAACCAGATCCCGACGGTGATCGATTACAAGGATATCGTGGCCGAGATCCTGGTTCGTCATCTCGGACTTCCGGAAACCATGGTGGCGGACGTCCTGCCGGGTCACAGCTTCGCCGATCAGGGCTTCCTGAGCGTGACTTCCTGAGCTGCCGACAATGACCACGGACAACCGAGAAGACCTGTTCGGCTGGCTTATGGAGCGCTTGCAGCCCCGGCGGCGGCTGTCGGTGTTCGCGAACCTCGTGGAGGCCGGCGCTCTCGAACTGCTGAGCACCCCTCCGTCGCGGCGGGCGCCCTCCTTGGTTCGGATCGTGCTCACCGGTGAGGAACCGCTGCTCGAGCTTGTCGATGGCAGCACGGTGAAGCAGACAGGCTTCGACCTCGAAGCCGGAATGGCGCGCAAGATCCGCGCTGAAGGCGTGCGCTCGGTCGATCTGGTCTTCGCGGAGGGCGCGGTGCTCGACGTGGCCTTCACCTTGCCCGAGGCGAGCTTTGCCGAGTTGAGGCAGATGGCCTTTCACGAAATCGCCTATCAGTCCCCGTTCGAGGCCCATGAAGCACGCTGGTGCTGGACGGCAAAGCGCGTCGGCAGCGGCGGCGCGGCCGTGTGGAACGTCAACGCCTCAATCGCCCTCGCAGAGCGTCTGGAACCGGTGCTCGTCGCTCTCGGAGATGCAGGGATCAAGGTGAACTGCGTGCGCCGGCGCTCGGCCACGGGCGCTGACTGGGCCGCGTTACCAAGCTGGGCGGAGGAGCTTCCGACCTCGGATCGGCCGAGCACCGCCAAACGTCGGCCGGCGGTTATCCGCTGGCTGTCGGCGGCCTGGCAGGCGCCTCTTACGGCGGCCGTTCCGATACTCGCCACAGTCGGCTTCTTCGGCCTCGCCGGCACGACCTACGCGCAGCTGACCCTAGAGAGCATGGCGCTTTCCGAGCAGACCGAACGGGCGCGGGCCGCCATCGCCGTCGCGTCCAGAAACGCCGTGATGCGGCGCAGTTTCGAGGAGGAGCGTCTCCTATCGGCGCTTCGGATCGCAGCCATAGGGAATGTGGCGGCGTCCTTGCCCGATGACACCTGGCTCGCCTCGCTCTCCATCGACAAGGATCAGTTTGAGATCTCTGGCTTCGGCCCGTCGGCGGCACGCACCAGCGAGGACCTGGCGCAGGTTCCGGGCCTTGGCGCCCTGCGCTTCGCAGCGCCGATCGCGCGGAACAGCCGCCAACAGACGGAGCGCTTCCGGCTCACTGCCCCCTTCGGCACCGCAGCGACGGAGTCAGCAGAGTGAGCGAGTTTCACTTCGAACGCCCGACCGATACGCGCCTCGCCCTCGCCGCCTTCGTCACGACCGTGGCCCTTGGCCTCGGTGCGCTTGGGGTCGAAGCCGTATCCGCGATCAAGGCGCTCGAGGCCGATATCGATGAAAAGCGAGTAGTCCTGGCACGCGGGAAGCTTGCCGAGACGGCAAGCACGCCTATCGCCGCGTACTCGGCTCGAACGGCGGAGGAAGCACGCGCCCGCTTTCAGACCGACTTGCAAACGCTTGCCGACAAGCATGGGCTTGCCATCGAGACGCTCGATTCGGCCGACCTCGTGCTCGTAAACGGCATGGTGCGCATTGGCGTCACGGTCAGCGGCAGCATAGCGGAGAACGAGCTTGCCGAGCTTCTGATCGCGCTCGACTCCGCCCGACCGGCCGTGCTGGTGGAGGGCATATCGCTGCGCCGAGGCCGCGGTCAGCGAACGGCCAAGACACCGCGTCTTCTGCCCATACGACTGGAGATCGTTGCGTATGCCGATGCTTGAGGTCCTGCGCGATTGGCTGACGCGGCGCGCTCTCTCTGCGCTGGCTATCGTCATCACGGGCGCCGCCCTCGCCGGCAGCGTCGCGGTCCGTCAGGGACCGCGCGATCCCGGCCTTGCAACCGTGATGTCTGCCCAGATCGCGAATGAGGAAGCTGCGGCCGACTGGACGGCCGATCTCAAGGCGACAGCGGACGCCTTCGCCGCGCGCCCGCTCTTCCATGCGAGCCGCCGGCCTTGGCAACCGGAGGAACAGCCGGCGGCGAGCGCTCCCGCTCCGACCCCGGCGCCGATCCTGATGGGCGTCGTAGGCGTCGGCAACGAGTACCTGGCGCTCGTCGTGCCAAGGCGTGGCGAGCCTGCACGCTCGATGCGGCCGGGCGGCCGGATCGGGCCCTGGCAGATCCTGGCGGTAGGCCCAGAGCAGATGGAGATAACCAACGATCGCGGCGAGCACGTCACGGTGCGCCTCGAGAGGACCGAATGAGAGAGCGTCCGACCTTGGGTCCTGCGAACGATGACCCACCCCATGCGTGTCCCCGAGCCAGCGTCGACAACCCGGGCCCACGCCCGCTGGACCGCGAGAGCGTCCTGATCTGGAGGAACTGATATGACTAGAGTGATCGGCGGGTTTGACGTGGTGCTTGGCGATAATGGCGCCAACGACTACGCGGGCAGCGATGCACGCGAAGTGTTCTACGGGCTCGGCGGCGATGACACGCTGAACAACGACACCCCCCTCGGTGAGAGCTATCTGGTAGGCGGTAGAGGCGATGACAGCTACGTCGTCTCCCCGAACAGCTTCACCATCGTGCATGAGAACGGCAACGACGGAGACGACGAGTTCATCGACAGCATCAGTGTGGGTGCCGGCGATGCCACTGTGGCGTTCGTGGACGGCCGCCACCTCATCTTCAACTACGCGCAGACCGGGACGGCGGTGCTCTTCGTCGATTGGGAGCAGCCGGCCAACCGGATTGAGACCTTCAGGCTCTACGACGGTGTCGGCCTTTTCGGGATTTCCTTCGAGGAGTTCCGCGATCAGGTGACCGAGCTCAACGGCTTCATCGGCAACGTGACCTTCGACGATCTTGGCCTCGTTGCGGATCTCGATAGCGGGATACGGACCGTGATCGAGGCCGTCTCCGCAGGCTCGCTGCCTGGAGGCGTGGACGAAGACGGGGCGGCGACCGTGGGCGTGCTCTATGAGGCCGCGCTCGATCGTGACGGCGAGGTGGACTTCGGCGGTCTCAATTTCTGGATCGACCGACGCGAGGCAGGGCTGTCCTTCCGCGACATGTCGCAGCAATTCCTGGAATCCGCCGAGTTCGAGCGGAAGTTCGGCCCGGCCGACGCATTGTCCGACATGGCCTTTGTCGATCTGCTTTACGACAACGTACTGGGACGGCGCGGCGACGACGGCGGCCTCGAGTTTTGGAATGCAAGGGTGTCTGAGCCCGGCGCAGACCGCGCCCAAGTGATGCTCAACTTCGCCCTAAGCAACGAGAACCTCGGGGACACAGGCTTCCTGGACGGTCTGACCGAGATCGCGCCCGGCGTGTGGGACTTCGTCTGACCGAGCTCCGGCGCGCCTCGAAACCACGGATGCCCAAACGCTAGCGGTGGCTAGGTTGCCCCCTTCTAGTGGTCTGGTTGACCGGTTAGAACAGTTGCGCATGCCGCGCCCGCAGCGGCCCGCCCACCAGCCACGCCCGCGCATTGGAGGCAGGACGGGCACCGCTATAGAAGCATCAGGCAATTCCGAGGCCTCGCGACCCGCTACGACCGAATGTCAGATCACGACCTCGCAGACCATAAGCTGGCCTCAACCCGCTTCTGGCTCGCTAGGATATGAGCCCACACCCTAGACCGTCAGCATTGCTCTGCACCGCCGGACCAGATCGCCAGGAACGGCGGCGGATTGCGGGTTCTCGGCCGTCAACCGACGCAGCAGACTTTCGCCCTTCACGAAGCCTCCTATGCCGAATTGACCGCGCCAGGCGACGCGTCGTCGATGGCTTTCCGCTCCAAAGCCTTGAGTTCTGCCACGAGTGCTTCGGACGGTGTGGGGTTGTCGAGGAATAGGCCATCAGACACACGTTCGCCGGCAGTCCGTGGCAAGCGCTGCGTAGCTCCGCGATGGCGGCACCAGTCTTCGCCACTGCCGGAGCCCGCCGGCCAAAATGGCCCTCTATACGCAGCCCACAGAGGCCCTGGCCGGCGCGCATCAGTCGCCCGCGTCGAACGAGGCGCGACCGTTCCGTATCGACTGCCGCACGGCTACCCGAATGCAGCAGTATCTTGGCGACGACACGGTCATGGCTGGGGCGGAGCACGGTGGCGATCTGATCATGCGGCCGGAGAACGCGCTGGGCCTGGGCGGGCGAGTTGAACCGGTTAGTGATCGCCCCGCCCTTTCTTGCCGGCGGGCGCGACACCTCGGCGCGATTGTTCAAGCTCTTCTGCGCGCGGTGATCGGCCCCGGGCGCCGGGGTGCTGATCGGCTTGAGGTAGCGGTGCAGATAATCGGTGATAACCACCAGCGGCTCGCCGAAGTCATCGACCAGATGTGCCTGGGCCGCGTAAGCGACGATCTTGCGGGGGAGGCGAGAGTAATACAGTCGCGGTAGCGTGACTGGTATCGGTTCTGTTGTTGCGTATCGAATGCAACCCACACGGAAAGTTTGGCAGTGCCCTTGAGGGTCTTCCTTCGCTCGAACATGCATCACCGCGAACCAAAACCTCGCAGAGTGCAAGGTCGGGTGCAGATCGTGTGAGATCGCGATTTCATTCATGGGGGACGAGCGTCGAGTGCGCACTTGGCGTTGACTGCGCCAGAGCCGCATGCTCATTCTTCCGCTTGGCCAAGCAATGTGTATGCGTTTTCCCTAAGCTGCTAGCTCCTCCGCGAGGCAACCTTTCATTCTTACTCTTCGCCGAATGGTTATCCGGTGCAAGAAGAGCCGCGTTGACTTGAGTTTGCTAAAAAATTCTATCTGCTTGGATTTCTTTGATCTCAATATTTGGCGAAAAGATGCCCCTGCCATGATCATTATTACTGTATATAATGATTGAAAATTCAGTTAAGTTTGAAAAATAGGGGGTTGCCATTTATTATATATTATTGAAAGTTTTTCCTCCTGCATCAGTAAAGTGCGAAGATACAATATTATTCCATGGTGTCGCGTGCTGCTTGACTGCCCAAGTGTATAGTGTTCACTCTGCGTATTGACGAGCACAATCTCACTTGCTGACTTCTCGGAGTTTTGGATGTCGCCTCACGATCTCGGATCCAGTTACCGGTCGGGTCAAACTCAACCGCTAGCGCTTGTCGGTATCGGTTGCAGGTTGCCTGGAGATATCTACAATATTCATGATTACTGGAGTCTCTTGATAAAGAAGCGCTGTGGTATTCGTGTTGTACCGGATGACCGCTGGAACAGTAGCAATTTCTACGATGAAAACCCTAATATGATTTCGACTGCTGTCTCGAAGTGGGGCGGCTTTTTAGGTGATATTAGATCGTTTGATCCAGGCTATTTTGAACTCTCGCCGCGCGAAGCAGCGGCAATGGATCCACAGCAACGCTTGGTTTTGCAGACGACAGTTGAAGCCATGGAGGATGCTGGTATTCCGCTTGAGGTCTTTAGGACCCGGCGGACTGGCGTCTTTGTTGGCATCCAACAAAGCGACTACAGAATCGTGCAAGAGAGACGCAAGACCGGGGGTGACAGCTATGGCGGCACGAATGTCGCACTCTGCATAGTCGCCAACCGCGTCTCGCACCGGCTCGACTTACACGGCCCCTCGATTGCGCTCGATACCGCCTGCTCCTCGTCGCTCAACGCGCTGAACCAAGCGGTGCTCAGCCTTCGTAACGGGGGCTGTGAGATGGCGGTGGTTTCCGGCATCAACCTGATTGTTGCGCCGACGACATATGTGGCCTTTTCGCAGGCAGGCATGCTCTCGAACACCGGGGTCGTCTCGACCTTCGATGCCAATGCAAATGGCTTTGTCCGTGGTGAGGGCGTGAGCACCGTAATCCTGAAGCCGCTCGACCGGGCGGTCGCCGATGGTGACCGGGTCCACGCCGTACTGCTGGAGAGCCATGCGAACCAGGACGGCTATACGAGCACGATAACCGCACCGAACCAAAGCGCGCAGAAGCAACTCCTACGAGAGCTGCTGGAGCGGAGCGGCTTAACCCCTGACCATATCGGCTTCGTCGAAGCGCATGGCACCGGCACGCCCATTGGCGATCCCATCGAAGCCGGCGCGATCGGCAGTGTGCTGGGGCGGCAGAAGGCGAACGGCCTGCTCTATGTAGGTTCGGGCAAACCAAATATTGGGCATCTTGAGTCGGGCGCCGGAGCGGCTGGCCTCGTAAAACTTGCGCTCGCGCTTAAGCACGGCGAGATCCCGCCCAACATCAACTTCAAATCACCCAATGCCCGGATCCCGTTCGATGCGCTGAACATTGAAGTGCCGACGGAGCCGACACCCTATCCAGATGTGGACGGGGTGCGATACGGCATCGTCAACTCCTTTGGCTTTGGTGGCGCGAACTCATGCGCCTTGCTCGCGTCATACGCTGCGCTGAGCCACGAAGGAGCCTATCGTAAGCCGTCGGACGCGTCGAAGGACGGGCCGGGCTACCTTTTCCCCGTCTCGGCCCGCTCTTTGTCGGCGCTCAAGGGCATGGCGGGGCGGCTGCGCTCGGCTCTTGGCAAAAGGGGTGCTCTGGCGGAGACACCGCTCGCCACGCTTTCCACGGCCCTTGGCACGCGGCGGAGCCATCATGCGCATCGCGCGGTTGTGCGGGCGCGTTCGCGGGCTGCGCTCATCTCGGCTCTCCGCAAGATCGAGAGCGGCGACCACGACGCCGATTGCATCTTCTACGGCAACGCCGCGCGGCGCCCGAAATTGTGTTTCATGTTCGCGGGCCAGGGCAGCCAATGGTGGGGCATGGCGCGCGATCTGTTGCGCGAGGCCCCGGATTTTCAGGCCGCCGTCGACGCCTACGATGCCGATTTCCGGATCGCGGCTGGATGGTCCATCAAGGATGAGTTGCTACGCGACAAGGCCGCATCTCGGATCGACGATACTACTGTCACCCAGCCGGCCCTCTTCGCCATCCAGGTGGGGCTCGCCGAAGTCTGGGCGAAGCGCGGCATTCTGCCGGACATGGTGGTGGGGCATTCGATCGGGGAGGCTGCTGCAGCCTATCTGGCCGGGGGACTGAGCCTCCGCGGTGCGGCGCAGTTCCTTAGCAAGCGTGGTGCTATCCGAGATCGGCTCGACGCCAAGGGCGCGATGGCAGCAGTGGGAATGCCCGCAGCGGATGTGGAGGCAACACTGCCTGAGCACGGCCTCGTGGAGATCGCGGCGATCAACGGTCCGGGCCTCGTCACCGTCAGCGGCGATTACGACAAGATCCATGAGTATGTGGAGGAGTTCAGCCTCGCCCATCCGAACACCTTTATCCGGATCCTGAAGGTGGATACGGCCTGGCACTCCTACCAGCTCGATGCTGGCGAGGCGTGGTTCCGGGACCAAGTGACGAGCCTCGACTGCTCGCAGATGCGCCTGCCCTTCATCTCGACGGTAACGGGCAAGACCGAGACGCGCTTCGATGTGGACTATGCCTGGTCCAACCTGCGCCAGCCCGTGCGTTTCCAGGCGGGCATCGAGTCCGCGCTCAACATGAACGCAACCGTGTTCCTGGAGCTTGGACCTCACACAACACTGTCCGGCCCAGCCACCAGCACAGCGGCGGAATTGGGTCGACAGGCGACGATCCTGAGTTCGCTGAACCGCAAGCGCAACGACTTCGACGCAATCACCGACGCGACGGCAGCGCTCTTTGTCGCGGGTATCGACATCGATTGGGAAGCGCTGAATGGGGTGCCGGCCCAGCATGTCGATCTGCCAACCTATGCTTGGGATAACGAGGAGCTCTGGGTGGAGCCCGAAGAATGGCGCGACGACGTCCAGATGAAGGATCGTCACCCGTTCCTCGGCATGAACGCCGAAGGCGCCGGACGCTCCTGGATGTCGGAGATCAACCTTCGCGCCTACCCCTATCTCAGTGACCATCGTTTGCAGTCGGAGTGCATCTTTCCCGGCGCCGGCTATATGGAGACGATCCTCTCTGCCGCGCGCCGCCATCTTGGCGAGGGTGTGATCGAGATCACGGAGATGAAGATCCACGAGGCGCTTTTCGTGCCGCAGGACGGCGACGTGCGCATCTGGACCCAGTACAATCCGACGCGCGGGCAGATCCAGATCTTCTCCCATCTTCGTGGCTCGAGCGATGGCTGGGTGCTAAGGGCGGAAGGCTTCGTCCGGATCAACGATGTGGAGCCGGCGAAAGCTCCTGCCATCGAGGATCTGGTCGAGAACCTTCACGCACACACGACGGACAAGCTCTACTCGGCGACGGCCGAAGACGGGATCATCAACTACGGCCGTTCGTTCCGGACAGTGAAGAAATTCTGGGCCGCTGGAGATCGGAGTGCCGCGCTGATCCGTCTGGCGCCCGAAGCGGAGCCGGGCTTCGAGTCCTACCTCACCCACCCCACCACTCTGGATGGCTGCTTCCAGGTGTCGGATCCACGGATCAAGGAGGTCGCGTACATCCTCGATCAGGAGGAGGTACGAGAGACATTTATGCCGATTGGGGCGCGTCGTGTGCGCATGTTCGCGCCGATGCCGCGCGAGTGCTACGCGATCTGCACCTACCGGGAATGGGCCGACGCGCACACCGCTCAGAACGACTGCACGGTAGTGGACCTCGAGGGCAACGTGGTGCTTGAGATGACGGGGCTCCTTGCCCGGCAGCTGGAGACTTCGGCTGCGCGACAGCATCCCGAGGGTTTTGCGCCGCATTTCGCTGTCGAGACCTTCGATCGCTACCGACCGGCCCAAGGCGAGGGTTCGGCGCAGTCCGAACAGCGCTGGCTGGTGATTGGCAGCGATGCACCGGGGGCTAATGCCGTCGCGGATGGGCTTGTCGCGCGCGGTGCGTCCGTGGTGCGTCAGGCGCTCGTGCAGACCTCGCACGACGAAATGACCGGCGCATTTGCGGACCTGCTCGATGACCTGATCTCCAGGGACGGTTTGGACGGCATTGTCTATGCCGGCGCGCTCGATGCGCCCGAGATCGATGAGGAGACCGACGCGGCCACGGTCGGTGCTTTCGTGACGGAACAGTGTAGCGCACTCATCGCGCTCGGCGCTGCCTTCGACGAGGTCAGGCAGGAGGCGGAGTTGCCGCGGCTCGCCCTTGCTACCAAGGCCGCGCGTCCGGCGCCGCACGAAGCAGACTTGACCGTCAATGGCGCGCTGCAGGCGCCGCTTTCAGCGCTCTTCCGCACGCTGACGAACGAGACGCCTGAGATCGACGCCTATCAGTACGATGTGGATGCCTCGGTCCTGACCGCGCCTGACCGGTTGATCGACCTCCTGCTGGAGCCGGGCGAGGAGTTCGAAGTCGTCCTGCGGGAGACAGGTGATCTGGTCCCCCGGCTCAAGCGTGTCTGGGCGGACCAGTTGCCGGCGATCTCGAAGAAGGTTCCGGCGGACGATGTCGAGGTGAACTTCGAAGTCACGATGGAGACGCCAGGGGTCATCGACAATCTGGAGATGGTCGAGATCCCGCTGGCGCCGCTGGGCGTCGACGAGATCCGGATCAAGGTCGCTGCCGTCGGCCTCAACTTCCGTGACGTCATGGCGGTCACGGCCCTCCTGCCACGTGAGGCGGAGTCGGAGCCCGCCTGGCGCAATCTCGGGCTCGAATTCAGCGGCGAGGTCGTCGCGATAGGCGAGAACTGCACCCGGCTGAAGCCCGGCGACCGGGTGATGGGTCTCACGAAGCGCTGTCTGCAGCGCTTCGTCTCGGTCGCCGAAGCTTCGGTCGTGGTGGTGCCGGAGCGCGTCTCGATGGAGGAGGCGGCGACCATCCCTAGCGCCTTCGCCACTGCTTACTATGCGCTGGTCGAGATCGGTCGGCTGAAGCCGGGCGATAAGGCGCTGATCCATGTGGCCACCGGCGGTGTTGGGCAGGCAGCGCTTCAGATCGCGCAGGGCATCGGCGCCGAGATCTTCGCCACCGCCGGCAGCCCGGAGAAGCGCGAGCTGTTGCGGAGTAAGGGTGTCACCCACGTGATGAATTCGCGTGATCTGGCTTTCGCGGACGAGGTCATGCGTGTGACCGGCGGACGGGGCGTGGACGTTGTCCTCAACTCCCTGCCTGGAGCGTATATCGAGAAGGGCATCGATATCCTGGCGCCCTACGGCCGGTTCCTCGAGATCGGGAAGCGCGATGTTTACGAGGATAGTGCCATCGGGCTGAAGGCACTGCGCAAGAACATCTCGCTCTCGGTGCTCGACCTAGCGGCCATGGGGGCGGAGCGCCCTGATCTCCTTGGTGCGCTGTTCCGCGATCTAGTCGGCAAGTTCGAGGCGAAGGAACTCGTCCCGCTATCCTTCACGGCCTTCCCTGTGTCGGAGACGGCGGGCGCCTTTCGCTACATGTCCCAGGCCAAACACGTTGGTAAAGTCGTCGTCACCTTCGACGAGGCGATAGTGGAGGTGAAGGCGGATCGGACACGCGCCATCACGATGGCCTCCGAGGGCACGTATCTCGTCACCGGCGGCAATGGCGGCTTCGGTCTTTCGATTGCCGACTGGATGAGCCGGATCGGAGCCGGCCGTCTCTGCCTCGCGTCCCGTTCGGGCAAGGTGAGTGAGGAGGACGAAGCACGGATCGAGGCGATCCGGGCACGAGGCACCCAAGTTGACTTCGTCGCACTGGATGTCGCCGACGCGGAGGCGGTGGACACGCTCGTCAAGGCGCTCACGGCGGACGAGATCCATCCGCTCAAGGGGGTGCTGCATGCGGCGGCGCTGATCAAGGACGGGTTCATCATCCAGCTGACATCGGAGATGATCGCGGATGTCCTACGCCCAAAAGTCATGGGCATGTGGAACCTGCATCAGGCGCTGCGGCGCCAAGGGTCAGAGGCTTTCCTGATGAGCTTCTCCTCGGTCGCTGCGCTCATCGGATCGGCCGGTCAGGCGAATTACGTGGCCGCCAACGCCTTCCTCGATGCGATGTCGGTAGTGCGATCGCAGGCCGGCGATCCCGCGGGCTCGGTGCAATGGGGCGCAATCGCGGCCACGGGCATGGTGGCGCGGAACGAGGCACTGCAGAATTACCTTGAGAGCATCGGCCTAAAGGGCCTCCATGAAGACGAGGCGCCAGCAGCGGTCGAAGCGCTCCTCCGCACGAGCGCTCCCACGATCTTCTACGCGAATGCCGATTGGCGCCAGATCGCGCGAGCCAACCCCAAGCTGGGGGCGACGCCGCGAGTCTCGGGCATGTTGGCCAAAGCGGGCAATGAGACGTCGGATGTGCGCGTGCGGTTGATGACGCTGGAAGGCGAGGAACTGCTGAGCGAGATCGTCGACTTCGTGAAGGGCGAGCTGCATGGCGTGTTGAATGTCGACCCTTCCGAGATCGATGCGGAACGACCGATCGCGGAGCTGGGGCTCGACTCGCTCTCCTCCTTCGAGCTGAAGATGCGCATGGAGACGGCCCTTGGCCTGACGCTCCAGGTCTCGAAGTTCCTGCAGGCGCCAACCACGATCGGCCTTGCGCGCCTGGCCGCGGAAGAGCTCGAGGTGGCCAAGGCGGATGCTTCGAGTGCAGCCGATGAAGGTGATGCATCAGGCGGCGAGGCGCAGGCTGCGGCGGAGGCGGGACCGGCTCTCAGCCTATCGGATCGCGGCGCCGGGCTCCTGCGCGAGTCGGTCGCTCCGCACTCCTCGGCAAGCACAATCGCGGCGTTTGAGTGCCGGCGCCAGTTCTGGTGCTCGGCCGCGCCGGATCTGGCGGCGCTCAAAAGGGCTGCAAAACGGCTTTCGAAACGCCACCCAATTCTGCGAGCTCGACCGAGCGGCTTCGATACCGGTGCGGCGCTTTCCTTCGATGGCGCTGGTATAAGGGTCGTGGCGGCGGCGACCATCATGCAAAGCGCCCCGCCACTACTCAATGTTGCCGAGGGTGAGTTTGCGGTACTGACCGTGGCTCCGTCGCAGGAGGGCGGATCGGACTGGTTCCTGCAGGTCCATCGCGCGATCGCAGACGATGAATCAATGACGGTGATCGCCTCGGATCTCGCCAGTCTTTTGGCAGGGGCATCGCTTCCGCGGGTCGTGGCAAAGCGGAAGCTGTTCGATTTGCTTTCCAGCTGCAGATATGACCCCGAAGCGCTGCGCTGCGAGAACGATCGTGCGTTCTGGTACTACTCCATCGGCCAGTCGGCGCGGACGGTTGAGATCGCCGAGCGCGGCAAGGCGCTGCCCACAACGCTCGGCCGCGATCACGGGGCGGCAGAGGAGTACGTCGCCAGCGCCAAGGTGGCGCGCTCCGAGGCTGAAGTCGCGGCAGCATTCGCCGAAGCGGTGCGCGCGGCCACCGGACATGATGAGGCCATCCTGCTCAGCCGGCGTGCGTCGATCCGCCATCGTCTCCCCGATGGCCCGGCGGTGGGACCGTTCGAGACCGAGCAGCCGCTTCTGCTTGGCAGGGCTAAGGACGACAACGGTTGGCTCCAACGTACGCTCGAGGCCGCCGCCGATCACGATCGGTTTGATATGTACGCCGTGCGCGGCGCCTTCGCCGACCAGTTCGAAGAGACAGGTTTGTGCCCGGTGCAGCTTGGCTTCTGCTACGCTCCGAGCGAGGCTCTGAATGTTCAGGTTGGGGACCTGCAACTCGTCGAGAGACCGATGACCAGCACAGCGATCGCCCACGATATCGAGCTTATCGCGACGCCTGGAGCCGGTGAGATGATGATCAGGCTGCGCACGGATGCGAGCATTGTGTCCCAATCCATGGCTGCGCGGTTGATCGCGGCCTTGGAAGCGCAGCTCGAGTGTTCGTTCGATAAGGAAGGGCTGAGCTTGCCCGTTGAGGCGGCTCAATGACCCGGAAGCCCGCCCTCGCAGCGGGCGGCAGGAAAGAGACGCGGTCGCTACCCCTGACGGCCTATCAGGAAAGCACGGTCCGATTCCTGGTGGCGCCGGATTGCCCTGATTACGCAAAGCAGCATCAGATCGTGAGCTTTGCGACCCTGATCAAGCCCTCCGTCAGTGAGCGACGGTTGAACAAGGCGCTGCGCCAGCTCGTCGAGCGCCATGACGTGCTGCGAACATCCTTTGTGCGTAAGGGGAATGGATGGCGCGTGATTATCCGCGAGGCGGATGATGCTAAGGTTACTGTTCGCGACCTGACCCATGTCGCCGAGGCGGACATCGAGGCAGCGGTCACCGAAATTGCCGACCAGCCCTACGACATCGACCACACGCCGCTTTACGATGTTCACCTTCTGCGCTTCGGCGCGGGCGGTGACGCGATCCTAATGCGGGTACATCACAGCATCACGGACGGTTACGGCGTCTTGGTTCTCTCCGAAGACCTTCTGAACCTCACGCTGGGCTTTGGCGTCTCACACGACGCGCTGCAATATCATGAGTTCTTGGAGCTCCTAGCGAAGCGGTTGCCGCGGCATGCAGGTGCTCCAGACAAGTATTGGAAGATTGTTGCCAGGGATGCGCCCAAACCGGCAAACTTCGGCGATACGACGCTGCTGGAGCAGGTCTCGCCTGAGCGCATCTACGTTGGTCCGGGGGGCAACTATGTAGAGCGTCTGTCTGGCTCGGAGTACAAGGCCTTTGCCGCGGCGGCGTCGCACCACGGTGCGACACCCTACACAGCGCTCACCGCGATCTTGGGGGAAGTGATTGCGGATATGTACGGGGCCGATGACATAGTAGTCCAATGCGTTATGCAGCGCAGCGACCCGGAGCTGAGCAACTATGTCGGCGTGCATTTGCACCATGTCACGCTTAGGACGCGGATTGACGATGGAGCCTCTATTCTCAAGCGCGCCAAGGTTCTCAGCCAGCAAGTCTATAACGCAAGCCAAAATCTCTCCCAAGAGACGGTAAAGAAGTTTGGGCAGCTAGACCTTGACCTGCATGAAAAAGGGGCGTCGCGACGGCAATTCTGCATGCATTTTGGAACGTCTGATGGCAAGGCTCGAAGCTCTTCCTTCTCGAAAGCGTTTCGTCTTGAGCCTGGACGCGTTCTGAGCGTAGGGCCACTGAAATCAAGACAGCTTCGACTGAATACTCGGAAATATGCGCTCACGTCATTGATGCCTGCTCTGCACAACT
>JBCBYV010000032.1:0-42245 GCA_039815685.1 Pseudomonadota bacterium | reverse complement strand
TCGAGCAGAACGACGAATGGGCGACCCAGCACCGCTACATGCAGGTCGAGGCCTTCTCGAAGATCCATACCGCTGAGCCCGACCCCATTCTCAGCATAACCACGGAAGCCGCCTGATCATCCCCTCAGGCCATCTCACAATCTCCACCACCTTGACCGACGTGACCCGAGCGGTCGTGGACCGTTTCCTGGCACCCGAAGACGAGGCCTCCAGCGCCGCCACCGGCGTCACGTCAACATTCGTCTTGCATTTGAGCCGTGGGAGCCGATGAACCGCCGCGCAACGCGTCCCGACCATTTTCGTCTAGGGCATGTCACCTCAGACAGGACTCTATGACCGCGTCAGAGCTGATTCAGCCTCCTCAAATGGGAGGTGTGCATGCGCCGGCGCGAACTGATCGACAAGGAACGGTCGGTGATCCAGTCGCTGCTGCTCGCCAAAGTGCATCGCGTGCCGCGTCTAGACTACCGGCGCGTGATCTAAGGCATCGTCCGGCGGGTCCGGACTAGCGGCTCAAGGTGCAATGTCCGCGAGCGATACGACCCCCAAACGATGCTTTGTAAGCAGTTCTTCCGGTAGGGTGCTGCAGGGTGCGCAATGGCATTCATGACGCGATATCAGCGGCCTACGATGGCGGTATTGTCTTGATCGACGGCTCATGCGTCCGCGAGCATCGCTCCGCAATAACGGGGGGGAGCCGGCATGGTTACATGGGGCATGCCCGCTACGGCCCGATCGCGAAGACCCATGCCTTGGTCGATACCATGCCAAGGCCCACCCCATCCGCCTGCATCTGGCGGACGGCCAAGCTGGCGATGCACCGGTCGGTCCGGCTTCCGCCGCGGGGCTGGGCTGCGACGCCGATGGCAATTCACTCGGTCTCGGACTGTCTGACCGCTGGCAGCCCCGATGCTCAACCGCCGAAGCCGGGCACGCCTCGTCGCCAATAGGCCGTGCTGAGCTGAGCGTTCTTTCCGAGCCCCAGCTCACGTTTAAAGTGAGCGCGCAGGTCCTGCGCGTTCTGGAACTCCCCCGCGAAGAACGCGTACTGCGTGACGCCAGACTTCGTCAGCGCCTTCGCCCGCTCCACGATCTCGTCCTCGAAGCGCATTTGCGGTAGTGCCTCGATTGACAGGCGGGATTTCGGGAGATAGGCGCGCGCCACCGCTAGAGAGGGTGCGGCGATCACCGCATGGCCTTCGACGTCCGGACCTGCCGCCTCCATCATGCGTGCGACGGCCGCGATGCCGGTCGCATCTGCTGCGAGGAAGAGGCCGGTCTTGGCGGGCAGACTGGTCTCTCCCGCAGGACCCATAACACCGACACGGCCGCCAGGTTGGGCCTTGCGCGCCCATTCCGCGATCAACCCTCCATCGTGATCCACGATGTCGATATCGACTTCGTTGGGGCGCACATTGCGAAGCGTGATGAAGCGCGCATGCAACGTGTCGTCACCCGTCGGCCAGACCGGCGTGCCGTTCTCCGCCATGCGTGGCCATACCGGCCGACGATCCCGCCTTAGGGGCAACATCAACCGCAAGTGGATGCCGCCTATCCCGAGACCCGACGCCTCCTCGTGGTGGAGCGTGACACGCAGGAGGCCGGGAAAGACCGCGCGACCTCCGACGACTTCGAGCACTCTGAAGTTTGGCGGCAACGAGCCAACGGTCGCTGTCTCGCCCGACCACCTAATCTGGCCCGCCGCAACCGGGTCGAGCTCTGCGACATGCTTCACGAACTCCTCTTTGAAGAAAACGAGAGCGCCTTCGTGCGGCGCCTTGATCACGACGCGCAAGCCGTTGGGCTCCGCTCTCATCTCGAGCCGAAATCCGTCCTGATCGATGTATCGGCTGCCGTCTTCCGCGGTGTCGAAAACCATGTCGTGATCATCCCGGATGTGATCCGCGAAGAGCCCGATCACGCGGGCCGGATCGACAACATGAACGAGGGTCTCGGAGGTCGTGGTCATGGAAAGCCTGATCTCGGTCAGCCCGAAGCCCGGTGAAGAGGCCGGATGGTAAAGGTAGGATGAGTGAGCGGCTGCCGGTCTCAAGGTGGCTGGATCACCGCCTCCATGCATCGCGAGAGGTTCCGCGATACGCAAGCCCGAACTGCGCCCGTGTCCCTGGTCGTGATCGCGCTCCATTGATCGAGTAGGTGAAATGGTGGAAGCGGGTGGAAGCGCGGGGGGAGATATGCGGTTCGAGCCTGATGATGGATGACGTCTCTCGCGATCGCTCGGTCCTGCGTCTCGTCGTCGTGGTCACCTTCGTCGGCGCTCTGCTCGGTCAGTTCGCGACGCAGGGAATGGGCTTGTTCCTTCGCGATGCGGATGCGTCGTCACAGATGATCAGCCTGCTCTACGTCGCTGCCGCTCCCTATACGCTTCGGTTTCTATGGGCCCCGTTGGTCGATCGCTATTCGCCACGCGCTGAGAGCCGTTACTCCGCTTGGATCATTTTCTGCCAGGGAGCCGTCGTGCTGTCGTTCGCGGGGCTCCTCTTCGCCGATCCGGCGAGCGCGCCGATGCTCATGATCCCTATCGTTGCTTGTTTCATGATCGCCCTCGGCACACAGTTCACGGCGCTCGGAGGGTTCATGGCAAGCGCCCTTACGGCGGCGGCTTACCCGAAGGGCGCATCGGCGCAAGGCGCAGCATCTGCGAGCGGCGGCATGTTCCTTGGCGCGGCCGTGCTCTATCTCCTCGCGGATCTGGGATGGTCTGCGGTGATCACGGCGCTTCTCGCGATCTCGCTCCTTGGTCTGGTCGCGTCGGCCTTGCTTGCGCCGGGGGCCGAGACGCAACGCACGGGTGCGACCGCGGTCTCGATCTTCAGCCAGCTCTCGATCTTCTCAGCGCCCCAGGCACGATGGCTGCTCGTCGTCTCCGCCCTCGTGAACAGCGCGGTGCTTATTCCTTACGCCGCGAAGGCGGTGCTGTTGATCGATGCGGGCCTCTCCGTCACCGAAGGCGCGCTCTACGGCATCGTCCTTGGCAACGCAGTCGGTGCCATGGGTGCTCTTATTGCGCGCCGCTACGTGGAGCGCTTCGGCGGCGTCATGTTCCTCGGCTTCGTAGGCCTCCTGAACGCAATGTCCGCCTGCATTATCGCTGCGTTGTCGCTGGATGGACTGGATGCCAATGAAACGATCCTCTTTGTCGTCCTTGCCAATGCTGCGGTGTTCGCTTCCTTCACAGCCAGCAGAGCCGTCGTAATGAGGATCGCGCGATCTGGTCGGCAGGCCACTGATATCGCAGGATATGTCGGCGTGGAGTCGATAGTCTTCCTTGTCCTGGTCGCGGCAGGCTTGGCCGTGCTCGACGACGTTGGTGTTGCGGTGATCAGCAGCGTCGGAGCGTTCTTGGGCTTCCTCGGCGCTTTGGTCGTCTTTGCGGGAAAGCGACGTCTCATCCCGGAGGGAGCGGCCCGATGAGATCGGACGGACCTGCGATGACAGGCTCCCACCGCCGCTTTGGTCGATTGCTGAACAAGCGATTACGCTCCGAGGGTTGAGACGCTCTGTCAAGGAAGAGGGTTTGGTGTCGAACGAAGGCTCCCTGGCTATCACGTCCGAGCTACTGCGTACCCTGGCGTTGCGGCATGCCGCCGTACCGGACGATGTCAGTGTTCTCCCGTCCGGGGCCACGATGGGGCGGGGGAGCCTTCAAATCACAACCTTGCGCGAGGGCGTCACGGTCATGATGGCGGCGCTGCGCGGTCTGCGCGCGTCGACGGCCACCCCAGGTTCAACGCTGGGCTTTCATGTCGAGGCGCGTCTCTCTGGCCGGTCTTCTTCGCGCGAGCTTGGCGGTCGGAAGCGCCGTCTCTCTCTGTCGGACGGCGGTCTTTGCATCGCGGGTATGGCGACGTCCCACCCGTGGGCCGTTTCGGTCCCGGCGCAACCGTCTTTCGAGGTGGTCTCGATGACATGGCCAACCGCCTTTGTGGCCAGTCTGCGAGATGTCGATCCGCTTCTTGAAGGCGCCATGCGGGGCATGATCGATCGCGAAGAGATGCAGGTTACGTCGCTTTCCGACGCGCTTGCAGCACAGTTTCGCGCGTTTCTCGTGCTCGACCCTTCATCGCCGGTCACCGCCCTCATGCGGGAGAGCCTTGCGCTTAGCATTTTGGCGAGCCTGCGGCCGTTGATCCTGTCGGATAAGCCAAGTTCGGACCGGGCTCAGCCGACTCAACTCAAGGCGCAGGTAGAACTCGTCATTGACAGTGCACCCCCACGGATCTGGAGCGCTGCCGAGATTGCCGGGGCGCTCGGCATGAGCGCCTCGACGCTTCAGAAGCGCTTCCGCGCTGAGGAAGCCCGCTCGATTGGCGGCTTTCTCTCCGAAAAACGGCTGACGGCGGCGCGGGAACTGCTCCGTGGGGGGCAACCAATCGGCGAAGTGGCTGCGGCGACCGGCTATCGCACGCCTGAGGCATTCTCCAAGGCATTCAGCCGGCACTTCCATCAGAGCCCGCGACAGTTTCGCATGGGAGAGCGTTGGCGTCTGGATTGAGGGTGGATTGGACAGGTTTTCTGCCTGATCTGACAGATGAGCAAGCTGGACGCTCCAGCGCCGTTCCTTCCATCCTTCGCGGAATGAGAGCGTATCTGTGCGTCGCATCGGGGCGGCGGCTGTACGAGCAACGGATCCATCCAAGGTGATGAAAAGACTGTAATCCCGATTTAAAGGCACGCAGGCAGTCGTCGGCAGCGGAAGAAGCACGCCCCCCGGGCAGTGTTGATGTCCGACGGGCACCCCACGGCAAATCACTGGATCGAACCGACGACCCTACTGCCGACGAGGTGTTCCATGTCCGTGAAACCCATGCTCTGCGCTACATCCGCGCTTGCGACCTTCCATCTGGCCGGGCTCGATACGGCCGTCCGGGCGCAAGAGGTCATGGTGCTCGACCAGATCAACGTGTTGGGCGAACGACGCGAAAAGCGGCTTCTTGAGACGACGAGCAGCGTCAGCATCTTCAGCGAGGAACGCATCGAACGCGAGCCGGGACAGGAGATCAACGGCGTCATCGAATCCGCGCCCAACGTAAACGTCACCTCAATCAGCGAGACGCCGGACATTCGCGGCGTTGAGGGTGGCGGCCCCGGCGGGCTCGTCAACACTGCCCTCAGCGGCACGCAGCCGCGCGTACCAATCATCATCGACGAGATTGCGCGGCCCGCCACGCTCCAGAACTCGGATTTCAACAGCACCTGGGACCTTGAGCGCGTGGAGGTCTTCAGAGGACCGCAGACGACGCTAAGGGGCCGTGCCGCCTCCGCTGGCGCTGTCGTCGTCAAGACGAAGGATCCGACCTTTGACCCGGAGTTCGCCGTCCAGTTCATCACTGAAGCCGATAGCTTCCAGGAGCCGACTTTCACGGTGAACGGCCTTGCGTCGGGCGGGATCATCGACGATCTGCTCGCCGTTCGCGTCACCGGGGAGTTCGAGACGGGCAACGATCCGCGAAACCTCGTGAGCGTGCCTGCGGGCCTGCAGGACGACGCCGACGAGCTGAGCGATTTCCGCCAAACGCGGCTCCGAGCAAAGGCGCTGCTCACGCCGTTCGGCGCAGATGGCCCGCTCGAATTCAACGCCTTTGTGGAGGGCCAGTTCGGTCGCATCCCGCAGACCCGCGCGACCGTCGAGGCGCCATTTGGGGATCGCGAGATCGAGTTCATCGGCTCCGGTCTGCGCCTCTTCGACACCGAAGCCTTCACGGCTGGGCTCGATGCCAGCTATGAGATTGGCGATGTTGGCCGGCTGCGCTCGATCACCGGGTTCTCCTTCTCCCAGTTCGACAGCGTCGATGACCAGCCCGATCCGCTGTTCTTCAGCTTTCGCGAGGAGATCCTAAGCCAGGATCTGATCTTCGAGTTCGGAGAGGTCGGGGATAGGCTGAGTGGGCTCGTCGGCTTCAACTACACGCGCCGAGAGCAGGATATCGCGATCGACAACTCGCTCACCCCGCCGCCGGTCGCGCCCAACCAATTGCTGACCGATGGGCTCGAGCAGACGATCTCGGGCTTTGCGGATTTTCGCGCTCGCCTAGTCGGCGGTCTCGACCTCCTTTTCGGTGCGCGGCTCCTGAGCGACAACGAGACACGGCGGACCTTCTCCGATCTTCTCGAGGGCCCGCCATTCATGGTGGCTCCCTCGATCGATGATTTTGAGGAGGACGAGTTCGCCTTCCTGCCCAGCGTCGGTCTGCAATACAGCTTCAACGAAGAGCATTCGCTCGCCTTCACCTACCGCCAGGGGCGCAACAGTGGCGGCTCGGCGATCAACTTCTTCCTCGGCACGCCGGCTTCATTTGAATCGGAGGATGTCGCGACCTACGAGCTCACCTACCGATACGACGCGCTGGATGGGCGCCTGACTTTTGGGGCAACGGGCTTTTTCAACGAGTTCGACAATCCGCAGTTCTTCACCGAGGCCATTCCTGGCGTACCGTTCACCCTTCAGGTGGTGAACCTCGATGACGGGCGCAGTTTCGGTGCCGAATTTGAAGCCGCAGCCGTGCTGACTGATGAGATCCGTGTTCATGGCGCGCTCGGCCTCCTGGAGACCGAGATTACAGGGGCCGACGTCAACCCCGCCCTCGTTGGCAACGACTTTGGGAACGACCCTAGGTTCACGATCTCAGGCGGCATCGTCTACGAGCCACGCTTTGTCGAAGGCCTGTCCTTCGACGCGGATTTTTCCTACACAGCGAAGTACTTCAACAGCTTTGAGAACGATCCGTTCGAGGAAGTAGGGGGTTTCGCGCTCGTTGACTTCGGCGTTTCGTATGAACGGGGCAACTTCAAGATCCGCGCCTTCCTGCAGAACGCGCTCAACTCCGACGGATTGACCTCGATCGCGGTGACCGACCCAACCTCTTCGGTAGGGGAGATCACCCCGGCTATCGCAGGCGGCATCGCCATCACCGCGCGCTTCTGACGCCCGCTCAGTTCCTGGCCGAAGCACACACGCGCCTCACGACGGAGATGGTGTCGATCCAGCCGAGCGACGCTACGGCAGACTGCATTGCCCCACTGTTGAGCGCCACCGTACTGGTCGCCTTGCACCTTTCGAGAGACAAGACGGCTCTGGTTCGGTGACTACTGAGATTTTCGGGCAGTGCGTCGCGGTATCCGACGGTGCGTAGCGCGTCCTAACGGTCCGGGCGCGAGGGCGGAGCGGTTGTCTGCCGCACGACCAACTCTCCATCGAGATGCAATGCCGAGGGCATGTCTCCACGCTCGATCCAATCGGCCATGGCTCTCCCGGTCGTCTCGCCCATCCTCGAGACTTCGAGGCGGACTGTCGTAAGCGGCGGCTCGACGAACTCAGAGCTCGGCAGGTCATCGATGCCGATCACCGAAATCTCATCCGGCACTATTCGCCCTCGTCGTCTGAGCTCAAAGAGTGCTCCCATCGCGAGCACGTCGGAAAGGCAGAGAATGGCGGTCACGCTATCGAGGTCGTCCTGCAGCCCGGCAGTCGCCGCGCAAGCGCCGCGTACGGAGAGCTCAGTCTCATGAAAGCTCAGCGCTAGACCAGCAGAGAGGGTAAGCCCTGATAGCCGTGCGGCCGTACGGTCATTGTTCTCGACAGGGCCGTGCAGAACGGCAATCCGCCGATGGCCGAGCGTCGTCAGGTGTTCGAGCGCTGTCTGAGAGACCCGTTTGTTGTCGTAGCCGATTGTCGGAAACTTGTAGCCAGGATCGAAGAACGAGGTTGCGACCACTGCCACTTGAGCGCGTTCCACGAGGACATAAAACGCCTCGGCCCGCCTCAGCCCAGAGACGACCAGGCCCTCGGCACCGCATTCGACCAGGTTCTGTGCCTTGACCGCCTCCGCCTCGGGATCGCCCTCAGTCGTCGCGACGACCAACGAAAGGTCACGTGTCGCAAGCGTGGCCTGCAAGGCGTCGAGAAATCGGGCGAAGATCGCGTTGTCGAGGGTCGGGACAAGGGCTCCGATCAGCCGCGTGCGGCCAGAATTGATGGCCCGCGCTGCCGGACTCGGGAAGAAGCGGAGTTGGTCGATCGCGGCCTGGACGCGCTCCCTGGTCGTGACGGAGACTTGCAAGGGTGAGTTCAGAACGCGAGACACAGTAGCAACCGACACGCCGCTTCGCTTCGCCACGTCGCGCAGCGTGGCCCGCCGCTTGCTCAGCATATCACCCATAGCTTGGAAACTACCTGCCTGCCCAACACCCATCAAGAATCATATTGACGAATGTAACTAGTTACATAATGCTGTGTAACTAGTTACACTCTTACTGGGGCGTTGACTGGTGCTGTTTGACAAGGAATTGCATGGCTTCACGCTCATCGGCCTGGCAACGCAGGGTCGGTCCTTTCCCGGCTTTCGGCTGCCTCAACAATCTGGTGAGATACGGATCGCCCCTCGGGAGGCGAAACGCGTCAGTCTGGGTGCTGGTGACCTCGTTTCACTGAGGTCCGAGAGTGGATTGGCGCACGCAATCGTGCTCGTCCTCGACAACGATGGGGTGCCAACGCCCACACTGCTGGGCATCGAAAACACTGCCCATCTTGAGCCTGAGCATTTCGATGCTGAGGAGCTATCCGGCTGGCTTGCGCAGCGCTCGACCTCATCGAGCAGCACGCTTTCGGTTGCGAGCATTGCGCTGGGGCCGGATCCGGTCACTCTGCGCGCGACCTCGCGCTGCACGCTCTGGGCGATTGCAACCACATCTGCTGGTGAGCTGGTCGCAGGGATTTCGAACGGCGGTTTCTGCCTCTCACACCAAAGAGCCGCATCCCGCGAGCCTGTGCTGCCCGATCCGCTCGGAGAGGTGCGAGAGGAGTTCACAGTTAGCCGCGGCACGGCAACCGCCTATAAGGTTCGGCGCGGCGAGGTCGTCCAGATCATCGATGTCGAGGGTCAGCAGTGCTCTGACTTCATGGCATTCCGCGCTGCTGGCCTCGAAGCCAGCCGTGAGGAGATAATCGACAGTACCGCAACCCGGTCTCTCGTTCGGCACGCGTATCCAACACCTGGCCTCTTCGACAAGTTCTACGACCGCGAGATGCGCCCGCTCCTCAGCGTCGTGCAGGACACCTGCGGACAGCATGACACGTTCGGGCTCGCTTGTACCGCTCGCGGATACGAGGAGCGCGGCTTTCCAGGGCACTTGAATTGCTCGGACAACATCTCGGACGCGATGTCGCCCTATGGTGCAGCGAGACGCAGCGCATGGCCCGCGATCAACTTTTTCTGGAGTACCTGGATCGACCGGCACAGCGGCCGGCTGATGACGGAAGAGAGTCATTCGCGGCCAGGCGATTTCGTGGCCATGCGGGCCATGGACGATCTCGTATGCGTCTCGACAGCCTGTCCCGACGACATTGACCCGATCAATGGCTGGAACCCGACCGATGTGCACGTGCGGATCTATCGGCCGGATATGCCGATCCGTCGCGCCGTCGCCTATCGGGAGAAGGAAGACGCTCCGATGTCGATAAGCGAGGAGTCGGCATTTCACCCACGCACGGCCACGCTGACGCAGCAGTTCGCGCCAGCGCGCGATCTCTGGACACCGCTTGTCTACCCGAGCACCGGAACGCTTGGGGAGTACTGGGCGTGCCGCGAAGCCGTGACAGTGCAGGACATGAGCGGCTTGAGGAAGTTCGACATCATTGGTCCCGATGCCGAGCGGTTGCTGCAACGAGCCATGACCCGCGACATCGCCAGACTGCCCGTTTGGCGGGGCACCTACGCCCTGATGTGCGATGACGCCGGCACGGTGATTGACGATGGCACGCTCTTCCGCCTCGGCCCCGAGCTCTTCCGGTGGTGCTGTGGGTCGGAGGAGAGCGGGCGCGCATTGACCTCGTTGGCGAAGACGGACGACCTGAAGGTCCGGATACACGCTCTGCGCGGCTCGATGCCCAGTCTTGCTGTTCAGGGACCGAAGTCGCGCGATCTGATGCGCAGCATCACGTTCACCCAGCCGCACGTGCCGACGCTCGATCAGTTAAAATGGTTTGGTGTCACCATCGCCCGGCTGCGCGATCGTGAGGGTGCGCCATTCATGCTCAGCCGATCTGGGTACACCGGGGAACTCGGTTTCGAGATCTTCTGCGCGAAGGCGGACGCCCTAGCGATCTGGGACGCAGTGATGGAAGCCGGGGAGCCGCTTGGGATCGAACCCATGGGCTCAGAAGCGCTCAACCTCATCCGGGTCGAGGCTGGGCTCGCCGCTGCGGGCGCCGAGTTTGCACCCGGAATCGATGCTCTCGAAGCGGGGCTCGGCTTCGCTGTCGATCTCAGGAAAGCTGACTTCGTCGGTAAAGCGGCACTTGAACGCAATGCCGCTTCGCCTCGCAGGGCTCTCAGGGGCCTGTTGATCGACGTCGATGACGTACCTGCCCATGGGGCGCCGATCCTGTCGGGCGAACGGCAAGTCGGCGCCGTCACTTCCGCGATCCGGTCGCCAATGCTTGAGCGGGCCATCGCGATCGCCCGCATCGGCGTCGAGTCCGCCGCGATCGGTGCTCGTCTTGAGATCGGTCAACTGGACGGCCGCATGAAGCGCCTGGGCGCGACGGTTGCCGAGATTCCCTTCATCGACCCGCAGCGCAGGCGGGCCAGAGCCTGAAGCGAAACGATCAAGAACGGAGGAGAGACCATGCGTAACCTAAAGAGCGTCGCTGCGATCGCGGCGATCGGCATCGCAACGTGGACTGGCCCCGCCGCGGCCCAGGAGAAGGTCATGATTGGCGAGCCCTCTTGGCCAGGCGCCAAGATCATGGCGAACCTGATCGGGCAGATCATCGAGAGCCGTCTCGGCGGTGAGGTTGGCTATGCGCCTGGTGCCAACGCCGTCATCTTTGCCGCGATGGATGGCGGGCGCGGCGACATCGACGTGCATCCTGACGTTTGGCTGCCCAACCAGGCGTCCTTCACCGACGAGTACGTCGACCAGAAGGGTACGGTCGCGCTCTCCTCCGGCTCCTACGAAGGGCGCTCGGGTTTCTGCACGCCGACCTACATGGCCGAAGAGCACAACATTCGTTCAGTATTCGATCTCGCGACACCCATCGCTCAGGAAGAGTACGATAGCGACGGTGACGGAAAGGGCGAGATCTGGGT
Source organism: Pseudomonadota bacterium (assembly GCA_039815685.1). GTDB lineage: Bacteria > Pseudomonadota > Alphaproteobacteria > Rhodobacterales > Rhodobacteraceae > Thermohalobaculum. Next base: position 31,134 of record JBCBYV010000032.1, on the reverse strand, counting down.
GGGCGCTTCAGGCTGGGCGTCGACGAACGTCCACAAGGTCAAGGTACGCGACTACGGCATCGAGACCTTCCTCGAGCCGACCACTGAAGATGAGACGGTCTTCTACTCGCGGCTTAAGGACGCTGTGCAGCAAGGTAAAGGCGTCGTCTTTTACTGCTACAAGCCACACTACGTTCACGCGCTCTACGACGTGACGATGGTCGATGAGCCGCCGCACGATCCTTCCACCTATACCATGGTGCAGCCGGACCAGGACGCCGATTGGTACAACAAATCGTCGATCCTGTCGGGCGATCTCGTGAAGACGGTGACGGTCGCCTATTCGAAGTCGCTTGAGCAACGGAACCCTGCCGCTGCCTCTTTCCTGGGATCGATCGACATGGATGCAGATGCGCTCTCCCAGCTGACCTACGAGGTCGTGGTTAAGGGCAATGAGATCGACAAGGTCGTCGGCGCCTGGATCGATGCGAACGGGGACACGGTCGATACATGGCTCGGTCTCAACTGACCCCCTGGACACCGTTACTCGGACTGCGGCGGTACCGGACCGCCGCGGAAGCAGCCATGGTGGAGGGTCATAATGCAGGACATCGCAATCGACGCCCGTGGCGTCTGGAAGATATTCGGCGATCGCGCGAAGGAAGCCCTGAGTGCCATCCATGCCGAGGGCATCGGCAAGACGGAAGTGCTGGAGCGCTACGACTGCGTCGTCGGTGTCGCGGATGCGACCTTTCAGATCGAGCGTGGCGAACTCTTCTGCGTCATGGGGCTCTCAGGGTCGGGAAAGTCCACACTCGTTCGACACGTCAATCGCCTGCTCGAACCGACTGCGGGCCAGATCGTCATAGGAGATGATGACGTAATGGGTCTCGCCGCCGATGCGCTGCGCGATCTGCGCAACCGTCGCGTGGCAATGGTCTTCCAGAACTTCGGCCTGATGCCCCACCGGACGGTGAGAGACAACGTGGCAATGCCGCTCGAGATCCGTGGCACAGGCAAGGCCCGCCGTTGGGAAGAAGCTGACCGGGTACTCTCCCTCGTCGAGCTTACCGGGTGGGAGGACAAGTACGCCCACGAGCTCTCTGGCGGCATGCAGCAACGGGTCGGACTGGCGCGCGCCATCGCGTCGGACCCCGAAATCCTGCTGATGGACGAGCCGTTCTCGGCACTCGACCCGCTCATACGAAAGCAGCTGCAGGACCAGTTCATGGAGCTCTCTCGTGAGCTCAAGAAGACGACGATGTTCATCACCCATGACCTCGATGAGGCGATCAGGATCGGCAACCGCATTGCGATCATGAAGGACGGGCGGATCGTGCAGGTGGGAACGCCCGAAGAGATCATTCTGAACCCAGCCGATGACTACGTCGCCGATTTCGTCGCCGGCATCTCCAAACTCAACATGATCTTCGCGCACTCGGTGATGAAGCCGGTGGAGGAGTTCGAGGCGACCCATGGATCACTGCCCCATGACGCCCCAGAAGCGAAGCCGGACATGGACCTTTCGGCGCTTATCGATCTTGCCGTGGATGGGCGAGGGGTCATCGCCGTTACCGAGCATGGAAAGACCGTCGGCGTCATCAACCGGGCGGGTCTCATCCGCGCCATTCAGGAGAGCCAGGCATGAAGGATCTGGGCACCCAGGAGATCAAGCCGGAGACCGCACGCCAGCTCGGTGATCTCGTCACGACCTTCGTCGGCAAAGGCGCCGACTACTATCGCGACGTCTTCGCCTACATGATGGTGGCGCCAGGCTACCGGTTCACGCTCAACTGGATTGCGGGCCTGCTCGGGCCGATCTGGTTTGGTGCGCGCGGCCTCTGGTCTTGGTTTCTAGGTTTCCTGATCCTCGAGACACTTGCTTACATCCAGATCGGACAGGGACTCTTCGGCGATCTTGGCCGCGAGTTCCGCGAGCGTGCTGCGAAGATCGGGGAAACCCTGGATCTCCGCCGTCAACAGATCGAAGCGGCCGAAGCCTCCGGCTCGGCGTCGCTTGAGTCGCTGCAAAGGGCGGCGCAGTCTCTCGAGGGCGCGCTGGCGGACGCATTGTCAGCGGCCGAGTCCGCTGACGCAACCGGTCTCACCTACGTCCTGGTAGGGCTCGGCCTTCTTGCGTTGGTCAAGCTTCTCGCTGCGGCAATCGCCAACTGGACGTTGGAGAAGCAGTTCGTTCGCTGGCGGTCCAACCGAGAGGCGGCGCATGGTTGGTCCAAGGAGCGGCTCGCGGTCGCTGCTGTGCTCTTCGTTGGGGTCGTGGTGCTCTCAGCGATCAAGTTCGCCCAACCCGATGCATTGCCACTACTCGAGACCTTTCCGCGGGACCGCGATTGGCGTCTCAGCGTTGGCGATGGTGTGCAGGCGGTCTTCGACTGGATGAAGACTGCCGGACGCGGGTTCTTCGATACTCTGACTGCCGGCATGCGTACCCTCCTCGACTGGATCGAAATCGTACTCGTCGGCACGCCATGGCCCGTCGTGGCGCTCGTGATCGTCATGCTCGCCTATCTCTCTGCGGGCGCGAGGGTGGCGGTCTTCACCGGCGCTGCGCTGGCCTATCTCGGGCTGCTGGACTTCTGGGAGAAGGCGATGACAACCATTGCGCTTCTGGGAGCGGCCGCGCTGATCTCGATCACGCTCGGCATACCCCTCGGCATCTACTGTGCGCGTCGTCCGAAGGTCTTTGCTGTCGTTCGCCCCATTCTCGACTTCATGCAGTCGATGCCGTCTTTCGTCTATCTGATCCCCGTCGTTGCCTTTATCGGCTCGGGCAAGCCGGCAGGCGTCGTGGCAACGATGATCTTCGGCTCACCGCCTGTCATCCGCTTCACGGTGCTCGGTCTTCAGCAAGTGCCGGCAACGGTCCGGGAGGCCGCGTTGGCCTTTGGTGCCACGCCTCGATACCTGCTCTGGAAAGTGGATTTGCCGCTTGCAATGCCCACGATCATGGCAGGCGTGAACCAGACCATTCTCCTGTCGCTTGCCATGGTGGTTGTCGCCTCGCTGATCGGGGCGAAGGGTCTTGGCGAAGACGTTCTGGAGGCTCTGCAATACGCGGCCGCCGGTCAGGGCATCCTTGCCGGCCTGGCAATCCTCTTCTGCGCTCTGATCCTTGACCGCATCGTCGCCGGCAAACGAGCATGACGAGCCCAACGGCGTTCCTCAACCGCCCCACCCATCACCGCGAGATCGTCGGGACCGGGAAAGAGAGCTCGCGCCTCGAGGACTGCGCCTGACGGTCTTCAGCAGGCCGCCGCCGCGGCCTTGACTGCCCCTCCGCCTCCGGGCCGGTCAGGGCCGCGCAAGAACTCGTTTCGTACGGGGGCCCTGTTCGACACCGATGCGGCGTTCGAGGCGGATGCTGTTTGACAGGTAGTATCCACAGCGCCTGATCAGACGGGAGAACGCGGGCTTCGAGATCGGGGTGGAAACGGCTTGGCGTGCACTGTACCACGAAACCTCGCTGGGGAGGGGTATGTTCATCAGCCACATCCACCGGCTCGCGATGGGCAGCAAGTCGGTACCCTAGCTGATCGCAACGGCAGTCGCGTAAGGGTTTAGAAGACATGCCGTTCTCGAGATGTCTTCGCTGATCGGAAGCCGTACGTTAGCGTGCGCACGCGCCTCTCGTACCCTTGACGTTCCGTCGGTTGACTCACCCGGGCCGTCGGCACTGCGTTCACCGAAGCGAGGTTCTCCCGCAAAAACACCGCTTCCAACGTCGATCGCATCATCTTCGACAATCGCTGGCGCGCCAGGGGATGGGCCCTCCCTACAGCGCCGACACGAACCCGGATCATCGAGATCAGCATAAACGAGCGCCGAACCCACTCCCCCTTGGCATCCCCACGCTCAGAGAAGCCTGGCATCGCACGTGTCCAAGTTTTGAGGGCGGGCCGAGGTTCCCGATAGGGGTACCGAGTTTCGAAGGACCCGCCCGCTTCAAGTGGTGCCAGCTTGAAAGCCCCGAAGCAGCGGGGAGAACGCTGTTCAACATGAGCACGGGCAGGCTGTGTATGAGGTAGGCGCTGCATCTCGATCACGGAGGGCGCGGAATGCTTGCGCCTGGACCAGGCTCGGACGTGAGTAGTGCGACCCGTCATCTTCGGACGGCATTGAACCGAAACGCTCAGCCAGCCAGTTTCGTTGGCGCGTCCTGTAGGTTGCTCCGCTCCTCGACACGCTCGAAGATCAGGATGGCTTGAGAGCCGCCCTTGGGCAGCGCCTTTATTGTGAAGCGCGCGTGGTTCAGTTCGGCAATCGTTGCGACGCGCGCTAGCCCAAGGCCGATCTGCTCGCTCGGCGATGCGAGCCCTGGCCCGGTTTGCCAGAAGGGGCGCTCCATCAGCTCCTCCATGACAGGCGATACGCCCCAACCGCCATTGATGATGCTCACAGCGACGCTCTGTCCCTCGCATTTGACCATCGCGCTGATGTGGCCTTTGCCGGCGCTGAACTTGACCGCATTAGAGAGAAGTTCACGGAGGGCGAGCCGGAGCTCTTCTTCGTTGGCCTGCACAAGGGCGGTCCGGCGCAGCGAGTTCACCTGGAGCGTGACGTCCGTGCGGGCGGCTCGGAAGCGTATTGCCTCGACCTCCTGGGTGAGAATCTCGATCACGTCGGCACGCTCGATAGGGTCAAGATCCGGTGCCTCCGAGCGCAGACGTGAGAAATCGAGGACACGGTCGATCAGCCGAAGCATGCTCTCACCGCTCCGCTTAAGCTGAACGAGCTTGTCGAAGGACTCGGCATGATGCGCTCTCGGCGGGTGCTTCTCGAGGGCTCCCTCAAGTGCGGCGATCTCGGAGAGCGGGGCCCGAAGGTTGCGGCAGACCAGCGTGACGAAGGCGTCGCAGGCAATGCGTCCGGTATCGATGTCCCGCGGCGCTTCCGGGGACGGTTCGGCATGTCGCTGCTGGAACGCGTACTCGCTCAGCGCCTGATGGATCGCGGCGCTCAGCTCGGAGGCCTCACAGGGTTTTCGGAGGAAGCGATCGACCTTCCCTTCGTTTATCGCCGCAATTGCCGTCTCGAGGTCGGCATTGCCGGTAAGCATGATCCGGCGCACCTTCGGGAAGCGGTCCTGTACCGCCCTGAGGAGTTCGATGCCGTTCATGCCGGGCATCTGCATGTCGGCGACGACGACCGCGATTGCCGGTTCGTTATCGAGGGCCGTGAGCGCCTGCGCGCCGGAGGACGCCGTGTGGATTTGGAACTCGGTGCGCAGCCGGCGCCGAAGTGCCGAGAGCACGCGCTCCTCGTCATCGACGAGCAGAATATGCTCAGTGGGTGCGGACATTGCGGATCTCCTGAGTTTGCGGGGTGTCGGCTAAATGCCGAGGCAGTTCGATGAGGAATGTCGTGGTGAAGCCAGGCTCCTCTATGAGCCGGAGATGCCCGCCATGGCCCTTGACGATGAACTCGATGGCGATCGCGAGGCCCTGACCGGTGCCTTTGCCGACGGGCTTGGTGGTGAAGAACGGGTCGAAGATCTTTTCGCGGAGCTCAGCCGGCACACCGGGGCCAGTGTCGCTGACGGCCACTCTGACCATCTGCTGGTCATGTGAGGTCCTGACGGAGATGCGCCGTCGGGCGAGATCAACCGTTTCCACCGCGTCCAGTGCATTCAGCACGAGGTTCATGATCACCTGTTGAACGCTGGAACGCCGGCAGCAGAGCTCCGGCAGATCGTCACCGGGCTCGAACTCGATCGCCACGACCTCCTTCTGCCGCCCCTTGCTGAGCGTCACGACGTTGCGGACAAGATCGTTCAGATTGCAGGGTTCCTGGGCGCCGCCCGGGTGGCAGAAGTCCTTCATCAGGAGGACGATGTCCCGGACCTGTCGGATGCCGTCGCGCGACTCGCTGAGTGCTGCGTCGATGTCGTCCGCCAAGTCGGCGAGATCGGATGTTACTGCTTCGCTCGCCTCCGTGGCGACGGCCTCCAGCGGTCCGTCGTTCCGACACTCCGCCTCGGGCAGTGCGTCCTGGGCGCGGTAGGAGCCGACGATCTGCTCGATGGCGTCGCGCAGGAACTCGATGTTGTCCGATACGTATTGAATCGGCGTGTTGATCTCATGCGCGATGCCGGCCGACAGGGTGCCGATCGCCTCGAGCCTGCGCGCTTCCTGTAGCTGCTTCTCGATGAGCTGCTGGTGGCGTTCCTTCTCGAGCCTCGCGGTGATGTCGCGAATGAGGAGCATGAAGCGGCGGCGGTCGCGGATCTTGCCGCAGTAGCCGTGAACTTCGATCTGGATGGGCGTGCCGGCTGCCGTGCGCGCGTCGCAGCAATCGACCGAGAACTCCCCGTCATCCGCGAGGTCGAGCGTGATCGCGAGTTCGGGGGTGAATTCCGTCAGCGAGCGCCCCGCGATCGCATCGAGCTGGCAGCCGAGCAGCTTGGCGCCGTTCGCATTCGCCTTGGTGATCAGCAGGTCCTCGCTGCAGAGGAGAATGCCGTTAGGCGCGACACTCATCATCTCCGAGAGCAGGCCATGCGCCTCGCGCAGCTGTTCCGCGAACCGTGCGAGTTCGCCATTCTTGCGAAAGAGCTCGCGGCTCTTCTCCTCGAGCAGGCGTTCGGCCGCCTCGCGGCTTGCCTTCTCGCGGGCGACGATCGCCTGATAGGTCTTGATCGGGTCCGGCATGGAGCGCTTACAACTCGATCACGAAATCGATCGCTGGGGCATCGCGGGTCCCGGCCTCGCGCCGGCTAACCATCGCTTTCGTGCCGAAATGATCGAGGCAGCCGTAGATCAGCCCTTCGCAGAAATCGCCGAGGCATCGAGATGAGCTGTATCTGAGACAGAAGCGGTCCGGTCGGTGCTCCATCACCTCAAGCTGTGGAAGCTCCGCATCCGGGTAGAGCTTGCGCACCTCGACATGGATGCAGTCTCCCACGGTGGCCAAAAAGTCGAAGGCGCTCTGTCCCTCCACGAACATCTCCGGGAAACCGCTGTGAAAGCGCGCGAAGAGATGCCGGCCAAACACCTTGAGCATCGTCTGCGCGTCCGCCCCGGTCCTGCTGGCCAGCGTCGCGACAAGCTTGGCCATTTCCTTGTGGGGATAGGTGCCGGTCGCGGTGTAGACGCCCTTGGAGGGCAGATCGGCAGCGTCGATGAGCTCCTGCAGAAAGAGCTCGTCATGCTGCCCCTCGACGAAAGCGAAGAACTCCGTGAAGACAACACCCTTCATCTTGCGTGCGCCCCGTGTCCGACAATCGATCCGCGGCGCGATGATCACCTCATTCGGTTACGGTCTCATTGCCGAGACCGATTTTGGTTGAGTTTCATGAGCGGGCGCAGCAAAGTCCCGATCGTCCTTGAGATCAGTGCATCTTCGCTTGCAGCGTAGGGACCACATCCGCAGGACTGCGCCGCCGCGGACGGTCACTCCGTCAAGCGCGCCGGGTTCTAGCTAAGTTGAGGTGAAGATCGGCTATCTTCCCGTTGTGGTCTGCCTGCACTGCAAGGGGGTTAGCCTCTGCGACGCCGCTGTCCGCGCAGTTCAGGAAGCCGGATCAAGCCGGTCGCCGATTGCGTCAAGTGCCGCGCGCAGCGCCTCCTGCACGCCGCGCTCCCGCAATGCCTCAACCATCTGCAGGCTCAGGGTGCCTTCGGTTGCGAGGGCGGCTCTTTCGGCCGCGAGACCGCCGGACCGCGGCGAGGAGGCCGCGAGGAAGCCGCGCATGAGCTGCGCCGTGTAGAGCTCCGCTACTGCCCGATCTCCTGTCGCTGCGCCTAGCCAGTCGGCGCCGGTCTCGAGCAAGGACAGCACACCAGGTACCAGCGCGCAGATCGCGAAATGGCTGTTGAGAGCAGCTTCGGTCGCGACGTCGAGCACCGGGTTCGCAGGCTCGAACAGCACGCGCAGATCTTTCGAGGCCGGGTGGACCGGCAACGGACAGCCGCCTTGCTCGACAAAGCCGAGCGGAATGGTGACGGCAATTTGGGTCGCTGGGGCGGAGAGCCGGCGGAGCGTCGTCATCGGCACGCCTGCCATCACCGAGATGACCCTATGGTCGGGGCGGAAGCGCAGTGGCGAGAAAACCTCCTCCGCAAGGGGCGGACGAACGCAGAGAAAGACGACGTCGGAGCCGTCGAGCACCGCCTGGTTCGGCGCAATAGCAATGTTCTCGAACGCCGACGCCAGAGCCACGGCCGTCTCCTCGTTGCGCTCGGAGACCAGCACGGAATGGCCGGCCCGCGCGACGACGCGCGCCATTGGCGCCGCGATATGACCGGTTCCGACAAAGCCGACCTTAAGGCTCACCACATCACTCCCATGCGCATCGCGTCGTAGATCGCGGCGTGGATGTTGCGCGACGACACTGCGTCGCCAACACGATAGAGGTCGAAATTCGCCTCGGCATTGCGCGCCTCGAACAGCGGCCCTTCGCCGCTCGTCAGCGCCCGCTGCCGCACGGCGCCCAGATTCCGCGAGCGCGGCTTCAAGGCGAAGTAGAGGTCGTCGAGCGGCCGCGCCCCCCTGTTCATGACGATCTGATCGAACTCCCGGGTCGTGCGCCAGTCCGAATAGTCCGTCCCGATCTCGGCCTCGAGGATGTTGCCCTTGCTTCGGACACCGAGAAGCCGCTGCGCAACGGTAAAGCGCACGCCCTTAGGCTGAAGCGCCCGGAGGTAGGGCGTCAGGTTCATGCCCATGACCTCCGAGGCGATCCCGCGCTCGCGGTTCATGAACTCCACATCGGCACCCGCATCGGCCAGCATCTCCACCGCCTGCAGGCCGGCATGGTCGCCAGCATCGTCACAGACGAGGACGCGCTCCCCCGGGGTGACGTCGCCCGAGAGCACGTCCCAGGACGAGACCACGAGGTGCTCGCCTCTCTCCAGCCCGCCCGTGTCCGGCAGCCCGCCGGTCGCGATGACGACAACTTCCGGGTCCAGCGATAGAACGTCTTCTTCCTCGGCGAGGGTGTTGAACGCGAACGCGACGTTCAGCGCGGTGCATTGCGCCATTCGCCAGTCGACGATCCCGATCAGTTCGCGCCGTCGGGGCGAGCGGGCCAGTAGACGAACCTGCCCCCCTGGCTCCGGCGCTGCCTCGAGCACCGTCACCTTATGGCCGCGCTCCGCGGCGACCCGCGCTGCCTCCAGCCCGCCGGGCCCGGCACCCACGACGACGACGCGCTTCGTCGATAGGCTCGGCGGGATGGCGTGCGGAAGGCTCAGCTCACGCCCGGTGGAGGCATTGTGGATGCAGAGCGCTTCGCCGCCCTCGTAGATGCGGTCCAGGCAGTAGGTCGCGCCGACGCAGGGGCGTATCGCGTCCTCCTGCCGCGCCATGACCTTTCGGACGATGTGCGGGTCGGCAATGTGGGCGCGGGTCATGCCAACCATGTCGAGCAGCCCGGACGCGATGGCGTGGCGCGCGGTTGCCACGTCCGGGATGCGCGCGGCGTGGAAGGTCGGCATACCCGTCTCGGCACGCACCGCGCCCGCGAAGTCGAGATGAGGCGCGGACTTCATGCCGTGGATCGGTATCACGTCGGTGAGGGCGGCATCGGTGTGGATGCGCCCGCGGATCACGTTCAGCACGTCCACGAAACCGCTGGCCTTGAGCCGCCGTGCGATCTCTAGCCCTTCCTCGGCGGTGATCCCCCCTCGCTGGGCTTCGTCAGCCGTGAAGCGCACGGACACGATGAATTCCGGCCCGACCCGCTCGCGGATCGCCCTCAGCACCTCGAGCGAGAACCGCATGCGGTTCTCGAGGTTGCCGCCCCAGGGTGGGTCTAACGTGTTCGTCAGGGGGGACCAGAACTGATCGAGGAGATGGCCGTAGGCTTCGAGCTCGACTCCATCGAGACCGGCCGACTGCATACGCTCGGCCGCATCTGCATAGTCGGCGATGACGCGCTCGATGTCCCAGTCCTCGACCTGCTTGGGAAAGGCGCGATGGGCGGGCTCCCGCTCGTGAGTCGGCGCAAGCGAGGGCAACCAGTCGCCCTTGTTCCATCCCGTACGGTAACCGAGATGGGTGAGCTGGATCATCACCGCTGCGCCGTGGCCGTGGCAGGCGTCGGCCAGCTTCGACATCCAGGGCACCACCTCGTCCTTCCAGGCAAGAATGTTGTTGAAGGCGGGCGGGCTGTCGCGCGAGACGCTCGCGGAGCCGGCTGTCATGGTCAGTGCCACACCACCTTTCGCGCGTTCCTCGTGATAGGCGCGGTAGCGGTCCTTCGGCATACCGTCTTCGGGGTAGGCCGGCTCATGGCTCGTCGTCATGATCCGGTTGCGCAACGTCAGGTGCTTCAGGCGGTAGGGTTCCAGGAGCGGGTCGGTGGATATCGGTGCCATGCTCTCAACCAGATCTTCCGGGCCCCGGGACCGAGGCTCTGTCTGCCTTGGACAAGGTCTCTGTATCGTCGGCCTCGATGTCCTGCGGGATGATCACCGGGCAAATGGCCCAGACAAGCACGGCCTGTGCCGTGGTCCGGTTCCTACAGCGATGGGGGATGCGACCATCGAAGCTGAAGCTATCTCCGTTGCGCAGCGTGATCTCCTCGTCGCCGAGACGGAGCGCGATCTCTCCCTCGATGACAAGTCCATGTACATCGCCCTCATGCGCCATGAGCGGCTCCTCGGCGCGCGCGGCGCCGGGCGCGTAGCGCGCGAGCCCCATGTAGAAAAGACCCCCGATCGAGCTCGAGAGGAGCTCGTCAGCATAACCCATCTCCTGCTCGCTCTGCCCGTAGAGCACGTTCAGGTTCCGTCGCTCATGCGAGCGCACGACGGAGGCGCGCTCGAGCGGTCCGGCGCCCGAGCGGCGGGCGAAGAACCAGTCGGGTGACACCTCAAGTGCCGCTGCGATCGCACCGATCACCTCCATCGAGGGGTTCGAGACGCCGCGCTCGATCGCGGAGAGATGGCTGAGCGAGACCCCAGCCTCGGCGCTCATCCGTTTCAAGGTCAGCCCGCGCATCTTCCGAAGCTCACGCACCTCGCTCCCGAAGCCGGGCGCTGTGCTCGGCATGCGCATGAGCGTCGCCTCTCTTCTGTCGCCCATGGCCATCTGGGCCCCCTCCGATCTGTAAGCCGGACCTACCCATCACCATCCAGACCGCACAAAGTGAGGGCAAGATCATCCATAAAAGAATTTCATTGAAATATTCTGCTGTCAAAGCAACGCTTGGCGGAGAAGTGCATCAGCACCAGCTCATCGACTGCCACGGCTCCGATGGGCGACCGACAACAGGAGGATGTTTAATGACCGATCCGACGAAGCTCGGCGCGCTGCGCGCCTCGGCCCGTACCGGCAGGCTCGACCGACGCCGCTTCCTGATGACTGCGTCCGCCGCAGGAATCTCGGCCGTCGCGGCCGACGCCATGTGGCGCAACGCCCGCGCCGCGGAACCGAAGAAGGGTGGCAGCCTGACCGTCGGCGCCGATGGGGGCGCAACCTCCGACACGCTCAATCCGCTTATCGCCGCGGGCGCCGATCATGCCACGATCGCAGTGCTCTCCTGCTATGACACGCTTACTGAAATGGATGCCAACGGCACGCCGCAGCCGAGCCTCGCAGAGAGCTGGGAAGGCTCGGCCGACGGAACCTGGGCGTTTCGCCTTCGCAAGGGCGTGGAGTTCCACGACGGTTCGCCGCTCACTGCAAGCGACGTCGTCTGGTCTCTGGAACAGCACCGCGGCGATGCGAGCAAGTTTGCGGAGGGCAAGCAGATCGTCGGTAATTTCGACGAATTGCGCGCCGATGGCCCTGACACCGTGATCATCAAGCAGCGCGAGGTGAATTTCGACCTGCCGGCTCATCTGTCGTCCTTCGGCCTGATCGTGGGCAGGGAAGGGACAGAGGACTGGGACGCGGGCAATGGTACAGGTCCCTACACGCTCGAGGCATGGGAGCCCGGTGTACGCTTCGCCGGCAAGAAGTTCGACGGCTTCTACCGTGACGATCAGGGCCATTTCGACGCTGTCGAGGTCTTCAACGTCACTGATCCAACCGCGCGGGCGAGCGGGCTTCTTTCGGGTTCTCTCGACGTGATCGGCTCGCCGCAGCCATCGACTGCCGGGCGCCTCGGTCGCGCGCCCGGCTTCTCGCTGATCGAGGTCGCCGGCACGCAGCACTATACGACCGATATGCGGACCGACACCGATCCCTTCACGAACGCACATCTCCGAAACGCCGTAAAGTGGGGGGTGAAGCGCGACGAGATCGTTCAAAAGATCCTCGGCGGTTTCGGGACGCCCGGCAATGACCTCCCGATCAGCCGAAATCAGCAGTTTCACAACGACCAGCTCGAGCAGCGCGAATACGACCCCGAGAAGGCGAAGTGGCATCTGAAGCAGGCAGGAATGGACAGCGTTGATCTCACCTTCCACACGAGCGACGGCGCCTTCTCGGGCGCGGTCAACGCCGGCGTCCTGATGAAGGAGAGCCTCGAGCCTGTCGGGATCAACGTGACTGTCGAACGCGAGCCTGCAGACGGGTACTGGTCGGATGTCTGGCTTAAGGTGCCGTGGTGCGCAGTGTACTGGAATGGCCGGCCCACGGTCGACTGGATGCTGACCTCAACCTACCACTCGAGCTCGGACTGGAACTCGACGTATTTCAGGAATGCGGAGTTCGATCGTCTGCTCGGCGCCGCTCGCGGCGAGCCCGACGACGACAAGCGGCGCGAGATGTACTTCGAGGCACAGCGGCTCCTTTGGGACGAGGGCGGTGCTGTCGTTCTCGCGTTCGCGAATATCCTGATCGGGGCGTCCGACACGCTGAGTCATGGGCCTGTGGGCGTCTCCCGCCGTCTCGACGACAGCCGCATCACGCGGCGCTGGTGGCGCGAGGCCTGACCGGTACGCTATGACCGATGCGACCGTGCCAGCGGGGCTGGTGCGGTCGCTTCCCTGCGCGCCGAGGCCAATCCATGACCAACCCGATCGAGCCCGCCTGCGCGGTCGAGGAGATCGAGCATCTCTGGATCCCGCTGCCGGACGGGATCCGCCTGGCAGCGCGGCTCTGGCGCCCAACGGGCGGAGATCGCCATCCGGCGATCTTCGAGATCATTCCTTATCGCAAGCGCGACATGGTCCGGGCCCGCGACGAACGGAACCATCCGGTCTTCGCCGCCCATGGCTACGTTTGCCTGCGGGTCGACATGCGAGGCTCGGGCGACAGCGAAGGCCTGATGGCCGATATGTATTCCGAGGCCGAGCTTGCCGATACACGCCATGTCATCGAATGGATCGCAGCACAGCCCTGGTGCGACGGCCGGGTGGGCATGTTCGGAACTTCCTGGGGTGGCACAGCCAGCCTGCAGGCGAGTGTCGATGCCCCCGACGCTCTCAAGGCGGTGATCGCCGTATGCGCCACGCATGACCGCTACGAGGACGACATCCATCACAAGGGCGGCTGCCTGCTGACCGACTCGATCGAGTGGGGCGCGACCCTCCCGGCAATCCTCGCAGCACCCCCCGATGCGGCGACCGTCGGCCCGCGCTGGCGCGAGATGTGGCTGGACCGGCTCGAAAACCTCGCCTTCCCGCTCGAGACCTGGATCCGGGAGGAAGCCCGCGGTGCCTACTGGCGGCATGGCTCGGTGATCCACCGGCGTGATGCGATCTCGATCCCCGCCTTCTGCGTCGGTGGATGGTCGGACCGCTACTCCAACTCAGTGATGTCTTTGGTCGATGCCCGCCCGGACATGGTCTGGGGCCTGGTCGGGCCGTGGGGTCACCACTACCCCGATGTCGGTCATCCCGGCCCCGCGGTCGATTTTCAGCGGATTGCACTCGAGTGGTGGGACCGCTGGCTGAAGCGCGACGGTGTGGGCGGGTTGGAGTGGCCCCGCTTGCGCCTCTGGCTCCGTGAGTTCGATCCGCCGATGGACGCGCTCGATGCGCGCTCTGGCGGCTGGGTTGAGGCGAGCCCGCCGTCGTCGACGACCACGCCGCTGACGCTCCACCTCTCTGGTGGCCGCCTCTCGGAGGTGCCAGATGCTGGTGCGTTGGCGGAAATCCCCTTTGACCTCCGCGTCGGCGAAGCAGGTGGCGACACCGGATACTTTGGCCGCTTCGGGGGATTGCCACTCGACCAGGCTGAGGATGATCGGCGCTCTCTGATCTTCGAGACCGAGCCCTTGGCCGAGGATCTGATCCTCTTTGGTTCGGCCACTCTGCATGTTCGTGTGGTATTCCCACAGCCGGGCGCGAAGGTCGCTGCACGTCTTTGCGACGTCGCGGCCGACGGCATCTCGGCCCGCATCGGCCTCGCGTTCCGGAACCTCGCCCTAGATGACGATTTCGACTCGCCGGACGCCCCTCTTGCCTGCCCTCGCGACGTTTCGATCAGCTTTCACACGACGGCCTATCGCATCCGTGCTGGCCATCGGCTCCGTCTCGCACTCTCGGCGTCCTATTGGCCCATCGCCTGGCCGTCAGCCGAGGCGGCTCAGATCGGTCTTTCGATGGGCGCGCTGAGCCTCCCGCTGCATCGGGGACCGCCCCGACTGCTAGCGCAGCCTCTGCCCGAGCCGGCCTTGCGTCGGCCGTCGGGCAGCACACCGCCTGCGCAGCCGCCGCTCCAGCGCCGGTTCAAAACAACCTCGGCAGGCGTCAGGGTCGCGGAATGGCAGCAGCCGTTCGCCAGCCTTCGTCATCCCGCGACGGACGCAACCTTCGGCTACGAGGCCAGTGCCCGCCACACGATAGACCCGGCTGACCCACTCTCGGCCGAGAGCCTGTTCGAGCACTGCCTTCGCTTCGAACGCCCGGACGGTATTGCGGAGACCCATTGCCGCGTCCGCGTCACCAGCGACGCAGGCCACTTCCGCATCGACGGCACTCTTACGGCGACTTGGAACGGGGAGGTGGTATTCAAACGGAGATGGACGCCCGAAACACCGAGGCGTCTGTCCTGACAAGCTGGGCGAAGCCGTCCAGCAGCTTCAACCGCAAATGTCGATGGTGGGCACCGAGCCTAGTTCCAGTCAGCTCGCGACCACGTGCCATCCTCGCCCTGAAGCGGCGACGCAGGTGCGATGCCTTCGCTTGGGGCGTCCCTGGTTTGCATCGGATTTCCTTGCTGAGTGACCGCCATGTGGATCTAGATCCGCGGCCCGAATTTCGGCTCAGAGTTTCTTGAAGGTGTAGCTGCGAAAGTACACTCCAATCCGCCTGTGCTGTGCACACCCCCAGAGATGTTTGGAGAACTGGCGGGCGCCCGGTCGAAGAGTTCGGGGAGGAACAGCAATGGCCCGTCGCTACTCTTCGGGCGGTGTCGCTGCAGGCGCGTTATCGCCTTTGGCGAGGAAACTGGCGATCTCGTGCGCCGGGACGCCGATGTTCGATCCACCGAAACTCGTGACGATGCGAGCGGTAAGCGCCAGCACCTCGCCGTCGCTGGCGAGCACAGGCCCGCCGCTCCCGCCTTGCGTCGTGTCCGCGTCGAAGACGAGCGCTTCGCTGGTCGTCTGGCTCACGATACCGCGGCTCGCAAGGGGCCTCACAAGACCAGCAGCGGCGAGCCTGGCGGCGATGGCCGTCGCCTTGAGGTCCGATAGATCCTCCAGCTTGTCGACGAAGTTAGGGCCGGCCCGGGCGAGGATTGCCGTGAGCCCCGTCGGGTAGCCCATCACGACCACATCGTCGCCAAGCACCACATCTCGGGTGGACAGGGCCAAGCGGGTCCTGTCCCCGAAGGTCTCAGCGGTACGCAGGAGAGCGAAATCGACGCCTTCTGCGGCGCGGGCGAGCTCAACAGCGATCCCTTTCTTCTCGCCGGGAAAGTAGACGTTCAACACGCGCAGCACCGGCTCCAACCCCTGGCTGATCGCCACCGATGCTCCAGCGTCATGCTCCCAGGGCAGCGCAACATGTCGGTTTGTCAGCAGATCCTCACTGCCTTCCACCAGGACGCTGGTTCCGGTGAATGCGCGCTCTGCGACGGGACCGTTGCCCTGCAGTGAGAGGAGCGGCCTGCCGAATGGCGTCATCACCATGTTGCCTGCGGCGTCGACGACATGTCGGAGGAGGGCGCCTGTCTCAGGATCCTGGAAGGTGAAGGCGCCTTCGATGAAGCGCACCGAAGGCGTTGCTGCCGCGATCACCCGCGCCCAGACCTGCCAGCGCTCCTCCAACGCCGCGACCCGGCTCTCGGTGGTCGCACGCCTCGTCTCCAGCTCATCGCGCAGCTCGGCAAGGTCGCCGGGACGCAGTGTCTGCTCCTGCGTCTGATTGAGCGCTTCGGCGATCCTGTGCAGTCGGGCCTCTCCCGCAATGAGATCGCGCTCGAGGCGGTCGAGTTCATCGCCCTGCCGGAAGGCCAGCACGACGACAACCGCCAGCACCAGGAGTACCGAGACCCGAAAGAGCAGGGTCGATCGGTGCACCATGTCCCCCACCGCGCCTCTGACCGCACGAGGGAGCCGTTCTGTCACGGGGCGGCGGCTCGTGCGCAGATAACCAGCGGCATCCTGCACGATCTCGGTGAGCATACGGCGTGGCTGGTGCGCTACTTCAGCGAGCTCGAAGCGCGCGATTGGACCCTCCTCACCGAACTCGATCATGTCGCCTTGTCGAAGCGCCGTACCGGCTGCGAGTCGGCCGTTTACCCAGATCGGCGTGTCGGCAATGCCCTCGAGCCGATACTCGCCACCCCCTTTCCACATCCGAGCTAGCGGTCGTGCCCCAGCCGGGGTAACGCGTCCCAGCGACAGGCGCGGGCTGCCACGGGCGCTCAGGCTAAGCAAATGCTCAGCTCCGCCCATCCATGCGGTCAGGCCGCGCGACGAACCGGTAAGATAGTGCAGGGCCGCAGCACCCGGGCCATCCCGTTCCGGAATTGCCGCATCCCCGCTGTCGTCGCGAGCATCCATTCGGTCCTCGCATTGGGCTGTCGCCGCATGATCGATCCTGCAGATACCGGTGTGAAGGGCTTTCTTTTGAAGATGCGGTCGGCGCACTCTTGGAGGCCAGGCGGAACGGATGGGGGGTCCTTGTGAGCGCAATGGCAGTGGGCCGTGTCATGCGATGGGTCGATGAGACCTTTCTAGATCTCGGGCGCCAGATGCGATGGTCGTTTCTGCCGCCCTTGATGGTCTATTTCGCTGCCGGGGTGGCTGGACTGACCTCCGTGGTCGGGGCCTTCTTCGTGAAGGATTATCTCGATCTCAGCGCGGCCTTCTTGGCGGGTCTGACGTTCTGGGCCGGACTGCCTTGGGTGCTGAAGATGCCGCTCGGCCATCTCGTGGATCTGGTCTGGCGATGGAAGGCGTGGCTCGTGGTCGTCGGCGCCCTGCTGATCACCGCCAGCCTTGTCATCATGTACGCCCTCGTCACCGAGCGCGATGCGATGGCTGCGCTGATGCCAGTGGCGACATGGTATGTCATCGCCGTGCTGCTCGCGCCCACCGGCTATGTCGTCCAGGACGTTGTGGCTGACGCCATGACCGTCGAGGCGGTGCCCCAGGTGGATGCCCAGGGAAACCCGGTCAGCGAGGCCGCGAGCAAGGCGCAGCACACCACGATGCAGACGCTAGGCCGCTTCTCGATCATCAGCGGGCTG
Organism: Pseudomonadota bacterium; assembly: GCA_039815685.1. Lineage (GTDB taxonomy): Bacteria > Pseudomonadota > Alphaproteobacteria > Rhodobacterales > Rhodobacteraceae > Thermohalobaculum. The sequence continues at coordinate 13,602 of JBCBYV010000032.1, read as the reverse complement.
GTCGGCGTTGCCGCGCTCAACATCTTCATCTTCGCGGACATCGAGACGATGGCGACTGCCGACAAACTGGCCGCCTACGCCCGCGTCTACGCCATCGCGCTCGTGATCCCGCTCCTGTCGGTCAGCGGCGTTGCCCTCGCCATCGTGATCTCACGTCGGCGCGCTCTACAGCTGAGAGCAAGCGGGCTTTCTGAAGCCGAAATAGAGCGATTGGTGTTCGCGCCGCGCGAGGCTACCGAGCCGGACTGGCGGATCTTCGGAGGTAGCGCGGCCTTCGTGGTGCTCACGCTGGGCCTGGGGCTGTCGGAGTTCGTCTATTCGGCGGAGCTTGTCTTTCTCGGCACGCTCGCGGTCATTCTCTATCTGATCAGCCGGCTGATGCGGGAGCTGGATGAGGACAAGGCGCGCGCGCTCGTCGGCACGGCAGTGATCATTTTTGCCTTCCGGGCGGTGCCGCTTCCGGGGCCGGGATACACGTGGTTCGCGATCGATGAACTGGGCTTCGACGAGCGCTTCCTGTCCATCCTGTCGCTCATCACCTCCTGCCTCACGCTCTTTGGCCTTCTGGTCCTGCGCCCGCTCATGGCGCGTTGGTCCATCGCGCGCATTGTGGCGGTCCTCACGCTAGCGGGCGGTGTGCTGTCCTTGCCCAATATCGGGCTCTTCTACGGCATCCAGCACTGGACTGCTGCGCATACGAGTGGTGTCGTCGATGCGCGCTTCATCGCGATCCTCGACACGGCGATAGAGAGCCCGCTCGGGCAGGTAGCGATGATCCCGATGCTCGCCTGGATCGCACGTAACGCGCCACGCCATCTGAAGGCTACCTTTTTCGCAGTGATGGCGTCCTTCACGAACCTCGCTCTTTCGGCAAGCAGCCTCGCGACCAAGCATCTCAATGCCACCTTCGTGGTCACGCGAGAGACCGCGACAACGGTTCCCGACTACAGCGCACTCGGCAGCCTGCTGGTCATGGTGGCTGGATTGGGCGTCGCCATCCCGATCCTTATGATCCTTCTCGTCCAGCGCACACGCTATCGCACGTCAGACTGATGTCAGAGCATCAGTAACGCGAGGGCCGAGATGATCCCGAAAATCGGGATCACAAGCGGCGTGTTCGGGGCGCCCGCTGGCGGGGGGCCACGGCGCTTCAGCGCCAGAAGGGCCGCGTTCATGACGATGAAAATAGCGAGGAGCAGGATCGATGTCATCTCGGCAAGCGTCTCGATCGGCGCCGCGAGTGATAGAGCCGCTATGACGGCCGCTGCCGCAATCGTCGCTCTCACGGGTGTTCTCAGCCGTGGATGCAGCCGCGTGAAGACCGCAAGAGCCGGCCGCCGCCGGCCGAGCCCGTAGAGCACCCGGGAGGCCATCACGATCTGCACGAGGACACCGTTAAGCGTGGCTAGACTGGCGATCATGATGATGGCGGTGTCCGAAAGGCCGGTTCCCGCCGTGAAGACCAGCGCCAGAGGCCGCTCGCTTGCGGCAAGATCTGACGGCGCGACGGCCCTGAGCGCCGCGATGGCCACCAGAGCGTAGAGAGCGGTGGTGATGGCGACCGCCAGGAAGATGGCGCGAGGCATGGTCCGCTCTGGCTCAACGGTCTCCTCGGCCATGTTCACCATGTCCTCGAAACCGACAAACGCGAAGAACGCGAGCAGTGCTGCCGGCAGGATCACGGCGGCGGAGAAATCCGAGATCGACGTTTGGAGCATCTCCCCAAGTGGCATGACGGGTGGCGCCAGCAAGCCAGCCGCCGCGATAGCCAGAAGGCCGATGATCTCGGCGAGTGTCAGAAGCGCTGCGAATGTGAGGCTCTCGACGACGCCGGCCGCCGCAATAGCCGTGAGGACTATGAGAATGCCGAACTCCAGCGGTGCGCGCGGCATGTCGATGAGCCCAAGGACATAACCTGCGCCGCCCTTGAGAATGGCCGCTGCGGAGACAAGACCCACGGCGATGACCGCGACACCGACGAGAGTGGAAAGGAGGGGAAGGCCGAATGCCTCCTCCGCGAACGCGGCCTCGCCTGCGCTCTCCGGAATGCGCGCGGAGAGCTCGGCGAAGGAAAAGGCTGACAGGGCGGCGACGAAACCGGCAGTAAGAAAGGCAAGCGGCGTAAGTGGCCCGGCGATCCCGGCGATCGTGCCGATCAGCACGTAGATGCCGGCACCGACCATCACGCCCACGCCGTAGAACGTTAGCAGCTCAACACCGATGCGTCGCGCCAGCCTGGGCTCACTGCCGCGCTCGACGCGGCGGGGTTCATTGCCCACGTAGCTCTCCTCGGGACGGCTCATGGCAGTTCGACCGAACTCTCCGCAGGGCGACGCGCGTTAACGGCAAGACAGCCGCATCGCCCTTCCCAAGCTCGACTATCGCCGCGAGGCCGAGGGTCATCAAGCAGGATCGCGAGACCTCCTCGGAGATGAACATGTCGGTCGGCCGGGCATTCTGTATCAACCCACCGATTGCCTGATCGGGCTACAGGCAGAGGGGTGGCGTAGAGCATCGCGGTGCAGGACGGCACTGAATGATGGACGGCGATGCAGAAGTGCGCGCGCTAAGGCCGTGTGCGTCAGTGCAGTGCGGGTCCTTGGCTTTGTCGGCGCACAGCACGCTTCCGGGCCGTTGCAGCCGCGTCTTAGCCAGGCTGCTGTTGCGGATGCGGATCTGTCTACAGTCGCTGCAACAAGTCGAATACAGGGTACTGGATCTCTGAATCGGATCTGGCCGCCGCTCGTTACCATCTTGGAAACGGGTCTCGGAAGTCTTGAAAGCTCTGCTTCATTTCGTCGTCTGTGAGAAGGCAGGCGTCTAGCTTTCCCACGATCTCTGCCTGATCGATTTCATCATCACTTCCGATAAAGACGATCTCCTGCCTGCGATCTCCGAACGGCTCGACCCACTCGCTCTCGATGAACTCGCGCATAGCAGGCGTCCAGTCCTCCTTGGGGATGGACGAGTACCACCTGCCAGCGACGCGATAATCCTTCAGCTTGCCGGCAATCTGGAGATCGCCTGCATGATCCATCCGCGTACAGAGGAAGAAGAAACCCTTCGATCTGATCAGGCCAGGGATCGGCGTTTCGATGAAGTCCTTGAACCTCTGTGGAACAAAGGGCCTTCGTGCCCGGTATACGAAGGCTGTTAGGCCAAACTCGTGGCTATGACTGTGGATGAGGCCATGTCCATGATCATGGCTGTGGCCATTCTCATCGCTTGCCACCGGATCGACCTCGCGTTCCATCTCCTTGAACCAGGTTGGGTATTCCTCAGCTTTCTCGAAGTCGAACGAGTTCGTATTCATGATCTCTTCGAGGCCAACCTTGCCATGATCGACGTCGATGATCTTAGCCTCTGCATTGATGGCTCGGACCATCTGGTGGATCTTCGCCAGTCTGTCCGAGCTCACTAAGCTTGACTTGTTTATCAGAATGATATTTGCAAATTCGAGCTGATCGATCATTAGCTCAACTATAGAGGTCTGATCATGACTCTGTAGTCTGGTCTTTCTTGCCTGAATCTCCATCTCATTTGAGTTATACTGCTCGATAAAGTTGAAGGCATCGACCACTGTGACCATCGTATCGAGCTGGGCTATGTCTTTCAGTGACTTGCCATCGTCCATGGGGAAGGTGAAGGTTGCTGCTATTGGTAGCGGCTCTGAAACACCGCTCGCTTCAATGATCAAATAATCATACTTTCCCTCAAGCGCCAACTTCCGCGTCTCTTCGAATAGGTCGCCCCTCAAAGTGCAGCACAGGCAGCCGTTCTCCAATTCAACGAGCTTTTCCTCCGTCTGGAGGATTTTGTCCCCAATCTGCTTGCCATCAATATTGATCTCAGCGATATCGTTCACGATTATTGCGACGCGCTGCGCTCTCTTCGTTTCGATGATGTGGTTGATTGTCGTGGTCTTTCCTGAGCCAAGGAAGCCACTGAGCACCGTTACGGGAATCTTTTTCATGGCGATGATCCGCGTTTGATAGTCGATTGAGGGATGGTTGAGTTCAGGCGCCGATGGGACCGAGTTCACAATGCTGAGAGGCGGAAATCACTGTTGCAGGCGCAAAGACACCGCCGCGCAAGCAGACCTTAGGCCGCCTGGTTCTTTGATCGTGCAGGAACGCCAATGATGACATGGTCCAGTACAACCCCGCTTGCTTCGCGTGATTTAGCGGGAGTGGGGCAGATGCTCTCTGACCCTCATCTGGCTGGATCTGTATAATGTGACGGCCCTTCAGCTCACAAGGGCTTTGAGCGCACCAGAAGATCGAGCCCTCAGCGTCCTGTCGGCATTGATCAGCTTGAGCATAGCACTTGCCACTGAGCGCCTGCCGGTGGCGCCTGCGAAGGCCCGCAGCTTTCGAACGCCACTCACGGTTGGTGTCCAAGGTTCCCCCTTCTACCGTACTCAGCCTACCGAGCGTAGTTGGTGGCGCTTTAAGTGCCGTGTCGACGCTCGTGCAGCGCACGATCAGACATTGTGTGCATCGGATGCTGGTTCGCTGCTGCGAAGGATCGATCTAGGCGAAGGCTGGTCAGAAGTGCACCTTCGCGCGGATGCCGAAGCGGCGCGTTGGGCCCACATCCACCCCCGGCTCGATCAAGAATGCAGTGGATGAGCCGAACGACGTGGAGCCGAGCGCATAAACCTCGTTGAGCGCATTCTCGACGAAAGCTTCGAAAGCCAGCCGCTCACCCCGAAGGCCGAGCCGGAAATTGAGGATGTCATAGGCATCGAAGACCGGGGAGCCGGGAACGGATGTGCTCGTGAAGCTGGAGCGAAAGGTATACTCGGCGCGCAGAAAGCCGCGCAGACCGGGCACGAGATCGCGCGGATGCTCGTAGTCGCCGATAACGCTCAGCGAGTAGACGGAGGCATTCGGCAGGCGGGTCCCCGTCAGATCGCCTGAGATCGCGTCCTCAAAGTCGGTGAAGGACGAAAAGTTGATCCCGAGTTGCGTGTCGATGCGCAGCCCTTCGATCGGAAAGGCGGCAAGGCCGAACTCCGCGCCCACGCTGCGCGCCTTTGCGGCATTGTCGATCGTGCTGATGAGACCGACGCCGTCCGGGACGGAGACGGCTACCTGAATGTCGTCGTAGTCCAGGAAATACCCAGAGCCGGAGAGTTGCAGGCGGTCCTCGAAGAGTGCTGCGCGAAACCCACCCTCGAACGAGCGGGCATTCTCTTCGTCGAAGGTATCGAAGCCTGTCAGCAAGGTGGCGAACCCGCCAGCGCGAAACCCTGTTGAATAGGACAGGTACGTCGAGAAGCTGTCGTTCCAGTCGTACTTGATCGCAGCGTTCGGCGTGAAGGCTTTGAAGCTTGCTTTCTCCGAAATGAAGGGCAGCGGCGGCGATCCGACGGCGGTAAGGCCGGTAGTCATCACTGCGGTTTGCGAGCTCACCCGGTCGAAGCTGAAGCGGGCGCCGGCTGAGACCTCGAGATCAGGTATCGGCCGCCAGCGGACGTCTCCGAACACCCCGAAATTGAAGACCTCCTGATCCGAGAAGGCATCGGTGATGCTACCGTCATCGACGAGCGGGATGCCGAAGATCTCGCTGAAGAGATCGAAGGCGTCCGGCCCCAGATCCGTGATGAACGTGTCGTCGTTGCGATTGAAGCTGATGCTCGTTCCGGCATTGAAAGCGATGCTTCCGGCGCCTGACGGAAGATCGAAGATCTCGCTTTCAAAGCGGAACTCCTGCGCGATGGCCTGCTCGTCACTCGTCGTCAGCGAGATGATGAAGTCGCCCGGGTTGAAGTCGCTATCGTTGATGAAGTCCACATCGGTCGTGAAGAACGATGTGGTCGATTTCAGCGTTCCGACGTCGAAGTCATAGCTCGCCTGTAACGAGCTGAGCAGTCGCGTCACCGAGCTTTCGCCAAGGAAGACGCCGCCGGAGACCGGATCACCCGCAGCGACGCTCTCCTGCGACGCGGAAGTCTGCCCATCGAAGGCCGAGCGGGAGAAACTGACTGATGCATCGAGCGTGATCCGGTCTGTGGGACGGGAGCGCAGGCTGAGCCGGAAACCGGCATCCTCCGAGGTCAGCGTGTCTGGACCGCTTCCGCCCGGTGGGAACTCGAGAAAGCCGTCCGACACGCCGCCGAAAGCCACGAGACGCGCCGAGAGCAAGCCGTCCTCAAGCAGCGGGGCGTTGATGATGGCGGTTGCCCTGCCATCGGGAAAGGAGCCGAGTTGAGCTTCGAAGGATGCCTCGAACTCATCGGTCGGTTTCTTGGTGACGAAGTTGATGGCTCCGCCGATCGTGCCCCGTCCAAAGGCGGTGCCCTGCGGCCCGAAGGCCGCTTCGGTGCGCTCGAGATCGACAAGCAGGCTGTTGATCTGCGTCGTGCCGCCCGTCGGGTTCAGCAAAATGCCATCGGCAAAAACACCGTTGGTCGGCCCGCTCGCAGCGATCCCCACAAGGTTGCTCACGCCTCGGATCGAGAGGTTGATGGTGGTCGGATCCGCTGCCTCGGCGAAGCTGACATTCGGCAGTCTGAGGAAGGCATCGTTCGCGTCCTCGATGTTGGAGCGTTCAATCTCCTCAGCGCTGAGCACCGTGACGCTGCCAGGAACATCCGCGACCGCTTCTTCCGTGCGTCGCGCCGTGACGACGACCTCGTCGAGGACAAAGGGTTGGCCTTCGGCGAGGGAGCCGTCGGACAGGTCCGCCTCGATCTGAACCGTGGCGTCGCTCAAGAACCGTGTCTGCACGGCCGCTCCTTTCGTCAGACGGCCGAGGGCCTCACGCGGTGCGAGATCACCCGCTACGGCTTGCGAGCGCAGGCCGGCGACGGTGTCTGGCGAGAAGACCACCGAGATCCCTGTCGAATCCGAGAAGGCGCGGAGCGCGCTATCGAGCGACTGCGCAGGAATGTCGAAGGTTACGCTCTCCTGTGCGCGTGCCGGCGCCACTGCGATCGCTGCGGCAAGCGTCGTTGCGACCACCAGGGCCGTGGTCGCTGCCAGCGGCCGGCGGGAGACCGCCTCATTTCGCTCAGGGTTCTCTCGCATGTCTTCGCCGCTCGCTGTTCTTCGAAAGGTGTCGTCACTGGGAGGACGAGTGGGCGGCAGGGAAGTGTCGAATTCTCCTGATGAAGCTCTTCAGCGAATGATGCGAAGATAGGGCGTGATCCAAGTCACCTCCGCACCGACGGTCGCCGCGATGGCCATCAACCCTTCGCCCGCGGCGTCGATCGCGATCTGGCCCGCAACATCTGCAGCGGAGGCTTGACCCACGACGATCGACACACCCGGCAGGTAGCGATCAATCTCCTCGACGGCATCCGCGAGCGGCGTGTTGTCGATGATGATAAAGCCGTCTCGCCAGGCCAGGCTGGCGGGTTCTGTGGCGCGGGCTGGCGCTGGCGGCAGGCCTTCGGCAAAGACCGAGGCGTCACCCTCGCCAAGCGCTCGCTCCTCGCCATCTGACGCAACGGTGACCGTGCCTTCCAGCACGCTAACGGTAACGTCCTCGCCGAAGTGAACGCCGTAGATCGTCCCCGTTGCCGTGGCTCGACCGCCAGCGACCGAAACCGTGAAGGGTCGGCCAGGATCGACGGTGACGTCGAAGACCGCCTCACCTCTCAGCAACGCGACTACGCGCTGATCCGGCCCATAGTGAATGGCAAGCGCCGTGTCGGTGTTGAGGTGGGCGATGCCTCCGTCTGGCAGTACGATACGCTGCTGGGCTCCGACGCCCGTCACATGGTCGGCGCGCAGTTGCACGAACAGGTCGGGGATGAGAACGAAGCCGGCGCCAGCGGCGGCGACAAGCGCAACCGCAGGCCACCGACGCGGCTTCGGCTTGAAGGATGCGGAGAGCTCGCCCAAGGCTGCCTCGATCTCGGCGTAAGCGGCGGCGTGAGCGGGATCTGCGCGCTGCCATGCTTCGAAGGCGCGCCTCTCCTGGCGCGACACGTACCCGTCGGACAGTCTCAGATACCAGTCGCGGGCGGTTTCTCTGATGCGATCCACATCGGGCACGCTCGGCCTCCTTCCGCTGAATGCCGCGGCTGTCCCTTATAGGACGACTGAGCAGGGCCGATCCTTTGCAATCATGAAGGCATCGCGCGGCGCCTGGCATCCACTAACGCGCCGATCGCACTCTTCAGATCAGCCCGAACCGTACTAAGGCCCAGGCCGAGTTCACCGGCAATCTCGCGCTGTGTCTGCCCCTTGAGGTGATAAAGGAGCAGGACCCGCCTCTGTCGTGCCGGCATCCGCCTCAGCGCTTCCACCACCCACGAAAGCTCCGAACGACCGGACGCGATCCGCTCCGGCGTTATCTCCTCCGTTGTCGGGAAATGCTCGTCGGCTGCGCGCTCCAGGATCTGACGCCGCCGACCCTCGACGCGCAGATGGTCCGTCGCAAGGTTCGCCGCCACGGTGAACAAGAGAGAGCTCTCGTTGTGGATGTGACCGTGAGCGGATCGAGCACTCAGACGCAGGAAAGCTTCCTGTGTAAGGTCAGGTGCCGCGGCACCATGGGCCCCTAGTCGTGAGCGGACAAAGCGCAGAACACGATGCCGGTACCGGCGGAACAGGACATCCAAATCTGGACTGGCCAACGCGCTCTCCAACCGCAGACGGCTTCTCCATCGGACGACTGGCTGAGGCTCGCAGCAGACGAGACGTGGCTCCGTTCGATCTCTGATGTGTCCATCGCATCAGGAGCGTCGATAGCTCAACCATATTCACGTTAAGCGCGCGCCGTCGGGCGAGAAGCTGCCGCCCAAGTAAGGCGCGTCACACCGATGCTTGCAGGGCTCCGGTCGCTGAGTGGGCTGAAGGCCCGGCCGCGAGATCCGGTTCAGGTTGCCGCTCGGAACCGCTAGCTTCCGAAGCTGGTGTGCACATCGAGAGCGCCCGGTCGCGCCGATTGTTTGTCCCGGCCGGCGCGCGTAGCCTCGGGTCAGACACGCACCATCGCGGAGGCCCCATGCGCAGTCTGATGATAGCCCTTGCGATGCTGTCACTCGTCCGGCAGGCGGCCGCTGACGAGACCATCGCGGACCAGTATCCGGCCTCGCCACTCTACAGCAAACCGGTCGAATTCATCCCGAATGTCTGGTCGGCAATCGGGGCGACGGCGCCGCCGACCTACGAGAACACCGGCCACAACAACAACCTGAGCTTCATCGTGACCGACGAAGGTGTCGTCGTGATCAATGCGGGCGCAGCGGCCGCGCTCGCAGAAGCCCTGCACGCGGAAATCAGGCGGATCACCGACCAGCCCGTTGTCCTCGTGATCAACGAGAACGGCCAGGGCCACGCGACGCTCGGTAATAGCTATTGGGCGGGGCAGGGGGTGCCGATCCTCGCCCATGTCGATGCAGCGGCCGAGTTCGGGGAGCGCGGCTACGACATCCTCGCCCGGATGGAGAACTACAACCGGGACAAGGCCGAGGGAACAGAGGTTGTCCTGCCCACCGAAACGTTTGAGGACCGTCACGTGATCGTCCTCGGTGGCGTCCGCATCGAGGTGCTGTATCTCGGTCCCGCGCATTCGCCCGGCGACATCTCGGTCTGGCTGCCAGAGGAGAAGCTGGTGATCGCCGGCGACATGGCCTTTCACGAACGCCTGCTCCCGATCTTCGAGGATACCGACACCGCAGGATGGCTCAGTACCTGGGAGACGGCCTTCGAGACGCTTGGCGCCGTCTACGTCATTCCCGGCCACGGCCACCCAACCAACATGGCGCAAGTCCGGCGCTACACCCGAGACTACCTCGTCCACCTCCGCGCCCGCATCCGAGAACACATCGACGAAGGCGGCGATCTCGCCGACGCCTACTACGTGGACCAGTCGGCCTATGCGCATCTCCACACCTTCGACGAATTGGCCACACGCAACGCCGGCCGGGTCTACGAGCAGATGGAATGGGAGTAGACGACGGCACCCGTGACGGCGCCGAGTGCGATCCCGGGGTTCCGGATGGTGCGGGTCGCAATGCAGCGGGGGTCTTCTGGCCCGCTGCCACGATCACGATGGTGTCCGCCGCTTCCATGGCGCTCGAGATCGTCGCCGGGCGTGCGCTTGCACCCTATGTGGGCATGTCCCTCTATACGTGGACGATCGTCATCGCGGTCGTGCTCGCCGGATTGTCGCTCGGGCACTGGATTGGTGGCCGCATTGCCGACCGGAGGCCCTGGCTGACGCGGATCGTCGCCTGGTCGCTGAGCGGTGCTGCGCTGACCAGCTTCATCTCCCTAGGCGCGCTTCAACTCACAGCACGCGCGCTCGACAGCACGGACCTCGTTCCCCACATCACGGCGCTGGCAATGGTCGCCTTCTTCGTGCCGAGCGCCTTCGCTGGTGTCCTATCGCCGCTCCTCACCGTCATGGCGCTGAAGGCCTCCGCCAGCGAGCGGCAGGGTGCCGTGCTGGGGCTCATGTTCGCGCTCGGTGCCCTTGGCGCGATCCTGGGCACGGTGCTCTCCGGGCTCGTGATGATCTCCTGGCTCGGGACCGCTGGGTCGGTAGCTCTCATTGGCGCGATCTACGCCCTTCTCTCCTTACGGTTCTGGAGGCAGCGCGCGCCGCAGGCGGCGATCATTGCCGCGGGCATGTTGCTGCTCGTCGCCGCTTGGCCGGGCGCCCTCGGACTGCGCTCCGCCTGTTTTGAGGAGAGCCCGTATTTCTGCATACGCGTAGACGACGTTGCCAGCTTTGATCGGCCGGCGCGCGTCATGGTGCTCGATCATCTGGTCCACGGCGTCAACGACCGCGCGGATCCCCGCCTTCTGATGAGCCCTTACGTGCAGGGCGTGGACGAACTCGTCGCCCGCAGGATGCCAGGACAGTTGCTGACCGCGTTCTTCGTGGGAGGCGGTGCCTTCACGCTTCCCCGGGCCTGGCAGGCCCGCTACCCCGCAGGACGTTTCGTGATCGCAGAGCTCGATCCGGCAGTGACCGAGGTTGCGCAAGACGCACTCTGGTACGACCCCGGGCCGCAAACCGAGATCCTGCATGGCGACGCCCGCCACCTCCTCCAGACGCTGCCCGAGGAGACGCGGTTCGACGTGATCTTCGGCGACGCTTTTCATGACATCTCCATCCCATCGCATCTCGTTACGACGGAGTTCGCGGAACTTGTCGCCGCGCGCCTCAATCCGGGAGGGCTCTATGTTCTCAACGTGGTCGATGCGCTGCGCGCGCCGCGTTTCATGCTCTCGCTCGCGAGCACCTTGGCGCTGACGTTTCCCGAGGTCGAACTTTGGCTGGATGTCGAAGCGCTTGGCCCGACCGAGAGGCGAACGACCTGGATCGTCCTCGCATCGGAGGAGCCGACGGGCGAGGAGTTCCTCGCCTCGAGCTACGGCTTCGAGCGTGAATGGGCGCGTGTGCCCTTGGAGGCGATGGTTGCCGCGGTCGGCGAGGAGAAACTGGCCGTCCTCACGGACGATTACGCCCCCGTAGATCGACTGCTCGCCTCAGTCCTCCTGAGTGCAGAGATGGATAGGTGAGACGGGGCCTCGAGCCGTCGTGCCCGTCTCTCATCGCAGCGGTCGTGACCTGCGGGCAACGGCATAGGGCATTCGCGTGCCGTGTCGCCCTGGCGGCTTAATGGTGGCGGTGCGCTGGTGCGAGCGTCGCAACACGGTGCTCATCGCACCCGCCGAGCCCACGCAGTGCTTTCGCCAGGCGCATCAAGAGAGATCGGGTTGGAGAGCATGCGTCGATCCAGTGACTGCATCGCGACGGAGACGTTCCTCACCCAAAGGCCGGATCTCATAGCCTTGGCACAGTCGATCGTCGGCCAGAGAGAGACGGCCGAGGATTTGGTGCAGGAGGGCTGGTTGCGCTGGCAAGAGCGCGACTATCCGCCAGAGCAGGCAAGACCGCTCTTCGTCCGCATCATTCGCAACCTTGCGATTGACTGGCACAGGCGTCGCAAGGTCGAGGCGACGAACCACAGGGCCCACGCGCTCCTGCGCGGCGATAGCGTAGATACCGAGCGGGTGGTGATCGCGCGCGATCAGGTGCGCCGCATCGCAGCGGCGCTTGCCGAGTTGACCACCAGGACGGTCGCAGCCTTCCGAATGAGCAGGCTCGACGGTCTGACCTATGAAGAGATCGGTCGGCGCCTCGGCATCTCAAAGGCCGGTGCTTATCGGCTGGTCGCGCAGGCGCTCGTGAAAATCGTCGTGCATCTCGACGAATGAGCGCGCGCCCGGGCCGCACCTGCAATACTCGCGCTCAGCCAGACGCCGGCACGATGGACGACGTCAGATGAGCACGGAGCGTCAGGATCGGGCGGCTCTTCTCGACGAAGCCGCGCTCATCTTCGTGCAGCTCCGCGAAACACCCCTCGATCCGGCTTTGTTGGCGGAGCGGGACGCGTTCCTCGCCCGCGGGCGAGAGGCGCGCGAGGCGTATGCGAAGATCGAGCGTGGGTGGCGGCTCGCGGGCGGGCGTCGTCGGACATCGCGTATTTTTCTGCTGGTCGTGGCGATTGGCCTTGGCGCGGCTCTCTACGTCGGAACGCCCTCGCTGCGGCTTTACCTCGTGGCCGACGCCGTGACGGGCGTGGTTGCCGAGACGACTGCTTTGGCCTCTGGCGACGGTGTGCATCTCGATGCGGGCTCCGCTATCGCTGACAACACGGCAGACGGCGTCAGGGCGGTGACCCTCTTCGAAGGTGCCGCGGTCTTCGATGTTGCGCGCGGTGCTCAGCCCTTCGTCGTCTCAGTCGGGGACGCGGAGGTCACGGTGCTAGGGACGGTGTTCGAGACCGCCCTCAGGCCCGATGGCTTTACGGTGAGTGTCGTCGAGGGCGTCGTGGAGGTGCGGATCGCCGCGTCTGAATGGAGTGTGGAGAGGGGCAGCAGGCTCGAATGGTCGCCCGGCGGGGGTGGAACGGTCGGGCCCATCGACATCGACGACGTTGCGGCGTGGCGTCGAGGACAGCTCGTCGTCAAAGACATGCCGCTTGGAGACATCGCCGAGATCATTGATCGGCGGGTTCGCGGCGACATTGTCGTGCTCGGCGGCGATCTGGCGCAGACCCGCATCTCCGGCAACTTCGATCTGACCGACCCGCAAGCGGCAATCAGGGTCTTGGCGGCGATCGCGGGCGCGGAGGTGTTCTGGGGCGCACCCTTTGCGTCGGTGCTGGTGCGGATCGACTGAGGAGCCAGGACCGAACACAGCCGCTGAAACATCGAGGTGTCGAGATCGTTGGTGTGGCGAGGGACAACTTGCCTGCAGGGACGATATGATGCGTTCGACTTGGATCGCGCCGGCACTCGGTTGCTTCATGATGCTGGGCGCTGGTGTTGCGTCTGGCCAAGAATCCGTGGCGATCGACATCCGTGCGCAGCCGCTTGCCGATGCGATTGCCGAGCTTGGTCGCGAGACCGGATTGCAGATCGGCGTGACGCGCAGTCTTGCGCGCGGACGGATGAGCAACGCTGTCGCGGGCACGCTGACGCCGATGGGACTGTCAGGAATTTCGTGTGTGGGCCATGGGTTGAGCATTTTCAGCCAGCGATCCTGAAGCGTTCTTCGAAGAGGATCGCGAACTGGGCCTTTGCCATGCCCCATTCCCTAGGGGGCATTCTCCATTCCTTTTCCGCC
>JBCBYV010000024.1:0-74203 GCA_039815685.1 Pseudomonadota bacterium | reverse complement strand
TCATGGTGGTCTTGGTCATCGGCGGTTCCTTCGGTGACGGGTTGAAGCGGGAAAACTCCACCCCTGACCGTACACCTCGATGGCCACCCCGATTACACCGCCAGCGCAGACGGAAATTCCACCTCCTCCTCGGACGCTAACCTATTGCAGTGCGGCTTAGTTGCTGATTCAATTCCGGAAATCAGGGAGGAGCTGGCGATGATAGAGTCGCGGCAAGTGGCGCAGGGCGCGCTCTTCTGCGAGTTCAATCTCGAGGATCATGTGCCCGGAGATCACCTGCTGCGCTCGATCGACCTTGAATTGATGATCCGCATGCTGATCATCGGCTACACGCATGGCATCCGGTCTGAGCGGAGGCTGTGCGAGGAAGTGCATCTCAATCTGGCGTACAGGTGGTTCTGCAGACTCGACCTGACGGACCCGATCCCGGATCACTCGAATCTTTTCCAAGAACCGGCACGGGCGCATTCGAGATAGCGATCTCTTTCGGAAGGTGTTCGAGGACGTTGCCGCCCGGTGCATCGCCGCAGGTGTGGTTGGTGGTGAGCAGTTCGCTACCGATGCGAGCCTGATCCAGGCCGATGCCTACAAGCTGAACTCGACGGCCAAAGAGGACTGGGATCCGGGCAGCCAGTGGACCGCGGCCCATCACGATGACCCTTGTCCCGCCATTGGTCCGAGCGACAATGGCGAGTGCCTTCTTCGCCTACTCGACAACTACCTCATCGATAACGACCACGCGATCATCCTGGACGTCCAGGCGAGCCGCTCGGTGCGCACCGGGGAGACACACGCGACGCGCCTAATGATCGACCGGGTCCGTGACCGCTTCGACCTCTGGCCAGAGCGTCTGATCGCCGACACGGCCTACGGCTCCGGCGAGATGCTCGGCTGGCCCGTCGAGGAGCGCTCCATCGAGCCGCATATCCCCGTGATCGACAAATCCAAGCGGACTGACGGCACGTTCTCGCGGGAGGACTGTGTCTACGATCACAAGGCGGACGCCTACACCTGTCCAGCGGGCAAGGAACTCCGCCAGAGCTGGCGCCAGTTCCAGACCATCCGGTACGAACCGAAGGATACCAGCATTCTCAAGTACGGTGCGCTCAAGGCCGACTGCGACGCATGACCCTTGCGAGAACAATGCTGCCCGAAGGGCGCGCCACGCCGGATCTTGAGCTCAGAGCACGAAGGCGCGCGTCAGATGGCCCGCGACATCGCCAAGACCGAGGAATTCCAGATCTCGGCCAAGCTGTGGAAGAAAGTCGAGATGCTCTTCGCCAACTTGAAGCAGATCCTCGGCCTCGGACGGCTGCGATTGCGCGGACCATGCGGCGCCAACGACGAATTCCTCATCGCCACCACCGCCCAGAACCTCAGAAAGCTCGCAAAGCTCTTCCCAATGCCGCAGCCGCCAAGCCCTGTATGACAGCCGGTCGCGCGCCTATTCTTTGCGCCACACGCCGCCGCGCTCCAGCGACTTCAACGCCGACTTTTTCAACATGGGGTAATGGCCTGACCGCTCTTCGCCAATGACCGCTACCGTGGTTGTGGCGCAGAAGAGGAGAGAGACCATGGAATACTTCGCTGGGTTGGATGTATCGCTTGATACGACCCATGTCTGCGTCCTCGATCGCGATGGAGCAGTGGTGCTAGAGGCAGCAGCCCCGTCATCGCCTGAAACCATCGCAGCGGCGTTGTCGGCGGCTCCAGTTTGCTCGCATGTGATCTTTGAGACCGGACGCATGGCGCCGATGCTGCACCACGACTTGTCCGAGCTTGGTGTACCCGTCATCTGTAAAGAGAGCCGGCAGGCCTATCAGGCACTGAAGACGCTGGCGACGCACAACACGGACCGCAATGATGCGCGCGGGTTGGCGCATCTCGCGCGGACGGGCTTCTTCAGGCCCGTGCATGTGAAGTCATTGCCGGCCCACGCCGTGCGCGCGTTAATCATGGCACGCAAGAAGCTCGTCGGTCAGCGTGTCATGTTGGAGAACCAGATCCGCGGGCTGGCCGTCGTCCTTGGCGCGCGCTTGCCGCGAGGGCTGAGCCCCGCGTTTGTCCAGCAAGTGCTGGCCATGAGCGATGGGATCCAAGGTCTCTCCGGCGCGATGCGCGGCCTGGTCGCTGCCCGTGCAACCGTCCTCGAGGCCATCGCGGCTATCGACACCGACATCCGCAAGCTGGTTCGCGCTTCCGATGCATGCCGGCGGTTGATCGCGATCCCAAGCGTCGGTCCGCTCACCGCGCTCGCCTTTACGGCGGCCATCGACGATCCCGAACGCTTCTGACGATCACGCGATGTCGGCGCCTATTTCGATCTCGTCCCGCGGCGGTATCAGTCGGGAGAGATCGACTACGTCGGCAGCATCTCGAGCGTCGGCGATCGGCGCGTCCGCACGCTGCTCTATGAGGCGGCCAACGTCATACTCACGCGCTACAAGGGACCGCTGAAGCTGAAGGACTGGGCGATCGCGATCGCGAAGCGCGCGTCGATGCGCAAGGCGCTGATCGCACTCGCCAGGCGGCTCGCGGTCATCATGCACGCCATGCTGCGCGACCGCATCGAGTTCCAACCCGCCTGAAAACGGCGGTGACGAGACAGAAGGCCGAACCGAGCTCCCGAGCGGGAGCGACGCCCCAGGGAGGGAGCGGATGATGGCGTCAACTCTGTTGCATGCGGCCGGCGGCGCCGGCCGACTGCGTTTTCAACCTCGCCACTCTGCAACTAGCTGACCCCGAGAGGCGCCTCAGAGCGCGAAGAGAACGCAGACACCTGAAGGCGACGCAACGCTCATATCGAGCTTAAAGGCATTGACACATTAGAGAAAAGAATCTGGCTCGAGACGGACCTTCGGCACGCTGCAGCGAAGCGGTGGTATCCTTGGGCTGCCAACGCCGGGTTGGTGATGCGGTGGGGCGCGGCGCTTCGGAGAACCGCCATGCGCATTGTGAACCTACCTGCGATTCGGCCTCGGCGTACCGCTTGGAACAAGGGGCGAATAGTCGGTTAGGAGCGACCGCTCTTGCGGAAGCACGTCTGGGCAACCCGGTGTGGCTCGAGATCGCCGAGAACATTCGCGACCTATCACTGTTCAACGTGGCGATCGACAGCAAGCTCCGGGGCTCCGACCTCGTCCGCCTCAAGTGGACTGCCCCCACCGACCAGAGGCCCGTCATGCACTCACACTTCAAACAGACCACTCGGTGGGGGCAGTCCACAAGGCCAATCTCAGGGACCTTTAACCCCGGACAAGGCGATGCGGAGCTGGAGTTTCTCGGACGGTGCAGTGAAGCCGAAGCCTGGACTGCCGGCTTCTGTGGGTCCCGAGCTTCGTCATGATGGCCGGCCGTTCCGGTCGTTGGCGATGGCAGGCAAAACCGGAAACGGTATCCGATCGTGCCTCTTAGGTTGGCCCTCGTTGTAGCGCCTGCGCCAAGCCTCTATCGGTCCCCCTGTGTCGGCGAGGTTCTGGAGGCCAGCGTCAACGAGCACCTTGAGCGGTTCCATCTCGATGGATCGCAGGCTCGGGTCATTCCCGCCACGCGTGGGACGTGACCTGGCTCATCCCAGATTTGAGGCAGGCGTTGTTTACTGAAATGCCGTCTGGCGCCCGTTTCAGGATGAATGCCTTCACCGCGTTTGCAGAAGTGCTCGCCTCTTGGGCGCTCTGCGCCTCCGCTGGCCGGGTCGGGCCACTCGGGACTTCAGGTTCGGGCCGTCTTAGTCTTGGGGCGCGGGTGGTCCTTGTGGCCGCTCCGGCTTCACGGCCGACGGTTACTGCTTGAGCGACATCAGGACCGCCACAAGGACTACCACACCGCCGAGAAACGTCGCGACGGGTGGGATCTCCGAGAGGATGAGGAATGCGAGGAGGGGGGCCAGTGGCGTCTCGAGCGCCCCGAGTAACGCTGTCTGTCCTGCGGGGACGCGCTTCGCGCCCTCGGCCAAGGTAACCGACGCTATCGCGAAAAGGAGACCGAAGGCCGCGAGGATCGCTATCTGTCCCGGGCTCGTCTGGAGCGGCGCGCCCAAGGCGAGTGCGAAAGGGAAGAGCAGCAGTGACTGCAGCACGGAGGGCCCGGCGCTCGGCGTCTGAGGTCGCGCCCGATAGATGACCATGATCGCCGCCATGGCGACCGTCATGATCATGGCGAGAGCGTCTCCGACGACGTTCACTGTCCCGAGCGACCCAATGACAATGATCCCGACCCCGATGAGAGAGCCGACAGCGCCCAAGGCAGTGCCGCGTCCGACCCGCTCGCCGATCACCATCCATGCCAGGAGAGCGGCGATCAGCGGGGCTACCGCATAGATGAGAGCGACATTGGCAATGGAGGTGAGCTTGAAGGCTGGGATGAAGGCAGCCGTTCCCGCTGCACCGACGATGCCGACGGCTAGCCCAGCCCGACCCATCCCGAGAAACTCGCGGCGAAGCGCGCCTCGGGCGGCGACCCACGCGGTCGTCGGGAGCGCGGCAAAGACGCCGCGCCAGAAGATCACCGCCCAGGCACCAGCGTCGACGCCCTTCGTGAAGAGCCCCGCCGTGCTGTAGGTCAAAGTCGACGCTACGAGCAGGGCCACCCCAACCACGTACGCCGATTGCACAGGGCTCTGCGCGGGATCTGCCAATGGCATGCCGTAGTTTTCCTCGCCCAATCTAGTGTAAGGTCTTCCATCCTTTTTGGATTTGGTGAGGCTAAAGCGCCTCTTTATCCGGGAACAAAGGAAATGAATTCACTCAGTGGATTAGATTTCCTAAGGTTTTCTATGCGCCGATCTCTTCCACCACTCCGCGCTCTGCGGGCCTTCGAGGCTGCCGCCCGTCATCTGAGCTTCGCGCGCGCTGCCGAGGAACTGCATGTCACGCCGGGCGCGGTGAGCCATCAGATCAAGATCCTGGAGGATTGGCTTGGTGCGCCGCTCTTTCGTCGGCTGACGCGAGCACTGCGCCTCACGGAGGCCGGAGAGGCGGCGCTGCCCCATCTGAGCGAAGGGTTCGACAGACTCGCGGATGGGGTCGACAGGATGCGTGCGCGCCTCGATGACAGTCTGCTCACAGTCAGCGTGAGCCCCGGTTTCGGCTCACTCTGGTTGGTGCCGCGCCTCGACAAGTTTCGACAGCGGCATCCAGAGATCGAGATACGCCTCGACGGCTCCGACCGATTAGTCGATATCGCCCGCGGCGAAGCGGATGTGGCGATACGGTATGGTCCCGGGGGGTATGAGGACGTCAGGAGCGACCGGTTGTTCGCGATGCGCGCGACCCCCGTCTGTAGCCCCGAGCGCCTGTCACGGGGGACGGTCCTCCGAACACCAGCGGATCTGAAGAACCACACGCTGTTGCATGTCGAATGGAAGGAAGCCGAAGGCCATTGGCGCACCTGGCTGCTCGCCGCTGGCGCAACCGACGTTGATCCGTTCCGGGGGCCGCGTTTCACGAAGGAAGAGATGGCGGTGCGCGCCGCGCTCGACGGAGAGGGCGTGGCCCTGGTCGGAGACCGAATGGCAGCAGATCATCTTGCGTCCGGGCGCTTGGTTCGCCCGTTCGACGCGGCACTGAGCACACCGCTTGTCTTCGCATACTATCTTTTGCGCCCGAAGGACGGAGACGGCTCAACGAAGGTCCGCTGCTTCCGTGAATGGCTGTTGGAGGAGGCGGCGCGCGGCGACGAAAGTGCAGCCTGAGCGCACCGGCGACAGCGAGGGCTTTCATCAGAGCAGGCAGTGCCTTGGGCGGCGGTCGCAGCCCTGTTCGGCCATCGACGGATCGAGTCGATCGGCTGGTCACGTTCCCATTTCTCGCCGTTCGCCGGCTATGCGCAGGAAGGCTCGCGGCTGAGGTTTGTTGCTTTCTGCGCAAACTGTAGGGCGAGAGTGGGGCTTTTGGCATGAGCAGAGGCATCGCCGCGGTGGGGCCCCGATGCGTCTTCGGTAACGGATCTCGAGACGAGGGAGCCTGGCCGCCTTGATCCGGGCGAACTGCCCCATCGCCGCCGTATTTTGGCGGCATCACCACTCAACCATTAGAATGCGTGCGCGGGGCATTTTCTCCTGCGATCGGAGCAACAGACAGTGACTTTCCGCCGGAGGCCGAGACGGAGCGACGCGTGGACGCGTTCCGGCGAGGCGTCGCGATGGCGCCGTTTTCGGCGCGCGACGCTCGCTTCTGGGCTCGCCGTGGCGGGGCTGCTCGCCGATCTTTCCGTCGCCCGATCTTCTGGCCTGTCAGCCGAGCGCGATGGCGACGTTTATGTCGAACTGGTGGAGGGACGCGGGATCGATGTGCGCATCGATTATCTGAACCGAGACGATCCGGCGCCGAGACCTGATCATGATGTCCTTGCCGAGGCAGACATCCTGACTGTGGACAGCACGGAGTGGACATCGCGTGCCCTTCAGGTGCTGATCGCGCTTGTTTTCCTCGGCTCTGCGCTCGCAGCCATTATCTATGCGGCGCAACGCCCTGCGCGCGGTGTGCGGACGGCGCGTGATCCCGAACGTACGCCCACGCCGGCCATCGCCGCGTCCGGAAAGGTACCGGTCCAAACCCTCGATGCGATCGATGCCATCCGAGATCGCGCCCTGGCACTGTCAGCGCTTGCCGTTGCGGCACTCGGGCGGATTGCAGGGCGGAACGGGAGCCGGCTCCGCCAAGCCTGGACGCTGCGCGAAGCGCTGGCAGCGATCCCAGAGTCCGAGCCGCTCCACCCGCAGCTTGCAGCACTCGTATCTTCGGCAGAGGCGGCGCGTTTCGGCGGTCGAGCCATCGAGGAGGCGACTTACCGACAACACCGTCTGGCCGTGGCGCCGCTCTGGGAGACGCCGTCGTGAATGGCTCTCCGAAGAGCGGCGCGCTGCGCGATGGAGCGCTTGGCCTCGGCCTTCTCGGCGTCATGCTCGTCGGAGCCTGGTTCCTGTCCGGTTCGAACGAGCGGGAGCTCAGCCGCTCCGCGGTCGGCTTCGACGGCTTGGCCGTCTGGCTGCGCGAGACGGAAGTCTCCGCGAGAAGTTACCGCGGCTTCCCACCAATCGACCCAGCGACCGTCGACCTCCGGCTGTTGCCGCTCTACGATGCTGATCTTACGCGCCGGAGCGATGAACCGGAGACGCCGGAAGCCTCCTTTGCCGCCGAGACGGAGCAGGATATCAGCGCGCCCGTTCTCGCCCGGAAGCTGTCGCTGATGCCCACGGTGCTGATCCTGCCGAAATGGCGGCGAGGCATGCGCCTCGCGAAGGCCACGCACCCCACGCTCCTCATCGAGCTGGGTGCGCCATCTGCGACGCTGGCGAAATTGGTCCCGGGTATCGGTCCGCTCACCCGTGGCGAGGGCGTCAGAGAGCAGATCGAGACGCCCTATGGCGAGGCCGAGATCCATCTGCCCCAGACTGTTGCGGCGGGGCCGTGCACGCCGATTTTCGGGGATCGCGAGCAGATGCTCTTCGGCCGCTGTCCGTTGCAGGGAGAGGATGACAGCTACGGCAACCAAGTCGGCTTCTGGCTGCTGACCGACCCCGACCTTCTCAACAATCACGGATTGACGCGCGGGGATAACGCCGCCATCGCCGCGGTGATTCCCGAGGCGCTCGGTTCGAGCCACCCGGTCGTGGACTACACCACCTATCTCTGGGCGAACCGCCAACGAGACGACGGGCGGCAGTGGAGCGATCTGCTTGAGTTCATGGGCTGGCCGTTTACGCCCTTCTGGATCGGCCTCGCCGTCTTCTCGGTGCTCGGCCTGTGGACTGGGGCCGTGCGCTCTGCGCCCGCGGTCGATGATGCGGATGCGGGCCTCTCCGCGTCGAAGGTGGTGGCAATCGCATCGAAGGCGCGGCTTCTGCGCGCCGCCGGCCACGACGCACCCCTTGTCGGCGCCTGGTTGGACGCCCGCCTCGCCGCTGCGGCATCAGCGCTCTCGCCGAGCCATCACCCACCCGCCGAACCTGAGAGGGTCATTGTCGCGCGCCTCGCTCAGACCGACCCTGATGATGCCGCGGAGCTGGAACGCGTTCTTGCTGCCCTTCGCAGCGGCATCGCCTCGCCCCAACCCGACCCTGCCGCTCTGCTCTCGCACGCCAACCGGATCGCTACTTTCATTGCACGGATACTGACATGACGCTTGACGACCTCAGGGATCGGACCGACAGGCTCCGCACGACCATCGCGCGCGCGGTGCAGGGCCAGGAAGCGATGACGGACCTCATGCTGACGGCCCTGATCGCAAGGGGACACGTCTTGCTGGAAGGTCCGCCCGGCACCGCCAAGACGTTGCTGGCCCGGGCCTTCGCCGCGGCTCTGTCACTCGGCACCAAGCGGATCCAGTTCACGCCCGACCTTATGCCGGGCGATGTCTTCGGCTCGAGCATCTTCGATTTCTCGAGCAATCGCTTCAACCTCGTGAAGGGTCCGGTCTTCACGGATGTCCTCATCGCTGACGAGATCAATCGCGCGCCGCCGAAGACACAGGCCGCGCTGCTGCAGGCGATGAGCGAGCGAAAGGCGACGATCGACGGTCAGGATCACCTGGTTGGCGACAACTTCATCGTCATTGCGACCCAGAACCCGATCGAGCAGCAGGGCACCTATCCGCTGCCGGAGGCGCAGCTCGACCGTTTTCTCTTCAAGATCTTTGTCGATTATCCGGACGAGGAGATCGAGCGTTCGATCCTGCGCGATCATGCCGCGATTTCTATCGAGGCGGCGGAGTCGGTTGCCGAAATCGAACCGACGCTCGATGCCGACGCGCTGGCTGAGGCGCGGGCGCTCGTCGACGGGATCCGGATCGACGACACCATCCTGGACTTTGTGCTCACCATCGTCCGGGCCACGAGGAACGAGCCGGAGATCGCCTACGGCGCCTCGACACGGGCGGCCGACGCCTTGGCCCGGGCTGTCAGGGTGACCGCCGCCCTCGAGGGCAGGGACTATGCGCTGCCGGACGATGTGAAGCGTCTCGCGCTGCCGGTACTGCGCCACCGCATCGTCCTCGGTCCCACGGCGGAGATTGAAGGGCGCGTGGCGGACGACGCTCTGGCAAGGCTGCTCGACCGTATCGAGGCGCCGCGCTGATGGCTCTGCTTTCACCGATCCGGCCGACGCGTCGTCTTCTCACGCTGGCGGGTGCCGCCTTGATGGCGGGCGGCGCGCTTGTGCTTGCGGGATCCCCTGAACTTGCGCTCCTGCCCTGGATCGGCATCGCCGGACTTACCGCCATCGACCTCCTTGGCACGCCTCTCCGCCGCCCCGCCGTCACGGTCGACGGCCTATCGGAGACCTTCGTTGGAGAGACAGCCCTGCTGGAGCTGGACGTGACGCCCGCGCCTGCACGCCTTACCGCACGCGTTGACTGGCCCGAGGGACTGACGGGGCCGGAGCTGGTCACCTTCGCGGACAATCGTGCGCAGGTGACGCTCCATGCGAAGAAGCGAGGGCATTGGCCGCTTGCGCCTCTCTGGCTCTCCTGGCCGTCGCGCCTCGGGCTCTTCGACATCCTGCCGCGCGTGGCTCTCGATCAGAGCGTCGCCGTCATTCCGAATATCCGGCCAGTGCTGACCGGCGAGATCGATGTTCAGGCGCGAAGTGCTCTCTTCGGTGCCAAACCCCTGCCGAGTGCCGGAGAGGGTCTCGAGTTCCACCAGCTTCGGGAATTCACTGCCGGCGACGACGTTCGCGCCATCGATTGGAAGCGTTCCGCCCGCCATCGCGCACTGGTTTCTCGGGAATGGCAGGCCGAGCGAAATCATCGTCTGATCCTTGCCGTCGATACCGGGCATCTCACACGCGAGACCATCGACGGGGTTCCGAGGCTGGACCATGCCATCAACGCCGCTTTGGCCGTCGGCTGGGCCGGTGTCGTCGGAGGCGATCTCGTGGGTCTCTACGCATACGATGCGAGGCCACGCCTCTGGCAGCCCCCGGCACCCGGGCGCGCAGCCTTCGCGCGCCTGCGGGCGGCCAGCGCCGATCTGAGCTATGAGAGTACCGAGACGAACCACACACTGGGACTTGTCACGCTCGCGCAGCATCTGCGCCGACGCGCCATTGTCGTGGCTTTCGCCGAGTTTGTAGACACCACATCCGCCGAGCTCCTGATCGAGAACGCGGCCATGCTGGCGCGGCGCCACTGCGTCCTCTTCGTGTCGCTCAGAGATCCAACGATCGCCGCCTTGGCTGAGACCCGGCCGAGCGGTCTCGATCGCGTGGCGGAGAGCGTCGTTGCGGCCGAGATGGCGACCGAGCGGCGCGTTGTCATGCAGCGCCTCGCCCGCGCCGGGGTCCTGGTGCTCGAGACCGAGGGGCGCACCCTGACGCCGCGCCTCGTCTCTGCCTATCTCAACCTGCGTCTGAGGGAGGCGGCATGAACCTCCCGGTCGCGCGACCCATCTACACTCAGACCACTCGTCCGGTTCCCGCGGGAGAAGGAGAAGCGCTCAGCTTGCGCTCCGCCCGTTTTCGCGCGGAGCGGGAGGGGGAATGGCGCCGGCTCGAGGCGCTGCTCGACCGGGTCGAGCGGCGCGGACTTCGCGCGCTCTCGTTCGACGAAGCACGAGAACTCGCGCCGCTCTACCGTCGCGCGCTCGCCGCCTTGTCCGTGGCGCGCGCGATCACGCTCGATCGCGCGCTGCTGGGCTATCTCGAGACCTTGGCCGCGCGTGGCTACTTCGCCGTCTACGCCCCCCAGGAGAGCCTCGCAGGCATTGTGCGCCGCTTCCTGACATTCGGTGCGCCCGGAGCTTTTCGCCGCTCGGCGACGGCCCTGATCGCCGCCCTCTTCACGCTGTCGATCGGTGCCGCTGCGGGCGCCGCCCTCTTCGCATCCGATCCTGGGTGGTACGATGTCCTCGTCGCTCCCGCTGCAGGCGACGGGCGGGGACCCGAAGCAACGCGCGAGGATCTCCGGGAGGTAATCTACAGCGGCGCCGATCATGAGGCCGGCGCACTCGGCGCATTTGCCTCTTATCTCTTCTCCAACAATGCCCGTGTGGCGATCTTTGCCTTCGCTCTCGGGGCCTTCGCGGTTCTGCCGGCAGCACTGCTGGTCTTTTTCAACGGCATGATGCTCGGCGCCTTCGTTGCGCTGCATGTGGACCGGGGACTGGGCATCGACATCGCCGGCTGGCTCTCGATCCACGGGGTCACCGAGCTTGGCGCCATCGTGGTTGCTGCGGGCGGGGGATACCGGATCGGGCTCGCCCTGCTCTTCCCGGGGCCCTACAGCCGACGATCGGCTCTGCGCCATGTGGCAGGCGATGCGACAAAGCTTGCCCTCGTAGCCATTCTCATGCTCGTCGTCGCGGCGCTGCTGGAGGGCTTCGGACGCCAGCTCGTGCAGTCGACGGAAGTGCGCCTGGCCGTTGGCTGGTCAATCGGGCTCGCCTGGCTGCTTTGGCTGACGCAACGATGGGGACGGGCATGAGCGGCGTGGCTGCAGCGGCGGCTGCGCCTCGCGGCACCTACACGCTCGTCCCGCCCGAGGGCGTGCCGATACACTTGGCGCTTGCCCCAGTGGGCCTCCGCTTCGCTGCGCAGACCGTCGACTTCCTGCTGACCGGGCTCGCAGCCGGCTCGCTTGTCGTCATTCTAGCCGTCAGCGAGATCGTCACGTTCGAACTGCTCGGCGCCGTCTTCGCTCTCCTCTTCCTCTTCGTGCGTGCACCCTATTACGTCCTGACCGAGCTTTTCTGGGTCGGGCGCACCGCGGGGAAACGCTGGCTCGGCCTTCGTGTCATCACTGCGGATGGTCGCGCATTGACCCCCACGGCCACGGTCCTGCGCAACTTCATGAAGGAAGCGGAGGTCTTCCTGCCTGCGACCGCGCTTCTGATCATACAGGGCGTAAGCCTTGTGCCGGGCATCGCCGCGCTGCTCTGGACGGCGCTCGTGCTGATCATTCCCTTCTGCAACCGACGCCGACAAAGGCTGGGCGACCTCATCGCGGGGACGGTCGTGGTCACCGAGCCCGAAACGCGTCTGTTGCCCGAGCTCACCGCCAGCGGGACCGCGGACTTCGTCTTCGCGTCGCATCAGCTCGACCACTATGGCGCGTTCGAGTTGCAGACGCTGGAGCAGATCCTGCGCGCACCCGAAGGCGTCGAGCGGACGGCGGAAGCGACCCGTCGTCAGGAGACCCTGGAGGCGGTCGTCGCGCAGATACAAGCCCGGATCGGGCACACTGACCCGGTCGAGCCAAGCGAATGCAGGCCCTTTCTCGAGGCGTTCTATGCCGCTCAACGCGCGCATCTCGAGGCACGACAGCTGATGGGGGAGCGGCGCGCGGACAAGCATCATTCCAAGCCTGAAGCCCCGGCTGGCCACCATGCCAAGGGCTCTCAAAACCCAGCCGAATTTCAACAGCAGGAAAGCAAACCATGACCGACACACATCCTACTCCAAGCTCAGCCATGCCGACGGGCAAGATACCGCTCGGCATCGGCAGCATCATCGGTGATACCTTTCGCATCTTCGGCCGACATTTCGTCATGATGAGCTTGGTGTCGTTCGTACCGATCTTCGTCGCCGGAATTCTGCTTCTCCCGTTCGAGACGGATCCTGACGACGTCTCATCTTCCGCACTCGTAGGCACGGTGTTGGGCGTCGTGCTCATGTTCGCAGCCGGCGGGATCACGCAGGCGATCATCATCCAGATGGCCTACAACGACCGCGTTGGTCAGAGGAGCAGCTTTGGTGCCATGCTGAGACGGGCATTTGCCAAAGTTCTTTACATAACGGTGCTCAGTCTTGTGGTTGGCCTAACTGTTGGCCTCGGCTTCGTGGCCCTGATCGTCCCCGGTCTGTGGCTCTACGGTGCCCTCGCGGTCGTGGCGCCCGCGATCGTCGTGGAGGATGCAAACTGGCGCGGGATGGGCCGCAGCTTCTCGCTCACCAAGGGCTATCGCTGGTCCATCGTGGGGCTGATCAGCCTTGCCTATATCCCGCTTCTGATCGGCGGCTTCATTGCGATCTTTCTCGGTTTCAGCGTCTTTGAGATGCCCGGAGGGATTACTTATCTAGTTCTGGAGAGCGCACTCACGGCCATCATGGCACCCATCTTCAATCTCGCGATCGTCCTTACCTATGCCAGGCTGCGCGAGATCAAAGAGGGGATCACGGTGGACAGGATCGCCGAGGTCTTCGCCTGAGGCACCCCCGTCACGGACATGGGCACCACCCACCGCGCGCGTTGCCGTGGCGGGCATCATGGACGTCGAGACACAGCATCGCGCTGTCGCGGTTGACGTCCTACCGACGCATGGGAACCCGGCCATGAACGAGTTCATGGCCGGCACCCAGGCAGGCGCAGCGGTGGCCGGCACGTATGGAGAGCGCATCGCCTGGCCAGAGAATTGGATCCATTATCGTCGGTCTGGGCGCAACAACCCGATCTTTCGCGACCTGCAGTGCGCCTCGCAAAGAACGGGGGCTCTACGGACTCTCGCCTGTGTTCTTGAGACTGCGATGCATTACGTGAGAACCAAAATCGCAGGAGCCGTCTGCTGGAGCGCCGTCTGATCTGCTCGTCCCACTGTCGCCATCGCCGTGCTCCGGAAGATCTATCAATTTCAACCGTCTGGAAGTAATGTGGATTGCCGGATCAAATTCGAGAATGACGACACAAAGTGTCTCGCTCCTGCCACTAGGTCGGCCGCCAGCATCGGGTCGCGCTCGAAACGGTCCTTCGTCATGGGCCTGCCCGAGCTCGCTTCCGTCCGTCATCCAGCCAGAGGCGACGGTGTCATCGTTTGTGCGTCGTCCATCGCGCCACTGACCTCTGCGAGCGCTTGCGGCAGCACCTCCAGAGGCAGATAGCCAAAGCCCAATCGGAAGGTTCTGTCTGCCGCTCCGAACCACGCACCAGACGCAAGCTGGAGACCTCGGTTTTCCTGCGCCGCCCAGAACCGTGCGATAGCGGCATCATCGAAGCGCTCCGACCGCAGGCGCATGCAGCACAGGGCGCCACCATCGGGACGGACCCATTCGATGCGATCGGCCTCGCTTGCCTGCCACTCCGCAACGGTCGTGATCGCGCGCCCCAACAGCGCGCGCCTCGGGGCAAGCACAGCCTCGCGCCTGCTGATCAGATGAGCTGCGAGCGCCTCGTCCAGCGGGGAGCCGGAGATGACGATGTTCATCTTCGCGGTCATCAGCCGCTCGCGCAGTGCCGCGTCAGCGGTCGTCATCCATCCGACGCGGAGCCCCGGCGCACCGAGTGCCTTCGACACCGACGCAGCCGAGATGATCCGGGGGTCGCGATCCGCAACACTCTTCGGCGTTGGCGCGTCACCGTAAGTGGCCGAACGATAGGTCTCGTCCACGAACAGGATCGCACCCGGCGCCTTGCGCGCCATGACTTCGAGCATCGTGTCAATCGTTTCGACCGGTGTCGACACGCCGCTCGGGTTCTGCGGCGTGGCGATGCTCACGAGCTTTGTCGCCGGTGTCAGGGCGTCCTCGAAACGGGCGAGATCCACGCGAAACCCGTCGTCGAGGCGCAACGGAACCTCGCGAACCGTCACCCCGGCACCCAGCAAGGTGTCGCGCGAGGGCGGAAAGCACGGAGTGAAGAGAACAACCTCGTCTCCGGGCCGGCAGAGCTCGATCGCCAGCAGATAGAGCGCGAGCGCGGTGCCTTGCGTCGTCAGGACCATGTCCGGCGAGATCCCGGTCATTTTGCCGATCTCAGCGCGCAGCAGGGGGTTGCCCTGGGCGGATCCGTAGCCCAGCCGGAGATCGTGCACCGTCTCAAGCCCGATGAGGTCCATCAGCTCGCCAAAGCTCAGATCCTGCGACGTGCTCTCGGCCAGGTTGAAGCGACGGTTCACATCGAGAAGCGAGATGATGTCGTTTGCTGGAAACCTTCCCTGCCAGGAGGGCGCGGCATCGGGGTCAGTCGTGCGGGCAAGCGTCATGGTCGAACTCCGTCTCGGCGCAGCCCGAGAATTCTACCGCGGATCTCTCGAGAAGACTGCGTCATAAATCCTTGAGGGCGGTCATGGTACGCCGCATAAATCCCGTATGGACGGTATTGACAGGAATATTCTTCGCGAGTTGGCCACAAACGGTAAACTCACCCATGGGCAATTGGCCGACAAAGTGGGTCTCTCCCTCTCTTCGTGCCAGCGCCGGGTGAAGTCCCTGGAACAGGGTGGAGCCATCACAGGCTACTGCGCGTCGATCTCGCCCGGCCTTCTGGGTGAGAACCTCGTGGTCTTTGTCGGCATCAATCTCGAACGCCACGCGCGCAAGGACATTCAGGCGTTCCAGGCTGAAGTCGTGCGACTGCCGATGGTCAAAGAGGTGCACCACATCGCCGGGGCCTACGACTATCTACTGAAGGTCGCGGTCGAGGACATGGAGGCCTACGAGGACTTCCACGCCGACGATCTCGCCGCGATCCCGGGCATCGCACGCATCACGTCCTTCGTTGCTATGTCGACTTTCAAGGACTGAGGGCGTGGGTGTGGCTTTCTGCCCGAGCTCCGACCAACACGGGCCTGGATTATCCGCCTTTGGTTGGACGAAGGGGAATGTCCCACGAAGAGCAGCCGGTTCAGGGATAAGCAGATCATCGCGGACGCTCAGGCGCTGAGCGACAGAGCCCGCAGGAGAATCGCGGGGGGCATCAAGCGGTGCTCGACGCCGCTGCTCGGCTGGTCCGCGTTCGCAGCAGGAACCTGCAGAGCGCCGGTACGACGATCAGTGTCAACGGCGACGCGATAGCCAGCCCACCAATCATGGTGGTCGCCATCGGCTCGAACAGCGCGCCGCCCGAGATCGCCATCGGCAAGAGCCCGAAGATCGTCGTCATCGAAGTCAGCAGGATCGGGGTTGCCCGTGCCTGGGCGGCGGTGACAATCGCGTCGTCCAGCGGCGCCTTCTCCCATTCGATATCGATTTGATTGATCAGGACGATGGCGTTGTTGATGATGATACCCATCAGCGACATCAGTCCGAGCATCGCAAAGAACGACATCGGCTCGCCCATGGCGAGCATGGTGTACGGCGCACCGATCACGATCAGAGGGATCGTAAGGAACGTTGCCAGAGAGCGCCGTAAGGAGTTGAACTGAAAGACCAGCGCCGCGAGCATCACCCCCAGCGCGAGCGGAAGGTTGCCGCCCATCTGCGCGTTCACATCGGCGCTGTCCTCCAGCTCACCACCAATGTGGACCTGGTACTCCGGGCCAAGATCCAGCTCGTCGATCGTTGGCCGGATGCGTGCAAGCGTATCCTGTGCGCTTAGATCGGCGCTCTTGCCGGAGACGATGATCTGACGAACCTGATTCTCGCGCCTGATCTCGGAGTAGTCCAATGTCGGGCGGAACGACGCCACCTGGTCCACGGAGATGAGCTGACCCTGGGCTGCGATCGAAAGGTTAGCGAGATCCTCGACGCTATCGCGACTGCCCTGCACAGCGCGGAGCACAATCGGGATCTGGTCGTCCCCCTCGCGAAACGTCGAATACTGCGTGCCAGAGAAGTAAGCGTCCATCACTTCCGAGACGTCGCGCGACGTGACTTCGAATTCCCGTGCTTTGTCCTGAGCGATATCGACGACGACCTTCAGGACGCGATTGCCCCAGTCGCTCTCGTTCTTCACGACGCTGGGTAGGGCATCGAATGCCGACTCGAGGCGAGCGGCTGCAGCCATCAGGACCCGGGCGTCCGGTCCTGATATCTCCACATCCACAATGCCGGATTCAGAGCCACCTTGTGGTAGCCGGGTTACGCGAAAGCGCGCCTCGGGGAAGCGCTCGATGAATGTGCGGCGCGCCCGCCTTGCCATCGTTTCGGCCGCGGCGAGGCTGGTTACGTTGACCTGGAAGAACGCGCTCGCCGGGTCGGGGTCGGCGGGGTTGAGACCGAGATTGAAGCGCGGCCCGCCATCGCCGACATAGGCTGTGCTGCTGACGACCTCGGGGTTCACCGCCTTGTCGCCAAGCCAGCGCTGAACGCGCAGAGCCATCCTCTCGGTCTCCGAGATCGCGGCGTCCTTTGGCAGGTCCATGTAGATCAGGAAGTCGGCCCGCTCGCTGAAGGGAAACATCTCGGGCTTGAGCCGACCGAACTGGCTCGCGCTGAAGGCGACGGCCGCCAAAGCCAATACCGTGAGCGGGAGACCGAGCGGCAGCAAACGCCGCACCAGCCAGCCATACCCTCGGATAATGGCCCCAGGTCCTTTTCCGGCGTTCTTCTTCCGCTTCAGGAGCTTGGTCGACAGGAACGGCAGGATGTAGAGCGCCGTGATCCAAGACCCGAGAAGCATCGACGCGACGACAGCGCCGAGGGAGAAGGAGAACTCCCCCTCCACCCCGTCGATGAGCAGCATGGGAATGAAAGCCGAGATCGTGGTGATCGAAGCGACGCCCAGCGGTACCAGGAACTGCTTGCCTGCAGAACGCGCCGCTTCCTCGGGCGCCATCCCGCCGTCGATCCGGTTGCCGATGTCCTCAACGACGACAAGGCCGTTGTCCACTAGCAGTCCGAGCGAGATGATGACGGCGGCGATCGAGACCTGCTCGATATTCACACCGATGAAGCCCATCGAGGCGAGGGCGAAGCATATCGTGAAGGGCACAATGCAGGCGATCACCAGGGCCTGTCTGAAGCCGAGGAACACGAGCATCACGACGAAGACGATGACGAAGGTCTGGCCGACATTCTCGAGCGCGCCGTTCAGCGCCTCGGTTACGTTGGTCTCCTGAAATGTCGAGACGTTCAGCGCGATACCGATCGGTTGGCTGATCTCGAAATCGCGAAGAGCCGTCTCAAGGCGACCGCCGAGATCCTGGATGTCGGTGTCGGATGACATCTCGATCGCCGCTACGACCGCCGGTTCCCCGTTGAAGAAGGCGGGCGTTTCCTTTGGGTCCACATATCCCCGACGCACGTCGATCAGATCAGCGAGGCGGACATATCCCGACAGCCCCTCTACCTGTGTGAGCACGCCCTGGATCTCGCCGATCGTCTGCAGATCGCCGTTGGCTTCGAGCACGATCTGAGTGCCGTCGGCATCGATCTCACCCGCTGGAAGGATCACATTCTGCGCCTGAAGGTCGTCCAGCAGCTGTTCGAGTTGGACGCCGACTGCCGCCAGCTTGCGGATATCGACCTCCAACCAGACCCGCTGGTCCTGGACACCGTAGAAGGTGACCTTGGTGATGCCTTCGACGCGGAAGAGCGAAGTTCGCAGGTCTTCTGCGACGTCCTCGATCTCGGCGAGGGAGAAGCCGTCACCTGTGATCGCTACAGTCGCGATGGAAACGTCGCCATAGTCCGTGTTCACGACCGGCTCCGAGGTGCCGTCGGGAAGCTCGGCGCGGACGTCCTCCATCTTGTTGCGCAGATCCTCCCAAGCGTCCTCGATGCGGGGCCCGGAGACGTTGTCGTAGAGGTGGACGTAGATCAGCGCCTGGCCTGACGTGACGATCGTCTCGATGTCCTCGACCTCGCCGATCTCGCGAATCTTCCGCTCCATCGGGATGGCGATCAGATCCTCGACCCGGGTCGGCGCCATTCCGTCGAACTCTGCGGCGACGACAGCAGTCCGGATGGTGATCTCCGGGTCTTCGCGTTTGGGGATGCCGATATAGGAATACAGCCCGAGCGCGAGGATGATGACCATCATCAGCGCCGTGAAGCGCGTCTTGTCGAGACCGAAGCGTGTGAGGAAATCCATGGCTCAGCCGCCCTCTTGGTCGAGGAGCCTCGCCACCATGCCTTCGCGCAGGAACGTCACGCCCTTCGTCGCCACTCTTTCACCCGGCATCAGACCATCGATGATCAGGAACTGATTGCCTCTGAACCCGGCCATCGTGATGTCACGGCGTTCGACCGCGCTCTTCTCAGGGTCGAAGACAAAGACCTGAAGACTGACGACGGCGTCGGGTCCCGCGTCCTCCGGGATCTCCCCGTCCGGGATGGCCGCGGTCATCGGGATCAGGAACCCCTGCGCCGTCGGGAGGTTGAACTCGAAGGCAACCTCGACGGCCATTCCAGCCTTGATGATCGGGTGAACCTCTTTGAGGCGCACTACAACCGGGAACGACGAAACCGTTCCCGCGCGCTCGCCGAGCTCGCTTACGACTGCCTGCAACACGACATCGGGGTTGTCGGCCAGTCGCACGAAGGCGGGGCTGCCCACAACGAGGCGGCCGATGACATCGAAGCTCACCGAGAAGGCGACCTCATAATCCGTCCGCTCATAGACGCTGAGGATTGTTTCTCCGGCCGAGACCGTGGCGAAGCTGTCCGCCTCCACCGTGTCCACGATCCCGTCGAAGGGCGCATAGAGCTTGCTGTCGGCGAGGTCTTCGCGGGCTGCGGCAAGATCTTTCTCGGCTTGGGTCAGCTGCGCCCGGCTTTGCATGACCGCGGTGCGGTCTTCGTCCCGGGTCACCCGTGTTCCCGCTCCGCGATCGAGGAGCTGCTGGGACCGAGCGAGATCGTCCTCGGCCTGTCTTAGGGTGGCCTCCGCTTCCTCGACAGCGGCTTGCCGGTTCTCAATCGTCGTTTGAAACTGCTCTACGGAAAGCTCTGCGAGAAGCTCCCCGGCGCTGACCCGCTGACCGACGTCGAGCGTGACGCGCGAGAGCCGTCCACCGACCTCGAAAGAAAGAAGGTTGACCTCGCCCGGCTCCAGCACTCCGGGATAACGCCGGATCGTGGTCTCTTCGACGGCTTCCACGACGGTCGTGATGAGCCCCCGAACAGGTGGGGGAGCATCCGCTTCGTCCTCCTCGGGAAGACAGCCTGTGACGAGGATCGCCCCGAGAGCGATCGCGATTACGGATACTGGTCTCATAACCATTCGTGCGTTGATAAGCCGGGTTCCGGCCTTCAGAACTGTGTTCCGCCAGTCGGACCTTGAGCGTAGCGGCAACAATGGAAGGCAGACAGGACCGTAATGAGCGAAAACCGGACACTTTCAGCCACGCCGCGTGGTCAGACCCATCATGTTTGCGTTGCCACTACGACGGTCGCATTTGCCCTGTCTCGGGGTATGACAATCGCGCAGATCGAGGCGATGACGGATATCGACGCGGCGGCGCTGGGCGATCCGGCAGCGCGTCTGCCCGATGATGTTCCACATCGTCTCTGGAATGCGCTCGCCGCAGCAGAACCTGACATCGCGCTCGGGATAGAGGCTGCGCGCTCGGCGCATTTC
Organism: Pseudomonadota bacterium; assembly: GCA_039815685.1. Classification (GTDB taxonomy): domain Bacteria; phylum Pseudomonadota; class Alphaproteobacteria; order Rhodobacterales; family Rhodobacteraceae; genus Thermohalobaculum. Next base: position 54,034 of record JBCBYV010000024.1, on the reverse strand, counting down.
TCGGCGCTTGGCGGTCTCGTTCACGGGGCGCAGTACGCCGCGACGTTGCGCGAGGCGCTGGATTTTGTCGTCCGCAACAGCAGCCTGCTGGCCGACAGACTGGAGATCACAGTCCGGGAAGACGCCGAAGAGGTCGCGATCACCGCAAGCCATCCGAACGACGCGATCGATGCAGGACGCGTGGCTGAGGTCGGGATCGCTCTGATCGTCAGGCTCGTGCGCGAGATCCTCGGCATCAGGCATCCGCCGCAGCGCGTAGAGCTACCCTACAGCCCCAATGGACCCATCGACGCGTATCACGACTTTTTCCGGAGCGAGCTGCTGTTCGACGCCGGACATACCGCGCTCGTTTTTCCGAGTGCCGTGATGTCGATGTCGGTACGGACCGCCGATCCCACTTTGTTCGTTTTCGTCGAGCGGCACTTCGAGTTGCTACTTAGCCAGATCGCACGATCGGAGGAAGCGGCGGATCTCTCACGTTTGCGCCGTGCCATTGCCGAGGCGGCCGCGGCCGGAGATTTTCGCGCGGCCACCGTGGCCGCGCGCGCCCGGGTGAGCCTGCGAAGCGCCCGGCGAACAGCTGCGACGCATGGACTGACCCTTCGCAAAATGATCGACGAGGCGCGTCGGTTGAACGCGGAGACCTTCCTGGCGGATCGGACCGTCCCCATAGCGACGGTCGCCTCCTTGGTGGGCTTCTCGGACGAACGGTCATTCCGGCGCGCTTTCAAACGCTGGACCGGCGAAGCCCCGTCCGTCTTCAGTAAACGTCGTACAAACCGATCCTGAGCTGATCCTGCTAGGGTTCAACTGGATCGGTTTTCTGGACCCCCGGATCGAGCCCGGGGATGATCTCGGACAGTCGCTGCCGTTTCGGTCCTACCAATGGGCTCCGCGAAGGCGTTGCGGCGCGTAGGGCCGCAATCTCAGGTTCGTCGCTCTGTTCATGAGACGAGCTCGATCCTTCGGATCAGGTTGATCAAAGCAGGCAACTGGGCATCTGCAGCGCTTTCGGCACAGCTGAAGTTCTGCGTGACGGCGGGTCGGACCACCACGACCCGCAACTGGCGGGTCGTCGCTGAGAAGTCCGATCACTGGAGTTCGCTTCGCGCGCCAGTGCCCGGTCGGAAGAGCGGCAATGTCACGGCGAGGCGCGCACCGCCGTTCGGTGCATCGTCTATCGAGACGCTGCCGCCATGAGCCTCGGCGAGACTGCGGACCACCGCGAGGCCGAGACCTGAGCCGCCCGTGGAACGGGCGCGTGAGGTCTCGGCGCGGGCAAAGGGCTCGAGCAGGAGCAGGCGCTGATCCGGCGGGATGCCTGGGCCCTCATCGTCCACTGTCAGCACGATGTCGGCACCCGACTGCACGAGGCGGACATGCGCGCTCTGTCCGTATGCGAGCGCGTTGTCGATCAAGTTCGCGAGGATGCGGCGAAGCGCAATTCGGTCCCCGAGCACCGTGCAACCGGTCATGGCTGAGCCGGCATTGTCCGTTGCCCAGGCAGCAGTGCCGAAATCGAGCGGGGCGAGATCCACAGGGGCGCCGGCCGCACGTCGGTCGGCCACCTCGGCAGCAACAAGCGGGGCAAGGTCAATCAGCGCGTTGTCGAGCTCACCCACCCCCGCACGGCTGGCGAGGAGCGCATCGTCCATGAGCGCGATCATATCCGCGATATCCGCACCTGCCTTTGCGCGCTCCCCTGCGTCCGGGATCTGTTCTACCCTTAGATTGAGACGGGTCGCGAAGGTCCGCAGATCGTGCTGGATGCCGCCGACAAGGGCGAGGCGGGCGCGGATGAGCGTGTCGAGACGCTGCTGAAGCCGCCCGAATGCCGTGATGAGCGCGCGGACCTCTGGCGAGCGGGCACGGATCTGGGGCAGCGGCAGCACGCCGACGCCAGGATCGACGCGGTCGACCGAGGCTGCGAGCCGCTTCAACGGGCGAAACTCACGGTGCAGCGCGATCAGCGTCGCGAGTGCCACGAGAACGCCGACTAGCCCCGCACCGAAACCCACTGGCAGGCCGATGGGCGCCACGATCAACGGGCTTTGACTGGTGACGACCAGCGTTTCGCCCCCGGCAAGCCCGATCCGGAACTCCACGGCGCTGAGCGCGCTCGCCATGGCGCGGCCGAGCAACTGGTCGGCTTCGCGCGGGATTATGGCGATGGAGCGCCCTGCCAGCGCGCCGCGATAGGCCTCGATCCGCGCTGCATCGAAGGACGTGAGTTGAGGAAGGTCCGTCTCGATCAGCGGCTCAGGTTCGATCCAAACCGCGAGATGCGGCGTCCTGATCGCCTCCAGCAAGCGCTGCCGGGTCTCGGGCGGCGCATGCTCGACCACATCGGCGATGGCCGCCAGGCGGAGAGGCGAGGCCAACGCAGCTGGCTCCCCTGCACCTCGGTCAATGTATCCCACCGCGACGACGACGAGCCAGCCGGCCATCAGACCCACCATCGCGATCAGGCCGACGCGCCAGGAAAGGCTGAGCCCTCCGCTCACGGCGCTGGCCGGACGCTGGCCGTGAAGACATAGCCGCCGTTGCGCACGGTGCTGATCAGTTCGACATCGGGGTTCACCGTCGCGAGCTTGCGCCGCAGGCGCGAGACGAGCATGTCCACCGTCCGGTCGAACGGTTCTGCTCCCCGGCCGCGCAGACGGTCGAGGATCTGATCGCGTGAGAGCACTCGGCGCGGGCGCTCAACGAAACAGGCGAGCAGATTGAACTCGCCGCTGGTCAGCTGAAGCGCCGTCCCGCTCACATCGGTGAGCCGACGCGCATCAAGGTCGATCATGAAGCTGTCGAAGGCAAAGCGACGCGCGGCGACTGCACCTGCATCGCCATCGGCTGCGCGGGCGGCAGTGCGGCGTAGCACGGCGCGGATGCGGGCGAGCAGTTCGCGCGGGCCGAAGGGCTTCGCCAGATAGTCGTCGGCGCCGAGTTCCAAGCCTACCACCCGGTCGATCTCGTCGCTCTTGGCCGTCAGCATCAGGATCGCCGGCCCACCCGTGGCACGAAGGCGCCGGCAGACGGAGAGGCCGTCCTCGCCGGGCATCATCAGGTCGAGGACAACGAGGTCGGGACGGCGGCGCGCCATTGCAGCGTCCATCGCAGCCGCATCCTCGACCGTATCGACCTCCAGGCCCTCGCGCGCCAAGAACGCCGCCACCAAGCGGCGGATCTCGGGATCGTCGTCGACGACCAGGATGAAGGGGCGACCGTTGTCCATCCGCGGCAGTCTCGCCAGCGCGCGCGGTCGGACAAGCCACCGCGACCGGATTTTACAAACTGTTACGCGCCGTTGACCAAGCGATACCCGTTGTTTCGCCCCATCGATACCACCGTGACACGGCGCGCGTATCTCTGGCTCCAGACGACGCGGCAGCCGCCCGCTCGTCAGCGAAATGAGACAGGAGTTTGTAGTGCTCAGGACTATCGCCATCCCCGCCGTCATCGCCGTGCTCTCCACGGGTGTCGCTACCGATACAAGTGCCTGGGAGCGCAAGGGGTCGTTCGTTGGACCGCGCGGAGGCACGGCCACTGTCGATGGCTCGGGCAGCTGCTCGGGCGGGGCCTGCTCGCGCAGCATCACCAAGACCGGTCCCCAGGGCTTCAGTGCGTCGCGCCAAGGCAGCGGCAGCTGTTCTGGCGGAAGCTGCTCGGGCAACCGTACCACCACCGGCCCTCGCGGCCAGAGCTGGACGCGCCAGGGCTCCCTAAGCCGCTGAACGCATCAGTCCTTCCCCGACCTTCGTCCGCCACCCCCGGAGAGCGCCCGCACCTCTCCGCAGAACCATGGATTTAGCTATGACACGCAGCCTTACGACGCCCTTCCTTGTTGCCTTCATCATGCTCGGGAGCGCCCACGGTGCCACGGCACAGTCGGCCAACCGCGACCAGGTGATCGAGAACTTTATGCGGGCCGACGCCAATACCGACGGTGCGCTAACGCTCAGCGAGTTCACGACGCTCATCGACCTCAATGCTCAGAGCGGTATCGGCCGAGCTGCGATGATCAAACGGCTTGGCCGTTATGGGACGGCCTTCGGTCGCCTCGACGGCGACGGCGACGGCGTCGTCACGGCCGAGGAGTTGCAGGCCTTGGCTCAGCGCGCACAGCGCTGAGCGACGAGTGGCCGGGCGATCCGCATCTCAAGCGTGGTCGCCCCGCCGAGAGATGAAAGTGGTGATCGCGCAGATGCTGACTCCGATGGCTGCCACCAAACCGGTGGCGGAGAGGATGAGATGACAGTGTTCTCCCGCCTCATGATCCTGCCTCCGGCGCTCCTCGGCGCCATCCTCGTTTGGCAGGCGACGCAGAGCGGGCCGACGCCGCTCGAGGTCGTCCCCAGCGAACGTCGCATGCCCGTAGCCTATGTCGCGGCAGTCCCGCGCGACTACGCACCCTCCGTCTCAGGCTACGGCACCGTCGCCCCCGCTCGGGTCTGGACGGCGGTCGCCGAAGTGGCCGGGCCCGTGGCCCATCTGCACCCCGGCTTTGTGCGCGGTGGTTTCATCGCCGAGGGCGAAGTATTGATCGCGATCGCTGCTGAAGACTACGTGATCGCCCTCGATCACGCTGAAGCCGATCTCAAGGCTGCCGAGGCCCAATTAGAGGAGATCCGCCTCTCGAAGCGCACGACTGCCGCAGCACTTGCGATCGAGCGCGAGGCACTCGCGCTTGCCGAGGCGGATCTCGCGCGGACCGAGCGGCTGGCATCGAGCGGCACCGTGTCGGCCGCGGTAGTGGACGGGCGTCGCCGCGACGTGCTGGCACAACGGGCCAAGGTGCAGACGCAGGAGAACGCCCTCGCGCTGCTGCCCGCACAGATCGCTGCTCTAGACGCAGCGGCCGACGCCGCGCGGGCCACGCGCGACGCCGCAGCGCTCGACCTAGAGCGCACCGAGATCATTGCGCCCTTCGATGCGCGCGTCGCGCAGGCGGAAGTCGAGATCGGCCAGTTCGTCGGTGCCGGTACCATCATGGGTACGCTTGACGGCTTTGGCGCGGCAGAGATCGACGTGCAGGTGTCGCAGGGCCGCATCCGCGCCCTGGCCGGTCTCACCGGCGACGCCTTCACGCCGAGCGGCCATGCGGTGCCGGCTCCGGTCGCACCCTTCGCCCGCAGCGACCTTCGGCGTGCGGTCTCACCCGGCCTCGATGGCGATGACGCGGACGGTGGCCGAGCGCGCCTGTCCGCTCGCGTCTATGTCGGTCGCGGCGAGGCCGAGGGCTATCGCGAGGCGGAGATTGCCCGACTTTCCGACACGGTGAGCCCGGAGACGCGGTCGGTCGGCGTCATCGTGCGCGTCGACAAACCCTATGGGGTGCGGGGGGAGGTCAGGCGCCCAACGCTGATGAAGGGTATGTTCGTGCGCGTCAAGATCACGGCGCCCACAGTGGGCGGGGTCATCCTGCTGCCAAGGGCGGCGATCCTGAACGGGCAGGTCATGCTCGCGGGGGCAGATGACCGACTGGTCTACGCCTCGGTCGCGCCCGTCTTTACCGCCGACGGCATCGCCGTTCTCGAACAGGGCGCGCTGCCGGCCGGCGCGCGCGTCATCACCCAAGCGCCCTCTGCGGCGGTCGAAGGCCTGTCCCTAGCGCCCGTGCCCGACATTGCCGCCATGGCGCTCCTTGCAGCCGCCGCTTCGGGAGACGATCTTTGATCCGCTACTTCGTCGAGCATCCGACGGCCGCCAATCTGGTCATGGCGCTGCTGCTGGTCGTGGGTCTCGTCACCCTGCCGCAGCTCCAGCGCGAGACCTTTCCCCGTGTCGCGCCGCGCGATGTGGAGGTGACGATTGCCTATCCCGGCGCGGCACCCGAGGAGGTTTCACGCGCCCTCTGCAGCCGCATCGAGACTGCGCTCGAGGGAATTCGGCACCTCGATGAGTTGCGCTGCGATGCCTTCGAGAGCCGGGCCGTCGCCGTCGCCGAGATGCGTCAGGGCGGCGACTTCGGGCGTTTCACCGCAGATATCGAGACCGAGATCGGCGCGATCGACGATCTTCCCGATACGGCCGAGGAACCGGTGATCCGCCAACTCGGCCTGACGGATATCGTGGCCGCCGTCGCGCTGACGGCGGAGGGGGCGCACGACCTCACCCAGCTCCGCGCGCTGGCCGAGGAGATCAAGATCCGGATGCTGCGCTGGGGCGGCATCCCGCAGGTTGACGTGACCGGCTTTGCAGATGCTGAGTTCCGCATCGAGATCGATGAGCAGGCGGTCCGCACCCTCGGGCTCAGCCTTGAGGAGATCGCGCGGACCATCGGGCGGCAGAACATCGACACACCGCTCGGCGAACTCGTCTCCTCGCACGGCACTACACTCCTGCGCTTTGCCGAGGAGCGCGATGCAATTGATGCCTATCGGGACATTGTCGTCGCTTCCAGCGAGGCCGGCGGAGAGGTTCGCCTGGCCGAGGTCGCCCGCATCGTCGAGATTGTGGATGATCGAGAGTTTGCTGCGGAACTGAACGGTGAGCCTGCGGCGATCTTGAGGATCACCAAGGCCGAAACCGACGACACGCTCGTCGTGATGGACCGGCTGAGCGCGTTCCTCGAGCATGAGAAAGCACTCCTCCCGCCCAGCGTTACGCTCACCATCACGGGCGAGACCGCCAGCGTGCTCGATGATCGCCTCACCATGCTGCTGAAGAACGGCCTTCAAGGCCTCGGGCTCGTCTTCATCACGATGTGGCTGTTCTTCGGCCCACGCCAAGCGTTCTGGATCGCGGTCGGGCTGCCGGTCTCGTTTCTCGGAGCGCTCGCAGCCATGAGCGCGCTTGGCTACTCGATCAACATGCTGACGCTGGTGGCGCTTCTGATCGTCATCGGCATCTTGATGGACGACGCACTGGTGATCGCCGAGAATATCGAGACCAAGCGCGCCGAGGGCCTCGCGCCAATAGATGCCGCTGTCGAGGGCGCGCGCGAGGTTGCGCCTGGCGTCGTCGCCTCCTTCGTGACGACAGCAGCAGTGTTCGGTGCGCTAGCATTCCTGCAGGGCGATCTCGGCGAAATGCTGCGGGTCGTGCCGGTGGTGATGTTGATCGTGCTCTCGGTGTCCCTGGCCGAGGCGTTCCTCGTCTTGCCGGCCCATCTCTCGCACGGCGCGCCGGCCATGCCAGATGCGAGGCGGCGTGCCGACCGCTTGCTCGACAGCCTGCGCCGTCTGGTCGTGGGGCCGCTCGTGCGCTTCGCCGTGGCCTGGCGCTGGCTTACCCTCGGTATTGCGCTCTTCGCCTTCATGGCCGCACTTGCCGCCGTGATCGGCGGCACGTTGAAGTTCGAAGCGTTTCCGGATGTCGACGGCGACCAGGTCGAAGCACGGCTGGCACTGCAGGCCGGCGCTTCGATCGAGCAGACTGAGGCGGCGGTCGGGCAGGTGCTCGCCGCCTTGGACCGCGCAGATGCAACGCTGTCACCGCAGAACCCGGATAACGCGCCCCTGGTACGCGACGTCGTCGTCACCTTCGGCGAGAATGGCGATATCGGCGGCAAGGGCACGCATCTCGCGACAGCCCGGATCGACTTGTTGAGCGTGGAGACGCGAGGCTCCTCGGTCGATGAGATCCTCGCAGCTTGGCACGCTGAGATGCCGTCTATGTCGGCCGTCGAGCGACTGAGCCTCGTCGCAGCATTCACCGGGCCCGCCGGACGCGCGATCGAAATCGATCTTGCCCATGACGACGTCGACACTCTCGTCGCAGCGTCGGCGGCACTGCAGCAATGGCTTGCCCGCTATGCGGGGGTACGCAACCTTGCAAACAACCTTGTACCTGGCCGGCCGGAACTGCGTCTCACGCTGGCAGCGGGCGCCGGCGCACTGAGCCTCGACGCCAGCGCGATTGCCGAACAGGTCCGCGCGGGTTTCCAGGGCGCCACGGCCGATACCGTGCAGATCGGCGCTGTGGGTTGGAACGTCGAGGTGACCCTCGCGCCCAGAGATCGAGCTGGCCCGGATGATCTGGAAGACTTCCCAATCGTCACACCGGCAGGCGCACAGGTGCCGCTTTCCGCCGTTGCCGAGATCGAGACAGGCTCGGGCCACGCTGTCCTGCGACGTATCGAGGGGCGACCGACGGCGACGGTGACGGGCGACGTAGATACGGCCGTCGGGAACGCCGACGAGATCGTCCGCGATACCCTAGCCCGATTTCTGCCGTCCCTGCTCAAGGACTATCCCGACCTCACGGTCACGATCGGCGGGCAGCACGCCGCCGCCGAGGAGACCGCGATCTCGATGGTGACCGGTCTGGTCATCGGCCTCGCGATCGTCTTCGCCGTGCTCAGCCTGCAGCTCCGCAGCTATGTGGAGCCGTTGGTTGTTATGGTGCTCATTCCCTTCGCGCTGATCGGCGCCGTGGCTGGGCATCTCGTGCTCGGGATCGCTATCTCCATGCCCAGCATGCTCGGCCTCGCCTCGCTGGCCGGCATCGTCGTCAATGACTCGATCCTCTTGGTGCACGTCATAAAGGCCGAGCGGGCACGGGGCCGCATCATCTCCGAGGCGGCGACCGTCGCGGCGATGATGCGCTTCAGGGCGATCTTCCTGACCTCGATCACCACCATTGCCGGGGTGGCGCCACTCCTGTTCGAAACCAGCCTTCAGGCCCAGCCTCTGATCCCGATGATCGTCTCGATCGCCTTCGGTATGGTGGCGACAACGCTGCTGATCCTGCTGGTCGTCCCCGCGTTCTACGCCGCATTCGACGACCTAGACCTTGCAGCTGCGTCGCCCGCGCATGATGGCGCTGCGAGACACCCGACGTGATCATCTTCTGGATCGCCCTTCAACCGCGGCGTGCCAGCGATCCGTGGGAACCAAGACCGCTTGCATGACGGCTCAGCGCAGGTGATGCGGTCATCGAGACGGCTTTCCCTCTTAGTCTCTGCGCGAGAGCATCATCACGGGCCGGAGTGTGCCCAGACGGCGAGATTCTCAACTGTTTGCACTGTCGGCCAATCTGTACTGCGTTGGTGACGAGTCTCCTGCCGAGCGGCTGCGCACCCTGTGATAGTGATTATTAAATCTTCTATTTAATTAAAGGATAGTTTAATAAAGAATCATGGCCGATGACGACTCGCTCAATGCCACGTTCGCCGCCCTCGCCCACCCGACGCGGCGGGCAATCCTGACCAGGCTCGCCAAGGGGTCCGCGAATGTGAACACGCTTGCAGAGCCCTTCGAGATGTCACTGCCAGCAGTCTCCAACCACATCCGCGTCCTGGAGCAGGCGGGGCTGATCTCGCGCGAGAAAGACGCCCAGTTTCGGCTTTGCAAGCTCGAGACAAGACCGCTTCAGGAAATCTCGAACTGGACGGATCAGTATCGACACATCTGGGACGCGCGCTTTGGCGTGATGGGCGCATTGCTCAGGAACATGAAGGACACTGACTAATGCCCCAAGATAGCAAATGGGTTCGAATTGAACGCGAATTCGATGCTCCGATCGACCTCGTCTGGAAAATGTGGACGGACCCCGAGCTCTTTAAGCAATGGTATGGCCCAAATGGCATGTCGGTGCCCGTAGCCGAGATGGATGTAAGCGTTGGCGGCACACGTAGGATCTGTATGTCGATGCGGTCACCTCAGCGCTCAATGGAGATGTGGTTCACCGGTGTCTACAAAGAGGTGAGAGCGCCAAACCGCCTCGTCTACACCGAAAGCATGTGCGACGCCGATGGTGTGCTCGTCACCCCGCAATCCATGGGGATGCCGGAAGACTTCCCCGACATCACTGAGATCACCGTCGAATTGACCGAGGAGGGCGGAAAAACCCGGATGGTCATGGTCCATGCAGGCGTCGACGAAGGCACGGCCGGCGCGGGCGGATGGCAACAGGCGTTCGACAAGCTGGCAGCCCTGGCCGCCTCGATGGCCGGCGAAAGGCAGCAAGATGCGTGAAGTCGCGGTCCTGTCCTTGCTCATACCCGACGGCACCAAGCCAAGTCCAAGAGCGCCGAACGAAGAGACCGTTCGCAAAGGCCCTCGCGGTGAGCACGAAGCCGGCTATCGGGAGCGCTCACAGGCCGCGCGTTGAAGCAGGCAGGTCGCAGGCTACTCTTACCGAGTGGTCAGGATGGATTGGCGATGCATGATCGGTTTGCGGGCGACCGGGCAGAACGCCTGACAGGCCAGCAGCGTGCAGACCAGATGGCTAGGTTGCCGCACGGTTTTGAGGTGGCGTGAGTAGTCTTCTAGTTGCAGTGCACTGATAGCCCGTCGATCTCCAGCTTGATTTGAGCCTCAATCAGCGCCCTCGCGACTTTCGGTGAGGTCGTCGCGCGCCGCACAAGCATTGGCCCTGCAAGGCCATCAATCACCGCTGCGAGCCGCCATGCTGCGCCATCCACATCGGCGGCATGCAGGTCTGCACCCTCAAAGGCGCGCGCGAGGAGAGACGCGATCAGCGCGCGCCATTCGGCTATCGCGACATTCATGACGTCGGCCAGACGGTCATCGCGATGCGCCTCATCCTGAGCGTTCAGCCAAAGGCGCCAATGCCGCATGTCTTCGTCCTGCACCATCCAATCGGCGAGATCGTCGAGTGCTTCAAGCGCCGGCTTTTCGGCGATGAGACGATGGAGTTCGTCGATCTCGCGTCGTGCAGCCAGTCCCACAGCCTCGGCCCGAAGATCCGCCCAGGATGAGAAGTAGTGGTGCAGCAGACCCGAGCCGACGCCGAGAGCCCGCGTCACATCGCGTGTCGAAGCTTGCGCCACCCCCTTCTCGAGTATGGCTTCGATGGCCGCGTCAAGAAGCTGTTTTCGGCGATCGTCCCGAGACATCCGCACCATGTTGCTCCCACCCTTGACGCCTGGCGCCTTGTTGAGCATCTGTTCAATTGAACGATCGCTCAACAAGGGATGCTGTCGTGCAAGCAGAGGAAAGTGTCAACGTTGTCGTCGTTGGCGGCGGCGCTGCAGGCTTGGCCGCGGCCGTGGCAGCCGAAAGCAGAGGCCTGACCTGCCAGGTGCTTGAGGCGAGGGACCGACTTGGCGGACGCGTGTTCACGACATCCTTGAGCGACGACGAGCGCTTTGATCGCGGTGCGCAGATGGTGAATGCGGATATGGTCAGCGTGCTGGAACTGGCCGAGGCGGCGAACCTGCCGGTCTTGCCGATCCCGGGGACCGGTATCTCTCTTCGCCTAATCGGCGAGGATGTATGCCGCGATGACGAGCTCATATCGGCCGAGGAGATCTACGAGGTACTCGATGGGGTGATCGTGTCCTATGCGACGCCCGAGGAGCAGCTCGACGCCGTTCGCCAGAAGCTGACATGGTGGACAACCCCTTGGGAGAGCCCCGGTGAGGCGTGGCGCTGGCTTCGCTGGGTCTTTCGGCGCTCAGAGGCGCCAGCGGAGAGCGTTGCGGCCGCGCTCGGGGCCTCGCTGCTCTGCCGGGAGGACCACGCGCTGGCGCGATCGATCGTCACCGAGGGCTACTCCGCCGCACCCGAAGATCTGGACGCCCGCGCGCTTCGCATCGCCATGAGGCGCGAGACGAGCGATCGCAACGACATGGAGTTTCAGTTTCCCGACGGAATGGGCGGGATCATCGACTATCTGTCGTCCAGGCTGCACCACGTGCCCCGCCTTCGCACAGCGGTCTCGGAGGTGAAAGTCGGCGCGCGACACGTCGACATCACCACCAATCGCGGCAAGTGGCGCGCTGACGCGGTAATCGTGACCGCACCGCCGCCAGCAGCGCGGCACATTTCCTTTTTCTCTGAGCGCGCCGAGGAGCTGTCGGAGCTTTTGGCGTCCTTCCAGACTGGCGCCGTCATCAAGATGCAGCTCAGCTACCGACACGCGTTCTGGCGGCGTCGGGGCCTGAGCGGCAGCGCGGTCTTCAGCGACCCGGCCGGCATGGCCGTGGTGGACACGAGCCTCGACACCGGCGCGCCTCCGCGACTGACAGCATTTCTCGGCGGTCCGGAAGCGCGCATCTGGGCTGCCCTGCCGGCCGATCAGAGGCACAGGCGGTTGATGAGCCATCTATCCCGCGCTTTCGGGAGCGACGCGCAGCGACCGACCCAGATTGTAGAGGCGGCCTGGATAGACGACATGTGGTCGGGCGGTGGTTACAACGCCACTGTCCGCGTCGGCGGCGCGCACGACGCCGCCCTACGCCTGTCACGCTGGAGCGGGCGCTTGCGCTTCGCCGGCGCCGAACTGGGCGCGCACTTCGCGGGGTATGTCGAAGGGGCGATCAGGAGCGGGCGCGAGGCCGCCGAGAACGTCGCCGACGAGATAGCAGGTTCTGCGACAAGGCAGCGGTATGTCGGCGAGCGGGGCGCGGGTGAGGTCCTATGACCTACACCCATCCGAACCTGAAGTCCTCGGGTAGCTGAACGCGGCAGGTATGCGCGCCTGCGCCCATCTCTTTCATCGCGGAGATGTTGGATATCGCAGCGACCACGAGCGCGTGGACCACACACACCGTCGAGCGTCATGTATGGTTGCTGCCGTTGATGAGGGGGATTTGGAACCCTTCGGGATGGGATCGCGCGCTGCGACGTATCGGGCCTCACACTTACAGCGCTGACACAGACGATGGGCCGGTCGCGGCAGCCCCGCTTCCGGCACGGCCGTCGACGGATAGCGGTCGTCTTCTTCGCGTGTCGTCGGCGGCCAGAAAGTGGATCGGGATGGAATAAAGACCCGGTGTTGGCGTGGGCGCGATCGAGCGCCGACTGACAGGATTTTCGACGTTCGTCGAGTTCCGGCGTACGATGGGCTCCAAACTTCAGGCGGTCCACTCAAAGACATACCCTGCTCCGAGCGAGCCTATAACCGCGAGCAGCAGATAGAGCATAAACGGCTTCAGTTTCAGAACCGGCGCGATGGCCATGGCGCCCCAGATGCTGATCACACCACCAGAGACCAGGAAGGCCATCGCAGCGCCTTCGGACATGCCGTTGTCGATCAGACCGCGCGTCAGCGGGAGCGCCGCGTAGCCGTCGATATAGGCCGGAGCCCCTATGAAGACGGCGGCAGGGATGGCCCACCATTTATCCTCACCGACATAGGCTGCCAGGGCGCCCGGCGTCAGAGCCGCGTTCAAGGCATACTCGGCGGCGAATGCGGGAACGAGGCAAACAAGGATCAGCCGCGTAGTCGCCCAGAACTGGCTGCCGAAGAGCTGCCGACGCGCCTCAGACCGCCAAACCCATGGGTCGAAGGGCTGATCCTCGCCACAGCGCGCGGCGCTCAATCGGCGCGCGAGGCCATTGTCTCGAAGCGCATCGTCGGCCCAGGGCGACCCGGAGAAGAGCCCCGTGACCGCGCCCCCAAGGAGACCCAGGCCGAATGCCGCAAGCGTCTTGCCGATCGCGAAGCTCAGGCCCAGCGTCGCAGCGGTCGTCGCGAGCATCGCGGGGTCCGTGATAGGGGACGACAACCAGAAGGCCATGACCGGCGCCAGAGGTATGCCCGCCGCCAGCAGCCCGGCCATCAAGGGCAAGACAGCCACGCCGCAAACCGGCGTGACGGCCCCGATCAGCGACGCCGCGACCACAGCGCGAAGCAGCCTGCCTTCGAACGCGCCGGCGATATGCGTGTCCGCACCGCTGGCGATGATCCAGGCCGCAAGGACGATGCCGGCAACGACGATCGGGGCGACGACGATCAGGCCCCAGAGGACGAACGCTGCGGCACGACCAGCATGTTCCGGCCAAGCCAGCCCCACACCTGCCGCCAGCAGTAGAGCTGCACCCCACCACAGGGATCGCCGGTTTGAGGGTCGGTCGGCGGCGGTTTGATCGGACATCCACTACTCCTGCGGGCTTGAAGAGTAGTCATCCATGCGACATGTGTGAAACGGATAGTTCCAATCACTGGTATTGAAAAAACCGATGGAAAGCTTGGATAGCGATCTTCTGCGGACCTTCGTCGCGGTGGCCGAGGCAGGCAGCGTAACGGAAGGTGCGGCGCGCATTGCTCGATCTCAATCGGCGACGAGTCTTCAGATAAAGCGCCTAGAGAGCATCTTGGGCCGCCCCGTCTTCAATCGGCACGGTCGCGGCGTCGTCCTAAGCGACACAGGGCGAACGCTACTTCCCGTTGCAAGGGACGTGGCAGCACGCTTGGACGCCGTGCTGCGGGACATCTCCCAGGAAGCTGTGAGCGGAAAACTACGGCTCGGCATCCCCGACGATCTCGGACGCACCAAACTCGCCGAGATCATCGCGGCCTTCACCCGTGACCACCCGAAAGTGGAGCTGGATGTCACCTGCGCTTTGAGCACGCACTTCCCCGAGGCTCTCGACAAAGGATCGCTGGACCTCGCGATCTACGAGGTCGAATGGGCATCAAGCCGTGAAGAGATCCTCTATGAAGACCCGACTTGCTGGGTGTCGTCAGCAAGCCGGCAGTTCTCGACCGAAGAGAACTTGCCGGTCGCCTTGTTCGACCATGCGTGCTGGTGGCGCGACGTTGCGACGGCTTCCCTAAGCGGTCGCGGAAGGCCCTATCGGATGGTCTATTCCAGTCAAAGCGTCGCCGGCATTCTTGCGGCCGTTGAAGCCGGAGTGGCAGTGGGCCTTCTCGGCCGATCATCGCTTCGCTCAGGTCTGACGGTGGTGAACGAGGCGCTGGGTTTCGGGAGCACACCGTCGTCCAAGCTTGTGATGGCGTCGAGTGGGCAGATGGAAACGGAACCGCTCAATGCAATGAAGGCCGCGATCCGTGCATCGTTCCTGAGCAGCCGAAGGGACACTAACCGTTCGGTCGCGGGCCGCGGATGAACAGTACAAGCTTCCGGCAGGCCTTCCCTGCGGCGCGACGCCCAGCGGCGTGTTCACTTCGCTTCTAGGCCAGGCACGGCGCGATACGGAGCTTGGCGTGGGTCATCGCGTGAATGGGCGACGCGCGAAGAGATCGAGATCCTCTCGGTTCACTGGCGACACCGGTGCATCTCGGCTCAGAGCCTCGGGTCCACCGGTTCGCTCTCGAGGGCGAGGACGCCGAGGGCGCACTGGTGAACCTTCGCAAGCGGGGCCTTTTCGACGAAGCGGGAGAGCCCTTCGTGACCAAGCCGGAACTCGCGGTCGGCGAGCGAGAACTTGCGTCCCAGACCGCGCTGGCGCAGGCGCTCGATGTTCTGCGGCAGGTCGTAATCAGGTCCGTAGATGATGCGGAGGTAGTCTCGCCCGCGCACCTTCATTGCGGGCTGTACCAACCCCTTCTCGCCCTGGGCGAGGAAGGAAGCGGGCTTCAGCACCATGCCCTCGCCGCCCTTGCCCGTGTGCTCGATCCACCAGGAGACCAGTGCTTCCCGGTCGGCCTCGTTCGCCGCGTCGAGCCGGCGCCACCTCGTCGCCTGAAGTATCGGGTCATGCTCGGCGATCCGCGCGATGGTCTCCATGTGCCAGTCATGCGCCTCCTCAGTGAAGACTTGGCCCTCGGCAGCCAACAGATGAAAGGGCGCGATCCTGAGTGCCTCGATCGTCTCAGCCTGCCAGCAGTAACCGTCGATCGTCTCGCCCATTCGGCGCGCGTTGTCGCGCTGGCGCTCCGCCGCATCGGCAAGCGCGCTGAGTTCCGGACGAGTACCCACTCGGGCCACGCCGTCCAGGAGCGCTTCGGCTGAGAGCCGCGCCGCGGCCACTGTCGGCAGGTACTGACGACGCAAGAGTTCCTGCGCCTTCGCCGACCACGGCATCAATTCGGTGTCGAGCAGCAACCAGTTCGTCGAAAGCTCGCCCCAGAGACCCGCGGCGTCGACCGCCGCGGCGATCCGCGAGACCACCGCTGCTTCATCCGCATCGTCCTTGAAGAACGGCCGTCCAGTGCGGGTGTAGACGACGCCCTGCTTGCCATCCTCGGTGCCGAACCGTGCTGCGGCGGCATCTGCATCCGTGGCAACGACGATCAGCGCGCGGGATCCCATGTGCTTCTCTTCGGCCACAAGTTCGGTGACGCCGAGCTTTGCGTAGTGGTCCAGCGCCTCGTTGGGATGCTCGAGGAACGGGCCCTCCGGCGAGGTTGGACAGGCCGCCATGGTGGGTGGGAGGTGGATCAGCCAGCGCGGATCGACGGCGAACCGGCTCATCACCTCAAGGGCCGCAAGCGCGTGCTCCTCCGAGATCAACACCGTGCCGCCTAACCGCGTCTCGACCCGCTGCTTGGCGGCGAAGTCGTCGAACCAGAGGAGGCGATCGTGATCCTGCTGCGCTGTCAGCGACCCCGCGATATCGAGTTGCTTCGCCGGTTCGGCGTACTGGCGCGCCGCCGGGACGGACACGGTCTCGCGCTCGGGCCATCGGAGCGCCGTCAGCTTGCCTCCGAAGACGCAGCCGGTGTCGATGTCGAGGGTCGAATTGAGCCACTCCGCCTCGCGCACAGGCACATGGCCAAAGACGACATCGGCATGCCCGCGATACTCCCGCGCCCATTCGAGCCGAACGGGCAGGCCGAATTCGTCGATCTCGCCCGTAGTCTCGCCGAACATGGCGAAGCTTCTTACGGCGGCGGAACCCCGGCCATGCATCTCCTCCTTAAGCCCCGCATGCGCCACGACAAGATCGCCACCGGCGAGCCACTGGTGCGAGCGGAGATCGTAGGTGAACTCGGTGACCTGCTTTCGGAAGGCTGGGGTGCACTTCTCGAGCTCGGTCGCCGTGAGGTCGAGCCCGTGGTTGAGCTGCACCTTCCGGCCCTTCAGCCATTTGTTCAGCTTGAAGTCGTGGTTGCCCATGACGCAGCGCCCCGAGCCTTCGGCGCACATACCCATCACCAGTCGCAGCACGTCGACATTGCGGGGGCCCCGGTCGGTGAGGTCACCAACGAAGAAGGCGATGCGGCCTTGTGCGTGGCGCGCGCCGAGGAGGCTCTCGCCCGGTTCGAATGGGTCGAGCTCATAGCCGAGCTGACCCAGCAGAGCCGTCAACTCGTCGAAACAGCCATGCACATCGCCGATGATGTCGAAGGGACCCCGATCCTGTCGGCGGTCGGTCCAGAGCGGCTCGCGTGCGATCTCGATCGCCTCGGCCTCCTCGGGCGAGCGCATGATGTGTACCTGCCTGAAGCCCTCCTTCTCCAGACCGCGAATCCCGCGGCGGAGCGCCTTCGCGTGATTGCGCACCACATGCGGGCCGAAGCCGCGGTTCTCCCGTCCCTGATTCCGCGCGTGGCAGAGGTCCGGGTCGATATCAAGTACCAGCGCGACCGGCAGGGCGTGGTACTGGCGTGCGAGCTTCACGAGACTGGCTCGGTCCTCACGGCGAACGGAGGTCGCATCGATAACAGTCAGCTTGCGCCGCTTGAGCCGCACGCCGGCCGTGTAGCGCAGGAGGTCGAAGGCATCGCCGGTCGCGGTCTGGTCGGTCTCGTCGTCCGAGACGACGGCACGACAATGGTCCGACGACACGATCTCGGTCTCGAGGAAGTGCTTGCGCGCAAGGCTCGACTTGCCCGAGCCCGTGGCACCGATCAGAACGACGAGAGCAAAATCCGGAATAGCGATCTTCATGGCCGACCCTCCAGAAGGATGGCGCGGAAAAGGGCATCGGCTTCTTCGTAGAGGCCGGAACGGCGCGTTGCGGGAGCGGCCCTGCGGGCGTGGGTGAACTCGGCCTCGATCAGCCTGTCGAGGGGGGCTATGCGCGTTCCTTCCCCCGCCTCCCGTGCCACGGCCTTAAGCGCCACCAGCCGGTCGATCGCGGCGCTCTCCTCCGCCTCGAGCGAAAGGCGGGCACTCATCTCTTGGATGTTCATCGGTGGCGCATCGCTCGGGTTCAGGCGGACCCAGCGGAGGGCCAGCGCCGGGCGCAGGACGTAGAAGTACTTCTTGTAGCCGACCCTATCGCGACCCTCGAAGTGCTGGCGAAGCTGACCTTCTCCGAGATGAAGGTAGTGGTGAACACAAGCCGCCGCGGGCGCTGTCAGCTCGCCCAGCGCAATCAGCCGATCGGCCACCCCGGCTTCCCAGCGGTACCGGATCGGGCTGGTGAGCCATTCGAGCATCACCGGGTTAGGCTTGCGGAGTAGATTGAGCGCCTTGCGCAACTCCCAGCCGTTGATGTCCAGATCGCCCACGATCGGCCTTTCGATCACGTCGCGTCCCGGTTCGAGACTGAGATACCAGTCGACGGGATGTGCGTAGACGAAACGCACATCATAGTCGCTGTCTGGCGACGGGAAGCCCCAGGCGCGGCTGCCGCTCTCGATCGCGAACAGGATCCGTACGCCGCGCTCGCGCTCAATATCGTTCAGGGCACCTGCGATCTCATCTCTTCGCGCAGCAGAGATGCTTGGCTCGAAACACTTCAGGCTCATGCCGCCCCCCGGGTGAAGACGGCCATCTGTGAGGGAGCGCCACGTGTTTCGTCCAAAGGTCCAATGGGTTCGAACTCGACCAAGTAGCCATGTGCTTCCGCAACCCGGGCACTCCAGCTCTCGAACTCGGCACGCGTCCACTCGAACCGGTGGTCGGGGTGGCGCATTGCGCCTTCCTCCATACCCTCGAAGAGCGCGTTGTACTCCCGGTTGGGTGTCGTGACGATGACTAGTCTAGGAGCCGCAGAGCCGAAGAGCGAGAGCTCAAGGGCCGAGAGGCGCGAAGGTTCCAGATGCTCGATCACCTCGACGAGCGTGGCCGCGTCGAAGCCCTGCCAGCGCCGGTCGCCATAGGTGAGGCTGCCCATCTGAAGTCCCACGCGCTCGCGCATCCGCTCCCCGGCGGTTTCGAGGCGCAGCCGGCGCGCCGCGATCTCGAGCGTGCGCACGGATGCGTCCACGCCGAGGACACGCTCAACCCAGCGCTCCTTCACCAACCGGCGGATCAGCTTGCCCTCACCGCAACCAAGATCCAGCACCGTGCTCGCGCCCGCCGACTTCAACGCGGCCGCTACCGTGTCGAGACGCAGGTCGTGTAAGCGGATGGGCTTCTCGAGCACCTCCTCAGGCTCGGGCGTCGCAGCGCTATCGTCCTCCTCCTCCGCCACACTCTCCGAAAGTCGCTCCAGTGCCTGGTGGACGAGCGCTCGGCGGTGCTTCAGCGCCCGACGCGTGATCAGCTCGCGTGCAGGGTGATCGGCGAGCCATCCTTCGCCTTTTGCGAGGAGCTTCTCGATCTCCTCGCGGTCGATCCACCAGTGCTTGGCGTTGTCGAGCACCGGGACGAGCACGTAGAGGTGGTTGAGGAGCGCCGAGAGCCGCTCGGTGCCAGCGAGCCGCAGGTCGACGATCTCGCGCGGGCCGCTCGCATCGATCGTACTGACATCGACAGTGTAGCCGAGCGGCTCGAACACCTCCCTCACGACCCCGGCGCCACCCGCGACGGCGACCGGAACCACCCGCGCCTCGAGAGGCAACGCCCGATCCGCCAGATCCTGGCGCTCCTTCGACTTGCCTGAGAGCGACTGTCCGAAGGAGCGGCCAAGCGCGACCGAGAGGAAGGAGCTGGCGACATAGGGACGATCGTTCACGTATTGATCGAGAAGCCCGTCAGCCTGCCGGCTTTTGCCTCTCACAAGCCCGATCGGATCGACATCGAGATGGAGCAGCACGGTCGTCCGCTCGTCGCCGACCTCGGGAAAGAAGATCGTTGCGGTCCCGGCCGAGGTGCTGCGCTCGTGCACATGCTCAGGATGCTTGTGCAGCAGGAAACCAAGATCCTGTGCCGAGAAATCCCGGTCATTGCTGGCGAGTAGCGAAATCTCGATCTGCATCTATTTTGACCCCCGCAACCCGAGGCAGCCGATAGCCGCATTCCGACGTTCCAGCAACGAGCATCATGGCTCGACGTCAGGTGTCCGTGATTGCTTCCGCACCCAAAGCCTTCTTCGTGAATGAGCCGTCAGAAACCATGTCGCCGAGTGCATCGTGAAGGTCTGAGAGCGCTACGTAATCGGAGCCGCGAACGATCGCGAATTGGCCCATCCGTCGGGCAATCTCGCGCATGAAAGCGGCCGATGCGCCTGCGCTCCGCTTAACGCACTCATCCAGAACCCCATCGGCGAGCGTCATGTCGCCCTTGTACAATTCGAGCAGGCGCGCACGGCATGTCGCGTCCGGCAGTGGTATCTCGACAGCTTGATCAATACGTCCGGGTCGGTCTCGAACAGCCTCTTCCAGCGTTTCAGGACGGTTGGTGGTCAGAATGAACATGATCTCAGCATCGTCGGTCAGACCATCCATATGATTCAGAAGGCTGTTCAGAAGAAGCTGAGAACAATCCCCTCGATCTTCCCGCGTGCCGGCGAGGAGATCGGCATCCTCGATCACCACCACAGACGGCTGAAGAGCTCGGGCGATCGCCATGATCTGATTGAAGAAGGCGACCTGTTCTGCGGTCACCAGCAGTGAGGTGTGTCCTTCCATATGACTTAGAACGTACCGGATGAAGTGCGTCTTCCCTGTACCGGGCGGGCCGTAGAGAAGCAGGCCACGTTTTGTCGAGAAGCCCTTTTGCTTGAGCTTGCTACGCGCCTCAATGAACTGGAAGACTGTCCTATCGAGGGTCTTCAACGTGGAACTCGGAAGAATGATGTCTTCGATTGAGAGCTTTGGCAGCGAGTGGACGCGCAGGGCGCCCAGCCCGCCCATGTAGCTCCGCTGCGTCTCGAACGAGAGAGCTTTCCCGCGATAGACTGACTTAGCGTTCAGGGACCTTGCGATGGCGGCAAGGATCGCCTGAGCTTCCTCCCGACCGCCGGCACTCTCCGATGTGATAACCTGCAGGTTGACTCCGGGCTCGTGCTCCATGCGCCCGACTTGGCTCATCAGGAGTGCGGCAGGAGCTCCTTCGACCTTGAACATCCAGAGCCCACTGACAGCGCATCGCGCGGCTTGCTGTTCGCCGATGTCGATGTCGAGGTACTCGGGTGCCGATATGACGGCAGGCTCCCGGCGCTCGTTCACGAGATACGAGAACGTAATGGTTTCGTATCCCCGCCGCGCCGAGATTCCCGCAAATTTTGCTCCGGGGAGCACGTCCTCAATCGCAGCTTCCAGGTCGGGCTGGACCGTGACAGGGAAGGTCCTCTCCACCGTGGTGAGGCTCTCGAGGTCATTCCCATCGAAATGGCGCATCACTCGCTCAATGGCGCGCTCCGGACTGGGTTGAGAACTCTGATCCGTCATCCAACCGCCCTCTCTGAAAAGAACTTTGCTGTGGCACGCCGTCGGGGATGCGGCTCTCGAAACGAAGCCTGCCAGCGTGACGAAACTAAGGCCCCGCGAGAAGGGCTGTGGGGTCCGGGTTCCAGGACGAGTTGGCGAGCCGCGTCGCTCACTGAGGAAACAAGCGCCCTGCATGCGCCCATGAGTGTTGGGCGCATCGGCCGCCGGGAAGAGAGGTGCAGAACGGAGAAGCACCGGTCAGCGTCCTTCTCTTTCTTCGGCCACAAGGACGCGGACGGGTGTTCTCGGGTGAGGTCCCTCCTCACGATCCGTAGATGCAAGGCGAGGTCGAGCGGCTTATCCAGTCGTTCTGGCGGCTGCGCTCTGATATGTGACCCCTGCGGCTGCACGCCCGATACGGGGGAGAGACGCCGCCGCGGGTTGGGTTGGGGATTGCGATGACGGAGACGGCGCTTCTGATCAGTGGGCTGGGGCTTCTCGCATACGCGCTCTTTGCCCGGCGCCTGGCCTCCACAGTCCTTACCGGTCCCATGCTGTTCCTGGCCCTCGGCCTCGCGCTCGACGCCTTTCAGGTCGTCGACATCGTCGAGGCGGAGAGGGCGCTTCACATCCTCGCCGAGACAACACTTGTCATCGTGCTCTTCTCGGATGCGGCCGCGCTTGACCTCGACAGGTTGCGCCGGCGCTTCTCATGGCCCGAGAGGATGCTGGTGCTGGGACTGCCGCTCGCGATGCTCCTTGGCACGATCGTGGGGGTGGCGCTACTGCCGGGCTGGCCGATCTGGGAGGTGGCGCTCCTTGCCGCCATCCTCGCGCCCACCGACGCAGCCCTTGGCCAGGCGGTCGTGACGGATCCGCGTGTGCCGCCGCGGGTGCGCGAGGCGCTGGCGGTCGAGAGCGGGGTCAATGACGGGATGGCGCTGCCCGCGGTCCTGATGTTTGCCTGCCTTGCCGTCGGCGGCGTGCATGACCAGCAGCAGTCGAGCTGGCTTGTCTTCGCGCTTGAGCAGATCGGGCTTGGCACGCTGACCGGCGTGGCCATCGGCGCGGCCGGGGCATTCGCACTTTCGACAGCGCTCGAGCGTGGTCTAAGCGGCCGGGCCTTCGAGGGGGTGGGGACGTTCGCACTCGCCGGGCTCTGTTATCTTTGCGCCTCCGAGATCGGCGGCAACGGCTTCATCGCGGCCTTCACGGGCGGCCTCGTCTACGGCCGGATAATGGCCCAGCGTAGCCATTTCGTCTTCGAGTTCATGGAGAGCGAGGGGCAGCTTCTTATGCTGGGCACTTTCCTGCTGATCGGCGCCTCAATGGCGTCTGAGGCGATCGCGGGTGCCGAGACGGCCTGGATCGTCCTCATCCTCGCAAGCCTCCTCGTCGTGCGGCCCGTGGCGATCTGGCTGTCCCTGATGGGCAGCGACGCGCCCCCGCCCGTCCGTGCCTTCATGGGCTGGTTCGGGCCACGAGGGCTTGCCACCGCCCTCTTCGCCCTGATCGTGCTCGACGAGTTCGAGATGCTGACACATGGCCATGAGATCCTGACGATCGCGGTGCTTGCGGTCCTCGCAAGCACCTTGCTCCACGGCGTCACCGCCGCCCCCGGGGCTGGCTGGATCGCGCGCCGCTGCGAGGCAGAGCCACCGATGGAAGCCGCGCGGGCGGGCGAGACGCCGTAGCGCGCCGCGACCGCCCGAGGCCGCTGCACTGGTTGATCATCGGTCGGCCAGGCATTCACGCTTAACCGGACCAGTTGAGAGGCGTGTTGCCAAGTCGGGGGGCGTGGGGGGTGAGCCGACATGTGCCGCCTGATACCTTTGGAGGGTTGGCTAGACTGCCATGGTCGAGTTTTGACTGACGCTCTTGAACCAGATGGCGAAGTCGGCCTTCTCCGCATCGCTTAGACTCAGGACATGCTTGGTCCGGCGCTCAAGGATGTCGTCGGCACTCCTTGCCCACTCGTTCTCGATCAGCCAGATCGCTTCCCGCTCGAACAACGTTGCGCCGAATTTGATGCCGAGGTCTTCGACACGCTTCGCGTCTCCGACAACATCGTATGCTTCGGCGCCGTAGCAGCGAGCGTAGTGGCGCGCGAGGTCGTCCGGTAGCCAGGCGTAAGTCGACCGGAAGCGCTCGAACCACCGGTCGAAGTCAGCGTCGGGGAGGTCGCCCCCCGGCAACGGTGCCTTTCGTGTCCACGGCCCCGTCGCGTCGGGAAAGAACGGCTCGAGCCGCTGCAGGGCATGTTCGGCAAGCTTGCGGTAGGTGGTCAGCTTGCCGCCGAAAGCGGAGAGAATGGGCGCGCGGTCCGCGCTACCATCGAGTTCGAACTCGTAGTCTCGCGTCACTGCGGATGCGGACTTCGCCGCGTCGTCGTCGAAGAGGGGGCGCACCCCCGAATAGGAATGCAGCACATCCGCTGCTGTCAGACGCTTCTCAAAATACGTGTTCAGGATCTCGATGAGGTAGTCGATCTCATCGCCTTCGATCGCGACATCCTCTGGTCGGCCGTCGAAGGGGATGTCCGTGGTGCCGACGAGCGCGAGGTCGTCGAAATACGGATTGACGAAGATGATCCGTTTGTCGGTTGCCTGGAGGACGTAACCGTAGTCCCCTTCCCACCAGCGTTTCAGGATGATGTGGCTGCCTTTGACAAGGCGAACGCGCTTCGCCGAGTTGACACCAGCCGCGTGGCCCAGAACCTGCTCGACCCATGGGCCGGCGCCGTTGAAGATGGCGCGCGCCCTAAGCGTCCGCTCCGCCCCGTCCGCCGCGCGAAGGATCGTGTGCCAGAGGCCATCATCGATGCGTCGGGCCGAGACGCATTCGGTACGGTTCAGGATCTCGGCACCGCGCCGGGCCGCGTCCTTGGCGTTCAGGATCACGAGGCGCGCATCGTCGACCCAAACATCCCAGTACTCGAAGCCATGGCGGTACTGATCCTGCAGCGCATCGCCCTCCCGCCGTCGGCCGAGATCGAGCGACGAGGCGCCTGGGACGCGCTTTCGCCCACCGAGGGTCGTGTAGAGAAAGAGCCCAAGCCGGATCAGCCAGCGCGGGCGCTGTGCGGGACTGTGCGGCAGGATGAGGCGCAGGGGCCAGGCGAGGTGCGGCGCGGCCTCCAGAACAACTTCGCGTTCGATCAGCGCCTCACGGACAAGCCGGAACTCGTAGTACTCGAGATAGCGCAGCCCGCCGTGGATATACTTGCCCGAACGGGAGGACGTGCCTTCGGCCAGATCACCCTTCTCGCAGAGGACGACCGAAAGGCCCCGGCCCGCCGCATCCCGGGCGACGCCTGCGCCGTTGATGCCGCCACCGATGACGAGCAGATCGACTGGACCGTCCGCCATCGGCTCAGCAGGGGCTCAGCGGCGGCTCGCCCGCCTGCCAGCGTCGAACCTCCTCCGCTGCCTTGGCCGCTGCAATGCGCACCGTCTTGAGCGACGCCCCGGCGATATGGGGGGTGAGCGTGACGTTTGGCAGTTGCAGGAGCGGCCAGTCGGGTGGCGTCGGCTCGATAGCGAAGGTCTCCAGCATCGCACCGCGCAGGTGGCCGCCCACCAGCGCATCATGAAGGGCGTCGTAGTCCATCAGCGGGCCGCGCGCAGTGTTGACGATCGTCGCTGTCGGCTTCATCGCGGCGAGCGCATCGGCCCCGATCATGCCGGTCGTCTCCGGCGTCACCCTGGGATGTAGGCTCACCACGTCCGCCTCGGCGAGGAGGCGGTCTAGTGCTACCAGTTCGACGCCCGCGGCGTGATCGTCGGGCGACAGCTGGACATAAGGGTCGGTCACGAGAATGCGGCACCCGAAGGCACGGAGCAGCGTGACGACGCGGCTTCCAACGGCGCCGTAGCCGATCACGCCGACCGTCATGTCGCTGAGTTCATCGCCCGTGACATCCGCCCGATAGAGATCGCCGAGATAATTGCCACGCCTCAGCCCGTCATGGCCGCGAGTGATGTTCCGGGTCTCGGCGAGGATCGCGCCGATGGTAAACTCCGCGACGGCCGAGGCATTGCGACCCGGTGTGTTGACCACCGTCACACCGTGCGCCCGCGCCGCCGCCATATCGATATTGACCGGCCCGCCACGGGAGACGGCCACGAGTTGAAGATGCGGCATGCGGGCGAACATGGCGGCCGAGACGGGCGCGAGATGGGTCACGAGGACGGGAGCGTCCCGGGTATGGGCGATGACCTCGTCCGGGTCGCCCATGTACTCCTTCAGACCTTCGAGCCCCGGGGCAGCATAGCCGTGCTCCATCGGCTCGTCGGGCCAGGGCAGATCGAGCTTGCGGCAGGTGATCGCGCCGCCGCATGCCTCGAGCAACGCCGCCTCGAAGACGTCGGACTGCATGAAACGATCGCCGATGATCGCGATCTCGGTCATGCAAGGGCCCGTCGCATGGCGGCGAGCGCAGACCAGGCTGGGACCGCGGCGCGGCGTCCAGCCGAGTAAGCGTCCCAGAGCGCGTCATAGATCGGCACGAGCGCCGGGTCCGGCTCTTCTGGCTCCTGCAGCAGCGGCGCAACCCAGGCATCGGCGGCGACTTCGCTCCGTGAGTAGACGCCCGTGGCGACGGCCGCGATCATGCAGGCGCCCGCGGCCCCCGCCTCCTCCTGCGCGACGGTTCTGACCGGTCGATCGAGAGCAGCGGCGACGAATTTGCGCAATGCGCCCGAGCGTGCGGCACCGCCCGACAGACGGATCTCTTCCGGCACCGGCCCCATGGCCGCGTAGCAATCCCGCGCGGCCAGGGCCAAGCCGTCATAGACCGCGCGCATCATGTCGAACCAACCGGTCGTCTGATCGAGCCCGCTGAAGCTCGCCCGGGCATCGGGATCGGTAAAGGGCCCGCGCTCACCGGCCGTGGAGATGAAAGGATGGAAGAGCGCGGCTCCGGGTCGCGCCGCCATGATGCAGCGGTCGAGGTCGGCGAGGAGAGCGTCCGGGGTGCGCTCCACCCCTTGGGAGGCGAGCATCTCGGTCGCCAGCCCCAGCATCCAGTCGATGTTCAGGGTCGCCGCCATGTTTGTCTGGATCTGACCGAAGGCGGCGCCGGGGAACGCCATGGTGTAGCCGGAGCGCGCCTCGTTCAGCACTACCGCGTCCGCGCTTTCCGCGAACCGCATATGGACCCCGGTGGAGCCGAGGATCGTGAGGCCGGGTTTCGCCGCTGCGTCGTGTAGCCCAGCGCCGAGGGCGGTGCACATGATGTCCACATAGCCGAGCGAGACAGGCAACCCTCTGGGCAACCCCGTCGCCTCTGCCGCGTCGTCCGAGAGGTTATGGGTCGTGACGGCTCCGTCGACGATTGGCGGCAGGAGATGACGGAAATCCGAGAGGCCGAGCGCCTCGATCACGGTCGCCGAGTAGTTCCGTGTCCGGAAATCGCCAAAGGTGAACACACCTTCGGTCGGGTCGGTCGCACGCTCGCCCGTCAGGTTGAAGTACAGCCAGTCCTTGCAGTGGAGCGCGGTCGAAGCGCGCGCCAGCAGATCCGGGGTATTGTGCTTCATCCAGGTCAGATGCGTGCGCATCTGGCATACATTCACGCCAGAGCCTGTCGTTCGGTAGATCGTGTCGATCTTGGGCGAGGCCGCGAGTTCTCGAGCTTCGTCCGCAGCGCGGGCATCGAGCCAAAGCCAGCCGTCGTGCACCGGGCGGCCGTCGGCATCGATCAGCCAACAGCCGTCGCCCTGTCCCGTCACGCCGATGGCGATCGGGCGTCCCTTGAGATCGGCGATGGACAGGGCAAGTTCGCGGAGCACCGCGACCGTGTCGTCCCATGTCCGGGCCATGTTCTGCTCGACCCCGCCATTCGGCAGCGCCGAGTAGTGGTTGCGCCTCGTGGCGATGGCGAGCTGGCGGCCGGAAAGCTCGAAGGCCACCGCCTTGATGACGGAGGTTCCTGCGTCGATGCCGATGAGGACATCGCGGCTCATGCGGCGACCCTCTCGCCGCCATGGCTGATCGCCCTGCCGGTCGCTGTGTCGAAGAGGTGCAGGTCCTCTGCCGCGATCTCGATGCCGATCCTTTCGCCCTTGGCAAGGCGCGCACGCTCATGCGTGACCGACACGATGGTCCCGCCCGCGAAGCGCGCGGCGATATGGGACTGATCGCCGAGCCACTGCGTGACCAGGACCTCCGCCTCGGCTCCCCCGTCGGCGAGGCGCACGGCATGAGGGCGTACGCCGACCGTCACCGCGCGGCGCGCAAGAAGATCGTCTCGGAGGGCCACGGAGAATGCGTCTTGAGGGAAGGAGAGTGACACGCCCTCCGCCATCGCAAAGGCGATCTGACCGTCGGCCATGTCGGCCTCGGCGGAGAAGACGTTCATCGGCGGCTCACCGATGAAGGTGCCGGTGAATAGGTTGGCGGGGCGGTCCTTCAGCCGGTCGGGCGTATCGAACTGCTGCAGCACTCCGTCCTCCATCACGGCGATGCGGTCAGCCAGCGCATTCGCCTCGGTCTGGTCGTGCGTCACAAGAATGGCGGTGAGGCCCCGCTCCTTGATGAAGTGCTTGAGGCGCCCCCGTAGATGAGCACGAAGCTGCGGCTCGAGCTGTCCCATCGGCTCGTCGAGGAGGTGGAGATCGGCGTGCCGCACGAGGGCGCGGCCCAGGCTCGTGCGCTGCTGCTGTCCGCCCGAGACGGATGACGGATAACGTCCCAGGATATCCTCGATCTCGAGAAGGCGGGCGATTTCGGCCACCCGTCGGCTGGCCTCCCCGCGCTCGAGGCGGTGCGATTTGAGCGCGAAGGCGATGTTCTCCTCGACGGTCAGCGGTGGATAGAGGGAGTAGCCCTCGAACGCCATCGCCACGTTGCGCAGCGCGGGCTTCAAGCGGTGGACCGGCGCGCCGCCGAGGGTGATGGACCCCGACGAGACCTCCTCGAAGCCCGCGATCATGCGAAGGGTCGAGGTCTTGCCGCATCCCGACGAGCCGAGGAGCGCCACTATCTCCCCCGCCTCGACCGACAGGTCGAAGTCGCGCACGGCGCGTACCTCCCGGGCGGTGCCGGGGTTGTAGCGCTTCTCGACGCCTTGCAGGATGAGGGCCTTGCCGCTCACGCCGCATGCTCCTCTGCCGACAGGGCATGCGGGATACGGGCGCCAGTCTTGCGGTCGAAGAGGATCGCGTCGGAGGCGTCCATCGTGACGGTGGCGGTACCGTGGCCGGGGCCCGGCTCACTGGCGGGACGGGAGATCAGGAGCTCGCGCCCGCCGGCCGTCAGAGCGAGGGTCACCGTCTTTTCGTTCAGCGGCGTCTCTGCCTCGATGGTCACGGGGATGCCGGCGTCGGAGAAGTGCAGCGCCTCGGGCCGGATCCCCAGCACGCAATCGCGCCCCCAAGTATCCTCATACCCCGCAGGCAGCGCGATCCGCTGCCCCGAGAGCTCGACGAAGGTTCCCCGGTCGCCCTGCGGTACGACATCGAGGAGGTTGATCGAGGGATCGCCGAACTGCGTTGCGACGGAAAGGGTGGATGGGCGGCAATAGATCTCCTCTGGCGTGCCGATCTGTGCAATCCGGTTGCCTTCGAGAACGGCGATCCGGTCGCCAAGCGCCATGGCCTCCTTGTAGTCTTGGGTGACGTAGACGACCGTGGCGCCTCGGTCGGCTAGGAGGCGCGGCAGCTCCAGCCGCATCTCGAACCGCAGTTTGGCGTCCACGTTGCGCAGCGGATCATCGAGGAGGAGGATGTCCGGCTCTGCCACCAGGGCACGCGCCAGCGCAGTACGTTGTTTCTGGCCGTTCGACAGCGCGCGCGGGGCGTGACCCAGGACATGGTCGATCTTGAGGAGCTTCGCGACCCCCTCGACGCCAGCCCGGATACGCTTGGCGGCGGAACGACGGGCGGTCAGGGGAGCGGCGATGTTCTCGAAGGCCGAGAGATGCGGGAAGAGCGCGAAGTTCTGAAAGGCCATGCCGATGCCGCGGCTCTCGGGCGGCAGATCGGTGACATCCTCCCCGCCGATGAGGATGCGCCCCTCCTCGGGCTGTTCGGCGCCCGCGATGCAGCGCAGAAGGACGGTCTTTCCCGCCCCTGAGGGCCCGAAGAGCACTAGCGTCTCGCCGGTTGGAACCTCGAGAGACACATCGTCCAGCACCGTCTCGGCCTTGAAGCGCTTGGTCAGGTGGTCGATCACGAGGCTCATGGCTCAGCCCTTCACCGCGCCGAGGGAGAGGCCCTCGACTAGGTAGCGCTGTGCCCACAGCGCCAATGCGAGCGTGGGGGCGATGGAGAGCACGATCGCCGCAGCGATCTGGCCGTACTGGATGCCGGATGCGGTAACGAAGGCGAGCGCGCCTACCGTGACCGGCTGCTTATCCGCACTCGCCAGGACAAGCGCGAAGATGAAGTTGTTCCAGGCAAAGATGAAGGCGAGGAGCCCCGCCGCCGCGATTCCAGGACCCGCCAGGGGGAGAGCTATGCGCCGGAATGTTGACAGCCAGGAATGCCCGGCAACGCGGTAGGCGTGCTCCACATCCGGGCTGATATCCTCGAAATAGCCGCGCACGATCCACAGGATGAGCGGCAGGCAGATCAGCTGATAGACCCAGATCAGGCCGCCATAGGTGTTCGCGAGCCCCAGATCCTGAAAGTAGATCGTGAGCGGCAAGAGCACGAGCAGGGGTGGTGCGAAGCGGAAGGAGAGGAGCGTGAAGGCGATGTCCTCCGATCCGCGGAACTTGTGCCGGGCGAAGGCGTAGGCCGCGGGCACGCCCAGCAGCAGTGCCACGGCGACCGAGCCGACCGACAGGATCACCGAGTTCAGGAGATTGGACATGAAGGCCACGTCCAGCGTGCCCGCCTGTGTCTCGAGCTGGCCCGTGATCAGCGCCTCGTAGTTCTGAACGGTGGGCGAGAATACCATCGAGGGCGGCGAGCGCAGGATGCTCTCATTCGTCTGGAAGCTCATCAGCACGATCCAGAAGATCGGGAACATGAAGAACAGCACCACGAGTGTTAGTGCTGCGCCGCGCAGCAGGCGCTCGAGAGGCGATTGATGGTCCATCAGATCTCCCCCCTCGCGCGTTCGCGCAGGCGCAGCCAGTTCTTGATGAAGATATTCGAGAGGAAGAACGTGACGGCCCAGAGGATCATCAGGAGCGCCGCCGAACGCCCGACATTCGTGGACTGGAAGAAGTTGAGATAGGCCTCGACCTGAAAGACCATCAGCTTGTCGCCGGGGCCGCCTTGGGTCATCGCGTAGATGATATCGAACTGCTGGATGCTGTCGAGCAGGCGGAAGAGCGAGGCGGTCAGGATATAGGGCATCAGCATCGGCAGGGTGATGCGCCAGAACTGCTGCAGGCGCGGAACGCCGTCCAACGCCGCCGCCTCGAAGGGCTGGGTTGGCAGCGAGCGCAGCCCCGCCAGCAGCAGGATCATGATGAAGGGCGTGTAGACCCAGATATCGACCAGCACGACGGTCAGGAGTGCTGTGTCTGGCGCGTTGGCCCAGCGAAAGTCCTCGAACCCGGCAACGCCAGCGAGGTAGGACAGGATGCCGAAGTTCGGGTTCGTCATCAGCTTCCACATCAAGGCCGCCAGCGCGGGCGCCACCATCAGCGGCATCAGCAGCATGATCGAGATGAAGTTGTTGAGCCGCGTGCGTTTCTGCAGGAGGAGCGCGATGCCGAGGCCGAGGAGGAGCTCGAGCCCGACGGTCAGGAAGGCGTAGGTCAGGCTGATCTGCAGCGTGTTCCAGAAGTCGGGGTCGGAGAAGAAGTTGAGGTAGTTCTCCCCCCAGTTCATTCCCCGGTTCCAGGGCTGGCTCATGCGGAAGCGCTGCAGCGAATAGTAGACCGCCGTTCCGAACGGGATGAGGATCCCGATACAGACCAGCAGCGCCGGCAGGCTCAGAAGGTAAGGCAACAGCCGCCGCGAGATGCGCGGGCGTCGTGCCGGCCGGACGTTTTGGGCATCAATGGCGGTCATACTGGGGCTTTGCGTGGGGCGCCCGCTTTGGGCGCCCCGTTGCCGATCAGCCGAGGCCGGCGTCTTTGAGCTGACGGTTGACGCTGTCGGCGAGTTGGTCGAGCCCCTCGTCCACCGGCACCTCACCTGCCACCATCTTCTGCATCGATGCCGCCCACTCGGTCGTCAGATCGAAGAACAACGGCTGGGCGGTGAAGTGGATCTTCGCGCCTGGCGCAGAGACATCGTGCATCTCCACATAGCCGGGATAGCTGTCCGAAAGCCGCTGGCGGAAGCCGGCATCCGACCAGACCGACTGGCGCACCGGGTTCACGAAGTCCATTTGCGTGGCGCCGAAGAGGCCATGCTCGGGCCCGCTCGCCCACTGCATGAAGTTCCAGGTCGCGTCGAGGTCCTTCGAGAACTTGGACATGGAGAGCGACCAGATCCAGATATTCGGCGTGGGCGCCGAGGCGGCCGGATTGGCGGCAAAGGGAGCGTAGGCGAGTTTGCCCGCCATGGCATTGTCACCGCCGTTCATGAAGTAGCCGAGGATATCGGCATCGTAGATCATCGCCGACTTGCCGGCGCCAAGATCGGTACCGACCTGATACCAAGTATGGCTCGACCAGTCGGTGGCGCCCGAGTCCTGGATCATCTTGACCCATTTGGCGTGGAACTCCTTCGACCCGGCCGTGTTCATGGCGGCCGAAAGCTTGCCGTCCTCGGCGACCTTGAGGTCCGTCTCGCCGAAATTCGCATAGCCCGACAGGAAGCCCGGATGGATCGTGGCCCAGGACCGCGAGCCCCGGACACCGATGCCGTAGACGCCTTCATTCGCCGCCTGGAGCTTCGCGGCCGCCTCGATCAGCTCATCGATGTTCGTGGGTACCGCGACGCCGGCACTCTCCAGCATGCCGGCATTGTAGGCGAGGTTGTTCTGCTCGTAGCCCCACGGGATGCACCACTGGAAGGCATCGTCCGATCCCAGTGCGCCGCCCGGGCGACCGTTCCAGGCGCAGGACTTCCGCACGCCTTCCAGCATGTCGCCCCAGTTGTAGTTCGGGTTTGTCTTCGCCGGGTCCTGGATCCACTCGTTATGGTCGACGATCCAGCCCGCGGGCCCGTAGGTCCAGGTCATGTAGGCGCCGGTCATGAAGGCGTCGTACTCGCTCGACCGCGATGACAGCGCCGCCGTGACCTTGTCGAAATAGACATCCTCGGGGAAGACGTCATAGGTCACGTCCATCCCGGTCAGCGCTTTGAAGTTGTCGAGGTTTGCAATCATGGCATCCGTGTAGGGATGCTTGTTCAGGAGCAGTTTCACGCTCTTGCCGGCGTGCTTCTTCCAGTCGAAATCCGCGGCGAGGGCCTGCGTCTGCATCATGTTGACGAGCGTCGAGGCGCCCGCCGCCGTCATGCCCATGGCGCCGAGGCCGCGGATCAGGCTGCGGCGCGATAGCTGCCCGCGCTGCCAGGCACGGATGAGGTCTTTTTCCTTCGCGTACATCGTCTGAGGTTCCTCCCGTTCGCTCGTTCTCTATTCAGCAGCGACGGCACGACCGCCGTCTCCGACGATGGCACGAGCGGTTGCCTCGTCGGTGATCAGTCCATTCAACAAGCCGCTCTCGAGCGCGGCTTCGATGGCCTCGTTCTTCCCGGCTCCGCCGGCGATCGCGACAACCTCGCATTGGCGAAGGTTCTCGAGGGGCGGTGCCATCACATGGCCATCGTTGTCGGTCGCGACGATCTCGCCATCGGCGCCGATGAACTGGCCCAGGATCTCCGCCCGCGCGCCACGCTTGCGCAGCGCATCGATTGCGGCGGCATCCTCGATCGCCAGATTGTGCGAGGTGTCCGCCGTCGCATCGACCTCGCCGATACCGACGATGGCCAGTGTCGCCTCGCCGATCAGCGCCATAGTCGCGGCAATGCCGGACTGGCTCATCATCACCTGCTTGTCCCGGGCGCTATCGGCGAACATCGGTGCCGGCAGCATGAAGCTGTCGGCGCCCGTGTTGCGGGCGAGGCGATGGATGACGTCGTAGGGATTGGCTGCAAAGGAGCGCGTCAGCCCGCCGAGCATCGAGACGAAGCTGACATCCCGGGCAGGCACCCGGCCCATCGCATCGACCGCGGCGGCGATGGTGCGGCCATGTCCGATGCCGATCACGCGGTGCTGCTCACCCGCAATCACCTGCATGAGATAGTCGCCACCCGCCATGCCGAGTGCCCGCAGCGGGAGGGTCCCCGTCTCCGGCACGTCGAGGGCGATACGGCAGAACGAGAGGCCGAAGCGTTCCATCAGGCGCGTTTCTATGGCGACGCAATCGGATGTGCTGACATCGACAAAGATGCGCACCAATCCCTCGGCCTGAGCGCGCGCGATGTAGCGATGGGCCCGCGTGTTGGGTACGTCCAGGCGCCGCGCAACTTCGCCCTGGGTGAGCCCGCCGACGAAGTGGAGCCACGCCGCACGAGCCACGAGATCGGCCTCCCGCAGATCGTTGGCAAGTCGCTTCGATGCCGTCTCACGCATCCATCGACCACTCCTCCAATCGGCAGAGCGAAGCCGATCGGTGAAATTTCTTTCGGTTGCGAAAGATTTTTCATACAACTGCAGTTGTCAAGAAAAACCCTCGAACAACTTCTGGTCGACTGGAGGGGTGATGAGCATCGCGGCGGCAATCGACACCCTGCGCCAGGCAGACGACTATGCGGCATTGATCGCGGCCTCCAACCGCCTCGGCTCCGATCCGCTTCAGGTGCAGGGACCGGGCGGAAACACGTCGCTAAAGGACGGCGAGGCGATGTGGATCAAGGCCTCGGGCACCTGGCTGGCGGATGCCAGGGACCGGGACATCATGGTCCCATGCAACACCGGTGTGCTGCGCCGGGCACTTGAGGCTGAGGTGCCGGAGCCGCCGGAGATGGAGGCCTTCGTTGTCGGCAATGCGAACCCACTCGGCCTCAGACCATCGATAGAGACGGCGGTACACGCCGCGCTCGACTGGCCCGTAGTGCTGCATACGCACTGCGTCGCCACCATCGCGCTGGCGATATGCCGAGATGGCCGGGAGCGCATCGCTGCCGCGCTGCCGAATGAGCGCGTCGCTTTCGTGCCTTACGTCAAACCCGGATGGGATCTGGCCCTGGCGATCCGAAAGGCGGCGGATCGCGAGACGCGGATTGTGGTGCTGGGCAATCACGGCCTCGTCGTATCCGGCCCGACCGTCGCCGAGGCCGAGGGCCTGTTGCGAAAGGTCAGCGCGGCCCTGCAGCCCGCTTCGGTGCGCGGGCCGATGGCGGCAGCGCCAGCGCTCGAGGATCGACTGCGCGGCACGGGCTGGATCGCAGCGCCGGACCCAATCACGCACGCGCTGGCCCTTGATCCCATGCGGCTGGAAATGGCGGTTGGGGCGACGCTCTATCCCGACCATCTGATCTTCCTCGGCCCGGGATGCCGGCAGGTCACCGATGACGCTCTGCCCAAGGACACTGGCGGAGCAACCTGCAAGCTTCTCCTATTCCCCGGGCTTGGCGCTGCGATCCCGGCTGATGCTACCGCGTCCGACCTTGCCCTGGCCCGCTGTCTCGGCGATGTGCTCGCGCGCGTGCCGGATGAAGCCGAGCTCATGCGCTTGAGCCCCGAGGAAGAAGCCGCCCTGCTGGACTGGGACGCGGAGAAGTACCGCCAGTCGCTGAACAGGGCGGCGCCATGAGCAAGCGTCTGGCGTTGGGCATCGATGTCGGCACGTCCGGCGTACGCTGCGCAGCCCTTCGCCCGGACGGGTCGCTCGAGGCGCTGACCTCGGCTGAGATGAGCGAGGCCGGAAGCGACCCACGCTCCCCAGCGACATGGCGAGATGCCCTCGATCTCGCCCTAGAGCGGATGTGGCGCGATGTCCCTTCCGACCTTATCGGCGCCTGCGCGGTCGATGCGACGTCAGGCACGGTCCTGGCGCTCGACAGCGCGGAGCGGCCCGTGGGCGCGGTCTTCATGTACAACGACCCCGTAGACGATCCGGCGATCCTGCACGCGATCTCGTCTGTCGCCCCGCGCGAGACGGCCGGATGGGGCGCCAATTCGGGTCTGGCGAGGGCGATGGCCTTGCAGGGCAGGCCAGGCGTCACGCGCATCCTGCATCAAGCGGACTGGATCGCAGAGTGCCTGACCGGCACCCCGATGCCGAGCGACGAGAGCAACGCGCTCAAGACCGGTTACGACCCGGTCGGTCGGCAGTGGCCGGCATGGTTGGCGCGGACCGGTCTGTCGCTCGACCTGTTGCCGGAAGTGGTGCCCGTGGGCGCCTCTACCGGCAGAGCTTGCGGCCGTTTCGGTCTGCCATCAGGCGTGCCGATGGTGGCAGGCGTGACGGATGGCTGTGCATCGTTCCTCGCCACCGGCGCAGCCCGCCCCGGCGAGGGTGTCACGGCACTCGGCACCACGCTGACGATCAAGCTTCTATCCGACCGACCAGTCTTCGCACCGGAATACGGCATCTACAGTCATCGCATCGGCGACGTATGGCTGGCTGGCGGCGCTTCGAACACGGGCGGCGGCGCGCTGGCGCAGTATTTCACACTGGATGAGATCGGCATGTTGAGCATCCGGATCGACCCATTCGAGGATAGCGGCCTAGACTACTACCCGCTGCCGAAGCCGGGGGAGCGCTTTCCGGTCAGCGACCCGGATCTCGCGCCACGTCTCGAGCCACGACCCGCGGACGACGCCGCGTTTCTGCACGGCTTGCTGGAGGGTGTCGCCCGGATCGAGGCTCAGGGCTACCGGCGGTTGGCGGAGCTCGGCGCGCCGGCACTCGCGTCGATCCGCACAGTCGGTGGCGGTGCCAGCAACGCGGTCTGGCAAGCGATGCGCCATCGCATCCTCGGCGTGCCTGGCGCAGATGTCGCCTCGGACGCAGCGGCGGCGGGGGTCGCGCGCCTCGCCCTGCCGCATCTCGCGAGCCCATGACGCGGGACATTCGCGGACTGGCCGAGATCCGAGCGGCGTTCGACACCGTGCTGATCGACCAGTTCGGCGTCCTGCATGACGGCCGCACCGCGTTTCCTGGAGCGGCGGACTGCCTGCAGGGGCTCGCCGCGAGTGGGGTCCCGATGGCCGCACTCAGCAATTCCGGGAAGCGGTCGCATCTCAACACCGCCCGGCTCGCCCGGCTCGGGTTTCCGGCGTCATTGTTCCAGGCGGTAATCACTTCCGGCGAGCTCGCCCATGCCCGTCTTGCCGAGCGTCTCGCCGACGGCAGGCTGCCGAAGGGCGCGCCCGTCGCCGTGATCTCCCGCGACGACGACACGAGCATGATCGCTGGGCTGTCGCTGCGCTCTGTCGCTCTCAGAGACACGCCAAGCTTGCTGATCATCGCCGCCGCCGAGCCCGAGAAGCGAACTCTGGATAGCTATGTCGACGAGATGGCGCCGCTCGCTCGGGCGGGCGTCCCGGCGCTCTGCATCAACCCCGACCGCTGGATCTATGCGAACGGGATCGCCGCGTTCGGGCCCGGCAAGTTGGCGGAGCGCTATCGCGACCTCGGCGGCCGGGTGGAGATGCTGGGCAAGCCGGGACGCGAAATGTTCGAGGCGGGTCTCAAGGCGCTCGACGCCCGGCCCGAGCGGTGCCTGATGATCGGAGACAGCCCCGAGCATGACATCGCAGGGGCCAAGGCCGCTGGCTGCCAAACCTTGCTAATCTCGACCGGCGTCCAGTCCGGTACCGCGCCAGAGGGGGTGGCGCAGCACGAGATGGTGCCCGACTACCGGATGGAGAGCCTCGTCGGGTAACGACGCGAACCGCTGTCGGGTCGCGTGCCGGTGCGGGACGTCACGAAGGTCGATAGACGCGCGCCTGCCTCGCGTTGGCGGCCTGCCACGCTGCTTGTGTCGATGGATCCGGCTGAAGGGCAGGGCCCATCCCGCTCATCGCCACCGCTGCAGCATCGAAGTCATCGAACCATCCAGCGCCCACCGCTGCAGACATGCCGGCACCAAGCGCGGAGGCTTCCAGGCTGTTCGAGAGATGGAGGGGCAGTCCGGTGGCATCGGCGAACATCCTGGTCCAGAGGCTGCTGTTCGCACCGCCACCGACGGCCACCACCTTCTCCGGTGCGAGGCCCGCCGTACGCATCGCGTCGACGCAGCGGGCGCTTTCGAGTGTGAGGGCCTCCAGCGTCGCGCGGTAGATGTGCCCGACGCCGTGCTGCGGACCCAGACCGTCGATGCTGGCGCGGGCGGTAGGGTCCCAGTGCGGATCCATGCAGCCGGTCAGATAAGGGCAGACGGCCACGCCGTCCGATCCGATTGGCAGCGCCGAAGCCTCACGCTCCAGCCGATCGAAGACGCCGGGGTCATCGCGCCCGCCGGCGAAGCTGTCGATCACCCAGTTCACCAGGAAGGCGCCCGCGCGCTGGCAGCCCTCGAGAAAATATCCCGTCCCGGTCGGCGAGGTCATGGTTCGCCAGTCCGTGCCGGTGCGGGGCTGATCCGACCAGGCACCCGTGATCAGCGCGGTGCCGAGGTTCAGATAGATCACCCCCGGCCGCGCGGCATTGACGCCGAGCCCGGCGCATTGCCCATCGCCGCCGGCGGCGAAGACGGGCGTGCCCTCCACCATCCCAGTGCGCGCCGCGGCCGCGGGTGTCAGAGTGCCGATCAGGCCCCCGGGCCGCACGAGGTCCGCGAACTGGCTGGGATGTAGCTCGAGATGCTTCAGGATCGGCGGCCACCAGTCCTTCGCCGCGATGTCCATCACCCCGAACGGATCGGCGCTGGTCCAGCTCGCGGCGATCCGCCCGGTCAGGCGCCCCGCGAGAAAGGCATGAGCTTCCACGATCTTTACCGCACCGTCGAGATCGGCGCGGGCATGGTTGTGGAGCCAGCTCAACCGGTAGACCACCGGCGTCAGATCGGGCGGCTTGCCCGTCACCCGGTGCAGTTCGTCGAGATCGATCTGATGGCGGAGGCGCTCGATCTCTTCGAAGCACCGTTCGTCGAGCCAGACGATGGCGGGCCTTGTCGGAGCGCCCTCTTCGTCCAGAAAAGCCACCGTTTCGCGCTGGTTCGAGATCGCGATACCGGCCACGCGCGCGGGGTCGATCTGCTCGCCCAGCGCCCGCAGGGTGTCAGCGGCGGCCGTCCACCAATCCTCCGGATCCTGCTCGAACCGTCCGGGCCCGGGCGATGCCATAGGTGTCGGCGCGCGACCCTCCGCAAGCGCGTCGCCCTCGCGCGTCCAGGCGATCGACTTCGTGGACTGCGTCGAGCTGTCGATCCCGATGACGATGTCCTTGTCCATGCTCAGCCCTCCAGCAACATGTCGGCGGTCGCGCCATCGGTCACGAGATGCGTAATGAAGCGACCGGTCAGGGCGGCGCGGATGGCCGGTGCCTTCGCGGTGCCGCCAGCCACGCACAACCGGGTCTCTATGCGCCGCAGATCGTCCAGTTCCATGCCGATCTGCCGTCGGCTGAGCGGCCCTTCGACCGCGTTGCCCCCGGCATCGATGAAGCGGCCGATGACGATGCCTGCGCTTTGCCGCGCGAGGTAGTCCGCCGCCACCGGCTGGATCATCTGGTCGCCGTCGGCCCAGCGGGTCATCTCCGTGAGTTCCCCCACGCCGAAGACCACGGCGGCGCAGCTTTGCACGCGGCGGAAGTGCTGTGCGAGCGGGAGTTCTCGCATCAGCAGGTCTCGCAGCTCGGCCGTCGAGACGACCGCCGGGGCATGAAAGTTGTGGCAATGCGCGCCGAGGCGGGTGGCGATATGCACGGTGCAGGCTTCCGGGGACGTGGCTTCGTTTCCCAGCGAAGAGCCGGAGATCTGGACGACGCGAAGATCGGGCATATCCCGATGCGGCAGCGCCTGAGCGAGATCGGCCATCGTACGACCCCAGGCGACGCCGAGGGTCATGTCCGGTGTCAGCATCGTCGACAGCACCGTAGCACCGGCCCCGCCAAGCCGCCGGCGCAAGGCGGCAGGGTCGCTCTCATCCCCCGGCAGGCTCGGCACGACATGGGCCCCGGTGAGCTTGAACCGCGTCTCGAGCGAACGTGCCTGGGAGACCTCGCGAAGGAGATCGGGCCTCAGTTGAACGGTGACGATGCCGCTCTGTCGCGCCTGGGCCAGATGGTTCGCCACAGTCGCGCGCGAGATACCGAGGGCGGTGGCGATCTCGGCCTGGGTCCGTTGCTCGGCATAATAGAGCCAGGCGGCACGGATCATCGGGTCATTGCCGAACTTGATGAGAGCCACTCCCGTTAAACGCGAAGTTATTGACATTTGCCAATGCGTGCGTGGCATATGTCAACATGACTTTGCCGAGCGAACCGTGACGGCCCACGCGACAGCCGACGAGGACAGCGCGCCAGCCGGTGGCTGGATGGCGCATATCGAGGACGTCTATCTCGGGCGCTGGACCGATCCACGGACCGGGCGGGCGGCGCCGCGGGCTGCAGTAGACCGTCTCTTGATTGACGATAGTCTTGACGGTGCCGAGCCCGATCTCGTCGCCGATGCCGGCCTCGCCGACGATATTACCCTGGTGGCCGACCCGGATACCTGGGACGCGATGGGGTCTCGCGTGGCGTCGCGACTGCGAAGGTCGGGACGCCGCGTGGACGAGGTTCTCCTCGAGCGTCACGCCCATGCCACCGTCTCAGCCGCAGACGCGCTAGCAGCCCGTCTCGACGGCGCGACCGCGATCGTTGCCGTAGGCTCGGGCACGATCAACGATCTCACCAAGTTCGTGACCGCGCAGGATGGTCGCCCGTATTGCGTGTTCGGCACAGCGGCGTCGATGGATGGCTATGCCTCCACGACTGCCTCCATCGAGCTCAAGAGCGGGCTAAAGACGTCGCTGCCTGCCCACTCTCCGAAAGGCGTGTTTCTTGACCTGAGCGTCCTCGCCGCAGCGCCGACGCGCATGAATGCAGCGGGCTTCGGCGATTGCCTCTGCACCTCGGTGGCGCGGATCGACTGGTGGATGTCGCATCGTCTCTGGGGCGGCTTCTACGACGATGCGCCGTATTTGATCGCAGAGCCCGATGCAGGAGAGCTTGATCGTCGAGCGGCAGGGGTCGGGGTACGCGACCATGTGGCGACCGGCTGGCTGACGAGAGCGCTGGTCCTCTCGGGGCTCGGCGTCGGCTTCACGGGCGTCTCCAACCACGGCTCGATGGGGGAGCATCAGATCTCCCACTACATCGACTGCTTTGCGGGCGACCGGCATCCGGGCACCACCCATGGCGAGCAGGTCGGGCTCGCCACACTGACCATGGGGCGCATCCAGCAGTGGTTTCTGGCGCAGGAGCGCCCGCCTGAGATCAAGCCGACATCGATAGATCCAGACGGTATGGCAAGGCGCATGGGTCCTGAGATCGCGGCGCAATGCGGGGCGGAGTACGCCAAGAAGGCGCTGGACGCGGACGGGGCCGCCCGTCTCAACGAACGGCTTCAGGAAATCTGGCCGGAACTGCGTGCGGAGCTTGCGGCCTGGGTCGATCCCGTTGCCGGCATGACCGGCCGGTTGCGCGCCGCCGGCGGGGCGACGACGGCGGCGGAACTCGGCGTTCCGGTCGATTTCTACCGCGAGGCGGTGCGTCATGGGCACGAGATGCGCAACCGGTTCTCTTTCGCCGATTTGGCCTGCGACGCTGGCCTTCTCGACGATTTCGCGGCGGCGGAGGTCTGAGATGCGCCCGATCCGCGAGATGCCCGCTGCAACTGCCGCCGCCATCGATGTCGTCCTGACCGATATCGACGATACGCTGACGACCGATGGTCGCCTGCCGGCGGCCGCCTATCAGGCGCTGGAAGATCTGCATCTGGCGGGGCTCAAGGTCGCGGCCGTGACGGGACGCCCGGCCGGATGGTGCGATATCATCGCCCGCCTCTGGCCTGTGGACGGCGTGGTGGGTGAGAACGGCGCCCTGTATTTCGCCTATGATCCCGCGGCGAAGAAAATGCGACGAGCCTATTCTTCCGACGCCGGCGAGCGCGCGGACAGTTCGGTGAAGCTGGGGCGGATCCGCGACCGGGTATTGGACGAGGTGCCGGGATCCGCCGTCGCCTCGGACCAGGCCTATCGCGAGGCTGATCTTGCTATCGATTTCTGCGAGGACGTGGTGCCGCTCGACCGCGCTGCCGTCGACCAGATCAAGGCGATCTTCGAGGAGGAGGGCGCGGTCGCGAAGGTCTCCTCCATCCACGTGAACGGCTGGTTTGGCGCCTATGACAAGCTCAGCATGGCGCGGCGGTTCGCCGAAGATGTGCTGGCGCTCGACCTCGATGCCGAACGCGAAAGGGTGCTCTATGCGGGCGACAGCCCTAACGACGCGCCGATGTTCGCGCATTTCCCGAATGCCTGCGGTGTCGCGAACGTGCGCGACTTCATCGGCCGGATCGAGGCGGAGCCCGCCTGGATTGCCGATGCCCGTGGCGGCGAAGGCTTCTCCCAGATCGCCGCCGTCCTGCTGAACGCCCGCCTGTCCCGAAGGAACACTGCATGAAGAAGGCCGAGAAGGAACTGCGCGCCGAGATCGTGGCGGCCTGTCGGGCGATGAACGCCCTGGGTATCAACCAGGGCACTTCCGGAAACATCTCTGCTAGGTTCGACGATCGGATGCTGATCTCGCCATCGGCGACGCCCTATGACCGGATGGAGCCGGAGATGGTCGCCTCGATCCCGCTCGACGATGCGTCGGGGACATGGGACGGGCCCCTGAAGCCATCGACCGAATGGCGCTTTCACCACAAGCTCCTGCGCGGGCGCTCGGACGCGGGCGCCGTTGTGCACGCCCATCCGACCTACTGCACGACACTGGCCATGGCCCGAAAGCCGATCCCGTCGGCGCATTACATGATCGCCGCTTTCGGGGGCAACGACGTGCGCTGTGCGGGCTACGCGACCTTCGGCACCGAAGCACTGTCGGAGCTTGCCCTCGAAGCGATGCAAGACCGGACGGCCTGCCTCCTCGCCAATCACGGAATGATCGCCATCGGCGAAACGCTCGAGAAGGCGATGTGGCGCGCGGTGGAGTTGGAGACCATTGCGAAGCAGTACTACCATACGTTGCTGATCGGCGGGCCGGTTCTCCTTTCGGATGTAGAGGTCGAGGACACGCACAAGGGCTTCGGCAGCTACGGCATTCAAGACAACAAAGGCAAAGCGCGCCCGAAGACGCGTGCTGCCAAGAAGTAGGAGGTTGGAACGCACCGGATGATCGCGAGCAAGCGCGGTGTTGCGGGACTTCTGACAGGCGACAGCGCCATGCCCTGGCTGCTGCCGCTGATAGCGATGCTTGTCGTCTTCACGATCTATCCACTCTTCTACAACATCTGGTTGAGCTTTCACGAATACGCCCCGCTGAAACGGCGGATCGTTCCAGTCGGGTGGGACAACTGGGCGATGCTGATCGAGGACCCGCGCTTCTGGGCCTCGCTGCAGATCACTTTCACCTATTTCTTCGTCCTGCTCGGACTTCAGGTCGTGCTCGGCATGGGCCTCGCGCTCCTCCTCGACAGCGATCAGCCCGGTTTCGGCTTCTTGAGGGCGGTCCTCACACTCACGCTTGTCATCCCGCCGGCAATCACCGGCATGATGTTCCTGTTGATGGAGGATGCGGAGTTCGGCGTTCTCACCTACGTGCTGGAGGGCATAGGGCTGCTCGACGGATCGAGCCCGATACTGGCGACATCGTCCACGGCACTCGCCGGGATCATGCTGGCCGATATCTGGCAATGGACGCCCTTCATGGTGCTGATCTTCCTCGCCGGGCTCCGGTCCCTGCCGCAGGAGCCCTACGAGGCGGCCATGCTCGATGGCGCTTCGTCCTGGCAGATCTTCCGGCGGATCACGCTGCCCCTGATGTCCAAGGTGATCGCCGTGGCGGTGCTCATCCGCGGCATCGATCTCTTCCGGGCGTTCGACTACATGTTCGTCATGACCTCCGGCGGGCCCGGCACGTCGACCTACACGCTCAGCCTCTATGCCTGGCAGCAGACCTTCAGCTTCATCAAATGGGGCTACGGCGCTACGCTCAGCCTCGTCAGCCTGATCCTCATCCTGATCATCGCCAACCTGTTCATCTGGATAGCGAAGGTGCGCTGGTGATCGTCGAGAGCAAATCGCGGCGAACTACCCGTGCCATCGCTGCCTGGACGGCGGTCGCGCTGTTTATGTTCCCGCTCTACTTCTGGATCACGACGGCGTTCAAGAGCTCGCGGGACATCTTCAACCAGCCGCCCAGCGTTTGGACCTTCGAGCCTACGGCGCGGAACTTCGAGGAGGTCTTCGGCATCTCGCTCGGCTTCCTGCGCCAGCAGGAGGTGCTTCCCGGCGGCGGTAACTTCTATATGGCGCCGCGGCTTCTGGATTCTGTCATCGTGGCCCTCGGCTCGACGGCGATCGCGGTG
The DNA here is from genome assembly GCA_039815685.1 of Pseudomonadota bacterium. Lineage (GTDB taxonomy): Bacteria > Pseudomonadota > Alphaproteobacteria > Rhodobacterales > Rhodobacteraceae > Thermohalobaculum. The sequence continues at coordinate 10,577 of JBCBYV010000024.1, read as the reverse complement.
TTGGTCGCGGCCCTTGCCGCTTATGCGCTGAGCCGGATGGACTTTCGCGGCCGGCACGCCTTCGTTGGCTGGGTGCTCTCGACGCGGATGATGCCGCCCGTGGCCGTCGCGATCCCGATGTTCTTCATCTACAAGGACTATCTCGGCCTCCTCGACAGCCATATCGGCGTGATCCTCATCCATGCGGTGATGAACCTGCCGCTCGCCGTCCTCCTGATGAAGAGCTTCTTCGACGACATCCCGCGGGAGATCGACGAGAGCGCCATCATCGACGGTGCCTCCCGCTGGCGCATCTTCCGGCGGATCATCCTGCCGATGGCCAAGGGCGGGATCGCCGCGACAGCGGTGCTGTGCTTCATCTTCTCCTGGACGGAGTTCATCTTCGTCCTGACACTGACGCAGACCGGGCTGAAGACCGTGCCGGTCGTCTCCTCGAGCTTCGTCACCTCAACCGGCACGGCCTGGGGCAACATGGCCGCCCTGGGCGTCGCCGCGATGGTTCCCGCCTTCATCTTCATCCTGCTGGTCCAGAAGCAACTGGTCCGCGGGCTGACCCTTGGATCGCTCAAGCAATAAGGGCGACCGAGCCGTGTTCGCATCAACCGGGAGGACCCAAAATGCGAGATTTCGACCGTAGACAGTACATGGCCAGAACCGTGGACCGGTATGTACGCGGCCAGATCAGCAGGCGCGACTTCTTGCGCACCTCGGCGCAGTTGGGCCTTGGCGCGGGCGCGCTGGGGCTGGGCGCGACCCGGCCGTTCTTCCCGACGCCGGCGCTGGCTGCAGACGATAGCCTCAGGCCCTCCGAGGACGTGCTCAAATGGGTGAAAGAGGTCTCGGCACCGTTCCGCGGCACCACGCTTAAGCTCGCAACCGAGTCGACGCCCCCCTCGAACGCGATCAACAGCCAGCTAAAGCCGTTCTTCGAGGAAGCCTCGGGCATGACGGTGGAGATCGAGGTACTGCCGCTCGAGCAGGTGCTGCAGAAGCTCACCCTCGACATCGCCTCGCAGCTCGGCACCTACGATCTCTACTACATCGACCAGTCCTGGGCCGCCTTCACCTCGCGCGACGTGTTCGACCCGCGTGAGCAGCTTTCCGACAAGCCGGATCTTGCCATGCCCGATTGGCGGGTCGAGGACTTCCTGCCGGCGCTGGTGGACGGCATCGCGCGCTACGAGGACCGACTGGTCGGCGTGCCTTACGACATCCCGATCTTCATCATGATGTACCGGAAGGACATCTGGGACGAGATGGGCTTCGCGGCGCCGACCTCGCTCGAAGAGTACTACACCCAGGCCAAGGCAATCACCGAAGCCAAGGGCCCAGACATGTACGGCGCCACGGGTCAGATGAAGTCGGGCCACTACAGCCTCGAATGCGACTGGACAGCCTGGCTCTGGGGCCATGGCGGCTCGATCTTCAACGCGGACCGAAAGTTTGTCGGCAACGACGACAGGGGCCTTGAGGCGATGGAGTATTGGACGCGTCTCTGGAAGACGATGCCGCCGGGCGTGACCGGCTGGACCTGGGACGGTCAGGGCCAATCCATCGCCCAAGGGGTCGCGGCCAGCATGATGAGCTGGGGTGAGTTCTTCCCCTATTTCGACGACCCAAACGAGACCAAGGTCTCGGGCCTGATGGAGGCGGTCCGCTGCCCGCCGCCGAAACATGCGCTGCGCACGGTCGACGATACGGGCTTCGGCGAGATCCCGGGCGTCGGTCACCAGGGTGGCTCGAGCCTCGCGGTCAGCCGGAACTCCAAGAACCCGGATGCGGCCTGGATCTTCATGCAGTGGGCGACGAGCTACGACACCCAGGTGCTGATCACGGCGTTGGGCGGCGGCACCGGGCCCACGCGCACGGCCGTCTACGACGACCCGCGGATCATCGCCAACAACCGCGTTGGACCCGGCACGACCCGCCATCTCAACGTCGTGCGCGAGACCATCGCCAACGACATGGGGTCCGAGCCGGATCTGCCGGAATGGGCGGAGCTTGCCAACGACACGATCCCCGTGAGGCTCGGCAAGTACTTCGCCGGCGAGTACGGCTCAGCGAAGGAAGCCATGGACGACATCGCCGAGGCCACCGACAAGATCGTCGGCGGCTGAGACGGATCGCGGGACTGCGCTGCCCCGACCGGGGCGGCGCCCATAAGGGAAACGCTCAATGACCGACAAACCACTTGTCGCGATCACCGGCGCCAGTTCCGGGATCGGCGAAGCAACGGCCCGCGCCTTCTCTGCGGCTGGCCACCCCGTCCTCCTGATGGCACGGCGCATGGACCGGATGGAGGCGCTCGGCCTGCCGAACGCAGTGTTGCGCCAGGTCGATGTGCGCGACCGCGGGGCCATTGCCGCCGCCGTCCGCGATGCCGAGGCCGAGTACGGCCCCACAGATATGACGTTCGCCAATGCCGGCATCGCCCGGCTCGCCGATATCGGTCGTCAGCCCCCCGAAGAATGGGACGAGATGATCGACATCAACACCAAGGGCGTGATGAACACGGTCCACGCGGTGATGGCCGGGATGATGGAGCGGCGCAAGGGCACGCTGGTGATGATGAGCTCGATTGCCGGGCGCAAGGTCTACCCCGACCATACCGTCTACTGCGGCACCAAGTTTTTCGTCCACGCGGTGAGCGAGAGCCTGCGGGAGTATCTCTCGGCCTATGACGTGCGCGTCCTGGTCGTCTCGCCCGGGGTGATCGAGACCGAGGTGCTGTCGGGCGTTCTCGATCAAGAGACGCTGGCGAACTACAAGGCCAACAAGGTCAAGATGGGGGGCGGCATCGGCGCCGATATCGTGGCCGACCTGATCCTCGACGCCTATCGCTTGCCACAGCGCGCGCTGGTGCAGGAGATCTGCCTGACCCCGACCCGGCAGACCTATTGATGGCACGGCCCTGATGGCGACGGTCGACTATAGCGACATCTCCAAGCGGTTCGGTACGGTCGAGGTGATCCGAGACCTTTCGCTGACGATCCGGGAGGGCGAGTTCGCCGTACTCCTCGGCTCTTCAGGCTGCGGCAAGACCACCTTGCTGCGCATGACGGCGGGGCTCGAGACGATCTCGGGCGGCGTGCTCAGTATCGATGGTCAGCGCATGAACGAGGTGCATCCGCGCGACCGCAACATTGCTATGGTCTTCCAGAACTATGCCCTCTACCCGACGATGAAGGTGTTCGAGAACATCGCCTTCAGCCTGGAGGTCAAGGGCGTCGCGAAGGACCGCATCCGCGCGCGGGTCGAGGAGGCGGCCGCCGTCCTGAACCTCACGGAGTATCTGGACCGCTATCCCCGCGAGCTCTCGGGCGGCCAGCGCCAGCGCGTTGCCATGGGCCGGGCGATGGTGCGGGAGCCGAGGCTCTTTCTCTTCGACGAACCGCTGTCGAACCTTGATGCGAAACTCCGCGCGCATATGCGCGTCGAGATCCGCCAGCTCCACGACCGACTGGGCACCACGACGATCTACGTCACGCATGATCAGATCGAGGCCATGACCATGGCCGACAAGATCGTGCTGATGAAGGACGGCCGCATCGAACAGGTCGGCACACCCGACGACCTCTATGACCATCCCGAGACGCTCTATGTCGCCGATTTTGTCGGGTCGCCATCCATGAATTTCATCGAAGGCGAGGTGCAGGCGGAGGAGGGCGCGCCGGTCTTTGTGGCGAAGGATGTGCGCCTGTCCCTGCCCGCCTCCACGACCGCTGCAGTGGGTACTCAGGTAGCCTGCGGGCTTCGTCCGACCGACCTTGCCATCGATCCCGAAGGCGGTCTTTTCGGCGCGTTGATCCTGTCCGAGAGGACTGGAGCGGAGCTGAACCTGCATCTCGACATCGCCGGGCACGACATCGTCGCGACCGCGCCGCGCGACACGCAGATCGAGGCGGGTGCCGCCTGCCGTCTTTCGATCGACCCCCAGAAGATCCACCTCTTCGATCGTGGCACCGGAAAGCGCTGTTGAAGGCAGCCCTTCAACCGTGAACAGGCTGTCGCGTTCCCCCCGGCGTAGAATTACAGAGCATCGTCGCTAGCCCACGGTCCGGGACGGAGCCTTCAGTTGCTGCAAGAACCGGTTCACACGATGTAGGGACCGGCCGGAATTGGTTCGGAACAGTCCCACTCCGATCACCACCGGCCCGCAGGCCTGAGCAGGGATCTCAGATTCTCATCCTATCCGCTGCGACATGCCTGGCGCGGGCGATTGCATTTGATCGTTATCGCTGTCTCGCCTTTACTCCTCCCCTGCGCACCGGGGTCCCGGATGCGCGCAGGCAAAACGAACGCGGACCGCCTAGGAACGGGACGACCGCGTCGGGAGGAAACAATGAGGAAACTGACCGCAGGGCTCGTCGCCCTGGCATTCGGCGTCGGCGCCATGGCCATGTCTGCTCCGACCGTAGCCGCCGCACAGGACAAGGGGCTGATCGGCATCTCGATGCCGACCAAGTCCTCTGCACGCTGGATCTCCGACGGCGAGTCCATGGCCGAGCAGTTCCAGGCCGCCGGTTACGAGACGATCCTCCAATATGCCGAGGATGACATTCCGAACCAGCTTGCCCAGATCGAGAACATGATCACCCGCGGCGTCAACGTGCTGGTGATCGCCGCCATTGACGGCACGACGCTGTCGAACGCATTGGAGAATGCCTTCTACGCGGACATCAAGACGATTGCGTATGACCGGCTCATCCGCGACAGCGAGTACGTCGACTATTACGCGACCTTCGACAACTTCCAGGTCGGGGTTCTTCAGGCTGAGAGCCTGGTCGCGGGCTTGGAGGTTCATTTCCCGGATCAGACGCCTTGGAACGTCGAACTGTTCGGTGGATCGCCCGACGATAACAACGCGTACTTCTTCTACGACGGCGCCATGAGCGTGCTCCAGCCGCTCATCGACGAGGGCAAGATCAAGGTCGTTTCGGACCAGATGGGTATGGACACCGTCGGGACGCTGCGCTGGGACGGAGCCGTCGCCCAGGCGCGCATGGATAACCTGTTATCGGCTCACTACACGGACCAGCGCGTTCACGGTGTCCTGGCGCCCTATGACGGGCTCTCGATCGGGATCCTCTCATCGCTGAAAGGGGTCGGGTACGGCTCTGGCGATCTGAAGATGCCGATCGTCACCGGACAAGATGCCGAGCTGCAGTCGATCAAGTCGATCATCGCGGGCGAGCAATATTCGACCGTCTTCAAGGACACGCGGGAGCTGGCGCGCGTCACCGTCGGGATGGTCGAAGCCATGTTGAAGGGCGGCGAGCCCGAGATCAACGACACCGAGACCTATGACAATGGGGTCAAAGTGGTGCCATCGTTCCTGCTGAAGCCGGTTTCGGTCGACAGGAGCAACTATGAGGAGATCGTCATCGAGTCGGGATACCACTCGAAGGACGCGCTCTGATCCGTCAGGTCGCCTGCCCGTTCGCGAGCAGGCGGCTACATCAGTCTGACCCAAGGGAAGCCTGATGCGATCGCTTCTCGAGATGCGCGCGATCACCAAGACCTTTCCGGGCGTCAAGGCGCTCGACAGTGTCGATTTGGAGGTGCGTGAGGGCGAGATCCACGCTCTCGTCGGCGAGAACGGCGCCGGCAAGTCGACGCTGATGAAGGTGCTCTCAGGCGTCTACCCCTATGGCAGCTACGAGGGGGAGATCCTCTACGATGGGGCGACCGCAACCTTTTCGGATATCAAGGACAGCGAGCGCCACGGCATCATCATCATCCACCAGGAACTGGCGCTGATCCCGCTCCTCTCGATTGCCGAGAACCTCTTTCTCGGAAACGAATGCGCCTCCGCTGGCGTCATCCGCTGGGAGGAGACCTTCCGTCGAACGGGCGACCTCCTGAGGAAGGTCGGCCTGAAAGAGCCCCCGGGCACGCCCGTCGAGCGACTGGGCGTCGGCAAGCAACAGCTCGTCGAGATCGCAAAGGCGCTGGCCAAGGATGTGCGCCTTCTAATCCTGGACGAGCCGACCGCCGCTCTCTCCGAAAGCGATAGCCAGGCGCTTCTGGACCTGCTGCTCGAGCTGAAGGGGCAGGGTGTGACCTCGATCATCATCAGCCACAAGCTGAATGAGGTGCGTCGGGTCGCAGACACCATCACGGTAATCCGCGACGGCTCTACCGTCGCCACAATGGATGCCAGCGGCGAGGATGTCAGCGAGGACCGGATCGTGCGCGCCATGGTCGGTCGCGACATGTCTCAGCGTTATCCTGACCGAGAGCGACGAGCGGGCGAGGTTCTCTTCGAGGTCAAAGGCTGGACCGTCGGCCATCCCGAGCATACGGATCGCACGGCTGTCCACGACGTTTCGTTCACCGTGCACGCCGGCGAGGTGGTCGGCATCGCGGGGCTGATGGGCGCGGGGCGCACCGAGCTCGCCATGAGCCTCTTCGGGCGCTCATGGGGCCGAGACATCCGGGGCGAGGCGCTGCTCCGCGGCCGGCCCGTCGATCTCTCGACCGTCGATCGGTCGGTCAGGGCTGGGCTCGCCTATGTGACCGAGGACCGCAAGGCGCTCGGGCTCATCCTCGACGAGACGATCCAGCGCAATATCACGCTACCTAACCTCGGCGCGGTCAGTCGGGCAGGCGTCGTCAACGAGGCCGAAGAGACCCAGGTTTCCGAACGCTATCGCCAGGCGATGAACATCCGCACACCCAGCGTGTTCCAGAAGGTCATGAACCTCTCCGGCGGCAATCAGCAAAAGGTCGTGCTTTCGCGCTGGCTCTTTACCGAGCCCGAAGTGCTGATCCTCGACGAACCGACGCGCGGCATCGATGTGGGCGCGAAGTTCGAGATCTATGGGATCATCAACGCGCTTTCAGCGGAGGGCAAAGGCGTCGTCATGATCAGCTCCGAGATGCCTGAACTGCTCGGCATGTGCGACCGCATCTACGTCATGAACGACGGGACGTTCGTCGGCGAGTTCGATGCCGAAGAAGCGAGCCAGGAGCGCATCATGTCGCTCATCGTCACCGAGTAGGGGGAGCCGCGATGACCACCACCGCATCGCAGGAGACGACAGCTGACGAGCAGGGCGCCACGGGCAAGGGTCTCGGGCACTACCTGATCGCTCACATGCGCGAATATGGCCTGCTCTTTGCCCTGATCGCGATCATGGGGTTTTTTGAGATCGTCACCGGCGGGACGCTCCTTAAGCCGATCAACATCACCAACCTCGTGCTGCAGAACAGCTACATCATCATCATGGCGCTGGGGATGCTGATCGTCATCGTCGGTGGCAACATCGACCTCAGCGTCGGCTCCGTCATGGGCTTCATCGGAGCGCTGTCCGCGGTCATGATCGTAGAATGGCAGGTGTCGGTCCCTCTCGCCGTTCTCGCCTGCCTCATCACGGGCGCGCTGATCGGCGCAGCGCAGGGCTACTGGGTCGCGTACTGGGCGATCCCGAGCTTCATCGTCACGCTCGCGGGCATGCTGGTCTTCCGCGGGCTATCGCTCTGGCTGCTCGAGGGACAGTCCGTTGGCCCTTTCCCGCGCGAGTTTCAGGCGCTTTCAACGGGTTTCATCCCGGACATCTTCAACGTGAAGCGGCCCAACGTCACCGCCATCGCCGCGGGTGTCATAGCTGTTGCTGTTATCGTCTGGATGGGCTTTGCCAAGCGTGCGCGAAACCGGGCCTACGGCATTGAGGACGAGCCCTTCGGCCTCTTTGTTATCCGCAACGTTGTCATCGCCTGGGCCTTTCTCTTCCTGGTGTGGAAACTCGCCACCTTCCGCGGCCTGCCGAACGTCCTGATCACCATGGCAGTGCTGACGATCATCTACGCGTTCATCACCGAGAAAACGACGCTGGGTCGGCGGATCTATGCACTCGGCGGAAATGCCAAGGCGGCGAAGCTCTCAGGCATCAGAACCGAGCGGTTGACCTTCCTGACCTTCGTGAACATGGGGCTCTTGGCCGCGTTGGCCGGACTGATCTTTGCAGCGCGGCTGAACACGGCGACGCCGAAGGCAGGCTTTGGGCTTGAGCTGGATGTGATCGCGGCGGTCTTCATCGGCGGCGCATCCATGTCGGGCGGGGTCGGCAAGATCGTCGGCGCCGTGGTCGGTGGCTTCCTGATGGGGGTAATGAACAACGGCATGTCGATCATGGGGATAGGCATCGATTACCAACAGGTCATCAAGGGTATGGTGCTGCTCGCGGCCGTGATCTTCGACGTCTACAACAAGCAGCGGCAGGCTTGAGCCGTCGGACCTCGCGATCATGCTCGCCAGCACTCACCCGACCGTTCCACGGGTGACATCAGTTGACGCAGCACCATGGTCGTCGAAGATCTCGACGACTAAGAGGCAAGCATCACAGAGGAGACGTTCGAATAGACGAATGCTGCAGCATGATGCTCAGGACCGCGGCTCTCGACGCCATCCAGGCACACCGGGGGCCGCAAAGATGCAGTTGCCGTTGAAGAACCCGAGGAAGGCGATCACTCACAGGGCTCGGATTTGCGACGCGCGGATGTCCAATACCGCCGATGGCAGGATTGCTCGCCAAGCGGCCACAAGACCAACTAATCGCAAGCATCTCGCCATCGGGAGGCAGGCGACATGATCGAAAAAGATGTTATCGTCCACTCGCTACATCGCAATGTCCGAGAGGAACGAGCCGCGCGCTTCAGAGAGGCTTCACCGCTGTTCGTCGACCATCACGGGTGCCCTGAGATAGGAGCCGCTTCTTTCTTCATAGGCACCCGTCGACGCTCAGCCGTGCCGAAGGGCTCGCACCGATGATCCCGCTAGCGCTCGTCGGCATTGGGAAGATCGCGACCGACCAGCATGTACCGGCGCTTGTCGCATCGCTTGATTTCCGCCTCGTCGCCACGGTTTCGCTGGACGGCTCGGTCGAGGGCGTACCCTCCTACCGCACGATTGCTGACATGCTGACTGCTCACCCGGAGGTCGCGGCCGTCTCCTTCTCCGTGCCCCCGATGCCTCGCTTCCGCCTTGCTGAAGAAGCGCTCACAGGGGGGCGCCATGTGATGCTGGAGAAGCCGCCGGGCGCCACGCTCGCCGAATGCCACAGGTTGGAAGCGATCGCACGGGAGAAGGAGGTCGCGCTCTATGCATCCTGGCACTCGCGGGAGGCCGCAAGCGTGGCGCGGGCGAGGGCATGGTTGGCGGATCGGAGGATCGATGCCGTGCGCCTCATCTGGAAAGAGGATGTTCGCCGCTGGCATCCCGGCCAGACCTGGATCTTCGAGCCCGGGGGGCTCGGCGTCTTCGACCCCACGATCAATGCGTTCTCGATCCTCACCCGGATCCTGCCGGTGCCGTTTCACCTGACCGAAGCGACGCTGATGGTACCCGAGAACGCGCAGGCACCGATCGCGGCGGAACTGCGTTTCCATCTTCCCGGCGGTGCGCCAATGACGGCGGATCTCGACTTCCTTCAGGAGGGCGAGCAGATCTGGCGCATCGAGGTCGAGACCGATGGCGGCCCGCTGATCCTCGCCGACGGCGGTGGGAGCCTCACAGTCGCGGGGGCAGCGGTCGGTGATGCCGGCGCAGGCGACAACGCGACCCTCGCCGGGGAGTATCCACGCCTCTATGCAAACTTCGCCAATCTTATCGCGGCTCGGGCCATTGACATGGATCTGACCCCGATGGTCCACGTCGCTGATGCCTACCTGATCGGACGGCGGGTCTCCGTCGCGGCGTTCCACCATTAGCGGTGCACTGCCGGTCGCGTGGTGCAGGCCCGAAGGAGGTTGAGCTTGCCTCCTGATGCGGGACTGGGCGCGTGTTGACTATGCTGAGACTGCGCCCCGAAACCAGACTGGAGGCATATTCACTATGCTGCTTCGGCGCGGGTCATGTCGATGTTGGCCTACTCGGGCGTGCGGTAGCCGATGCGGGAATGGCGGCGCTGCCGTTTGACAAGCCAACCGCCTCAAGGAACAGCAGGCTAAGGAGCGGCGCGAGGAACGCGAAGCCAGTGAGCAGCGCATCCGCAAAGGACTACTGGGTCTGCTAGATCGCCTGACAGGGCGACGGAAGCGCATCCTCATCGAGAACAAAGTTTCCGAAGACGCGCTGTTGGAGGGACAGAGGCTGGAACATCGGCAGCTACAGGAACGTCAGCAAGAGCAGCTCAGCCAGCTACGGAACAAAGCTGCTCAGCTGGCAGAACGCCACAGGGCAACCATTGGGATGCTTAGGGCGGATGCAAGTGCGCTGGCACGGCCCAACCAGCAAGAACGCACCAACAGCGAACCGGAGAGGGCTAGCTATGTCGAACGCGAGAAGAGCCGCTCTACGCGCCCCAGGCGCAGAACTCGCGGGCACGGGCCGAGCCCTGACCACTAGCCCTCTTGAAGCTGGATTGCTCCTGCAACCCTGCCCTTCGACAAGAATGGGGGTGCAAGGATCAAAGTCGTGTTTCGACCCAGTGAAATCCTGCTCATGCTACAAGTGAGACGATGTAGCGATGAGCGAGACGGTGGCAGAAGACATCAAGCGATGGACGGCGAAGCGTAAGAGCGCGCTAGTCATCGAGATCATTCAAGGCAAGACGACGGTGGCGGCGGCGAGCCGG
>JBCBYV010000038.1:0-33867 GCA_039815685.1 Pseudomonadota bacterium | reverse complement strand
ATGCGTGGCTGCGGAAGGCAGAACGCGGACTTATCTCCTCGTTCGCCCGTGGGCTCGCGACCGACCGGGACGCGGTCGCCGCTGCGATGAAAGAACCATGGTCGAACGGGCAGACCGAAGGACAGATCAACCGCCTGAAAACCCTGAAGCGCCAGATGTATGGCCGAGCAAAGCTCGACCTACTCAAGGCGAGGATGATCGCCGCATGAAGGACGAAAACTGCACCGAGAGTGAGCCAAAGCCCCGATTGGACGCCGATCACCCCTCAGACGGGGTCCTTATTCCACCCCGATCCACAAACGGAGGTTCATGGAACCGCGCCCAGATCTGCCATCGAGGCTGCGGTTCCGTTCGGTTGAGACCAATGGCTCCGTCCGGAGACGGTTTCCAGGGAATGGCCGGCTAGGGAGCCTCGGCCAGCTCAGACGTTTTCGACGAACACTCTGGGCCGACACCCGAACAAGTGGCGGAGAGAGTTTTGGCGACGCAGGAGGCGTCGAGCCGCTATCTCGAAAACGTCACTGTTCAGTGTCGCGTCGGTAACCCATGGGTCGTCATGTGTGGACGAAGTGCAGACGGTCGAAGCTTCGGCGCCAGTCCGCGACTTCCGCAGCGACATCATCACCGGCCAGACCGCGCGCGATTAGAGACGCCATGCTCTCGGCATGATCCGACGTGACGCCCCACCTCACCAGCTCCGGTGTGCCGATACGAAGGCCGTTCATGTCACCATCGAGCTCTCTGACGGGCAATCCGATGCCACACGCGAGGAAGCCGGCCTGACGAAGGGTCTTTGACGCGGCCTGGCCGCCACCGAAGGACTCGGCCAACACGGCAAACTGATGAGACGCGGTAAAGCCGTGACGCCCCGAAAAGACCGGAACACCGCTGGCTTCGAGGCTCGTCGCCAGGGCGCAGGACATCGAGATCATCTCCGCAGCATACTCAGCGCCGTAGTCGCGCCAATCGATCATCGTCACCGCAAGAGCAGCGGATTTAGCCGCATCGAAATTGGCCGTCATGCCCGGGAAAGCAATCGCGTCCAGATCCTTTGCGATGGCCGCGTTGTTCGTGACGATCAGCCCGCCGGCCGGACCGCCGAGGCTCTTGTAGGTGCTCATGGTCATGAAGTGCGCGCCTTCGGCCAGCGGGTTGCCCCAGGCCTTGCCCGCGATGATGCCGCATTGATGTGCGGCATCGAACATCACCTTGGCGCCGACCTCGTCCGCGATAGCGCGGACCTCTCGGACGGGATGCTCGAACAAGTTGAGGCTGCCGCCGATCGTCACTAGCGTTGGGCGTTCCTTGCGGACAAGGTCCCGCAATCCGTCGAGATCGACGGTATAACCATCGCCATCGGTGGGGGCGTCCAGAGTGCGCAGGCCGAACAAGCCGGCGCATCCTGCCAAATGATGTGTGACATGCCCGCCGATTGATGCGGGCGGCGCGATGATCGTGTCGCCATGTCGGCACGTGGCCATGAACCCGTAGAGGTTCGCGATCGCCCCCGACGGCACGCGGATCTCCGCGAACCTCGCATCGAAGACCTCAGCGCAAAGCTCAGCGGCGATCACCTCGATCTCTTCAATGGCCTCAAGACCCATCTCGTACTTTTCGCCCGGGTATCCGAGCGATGGTCGCGACCCTATACCTGACGACAGCAACGCTTCGGCATGCGGGTTCATTACGTTGGTCGCCGGATTGAGGTTGAAGCATTCGCGCTCGTGGATCTCACGGTTTCGCTCGGCCAGACGGTCGATCCGCGCGAGCAGGGATGCAGAGGAGGCGCGCGAGGTTTCGCCCGCGATCCTCTGGACCAGCGTCTCGCTCTGGGCCGGCACCCAGTCTCTTGCTGCTATCGTCAACGCGGCCCCCTCCATTGCTGTGTCCAGATTGAGCAGCCAGTGGGACAACGCAAACTAGTTTTGCTATTTCTCGGCGTAGAAAAACTAAGGCTAGCGCCATGGCTGTTGCACCACGCCGCCCAAAGGGACCGCCGCTCAACGCCCTGCGTGCGTTCGAGGCGGCAGCCCGGCTGGGCAGCTTCGCGGCCGCCGCGGCGGAGCTGGGCGTCACCGCCGGCGCGATTTCGCAGCATGTGAAGGCGGTTGAGACCTGGGCCGGCACGCCGTTGTTCGAAAGAAGCCCGTACGGGGTTTCGTTGTCGTTGTCCGCCGCCAGGCTGACGGATGATTTCACACGAGCCTTCGACCTTCTCGCGACGGCGACACACAGCCTCCGAAGTCTTGCCCCGCACCCGGAGATCCACATCGCCGCGCTGCCATCGATCGCTCAGCTCTGGCTGCCCCAGAGGTTGGGCAGACTGCGCGAGATGCGCTCCGACCTGAACGTCTCGGTAACGGCGCTGGAGAACCCTCCGAGCTTATCGCGAGATCTCTTTGACCTGTCTGTGTTCTTCTCCGTGCCTGACCCGACATCTGATCAGGTCGTGCTGGCGGAGGACACGATCTTCCCGGTCTGCTCGCCGAAGTTGGCAGGCGCCGTCGACCTTGCCTCCATACCCCTGCTGCACGACCAGACTTGGCAGGACGATTGGTCGATGTGGTCGAGGGCGACGGGGGTCTTTGTCGGCGATCCGACACGTGGGCCGCAATACTCGCTCTACGCCCTGGCCGTCGAGGAGGCGAAGTCGGGTGCGGGCGCGCTCATGGGTCACGCTTGCCTGGTCGAACAGGCGCTCGCGACGGGAGAACTCGACCAACTGTCACCGGAGACCTGCAGGACCGGCCGGGCGCTCGTGCTGCAGCTCCCCCATCGATCAAAACGACATCCAGCGATCGATGCCGTCGTCAGCCTCTTCTCTGCGATCCATGAGGGCTTTGAAGCCTGACCAATTGCGAGAGCAGGTTGCCGGCCAGGCTGGTCTCCAAGCCGTCTCCCGACGCTGCGAACCGACAGGCTCAACCGGGCTTGCGCCGGTCATGCGGGGTCGCGGCAAGTCTGCATCTCAGCATGACCGGACGCCTTGATGTCGTTTCCTTCCAGACCTTCGGCAAAAACCCTCGAAGCTGCAGCCGGTCTCGGGAACCGGGCATTGGTTACCCCATCGCGATCGTGGGGGGCTGGGCATTCGGGTCGCAAACGCGGTTGTCCTCAGTCAGCCGAAGGCGACAGGCATCAGTTCCAGTCGCCGTAGTACTGCTCCCAGATCTTCTCGCCGATCAGGCAGTCATAGCCCTCAACGCGGATCACGTTTGCGGCTTCCGGCAGCCTTTCGGAGAGCTCGAGGACAAGCTTGCGACGGACGGCGTCAGGGAAGTCCTCCCACCGCAGCACCGGGATCACGAACGCCGTCGGTCCCACGATCACGCAGTGGCGGTAGTACTGATCGAGATCTGCGAGATCGAACTCGGTCCACCGTCCCTCCCGTGTCATCAAAGGCAGACCGTTGATGGTGATGCCGCGCGCTGCCGCATCCGCACGGGCCGCGAGGACTGGGCGCCCGCCATTGTTCGGCCCGTCGCCCGAGATGTCGATCACCCGCCTTTCCCCAATGAAGCCGTTGTCGTCGAAGCGCGGGATCGAATGGTCGATGATGGATGAAATCGCGGTGCGCGGCAGTGCGTCCGGGAACGTGATGGTCAGCTTGGCCGCAAAGGCCTCCGCATCAGCCCGCGTGCGAATGAGCGTCCAGTCCACGATCACGCGCTGCGACGCGGGGCCTGCCCATTCAACGTAGCTGAGTGCGATCTGACCGTTTGGGCCACCGAGCCGGATCGCATCGAGGACATCCTCGCTTACGAGCGCCTCGGCATAGCCGCGGCGCTGGATCTCTAGCTCCCTGGCCGTCATCGATAACGAGACATCGACTGCCAGGATGAGTTCGACATCAACCGGCGTCTCGGCCCGCGCTGGGCCGACGAGGGCGAGTGCAGAAGCGATGCCGAGCAAGACGGTGCGCATGCGCTAACGACACCGGTGTTGGGGCCATATGTCGAGTAACAATCGACGAGCGGCATGCCGCTGGAGCAAAAACACGTGCGACGGCGGCGCGATTGGCCGAAGCGAGGATCTCAGGTGTTCTGCAGCCAGCGCAGTAGTGCGCTCGCATCAGAACGTGATCTTTGCCCGGACGCCGACGAGACGGGGTGCGCCGGGCACGCCGACCGGGCCCGTCACGGCGGGCGGCAGGCCGAAGGAAGGGTCGATCGGGAACGGGAAGCTGGCTCCGGGACCGGGGGTTCCCGTGGTGGCGAAGCGTTCGTCGAGGACGTTCTCGGCGAAGACTTCGATGGAGTAGCGATCGCCCCGCAGCCCGGCCCTCAAATCGAGTGTGTCGAAGCCATCGACCCCTGTCGGCTCCGCAGAGATCGAGCCGATGAAATCGGTCCTCAAGCTGTAATCCGCGCGGACAAAGGGGCGGGCGTTGCCGAACAGTTGTGTCGAGAACTCGTAGTCTCCGCTCAGCGTCAACGTAAACTTCGGCGCATTCGGCAGATCCAGGCCCGAGAGGTCGGTCACCTCGCCGCCTGAGCCGGGTGGCGCCAAGTTAAACTCCTTGATCTCGGTGAAGTTCACACCGGCGTTCGCACGGAGGAGGAGACCATCGATCGGGCGCGCGGCGATGTTGATTTCCCCGCCGATGCTCGTCGCATCGCCTGCATTGTCGAGAATGATCTGCGGGGGAAGGATGCTGCCCGGGAAGGTGACGAAAATCGGCGTCTGAAAGTCATTGATCTTCGTAAAGAAGGCGCTCGCGTTCAGGGCGAGGCGATTGTCCAGAAAGCGGCTCCGCACGCCGACCTCGAAGGTGCGCGTGACCTCTTCGTCGAACTCGAACACGCCGGAGAATTCGGTCTCGGAGATGCCGCCCGGACGGAAGCCGGTTGCGAAGGAGAAGTAGGTGGCGAGGTCGTCGCTCCAATCGTAGCTGACGGCAGCACGCGGCGTGACCGAGTGAAAAGATGCTTCGCCCGTCTCGGAGAAACCACCCGGCAGAAGCCCCAGCTCGACGGCGGGGCCCGTGGTCAATGTCTCGTCGGACTCCTGGACGCGGTCGAAGGCGTATCGAAGCCCGGCCGAGAGCTCGAGATCCGGTATCGGGCGCCATGCTGCATCGGCGAAGGCACTTACGTTCAGCAGATCCTGCTCGTCATCGGTGATCAGGAAGCCGAAGCCCGGCCCGCCGATCGGCGCTAGGTCGGCTGTGTTCTGCGAGAAGAAGTTGTTGAGGTTGAAGCTGACACCGGCATCGAAGACGATCTCCCCGGGAAGGGCTGTGAGCTCGGTCGGCAGACCGTCGAAGCGAAAGTCCTGCGAGAAGCTCGTGGTAGCCGTAGTGACGCTGCCGACCGTAAGGTCGAAGGCCAGCAACCCGTCCACATCGAAGCTTGAAAACGTCTCCGAGAACCGGAAAGCCGAGTTGGAGCTGAACGTGCCGAAGTCTGTGTCGTAGAGAGAGGCGAAGCGGACAAGCACGCTGTCGTTTCGATCCTCTCCCAGAGAGTCCGTGAAGGTCACGAATTCCCCCTCTTCGAGGAGTTCGAGGGACACTTGGCTGATCGCGTCGAACTCGACCCGCGAGTAATCGACTTGCAGATCCAGCGTGAGGTTCTCGGTCGGTTGCGACCGCAAGCTGAGGCGCGTGCCGAAGCCTTCGCTCTCAATCCGTTCGGCGGGATCGGCCCCGAAGACCTCGATGAAGCCGCCCGAAGCATTGACGAAGCCGACGAGCCGTCCCGAGAGGAGGCCGTTCTCGAGGATCGGCGCATTCGCCACGAAGGTTGCCGATCCCGTAGCCGCGACATCGTCGGTGAAGAGCCCGATGTCGCCTTCCGCTGAGAACTCCAAGTCATTCGTCGGTTTCTTCGTGACGACGTTGACAGCGCCTGCGGTTGTCGCGCGGCCGAAAGTCGTTGTCTGCGGGCCGAGGAAGACATCGACGCGTTCGGTGTCGACCAGACCCGGATTGGTACCTGCGACACCACCGGATTGATTGAGCAGCACACCGTCGACGAAGAGGCCGACCGTGGGTGCTGTGGCGTTCACGTTGCCCACATCGCTGATGCCGCGGACCGTCACTTCGAAGGTCGTCGGATTGAACTGGTTCGTCACGACGACGTTCGCGGCGGTATCGATGGCATCGGCGATGTCGCCGAGATCGGCGCGCTCGATCTCCTCCCCACCGATGGTCTCGATGGTTCGTGCCTCCTCGAACGCATCGAAGGGCGCGCCGCCGCCGCTCGCGCCGGGTGTCCTGCCGAGAAATGTCTCCGAGACGACGATCTCATCGAGTTCGAGGATCCCGTCTTCGTTTGGGCTCGCCGGTGTCGCCGCCCTGAGGACGAAGACGCTCGTCGCGACGCGCTCGACGACCAGCCCCGATCCGGCGAGCATCTGGTCGAGCGCCTCTCTAGGGGTCGATGCGCCTCGGACAGCGTTGCTCCGCCGCCCCGCGACAAGCGCCGTCTCGACGCTCACCTGGACGCCGGTCTGAGAGACGAACTCGCGAACAGCTGAGCCAAGTGGCTGTGCCGGCAGATCGATCTCCGCGAGCGGCGCCGCGCTCTGACCCGAAGCCAGGGTTCCGAGCGTCAGAGAGGCGACGAGCGTCGAGCCGTATGCAAGCTTTGAGAATGTCATCACCGTCCCCGCGTCGCAGGCGCGGTTCATGCGCACGCCCTTGAATGCACGACGATTGGCGCGGGCCTTTGTTAAGGGGACATCGTCAAAAATCCGGGTTCGATGATGAGCGTCATTGCCGGTGGCATCGCCACGACCCGAGCACCGGTCGCCGCCGCTATGGCGCGGAGAGCGGTGATGGGGTCCTTGAGGTCGAAACCACCCGTGATGCGGGTTTGCCCAAGATCCTCACCCAGCAGGACCACCGGACCTGACAGCCGCCGTTCCACAATGGCCGCGAGACTTCGAAGACTGCGCCCATCCGCGATCAAGCGATCTTCGCGCCATGACGCGACTGCATTGGGATCGATCTGGCTCTGCACGAGCCGGTCGCTCGGGGTGGCAAGGATGCGCTGGCCAGGCCCGATCGTTCGGGTTTCGCCGTTGAGCTCGACGGAGACGGATCCCTCTGTCACGCCGATCACGGTCGCATCGCCCGCGCGCGCGACTTCGAACGAGGTGCCGAGCACCGATACCATCACATCCCCTGCCTCTACGACGAAGGGGCGATCATCCTCGGCGACATCGAAGAAGGCAGCCCCGCGGAGCAGGCCGATGCGACGGGCAGAGGCGTCACTGTCATCCTCGACCGCAGAACCCGCGTCGAGATGCATCAGGTCGCCCGACGCAAGCTCGACACGAGCCGGCGTTCCCTCGCTCCGGTAATCCGAGCTGATTTCTAGATAGAGATCCGGACCCGCATAAGCAGCCGCGGCGAGAACGCCGACAATGGCCAACGCAGCATAGCGTCGCTTTGGCCGCCGTCGCCGCCCCGCGACTGCCGCCGTTTGCCAGGCGCGCGCCACCTCCTCATAGATCGCGCGTTCTTCTCGCCCCCGCGCCAGGAAGGCCTCGCGGTCTCGTAAGAGGGAAAGATCGGAGGGCGTGGAACGTAGGGCGAGGAAAATCTCGACCGCTTCGTCCACGAGCTCAGTTCGATCCTGCTTCGCCATCCGGTCTTCCTTCAGCGCGGTCGCGCCCTCGAGGTGCCGACGGCAGCCCTTCGTGCCACTCGTTCGCAAGCTCCATTGTGATCTTCGCGAGCGCCTGGCCGACCAGCTGATGCGCCCGCGGCCTGGACACCTCCAAACGCTCGGAGATCTCGGCATATGTTCTCCCATCGACGCAGCTCATGCGGAAGGCCAGCCGCGTGCGTGCCGGCAAGGCCGACACGATCCGCTCGACCCTTCTCAACCGGTCACGGTCGACCACGAGGCTCTCGACATCTGGGGCATAGCAGCTCTCGTCGGCGAGCGACTGGAAAACCTCCTCCTCGCGCCGCCGTTTTCTGAGAAGGTCGCGCGCAAGGTTGCGGACGATCCGACGCAGGATCCTCGGCGCACCTTCGGCCGGGTAGCCCCGCCCGTTCCACCTCAGCCAGCTCTCCTGAACCAGATCCTCGGCGCTAGCTGAATCGCCGACGATGGAGACCGCAACGCGGTAGAGGTCGGAACGGCTCTCCGAATACGCTTCTTCGTCACGACGTCTTCGTAGCCACGATTCCACGCGATGTACCCGGTCTGATCGGCCCCCGGCTCGTCGAACGGGTCTTCGACTGGCTCTCGTCAGCTTAGGTCGGACATCAGCGGTTGGAAACCGCAAGGCATCGGTTTGGCGAGCGGATGCCGCGTCGTGGGATGGTGTCGGTTGTGGCTCGTGCACCCGGTAGTGATTGCGCAGAGATTCTTGCGGCCTGGCCGGTCGCTACAGTCGTTGCGCATCCCAACCCGAAACGGTCTTGTCCTGTCTTGTCGCCTTGCGTGTCACAAGCGTGGGAGCTGGATCGTCCTTGCAGCATAGGGCCCGGTCAGGGCCGCTGACAGGATGGAACAATGAACGACACCGCCACTCTCAGATACGATCAGCTCGTCCCCGAGGTCATTCACGCAGTCACGCGCGCGCAGGAGGTCGTCGATGCCCGCGTCTTCGACCTTCCCATCTACAACCTCGTACGGTTGAGGGCCTCCCAGCTGAACCGCTGCGGCTTCTGTGTGAAGATGCATGTCAGAGAGGCCCGGGAGGCAGGTGAGACGCAGCAGCGGCTCGATCGTCTCGTCGTCTGGGACCAGGTGCGCGACTTCTCCGCGCGCGAGCAGGCGGCGCTTGCCTGGACCGAGGCGCTCACAGGGCTCGATCGGCGGACCGATATCGCTGGTCTGCGCAGCCAGATGCGCGGGCAGTTCTCGGACGCTGAGATTGGGCTCGTGACCGCGAATATAGCCATGATCAATCTGTGGAACCGGATCAATGTCTCGACGCACTGAGATCATGGCAGCCCGCGACACGGATCTCTTCGAGGTGATGCGGCCGAGGTTCCTCGGGATCGGCTACCGCATCCTCGGCACGCTGAGTGAAGCGGAGGACGCGGCCCAAGATACGTTCATCAAGTGGGCGGGCGCCGACCGGGAGGCCATCGCGCACCCGCAGGCATGGCTGATCACGGCCTATACGCGACGCTGCTTAGATCTCCGCCGCGCGGGCCACGCTGCACGGGTCGAGTATGTCGGAACGTGGCTGCCCGAGCCGATCCAGGTGGCGGTTGAGGAGACCGGGCAGAAGGTGCAGCTGGCCTCGACGCTCTCGACCGCCCTCCTGCTTGTGCTTGAGCGTCTGACGCCTCGGGAGCGGGCAGCCTACCTGCTGCATGAGATCTTCGAGCTGCCTTATGCCGACCTCGCCGACACGCTTGCTCTGACTGAGCCCAACTGCCGCAAGCTTGTCTCGCGGGCTCGCAGCCGGATCGCGGAGGGCCCGCCACGCAGCAGCCCGCCACCTGCCGAGCAGGAGCGGTTGCTCGCCGCGTTCCGGACCGCTGTGACGACAGGTGAAGTGACCCAGCTGGTGAGGCTCCTTGCCGCCGATGTTCGGCTGACGGCGGATGGCGGCGGGAAGGTCCCGGCGATCCGTGAAACATTAGAGGGCATCCCGGCCGTCACGGCCTTCCTCGCCGATCCGCTCCGAGCCTATTGGGACGAGCATCGCTGGGATGGGGTCGATCTCAATGCCGGCCGGGGTCTTCTGATCCGGAAGGGATCGGCCACCGCCGCGGCGGTGACCGTCGCCTACGACACCACCGGCAAGATCGCCAGCATCTTCATCGTCCGCAATCCTGACAAGCTCTCCAATCTCGGCGCCGTCAGCCTCCACTGATCGCGTATCAAGGGACTCAGCCGTGAACCGCTCAACGGCCTTACCTTGCGCCCTCGGCGTCACTGCCGCCACGCTGGCCGGCGCCGTGGCCCCCGACATCCGTATCGTCAATCCTGCCGATCTGTTCGACCCCGCCCCCTACGGCTTCAGCCACGCAGTTGTCGCCGACGACGTCGGTCGCGTGGCCTTCATCGCGGGTCAGGGCGGCGAAGACCCTACGGGCGTCCTACCGCACGGCTTCGAGGCACAGGTAGAGCAGGCCTATGCAAATCTCCGAACCGCACTCGACGCGGTCGGCGCAGAGCCGCGGCAGGTGACGAGGCTCACGACCTATGTCGTCGCCTACGAACCGTCGATGCTGAGGGCGATGACCCGTAAGCTCGTGGCGACTCTCGGCACTCATCTGCCGGCTCAAACCCTTGTCCCCGTCCCGCGCCTGGCGCTCGACGGTATGCTCTTCGAAGTCGATGCAATCGCGGTCATCGAGGTTGAGGAGTGAGCTTCTTCTCAAACTCGACCCCGACGGCTCGACCACGGGGCCTCGGCGGCTGGTTGCGAACACCAGCCGCCGCACTCCGGCCGGCAGGCGCAGAGGACTGTTCGAGGCGAGCGAAGCAACGGCGGTTCGATCAAGTGTCGCAGGCCCCGTCAGTTCGATCTCTCGCGCCAGGCCTGGGCCTAGGATGCGCGATGGACCGCCGTCATCGCCGTGCGAGGACAACCAGCGCGCCGCAGATGCCGAGCACGGAGACCAAGACGAATGTCGTGCCGGGGATGAGGTCCGCGAAGGCGCCCGCGGTCGTTGGGCCGATCACGCCGCCCGCGGCGTAGGCAAGCGAGAAAGCCGATGCGCCCGCGACGAGCATCGCGCCTTGATGTTCTCGCCCCAGGATCGCAAGCGCGCTGGTGTAGATGCCGAAGAAGGCCGCGCCGCCGAAGGCCCCGAGAACCCAGACGAGCGTGCCCGTCGCAGAGACGAAGCCGAGAAGGCCGAAGGTCAGCCCCACCGCTGCGAGGCAGCCGGCGGCCACCCGCCAGCGATCGATCCGGTCAAGTAGGATCCCGAGCAAAGGCTGCGCGACGATCATGCCCATATGCATGACGGCGATAAAGGTTGCTGCCGCCGCAGGACTGGCCCCACCCTCGGTCAGATGCAGGGGAGCGAGCGAGAGCACCGTTGCATCCACGACGCCGAAGGCGAGCACTAGGAAGAGGAGCAGCGGCGCGGAGCACGCGAAGCGCGGGAGGTCTGCCAACACGAGCTTGTCGGGTTCGATCCGGGCTCGGCGGGACAGGAGCGCCAGACCGAAGGCGACGAGCGATACAAGCACTGCGCAGGCGGCGAACGCGAGACCACCTTCGGTGCCGAAGAGCGGAATGGCAAGCGGGCCGAGCACGAAGCCGGCGGTCATCCCCGCACCGTAGAGCCCGGAGACGCGGCCCCGCACCGGGTCTGCCGTGGCAGCGTTCAACCAAGCCTCGCCAAAGACGTAGATCGCGTTGACGCAAAACCCGAGAGCAAAGCGCAGCACGAACCACGCCGCAAGGGAGCTCGTCGCCGCGAAGCCCGCGAGGACGAAAGCCGCACCCAAAAGCCCTGCGACGATCACTTGCCCTGCGCGCAAGCGTCGCGTCAGCGCTGGAACGACAAGAACTGAGGTTCCCAGCCCCAGCATGAATGCTGCGGCATTCAGCCCGACCACAGTGTCCGACACGCCCTGCTCGGCCAGCAACAGGGAGATGAGCGGATAGGTCAGCCCCTGCGCGATGGCGAAGACCGTGATCCCGATCGTGACGGTTGCCACCGACCACCAGTCAGTCCCGGCAAGGGGCGGCGCGCCGTTGCTGGAAGCCGGGGTCATCGCTCGCGTCTCCTCCTTGGGCACAGCGCGGTGGAGGGTCAGGGTGCATCATTTGTGGACGTGCACGCCATCAGAGCAAAGCGCAATCCCAGGATCTGCCCCTGCTGTTTTCTTCTGCCCCTTGGGGGCATCGATGCCAGCGACACATGAGCTCCTCCGAGGCGACCTTCCCGTCTGCGCCCAGCTTCGTCATGGGACCGGCTATTGGTCGGCGGACTGCCGCCGCGCTCACCGAACCATGGCGAATGTCCTGCTTCGTTGTTGCAGATCGTGCGGCCGACTATTCCTGTCGCCTCGAAAGGGCCAGAAGACCCGCGGCGACGATCATCGTTATGCCAACGAGCCCCGTGACACTTGGCGACTCCGCGAAGAACAGGCCACCCCAGATCAGACTGAACACCAGATAGCTGTAGTCGAAGGCTGCAACGGTAGCCGGAGGTCCCTTCTGATAGGCGATCGCCGCCCCGACGCTCCCAATGAGGATCAGGCCCGCGAGGGCCAAGACGGTTGCTGAAAGGTGCAGGTCGAGCGGTTGCCAAGGGCCTAGAACGACCGAGCCGTCGAGCCCGGAGAAAAGCCCGAGGAACGTCCCGCAACATATGAACGCGGCGTTCAAGACCAGTGCCAGGACGAGCGGGTTGTCCTTCTGGCATTTCGCGGACGTAAGAACCATGGCGCAGGCATAGAGAACGGCTGCAATGACCGGCAGCAAGGTGCCTGAGGAGAAGCCGGATGTATCCGGCCTGATGATCAGCCATACACCGACGAACCCGCCGCCAATCGCGAGGATTGCACGGCCCGAGGGCCATCGGCGGCCGACCAGGGCGGCCAGTGCCACGATGAAGAGCGGGCCCGAATAGTATGCGGCTGCGGCCAGTGAGAGCGGCATCAGAGGCAGCGAAGCGTAGTAGCAGAGCCACATGGCGACCAGCAGCGCGCTCCGCAGGATAGGCCAGAACAGGCTCGACAGTGCAACGGGCCCACGTCGCCAGATGAGCCACCAGAGAACTGGCACCACCAGGGCGGAGCGGACGATGAACATCTGCCAAAGTGGCAGGGACACACCCGCAGCCTTGATTGTGGCATCGCCTAGCGACAGGGCGGCAACGGACACCGTGATCGCGAGAATGGAAGTGCGTACGTCTTCTCGGAAGGTTTTGGGTCGCATGTCGGCTCCTCGCTCCGATCACGTTCGCCCGGCCATAAAAGTCATGTATGCATGTGAACGAAAAGGGAGTTCTTTTCTGATTTGCATGAGCAAAAAGAATGAATAGCTCGGGCATGTCGCTGCCCCCGCTCAGTCGCCTGAGGCCGTTTGAAGCGGCAGCGCGACATGAGAGCTTTTCCTTGGCCGCGGCCGAACTCGGCATGACCCAGACGGCCATCAGCAAGCAGATCGCTCTTCTGGAGCAGGAGCTTGGGACGAGACTGTTCGAGCGGCGCAATCGGGCGGTTTTCCTGACAGATGCGGGACGGCGGCTGGGGCGGGTGGTCGGCGAGGCGCTTACCGAGATTGCCACCGAGATCGCCGCACTGCGCGGTCAGCGGCGGAGTGGCGAGCTGGTGCTACACTGCCAGCTTTGCGAAGCCTTCTACTGGCTGATGCCGCGTCTGGCCCGGTTTCACGAACGCCATCCCGGCACGGAGTTGCGAGTGGTGAGCAGCCTCAATCCGCTGACCGAAACCCTTGAGGCCTTCGACGTGGCGATGCAGACCTCAGGTCGTCGATCCGGGTCTGCGCGTCTGGCCTTCACCGCGGCGGACGACATCTTTCCGGTTTGCGCGCCATCACTGGTTGCGGGCCGGTGCTTGCCGTTGAAGCCAGATGAACTCCTTGGCCTTCCACTGCTGGCCCACTCCGTCGCGCCGCAGGACTGGATGGAGTGGGACGGCTGGTTCCAGAGCATCGGTGCCAGCCTGGACAGGCGTCCGAAGCCCGTGCCCTACGACAGCTACCCGCTCGCTCTCCAGGCCGCCGTCGCGGGCCATGGCGTGGCACTCGGATGGAGCAGGACCACGGAGGGCATGATTGCGGACGGAAAACTGATCAGACCATGCGAGGAGCGTGCGGAGCGGCCGACTGAGATCTCCGTGTTCCGAAGCAGGGCGCGTCACCGACACCCGGACACCGAACGACTTCTCGAATGGCTGGCTGAGGAACTATCGTCGTAGCGGTCCCTCGCCTGACGCCCGGCACTCCGGGGCCAACTCTTGGATCGCCACGGCTTTTCCAGAGTCGGGCTCTTGCGCAGGTCGCCTGAGCCCATGCTTAGCGGCGAGCAGAGTGCCCGCCCGCGGCGTTCGGTTCGGCTGAACCTTGGGTCGCGTCACTCCCCGATCACAGCGTGGACACCAGAGGGAGCCGAACGCGTCTCTTGCAGATGGATGTCCGCGAAGATCTCGAGGATGTTGTTCTCCGGATCGCGGAAGTAGAGCGTGCGATGGGGCCAATCCTGATCCGTTGGCGGCTCGATGACATCGACACCCTTTGTCTTCAGCGTGTCGAAGGCGATGTCCACATCGGCCGGCGGCACCCTGAAGCTAAGCTGAACCGCGGCCGATTGTACCGGGATTGTGGGACCGTCGTAAGCGCGTCCGCGCCTCCGGAGACCGAGGAACAGCGAGCCTACTCTCAGCTCGACCATGCGACCCGGCTGAACTTCCTGCCGCTCGAATGCGAACACATCACCGTAGAACCGGGTCATGTTCTCGAGGTCGTCGCAGAGGAGAAAGACGTAATCTAGGCTGCGGATCGCGCCTATGCCGGTGGGTGCGGGTGTGACGGTGGTTGCGGGGTTCATTGATGCCTTGGTCCTTGTCAGACTGCTTCGATCGGGAGGAGTTCTATCGACGCAGTGCTCAGACTGAGGCCGAGTTTTTCTCGGTCTGAGGCGCATGCCGCGGCAAGCGTGTGCGTGCTACGGTCTGCAGATGACGTATCGTTTACCCTCGCTGAACGCCCTCCGCGCCTTTGAAGCTGCGGCCCGGAACCTGAGCTTCAGAGCGGCAGCGAACGAGATCGGCGTGACGTCCGGCGCGATTAGTCAGCAGGTCAGGAAGCTCGAACTGTCGCTCGGTGTGGCACTCTTTCGCCGCCTCCCGCACGGCCTCCAGCTGACACCGAAGGGCGAGATGTATCTGCCAAAGATCACAAAGATCTTCGACGACCTGACGGAAGCGACCGAGGACATTGCGCCCGATATCAACGGGCGAAAGTTCACGGTTGGCGTCTGTCCGAGAGCCGTCGGGATCTTGCCGAAGGGTTGGCCGTTGCGTGGGCAGCGGCTTGAGCCCTTCGTTCGCGAACGCATCGTCACGGCCGACACCGAGAGAGTCAGAACTGGCGAGATCGAATGCCTCGTGCGGCTCGGGGCAGGGGTCGAGCGTGCCCTCGAAGTGATTGAGATCGTTCAACGCAACGGTCGCAAAGAAGAGACTGGCCCGCTGCAGGTGATCTGCCCGGCGAGCCTCGCGCATTGCAGGCAGATAGCCGAGGTCGTCGCGAGCCTCCGCGCGCTCACACCATCAGGCGTTCCCGGCGGCTGATCGATCCCAGAAACTCGTCGTGCGGTCAGATCCCGCCCGCGATGGTGCGTGGGCCGGTCGCTGGCCGTTGCGACCATCTCTCAGCGCAGAACGGGCAAGGCGAAGTGCGCATGCGGATGCTCCAGCGCCCGCGCTTCATTGATCGGCGCTGGACCAATGATGGCCACCTTAGCCATGCGGGAGCAGGCCACGAAGGATATTGGGTGCCATCATGCCTGTGGCAGTGCGGCTCTTCCTTTGGGTTCATGCGGAGCAGGTAGATGCTTCGTCGGCTTGTCAGCCGCCTTCTCGGGAATGCGCCCGGTGGGCCGCCAGGGTACACCTTCGACGTGACTTGTTGCCTGCGAGCGCGCCTGCTTGAAGAGTGCCCGGCGACTGCGATTGAACGTCAGTGCTTGGGCTTGCGGGTTCTTGCGAGGCAGGTTGCAATCTCTGCCGCCAGCGCAGCGTTGTTCTTGATGAGGGAGATGTTCGCCTCGAGCGAGTGGCCTTCGGTCAGATTGAGGACGCGTTCGAGAAGGTACGGGGTGACCTCCTTGCCCGTTATGCCCTGCTGCGCCGCCATGGCGATGGCGGCCTCGATATGCAGGCCCAACTCGGTTGCGGGGATCTCGGCTTCCTTCGGGATTGGATTGGCGACCAGTTGCCCCCCGTCGAGATTCATCGACGCACGAAGGCGATGGAGCCGGGCGATCCTCTCGGCATCGTCCATCCGGATCGGCACCGAAAGCCCGCTGCTGCGTGACCAGAACGCCGGGAACTCGCTCGTACGATAGCCGATCACCGGAACGCCGAGGGTCTCGAGGACCTCGAGCGTTTTCGGCAGATCGAGGATCGCTTTGGCGCCGGCAGCGATAACGGTCACGCGCGTACGCGCGAGTTCGTGAAGATCGGCCGAGATGTCGAAGGAGTGCTCGGCCCCCCTGTGGACGCCGCCTATGCCGCCGGTTGCAAACGTCTCGATACCCGCGAGACGCGCCGCGATCATCGTCGCGGCCACGGTCGTCGATCCCGTCGCCCCGTCGATGATCGCGGCAGGCAGATCGGCGCGCGATAGCTTGCGGACGCCTTGCGCCACCGCGAGACCGGCAAGAGTCGCATCGTCGAGACCGATGTGCAAGGTTCCCTCGATGACGGCGATCGTAGCCGGAACCGCACCATGTGCCCGGATCACTCCCTCCACCGCGCGGGCGGTTTCCAGGTTTCGCGGGCTTGGAAGCCCGTGGGTGATGATCGTCGATTCGAGCGCGACAACCGGATCGCCATTCGACAAGGCGTCTGAGATGGGTCTGGAGAAGCGGAGGGGGAGGGTCGCCGTCATCGATGCATCGTCATGTGATCCCTCGCCGCGTGCAGGGCAGCCTCCAAGGCGATCTTCGGCGAAGAGTGCCGCTCGGGACACGCAAGAAACGCCGACAGCAGGGCGTCCCCAGCCCCTGTGACCGAGAAACGGTTTGCCAGCTTCTCCGGCGCGATGGATACATCACCGTTCTCGGTTGCAAGCGCAACAGCCCGCGGCCCATCGGTCACGAGCGCGGCCCGAGCACCCGCGCGGCGCAGACCCTTCGCGGCCTCTTCGGACGATCGGCTATCGTTCTGGAGGATGACCTTGGCCTCTTCGAGGTTCGCAATGACAGTCGGGTAGTGTCGGCCCGACAAGAGCCCTTGAACCCTCGGCGCCTTCGCTGGGCTTACGGGGTTGGCGACAATCTCCACGCTGGCTTGCATTGCAAGCTCTGCCAGCTCCGAGATCGCCGTTGCGGGCAGGTTGGCGTCCAGAAACAGTGAGCCCGTTCCCTGGATCGCGGGTCTCAATCGATCAGACAGTCCATTGGCCCACGCATCGAGCAGCGCGGTGTCAGCAACAGCGGCGATCAGGTTGCCGTCTCGATCCTCGATGGCGAGGTAGTGGCTGGTTGCGCACCCCGCAATGCGTATGATGTGGGCGCAATCGACGCCCGCCGCTTCCGTATGATGGAGCAGAGAACGGCCGGCCTCGTCATCGCCGATGACCGAGCAAAGGCTCACCGCACACTCCCGTTCAGCCAGCCCTAGCGCCACGTTCAACGCGACACCTCCCGGCCGATGCTCGATCCGGCCAGGAACGTCATCTCCAGCCCGCACAGTCCCTTCGACATGGCCGATAATGTCCCAATGCGCGGCCCCGACACAGAGAAAGTCCATGCGGGACGCGGTCACGCCGTAGTCCTTTGCTGCCTGGCTCGACTGAGGCGCAGCTCGGTCAGTCCTCTGAAATGATACGTATTCCGGAACGTGCCGGGAGATACCTCAAGCTCCGGGCCCATGATCTCGAACAGCTCCGTCAGAGCCACCTGCATCTCCAGGCGCGCAAGCGGTGCGCCGATGCAGAAATGCAGCCCGGCGCTCAGCGATACATGGCGGGGGTTCGGTCTCAACGGATCGAAAACATCCGGGTCATGGTTGACGCGCTCATCGCGGTTGGCCGACCCGATCAGAAGGCCGATCTCCTCCCCCTTCTTCAGGGCGACGCCCTCCCATTCAAGGTCTTCGAGCACGTATCGGGTGAACATGTGGAGCGGCGGTTCGAAACGCAGGAGTTCTTCAACCAGCCTGGGGGCGTTCTCCGGAGCGATCGGCACCCGCTGTCCAGCGAGGGTCCAGATCGCATTGCCGAGCGCATGGACAGTCGCTTCATGACCTGCATTCAGAAGCAGGATTGACGTAGCAACAACCTCATCGATCGACAGGCGCTCGCCCTCCGCTTCCGCGGCGATCAGCGCGCTCAGCAGATCCGTGCCGGGCGCCTGCCGACGTTCGGCAATGAGGTCGTGCATGTATGCCGTGAACGCCTCCGTGGCCGCGACCGCAGCATCCTCGATCTCCCGATCCCGACGTGCCTGGTACATGGCCACCATCAAATGCGACCAGTCGAGGAGCTGTGGTGTCATCTCGATCGGGACGCCCAGGAGTTCGGCGATCACGATAACGGGGATCGGCGCGCAATAAGCCTCGATCAGATCATCGTCTTCCTTCAGGCGCGAGGCGAGCTCGCGTGAGAGACTTGCAACGCGCTGACGGAGCGACTCGATGTTGCTGGTGACGAAAGCGCGGTTGATCAGGGCCCTCAACCGGGTGTGCCCCGGCGGTTCCTTCTCGAGAAGCGAGTTCGACTCGAAGGCGTAGAATGGCGCGAGGTGCGACGGGACCGGGTCCCAGCCGAGTTCCTCCCGCGTTGCCACATGCAGGATCTCCCGGCCAAACCGCCGGTCACGGAAGATCGCGTTCACGTCGGCAAAGCGCGGGAAGACCCGCATGCTGTATTCGTCCCACCAGAACGCCGTATGGTCGCGGAACCCGCGATAGGCCGCATACGGGTCCTGCACGAAACTCGGCTCGGTAGGCGATTGCGAAACATTGGGAACCGACATCGTCTAGCCATCACGCGAAAGCGCCCGATTGGCAACGCGTTCGAAGGGCGGTCCCCGCCGCCTCCACACACTACGAGACGAGCACCTCGGCCCTGCTGCGGAAAGCTGAAAGCGCCCGCGGGATCGCGGTCGCAGCGCTTCTCAGATGTCGTTTCCGCAGTATCGGTTTCCGGAGTAAAGGCGCTGGGAATTCCTTGAGACGTTCGGCCATGGTCGGCTTTCGCGACCTTGTCTGTCGATCGAAGGCCGAATACGGACTGACCAGTATGTATCTGTAAATTTGGACCGGGGAGGCGTCAGATTGCCCACGCCAGCGAAAAAACGTCCTCGCGGCCGCCCGAGGGGCTTCGATGAAGAAACGGCCCTGCGGGCCGCGATGCTGACGTTCTGGAAGAACGGCTATCAGAGGACTTCGCTGGATCAGATCGTCGAGGCGACTGGAGCGTCTCGAGCCGGGCTCTACGCCACGTTCGGTGACAAGGAGGCGATCTTCTCGCGCTGCCTCAAGCTCTATGGTGACGAATTGGAGGCGCGCGTCGACGAAGCACTACGGCACGAGGATCCCATCGGGGGCTTGCGAGAGCTGCTGCTTAAGTCGGCCGATCGTCTCTCCGATCCAATGACGCCCCCCGGGTGCTTGCGCTGTAACGCGACTTTGGAGTTGTCGGAAACTGGGCTCTTCGATCGGGTGCGCGACGCCAATGACCGCTACAAGCATCACATGGCACGTATCGTTGATCGGGCTGTGCAACTTGGCCGACTGCCTGAGGCGGAAGCTGCGGGTCTTGCATCGTTCATAACGGCGGTCGTGAACGGCATGGTCATTCTTTCCCGAACGGGTGCCGGCAGGGATGAACTCCACGCCATAGTGGATCGAACGCTGAGGCAGTTCGGCGGTACGTAAGACCGGTTGCATGCCCCGCTTTCCCGGATCTTGGGATCAGGCTCCCGCTCATGGCGGATCTCATTGCCTCGTAGGGTCTCGGGCATAGCCGGCCAACTTCCATCAAGCGGGCTTCCATGATCGCAACGGTTTCCAGAGCTGATCGGATTCTCCACGCACGTCTCTGACGTATTTTTGAACTATATGGTCTTTTAAATTGATTGCATATCAGCCAGTCTGTAATTATCACATCAAGAAACACGCAGAGGAACCTCGGATGATGTTTCAACCTCGTGCCTTCGCCACGCTGGCCTTCGTGGCACTTCTCTCTCCGCTCGGCGCCCAAGCCGACCAGATCGAAGCAACCGAGTTGGCGACTATGGAGCTCCAGCCACTCCCTACGTTCCCCGGTGTCGCAACTGGCTTCCTGATCGGAGGTTTCGATGTGGATGGGCTCTACGCCGCGCAGGCGACAATGGCGCAAGGCTCGGTCTTTCCGCCCCATACCCATCCGGATGATCGCCTCACCATCGTCCTCGACGGTGTGATGTATCTGGGGGAAGGCGACACTGCGGAGCTTGAGGACGCGGTTGCCTACCCGGCTGGAACCGCCGCGATCACGCCGGCTGGAACCGCGCACTTCATGCTCGCACCGAAGGGCGACGTGCGTGTCCTCGAGATCGGGGCGGGACCGAGTGGTACGGCTTTCCTGACAGCAGACTAGCGGTCGCAGCGCCTGACCTGCGCTGCAGATTCGACTGGGGGACCGGAGACGATGGATCGAAGAGCACTCCTGGCTGGAGCCCTCGCGCTTACGAGTGTGCCGGCGCTATCGAACATCCTCAAGCAAGCACCCGGCTTCTATCGGACAAGGGTAGGCGATATCTCGGTGACCACGCTCTACGACGGCGAACTGCGTCGGCCGATCGACGAAAGCTATATCCGAAACGCAGCGATCGAAGACGTGCGGCAGGCTCTATCGGATGCGTTGCTGCCCGCCACGCACATCGACAACCCCTACACGTTCACTGCCGCCCGGACCGACGGACAGCTCATTCTCATCGATACCGGCACTGGCGACCTTCTCGACCCCTCCATCGACGAAGGAGAGCGCTCCCTTACGGGAGCAGGGATCGCCGGAGCCGAAATCGATATGGTGATCCTCACGCATTATCACCCCGATCATGTCGGGGGGCTAACCCTGCCGGACGGGGCACCAGCGTTCCCAAACGCTGAGATTTTGTTCCCAAGAGGCGAGCACGCGTTCATTCACGATCCCGTGGCAGTCCAAGACCTGCCGCAGATCATGCAGGGCTTTGCCGAGGCGGCCCGGCGGCGACTGGCGGCCTACGGTGATCGCGTCCGGCTCTATGAAGACGGCGATGTTCTAGCCGAAGGCGTGACGGCGCTTTCGACGCCCGGGCACACGCTGGATCACATGGCAATCCGCCTTGAGAGCCGGGGTGAGACGCTGATCGTGGTTGGAGACGCCGTCACATACCCAGCGTTGTTCATCGCAAATCCAGACTGGCACGTGATCTTCGACGGAGATGGGATCCGGGCCCAAGAAACCCGTACCGGCCTGCTCTCTCGTGCCGCCGAGACCGGTTCCCGCTTCGTGGGGACGCATTTTCCCTTCCCGTCGATTGGCCGCATCGTCAGACGTGGGACGGGTTTCTCCTATGTTCCCGATCGCTGGACAATCCTCGACTGACCGGGGGCATCGGCGTGGCCAAGCTTGCCCAAACGGCTCGACTGTGAGCTCGCAAAGGCCTTGAGCCCAAAAAATGCACCGGCGAAAACGACCGGAAGCACTGTGGAAACATCCCGGCTGATCATTGATAGCAGTCTTTCGCTGCTTTGCAGGTCCTGACCCTGGGCTCAAGATCGCCGTGCGTGAAGCTCTGTGGCCTTACCGGATCCGACCAGGACCACGAGGCGCACAACTTCGAGCTGACACGTCCATGGATTGCTGATGTCGCGTTCTCGCCGTCTCGCGGCTGAGGATCGGCGATTCGTCTCACTCTAGCTCTTGATCTTTATTTGTAGGCGTCAGATGTCGTCCCGGCTGGCCCTACTCGGATAGTTCGTGGCATGTCACGAGCATCCACGGACGCAGAACAGCCATCCCGCTCGCCTTTTGCAGGACAACAACAAGCAGGACACACCAAATGACCGCGCCTAAAGCCGATCATCGCGATATTCTCGACCGGACGGCCGAGATCGTTGCCGCCCATGTTGCGAACAACCCCGTGCCGCGTGGCGACCTGCCGGCGCTGATCGAAAACGTCTTCACTGCGATCTCTGCTCTTGGTGCGCCGCCACCCGAGCCGGAGGTCGTACTGACGCCGGCTGTGCCAATCAAGAAGTCGGTTACTGATGAGTATCTGATCTGTCTCGAAGATGGCCGGCAGCTAAAAATGCTGAGGCGGCATCTGGATACGGCCTACGGCATGACGCCTGCGGAGTACCGGGCCAGGTGGGGGCTGCCGGGTGACTATCCAATGGTGGCTCCCGCCTACGCCCGAAAGCGCCAGGCGCTCGCCAAAGAGATCGGGCTTGGTCGTAAGCCGGAAGACAAACCGAAGCCGAAGGCGAAGCGGCGGAGAAAGGTGGCGAGCTAGACCGCTCGGCATAAGGTGCGGGCTTGGGATGAGGAGGTTGGCATCCGTGATGGAGCGCCCCGTCCTTCGCCGGCGGTGCCAGCCCGCCATCAGTACCAGCCGCTGCGACCGCTCTCGATCGTGATCGACGATCGCCTGCGCACCCCGCCTACCTGGCGGGCCCCTGCGTTCCGATTGCCGCTAGTGGGTTCGTTCACGCGCTAGGTCAGCCGCTCGTACGCGACGAGCTACTGCATCGATGCTCTCGCTCGCCTTCGCCTCGCGGTGCAGCGTTTTGCTCAATGTACAGGGCAAAAGCGCGTAAGCGTACCCGTCAACCCAACTGAGTCAGCATCTTAGACATGCAAGACCCTGCCTCTGATCATCTTGGTCGCAGTCGCACCTCGAGCTGGTCAAGGAGTGCTGGAAGACGTTTTATCGCCTCTTGTTAGCGTATAGCCCTGTCCGGGCACTTGGTGCGAGACACCACTTGGCAAGCCGGATTGCCGACTATGCGCCGGCCGCTTGGCATGGCCGCTGGTTCTGGCGTGCGGGCCTTGCAGGAAACGGCGGCGCTACCGGCGCATGGGTACAAGCGTTTCAGGCAATCTCGTGGGTCGAGAGCAGTTGCTCTAGCCAGGGGATGGCGATGTCCTCGGGCATGTCATTCGAGGATGCGTCAAAAATGCCCCGTTCACCGATCATGCTGGCCTCACAGGCGAGCATCGCGGTCATGATCTTCTCCGAACCTTGCGCAAAGGTGTCGCCAAAGGTTGTGTCGCCGAGGCCGAAGATCGCGAAGCGCACATGTGAAAGGTCGGGCTTTTCGGTGGTGAGCGCCTTGAAGAAGGCCTCCGCGCTGCCTGGCACGTCGCCGCTCCCGGTGGTGGAGCTGACAAGGACGTAGAACGTATCGCTCTCCAGGACGGCCGGTTTGGTGGCGTCCATATCAGCGATCGAGCAGTCGAGACGTTCGTCGACCGCCGCTTTCAGATCGTCGCACAGCATTTCCGCAGTGCCTGTCTCGGTGCCGTAGAGGAATTGTAGTTTCATCGGAGTGGCTCTCTGTGCGGCACGGGCGAGTACGGCTCCTTGAGCCGCACCGCGTTTCCGGAGCCGACGACTGTTATGCTTGCGACACCGTCCCTGCCTTTTTCGTTCATGTTCGGGGACCTGGCGGAGGCTGGGCACACTGGGTGCGGCCGCCTTTAGCATGCAGGCGCACCACTCATTCGTGAAGACCGAGACGCCGTCCGTCAACGGCGGTATCGTAGCGCTCACGAGCACGGAGCGCCCGTCTGGAAGCAACACGGCTTTTCTCCGTGCCGACCAGGCCCTCGGAGCGATCACCGACAACCGAGCCCTCGTCTTCTCAACAGCCCCGAGTTTGCCGGAGGCTCTCATTCCAGAGAAGGCTGGAGCCCCAAGTTCAAGACCCGGAATGAGTTCTCCGTTGAGCCCGCACGCATGCATTGCGCCTCGGCCTCTATCATGAGGCGGAGCATTCATCTCGGTACGCGGCGATCCAGGTGATTGCGCCGAGGATATGCTGCTCGGTGCACACGCTGATCGACTGGATCAAGAAGGTGAAGGTCGAGTCGGGCCCTTGTGGGGGCGTCCCAACGGAGATGGCCGAGAAGATGAAGGCGCTGGCGCGCTCATCGCTGGTCAGGCTCGGGCGCTCGCCCGCGTCGCGCTCCGCCTGCCGAAGCCGCTTGCGCAACGTCTTTGCCGGGCATGCGCTCGCTCTCTTGATTCTCGCTCATGACCCAATCGTCTCGGAAGGTGCGGCTGGGGGGAATCCTGGCGCGGCTCAGTCAGTGATTTGACAGATACGGAGCTTTGCCCTCAGCCCAATCGAACTCTCTAGCGTGAGGGTTCCGCTATGGGCCCGTGCGATCGCGTCAGCGATGGATAGTCCCAATCCCGATCCGCTTCCCGGATGAAGCTGCCGGAAGCGATCGATCAGGGTTAGTAGGTCGTCTTCCGGCACGCCCTTGCCATCGTCTTCAACGATTATCTCGCAGAACTCTGCGACTTGGTGCCCCTGAATGACGATCCGACCGAGGTCTGGTCCGCCGTGATGCAGGGCGTTGTCTATGAGATTTGTCAGGGCTTGGCCGAGCAGGATGGGATCGCAGATGATTGTCGTATCCTCATCGACATCGACAAAGACTCTAGTGCGCTCCCTCGCCTCGTTGGATGCCAATTGGTCATCGACAAGTTGCCTGAGGTTCACCGTCTCGCGATTGAGTTCCACGTTCGACGCGCTCACCCGCTCCAACTGGAGGAGCGAGTCCGTCAGGCCGGCCGCTTTTCGTGCAGCGGCGACGAGGTCCCGTGCCCGGCTTTGGCTCGCTTGCCAATCCGGAGCATGTTCGACCGCTTCGGCCATCGCTAGCATGCCTGCAACGGGGTTGCGCAGTTGGTGTGCTGCATTGCCGACGAACTCGGCTTGGGCCGACATCACGCGCGATACTTGGCCGAAGAGCGTGTTCAGCCTTGCGACAATTCCTGCGGTCTCAGGGGGAACAGCGCGACGGATCGGCGAAAGATCATCGCCCGAGCGAAGCGCGATGGCTGCCTCGAGGTCGGCAAGGGGCTTGAGCCCGATGCGGACCCCGAACCAGACGATAAGCGCGACACTCAGGGTCAGCGCAGCGAGAACAGCGAGCGTCTGCGTCATGAGTGTGAACACAAGCCGGCTCTTGACGGAGGCATCTTGCCAGACCGTCGTCGTCAGGAGGCCTGCAACGCCATCAATCTCGCCCTGACTTCGAATGCGGACACCGTCGACAGGTCGCCCATGGTAAGTGGCCCTAAAGGAAGTGGGCTGAGACTGCTCATTGGCGCGCGGGATGCCGACCGGAGGCGTGGCGTATCCCGTTACAATCACCCCGTCGGGCGCGTAGACGTGGTAGAAGAGCGTGCCTTGCGGCCCGTCTTCCAGCAAAGCCTCTGTGGCCGGTGCGAGAACGTCGCCTCCCGACGAGATCACATCGTTGGAAATCGCCAGTGCTGTGAGCAAGAGCCGCCGTTCCTGAACCTCGGAGGCAGTGGATCGGGCATTCGCAAGCTGCCAGAGCCCCGCGACGACGGCGATGGCCATCAAAGGGGTCAGGATAACGACCACGAGACGGGCGCGCAGGGAGGTCGATGCGTTCATCGCAGCTCCAGCGCGTAGCCGATACCGCGCTCCACACGGATCGTCACGCCGAACGGAGCGAGCCTCTTTCGCAGGCGTGAGACGTAGACCTCCACAGCCTTAGCATCGATTTCCGCCCCGGCGCCGTAGACCTGATCCAGGATGGTCTCTTTCGATACCGGGCGCCCCTCGGCATCGGCCAGGGCCGCAAGGACGGCGATCTCGCGCCGCGGCAAGTCCAGCGGGCTCTCGCCATCGCTCAAAACCAAGGCTCCCGGATCCAGGCGCAGAGCCCCGAGGGCGAGGGTCGCCCGTGGCGCTGTCGCACGCCGCCTCGCCACAGCACGAACACGCGCCATCAACTCGTCCATCTCAAAAGGCTTCACGAGATAGTCGTCGGCGCCCGCATCGAGGCCGATCACCCGATCCGCCGTGCGCGAACGTGCGGTCAAGAGGATCACCGGCCGTGCATCGCTCGCGGCCCGCAAACCCCTCAGAATGTCCAGTCCGGACCGCCCCGGGAGGTTGATGTCGAGGATCACGAGGTCCGAGCTTTCGCGCGCCAGGAAAGCCTCGGCTTCGTCTCCGTCCGCCAACGCGTCGACAGCGTGGCCACTGTCGCGCAGACGATAGGTGATTCCTTTGCGCAGGGCCTCGTTGTCTTCAACAAGCGTGATTCTCATCGGCAGAAGGTTGCGAGCGCGAAAGCTTGGTGCAAGCTTGAGGTGACATCGTCCGCCTCGGCCGACGTGGCTCGACTATCAACAAGCGGTCCGCATGAACGGGCCGTGAGAAAATGAAATTGCCGGTGCCGAGATAGCCCGGCTGGGAGGAACAATGACAATCCTACCGACCCGCCGCGCGCTGGCGCCGGCGCTCTTCGCTGCATCGGCATTGGTGGCCGGGCCCGTTTCGGCGGCGGACCAAGGCCTAGATCTATCGGGCAAAACCGTCGAATGGGTAATCCCGTTCTCGGAAACCGGCGGCTCGGCCAAATGGGCCAATTTCTATGCCCCGCTGCTGAGCGAAGCGCTTCCAGGCAACCCGAACGTCGTCGTCACCTTCATGCCCGGAGCGGGCTCTACGAAGGGCGCGAACTTCTTCCAGGAGCAGAGCTGGGATGACAGCAAGGGCACGCTGATCTTCGGCACGTCCGGCTCCACGCAGTTCCCCTATCTGCTGGGCGACCCGCGTGTCCGCTATGAGTACAACGACTGGGAAGTCGTGCTGGCCTCGGGCACGGGCGGCGTTGCCTATCTTGCGCCTGACATGGCGGCCAAGATGGACGGCCTCGATGCGACCGCTCTGCAGGACGAAGACTTCATCTATGGCAGCCAGGGCGCCACGCGTCTCGACCTCGTGCCGCTTTTGGCCTGGGAGATGCTCGGCCTCAAGGTCGAGCCCGTCTTCGGTATCAAGGGCCGAGGGGATGGCCGCTTGATGTTTGAGCGTGGCGAGGCGCAGATCGACTACCAGACTTCCTCGTCGTATCTAAGCGGCGTGGTGCCGCTAGTGGAAGCCGGCAGTGCGGTGCCGATGATGTCATGGGGGGCGCTCGACGCCGATGGCAACATTGTCCGGGACCCCACTTTCCCCGACATGCCTACCTTCACCGAGGTCTGCGAGGCGACGCCCACCTGCTCCACCGAAGGCGAGCAGTATGAGGCCTGGAAAGCCTTCTTCATCGCGGGGTTCCCTGCACAGAAGATGGTCTTCCTGCCGAACGGCGCGCCGGAGGGCGCGATCGCCACCTATACCGAGGCTTTCGAGGCCGTGAAGGCGCGCGCTGACTTCGCTGAGATCAGCCAGGCCCGTCTGGGCCTATACCCGCAAATGACGGGCAGCGAGGCGCAAGAGGCGTTGGCCTCCGCGACGCAGGTGTCGGACGAGGCGAAGGCCTTCGTTACAAACTGGCTTCAGGAACGCTACGGCGTGACCCTGAAGTAAGCTGATCGGGGCCAGCGCTTGCCGCTGGCCCCGTTGCGAGCCGCCATGGAACTCTTCGCAACCGCGCTTCCAGCGCTCAATGATGCAGCGGGCCTGATCCTGCAGCCCGTGGTGCTTGGCTATCTGGTGCTGGGCGTCCTCATGGGGCTGGCGATCGGCGTCTTCCCGGGCCTCGGCGGCATCGCCGGGCTCTCGCTCCTTCTTCCCTTCATGTTCGGCATGGAACCGATCTACGGGCTCGCGCTCATGATCGGCATGGTGGCCGTGGTGCCGACTTCCGACACCTTCGCCTCTGTGCTCATGGGCATCCCTGGCTCGAGCGCGAGCCAGGCGACCGTCCTCGACGGCTTCCCGCTCGCCCGCAAGGGCGAAGCCGCCCGCGCCCTTTCCGCCGCTTTCGCGGCATCCCTGTTCGGCGGCCTGGTGGGCGCTCTGTTCCTCACGCTCTTCATCCTCGTCGCTCGCCCGATCGTCCTCGAATTTCGCACGCCCGAGCTCTTGATGGTGACCGCCTTCGGCCTTTCCATGGTGGCCATTCTCGCGGGTCGCGTGGCGTTGAAGGGCCTCGCCGCCGCCTGCCTCGGTCTCGCCGTGGGCACCATCGGCGAAGGCGACAGCGCGGGCGCGTTGCGCATGTCGAGCTACGACTTTCCCTACCTCGTCGACGGCTTGAAGCTCGTCGTCGTGGCCTTGGGCATCTTCGCCATCCCCGAGATCATCTCGCTCCTCCGCGAAGACCGTGCAATCTCGAAAGCAAGCGCCCTCGGCGGCGGCTGGTTCAAGGGCGTGAGCGACTGGCTTGCCAATATCTGGCTCTCCATCCGCTGCTCCATCCTCGGCGTCATCGTCGGCGTCATCCCGGGCCTCGGTGGCTCCGTCGTCGACTGGATCGCCTACGGCCACGCGGTGCAGAGCACGAAGGACAAGTCCGGCTTCGGCCGAGGCGAGATCCGCGGTGTCATCGGCCCCGAATCCTCCAATAACGCCAAGGAGGGCGGGGGCCTCGTCCCGACACTCCTCTTCGGCATCCCTGGCTCTGGCTCGATGGCGATCTTCATCGGCGCAATCGGTCTTCTCGGCACTGGCCAGATCGAGGTCGGCCCGAGCATGCTCTCCCGCAATCTCGACATCACCTATGCGATCGTCTGGCTTCTGGCTTTCGCGAACGTCATCGGCACGCTGATCTGCATCGGTGCTTCGGGAGGCATCGCCCGCCTCACCACTGTGCCCTTCACGCTGCTCGCGCCCTTCCTCTTCATGATCATCGCCTTCGCGGCGTTTCAATCTGGCCAGGACATTCTCGACCTTGTGGCCCTCTTCGGCATCGGCCTCCTCGGCATCCTGATGCGCCGCTTTGACTGGTCGCGTCCGGCTTTCCTCATCGGTTTCGTGCTGTCGTCCCCCGCCGAGAACTACGCCAATCAGGCAGTCCAAATCGCCCAGTCCCGCTTTCGCCGCGGGTTCGAGGAAGGCGTCGACTACCTCGTCTCCCCCATTACGATCACGCTCCTCATCATCACGGTCGTCTCCGTCGTGGCGGGCCTGCGCCAAGCCAAGGCCGTCCGCTCCGAGGGCGCCGTACCGGCAGGCGGCACCAAGCGCGCTCCCTTCCTCTTTCTCCTCGCGGTGCTGGCCTATCTTGCCTGGGCCTTTGTCGATGCCTCTTTGATCCCAGATTTCTCTGCGGCCGACCGCGTGTTCCCGCGCTTCGTCACGGGCGTGGGCATCGTCGCCTGCCTTATCCTCGTCGTGCAGATGATGCTGCGGCCCGAAGACGACCCCGTCTTTGCCGACCGCGAGGCCAAACCGGATGCGAGTCAAGGCGGGCTCTGGGCCTCTCTCATCTGGTTCGCAGGCCTCCTCGCCCTCAGCCTCCTCCTGGGCTTCATCCTCGCCCTCGCAATCTTCCTGATGCTCTTCGTCCGCTTCCGTGCAGGCCGGTCCTGGTCCTTCGCTACGGCCTACACGGCCGCCGGTTTCGCTTTCATCTGCAGCCTTGCCTGGACGCTCAACCGCGACTTCCCCGCAGGCCTCCTGCAAGAATTCACCCGTCTCCCCTGGCCGCTTGGATAAGCTGCATGAACGTCCATATCCTCGATGACTGGTTCGACACCCTGCGCGGGCTGAGTTGCTTCAAGCTCCTCGACGACCATGACGTGACGGTGTGGACAGACCACGAACCCGACCCCGCCAGATTGGCCGATCGCGTTCAGGAGGCCGAAGCGATCTGTCTCTTCCGTGAGCGCACTAAGATATCCGCGGAACTCTTGGAGCGGCTTCCCAACCTGCGCCTCATCTCCCAACGCAGCGTCTACCCCCACATCGACGTCGAGGCCTGCACCCACCAGGGCGTCACCCTCTGCTCGAACATGCATGCGGGCACCCCGTCTTATGCTGCTGCGGAGATGACCCTGGCGCTCATGCTCGCGAGCTACCGCCAGATCCCGGAACAAGTGGCCTCGATCCGCGCGGGAACGTGGCAGATGGGCGTTGGCCGGACACTCCGAGGTCGCACCCTCGGCCTGTACGGCTACGGTCGGATCGCGAAGGCGGTCGCGGGCTACGCCGAGGCGATCGGCATGAACATCCAATGGTGGTCGAGTGACGAGGGCCGCACCCGCGCCCGGGCCGATGGCGCGCGCGTGGCCGACAGCCGGGAAGCCTTTTTCGCCACTTCCGATATCGTCAGCCTTCATGTCCGTCTCAAGCCCGCCACGCGCGGCATCATCACCGCCGAGGACCTTGCCGCCATGGCCCCTCGCGCCCTCCTCGTAAACACCTCTCGATCCGGCCTCATCGCCCCCGGCATCCTCGAGGCGGAGATCGCCAGAAACCGCATCTTCGCGGCCGTCGATGTGTTCGACCAGGAGCCGCTCACGGACAAAGCGAACCCTCTCCTCACGCACCCGAACGTGCTCCCCACGCCTCATATCGGCTACGTCACCGAGGACGAGTTCGATCTCCAGTTCTCCGACATCTTCGAGCAGGTGAACGCCTTCGCCAAAGGCGCCCCAATCAACGTGATCAATCCCTGATCGACCGCGTCGCGACCGGCGCCCTGAGGATCACTGCGAAAACTCGCGCCAGGTGGCACGCTGCGACGGGTGGCGTACCATCGACCGTCTCAAGCAACGAACCGGGCGCGAAGGCCGTTGCACCCTCCAAGTCCGGCGAGAGCTCAGCTGAAGGCTGCGCTGGTTTCCGGGACTTCTCGGGCCCTGTAGTGGGTCCATAGCCGCGCCTAGTGGGGCTCCCGAACGTCGTGCCGGGCGGTGTAGTCCATCAGATCGCCCTCCGTAGCAGGGATACGGTCAAGGATCACCCCATGCCTCAGAGCCGCCGCTGCGATGCGCACCGACATGACCACGGCGGCCTTTCTGAGCAGCGCCAGGGACCCGTAACCCCTCTATGGAGTTGATCAGAAACCCGTTATGCGCCGCATCCCGGATCGCCGGGTGAAAGACCTCGTTGCGGCGCGCTGCATCAATCCCTTCCCGATCTTCCTGCGCCAAACGCTGTCGTTCCAGCAGCTCGCGTATCAAACCGAGCCCGGTCACCTGCCGAGGGTCGAGGCTGCGAAGCACGGCGCCCCGATTCGGCATATGCTCGACGATGCATTTCTGTTCCAGGCGCCGCATCGTCTCGCGCACCGGTCTCCGCGACGGCCCCAGCGCTTACCCGAGCGCCGTCTAAGACAGACGATCAGCAGGGCATATAACGCCCAGGAAAACGTCATCGCGGATGGCGTCTTTGGCGGTTTTGGCGGTCAGATCGGCAGCCTTAGAACTGATAGCGGCGC
The DNA here is from genome assembly GCA_039815685.1 of Pseudomonadota bacterium. Classification (GTDB taxonomy): domain Bacteria; phylum Pseudomonadota; class Alphaproteobacteria; order Rhodobacterales; family Rhodobacteraceae; genus Thermohalobaculum. The sequence goes on along the minus strand of JBCBYV010000038.1, from coordinate 2,880 downwards.
AGCCCGCCATCGACGGCAATCATCGTGCCGGTGATGTAGGCTGCAAGGGGTGAACACAGGAAGACTGCCAAAGCTGCTAGCTCCTCAGGTTCGCCGTAGCGACCGACAGGAATCTCCGTGCGAGACTGCTCCGCCCGGTACTCGGGCGAATAGTTGCGCCGGATCTGGTCGGACATGATCCGCCCCGGCGCGATGCAGTTCGACGTGATGCCGTCACTTCCCACTTCGCGCGAGAGCCCCTTCGACCACGAGTGAATGCCTGCCTTCGCACAGAACGCGCCGTTCACGCCCTCAGGCTCTGATTTGCCGGTGACGTGAATGAGCCGGCCCCAACCCGCCGCCTGCATGGGCGGCAACACGGCATGGGCAATTTGACGGGGCCGGGTGAAGTTCAAAGTCAGCGCTTCCTCCCATTGCTCTTCGGTTGCGTCCTTCCCGAATGGCCGCGAGCCGCCTGCGTTATTCACCAGAATGTCCGCGCGCCCGAGTTTTGCCTCAGCCTCCGCGGCGATCTTCGCGGCCACGTCATCCTCGTAGAGATCGGCGACCATGACATACGCCTCGCCGCCTGCTGCTGCGATCTCGTCCCGCGCGGTGCTCAACGTCTCCTCGTTGCGCCCTGTCAGCAGAACGCGCGCGCCTTCTTCGGCCATGATCAGCCCGATCGCCCGCCCTATCCCGGCGTTGCCGCCAGTGACCACCGTGCCCTTGCCAGCCAGTTTCAGATCCATGGTGTTTCCTTGTGTTGACTCAGTACTGTATACATGTGTATCCAGTCCGAAAGCAATCCCCGGAGAGCTCCATGCCCCAAGAGAACGCAGCCGACATCATTGTGGTGGGCAGCGGCAATGCCGCGCTCTGTGCCGGGATCGCGGCGCTCGAAGCAGGGGCATCGGTCCTGATGATCGAGAAGGCGCCGGAAGAGCTACGGGGTGGAAACTCCTCCTACACGGCCGGGGCTATGCGGTTTGTCTATGATGGGCGGGACGACCTCATGCCGCTCCTCAGTGACCCCGATGATGAACGCCTCCCCCGTACCGAGTTCGGCGCCTACACTGCCGAAAAGTTCGCCGAGGACCTCTTGGGCTTCAACGGCGGCCGACCGCTCTCCGCCGAGCAGAAGATCCTCATCGCCCGCGCCTACGAGACCATGCTCTGGCTTGCCTCCCACGGCGTCACGTTCGAGCCCATCTGGTCCCGCCAATCCTTCACCCGCGACGACGGTACCATCGTGTTCTGGGGCGGCCTGACCCTCGCTGCTCGCAACGAAGGCGTGGGCCTCGTTGACGCCGAAATCGCGGCCCTCAAGCGCCTGGGTGGCACGATCCGCTACGAGGCACCCGCCACCGGCCTCATCACGGAAGACGCTCGCGTCGTGGGCGTTGACACGCCGTCAGGTCCCCTCCGCGCCCAGGCGGTGATCCTCGGCTCAGGCGGGTTCGAAGCCTCAACCGAGAAACGCGTGGAATGGATGGGCGACACCTGGAAGGCTGCCAAAGTCCGCGGCACGCCGCACAATACGGGCGACGGCCTCACCATGGCCCTCGAGCTCGGCGCGGCCCGCCACGGCCTTTATCCGGGCGCTCACGCCACGCCCATGGACCTCCATATGAAAGACTTCGGCAACCTCGACCTGCCCGCGGGTGAACGGAAGAACTATCGCAAGATTTGCTACTTTCTGGGCGTGATGCTGAATGCCGAAGGCAGGCGCTTCGTCGATGAGGGCAAGAATTTCCGTAACTACACCTACGCCCAATTCGGGCGCGCAGTGCTCGAACAGCCGGGCGGCTTCGCTTGGCAAATCTTTGACGCAAAGGTCATGGACCTGCTCTACGCCGAATACACCCACCACGATGCGTCCTTTATCGAGGCCGACACGCTGGCAGAGCTCATCAGCAAACTGGACGGCGTCGACCGGGAAGAAGCCGCCAGAACCCTTGCCGAGTTCAACGCCGCCGTAGATGAAGACACGAATTTCGACCCTACCATCCTCGATGGTAAATCCGCCAAGGGCCTCACCCCGGCCCGCACCAACTGGGCCCAGAAGATTGACCAGGGTCCATTCCGAGCCTACCCGGTTACCGGCGGCATCACGTTCACCTATGGTGGCCTGAACGTAGACGAGAGCGGTAGCGTCTTGAAAGAAGACGGCACCGCCATTGCAGGCCTTCACGCCTGCGGTGAACTTGTCGGGGGGGTGTTCTTTGAAGGGTATCCCGGCGGTTCCGGCCTGACGTCAGGGGCGGTGTTCGGTCGCCTTGCGGGAGCAGGCGCGGCAGCGACGCTCAAGCGTTGAGCAATGATCAGCCTTCAAGCCGAGCGGCGTGAACTACATAAAGATCATATGCGAAAGCATCACTCGCGCTCTCACTATTCCATCCGTCCAGCAGGCTGATACTAAGCTTTATCCAATAATTGTCGCCGAAGAATGTGCACAGCTCCACAACATAAATCTGCCTTGCCTCTGCGGGCACTCGACCGAAGTCGTTAGGCAGATCGCCATCTACTACAGTGACATTGCGAAGCGGGCGAGCCCGGGGCCCTGGCCTGCCCCCACCGAGCGGGCATTTGAATTGTTAGTGCATGGCGGGCGTCTGATCGACGGGGATGATGGCCTCTGTGGCAGGTGGTCGATAGCCGAGCGCACTGTGGGGCCGAACGGTGTTGTAGTGCCGGCGCCACTGCCCAATGAGGACTTGGGCCTCGCGGAGCGAGAGGCAGATCTCGCTGTTCAGGCACTCGGGCTTAGGTAGCAGATGCACCAAATTGGGGGCTGGCCGGCGCGGTTGGAGAGCCGGTTGAATAGCGGCATGGCCGAACCGCTTGTGATCCAGACCCTGAAGGACAAGCCCGCCGAGATTCTCTGGCGGATCCGGGCCT
>JBCBYV010000036.1:0-35110 GCA_039815685.1 Pseudomonadota bacterium | reverse complement strand
TGGTGTGCTTGCCCTGCCAGCCGAGCCCGGCGGCGGCGGCCAGCGGCTTCTCCATCACCGGTGCCGTATCGACGAAGACCTTGATCTCGGCCCGCTCGCCCTCCCGCGCCGCTGCATCGATGAGCCAGCGGCCGAGGCGCCGCAGCCGCTTCTTGACCACGTCGTGATAGTCGCGGCCCTGGGCGTAGACGCTGATGGCGGCGCGGTCCGGATGGGCGAGCACCGCCAGCGGGTCGTGCTCCGGCGTATAGGCTTCTGCCAGCATGATAACGCTCCGCACCTCAGGCCAGAGTACCCGCGGGTCAGCGCGCCAGTCGATCCGGTCCTCCATCCAGGTCATCTCGCCGTGATGCCCGTCGGACACCGCACGGCGGAGCCTGCGGCCGGCCTCGACAACCGCTTCGGGTGCCGCGACACCGCAATCGGCGAAGCCGAGGGCAAGGGCTTCGGCCCCGATCTCCGACCGGAGTTTCAAGCCGTCATCGATATATGCGGTGCGCTGCGCCTGCATGCCTGCGCCTTATCACGGGCGGTCCTGGTCGCCTATGTGCGCGGCGTGCGGGACCCCGCCCGGCGCTAACGCGCAAGCCGCGGGCGGCTGACCATGCGGGATCAGAAGTCGAGGTCTGCGTAGTGTTCCGGGGGTTTCTGGAAACCGGGCAGATGATCGGCCAGCAGGCTGCGGAAGGACGGGCGGGACTTGAGAACAGAGTACCAGTTCTTCACCGCCGGATACTCATCCCACGGCACATCGGCCGTGTAGTCGAGGCAGGAGAGGTGCGCGGCGGCCGTCAGGTCCGCGATCGTCATCCTGCTGCCCGCCAGCCAGTTATGCGTGTCCAGCAGAAAGGTCATGTAATCGAGATGCACGCGGATATTGCGGCTGCCGGCCTTGAGGCAGGCGCCATCGGGATAACCGAGCTTTGCCAACCGCTTGGTGACCCGCTCGAAGAGCAGGTTCTCGGTCACCTCGCGGTTGAACTTGTCGTCGAACCAGCCGACGAGGCGTAGCACCTCGGCCCGCTGCACGACATCCTGCGGCATGAGCTCGGGCTCGGTCATAGTGCTCTCGAGATAGTCGAAGATCGCGTGGCTCTCGGCGAAGACGCGGTTCTGGTTGGTCACGAGGACCGGCACCTTGCCCGCCGGATTGAGGCGCAGAAAGTCCAGCCGCCGCTCCCATGGCCGCTCCTCGACGAGGTCGGCTTCCAGCTTTTTCTCGGCCAGCACCAGGCGGACCTTTCGGCAGAATGGAGAGAGGGGCAGGTGGTAGAGGCGATGCATCGGCGGTCCCGGTCGGTGCTGGATGGTGCATTCCCTCACTGCCCGGGCGGGGACGCGCTGGCAAGCGGGCATTCGGCGGCGCGCGCAGACCCTGCGTCACCCGGGCATCGCAATTCCGATGATTCGTGCTATCAATAGGAGATCGTGGATGTGGAGGGACCCGTCATGGATGAATTGGTGTTACCCGCTGCGATCGCCACCGCGGTGATCGTGGCCGGGTATTTCCTGCTGCAGATGCAACATCACATCTGACGCCACCAGGGCCGCAGTGAGCCCCCCGCCTGCTGCGGCCCACCTTCCTCCACGACCTAGCCTGCCCTTCTATGAAGCCCGGAAACAGCGGTCGTCGCCACGCGCGGCGATCGTTTGCGCGCCGCCGGCGATGCTGCCGGCGCGGCGTGACTGGCCTGGGCTGAGGGCATGGGGGCTGCGCCGTTTCGGGTTGGGCAGGAGCACCATGAGCTGCGCCGCCTGCGCCCGGCTGAGTGCAGCGGCGGGCCGGCCGAAATAGTGCTGTGCCGCCGCCTCCACCCCGAAGACGCCGGTGTCGAACTCCGCGATGTTGAGATAGATCTCGATGATCCGCTCCTTGCCCCAGAAGAGCTCCATCATGCCGACGAAGGGCAGCTCCAGCCCCTTCCGGATCAGGCTGCGGCCGTGCCAGAGGAACATGTTCTTGGCCGTCTGCTGGCTGATGGTGGAGGCACCGCGGACCCGCTCACCGCTCAGATAGTCCTCCGCCGCCTCACGCAGGGCTTCGAGGTCCACGCCGCTATGGAGGCAGAAGCGTGCATCCTCCGCCGCGACGGCGGCGCGCGGAAGGGTCAGGCCCATCTCGTCGATGGAGCGCCAGTTCGCCTCGATGCCGCCGAGCCTCAGCCTTTCGCTGACCATGTAGGTGCCCATGGGCGGGTCGATCCAGCGGAGGGAGGCGACCGCGAGGACGACTAGGATCATCGCAACTGCGGTGCCGAGGAAGAGCCAGCGCAGAAGGCGCCAGACCAGCCGTGCGACCGCGTTGATCGCGCGGCCCACCGGACCCCTTGGCCGGGCAGGTGCCTTCTTGCGGCCAGCGGCGGTGGAGGCGCCTTTCCGTCCCTTCGCTGCCGGTTTCTTGCTGGACGAGGCGCGGCGGGCTGCGGGTTTCGCGGTGGTCGCACGCCCCTTGGCGCGTGCCGCCTTGGGGCCGTTCAGCCCCAGCGCGCTCGCCCGCTCATCCGCCGTCGGGTTCTTCGAGCGGCTTTCGGACTGCTCACGCTCCTGGGCGCGCTTCGTCACGCGGTCGCGCAGGCTCGCGAAGGCGTCGCCACCTCCCTTGGCCCCACTCCCACCGTCGGATCTCGCTCGGCTCACATCGGCTCCAGCGGGCAGCGCCGAGCGCGACGCTGCAGGAAAAAACGGCGGCACAATAACGCCGCCCGAGGGATCGAAAGACTAACGCAATCGGGCGGTTTCGAGGCAGGCGGCCTGCCCCGCCCGCATCATGAAACACAATCATTACGTGCGTGTTGCATCGAACACGCGACGGCAGCGGCACCTCGCCGCCCGCCGGTGCCGAGGTTACTCGGCTGGCACGGCCCGCGCGTTGTCGTCGAGCGGGTGATGCAGACGCGAGAGCATCTCCTTCGGCACGGCCTGCCAGAAACAGCCCACCGTCTCGGGCCAGTCGCGCAAAAGCTGTTCTGCGAGGATCGAGCCCGTCTCGGCCGCATGGGCCTCCACAAGCTCCTGCACCACCTGCTCGTAGAACCGGCTGGCGATGCGCTGGACGACCAGCGTCTCGGGGTTGAGCCGGGCGAGGAAGTCGTCGGAGCCGTCGAGCACATAGGCCATGCCGCCCGTCATGCCGGCGCCGAAATTGTCGCCGACCCGTCCTAGGATCACCGCCATGCCGCCGGTCATGTACTCGCAGCCGTTCGAGCCGCAGCCCTCGACCACAACAGTGGCACCTGAGTTCCGCACGCAGAACCGCTCCCCAGCTCGGCCGGCGGCGTAGAGCTTACCGGCGGTCGCCCCGTAGAGAACCGTGTTGCCGATGATCGTGTTCTCGGCCGCCACCAGCTTGGAACTGCGCGAGGGCCGCACACTGATCACGCCGCCCGAGAGGCCCTTGCCGACATAGTCGTTGGCATCGCCGAAGACCTTGAGCTTGAGCCCGGGCGCTGCAAAGGCGCCGAGCGACTGCCCCGCCGAGCCCTCGAGCCGCACGGTGAGGTGTCCTTCCTGCAGGCTGTTCCGCATCCCGAATTTGCGCACGATGTGGCTCGAGACGCGGGTTCCCACTGTCCGCTGCGTGTTCTCGACCGTGTAGTCGAGCTGCATCTTCTCGCCATGCTCGAAGAAGGGCTGCGCGTCCTCGACGATCTGGGCGTCGAGCGTGTCCGGTACGCCCTGGCGGGCACGGTGACGGTCCAGCACCACCTCCTCGCCTTCATCGACACGCACCAGCATCGGGTTGAAGTCGAGATCGTCGAGATGCGCGGCCCCGCGGCTCACCTGGGTCAGGAGGTCCGCCCGGCCGATAAGCTCCTCGAACCGCCGCACGCCGACGGTGGCCATGATCTCGCGTACCTCCTGCGCCATCAGCGTGAAGAGGTTGACGACCTTGTCCGCCGTGCCGGTGAACTTTTCGCGGAGCGCCGGGTCCTGCGTGCAGACGCCGACGGGGCAGGTGTTGGACTGGCACTGACGCACCATGATGCAGCCCATGGCGATGAGCGCCGCGGTGCCGACGCCGTATTCCTCGGCACCCATCATGGCCGCGATCACCACGTCGCGCCCCGTGCGGATGCCGCCATCGGTGCGCAGCGTCACCCGGTCCCTGAGATCGTTGAGGCTGAGGACCTGATGCGCCTCCGTCAGCCCCATCTCCCAGGGCAGCCCGGCATATTTGATGCTGGTCTGCGGCGAGGCGCCGGTGCCGCCATTGTGACCAGAGATCAGGATCACGTCGGCCTTCGCCTTCGCCACGCCGGCCGCGATCGTCCCCACACCCGTCGACGAGACGAGCTTAACGCAGACCTTCGCGCGCGGATTGATCTGCTTCAGGTCGTAGATGAGCTGCGCCAGATCCTCGATCGAATAGATGTCATGGTGCGGCGGCGGGCTGATCAGCGTCACCCCAGGTGTCGAGTGGCGGAGCTTCGCGATGGTCTCCGTCACCTTGAAGCCTGGTAGCTGCCCGCCCTCCCCGGGCTTGGCGCCCTGGGCCACCTTGATCTCCAGCTCCTCGCACTGGTTGAGGTACTCCGCCGTCACGCCGAAGCGGCCCGAAGCGACCTGCTTGATCCGCGCGGACGGGTTGTCCCCGTTCGGCTCGGGGTGGAAGTGCTTCGGGTCCTCGCCCCCCTCGCCGCTGTCGGACTTCGCGCCGATGCGGTTCATGGCGACGTTCAGCATCTTGTGCGCCTCAGGGCTCAACGCCCCCAGCGACATGCCCGGCGTCACGAACCGCTTCCGGATCGAGGTGATGCTCTCCACCTCCTCGATGGCCAGCGGCTTGCCCGCCGGCTTGAAGTCCAGGAGGTCGCGCAGATGGATCGGCGTCTGTGCCCGCATGCCGTCGGAGAACTGCTTCCATTTGGCGTAGGAGTTGGTCGCCACGGCATGCTGCATCGCGTGGATGCCATGGGCGCCCCAGGCATGCGCCTCGCCCTTTCGCCGCCACTTGTAGATGCCTCCGATGGGCAGGACCTCCGCCCCCGGCTTCCACGCCTTCTCATGGAGCGCGCGGAGCTTGGTCTCGATGCCGGTGATGCCGATGCCGGAGATGCGCGACGGCATGCCCGGGAAGAACTCCGCCACGACCGAGCGGCTGAGGCCCACCGCCTCGAAATTGCAGCCACCGCGATAGGAGGAGATGACCGAGATCCCCATCTTGGAGATGATCTTGAGGAGCCCCGCATCGATGGCGGCGCGGAAGTTCTCCATGGCCTGCTCGGCGGAGACATCGAGGAGCCCCCGCTCGATCCGGTCGATGATGCTCTCCTGCGCGAGCCAGGGGTTCACGGTCGTCGCGCCCACGCCGATCAGCACCGCGAAATAGTGCGGGTCGATGCACTCCGCCGACCGCACGTTGATCGAGCAGAAGGTCCGGAGGCCCTGCTGCGTCAGCCAGCTATGGGCGGCCGAGGTCGCGAGGATCATCGGCATCCCGATCCGGTCCTCGCCCACCTTCTCGTCGGTGAAGACGAGATGCCCGCAGCCCGCGCGTACCGCCTCCTCCGCCTCGCGCCGGATACGCTCGAGATGGCGGCGCAGCGCCGGCGCCTCCTCCTCACGCGGCATGGTGCAGTCGATGACGCGGTAGCTCTCACCGAAGGCTTCGACCATCGCGGCGAACTGACCGTTCGAGACCACGGGGCTTTCGAGCGTGATGATCTCCGTCTGGCTCGAATCCTGGTCCAGCACGTTCTTCAGATTGCCGAACCGGGTCTTGAGGCTCATCACCCGCCGCTCGCGCAGCGGATCGATGGGCGGGTTCGTCACCTGGCTGAAGTTCTGCCGGAAGAAGTGGCTGAGCGGGCGGTACTGATCCGAGAGCACGGCGACGGGCGTGTCGTCGCCCATCGAGCCGATGGCCTCCTTCGCGTCCTCCGCCATGGGGTGCAGGATCGCCTCCAGCTCCTCGATGGAGTAACCCGCCGCGATCTGGCGCCGGCGGAGTGCGGCGCCTTCGAGCCGCCGGGGCTCCCGCTGCCCCTCCAGTGCCTTCGAGAGATCCGTGATCTTGCCGGTCCACTCATCGTAAGGCCGCTCGCCCGCAAGCTCGTCCTTGATGTCCGCATCGTGGAGGAGCCGCCCGTTCTCCATGTCCACGGCCAGCATCTGACCGGGGCCGAGGGCGCCCTTCTCCCGGATCGCCGCTTCGTCGACCGGCACCATGCCAACCTCGGAGCCCGCGATGACGAGCCCGTCGGCGGTCACGACATAGCGCATGGGCCGGAGCCCGTTCCGGTCGAGCCCCGCCACCGCCCAGCGCCCATCGGTCATGGCCAGCGCCGCGGGCCCGTCCCAGGGCTCCATCACCGCGTTGGAATAGGCGTACATCGCCTTCCAGCTCTCGGGCATCGTCTCGTCCGACGACCATGCCTCCGGCACCAGCAGCGTCTTGGTCATCGGCGCCGAGCGGCCCGTGCGCACCATCAGCTCGAAGACCGCATCGAGCGCGGCGCTGTCCGACGAGCCGTCCGCGACGATCGGCTTGATGTCCTCGGCCGCCTCACCGAGGAACTGGTGCGCGATCCGGATCTCGTGGCTCTTCATCCAGTTGAGGTTGCCCTTCAGCGTGTTGATCTCGCCGTTATGGGCGAGCATGCGGAAGGGCTGCGCCAGCCACCATTGCGGGAAGGTGTTGGTCGAGTAGCGCTGGTGATAGATCGCGAGCGCCGAGGTGAAGCGCTCATCCTTAAGATCGGGGTAGAACTCGTCGACCTGCTCGGCCAGCATCATGCCCTTGTAGATGAGGCTCCGACAGGAGAGCGAGCAGATGTAGAAGCCCGTGATCTGGGAGGAGGCGACCGCCTTCTCGATCCGCCGGCGGATGACATAGAGCTCCCGCTCGAAGGTCTCCTCGTCCACACCCTTCTGGTTGGCGATCAGGATCTGCTCGATCGCTGGGCGCGTGGCCTTTGCCTTCTGGCCGAGCACGCTGATGTTCACCGGCACCTGGCGCCAGCCATAGATGTAGTAGCCGAGGCGCAGGACCTCCTGCTCCACGATGCTGCGGCAACTCTCCTGCGCGCCGAAATTGGTGCGCGGCAGGAAGACCTGACCGACCGCGAGGCCGTGCCCGCCGGGCTCGTGCCCGGTACGATGGATCTGCTCCTCGAAGAACTCCGCCGGGATCTGGGTGTAGATTCCGGCGCCATCCCCGGTCTTGCCGTCCGCATCGACCGCGCCCCGGTGCCAGATCGCCTTCAGCGCCGTCAGCCCGGACTGGACGACCGAGCGTCGCGGCTTTCCGTCGATCGCCACCACGAGCCCAACGCCGCAGGAGGCATGCTCCTCCGCCGGCAGATACATGCCCGTCTCGGCCAGCGTCTCCGCCCGCTTCTCGAACGCCTCGACCCAAGCCCCTTGGTCCAGCTTCGCGTCCGCCATGTCATCCTCCGTAGGTGGGGTTCGGCCCCACCGCCGTCGGGTGGCGGGGGCCTTACCTGCCGCTTGTCACGTCTCCGCTGGCTCTCGGCCTGCGTTATTCCTGATTGCCCGCCTGAAACTCGGCGACGACTTCCTCGCCCGTCAGCATCCGCGTCTCGTTGGCGAGGCTGTAGAGATCGGGCTTGTCGTCGATGAAGATCTGCGTCTTCAGCGTCAGCCCGGCCGGGTCGAAGAGCCCGGCGGAGAGCGAGTAGAACCCGCCCTCGACGAAATGGTACCAGATCGGCGTGCCGCAGGTGCCGCAGAAGACCCGCTCCGCCCAGTCGGACGACTTGTAGACGCGGAGATGCTCCTCGCCCGTGATCGCCGGCTTCGCGCCGCCCGGCGCGTGCAGCGCCAGCATCGGCCCGCCGCCGGTGAGCTTGCGGCACATCCCGCAATGGCAGGCATCGGAGGTCGCCACCGGCTCCGGCAGCGTCACGCGAACCGCCCCGCAGAGGCAGGCGCCTTCGGTCACGCTCATGATGTCCTCCGCTGCCACAAGGTAGGGATCGCCCCACCGATTTCACCGCGAGCGATGGGGTCGAACCCCACCCTACTCCGCCGCCACGGCCGCACCGGACAGCAGCCGCTCAGCAATGGCGTCCGCCGCCTCGCGCCCGTCCCGGATCGCCCAGACCACGAGCGAGGCGCCGCGCACGATGTCGCCCGCCGCGTATACACCGGGCAACGACGTCTCATGCGTCCGGAAATCCGCCTTGATCGTGCCCCAGCGGCTGACCTCGAGCCCCGTGACGCCCCAGAGCTTGGGCAGATCCTCCGGCTCGAAGCCGAGCGCCTGGATCGCGAGATCCGCAGGCTCCGAATAATCCGAGCCCGGCACCTCCTCCGGCGCCTGACGGCCCGTGGCGTCCGGCGCGCCGAGGCGCATCTGAACGGCTCGCACCGCCATGACCCGGTTGTCGCCGGAGAAGCCCTTGGGCGCGGTCAGCCATTTGAACTCGACGCCCTCTTCCTCGGCGTTTTGCACCTCGCGCTGGCTGCCCGGCATGTTGGCACGGTCGCGCCGGTAGAGGCATTTGACCGACTTCGCCCCTTGCCGGATCGCCGTGCGCACACAATCCATCGCCGTGTCGCCGCCGCCGATGACAACCACGTTCTTGCCCTCGGCATCGAACGTGCCGTCATCGAAGTCGGGCACCGCATCGCCCAGACCCTTGCGGTTGGAGGCGGTCAGGTAGTCGAGCGCCTGCACGAGCCCGGCCATGCCCGCCCCCGGCCCCATGATCTCGCGCGTCTTGTAGACGCCGGTGCCGATCAGCACCGCGTCATGCGCCGCCTGGATCTCGTCGAAGGAGATGTCCTCGCCCACATTGCAGTTGAGCCGGAAGGTCACGCCCGCCTTCTCGAGCTGCTCGTTCCGGCGGGTCACGACCTCCTTCTCGAGCTTGAAGCCCGGAATGCCATAGATCAGCAGCCCGCCCGAGCGGTCGTAGCGGTCATAGATCGTCACCTGGATGCCGATGCGGCGCAGCCGATCCGCGGCCGCCAGACCCGCGGGGCCCGCACCGATGATGCCGACGGAGTAGTCGAACTCGCGATCCGGCGTCGGGATCTCCACCCAGCCGTTCTCCCACGCCGTCTCGGTGATGAATTTCTCGACGGCGCCGATGGTGACGGTGCCGTGGCCCGACTGCTCGATGACGCAGTTACCCTCGCAGAGCCGGTCCTGCGGACAGATTCGCCCGCAGATCTCCGGGAAGGTGTTGGTCGCGGACGAGAGCTCGTAGGCCTCTCGCAACCGGTTCTCCGCCGTCGCCTTCAGCCAGTCGGGGATGTTGTTGTGGAGCGGGCAGCCGGACTGGCAGAAGGGCACGCCGCACTGGCTGCAGCGCGACGCCTGCTCCTCAGCCTTCGCCATCGCGAATTCGCGATAGATCTCGCCGAAATCCTCTCGTCTTTCCCGGGCGTTGCGCTTTTCGGGCGTCTCGCGACAGACGCTCACGAATTTCAGCATCTTCTGCGCCATGACGCAGGTCCTCCTGGCTGTGCTCGCGCCCGGATCGCGGACGACGCAACATTGCTGCGGTCCCCATAGCGAAAGGTGACCGTTATGAAAAGTCAGTAATTATGCCATTTATCGCATCGGCGCCGCTGTTCATTCGCCTGAAGACGGAGCTGAGTGGACCAGCGATAAGATATTAAGTCAGCTTTACTGACATATAAAACGCCTTGCCCAGGCTGCACCTCCCCGGCCAGATGCGCGCGCGAATATCAGCCGGAGGATCGATGAGCGTCTTCGATATTGTAGCCTTGGCGCTCATCCAGGGTATCACAGAGTTCCTCCCGATTTCCTCCTCCGCGCATCTGATCCTGTGGCCGCTGCTCACCGGCCGGACGGATCAGGGTGTGACGATGGATGTAGCGGTGCATTTCGGCACGCTGATCGCGGTCTGCCTCTACTTCCGGACAGACACGCTCCGCCTCATCGCGGGCGGCATCGACATCATGCGCGCTCGGCTCGGCACGGATGATGCGCGGCTCGCCCTGCTGATCGCGACGGCCACGGTGCCCGCTGTCTTGGCGGGGCTCGGGCTCAAGCTCCTCGATCTCGACCAGGGCCTGCGCGCCATCGAGGTGATCGGTTGGGCGACGCTCCTCGGCGGTATCCTGCTCTGGATCGTGGACCGCCGCGAGGAAATGCGGCTGACGGAGCATGCCTTCGGCGTGAAGGACGCCGCGCTGATGGGCCTCGCGCAGGCGACAGCGCTGATCCCAGGCGTCTCCCGCTCGGGCATTACCATGACCATGGCCCGCGCCCTCGGATACCGGCGGGACGAAGCGGCGCGTCTGGCGCTGCTGATGGCGATCCCGGTGATCCTCGCCGCGAGCCTCCTTGAGACCGCGAACGTGGTCGCTGACAGAGACCTCGTGATCGGCGCGGAGCTTCTGTTCGGCGCGCTCCTCTCAGGGCTCGCGGCCTGGGGGGCAATGGCGGTCATGATGCGGATGTTCAAGCAGAACTGGACGATGCTGCCCTTCGTGATCTACCGGCTCGTGCTTGGGGCGATCCTTCTCGGCCTCGTCTATCTCTGAGGCGTTCCTCTACTGGGGAGCCGCTGAGGGGCCATTGGGGAGCCACTGCGCGCGAAGCGCGTTACACGGATATGCGTTGTGCCAGGAGGACGCCGTCATGCAAATCGGACCGCTCATCGCCGTCGCCGTGATCGGCATCGTCGCCGGTTGGCTCGCAAGTTTCATCGTGGGAGGCGGCGGGCTGATCAAGTACCTGATCTGGGGCGTCCTCGGATCGGTGGTCGGCGGGCTCCTGCTCCCGGCGGTCGGTATCAACATCAACACCGGGACCCCGCTCCTCGACACCATCCTGGTCGCAACCATCGGGGCCGTGGTGCTGGTCTTCGGCGCGAGGATCATCTCATGAGGGCGGTTGCACTTGTTGTCGTAGCGCTCCTTGCCGCCTGCGCGCCTGAGCCGCCAGCCGAGCAGGAGGCGCCGAAGCCGATAGAAACGCGCCCGCAGACGGAGACGACGATCGAGGACACCGATCTGCCGGCCCCGAGCGGGTGACATAGTCGTCAAGTCACGCCACGAGAGCCGCGCACGGACTCCGAGAATGAGCCCCCGAGCGCCCCCACCCACGTCAGAATTGAACGAGTCGCCTGAAGATCGCCCTAACGTTGCAGCCAGAGGGGCCCGCGTTGCGCCCAAGAAACGCGATGCGTTCGCTCTTTCTAAATGGTGCGGAGCCTAAGCTGACGCAGGGAGGGGGCTGGCCCGGCTCATAGTCCTGGTTGCCGGTATGACGAGCACCTCTGACAATCGGCGATCAGAAAGACGCTCGATACGGCCCGATCAGGACTGGCGCGACCGCGCGGCCTCGATCATGTCCGTGTACTGACCCTTCGGGCGGAAGCGGACGAGGTAGCTCTCGATGATGCCTTCCGCCGCCTCCGGCTCGATGCCAAGTGCCCCGAAGCCCTGAGCGCCCTCCGCCACCACGTTGTCGTTCTTCAGGAGCAGCACCTGATCCTCCGTCAGCGGCGGATCGGGCAGGAGACCCATCACCTTGCCCTGCAACCGGCCGATGGGGATCGGGATATCGACGATCCCGCGCTTCCGGCGAATGACCGACAGCATGAGCCGGATCAGCTCCTTGAAGGTATAAACACTCGGCCCGCCAAGCTCGTAGATGCCCGCCGCAGCCTCTCCCATGACCGCCTTCGCTGCAGCTTCGGCGACGTCCTGCACCCAGACCGGCTGGAAGCGCGACGAGCCGCCGACCACCGGGATGACCGGCGAGAACCGCGCCATGGCGGCAAAGCGATTGAAGAACTGATCCTCAGGCCCGAAGACGATGGAGGGGCGGAGGATCACCGCATCAGGATACTCGGCCAGCACCGCAGCCTCACCCTCGGCCTTGGTGCGAGCATAGGCTGACGGGCTCGCCGCATCCGCCCCGATGGCGGAGATCAGCACGAACCGCCCGACGCCCGCGGCCTTCGCCGCCCGCGCAGCCCGCGCCGGCCCCTCCGCCTGCACCGCCTCGAAAGTGTTCTTGCCGGAGTTGTAGAGGACGCCGACGGAGTAGACGACCGTGTCGACGCCGGTCACGAAAGCCTCGACCGACGCGTCGTCCCGCACGTTGCACTGGATGGGCTCAACTTGGCCCACGACGCCATAGGGGCGCACGAAATGCGCCTCGTTCGGACGCCGGCAGCCTACCTTCACCCGCCAGCCCCGCTTGGCCGTCGCTTGTGCGATGTATCGGCCGACGAAGCCCGAGCCCCCGATGATGGCAACAGTCTTCGCATCGTTCGCTAGCGTCGTCATGGCTCGAGCTCCGTTGCAGCACGCCGTCCAGCGCATGCCTTGGCATGTGGGGCGCGCACGCGCGAGACAAGGGGCAAGCGTCGCCCTGCTGCGCATGTCCCGGCTTTCGCCGCCACGTTAGCCTCAGCTTAGGACCGGCCGGGGCAAGGGAGCTGCATGGATTGACAGCGGCAGGCAGCCTCCATTAGTTCCCCGCCACACGCCGCGCGCAGGCCGGTGTGCCCAGGTGGCGGAATTGGTAGACGCGCACGGTTCAGGTCCGTGTGGGGCAACCCGTGGAAGTTCGAGTCTTCTCCTGGGCACCAGCCGGCAAAAGAGAGCGCGGAGGCGGGACATGGCCATCACTCTTTATCAGCACGACCTGCCCGACGGGCTCGACCTCGGGCCGGCGGTGGCCGTGGATTGCGAGACCATGGGGCTCCATCCGCACCGGGATCGGCTCTGCCTCGTGCAGCTCTCGGGCGGGGACGGCAATGCGCATCTCGTGCAGGTGCACAAGGACCGTCGGCATGCGCCCAATCTCTCGCGCATGCTGGCCGATCCGGCGGTGCTGAAGCTGTTCCATTTCGGCCGGTTCGACATCGCGGCCCTCGCTCATGCGTATGGAGCGGTTGCGCGGCCCGTATACTGTACCAAGATAGCATCGAAGCTCGTGCGCACCTTCACCGACCGCCATGGGCTCAAGAACCTCTGCAACGAGCTGATCGGGGTCGATATCTCGAAGCAGCAGCAGAGCTCGGACTGGGGTGCGGAGACGCTGCAGGAGGCGCAGCTGGAATATGCGGCCTCGGACGTTCTGTACCTGCACCGTTTGAAGGCGGTGCTCGACGAAAGGCTCGCCCGCGAGGGGCGGACGGCAATGGCGGCTGCCTGTTTCGGCTTCCTGCCCGACCGCGCGCTCCTCGATCTCGCCGGGTGGCCCGAGGAAGACATCTTCTCGCATTGAGCCATCTCGGCCCCGTGCGAATGCCGGGGTAGATCCGGCCAGCCGGAAGGGCCGGAGGCGCACATGGCGGATGCAGGCGGGAACAGCCCAGAAGGCGACCAACGAAGCCGCGCGATGGCCGCCGGGCGCCGCGTCCTGGCGCTCGAAGGCCAAGCGCTCAGCACTTTCGCCGAGGCGTTGGACGACAGCTTTGCAGATGCGGTCGACCTCATCATGCATGCCGAGGGCCGCGTGATCGTCTCGGGCATGGGTAAGTCCGGGCATGTGGCACGGAAGATCGCGGCGACCTTTGCCTCCACGGGCACGCCCGCTCAGTTCGTGCACCCAGCGGAAGCCAGCCATGGCGACCTCGGCATGGTCACCCAAAAGGACGTGGCGCTGGTGCTCTCCTACACCGGCGAGACGAAGGAGCTTGCGGACATCGTCGCGCACACCCGCCGCTTCTCCATACCGCTCATCGGCGTTGCCTCGCGGCCCGGGTCGACGCTTCTGCGCCAGGCGGACATTGCTCTTGTCCTGCCGCAGGCGGATGAGGCGGCGCCAGAGGGGATGAAGTCGGTGGCGCCCACCACCTCCGCCACCCTCACGATGGCGCTCGGCGATGCGCTGGCCATGGCGCTGATGGAGCGCCGCGACTTCACGCTCGAGCGGTTTCGCGCCTTCCACCCCGGCGGCAAGCTCGGGGCGCAGCTCGTCAGCGTGGCCGACATCATGCGGCAGGGCGACCTCCTGCCACTGGTGGGTCCCGAGACGCCGATGGCGGAGGCGCTGGTCGTGATGTCCGAGAAGGGCATCGGCGGCGTCGGCATCATCGACGATACCGGCGCGCTGCAGGGCGTGATCACGGACGGCGATATCAGGCGCCATCTCGACGGGCTCATGGAGAAGCGCGCGCGGGATATCGCAACGCCCTCGCCGCGCACCATCGCCCCCGGCCGCCTCGCACAGGAGGCGGTGGCCGAGATGAACGGCAGCCATAATCAACGCAAGGTCAGCTTCCTCTTCGTTACCGAACCCGAGGCGCCGCAGCACCCCATCGGCGTCCTGCACCTCCATGACTGCCTGCGTGCCGGGGTGGAGGGCAGCTGATGGCGCTTCGCGGCGAGTACCGGCCGGACCGGATGGCCGCCGCCCGGGCCGCGCGGCAGGAGAGGCTCGCGCGCTATACCCGCTTCGTCCGCGTGCTCAGGGTCGCCCTGCCGATCGCGGCCCTCGGCGCCATCGCGGCGATCTTCATCGCAGGGCGGGAACGGGCGGGCATCGACGACCTCCTCTCAGCCGAGGAGATCGCCCGGCTCGGCGCCGGCCTGCGGCTCGACGAGCCGCGCTTCGCCGGCACGACGGATGACGGCGATCCCTTTACCATCCGCGCCCGCACGGCGACACCGGACGGTCCCTTGGCACAGGAAATCGCCCTCGACGCCCCCACCGGCAAGCTCGCCCTCGCCAACGGCCAGGTCCTCGAAGCGGTCGCGACGGACGGGATGATGTACCGCGACGAGGAGCGCCTGACGCTCAGCGGCGGGGTCGAGATCACGACCTCGGACGGCTACCGCTTCAACGCCCCCAACCTCACCCTCCACCTCGCGACCAAGGGCGCGGAGGCGAACGGCCGCATCCTCGGCACCGGCCCACAGGGCAGCATCGAGGCGGACAAGCTCACGATATCCGGTGCCGAAGCGGGCCTCTCGGGCGCGCGGCTCTACTTCGAGGGTAGCGTGCGCGTGCTGTTCACGCCGGATGAGAACGGATAGGGTCGCGCGCGCAAGTACGGTCGAGTTGAGACGAGGATGACGATGCGGCGAACTGCTTGGATGACAGCGCTTTCCTTGGCGCTCGCGCTCAGCGCGCCGCTAGCCGTCGCGCAGGACAACAGCCCCTTCGGCGGATTCAAGCACGACAACACGCAGCCGATCGAGATCACCTCCGACGCTCTCGAGGTGCAGCAGGCCAACAATCTTGCCATCTTCACGGGCGAGGTCATCGCCGGTCAGGGCACGCTTCGCCTGACCGCCGACCGGGTCGAGGTTTTCTACGACCGCGAGGATACGACCGGGGAGACGGGAGCGATCAAGCGCCTCCGCGCGGAGGGCAACGTCCTCCTCTCCAATGGCGCGGAGACGGCGCGCGGCAGCTGGGGCGAGTACGACGTCGTCGCCGGCCTCATGCGCATGGGCGGCGACGTGATCCTCACGCAGGGCGACAATGCCATCAACGGCCAGAGCCTGCTGATCAACCTCAATGACGGCACCGGACGGGTCGAGAGCAGCGGCGGCGGACGGGTCAAGAGCGTCTTCAATCCGAGCCAGAGCAACTGAGCCACGCACCCATGGACGTGCAACCGATCATCGAAGCGGACGAGGCGAGGCCGGGCCCCTCCCCCCTCCGGATGCACGGCAGCTCGGGCGACGGTCTGATCATCCGCGGTCTCGGCAAGGCCTATCGCCGCCGCCCGGTGGTGCGCGACGTCTCCTTCACGCTGGAGCGCGGCGAGGTCGTCGGCCTTCTCGGTCCCAACGGCGCGGGCAAGACGACCTGCTTCTACATGGTCATCGGGCTAATCCCGGCTGATACGGGCGAGATCCATGTCGATGGCGTCGACGTCTCGCTCCTGCCCATGTACCGCCGGGCGCGCATGGGCCTTGGCTATCTGCCGCAGGAGGCGAGCATCTTCCGCGGGCTGACGGTCGAGGAGAACATCCTCGCCGTGCTGGAGCTCTCGATCAAGGACCGCCAGCTCCGCCAACAGTCGCTCGACTCGCTGCTGGGCGAGTTCTCGATCACCCATCTCCGCCGTGCACCGGCCTCAGCGCTCTCCGGTGGGGAGCGGCGACGCGTGGAGATCGCGCGATGCCTTGCCTCCAACCCGCGCTATGTCCTTCTCGACGAGCCCTTTGCGGGCGTCGACCCGATCGCGGTCGGCGACATCCGAGATCTGGTTAGCCATCTCAAGGACCGGGGGATCGGAGTTTTGATCACGGACCATAATGTCCGCGAAACGTTGGAGATTATTGACCGGGCATACATCTTGCATGATGGTCACGTCCTCATGAGCGGGACCCCCGCCGAGGTTGTGGCCGACGATGCTGTGCGCCGCGTCTATCTGGGTGAGAGCTTCCGCATCTAAGCAAGAGTCCCGAACCAGGGGCCCGCAACGCGGAGAGCTTGCCCATGCAGGGCCTGCGCCTCGAATTCCGGCAGACGCAGCAGCTGGTGATGACGCCCCAGCTGCAGCAGGCGATCCGCCTCCTCCAGATGACGAATCTGGAGCTCGAGACGCATCTCGCCGCTGAGCTCGAGAAGAACCCTCTCCTGCAGCTTCTCGATGACACGAGCGAGGCCGTGACACCGCGCACCAAGGCGGAGGGGGCCCCGGGGGAGGAGCCGTCCAAGGCCGCGGAGGTTTTCGACACGGGCCTCGCCCGGGAGAACCTCTACGATCTCCCCCGCCCGACCAGCGTGGCGGGCACAGGCCTCGGCGCGTCGGAGATGACAGATCTGCCGGAGCGCGCAGCACACCGCCTGCCGCTCCGCGACCACCTCGCGGCCGAGCTACGGCAGGCACGGCTGAGCGAAGACGTCCTGACGGCCGCGCTCTGCCTCGTGGAGGCGCTGGAGGAGGACGGCTATCTCAGGGAGCCCTTGGGCACACTTGCCCACCGCCTCGGGCTCTCGCCTGCGCTGGCGGAAGATGCGCTCGGCGCCGTGCAGCGCTGCGGGCCGACGGGGGTCGGCGCGCGCCACCTTGCCGAATGCCTTGCGCTCCAGCTGGCGGAGCGGGGTCGGCTCGACCCGATGATGCAGGCGCTCCTCGACAATCTCGACCTCGTCGCCCGGGGCAATGCGCGCCGGCTGGCGGCTGTGACGGGGGCGGATGCGGAGGACATTGCCGAAATGCTGGCGGAGCTTCGCCGCCTTGATCCGCGACCGGGTGCGGCCTTTGCCGCAGAGGAGCCGGCGCCGCGCGTGCCGGACGTGCTCCTCATGCCCACGCGGGACGGCGGCTGGGACATCGCGCTCAATCCCGCGACCCTGCCGCGCGTGCAGATGGACGAGACATTCCTCCTCCGCCTCGACGCCCGCGGGACGGAGGTCGACCGCTGGATCGCGGAGCGGCGCTCCGAGGCGCAGTGGCTGATGCGGTCCATGGCGAAACGCGCGGAGACGATCCTGACCGTGACGCGCGAGATCGTGCGCGCCCAGGCCGCGTTTTTCGAGGACGGCCCCTCCGGTCTGCGCCCCCTGACGCTGCGCCGCGTCGCGGAGGAGACGGGCCTCCACGAATCGACCGTGAGCCGTGTTGCCGCGAACAAGCTGGTCTCCACCCCCCGCGGCGTCTTCGAGCTCCGCTTCTTTTTTACGAACGCGGTGGGCGACGCCTCCGATCTCGCCGCGGAAAGCGTGCGCCAGCGTCTGAAGGCGCTCGTGGCCGCCGAACCGGCCGACGCGGTGTTCTCGGATGACGAGCTCGTTACACGCCTTCGCGGGGAGGGCATCGATATCGCAAGACGAACCGTTGCGAAGTACCGCAAGATGTTGCGTATCCCCTCCTCGGTGGAACGACGCCGCCTCAAGGCATTCGCCTGAGCGCCACATTCGCGCCCATTCCCCTTGGCCTTCTGTCGGCGCTAGTCTGGAAGACCGACGAGTCGTGCCATGGATCAGAATCACCTCCCACAGCGCACGGCAGGACACGCGCCTGCCCCCAGGGCGGGCCGAGAACTGGCAGGAGTTGCCATGCACATCAAAGTCTCCGGCAAGCACATGGATGTGGGCGACGCGCTCACGGCCCATGTCGAGGATCGCCTGACCCAGGCTGTGACGAAGTATTTCGACCGGCCCACCGGCGCCAATGTCGTGCTGTCCCGCGATCCCAAGAATTTCTTTCGTTGCGAAGCGTCAGTGAACCTTTCCACAGGTCTGCACGCCCAGGCGCAGGGCAACGATCCGGAGGTCTATGCCGCGTTCGAGCAGGCGGCCGAGCGCATCGAGAAGCAGATCCGCCGCTACAAACGGCGCCTCAAGAACCATCACGCCAAGGCAACCGAACCGATTGATCTGATCGCCGCTTCGTCCTACGTCATCGAGCGAACGGAAGATGATGAGCTCGATCAGGCGCCGCAGGGTGAAGAGCCCCAGCCAGTCATCATTGCCGAAACACAAATGCAGCTGTCGACCTTGAGCGTGGGAGACGCCGTCATGCGCATGGAGTTGGCGCACGCTCCCTTCCTTGTTTTCCGCAACAGGGCAAACGGACGGCTAAATGTCGTTTTCCAGCGTGACGACGGCAATATCGGGTGGCTAGACCCCGAGACTTCCGGCGCCTGACGGGGCCGGGCAACAGGGTCCACCGGGCAGGGTGGGCGACAAAACGAAACGGGTTGGAAACGAACCATGGAAATGAGCGAGCTCCTCACGCCGGAAGCAGTCCTGCCGGCAGTGAAGTCGATGAGCAAGAAGCACGTTTTCCAGGAGATCGCGTCGCGTATGGGTGAGATCTACGGCCTCCCGTCGCGCAGCATCTTCGATGCGCTCAATGCCCGCGAGCGTCTGGGCTCGACGGCCATGGGCTATGGGGTGGCCATTCCCCATGCGCGGATCGAGGGGCTGGACCGTATCGCCGGCCTCTTCGCGCGACTCGAGCATCCGCTCGATTTCGACGCGGCCGACGGCAAGGGTGTCGATCTGATGATGGTCCTGCTGGCACCGGAGGATGCGGGGGCCGACCATCTCCGCGCCCTCGCCAAAGTCTCGCGGCTGTTCCGGGAGAACAGCACCAGGACCAAACTGCGCCAGACACCGACCGGATCGGCGCTCTTCGCCCTCCTCACCGAACCCAGCACATCACGCGCCGCCTGAGGCGCCCGCTCGGCCGGATCTCACACGCCTGGATGACAGGCGAGATGCGTCCCGGGCCCGACCCGGGACCTCTGCGAGGCTCAGTGGACGCTCTGCGGCTGCAGGCTGTTGCGGCGCGCCAGCGCGAAGGCCACCGAGCGATTTGGCGCCAGCGCCAGCATTTTCCCGCTCTCGTCATGCAGCGCGTAGAAGGGTCCGGGCGCGCTCTGCAGCTCATCGGGCAGGGCCTCCCGCTGCGCCTCACGCACATAGACGATCGGCTCGGGCGCTCGCTTGGTGTTGGTCTCACTCGTCATAACGCCATTCCTTCTGCTCATTCCTTTGCCCCAATCTCGATCCTCTGGACCACCGGCGCGGGCCGATGGCGGACGAGGTCGATATGCAGGAGGCCGTTCTCGAGCGCCGCCCCCGTCACCTCCACATGCTCCGCGAGGAGGAAGTTCCGCTGGAACTGCCGGGCGGCGATCCCGCGGTGGAGATACTGCCGCTCTCCCGCATCCTCCTGCCGGCCGCGCACGCAGAGCTGACCGTCCTCGACCGTGATCGAGAGGTCCTCCTCCCGAAAGCCGGCGAGCGCGAGCGTGATCCGATAGGAGTCTTCGCCCACC
Organism: Pseudomonadota bacterium; assembly: GCA_039815685.1. Taxonomy (GTDB): domain Bacteria; phylum Pseudomonadota; class Alphaproteobacteria; order Rhodobacterales; family Rhodobacteraceae; genus Thermohalobaculum. The sequence goes on along the minus strand of JBCBYV010000036.1, from coordinate 15,460 downwards.
AGCTCGATATTGTAGGGTGGATACCCGTCACCGCCAGATTTGGCGCTCCGCTCCATCATCCGATCGAGCTGCTCGAAGCCCAGCATATTCGGATAGGCGGCAAAGAAAGGTCGCGTCATCGCGCATGTCCTTTTCGCAAGCGACATCGTCGGCCGAGACCCGCAAGGCAGCACCTCGACATTGGATGATATGGGTAGCCGCTCCCGGACCGACAAGCGTGAGGTCAATCCGATCCGCCAGGCCTGCGGGGCACTGATGCGCCGCTACACCGAGAGGCTGTGATCCGCCCGGCCGCCATGCGCGGCGGACCAGGCGAGCGGATCGGCCAGGAACGCTTCGAGCGCGGAAATCGCCTTTGGGGAGAAGCGGTCGGTCAGTCGCGCCTCGGCCAGGATATCGTCCCAGGTCGCGAGCGCATGGAGCGTGATGCCGCGCTCTGCCAGCCGCCCGGGCACCTCCGGGAAGATGCTGTAGTAGAAAAGGACGACGGTGTGCGCGCATTCCGCGCCCGCCTCCCGCAACGCCTCGACGAAGTTCACCTTCGAGCCGCCATCGGTCGTCAGATCCTCGACCAGCAGCACGCGCGCGCCCTCCGGAAAATGCCCCTCGATCCGCGCTCCGCGGCCGAACCCCTTGGGCTTCTTGCGCACATAGAGCATGGGCAGCGCCAGACGCTCGGCGATCCAGGCAGCGAAGGGAATGCCCGCGGTCTCTCCCCCCGCGATGGCGTCGAAACGCTCGACCCCCGCACGCTCGGCAAGCAGCGCACAGGCCGCATCCATCGCCGTCGACCGCGCGCGGGGAAAGGAGATCACCCGCCGGCAGTCGATATAGCAGGGGCTCGCAAGGCCCGAGGTCAGCATGTAGGGGCGCACCGACCCCTCAGGCCCCTCCGGCCCGTCGACACCTGCCTCGACCCCGCGGATATCCACGGCCCCGATCTCCAGCAGCATCCGGGCGGTGGTGCGGGCGGCGGCGTTCTCACCTGCCGAGCGAGCATCAAGGGCGGTCATGCGATCTCCTCCACACGCCATTCGAGCGGGAAGCCCGGGTCGAACACGGTCACGGGGCCTGCGCCGGTCTCCACGAAGGCCGGCGGGGTCCAGGGCTCGCCCTTCACGAGCCGCACCCGAGCCTCGGCAGCCGGCAGACCATGAAATGCGGCACCATTCAGCGACGCGAAAGCCTCGAGCCGGTCGAGATGCCCCGCCGCCTCGAAGACATGCGCCAGCACGGGCAGCGAGACGGTCGCCGTGAAGCAACCGGCACAGCCACAGGGCGCGAGCTTCGCGTCGTCGCTATGCGGCGCGCTGTCCGTTCCGCTGTAGAAGCAGGCCTCGCCCGAAGTCGCGGCGTCGACCAGCGCGAGGCGGTGCTCCTCCCGCTTCGCGACCGGCAGGCAGTAGTAGTGGGGGCGGATGCCGCCCGCCAGCAGATGGTTGCGGTTGATCGCCAGGTGATGCGTGGTGATGGTCCCCGCGATCCCCCGCTCACGCACGAAGGCCACGCCCTCCGCAGTCGTGATGTGCTCGAGCACCAGCCGCAGCGTCGGCAACCGATCGTTCAAGGGGCCGAGCACACGGTCGAGAAACGCCGCCTCACGGTCGAAGATGTCCACATCCGGCGCCGTAACCTCGCCATGCACCGAGAGCGAGAGCCCGATCTCCGCCATCCGCTCGAGCACCGGCATGACGGTCAGGACATCGCGCACGCCCGAGGCTGAGTTCGTGGTCGCACCCGCCGGGTAGAGCTTCACCGCCTGCACGAGACCGGCCTCCGCCGCCTCGGAAACCATATCCGGCGTCGTCTCCTCGGTGAGGTAAAGCGTCATCAGCGGCTCGGCCGTCGCACCCTCTGGGAGCGCCGCCATGATCCGCGCCTTGTATGCGGCGGCATCCGAGCCGGTGACGACAGGGGGCACGAGGTTCGGCATGATCATGGCGCGGCCAAGCCCGGCGAGGCTGGGCCCGGCGATCCCCTCCAGCATCGCGCCGTCGCGCAGATGCATGTGCCAGTCATCCGGCCGGCGGATCTCGATCTCTGTGGTCATCGGTTGTCCTGCACGGCCGGCCCCCGAGGGATTGGATAGCAGTCCCGCATGGCCTGGGAAAGCAGCCCGAAACGGCGTTGCACCCGCTGCAACGGGGATTTGCACGCCCAAACCGCCCCGATCGGGAACGAATTGGCCCGCCGCGCATTCACGCGGCATTCCGGGACTGGAGACCGAAGATGCTGGGCTGGGCCCTCGCCTTTCTGACAACCGCACTCGTCGCGCTCGTGATCGCGATGGGGGATCTTGGCCATGGCACCACCCGCGTTGCGATGGCGGTAGCGCTCTCTGCCCTCACGCTCCTCGCGGTCGTGGTCGCGCGCCATGCGCGGGCGGACGCGGGCTCCGCCCGGCGGGAGGATGCCTAGGCGCTCTTGGCCCCGATCTCGGCCTCGACCTCGGCCCTGATCTCAGCCCCAGCCTCAGCCTCGGCCTCCGCCTCGCTTTGCCTGATGCTGAAGATCGCCGGCTCCTCGCGCAGGGGCGCACGGAGTGTCACGGTGAAGCCGTCCTCCGCGTCGTTCCGCTCGAAGGTGCCGGAGAGCTGCTGCGCGAAGCTCGTCATCAGGCGCGTGCCAAGGCCGCTCGGCTCCTGCGGGGAGACAGCGGCCCCGGTCGGCGATCCCACGGATTTGAGAGCGGGCAATGGCGCAGGGTTGCAGACGGAGAGCGCAAACTCCCCGTCCGACCGCGTGAGCCGGATCACCACCGTCAGCCGGCGGCGCGGTACGACGGCATGCTTGAAGACGTTGCTCACGGCCTCGGTCAGGAAAAGGGCCGCGGGCGTCGCGGTCGCGGCATCGACCGTCACCTCGTCGAGCTGGAAGTCGAAATCGAGCTCGCCGGCAGGTTCGTTGAAGGACTGGCCGAGATAGATCGCCACGTCCCGCGCGAGCTGGTCGAGCGCGACGTGATCGAGCCGCTCCGCCGAATAGAGGTTCTGGTGGACGAGCGCGAGGCCGTGGATCCGGTCCTGCACGAGCTGCAGCGCGTCCTTCGCATCGCGGTTCGGAAGCCGCCGGATCTGAATGTTCATCAGGCTCGAGACCATCTGCAGATTGTTCTTCACCCGGTGGTGCACCTCGAGGAGCAGGCTCTTCTGCGCGGAGAGCAGCTCTCGAAGGCGGGTGTCGCGCTCGGCAAGGCTCGCGGCCATGCGCCGGATCGCGTCATAGAGCCGTTCGATCTCAAGCGGCGCCCCGTCCGGGTGCGCGATCTCGAAATCGAGCTCGCCGCGTCCGATGCGGGTGGTGACACGGTGGAGCCGCGCGACATGGCGGGTCACCAGCCGGTCGATGGCGACATAGGCGACCGAGATCGCGATGATCCAGAGCAGGATCGGCGTGACGATGGCGATGCCGGGCTGGCCAAAGGCGACGTCCCAGAACCCCAGCGTCGGCTCCCCTGTCAGTGCCCAGACCTGGCCTGGGATGATCGGATGGGCGAGGTAGTGCCGGCTGACCCCGTCGCGGCCCTCCAGATCCTGCTCGAGCATGCGGAAGGAAAGGAAGCCGTCGATCTCCGCCGGCAGCCATTGGCCGTCCTCTCCGCCGTTGACCAACAGCACGCCGTCATTGCCGACGAGCGCGAAGGGCCTGCCCGGGTTCTCCTCGCCCGGCTGCTCGGAGAGCCGGCTGAGCGCGGTGATGTCGATCGCGACGCCGATGGCGAAGGCCTCCGCCGCACCACCGGGCACGGGCTGATAGGCGACCATGAAACGGTCCATGGTGAGCTCGTCGCTCTCCCCTTCCCGCCGCAGGCCAAGGCGCGCAGGCCCGATGGTGAAGCGGGGCAGGGGCCGGAACTCGTTGCTCCATTCCGAGAGACCGGCAACGGAGGGCGCGGGCCAGCTCCCGCAGGTCACCTCGCCCTCCTCGTCGAGAAGCACGGCCCGCCTGCTCCAGGTATGGGCGGTCTCCAGCGCCTCGAAGGCGCCGCTGCAGGTGCTGTCGCGCCGCCATTCGAGTGCTACGTTACGCGCGGCCGTCCGGATCGCCTCGCGCGCCTCGACCAGGAGATCGCGCTCCTCGCTGGCGTCGAGCTGCGCCTCGCTGACCAGAAGCGCGCGGCGCTGGTCAAGCTGCTGGTCGGCGTTTGCGAGAGCCTGAAGGACGGCGACGACACCGGCCGGGAGGAGGGCGGCCGCGATGATCACCGCAAGCTGGGCACGCAGCTTGCCCAGCAGCGCGCGCGCCTCGGTGAACCAGCCGGAGGGGCCCATCCTGGATCAGCTCATGCCGACCGCGGAGCCCATGGCCTGCCCGGGATCGATGGCCGCAGCCTCCTCGCCCATGAGCTCCACAAGGCGCTGGCGGCCCCGGCTGACGCGGCTTTTGACCGTGCCGGGCGCGACACCGATGATCTCGGCCGCATCCTCGTAGGAAAAGCCCGAGGCCCCGACCAGCAGCAGTGCCTCGCGCTGCTCCTCGTTCAGCTCGGCGAGCGCACCCCTCAGATCGTTCATCGCCATATGCCCCTCCTGCGCGGGCTTGGCGACGAGGGAGGCGGTGTGGCTCCCATCCGCATCCTCGACCTCGCGCTTACGCTTCCGCAACTCGGAGAGGTAGGTGTTGCGGAGGATGCGGAAGAGCCAGGCGCGCAGATTGGTGCCCATCTCGAACTGCTCGCGCTTGGACCACGCCTTCAGCATGGTTTCCTGCACCAGGTCGTCGGCACGCGCCGGGTCACGATGGAAGGTGCGCGCAAAGGCACGGAGGCCCGGTAACGCTTCGACAAGTCCTTCGCGGAATGGATCGCTCACCGGTTCCGCTCCGCCTTGTCGAGCTTGTCGAGAAGATCAAGCAGGTGATCGGGAAGCGGCTCAGACGCCACGTCGTCATAGAGTTTGCGCATACCGGCAAGCAGCGGATCGGCACGGAGCGCATGCTCGTTCGGCGCGTCCCCCTCCTTCTCCGCCTCGTCTGTCATGTCGTCCGTTGTGTTGATCGTCTTCATCACGCGTATCGACACTTCCTGCAAAACGTCCAGCCCCGGCTCGGGAACTAACGTGTGCATTGCACGTTGGTTCCCGCGCAGGATAGCACAGTCCTGAGCAGCGAGGCCCAATCGTATGAGTGCTGACATAAGTTCGCCGCCGACCGAGAACCTCTCCGTCCTTCTCGCGCCCCATCTGCCCAAGCTGCGGCGCTTCGCGCGCGCGCTCTGCGGCAACCAGACGGCGGGGGATGGCCAGGTCGCCGGCGTGCTCGAAGCGCTGATCGAGGACCGGAACGTCATCGATCTGACCCTGCCGCCGCGGGTGGCGCTTTACGCGCTCTTCTACAGCCTCTGGCGCTCCTCGACCGGCGGGGCGGAACCGGTCGAGACAGGCCGCGGCGGGATGACCCTGCGCTCGCGCCAGATCCTGCTCCTCACCTCGATCGAGGAATTCACCCTCAGCGAGGCCGCCAAGATCATCGGCGTGAGCAACGAGGAGGCCGAGATCCTGCGGAGCGACGCCCGGGATGCGCTCGCGGCCGAAGCGCGCGTCGAGGTCATGATCATCGAGGATGAGCCGATTATCGCGCTCGATCTCGAAGGCATCGTCGGCGGCATGGGTCACAGTGTCGTCGGCATCGCCGATACGCATACCCGTGCCGTGGGTCTCGCGGTTGAGACCAAGCCCGACCTAATCCTTGCGGATATCCAGCTCGCCGACGGCTCATCGGGCGTCGAGGCGGTGGAGGAGATCCTGCGCGACATGACGGTGCCGGTGATCTTCATCACCGCGTTCCCGGAACGGCTCCTGACCGGCGAGCGGCCGGAGCCAACCTATCTCGTCACGAAACCCTTCCGCCCGGAGACGGTCGAGATCGCCATCTCGCAGGCGCTCTTCAACCGCGCCTGAGGGCCTCCAGCCCAGCAGAAGCGATCACCCAAAAGAAAACGGGCGCTCCATGAGCGCCCGAACAGTCCCGTGTCTCTTGGCGGTTACCCGCCGAAGTCGTCGAGCATGATGTCCTCGCGGTCCACGCCGAGATCGAGGAGCATCTTGATGACCGAGGAGTTCATGATCGGCGGGCCACACATGTAGTACTCGCAATCCTCGGGCGCCGGGTGATCCTTGAGGTACTCCTCGTAGAGCACGTTGTGGATGAAGCCCGTATGGCCCGTCCACTCGTCCTGCGGCAGCGCGTCCGAGAGCGCGACGTGCCAGGTAAAGTTCGGAAACTGCGCTGCAAGCTCGTCGAAATCCTCGACGAAGAACATCTCCCGCTTCGAGCGCGCGCCGTACCAGAACGTGATCTTCCGGTCCTTGTTCTTCAGCCGCTTGAGCTGGTCGAAGATGTGGCTGCGCATCGGGGCCATGCCGGCGCCGCCGCCGATGAAGACCATCTCCTTCTCGGTCTCCCGCGCGAAGAACTCGCCGAAGGGGCCCGAGATCGTGACCTTGTCGCCGGGCTTCAGGTTGAAGATGTAGGACGACATCTTCCCCGGCGGGATGCCCTCGGACCCCGGCGGGGGCGAGGCGACCCGGACGTTGAGCATGATCATGCCCTTCTCTTCCGGGTAGTTCGCCATCGAATAGGCGCGCTCGATAGGCGCGTCGACCTTCGACTCGTACTGCCACAGATTGAACTTGTCCCAGTCCTCCCGGTACTCGTCCTCCACGTCGAACTGGCTGTAACTGACGTGGTGAGCCGGTGCCTCGATCTGGATGTAGCCGCCCGCGCGGAAGTTGACGTCCTCACCCTCCGGCAGCTCCAGCACCAGAGCCTTGATAAAGGTTGCGACGTTCTCGTTGGAGCGCACGGTGCACTCCCACTTCTTGACGCCGAAGACCTCCTCAGGGACCTCGATCTCCATGTCCTGCTTGACCGCGACCTGACAGGATAGCCGGTCGCCGCAGGACGCCTCGCGCTTGGTGATATGGCTCTCCTCCGTCGGCAGGATCGAGCCACCGCCGGAATGGATCTTCACCCGGCATTGCGCACAGGTGCCGCCACCACCGCAGGCCGAGGGCACGAAGAGCTGCTGCTCCGCCAGCGTCTGCAGGAGCTTGCCGCCCGCAGGGACCGAGATCGTCTTCTCGCCGTTGATCGTGATGTTCACATTGCCGGTCGACACCAGACGCGAACGCGCGCTCAGGATGATCGTGACCAAGGCGAGCACGATGATCGTGAAGAGAATGATGCCCAGGCCGAATGTCGCCATGGTTTGACGCTCCTCAGAGTTTCACGCCGGAGAACGACATGAAGGCCATGGCCATCAGCCCGGCCGTGATGAAGGTGATGCCTAGACCCTGGAGGCCGTCGGGTATGTCGGAGTATTTCAGCTTCTCGCGTACACCCGCCATCGCGGTGATAGCCAGGGCCCAACCAAAGCCCGAAGCGACACCGTAGGTGACGGATTCTGAGAAATTATAGTCCCGCTCCACCATGAAGAGCGAGCCGCCGAGGATGGCGCAGTTCACCGTGATCAGCGGCAAAAAGACGCCGAGCGCGTTGTAGAGCGGCGGGAAGTACTTATCGAGCACCATCTCCAGGATCTGCACCAGCGCTGCGATAACGCCGATATAGGAGATCAGCCCGAGGAAGGTAAGGTCGATATCCGGCAGCCCTGCCCAGGCCAGCGCACCGGGCGCCAGCAGGTAACTCAGGATCAGGTTGTTCGCCGGCACGGTGATCGACTGCACCACCATGACCGAGATGCCTAGACCGATCGCCGTCGAGATCTTCTTCGACACGGCGATGAAGGTGCACATCCCGAGGAAGAAGGAGAGGGCCAGGTTCTCGACGAAGATCGCCTTGACCGCGAGGGAGAGGAGGCCTTCCATCAATGCGCCTCGACGGTCTGGATCTTGTACTCACGCTCCTCGACCTGATCGGTCTTCCAGGACCGGAAGGCCCAGATGATCAGCCCGATGATGAAGAACGCCGAGGGCGGCAGGAGCAGGAGCCCGTTCGGCACGTACCAGCCGCCGTTGTTCACCGTCTCGAGGATCGTGATGCCGAAGAGGCTGCCCGAGCCGAAGAGCTCACGGATGACGCCCACCATCATGAGGATCAGGCCATAGCCGAGACCGTTGCCCACCCCGTCGATGAAGCTCGCGATGGGCGGGTTCTTCATCGCGAAGGCTTCGGCCCGGCCCATCACGATGCAGTTCGTGATGATGAGCCCGACAAAGACCGACAGCGTCTTCGAGATCTCGAAGGCGAAGGCTTTAAGGAGCTGATCGACCAGGATCACCAGCGAGGCGATGATCACCATCTGCACGATGATGCGGATCGAGCCCGGGATCTGGCTCCGGATCATCGAGATGAACATCGAGGAGAAGCCGGTCACGAAGGTCACAGCGACCGCCATGACGAAGGCGACCGACAGCGATGAGGTGACCGCGAGGGCGGAGCAGATGCCCAGCACCTGGAGCGTGATGGGGTTATTGTCGACCAGCGGGTCGATCAGCATGTCCCTGCGCGTTTGTGCCATCAGACGCCCCCCGCCTTAAGGTTCTCCAGGAATGGCTCGTACCCGGCGTCTCCCATCCAGAAGCGCACGAGGTTGTTCACGCCCACCGTGGTGAGCGTCGCGCCAGCCAGCGCGTCGATATGGTACTCCTGCCCCGCCGGCGGCACGGTCTTGGTGACGCTGATCTGCAGGACGCCGTCATCATCCGTCAGCTTCTTGCCGTTCCACTGCGCCTTCCAGCGCGGGTTATCGACCTCGGCACCCAGACCCGGCGTCTCGGCATGCTCGTAGAACTGCAGGCCGAAGATGTCGTTGCCGTTCTCCTCGAGCGCGATGAAGCCGTAGAGCGTCGACCAGAGGCCGTAGCCGTAGATCGGCAGGATCACCTTGTCGATCGAGCCCGCGTCGTCCCGCAGCAGGTAGACGGTGACGAACTGGCTCTGTCGTCCGATGCCCGCGGGGTCCTCCTCCAGCGCGACGGAGGTTGCCGGATCGTCGGCCGCCGCGCGATCATCGAAGGTCGTGGGGTCGAACTGGTCGGTGAATGAGCCGGTCCTGAGATCCAGAACCTTGGGCTCGAACGCCTCGAACGCCGCCACCACGTCCGCGTCCGGGTCGTAGATCCCGGCGACCTGCAGGATGTTGATTTGCTTGTCCTTGAGCGCGTTGACGGCCTGGATCGGGCGGAGCGCGACAGCGGCGGCGGACACCACCATCGAGGCGACGAGGCAGAGCGAGACGGCGATGGCTACCGTCTTCGGCACCGAGTCCGGCGGCATGTCGAGAAAGCGGCGGAAGAAGCTCTTCTCCTGCGGCTCCGTCTGGTTCTCGTCAGGCATGGCGCCGCGCCCTTCGTCTGATGTTGGCCTGGACCACGAAGTAGTCGATCAGCGGTGCGAAGACGTTACCGAAGAGGATCGCGAGCATCATGCCCTCAGGGAATGCCGGATTGATCACCCGGATCATCACCACCATGAACCCGATCAGCGCGCCGTAGATATACCGCCCAAGGTTCGTATGCGCGCCCGATACAGGCTCCGTCACCATGAAGACCAGCCCGAAGGCATAGCCACCGACGACAAGGTGCCAGTACCACGGCAGCGCGAACATCGGATTGCTGTCCGAGCCGATGATATTGAGGATCAGCGAGAAGCCGATCATGCCGCCCAAACACCCCACCACCATCCGGTAATTCGCAATCTTCGTGGCCAGCAGGAAGGCGAGGCCGAGGAAGCAGGCAAGCGTCGAGGTCTCCCCGATCGAGCCCGGGACGAGCCCGATGAAGCTGTCCCACCAGGTCATGCCGTTCGCCGCCAGCTCCTGGAACCCGTCGGCGGCGGAGATGGCGAGCGCTGTGGCCCCGGTGAACCCATCGACCGGTACCCAGACATTGTCGCCTGAAAGCTGTGCAGGATAAGCGAAGTAGAGGAAGGCACGCCCCGTCAGGGCCGGGTTCAGGAAGTTCTTGCCGGTCCCACCGAAGACCTCCTTCCCGATCACGACGCCGAAGATGATGCCCAGCGCCACCTGCCACAGCGGCGTCGTCGCCGGCAGGATCAGGGCATAGAGCATCGAGGTCACGAGGAAGCCTTCGTTCACCTCATGCTTTCGCACGGTCGCGAAGATCACCTCGAACGTCCCGCCGGCCACCAGCGTGGTGATGTAGATCGGCAGGAAATAGAGCATGCCGTGAAAGATATTCGCGAGTGGGTTGTAGGGGTTGAAACCCACGCCCAGGAACTCGATCAGCCCTGCGCGCCACCCGGTCGGCTCGAAGTTCTCAAGCGCCAGATTGGCCTGATAGCCGACATTGAAGAGGCCGATCAGGATACAGGGGATCGTGGAGATCACCACGTAGGTCATGATGCGCTTCATATCGATATACGAACGCGCATGCGGGGCGACCGTGGTCACCGTCTTCGGCGTGTAGAGAAAGCTCTCCACCATCTCGTAGACGGGGAAATACCGTTCCCACTTGCCGCCCTTCTCGAAATGCGGCTCGATCCGGTCGAAGAAGTCACGCATAGCCAACCGTCAGCCCTCCTTCTCGATCCGCGTCAGGCAATCGCGCAGCGCGAGCCCGTACTCGTACTTCGCCGGGCAGGCGAAGCCGACGAGACCGAGATCTTCTTCATCGAGCTCGAGCGCGCCCAGCGCCTGAGCCTGGTCCGTATCCATGACGAGGAGCGCGCGCAGGAGCTGCGTCGGCAGAAAGTCCTGCGGCATCAGCTCCTCGAAGGTGCCGAGCGGCACCATCGCGCGGCGCCCGCCATTAAGATTGGAGGTCATCGGGAACTCGTGCTGGGCACGCGCCGAGCCCAGCACGGGCTGAAACGCGTATTTGCTCGGCATCGGCCGGATCCAACCCATCGGGATCTGCTTGCGATCCTCCTCGATAAGGGTGATCTGGCGCGCATAACGGCCGAGATAGCCGCTCGGCCCCTCGCCGGCCCGCCCGCTCAAGACCGAGCCCGAAATCATCCGCACGGGCTTGTCCTTCGGCATGTCATCGGCCGAAAGCTCCCACATCGAGGCGCCCGCGATGGTCCGCACGATGCGGGGCCTGGCGCAGACCGGCCCCGTCAACGCGATGACGCGCGTCGGGTCGTAGGTGCCCGTCTGCATCAGCCGCCCGATGGCGATCACATCATGGTAGCCGATGGTCCAGACGATCTTCTCGGCCATCGGCGGCTCGAGAAAATGCATATGTGTCCCGGCAAGACCCGCGGGATGCGGGCCCGAGAATGCCGCCGTCTCGATGCCCGAAACGTCGCCGCCCGGGATCTCGACCCCGTCACCATGGCAGAGATACGTCTTCCCCTCGGAAAGCTTCGCGACCGTCGCCAGACCGCCCCGGAACGCATCCGCCGCCTCGCGGATGATGGGCGCCGGGTCAGCCGCCAGCGGCTCGGTATCGGTCGCGGTCACATAGATGGCCGCCGGCCGCGTCTCGGGTGCCGGCACCTTCGAGTAGGGCCGCGTCCTGAACGACGTCCAAAGCCCCGCCGCGCAAAGCCGCTCGACCAGCCCGTCCGCCGTCGAGGCATCGCCGACACCGGAGAAGTCGACGGGCTCGGCCGCATCCTCGATCGCCTGGATCTCGACGCTGATCAGCTTCCGCCGCGCACCGCGATTGATCGCCAGCACCCGGCCCGCAACGGGCGAGACGACCTGAACCGCTTCCATGTCCTTGTCGTTCAGGATCGGGCTGCCGCGCCCGACCGTATCGCCCTCGGCCACGGCAAGGCGTGGCTTGAACCCGCGATAGTCGTCCCCGAGGATCGCGACATTGGCAATTTCGGGTCCGTCTTCAATGACATCCCCCGGTGCCCCAAGGATTGGCACATCCAATCCCTTGCGGAACGAGAAGCGCTGCATCGCTGGCATCCCCAGTAGAGTGTTGTGCTCGCTGGCGTCCGTTGCGCGCCTGTAGAAGCTCACATCGTGCATTGTCGTGTTAGTTCGTTTTCCGAACGATGCCTAGAGCCAAATTCCGCGTAGTGGTGACGCACCGCAGCCAGTGGCACAACGGTTTTGCGCACGGATTGAGGGGCGAGCGCCGCTCAGCGATGACGCTCGCTGCAAGAGCGCGGCGCCCGCGACACGTTAGCGGTTGAAACGGTTGCAGATCTCGCACAATAACCAGATTGCGAAATCGCATTCCACGTGTCGCTCGCTAACGAGGTTCCATCGTGACCCATTCGGCAACGGTCTCACGCCGCACCTTCATGGTCATGCCGCTCGCACTCGCGGCCTGCTACCCGATCTCCGAGGTCTTCAGGATCGAAGGGTCGACGATGGGCACGACCTACCGCGTCGTCGCGATCGACGGCGCGCGCAAGGTCGCAGAGCCGGAGGTGAAGGCGGCGATCGAAGGAGCGCTGGCCGAGGTCAACCGCCAGATGTCGAACTGGGACCCGTCCTCTGAGATCTCGCAGTTCAACGCGCGCGCCGGCACGGACCCGGTCGCCGTCTCGCCGGCCCTCTCGGAGATCATGGCCGCGGCGGAGAGCGTGAATACTGCGAGCAACGGCAAATTCGACACGACGATGGGCCCGGTGATCGAGCTTTGGGGCTTTGGCGCCGCCGGCTCCCGCACACGGCCGAGCGACGCCGAAGTCGCAACGGCCCGCTCGCTTTCTGGCCACCGCAACACGCTCAAGGTCGGCGGCGGCGCGCTGCAAAAGCGTCAGCCAAAGGCGCAGGTCTATCTCGCCGCCATCGGCAAGGGCTATGGCGCCGACCGCGTCGGGCGTGCGTTGGAAGAGCTCGGCATGACCGATTACATGGTCGAGATCGGCGGTGACCTTTATGTCTCAGGCCGCAATCCGGACGGCGTGCCCTGGCAGATCGGGATCGAAACCCCGGCCGCGAACATGCTCGACGTGCTGAAGGTCGTGAGCGTGACCGATCTCGGCCTCGCCTCCTCAGGCGACTACCGGAACTATTTCGAGGAGGAAGGCCAGCGCTTCTCGCACCTTATCGACCCCACGACCGGCCGACCCGTCACGCACAACACGGCCTCCGTCACGGTGCTGGCGGAGAATGCGATGCTCGCCGATGCCTGGGCGACGGCATTCCATGTAATGGGCAAGGACGAGGGGATGGCCGTCGCGGAGGAACGCGATCTCGCCGTGCTCTTCATCGAGCGTGAGCAGAATGGTAACGACATGCCGTTCAGCCTGACGGCGAGCAGCGCCTTCGACGCGCTTACCAGCTAAGCGGCAACCCGGAAGCTAGCGATGGCCACCACGTTCCTGCTCACCTTCGGCATCCTTCTGGTCATCATGCTGGGCATGGCGCTCGGCGTGATCCTGATGGGCCGGACGATCAAGGGAAGCTGCGGCGGCCTCAACGCCATCGGCGACGCCGACCAATGCCTAGTGTGCAAGAAGGAAATCGACCCCAACAGCCCGCTGCGCGAGCGGATGAAGTGCCCGCGCGCGCGCCGGATGCTCGAAGAGGCCGGGATCGACGGCAGCGTCAGCGCCGAAGCGCGCTGAACCCATCTGGCTGCCAAGGGTGACGGTACTGCGCTAGCTGCTCGTATCGAGCGGAACGAAACCGACGACAAGCAGCGAAACGGCCGCGATGGTACCGAAAACCCAGAGCTGCCAGGCAGGCCCCGACGCCTTCCAGACGCGCCGGTACTGATAGCCGCCCCAGCACGCCAGCACGAAGATCCCCGTGGCCAGGGCAGGCGATAGCGTGAACTCCGGCAACTCCACCCTCCGAACCCAGTAGAATCGGTTATCATGAGGGGCCAAGAAGAAGTCTCGAGTCGGAGGAAACGCAATGCCAGAGTCTTATCGCCCGCCTTTGCGCAAGGATAAGCTCCGCGACCGTACCTACAGCCAGAGCAAATCAACGAACCTGTCGGCCGACTCGGCCAATGTGGGCACGCTTCTCGAACGGAAGGGGGCTGATGTGGTCTCCATCGGGCCGAACGAGACGCTGGGCCGCGCCGTCGAGATCCTGCGCGACCGTGGCATCGGCGCGCTGCTCGTAACCGGGGAGGACAGTGAGCTGATCGGCATCCTCTCCGAGCGTGACATCGTCCGGAAACTCGCCGAGACCCCGGGCAAGACGCTGCCCCAGCGCGTGAGCGACGTCATGACCCAGAAGGTCGAGACCTGCACGGAGGAGGAGCCGCTGATCGACGTCCTCCGGCGCATGACCGTCGGCCGCTTTCGCCACATGCCCGCCGTGAGAGGGTCGAGCCTGATCGGCATGGTCACCATCGGCGACGTCGTGAACTACCGGCTGCGCGAGCTCGAGCACGAAGCCCTCCAGCTCAAGCAGCTGATCGTCGGCTGAAGCCATCGCGGCCGGAGGGCGATCGGCCGCGACCCCAGAAGGCTCCTATAGTGCCATGATACGCCTGACGCCCTAAGAAACCGCACCGGGCGGCCTCTCCAGCCGCCCAAGGTCCACCAGCCGGTGCTGCCAGGCGGCGATCAGGCGGCGGCGGCGGAGTGCACACCAGCTGCCCCGGGCGAGGTTGCACCGGGTAGCGTCGCGTCACGGCCCGCATGGGTTTCCGAGGGAACGGCGTCGTCCCCGGTGGGAGGTGAATCACTGCCGTCGCCAGTCTCGTCCGGGCGAGTGACAACGCCGTCCTCGCCGGCAGACCGGGATATTCGTGCGCCGGCCGCCGCTGCTGCCGCCGCAGCTGCTGTTGTCCCAACAGAAGAGGCGGCGGCGGCGTTAACCGGGGAAGGAGCAGAGTCCACACGCAAGGATGCTGCCGGTAGCGATGGCAGCTACTGTGGCGTGCGCCTAGACTGGGGGGACGTGGGCAAGGTTGTTTGGAGACGGTGCACGTCTGGGGGGAGAGTGACCGGAACACCGCCGGCGCCGACGGGGCTGCATGCCGCACAAGTCGACGGCGCAGCATCCTTCGGCGTGGATGAGGCCGAGGGTATGGAGTGGGTAGAGACCTGGCTCGAGGCGGAGAGCGCTGCGGCTGCGGCTGCTGCCGCTGCCGCTGCCGCTGCCGCTGCGGCGGCGGCAGCGGGGACGGCGGCAGAAGTGGCAACGGAGGGGGGCGCCGCCGGAGATGAGACGCCGGAGAAAGCACCGGCGGGGGCTCATCAACCGAAGGCTTTGTTCGACCCTTCTCAGGTGAACGGAGCGAGCTCCCGGTCGTTCTCGTCGAAGCCGCCCGTGAGAGTGAACGAGGCTAGTCTTGAGTCTTGCGTCCTTATTCATCGGCGCGGGGGAAGGCGGTTCGTGGCCCATTGGGACGGCGTTGCACCCCTTGTTCCATGCGCCCGCGTATTTTGCGTATTCGCGGTGCGGGCGTGGAAGTGACGGCGGATTTTTTCCCCCCTCCGCTTCACTGAAATATGGTTGAAGTCGGCCACTGAAGTTGATCTGTGTTGGAGAACACCCTTGTTTTTCCTACGTGGATTGGTGTTCGACATCCCGATCTCCATCTACAGGCCCGCCCTCTCTATCTCCGCCACCCCCTGCGTCGTCTGTTGCTCGTCTCCTTCACTC
>JBCBYV010000019.1:0-101131 GCA_039815685.1 Pseudomonadota bacterium | reverse complement strand
GGCCCCCCCCCCCCCCCCACGCCCCCACGCGGGGGGGGGCGCGCGCCGGCGGGGGGGGGGGGGGGGGCTGGCGGGGCCCCGGTAACAGGCCGCCGCCACGAGGCTCAGGCCTTGCCGTTCCAGGCCGTGGGGTCGATGTCGAGATCCGACCATTCATCCGGGTTCAGCACGGGCTCCTCGATCCCGGCATCGAGCTGCCGGCGGTAATCGTTGAGAAGCCGCATGCCGACGGGAAAGAGCATGGTGAGCGCCACGAGGTTCACCAAGGCGAGGATCCCCATCATCGGGTCGGAGAAGAAGAAGACCGCCGTCGCCCCCGGCGCAATCGCGCCCAGGAAGACCAGCAACACGATGAAGATCCTGAGCGCATGAAGTGAATAAGGATGCTCCGTCAGCGTCGTCAGCGCGTTCTCTCCCAGATAGTAGTTGTAGATGATGGAGCTGAAGGCGAAGAGCAGGACCGCCGCCGTCAGGAAATACTGCGTCCACTCACCAAGATGACCGACCAGCGACTGCTGCGTGAGCACCACGCCGTTTATCTCCGCATCCCCCGCGACATAGACCTCGCCGAGGAGGATCATGAAGGCGGTGCAGGAGCAGATGATGATCGTGTCGATGAAGACCGAGAGGGATTGCACGACCCCCTGGCTCACCGGATGCGGCACCCAGGCGACCGCCGCCACGTTGGGCGCCGAGCCGAGCCCCGCCTCGTTGGAGAAGAGCCCGCGGCGCAGGCCCTGCGCGATGGCAGCGCCCATGCCGCCCGACACCGCCTCCTCGAGCCCGAAGGCATTGGCGACGATGTCGTAGAGGACACCGGGCAGGCTCGGCAGGTTGATGAGGATCACCAGGAGCGCCATGCCGATATAGCCGATGGCCATCACCGGGATGATCACATCGGCGACCTTCGCGATGCGCCGGATGCCGCCATAGACCACGAGGCCCGTGACCGCTGCGAGGAAGATGCCGGTCCAGAGGCGGTCGACCCCGAGGCTGTCCTCCGCAGCGCCCGCGACCGTGTTGCCCTGGAACGCGTTGAAGCCGAAGGCGAAGGCCGCGATAAGGCAGACGGCATAGACGATCGAGAGCCAGCGGAAGTCCTGCCCGAGCCCATAGATGATGTAGCGCGCCGGGCCGCCGCGATAGGTCCCGTCCGGCTGGCTGCGCTTGTAGAGCTGCGCCAGCGAGCACTCGAAGAGCGACGTCGCCATGCCGACGAGCGCGATCGCCCACATCCAGAACACGGCACCCGGCCCGCCGAGCGTGATCGCGACCGCCACGCCCGCGATATTGCCGCCCCCGACGCGCCCGCCGACCGAGACCAACAGCGCCTCGCGCGATGAGACTTGATCTTCATGACCCGTGCTCTCGGTCGGGAACAGCACGCGGAACATGCGCTTGAAGAACCGGATCTGCACGAAGCCGGAGACGAGCGTGAAGAGGATGCCAAGAACGACCAGAAGCGGGATCAGGGACCAGCCCCAGGTGACGTCGCCAATCCAGGCGAAAAAACCCTCGATCAGTGCCATGATGTGTCCTTTCTTGTTATCTTGATTAGTGTTTCGCTTTGGGACAATTCGATCAAATCACGCGCTTTGCGGCCTGTCATCCGCGAAGACAACCCGGGCGGAAACGGCGCGCCGTGTCGCGGCCGGACTAGGCACATCCCCGAGGCGCCGCTAGCGTGCCGCCTCACGCCGGCGCTCGACCGGCACCCCTGTCTGGGAGGAGCCATCATGCCGCTCGCCATGAACCGCGAGGTCTTCATCACCTGCGCCCTCACCGGCAGCGGCGGCACCCAGGAGCGGAGCCCGCATGTCCCCCGCAGCCCCGCCCAGATCGCGGCGGCGGCCATCGATGCGGCGAAGGCAGGGGCAGCGGTCGTGCACGCCCATGTGCGCGACCCGGAGACGGGCAAGCCGGCCCGCGATCTCGCCCTTTATCGCGAGGTGACCGACCGGATCCGCGACGCGGAGATCGACATGGTGCTCAACCTGACGGCGGGCATGGGCGGTGATCTCGTCTTCGGCCCGCCCACCGAGCCGCTGCCCCTCCGCGACGGGACCGACATGATCGGGGCGGAGGCGCGTGTCGCGCATATCGCGGAGAGCCGGCCCGAGATCTGCACGCTCGACTGCGGCACGATGAACTTCGCCGAGGCCGACTACGTCATGACCAACACGCCCGGCATGCTGCGGGCGATGGGAAGTGCGATGACCGCGCTCGGCGTGAAGCCTGAGATCGAGGCGTTCGACACGGGCCATCTCTGGCTCGCGAAACGGCTCGTAGAGGAGGGCGTGCTCGACGGCCCTGCCCTCGTGCAGCTCTGCATGGGCGTGCCCTGGGGCGCGCCGGACGATCTCAACACGCTGATGGCGATGGTGAACAACGTGCCGTCCGACTGGCACTGGTCGGCCTTCTCGCTTGGCCGCCACCAGATGCCCTATGTGGCCGCGGCGGTGCTGGCGGGCGGGAATGTGCGCGTCGGCCTCGAGGACAACCTTTTCCTCGACAAGGGCGTGCTCGCGACGAACGCCCAGCTTGTCGATCGCGCTGTCGGTATCATCGAGCGCCTCGGCGCCCGCGTGATCGGCCCCGAGGAGGTCCGCGCCCGCCTCGGTCTCGAAAAGCGTGCCCCAGTCGCGGCTTAGCGCTCGGCCGGTAGGCGGCATGAGCGCGCGACCGCTTCCCGCGAACTGCTGCACGGCAGTGCTGAGACAGCGCGTCTGCGCCACCACAAGCGAAGGCTGCCTGAATGGCACCAAGGCGCTCTCGGTCTCGCTGCTCTCGCCGAAAGACGGATGACGACGATGCGTGATGGTCAGCGGGTTATCGTCACGGGCGGGGCGGCCGGCATCGGGCTCGCCATGGCGCGGGCGTTCCGCGACGCGGGCGCGCGGGTGGCGGTTTGCGATGCCGATGCCGACGCGGTGCAGGCCGTCGATGGTGAGGACGGCCTGATCGCCCGCATCGCGGATGTGACGAACGAAGGCGCGATGGTCGCGTTCTTCGCCAAAGTCGAGGCTCACTTCGGCGGCGTAGATGTCATGTGCGCCAATGCCGGCACGGGCGGGCCCGCCGGGCCGGTCGAGACCTTGGCGCTCGCGGACTGGCGTGCCTGTCTTTCGGTGAACCTCGACGGAGCCTTCCTTGCCTGCCGGTGGGCGGCGAGCCGGATGAAGGTGCAGGGCTCGGGGCTGATCTTGCTGACCAGCAGCACCGCCGGCCAGCACGGCTATCCGGACCGATCCCCCTACGCCGCCGCCAAATGGGGTATCGTCGGGCTCATGAAGACCCTCGCGATGGAGCTCGGTCCCCATGGCGTGCGGGTCAACGCGCTCTGCCCCGGCGCCGTCGAAGGCCCGCGAATGGACCGGGTGATCGCCATGGAGGCGGCCGCCAAGGGCCTGACCGAGGACGAGACGCGGGCGCTCTATGTCCAAGGCGTCTCGCTCCGCTCCTGGGTCAGGGCCGAGGATATCGCCGCCACCGCCCTATGGCTCGCCTCCCCCGCCGGCGCCCGCATCGCGGGACAGGCCGTCGCCATCGACGGCCACACCGAAACGCTCGCGCCCTGATCGCATGTCCAGAAACGGAGGCCCCATGACCCAGAAGGCAGCAATCATCGGCGGCGGCGTCATCGGCGGCGGCTGGGCGGCGCGGTTCCTGCTGAATGGCTGGGACGTTGCGGTCGCGGACCCGGACCCGGAAGCGGAGCGCAAGATCGGCGAGGTCCTCGCCGGTGCCCGCCGCGCCCTGCCGATGCTCTACGACCACGCATTGCCCGCCGAGGGGCGGCTGAGCTTCGCCGCCAGCGTCGGTGAGGCGGTGGAGGGCGCCGGCTGGATCCAGGAAAGCGTCCCCGAAAGGCTCGACCTCAAGCACCGCGTCATCGCGGAGATCGAGGCGGCGGCAGGTACCGACACCCCCATCGGCTCCTCCACCTCGGGCTTCACCCCGAGCCAGCTCCGCGAGGGCGCGCGCCACCCTGGCCGCCTCTTCGTCGCCCACCCGTTCAATCCGGTCTATCTCCTGCCCCTCGTCGAGGTCGTCCCCGGCCCAGCTGCCGACGCCGCGGTTATCGACCGGGCGGAGGCGATCCTCCGCGCCATCGGCATGGCCCCGCTTCGCGTCCGGGCTGAGATCGACGCCCATATCGCCGACCGGTTCCTCGAGGCTGTGTGGCGCGAGGCGCTCTGGCTCGTGAAGGACGGCGTCGCGACGACAGAGGAGATCGACGAAGCGATCCGACTGGGCTTCGGCCTCCGCTGGGCGCAGATGGGGCTCTTCGAGACCTATCGCGTGGCCGGTGGCGAGGCCGGGATGAAGCACTTCATGGCGCAGTTCGGCCCGGCGCTGAAATGGCCGTGGACGAAGCTCATGGACGTCCCCGATCTCACCGAAGGCCTCGTCGAGACCATCGCCAGCCAATCCGACGCACAGTCCGGTCATCTCAGCATCCGGGAGCTCGAGCGCCTGCGCGACGACAACCTCGTCGCCATCCTCCGGGCCCTGAAAGGCCGGCGCGCCGCCGCCGGTCGCCTCATCGCCGATCACGAAACCACCTTGCCCGATCCCGAACCCGGCGACGGCCCGATGGAGACGATCCGGCGCACGATCCCCATCGACTGGACCGACGTGAACGGCCACATGAACGAGAGCCGCTACGGCCAGGTCTTCTCGGACGCCTCGGAGGTGGTCATGGCCGCCATCGGCGCCGACGCCGCCTATATCGACGCGGGCCTCAGCTACTTCACTGTCGATGTTCGCATCCGATTCCTCGACGAACTGCTGGCGGGCGAGGCGATCCGCGTCACCACCCAGGTGCTCGACGGCGGGGGCAAGAAACTCCGCCTCTTCCACCGCATCTTCAAGGCGGATGGAACGGAGGCCGCGACGGGCGAGCAGTTCCTCCTCCATGTGAGCCTCGAGACCCGCCGCACCTGCATGCCGGGCGAGGCGGTGCTGGCGAAGCTCGACGCTCTGGTGGCCGCGCACGCCCGCCTGCCGCGCCCGGATGCAAGCATCCTGCTGCCCTAGTCATGCCCCGCAGTCCCGTGGCTAACTGCGAGCGGGAAGGGCCATGACGAACAGTTCCGAAGACCGCGAAACCGCATTGAAGCGGAAACGAGTTCTCGTCCTCGGCGCGACGGGTACCATCGGGCAGGCGACCGTTGCAGCACTCGTCGCCCGCGGGCATGATGTCGCCTGCCTCGTCAGGCCGCGCGCGGGTCCGGGTGGCAGACTGGAGGGGGCAGCCATTGCCGAACGCCTCCCCGGCGCCGATCTCCGCTTCGGCAATGTCGCGGATGCGGGCTCGCTCGCACGGGACGGGTTTCGCGGGGAGCGCTTCGATGCCGTCGTCTCCTGCCTCGCCTCGCGCACGGGCGTACCCGCGGATGCCTGGGCCATCGATCACCGCGCGCATCTCCTGGCGCTCGAGGCGGCAAAGGCCGCAGGTGTGAGCCATTTCGTCCTGCTCTCGGCAATCTGCGTGCAGAAGCCCCTGCTCGCGTTCCAGCACGCAAAGCTGGCCTTCGAGGAAGCGCTGATGGCCTCGGGGCTGCGCTATTCCATCGTGCGCCCGACCGCCTACTTCAAATCCCTCTCCGGCCAGGTCGAGAGGGTGCGGCAAGGCAGACCCTTCCTCGTCTTCGGCGACGGAAAGCTCACGGCCTGCAAACCCATCTCCGACGCGGACCTTGCCGATTTCATCGCCGGCTGCCTCGAGAGGCCAGAGCGCTGGGATCGCATCCTGCCCATCGGTGGCCCGGGCCCTGCCATCACCCCGCTGGATCAGGCAGCCATGCTGAGCCGTCTTCTTGGCCAAAGGGTGAGCACCCGTCGCGTGCCCGTGGGCCTGCTGGACGCGATCATCTTCGGTCTCACCGCAATCGGCCGCCTCTCGCCCCGCCTCGCCGAGAAAACCGAACTCGCCCGCATCGGCCGGTACTATGCGACCGAGTCGATGCTGCTGCGCGACCCCGAGACGGGCCGATACCTTGCCGACGCTACGCCGGAATGGGGCACCGACCGGCTCGAAGACTACCAGGCACGCCTTCTCAGCGGCGACCTGCAGCTCGAGCGGGGCGACCACGCCGTCTTCTGACCAAGCCCGGCATGTAACGCCAAGCCTCGATCCAGACGCATAAGGTCGAGGGCTTGGGACCTTGGATCCGATCTCGCGCGGGATCCTAAAGAGGCAGTCCTGTCGGCGCACTGACCGCGCGATGACGGGGAGCGATACTTCTGCGCGAGGCACCGCACAGCGTTCACCGTGGCTCGCCAAACGACGATGAGACCTACGACACAGCAGTACCGTACTAGAGGTCGGAGCGCTCCCAAAGACAGCGCCCACCAACGTCAATGCCTGCCGACAGACCTGCCACCGTGCCTCGATCACGCGAACATCGCCAGCCGCCATATGGAGCCAAGGCCCTGGACCGAAGGGCGCAGCGCCGACGACATCGGCGCGCGCCGCCGCCGTGGATAAGGAAGACGAGTTCGTTCTCTCAATGTTCACTGTTTGACAGGTAGAATAGGAATGGGTGGGGGCCGGGCCCGTTTCGAGCTCTAACGGCGCCTTCGGCAGTAAAGCTCCAGCCGGTGCGACACGACCTCGTAGCCGTGCCGGCGGGCGATCTCCTTCTGCAGCCGCTCGATCTCGGGGCTCGTGAACTCGATCACCTCGCGACTGTCTAGGTCGATGATGTGGTCGTGATGGGGCGCATCAGCCGTCTCGAAGCGTGCGGGCGCCCCTTCGAAGGCGTGGCGCTGCACGACGCCCTTGGTCTCGAGCACGGACAGGGTGCGATAGACCGTGGCGAGCGACACGCTGTCATCCGCTTCCTGCGCCCGGCGATGAAGCTCATGCGCGTCCGGATGATCGGCCGACTCGGCGAGCACCTGCAGGATCGCCTTGCGCTGCCGGGTGAGCCGCACGCCCTCCGAGCGCAACGCCTCTTCCATGGCCTCGGCCTCGGTCCCGCAATCGTCCTTCTCCGCCATGGCGCGACCCTAGCCAGATGAGAAGCCTTTGCAAGAGACACGCGGCGCCGGAACGAACCTTCACGGAGCGGCAAGACGGTAGCCTGCGACATTCAGTGCCAGCAAAGGACTTGACGCATCGCCACAATGGCCACATCTTCACCTGCAGTTGCGAATGAGTTGCAATAAAAGTTGGTAGGCCCTTCCGCCCTTCGGGATGCGCTACAGGAGATCACCTTGACCACACGCAGAAGCTTCCTGACAGGCTCTCTCGCAGCCGGTTTCGGCACCACCCTCCCCGCGACGCTCATCGCCGCCGAGACGCTTCGGGTAGTCGCGACCACCGGCATGATCGCGGATGCGGCGCGGCGCTTGGCGGGCGACAGCGCAGAAGTCACGGCGCTGATGGGCCCCGGTGTCGACCCCCATGCCTTCCGCCAGACCCGCTCGGACGTGCTCGCCATGACCCGCGCTGACATCACGCTCTGGCACGGGCTCTATCTCGAAGCGCAGATGGAAGAGTTCCTGCTCGAGCTCGGCGAGCGGCGCCCCGTCGTCGCGGTAGCGGACGGCGTCCCGGCCGACCGGCTCATCGCGCATGACGACTATGCCGACAGGCGCGACCCCCATGTCTGGATGGATCCAACGCTCTGGGTCTTCGTGGTCGACCGTATCCGCGCCGCCCTGACTGAGATTGCACCGGCCAACGCCGACGCCTTCGCCGAAGCAGCCGCAAGCTACAGCGATGAAGTCGAGACACTCGGCGGCTACACGCGGGAGATCCTCTCGAGCGTGCCGGCCGAGCAGCGCGTCCTCGTCACCGCGCATGACGCCTTCAACTATTTCGGCGCGGCCTACGACTTCGACGTCGTCGGCATCCAGGGTATCTCGACCGAGAGCGAGGCAGGCCTCGCCCGTATCGAGGAACTGGTAACCCTCCTCGTTGAACGGGATATCCGCGCGATCTTTGTCGAAAGCTCCGTCTCGGACCGCAACATCCGTGCTCTGGCGGAAGGCGCGTCGGCTCGCGGCCATGAGGTCGTCATCGGCGGCGAGCTTTTTTCCGACGCCATGGGCCGACCGGGGACGTATGAGGGCACCTATCTCGGCATGATCGACCACAACGCCACGACCATCGCCCGCGCGCTTGGCGGCCAGGCCCCTGAGAATGGCATGGCCGGGCGCCTGTCGCTCTGATCGGAGGACGCGCGTCATGACCCCCGCCCAACTCGCCCTCGCCACCGATCACGGCCGCCGCGTCCGTGCGAGCGCAGCGGCCAAGGCACCTTATCTGTCGGCGAGCCCGCTCGCGATCCGCGGTCTGACGGCGTCCTATGGGGAGAAACCGGCGGTGTTCTCGGTCGATGCGACCTTCCCGGCGGCGGCCATGAGCGCCATCGTGGGCCCGAACGGCGCGGGCAAATCGACGCTGCTCAAGGCAGCGCTCGGCATCGTGCCGCGCGTCTCCGGTACCGTCACGGTGTTCGGCCGCCCGATCGAGGATGCCCGCGCCCGTATCGCCTATGTGCCCCAGCGCGCAAGCGTCGACTGGGACTTCCCGACCCGCGTGATCGACGTCGTGATGATGGGGCTCTATCGCGATCTCGGCCTGCTCGGCCGCCGCACGGCGCGCCACCGCGAGAGGGCGCTCGAGAGCCTCGCCCGCGTCGGCATGGACGACTTCGCCACCCGCCAGATCGGGCAGCTTTCGGGAGGACAGCAGCAGCGCGTCTTCCTCGCCCGTGCGCTCGCTCAGGATGCCGACCTCTATCTGCTCGACGAACCCTTTGCCGGCGTCGATGCCGCGACCGAGCGCGCGATCATCGCCGTCCTCGAGGAACTGAAGGCGGAGGGTCGCGCGGTCGTCGCCGTGCATCACGACCTCTCCACCCTCGGCGACTATTTCGACCACGCGCTCTTCGTGAATGTGCGCCCGGTCGCCGAGGGATCGGTAAGCGAGATGCTGACGGAAGAGACACTGCAGGCGACCTATGGCGGTAGGCTTGCTGCCACGCATATCGAGCAGCTCGTCCTCCCGCGCCGCCCCATCGCAAGCCCCGCCGCTACGAGCCCGGTCGGCGCCTGACGCAGATCATGGAGACCTTAGTCGCCGCACTGACGCTGCAGGCGGGCTACAATGCGGCGCTCGTGACCCTCGGCGCGGCGTGTCTGGGCGTCGCGGCGGGAACGGGTGGCACGTTCCTCTTCCTCAGGAAACGCGCCCTCGTCTCGGACGCCGTCGCGCATGCCACGCTGCCCGGCATCTGCCTGGCCTTCATCGCCATGGCGCTCCTCGGCGGTGACGGGCGGAGCCTGCCGGGCCTCCTCGCAGGCTCCGCGATCACATCGGTGGCAGGCCTCCTCGCGATCCAATGGATGGTCGGGCGAACGCGGCTCACCGAGGATACGGCGATCGGCGCCGTCCTCTCCGTCTTCTTCGGGTTCGGCGTCGTTCTCCTTACCGTGATCCAGAACCTCGAGGTCGGCCGGCAGGCAGGGCTCGAGAGCTTCCTTCTCGGCTCCACCGCCGGCATGCTCTTCCAGGATGCGGTGATCGTGGCGGCAGGTGGCGCACTCGTGGCCGGCCTCGCCTTCCTCCTCCACCGCCCGATGATCCTCGTCGCCTTCGACCCTGACTTCGCGGCGGCGAGCGGGATCGATGTGCGCCGCACGGATCTCGCCATGATGGCGCTCGTCACCGCGGTGACGGTCGTTGGCCTCAAGATCGTCGGCCTCGTCCTCGTCGTGGCGCTCCTGATCATCCCGCCTGTGACCGCGCGCTTCTGGACCGAACGTGCGAGCGCCATCGCGCCAGCCGCTGGCGCGCTCGGCGGGCTTGCGGGCTATCTCGGCGCTGCGCTCTCCGCCTCCGCCCCCGCTCTGCCCACAGGGCCTGTCATCGTGCTGGTCGCGACCGCCTTCTTCCTCGTCTCGCTGCTCATCGCCCCGGCCCGCGGCGTGCTTGCGCGTCTTGTTGCCCATCGGCGCTTTCAGGCACGCGTCCACCGCCGCCAGGGCCTCCTCGCCCTCGCCCGCTCCGAACCGATCCACGACCGGCTGACACTCACGCTCCTGCGGCGCGAGGGTCTGATCCGCCCGGACGGCGAGCCGACGGAGGAGGGAGAGCGCGAGGCCGAGCGTGCCCGGCAGGACGAACGCCGCTGGGCCGCGATCCGGCGCCAACACCAGCACACGGCGCAATCGGAGCGCTATGACGGCCTCACCCCGATCACCGAAGTCCTCACGCACGACGAGATCGCCGCCATCGACCGCGAGATTGGCGCCCAGCCCATGGGAGCCACCTGATGGGAGCGGAGTTCGTCGCCCTTTCCCTCGTGCCGATGACCATCGGCGTGCTCGCGGCCATTGCCTGCGCGCTGCCCGGCAACTTTCTCATCCTGCGCCGGCAGGCGCTGATCGGCGATGCGATCAGCCATGTCGTCCTGCCCGGCATCGTCGCTGCGTTCCTCGTCACCGGCTCGGTCTCCAGCGGTCCGATGCTGATCGGCGCCGCGGGGGCCGCCCTCCTCGCGGTGCTCTTGATCGAGGCCGTGAAGCGCCTTGGCCGGATCGAGCCCGGTGCGGCCATGGGCGTCGTCTTCACGGCGCTTTTTGCCGCCGGGGTCCTGCTCCTCGAGCAGACCGACACTTCGGGCGTCCATCTCGATGTCGATCACGCGCTCATGGGCAATCTAGAGAGCCTGATCTGGTTCGACGGCACGGGCTGGGCCTCCCTGCTCGACCCCGCGGCCCTTGCTACCCTGCCGCATGAGCTCTGGCGCATCGCCGCCACGTGCCTTGCCATCACCGCTCTCACGATGGTCTTCTGGCGCCCGCTGGCACTCAGCACCTTCGATGAGGGCTTTGCCGCGAGCCTTGGCGTGCCGACGCGCGCCGTCAGCCTCGGCCTCGTGATCGCGGCGGCGCTTGCGGCGGTCGCGGCGTTCGACGCCGTGGGCTCGATCATCGTGATCGCGATGTTCATCTGCCCTCCCGCGACGGCGCGGCTGATGACCAACCGCCTCGGCCATCAGGTGCTCTGGAGCGTCGCGATCGCCGCCCTCTCCGCCGTGCTCGGCTATGTCGCCGCGGGCTACGGGCCCCTCTGGCTCGGCCACGACCACGCCGTCAGCGCCGCCGGCATGATCGCAACCGTATCCGGCCTCCTCCTCGCCATGGCCTGCCTTCTCGGCCCCCACCGCCACCGGGTCGGAGAAGGCCCGGCCCCGGCCTGACCGCACCACGGAACACAGTCAGTCATAGCGGCGCGAGGCCACAGTAGCGCCATCGGCCGACCTCAACGGACGCACATGGGGGAGCTCAGCGACGCGCGCTCCTCGCGACTATCCAGACTGAGGTTATTGGAGCGAGGGAAGCCTCAGGCATGCCCCGCAACACGATCCAGGAAACCGGGTCGTTCGCGCCTGTACTCCATCGGCCAGGCGAGCGAGCGCCCCAGTGACCGCTCTAGCGCTTGATCCATCGTGTCGCGCACATGCACGGCTGATAGGGCGGCGAGACCAGCGACCGCCGCACCCAGCCAGAGCAGTGCAACAGCCCCAACCGTCACGCCCGGCGCCGGCAGAAGCACCTCGAAGCGCGCGAGATAGAGAACGAGGTCATCGAAGAAGAACCTGGTCACGAGCGCGAAGATGATGCCCCAGAAAGCAAGCATGACACCGGCAACGATCGATGGGTCCGGCTCGATCCTGAGGCCTGCAGCGCAAAGCGCCATGCCCCTGCCCGATCCAGCCAACAGCACCGTGATGCAGAGCACCACGAGCGCCAATTCGTCGGATGGCAAGACCGCACCCGGCACGAGCGCGGAAAGCCTGTCGTCGAGCGTTGTGATGGTCGGAAGCTCACCGTTGCGCGCGGCGAAGAAGGCAAGGATCACACCGACAACCGCGAGGATACCAACCGGCGCGCGCTGCTTGGACAAACCAGGATAGAGCAAGAAGACACCGAAACGGTCGAAGAGACGAGGCATCGTCGCACGCCGCAGGCCTACAAACCGACAGATCATGCCGACCAGAAGGAAGCTGAAGAAGAATGACAGTAAGACCGTGACGATGACCCAGAATTTGATGAGGACAGCGCTCCAGGCGGGCAGTTCCAGCACCGCAACCTTGGCGGCTAGCGCCCCGATTCCCACGGCGACCGGCAGCCCGATGGGTAGTATGACGAGGAAGATCGAGAGCCCGACGACAGGCGCGATGAAGCTGAAGTTCATGCGCGCCGCACTCACATTGCGGGCCTCAAGCCGCTCCGTATCGAGCGGTCGCCAGGGCGCCTTCGCCGACCCTGGAGTGACAACAGGACCGGTAGCGCCCCGCGCGGCGGCGAGGCCTGTCGCCGTAGGTGCCGCGAGCGGGATCTCGGCGGCGGCTCGTGGTGCGCGTGCTCCGGGATCGACAGGCATGCTCCGGGAGAAATGGGCCGCGAGGGCGGCCCCGTCGGGCACATAGGTCTCGTGCTCCATCTCGTGCCGTGACTTCAAGACCAGTTGGCGCAGCTCACGCAGGTTCGGCAGGCGCCCA
The DNA here is from genome assembly GCA_039815685.1 of Pseudomonadota bacterium. Classification (GTDB taxonomy): domain Bacteria; phylum Pseudomonadota; class Alphaproteobacteria; order Rhodobacterales; family Rhodobacteraceae; genus Thermohalobaculum. The sequence goes on along the minus strand of JBCBYV010000019.1, from coordinate 88,604 downwards.
CGATGGCCCGCAGCACGAACAGCGCGAACCACGCCGGCGTCGATGTTCGCGCGCGCGGAGAGCGCCGCCGAGCTCGCCATCAGCGTCCCGGCGAACGACAGGTACAGCATCCAAAGCACTCCGAGCGTGACCAGATCGGTCAGCGCATTGAGTGGTGCGAGAAGCGTGACAACGTCCTCAGCCCCTGCGCGGGCAACGAACGCGAGAAGCACCGCGACCGCACCGATGTTGATGATTGGCAGGAAGGAGAACATCGGCTTGAAGGTGAGGCCCGTCGCGATCAGCGCCATGCCGCGTCCCGCGAGCATGAAGATCGCTGCGAGCGAAAGACCTACGGCCCAGACCTCGCTCACGACCAACGGCGTCTCGGGTACGACGTCGGAAAGCCTCATCGCGAACCAGCCTGCACTCAGGGTAGGCGACTGCAATCGCTCCGCCGAACCGGCTATCAACGGCAGCCAGAGCAGAATCAGCACACCGACAACCGTGAGTGCCCGAAAGCGCCAGGTCCAGCGGCTGTCGAAGACGGGGAAGAACAGCCAGGAGATGAAGCCGCCGATGCCGGGTTTCACACGAGGGATCGACATGCCGGCGAGGCGGAGGACGATCCGCTGCGCCATGAACATCTGCAGCGCGAAGAGGAGCCCCGCGGGCGCCAGCAGCATGGTGCGGAGCGACGGAAGGGCGCCTGCGCCGCGCTCGCCCACGACTGTGTTCAGCGGCTCGGCGATGCCCGCCTCCCAGCCGGCGCCCTCGATGCCGAGCGCCCAGAGCGCAACGACAGCGGCCAAGACGGCGATCGGCAGGGTGACCAGATAGGCGATGAGACCGAATGCCAGAGACGGGAAGAATACGGCCATTTGAGTCCAATTGCGTTGATAGTTACCGTGAGCGGCGAAGTGACGTGAGGTAGCGTAAGCACCTGGGCTAACGGCTTATTTCCGCGAAATCGTGGCACCCGACAAGCCGTCTCACCCGCCACCGGATCTCAACACCGGCCTCGCGAGACTCGGCGAGACCACGCGACATGATTTCCGATGCCCTCAAAACTTGACGAGAGTATGTCATTTGCTGTACTTGATTGGCCGTACGTGAGATGGAGGACGAGCATGATTGATCTCGATTATTTCCTCTCCGGCCGTATCCGTTTCGGGTCGGTCGTTCTCTGACGTCGTCGAGCGCTTTTCGCCTCCGACATCGGTCCTCACGTCCGGTCTCCGGGCAGAATTCCTAGCCTGACAGGGTGCGGTCGATAGGGCCGCGATTTCATCATGTCCCGTTCCACGTCCCGCGGCGCATTCGCCCGCGTTCTCTCCTTCGCTATCGGCCTCTGGCTGCGCCGGGCGCGGCTGCTCGCATCGTTGATCGCGCTCGTGCTCGCATCCACGGCCGCCGATGTCGCCATCCCGGTCGTCACCGGCCACCTCGTCGCCGCCGTCTCGGCGGGCGATGCGCCTTGGGGCGCGTTCGGCATGCTCCTCGGCCTCGGCGCAATCTCGATCGTCGCCAAGATACTGGGCTATTTCACGATCATCGACCTGACCGTGCCGACGATGCGCATCGCGGAGGCCGAAGCCTTTGCGCATGTGCAGCGCCTGCCGGCGGGGTGGCATGCGAACGCCTTCGCCGGCTCGACTGTACGGCAGATCACGCGCGGCGCATGGGCACTCGACGACATGGCCGATGTGCTGCTGCTCGCGCTGCTCCCATCGAGCCTCGTGCTCCTCGGCACGATCGGCACCCTGACCGCGTTTCGCTGGGAAGTGGGCGTCACGGCCTTGCTCGGCGCCCTGCTCTTCATGAGCCTGTCGCTCGCCCTGACACTTCGTTGGGTTGCGCCTGCCGCACGTCTCTCGAACGCGCAGGACAGCCGCGTCTCCGGCGCCCTCGCCGACGCCATCACCTCGAATGCGGTCGTGAAGGCCCATGCGGGCGAGGGGCGGGAGGATGACCGGCTTGGTCGAGTTCTGGCGAAGTGGGCCCATCGCACGCGGCGCACCTGGCGGCGCGGCACCTGGTCCGGGCTCGCGCAGGACGCCTCGCTATGGAGCCTGCGCGCCACGGTCCTCGGCGGTGCGCTGCTGGCCTTCGTGCAGGGCGCGGCGGGGGCCGGGGAGATTGCCTTCGTGGTCTCCGCCCTCGGCATGCTGGACGGCTACCTGCGCCAGATCGGCAACCACGTCCGCATGCTGCAGAAGGCGGTGAACGATGCGGAGGAGCTGGTGGATCTGATGGACGCCACGCCCGAGAAGGAGGTCGCCCGCCCACCGGCGCGCGCCCTGCCGCGGCGTGCGGCGGCGCTCGCCTTCGAGCATGTGGATTATGGTTATGAGGGCGCGCCCACGCCGCTCTTCACCGATCTGCAGGTCGCGATCTCCGCAGGTCAGAAGGTCGGGCTCGTCGGCCGCTCAGGCTCGGGCAAGACGACCTTCGTCAAGCTCATCCAGCGGCTGCACGAGGTCACCGGCGGTGCAATAACGCTCGGCGGCGTGGACATCGCGACGATCCCGCTTGGCGAGCTTCGCCGCCAGGTCGCGCTTGTGCCGCAGGAGCCGATCCTCTTTCACCGCTCGCTCGCGGAGAACATCGCCTATGCGCGTCCAGGAGCGACCGTGGAGGAAGTGCGCCAGGCCGCAGCCCGGGCCGGCGCCGCCGATTTCATCGAGCGGCTGGCGAAGGGCTACGGCACGGAAGTGGGCGAGCGCGGCGTGAAGCTCTCGGGCGGCGAGCGGCAGCGGGTCGCCATCGCGCGGGCCTTCCTCTCCGACGCACCCGTGCTGGTGATGGATGAGGCGACGTCCTCGCTCGACTCCGAGGCCGAGGCCCATGTCGCGGCTGCGGCGGAGAGGCTTATGGAGGGACGCACGACGCTGGTGATCGCGCACCGCCTCGCCACCGTCGAGCGGATGGACCGGATCCTAGTCTTCGAGCAGGGCCGGATCGTCGAGGACGGCACGCCGGCTGAGCTCATGGGACGTGAGGGCGGGCTCTACCGCGCCCTTCGCCAACGCCAGATGCTGGCAGCCTGAGACACGTCGCGCGCTCTCACCTCTCGGACGAAAGAAAACCGCCGCGCCCCGTGGGCGCGGCGGTCGATCACGCCGAAGCGTGGGGGATCAGTACGGCGCGATCCGCACCCAGTTCTCGTCGCCCTGCGCGATATGGGTCGGGATGTCGGCACGCCACTTCTTCTGCGCGCCCTCATGGACCTTGAGGTAGAGCTTGCCGTCCTTGATCTGCCAGACGTTCGGGTCGCCCGGACGCTTGTAGTTCTGCGAGGCGGCCCAGGCGCAGTAGCCGTCATACTGCGGAGCGTAGGCCGTCGGCTCGGCGGCGAAGGTGTCGCGGTTCTCTTCGCTCGAGAAGAACCAGACAGCGCCGTTCCAGAAGTGGTGGAACTTGGCCTGGCCCTGCTTGGGCGCACCGTCCTCAAAGTAGGAAACGGCGTCGTAGCCGCCAATCGCAGTCGCCAGCGTGTTGGTCGCCTCGGCCGGCTGGGTGGAGAAGAGACCGGCCAGGGCGACGGCCGCTACAGTCAGGAACTTCTTCAGCATGATAACCTTCGGTGATTGGCCACGTGGTGGTGGCATTGCGGACGTATCAGTGCACTCGGCACCTGCGGCTCGACATGGCCGCCATTGCGTCCGATCTCAAATCACCAGCGCACAAGTGAATTTTGATTGAATAATCGACGCCGTTTAATGTAAATCGCGCTGCGCCCGGGTTTCATGTAGGATATTTTTCTCAGGTCCTGCCGATAATATACATGGATTGCCGGTTTTACTCATAGGCAGGCCGCGACTGGATGAGAGAGGGCGAAGTCGGCATCGTCCCGCTTGTCTGGCGCCCGTGTTCGAATATCTGACGATGTAGCCGGCAAAGCGGCAACGGGGCCGAGGTGACAGAGACGAAGACGATCGGTTGGACTGAGCTGGAGGCGCTGCAGGCCCTTGCCCGCGGCGGCAGTCTCATGCTGATGCGCGGGCCGCTGCAGGACCTCACCTCGGCTCTCGATCTCGGCGGCTACAAGTTCTGCATCGCGACGCCTGAGCCCGATGGCTATCGCATCGCGGCCGTGATCGCCGGCGGGGACCTAGACGCGGCGCCGGACGGCTTCCTCGACACCAAGATCGGGCCGCAGGATCCGATCCTGTGGGAGAGCTACCGCACCCGCACGCCCGTGAGCTGGACGCCCTACTTCACGGACAGCCACCTGATGGAGGTTAGCGGCGTCAGCAAGCTCGCCGAACGCGGCGTGACCTCGGGCGCCTCGATCCCGATCCTCACCCGGCACCAGGCCTGCCGAGCATCTCTCTGTGTCTCAGGGGGGCGACGCGAGGCGCCGGAAGCGCTCGACCTGCGTCTCCCGGCCTTCTGGCCGCTTCTGCGTCTTGCGGGGCTTGCCCTTTTCGAGGCGGGCATGGCGGAGGCGGGCGAGCGACAGCAAAGCGCTCTCACGCCGAGCGAAGTCGCGGTACTCGCAGCCCTCGCCGATGGCTTGCGTATCCGCGAGGTCGCAACGAAGCTTGGCAAGTCCGAACGCACGATCCGCAACCAGCTCGAGAGCGCACGCCTGCGCGTCGGCGCCGCCACCACGATCGAAGCCGTCGTGCTCTGGCAGCGGGCATCATCGAAGCTGATGTGAGGGTCCCGCTGGGTGTGGCGGTCCTTCAGAGGTGAGCGCGTAAGAAGTCGCAACTGAGGTTGAACCTTCCGGCCACCCTCAGCGCGTCAACCGCGCGAAACGAGGGGTGGCTGCCTTACCAGAACTGCCACCAGGGTTTGTCGGCATCGGCAGTCTCTTCCGACGCCGACGCAGCCTCAGTGGCCTCAGCCTCGGACGATATCTCCGCCACCGCCGCGCCGAGCTTCTCGTCCACGCCGGCCTCCGCCACCGTGAGCGCGCCGGCGAGCTTTGTTCTGGCCGCCGCCACATCGCCCTCGCCGCAGGTCTCGAAAGCGTCCTCCAGCATTCCCTGCGCTTTCGCAGCCGCGGCCTCCGTCGTTCGGGGAAGCTGGAGCCTGATCCGGGCGCGCAGCATCAACACTTCCGCATCGTCGCACTGAGCCACGAGGGTCTGGAACGTCTCCTCGGTGTTCGTGCTGGCTTCGTTGCCAGCCTGCTGCTGCTGCGCAGCGGCAGGCGCCGCCACAAGGGCTGCGGCGAAGAACGAGATGCGGAGCATGGCGGTCTCTCCTTCGGGATCAGGTCGGTCTGTCCTCGATGCCGATGAGCATCGAGCGGAGGCGCGCGGACATCATGTCCATGGCGATCACGGTGAGCAGGACGAGCAGCGCCATGTAGGCGACATTCTCGAAGTCATTGCCGGTCTGGAGCGCGCCGAGGAACTGCAGACCGATACCGCCCGCCCCCATGGCGCCAATGATGACGGCACCGCGCGTGTTCGACTCGAGGTAGTAGAGCGATTGCGAGATGAAGACCGGCATGATCTGCGGAAGGATACCGAAGCGATGCTGCTGTGTGCGGCTCGCCCCGGTCGACTGGATACCCTCGCGCTGCTTGTCGTCGGCGTTCTCGATGGCCTCCGACATGAGCTTGCCGAGTGTCCCGGTATCGGTGAACGCAATCGCGAAGATCCCGGTGAAGAGCCCCGGTCCGAAGGCCCTGAGGAAGATCAGTGACCAGATCAGCATGTCGATCCCGCGCAGGAGGTCGAAGGAGCGGCGCAGGAAAAAGCGGACGAGCCCCAGCGGCTGGACGTTCCGCGCCGCCGCAAAGGCGAGCGGCAGGCCGACAGCGCAGGCGATGATTGTGCCCAGAAGCGCCATGAAGATCGTCTCGAGCATGGCGTAGAGCACGGTCCCGTGCTGCCAGAGCGCGTTGTCGAGGAACTCCGTGAGCACGAGCCGGGCATTCGACATCTCCGGCACCACACGTTCGCCGGAGAGCATGAGGCCGATCGCACCCAGCGGCCCGGTGCCGACGAGCGGGCTGTCGAAATCGAACCAGAAGTACTTCCAGCCGATCTCGTAGCGATGCACCTCGACCTTGAGCGTCCCGACCTGCAGGCGTTCGTAGAGCGAGGGCCGCACCTCGACCTTGTTGGCCGTCTGGCGCATCCAGTCGGGCAGCGCATCGAGCCGCCCCTCGAAACCCACGACGAAGGGCTTGCCGTCAGTGTCGAGCCGGAACTCGAACGGCTCCGCATAGCCGGGCCATGCCATCGTGACGACGTCGTCGTAGAGGGTAATGATCCCGCCGTTCTCGAAGCGTATCGCGCGGCCGCCATCCGTCGCCTCGGCGTACCAGTCCGGCTTCGGATCGTAGACTTCGCGGTGACCGCCTTCGAAGGCGACCCTCACCTCCCCCGGCTCGGCCCAGCGCATCGTCACGTGGTCCTTATGCGCGTAGGTGTCGAGAACGAAGAGCGCCGCGCGATCGGGCCGCCATTTGTCGATGACGCTGCCGATCTCGAACTGGACCCACGAGAAGGCGAGGTAGCCGAAGGTCAGCACTGACGCCCCTAAGACCCACAGGCGGTAGCGCCGGGCGGCGCGGTCGACATCTGCCGAGATGGCCTTGAAACCCTTGCTGGCGCCGCTCGCGAGGCTCATCATCGCCTCCCGACCATGCGCGCACGGACCCAGTCCGAGAGATAGTCGAGTGCAACGATCGTGACGACGAGCAGGAAGAAGATCGCCATCACCCGGCCGCCGTCGCGCCACTGGATCATCGTCGAGAGCGCCTGACCAATACCGCCGGCACCGAAGAAGCCAAGGATGGTTGAGGCGCGCACGTTAATCTCGAGCCGCAGGATCGCGTAGGAGAAGAAGAGCGGCATCACTTGCGGTAAGACGCCGAAGCGCACCCTGCTAGTCCAGCCCGCCCCGGTGGAGGCGAGGCCATCGAGTGGCTTGGTGTCGATGTTCTCGATCGCCTCGGAGAAGAGTTTGCCGAGCGCCCCGGTGGTGTGGATCGTGATCGCGATCACCGCCGGCAGAAGGCTCTTGCCCATGAGGTACAGGAAGACCAGCGCGATGACGATTTCGGGGAACGACCGGAAGAGGTCGAGCAGCCGACGCGTGACGACGACAACCGTCGCATTAGGCATGATGTTGCGCGACGCAAAACACGCCATGACCATGGCGAAGACGAAGCCCAGGAGGGTCGACAGCAGCGCCATGTTGAGCGTGAGCATGAGGTCCGGCACGAACTCGCCGACCCGCGCAATCCATCGACCGAGGCCGAGCTCGTAGCTCATCGCCATCATGTCGATGGGAAAGTCGAAGATCTTGGTGATGCCCTCGCTGAAAGGCGTCGCATTGGCCGAGTTGGCCATATCGACACCGACGAAGGCGACCGCAGCGGCAACCGCGATGCCGAGGAAGGTGTAGGCGGTCTTGCGACGCTGGATCAGCGTCAGCTCACTGTCGAGCCGATCTAAATGCTCGGGAAGGCTTGCGACCATCGGGGCACTCGGCGTCAGTCTTGGAGGGGCGACAGGGGGGAGCATCGGCCGGCGGCGTGGATGGGCGCGCGATCGGAATCGCGCGCCCGATCTGCCTCAGTTGCTTTTCTGGGTCTCGATCTTCGCCTGACGGGCCTTGACGATGACTTCGTAGAACGAGTGGTCGACCGGCACCCACGCCTTCACCACGCCGTTCGCGATGTTCTCGTTGCACTCGGGATCGTTCTCGAGGATCCACTGCTTCATGCCCAGAAGGGTGTCCTTCGCCTCCTGCGGCAGCTCCTTGCGCACGACGATCGGGCCGTTGGGGATCAGGTTGGACGACCAGATCTGCTTGATGTCGTCCATGTTGAGGATGCCCTTGTCGACCATCTTGCGCAGGTTGCCGGAGGTGTAGCCCTCCTCCCACGCGCCGACGCCGGAGACCCAGGTGACCGACGCATCGACGTCACCGTTCAGCACGGCAAGCACGCCGTTCTCATGCCCGCCCTGGAACTCGGTGTCACTGAAGTACCCGTCGAGACTGCCGATCTTGTCTACGAGTTCGATGGACGGGATCAGGTAGCCCGAGGTCGAGTTCGGATCGGCGAAGCCGAGCGACTTGCCCTTCATGTCCTTGAGGCTTTCGATACCGCTATCGGCGCGGGTGACCATCACCGAGTAGTAGCCGGTGTCGCCGGTCGGCTGCATGCGGGTCATGATCGGCTCACCGATCTCGGGGTTCTGCAGGTAGAGGCCCGCATAGCCCGAGGCGCCAAACCACGTGTAATCGAGGTTGCCGCCAGCGAAGGACTCCATCGTGCCGGCATAGTCCTTGAAGGTGAACATCTTGGCCGGCACGCCGTAGGCCGCCTCGACATAATCCTGCAGGCACTCATTGCGCGAGATGATGTCCTGTGCCGCCTCGTCGCCGAGGAAGCCGATGCGGAACTCGTCCTGCACCGAGGCAAGATCGAAGGTCGGCCCCTCGTATTTCGACGCATCCGCAAGGGCGACGGTCGCAAAGGTAGCCATGGCGGCGCCAGCCGCCAGACGGTTCAGCAGCGGGATCATGGTGGTCTCTCCTGTCGTTCTCGTGATCGGTGAGCGAGGGTCAGTGCGCGCCGCCGGCGGCGCTCACACGCAGTGGTTCGGCGGCGACGGGACGCACGCCGAAGGATGTCGAGGTGATCGAGCCTTCGAAGGCCTCCTCGGCCTCGGCGCCGTAGATCTCGCGCGCCGTCCGGTCCGTCAGCGCCTCCGGCACGTCGTCGAACACCTTTTCGCCGGCCCGCATCCCGATGACCCGGTCGCAGTAGGTCCGAGCCGTATCGAGGGTGTGGAGATTGCAGATGATCGTGATCTTCTCTTCGCGATTGATCTGCTGTAGCGCCTCCATGACGAGGCGCGCATTCAGCGGATCGAGCGAGGCGATCGGCTCGTCCGCGAGGATGAATTTCGGCTGCTGCATCATCGCACGGCAGATCGCGACGCGCTGCTGCTGCCCGCCCGACAGCGTCTCCGCCCGCTGCAGCGCGGTCTGGGCGACGCCGAAGCGGTCGAGCAGGTGCAGCGCTTCGTGCCGTTCGGCCTCGCTGAAGAGCATGAGCGATGAGCGCAGCACCGATTGCTGGTTCAGCCGACCCAGGATCACGTTCGTAAGGACGTTCAGCCGCGGTACTAGGTTGAACTGCTGGAAGATCATCGCGCAGTTGCGCTGCCAGTCCATCTTCGCCCGGCCGCGCAACGCCAGGATGTCCGTGCCATCCACGCGGATCGCGCCCTCGGAGGCATCGGTCATTCGGTTCATGACCCTCAGAAAGGTCGACTTCCCCGCGCCACTTCGGCCGATTATCCCGATGATCTGAGGTTCTTCTGCCGAGAAGCTCAGTCGCTTTACGGCGGACATGGTCCCAAAGGTCTTGGTAACGGCAGCAACGTCGAGCACGGGCACCTCCATCGGCACCGCGGCGGATATCATCCGTGGGTGACAGTCCCGACGCAGTTCCCCTTCAGAAAGTTCTCGTTTTCGTAACGCTTCGACGTGCGTTTCTGTGACAGCCGCAGACGTCGCTCAGCCCGGTAAGAGGGCTCTGCGACGGGGACCATGCGTGCCGCCTGCCTGCCTTCCGGGGTCGTGGCCTAGCAGTTGGGAAAGCGCCCTGCTTGGGAGATCACCTGCGCGCCGAAGACACGAGCGGAAGGTTCTCCTCGAGCCATTCGGTCATCGCCTTCACGAACGCATCGACGCGGCGGGGGCGCGAACGAGTTGCCGCCGTCGCGATGGAGATGGGCAGGCTTCGGGCGCGAAGGCAGGGCGCGATCTCAATCAGCCGCCGGGCCGCAATCTCCTCCTCGACGAACCAGCGCGGGACGATCGCAACGCCGATCCCGGCAAGGACTGCCTCGGTCAGCGCGTGGATATTGTTCGTCTCGAGGCGTGCATCGCCGCGAAAGCTACGCCTCTCACCCCGGTCGTCCCAAAGAGCGATCCGGTCGCCCTCGAACGGGCCGAGCGTCACCCATGGCAGATCTGAGAGATCTCCACCCACCGTCTCGGCAAAGCTCGGCGCGCCCACCACGATACGCTCGACATGGCCGATGGTGCGGACGACGAGGCGATCATCCGGCACATCGCCCACCCTGATCCAGCAATCGCAACCTTCCTCATCGAACCGGATAGGCGTGTCCGTGAGCGTCCAGGAAACCGTCACCTCCGGATGCCTCTGCTGGAACGCGATGGCCGCCCTGACCGCGTGTCGTTGGCCAAGGGCAATCGGGGCAACGGCTCGAATAGGCCCGGCAAGCACATCCTCTCCGGCGATCCGTTCGCCGATCTCCTCCCAGCCGCGGAGGAGGACGCGCGCCTCACCCATCAGCGTCCGCCCCTCCTCGGTCAGCGCGAGCGAATGCGTCGTGCGGTGGATCAGCTCGACGCCGAGTTGCCGCTCGAGCTCGATCAACTGGCGGGAGACTGCGGGCTGTGACAGGCCCAGATCCGACGCCGCAGCAGTCATCGAACCGCGCTCGGCAATCCGAACGAAGGTGGCCAGAAGCGTGAGGCGATCGAACCGGCTCATGCGCAATACGCATAAAGGAATGAGCACTTAGGCGTCTACAGCCATACCACGAACACCGTTACCTCTCGCTTCGAAACCGAGAGGAGAGATCGTCATGAGCACCACCAACGAAACGACGAACCGCACCTTCCATATCGGCGGCGAAATCGCCGTCAATCGCATCGGCTATGGTGCCATGCGCCTGACCGGCCAACCCGGCAACTATGGCCCCCACGAGGATTGGGAGGGCGGGGTCGCCCTCCTCCGCCGGGGCGCCGATCTCGGCGTCGACTTCTTCGACAGCGCCTGGTCCTACGGGCCCGAGACCGCGGACCGGATCGTGGGAGAGGCGCTGGAGGGTCGCAGCGTCGCCATCGCCACCAAAGGCGGTGTCGACAAGCCGGCGCCCAACAAGATCGTGGTCGATGGCTCGCGCGACACGCTTCTCCGCCAGATCGACCGCGCGCTCGTCAATCTCCGCCGCGACCGGATCGATCTCTTCCAGCTCCACCGCGTCGATCCTCAGACCCCGATCGAGACGTCGGTTGCCGCCCTTGCAGAGGCGCAGAGCGACGGGCGCATCGGCCATATCGGCCTCTCCAACGTGACTGCGGAGCAGCTCGACCGCGCGCTCGGCGTCGCCCCCATCGCCAGCGTGCAGAACCGCTTCAACATGGCCGAGGCGGATGCCGGCGAGCTGGTCGACATCACGGCGGAGCAGGACATTGCCTTCATCCCCTACGGCCCCCTCGGCGCAAGCCCGATGCAGCGCGGCGCGAAGCTCGAGCCTAAGGAAGCCCTCGCCTGGCTCCTGAAGCGCTCCCCGAACATCATCGTCATTCCGGGCACGACCTCGATCGCTCATCTCGAGGAGAACCTGCAGGCCTGGGACCTTGTCTGAACCACTCCGCAGCGGAGCTGCGGGAAGAACGATCGCAGCGACTCGCGAAAACAGTAGCGTTCGAGGATCGGGTTTCAGGGCAATCTGCACTCGGCGCGTACGGCGATCGACGCCGTGGATGGACATGACGGGCCAAATTGCGGGATACCCGGCCACCAGCCGTGGCGCTCGGGCCCGAAACTGAAAGTCTGAAGACGAGAGATGTCGCTGGATCGATCTCATAGACTGGCCGTAGCGCCGATGATGGAGTGGACGGATCGGCACTGCCGCTTCTTCCACCGCCGCTTCTCGGCGTGCGCGCTGCTATATACCGAGATGATCAACGCCGCAGGGCTTGTGAAGGGCGATGCCGGGTGGCTCCTCGATCATGATCCCGCCGAACATCCACTGGCCCTCCAGCTCGGTGGATCTGATCCCGAGATCCTCGCGCGCGCCGTCGCGATGGCGGCCCCGCGCGGCTTTGCCGAGATCAACCTCAATGTCGGATGCCCGTCGGACAGGGTGCAGTCCGGCCGCTTCGGCGCCTGCCTGATGCGGGAGCCGGTGCTGGTGGCGGAGTGTAGCGCCGCGATGATTGCCGCAGCTGCCGAGGGCGGCCCGGAGATCACAGTCAAATGCCGTATCGGGGTCGACGATCAGGACCCCGAGGTCGCGCTCCCCGCTCTTATCGACCGGGTCGCCGCGGCGGGCGTTCGGCGCGTCATCGTGCATGCCCGCAAGGCCTGGCTCGATGGGCTTAGCCCCAAGGAAAACCGGACCGTCCCACCGCTCGACTACGCCCTCGTCGGCCGTGTAGCCGCCGCGCGCCCGGCTCTCTCGATCGCGCTCAACGGTGGCATCGGCTCGCTCGACGAGGCGCGTGCAGCCATGGATGACTGGCCGGGCCTTTCTGGCGTCATGATCGGCCGCGCGGCGTACCATGATCCCGCGGCGATCCTCGGCGGCGCGGACGCCTTCATCGGGGGCGTGTCCCCAGGCTCTCCGGTGTCGCCCGCCGCCGCCGTGCGGGGCATGCTGCCCTATATCGATCGCCATCTCACGGCAGGCGGTCGCCTCAATCAGGTGACGCGCCACATGCTCGGCGCCTTCGCCGGGCGCCCAGGCGCCCGTGCTTGGCGCCGCATCCTGAGCGAGGACGCGGTCCGTGACGGTGCTGGGCCCGAGGTGGTAGAGCGTGCCCTCGCCGTCGTTGCGCCATCGGAAGCTGCGCGCTCATCCACGTCATCGGCTGCTGCGTGACGGACATTTTGCAGCCCGGGAAGGAAACCGCAGACCGCGCCCGACGCGCCCTCCTCACCAAGGGCTGGTGCAGCTTCCCTTACGACCCCGTGCTCGCGGCATGGGTCGACGCCGTGCTGCCCCATGCCCGCGCCATCGCAGAGGACCCGGAGGTGCGCGCCGCCTGGCTCCGATGCGGGGGCACCTGGTTCGCAGGTGTGAACATCCTGCCCAACGCGCCGGACGGATCTCTCGCCGCGATGGGCGGGCGGGGCGCGGTGCCGGCGCTATCGGGTGATGCAATTCGATTTCTGCGGGATGCAATGGGGTTCGGCGATCTGCCGCTCGACCCCGCGCAGCTCTCGATCTGCTACCCAGGCTATCCGGCCGCGCCCCAGCCGGACGAAAGCGAGGCCGCCTTTCGCTATCGGCGCAACCGCGATGCTGCGCATGTCGACGGGCTCGAGCGGGATGCCGAGCGCAACCGTCGGCTAGGTGAGGCGCATGCCTTCATCCTCGCCATTCCGCTCGCCGAAGCACCGCCGGAAGCGGCCCCCTTCACCCTCTGGGAAGGAAGCCATGACGTGATGCGCGCCGCCTTCCGCACCCGTCTCGCTGGCGTGCCGCGGGAGCTATGGGGAAAAGAAGATTTGACCGAAGCCTACACTTCGGCCCGCAGGACGGTGTTCGAGACCTGTAGACGCGTTACGATCTCGGTCGAGCCCGGCGCAGCATACATCGCTCACCGGCTCAGCCTGCATGGCGTCGCACCTTGGACAGCGGAAGCATCGGCAGAAGCGTGGCGGCCGATCCTCTACTTCCGGCCCGAGCTGCCCGCGCTGGCCGATGGCACCGCCAAGCTTGAGGCTTGGCTTAGCCTGCCCTAAGAGCGCCGCGCAAATTCCTTGGAAGGAATTTGCAAAAACCTTTCAAGGTTTTTGCATCGAGACGGTGGCGAACGAACGGCCCTGAGCACCGACGGATCGTTACTGATCGACCAACCGCTCAACCAACCGCGTGTCATTAGCGCCCTGGCGGAGAAACAGCTTCTTGCCCTGGAAGCTGGTCTCGGAGAGCTGATCGAGGAAGCTCATGCCGAGGAGGCCCATCTGGAGCCGGCCCGGGTGCGCCACCGCAGCTTGCACATCGCGCACAACAATATTGCCGACGCGGATCTCGCGGATCGTAATCGGCGCCACGGTAGATTTGCCATTGGCCGTCATCACGGGCATGTGGAAGTCGAGCGCCGTCGGATCGATACCGATCGTGGAGACCTGCTCATAGGGCAGCACCACCATCGTCGCCCCGGTATCGACCATCAGCGTCATGGTTCGGCCGTTCACCACCGTATCCGCGCGATAATGGCCGTCCCAAGCGCGCTCGAGCTGCTCCTCTGCGCCGGCATTGGAAAGCGCGACGGAGTGCAGGACTTCGCCTCGGATCTCCGCAAGATGCGCCTTCAGATCATCACGGTCGAGCCAGCAGGCTCCGATTGCCACGACGACTGCCGACCAGACTGCTGCGTTGTGCGCGAGACGCCACTGGCCGCGAAAGAAGACCTGTCCGATGGCGACGAGGAGAAGACCGATGGCGATGATGCCAAGATAGAGGAGACGCATCGTCGCCTCGGCCTCTAGGACCGGGCTTTCGATGGCAGGGTCAGTCAGAATGAACCCTGCAGCGATCACCAAAATCGCGACGAGTGGCCAGTGAACCATCTGATCCGCCCAGTTGCCTCAACCCCAATTCGGCGCAGCACTTAACCTGCCGAACCCCTCGGGCTGCGCCGTCTGCTTGTCACTTAAGCTACCACGATGCACGCCATGAACATAGGTTTGTTCTCAATCATGGCAGCCTGAGGGCAGCAACGAGGCATCTCCGAAAAAACTCTAAGGCGCATCGAAGCGAGCCGGCATGGCGTTGTCAAAAAGCCACCCTGGCGAGCAAGCGCCGAGGGCGGTCAACGGCGCGCGTCGGTGCGTCGGCGCCCCCCGCGCCGGACGGCGGGCCCGGCCTGGCGCGACGGCAGATCATCCATGACAATCCGGCGCTCTTCGACGCTCATGCGGGTCCAGCGTGCGATCTCGTCGGCTGTGCGCGCACAGCCGACGCAAAGCCTCGTCTCAGGGTGCAGCATGCAGATGTTGACGCAGGGGCTCTCGATAGCCTCCCGCCGCCAAACCACCTCTCCGTCGGCCCTCGTCACGTCGTCCACGCCCTACACGCCCCCACCGGCCTCGCGCGCCAACACCGCCAGCCGGTCGAGCGCTCCCTGAAGGATAAAGGCAGCAGCGAGCTTGTCGATCACCTCGGCGCGACGCTTTCGGGAGGAATCCGCCTCAAGCAACGCCCGCTCGGCGGCGACGGTGCTCAGCCGCTCGTCCCAGAAGGCGACGGGGCCGAGGCCCCGGCCGACCAGGTTTCGGGCAAAGGCCCGCGTCGCCTGGGCGCGCGGCCCCTCGCTCCCGTCCATGTTGAGAGGCAGGCCGAGCACGATGCCGGAGACGCTGCGCGCCGCCATATGCGCTGCCAGCGCGTCCGCATCCTGGGTGAACTTGCGGCGCTTCATGGTCTCGAGCCCCGTCGCGGTGATGCGCAGCGCATCCGAGACGGCGATACCGATGGTCTTCGTGCCGAGATCGAGACCAAGGAGTGCGCCGCGCATCGAGGCGAAGGCCGCAACATCCTCGTGGATCGAAGGACTGGAGCCGCTCACTCGGCAATCACCCCAAGGACAAGCGCCCGTTCGCGCACGAAGCCCGCTTCGTCCCCCGACAGCGCCTCCTGGCTGGCGTCATAGGCACGGCGGGCGTCCTCCATCCGACCGATATTGGCATAAGACGTGACGAGTTGAGCCCATTCGTCCGGGCCGCCGCCCTCATTGCGAAGGCGCTCTTCAAGCCCTGCGATACGGCTCGTCATGAAGGCCAGGCGCTCCTCGGGGCTCATCGCCATCACGGCAGCGGCGATCGCAGGATCGACGCCTGCAGGCACGCCTGCAACCGGCGGCGTGTCTGTTGGATCCGCCCCAGGAGCGCCCGCAGCACGAGCCTCCGACAGCACCTGCCGGATCACGGGCACCCATGGGGCGTCCGGCGGGCTATCCCGCTCCAGCCGCGACCAGAGCGTCAGCGCCTCCTCCTCGAGGCCCGACTGAAGAAGCGACAGCGCGGCATAATAGCGCGCCACGGGCAGGCCCGGATCGCGTCGCAGGGCCTCGGCGATACTCTCTTCGGCGCGCGGCGAGACATAGCCACCCGCAGCGAGGATCATCGCCTCGGCGCGCGTCGCATAGAGCGCCGCCGGGGCATCGCCGCCTTCGAGCTCGATCACGCGGTCGAGAACGGGCCAGGCATCGGCAAAGCGGCGCTGGTTCATCAGTGCGTCCGCCAACAGACGGTTGCCGCGCAGATCGTCGGGCCGCTCCGCCACGACTGTCTCGAGGCGCTCGACGAGCGCTGCGTAGTCTGCGTCGCCGGCCGCTCGGCGCGGTCCCTCAATGCTCCTTGCCAGCGCCTCGGCCTCAGCCTCCTCCTGCGTTGGCCGGAGCGCCCGGGCCTCCGCCGCAAGGTTTCGCGCGGCGAGCGGACGGTCGGCCTCCCCCGGGGCGCCGACGGTGAGGTAGAGCACCCCGGCGAGCAGGGGCGTTGCAAAGGCAGCACCGAGCGCCAGCGCCTTGCTTGCCCCTACCGGAGCCCGGCTCTCTGCCACCTCCGCGGGCGCATCCGCTGTCGCCTCGGCGCGCTTGGCGGCCGTGATCAGGCGTCGCGCGATCTCCGCCTTCGCCCCTTCCGCCTCGGCCGGCGAGATCACACCTCGTTCCACGTCCCGCTCCAGCTCCGCGAGCTGATCGCGGTAGAGCGCCGCATCGGTCGCATCCCGCGACGGCATTCCCCTTGCGCGCCCCATCATGATGGGGCGCAGGATGGCTAGGACAGCAATCGCGGCCACGAGGCCGGCGGCGAGCATGAACCATGGCATGCTGCGCGAGATACGTGCCGCGTCGCCCTGCCGCAATGGCTGGCGTGGCGATGTCGCGCGCGCGCGGCCAAGCGGCGCAATCCTGCCCGCAGGTTTGGGGCTTCGGGGCTATGCGCTGGCATGCTAGAGTTGCAGAGCGAAATGCGCCGAAATCCGACGACCAAGCCCAACCACCCCGCTCCGGGAGGCCGCCGATGAGAAAGTACTCCGCCTTCGCCGTCGCCCGCGAGGCTGCTCGCTATCATCAGGGCTGGGAGCGCGCCTGGCCGGACCCGGAACCCAAGAGCCACTACGACGTGATCATCGTCGGCGCGGGCGGTCACGGGCTCGCCACGGCCTACTATCTCGCGAAGGAACACGGCATGCGGAACGTGGGTGTGCTCGAGAAGGGCTGGCTTGGCGGCGGAAACACCGGGCGCAACACGACGATCATCCGCTCCAACTACCTCCAGCCCCCTTCCGCCGCGATCTACGAGCTCTCGCGCAGTCTCTATGAAGATCTCAGCCAAGAGCTGAACTTCAACCTGATGTTCAGCCCCCGCGGCGTGCTGATGCTGGCGCAGACGGAGCATGAGAAGCGCGCCTGGATGCGGACGGAGCATGCCAACCGCCTGGCCGGGATCCAGAGCGAATGGGTAAGCCCGCACCGGGTCAAGGAACTCGCGCCGATCATCAACATCGACGGCCCGCGCTATCCCGTCCTCGGCGGTCTCTTCCAGGCGCGCGGCGGCACGGCACGGCATGATGCGGTGGCCTGGGGCTATGCCCGCGCCGCTTCCGCCCTCGGCGTCGATATCCTGCAGAAGACCGAGGTGAAGGGCGTCGACGTCTCGAACGGCAAGGTGATGGGCGTGCAGACCACGCGCGGCCCGATCACCTGCGACAAGCTCTGCGTCGTCGTGGCCGGGCATTCGGGCGTGCTCGCGGACATGGCGGGTTTCCGCCTGCCGGTCGAGAGTGTCGCGCTCCAGGCGCTCGTGAGCGAGCCGATCAAGCCCTGCCTCGACATCGTCGTCATGGCCAACACCGTCCACGGCTATATGAGCCAGTCCGACAAGGGCGAGCTCGTGATCGGCGGCGGTGCGGACGGGTTCAACAACTACACCCAGCGCGGCTCCTTCCAGCATATCGAGGAGACGGTGCGCGCGCTCTGCGAGACCTTCCCGATCATCAGCCGCCTCAAGATGCTGCGCCAGTGGGGCGGGATCGTCGATATGACTGGCGACCGCTCCCCCATCATCAGCCGGACACCGGTGGAGGGCGTCTTCATCAACTGCGGCTGGGGGACGGGCGGGTTCAAGGCGATCCCGGGCTCGGGCTGGGCGACGGCTGGACTTGTCGCGAAGGGCGAGGATCCGATTGCCGGGCCCTTCGCGCTCGACCGCTTTGCCGAGGGTCGGATGATCGACGAAAGCGTCGCGGCCGCCGTCGCGCACTGACCGCGACCCGTTGAGGCCCGGCGGGCGCAATCGCTTGCCGTCCAAGGGGTCGCAACGTTCAGCGCTGTGACGATCCTTACATTTCATAAGGGGAACATGCCGCACGGTGAGGGTGTGCAGCGGAATCATTGATGCCCCGACCATGTTGAACCTGAGCGCCATTCAGACCGACGCCTTCGCCCAGCACCTCGCCGGGCTTTACCGCGACCAGTTTCCCGCGCCCGCACCCGATCATAGCGACCTGATCCAAGAAATCACCGGCATGGCGCTCGATCAGATCGCGGCCTCGGACGCGCCCTACCACGATGCGGAGCACACAATGCTCGTGACGCTTGTCGGCGTGGAGATCGCGCGGGGGCGCCTAATGGTCGAGGGCATGGGGGCGGAGGACTGGCTGCACTTCGTCGTCGCCCTCCTCCTGCACGATATCGGCTATGTGCACGGTGCCTGCAGCGGTGATACGGGCTGCACGGCGATAACCGGGCCCGCCGGCGCGCAGGTTGCTCTGCCCCGCACCGCGACCGACGCATTCCTGGCACCTTGGCACGTGGCACGCGGCCAGATCTTCGTGCGGGAACGCTTCGCCGATCACCCGGTGCTAGGGGCCGAGCGGCTCGCTCGCGCCATCGGCTTCACGCGGTTCCCCGTCCCGTCCGAGGCCGCGTTCCAGGAAACCGAGAGCGAGCCCGCCCTCCTGCGTGCCGCAGACTTCATCGGTCAACTCGCCGATCCTGCGCGCGAGCGAAAGATCGAAGCGCTCTTTCGCGAACTGACGGAGACCGGTCTCGCCCCTACGCTCGGCTACGGCTCGGTCGACGATATCCGCGCAGATTGCGGGGATTTCTTCAGGGAGGATATCGCGCCCTGGATCGGCCATGCCGCCACCTGCCTCGGCCGGACGGCCGAAGGGCGGCAGTGGCTCGACTCGCTCTATACCCAGCTCTCCCGCGCCGCAGACGCTCCGAGCCCATCGAGCCGCCTCGCCAGCTGAAGCACATCTCTGGCGGAACTCCAGCCGGCCCGGCACCGCGCAAATCCTTTGAAAAGGATTTGCAAATTCCTTCCAAGGAATTTGCGCAGCGCCCGTTGCAGCGTCAGTCCAGCTGGTAGCCCGGCGTGGATCGGGAGATCGCGACCTCGTCCTCGTTCATCTCCGCCTCAATCGGCTCGAAGAGTGGGGTCGAGAGGTAGCGCTCGCCTGTATCCGGCAGCATGCAGAGGATCACCGTCCCAGGCTCCGCCTTGGCCGCGATATCCGCGGCGATCGCGAATGTCGAGCCGCCCGAGATGCCGGTGAAGATCCCCTCCATCTGCGCAAGCTTGCGTGACCAGGCGATCCCGTCCGCACCGGCCACCGGCACCAACTCATCGTAGAGCTTGTCGTCGATCGCCTCCTGCAGCACCCAGGGGATGAAATCCGGCGTCCAGCCCTGGATCGGGTGCGGCTCGAAATTAGGGTGGCTCTCGGTCGGCTGATGCGCCTCATTCCGCGTATTGACATAGCCCGAGCCCACAAGCTGAGCGTTCGAGGGCTCCGACAGGATGATCTTCGTCTCCGGCCGCTCGCGCCGCAGCACGCGGCCTACGCCCGAGACCGTACCGCCCGTTCCGTATCCCGTGATCCAGTAGTCGAGCCTGTCGCCCACGAAGTCCGCCAGGATCTCCTGTGCGGTCGTGTTCTCGTGGATCACCGCGTTCGCGCCGGTTTCGAACTGACTTGCCAGGAACCAGCCGTTCTTCTCCGCCAGTTCCTTGGCCTTCTGATACATCCCGAAGCCCTTCTGCGCCCGGGGTGTAAGGACAACCTTGGCACCTAGGAAGCGCATGAGCTTGCGGCGTTCGATCGAGAACGAGTCCGCCATGGTCACAATAAGCGGGTACCCCTTGGCCGCACAGACCATGGCAAGACCGATGCCGGTGTTGCCCGACGTCGCCTCGACCACCGTCTGCCCGGGCTTCAGTTCGCCGGTACGCTCCGCCTCCTCGATGATGTTCATCGCCAGGCGGTCCTTCACGCTCGCACCGGGGTTGAAGAACTCGGCCTTCACGTACAGGCGCACGCCCTCGGGCGCGAGGCGGTTGATGCGGATGCAGGGCGTGTTGCCGACCGTGTCGAGCACGCTGTCATGCAAGCGGCCGAGGCCTGCGGTCGTGCGAGCGGTCTGCGGCGTCTCCAGGGGTGCCATGGCATCCTCCATTTTGCTTTGCCGGGCTGTGGTTGCGCCTGTCTTACCCCAGCACACGGCAAATGCGTCGAGAAATTTTCGGAGGACGGCGTCGCGATGCCAACGACCTTTCGGCTGGCGGAAAACTGTTTCAAATCACGCCATTAGCGCATCGATTGACACATCAAGTCCAGCGAATGTGTGAACGTTGACAAAAAAGCTGAACAAAACCAGCGAGTTGTTGAGCTTGTGACAGAAACGGGCTACGCAACTTTTGAACCAGAGCGTGGAGGTGCCCTGCCTCCAAACGCCGAAAACGGGAGGAGCCGAGATGAACGACCAGACTCCGAACCGCGTGCCTGTGCCGGGCGATCTAGCAGCGACCGCGCATATCAATGCCGCCAAATACAACGAGATGTACAAGGCCTCGGTCGATAATCCCGACGCCTTCTGGGGCGAGCATGGCAAGCGCATCGACTGGATCACGCCCTACACGAAGGTCAAGAATACCTCGTTCGACTACCACAATGTCTCGATCAAATGGTTTGAAGACGGCGAACTCAATGTCTCGGCCAACTGCATCGATCGCCATCTGGCCGAGCGCGGCGACGATATCGCCATCCTGTTCGAAGGCGACGAGCCCGGTAATCACGAACACATCACCTACAAGAAGCTTCACGAGGAAGTCTGCCGCTTCGCCAATGTCCTGAAGGAGCTTGGCGTCGAAAAGGGCGACCGCGTGGTACTCTACATGCCGATGATCCCGGCGGCGGCCTACTCAATGCTCGCCTGCGCCAGGATCGGTGCGATCCACTCCGTCGTCTTCGGCGGCTTCTCGCCCGATGCACTGGCCGACCGCGTGAACGGCTGCGACGCCAAGGTGGTCATCACGGCCGACGAGGGCCCGCGCGGCGGTCGGAAGACCCCGCTCAAGGGCAATGTCGACAAGGCCATGGCCAAGTGCGGCGGCGACGTGAAGGTGCTCATGGTCACGCGCACGGGCGCGGATGTGGCAATGCAGGACGGTCGGGACGTTCGCTACGAGGATCTCGCCGCGAATGTCCCCGCCGAGTGCGAGCCGGTGCCGGTGAATGCCGAGCACCCGCTCTTCATCCTCTACACCTCCGGCTCGACCGGGAAGCCCAAGGGGGTGGTGCACACCTCGGGCGGTTACCTCGTCTACGCCTCGATGACCCATGAGTACGTCTTCGACTACAAGCGCGGCGACATCTTCTGGTGCACGGCCGATGTGGGCTGGGTCACTGGTCACAGCTACATCGTCTATGGCCCGCTGGCGAACGGGGCGACGTCCCTGATGTTCGAGGGCGTGCCGACATACCCCGATGCCGGGCGCTGCTGGCAGGTCTGCGAGACGCACAAGGTCACGCAGTTCTACACCGCACCGACCGCCATTCGCGCGCTGATGGGCCAGGGCGATGATTTCGTCACGAAGTACGACCTCTCCTCCCTTCGCATCCTCGGCACGGTCGGCGAGCCGATCAATCCGGAAGCCTGGCGCTGGTACAACGACGTCGTCGGCAAGGGGCGCTGCCCCATCGTCGACACCTGGTGGCAGACGGAGACGGGCGGGCACCTGATCACACCCCTGCCCGGCGCCATCGATGCCAAACCCGGCTCGGCCACGATGCCCTTCTTCGGCGTGCAGCCGGTGGTCCTGGACCCGCAGGGCGGCACGGTCGTCGAGGGCAACGGGGTCGAAGGCGTACTCGCCATCGCCGATAGCTGGCCTGCGCAGATGCGCACGGTCTGGGGCGATCATGACCGCTTCGTCTCGACCTATTTCGAGCAGTACAAGGGCTACTACTTCTCCGGCGACGGCTGTCGGCGCGACGAGGATGGCTACTACTGGATCACCGGACGCGTCGATGACGTGATCAATGTCTCGGGCCACCGCATGGGCACGGCCGAGGTGGAGAGCGCCCTGGTGAGCCACCCGGCAGTCTCCGAGGCTGCGGTCGTGGGCTACCCGCACGAGGTGAAGGGCCAGGGCATCTACTGCTACGTGACCCTGATGTCGAACGCCGAGCCGACGGCTGAGCTTCTGAAGGAGCTGCAGGCCCATGTCCGCAACGAGATCGGCCCCATTGCCAAGCCCGACGTGATCCAATGGGCGCCGGGCCTGCCCAAGACGCGCTCCGGCAAGATCATGCGCCGGATCCTGCGCAAAATCGCGGAGAACGACACCGGTAGCCTCGGTGACACCTCCACGCTCGCCGACCCGGCCGTGGTCGACGACCTGATCGAGAACCGCGCCGTCAAGTAAGCCGCGGTCTCGCCCCGCTCGCCGCCCTCACCCCCGCGGGCGGCGGGCAGTCCACAGCCTCGATACGCGCCGGTGGCGCCGACCCGCTCATTCGAGCGGACGGTATCGTCGTGCCCGATCGAGCTCTGCAGATGCAAACCACGATGGAGAGCAACGCATGGCGATCAATCAACGAAACCACGAACTCGCTGCCCGGTACTGGAAGGCGAACATCCGGATCGTGACGATCTGTCTGATCATCTGGGCGAGCGTCTCTTTCGGCTTCGGCATCCTGCTGCGGCCGCTGCTCTCGGGTATCGCCATCGGCGGCACCGATCTCGGTTTCTGGTTCGCCCAGCAGGGATCGATCCTGACCTTCCTGGCCCTGATCTTCTTCTATGCCTTCTACATGAACTGGCTGGACAAGAAGATGGGCGTCGACGAGCGGGGCGCCTAAGCCATGGACCAGACAGTTCTCAACATCATGTTCGTCGGTGCGAGCTTCATGCTCTACATCGGCATCGCCTGGTGGGCACGCGCAGGCTCGACCTCCGAATTCTATGCGGCCGGCCGGGGTGTGCATCCGATCACCAACGGCATGGCTACGGCGGCGGACTGGATGTCCGCGGCCTCCTTTATCTCGATGGCGGGGCTCATCGCGTTCGTGGGCTACGACAACTCGTCGTTCCTCATGGGCTGGACAGGCGGCTATGTGCTGCTGGCGCTCCTGCTCGCGCCCTATCTGCGGAAGTTCGGCAAGTTTACCGTGCCCGAGTTCATCGGAGACCGGTTCTACAGCCCGACCGCACGCATCGTCGCGGTCATCTGCCTGATTGTGGCCTCGGTCACCTATGTGATCGGGCAGATGACGGGGGTCGGGGTCGCGTTCTCGCGCTTTCTCGAGGTCTCGAACACCACCGGGCTTTTGATCGGGGCGGGCGTCGTCTTCTTCTACGCCGTGCTCGGCGGGATGAAGGGCGTCACCTACACGCAGGTCGCGCAATATGTCGTGCTGATCTTCGCCTTCACGGTGCCGGCGGTCTTCATCTCGATCCAGCTCACGGGCGTGCCGCTGCCGCCGCTCGGGCTCTTCTCCGACCATACCGGCTCCGGCGCGCCACTCCTCGCCACACTCGACCAGGTGGTGCAGGATCTCGGCTTCAACAGCTACACTGGGCATCATCAGTCCACGCTCAACATGACGCTCTTCACCCTGTCGCTGATGATCGGCACTGCGGGGCTGCCGCATGTGATCATCCGCTTCTTCACGGTGCCGAGTGTTCAGGGCGCGCGCTTCTCCGCGGGCTGGGCGCTGGTCTTCATCGCCATCCTCTATCTCTGTGCCCCGGCGGTGGGCGCGATGGCGCGGCTCAACATCGTGGACACGCTCTATCCGCAGGGCACGCAGGAAGCGCCGCTCGCCTATGAGCAGCGTCCGGGCTGGATCCAGACCTGGGAGGAGACGGGCCTTATCACCTATGAGGACAAGAACGGCGACGGGCTCATCCAGTTCTACAACGACAAGAACGAGGCCTTCGCACCGACGGCGGCCGAGCGTGGCTGGAACGGCTCGGAGATGGTGATCAACCGGGACATCCTGGTGCTTGCCAACCCCGAGATCGCGCAGCTGCCGGGCTGGGTGATCGCGCTGGTGGCCGCGGGCGGTATCGCCGCCGCCCTCTCGACCGCGGCGGGGCTCCTGCTCGCCATCTCCTCGGCGGTGAGCCACGATCTGCTGAAGGGCACCCTGATGCCCGACATCTCGGAGAAGAACGAGCTCGTGGCAGCGCGCATCGCCATGGCCGTCGCCATCGCGGTGGCGACCTGGCTGGGGCTCAATCCCCCGGGCTTCGCGGCACAGACAGTGGCCCTTGCCTTCGGGATCGCGGCGGCCTCGCTCTTCCCCGCGCTGATGATGGGCATCTTCGTGAGCCGCGTGAACAACAAGGGCGCCGTGGCGGGCATGCTCGTCGGGCTCTCCTTCACGCTCGTCTACATCTTCCTCTACAAGGGCTGGCTCTTCATTCCGGGCACCAACTCCTTCCCGGACACGCCCGAGTACTGGCTCT
Source organism: Pseudomonadota bacterium (assembly GCA_039815685.1). Classification (GTDB taxonomy): domain Bacteria; phylum Pseudomonadota; class Alphaproteobacteria; order Rhodobacterales; family Rhodobacteraceae; genus Thermohalobaculum. The sequence goes on along the minus strand of JBCBYV010000019.1, from coordinate 64,100 downwards.
TCGGTATCTCGCCCCTGGCCATCGGTTCGGTCGGCGCGCTTCTGAACTTCGCAACGGCCATCTTCATCTCGAACAAGACCGAGGATGTGCCCGACGAGATCAAGGCGCTGGTGGATGATATCCGCGTGCCGAACTTCCAGGACGGGCCGCGGGCGGTGCCGGCGGAATAAGGACACCATGTCCGCAGAGATTGGGGCCGGCGGTACACCGCCGGCCTTTCGTGATTGGGTTCGGGCCCCATGTGCTTGGTGGCAGCGCCACCGGCTCCAAGGCGCGCCCTCCCCCACCCAGTTCATGATGACGTCCAGACGGTGAACAAGCTCCGAACAATCCGATAGCGATACGCAACTCTGGGTTGTGCAATGCCCGCTGAGGCGGATCGAGAGCAGATCCTGAGCTTTCGACGCCATATACCTTCGCGATGCGCCGCCAACGCTCCCTTCCCTCTCGGTCCTGCGACTAGAAGCCGAGGAACAGGAAGCCGCCGGCCGTGCCGCTGACGAAGACCACGCTCCCGACCGCGGCGGCCGCGCCGGTCAAGGCACCGAACGCGCCGCCAAGGATCACGAGTTGCGCGATCTCGAAGGGGGTCAGAACGCGGACCGAGGGGTCGATATCGGGCCTTGCCACCAGCCACGGCGCCCGGCGGCACGCCACCTCACGCCCAGCAAGATAGGGGCGCGGATCCACGCGCGCGCCGTCCCCGCCGAAGAGTGTCGCGAAGCGCTCTAGCTCGGCAGGGTCCGGCACGCCGCCACCGCGGAGGATCGCGCTTTCGCCGCTCGGATCGACCGTTAGGGTGAGACGGCCAAGATAGAGCGGCGCTGTCGCCTCGATGCCCGGCCCGATCGCGAGGCCGAGAGGGCCACAATCGAAGCCCGCGATGCCCCGCACGGCATAGGCGCCCGGCGGCAGGGCGTGGACGGAAAGGGCGTCGTCGAGAAAGGCCAGCAGGCGCGTCCCCTGATCGCCCCGGCGCTTGAGGAGAAGGACGCCGGCGCCGGCTGGATCCAGCAACTCCTCCGGTGGGTTTTCAACCGCAATCTCGAGACCAACGAGCCGCGCGCCGCCGGGGACCTCCGGCGCTCCAGGCAGGGCAACCGCGCCTGCCGCCGAGGTGGACGCAGACGCATCATCGCCGTCATCCGCCGCCACCGGCTCGCTCCGAGGCTCCGTTGCCTGCGGGGCGATAACACCCTCGGGCGGTGGCGGGCTCATACAGCCGGCGATGACGAGGAGCAGCGCGGCACTCCCTGCGCCCCGAGCAAGTTTTGCCAGTCTTCCCGCCGCCATCGCCCTCTCCCACCGCTGCATGCCAGTGAGCCATGGTCGAGCGGAAACCCGCAATGAAAATGCGGTGAGGCATCGAGTGGGAAGCAGCCGCAGAGGACACGGGACCGGCGGGCAGCGTGCGCAAAGGCTGCAACTGGAAGGCATCGTGTCAGACGACGCGGGCCCCGTTCGCATCGATCATCGCGGTGCCGTCCTGCTTGAGGAAGGGACCGGCGGGCCATCGCTCCAGCAGGTCAAGCACCGCCTCCGACGGTCGGCACAGGCGCACACCTCGCGCCGTGCAGACGATGGGGCGGTTGACGAGGACCGGGTGCGCCACCATCGCGTCGAGCAAGGCGTCGGCACTCACATCCTCATCGAGCAGCCCGAGCGCCTCGGCCGGGCTCTTGGTCGTGCGCAGCGCCATGCGCGGGCTCAGTCCGGCGGCAGCGAAGAGACCCAAGAGCTGCGGTCGGGTCCATCCAGCCTCGAGATAGCGGATGACCGTCGGCCGGTAGCCCGCGGCCTCGATCACCGCCAGCACGTTGCGCGAGGTGCCGCAATCCGGGTTGTGGTGGATGACCACGTCCATCGTCAGCCCTCCCGCTCTGCCACCTGCACCTCGCCGCCCGCCCTCCGCCACGGCGCCTCGCGCAGGAACCAGCCGCAGGCATAGGCGGCGAGGGCAGCACCCAGCATCTCCGCCGCGACGAAGCCGGGCAGGTCGAGCGGGCGGATGCCGGAGAAGGTGTCGGTGAAGCCGCGAGCGATGGCGACGGCGGGGTTCGCGAAGCTTGTCGAGGCCGTGAACCAGTACGCCGCAGTTATGTATAGCCCGACGAGCCAGGGGATCACCTCGGCCCGCGCGCGGAGGCCCGTGAAGATGACGGCGACCAGCCCGAAGGTGGCAACGACCTCCGCGAACCACTGTGCCGCCCCGGTGCGCTCGGTCGTCGAGGCGGCCAGAGGGGTCAGCTCGAACATCAGATGGGCGATGACCGTACCCGCGATCCCGCCGAGGATCTGCGAGACACCATAGCCCAGCGCCTCGCGCCCCCCGATTCCGCCGCGCAGCCAGAAGGCGAAGGTGACCGCCGGGTTGAGATGGGCGCCGGAAACCGGGCCGAGCACGGTGATGAGAACGACAAGGATCGCACCCGTCGGGATCGTGTTGCCGAGAAGGGCGAGGGCGACATCCCCCGTCAACCGCTCGGCCATGATACCGGAGCCCACCACGGTCGCGACGAGAAAGGCGGTGCCGACAGCCTCTGCAGCAAGGCGACGGGGACGATCCCACTCCGTTTCCACGCAGACCTCTCGCATCCGCCCCCGGTGATGGCCGACGATATCGGCAGCGATCGCAGCGCGGAAGGCGGCCAGCGAGGACGTCATGAAAAATTCACCCGACCCGTCGCCGCGCCCTCTGCCGCGGGCGCCGTCGAATGGGAGCGGGAGTTGACAACCGCGCCGCTGCCCGCCCATGGAAAACGCCCTAGTTCGCGGCGCGGGCATTCGCCGGCGCCCCCTGCAGCCCTGCGGCCCAGCATGCGAGACGCCCCGGCCGCCCGCCCCAAACCGAGGCCGCCGCGTGTTCCACCGCGATCCGCTCGCCCTCCAGGGTCAACGCATCGGTCTGCTCGGCGGCTCCTTCGACCCGCCGCATGCGGGGCATGTGCACATCACGGAATGGGCGCTCTGCACCTTCGAGCTCGACGCCGTCTGGTGGGTCGTAAGCCCCGGCAACCCGCTTAAGGCGCGGGGCCCCGCGGAGATGGGCCGCCGCCTCGCCGCCTGCCGCGCGATGATCCGCCATCCGCGCGTCAAGGTGACGGATATCGAGGCACGCCTCGGCTGCCGCTACACCGCCGACACCCTCGAACGGATTGCCAGACGCTATCCCGGCACACGCTTCGCCTGGCTCATGGGGGCGGACAACCTCGCGAGTTTCCACCGGTGGGAGCGCTGGGACTGGGTCATGCGGCACTTCCCTATCGGAGTGCTCGCGCGGCCGGGAGAGCAGCTCCATGCCGGCCTTTCCCCCGCCGCGCGCCGCTTCGCGCGCTGGCGTCTCCGACAGCATGAGGCCGCGCGCCTGGCCGAGGGGCCGACGCCCAGATGGGCGCTGCTGACCGGCGCGATGTCTACCGAAAGCTCGACTGCGATCCGTGCGACAGGACGCTGGCCGTGACGGGTCACTGGTCGTGATGGGGTGCCGGTCGTGACGGGGTTGGGCGACGGGATCGCGGCACTTTACTTGCAAACCGACCGCCGCTCTGCCAGCTTTCTCACTGCAGCGTCTGTGGGGATGGAGCTGCGAGGAGTATGATGCGGTTGGGGTGGTCGCCGTTGTCTGACACCATGCGGATCGCGCGCAGGCTGTGCGCGACGATGCTTTTTGCAGGCGCCGTAATCGCGCCCGGGACGCCTGCCGAAGCCGAGGCGCCTTTCGCGCTCGCGCCCGAAACCGTCGCGAGACAGCCAGCACCGCGCCCTGCCGAGATCCCGCCGCCCCCGCCAGCAACCCATGATCTCGCCCGGCGCGCGCGGGTGAGCGGTCAGATCGGCTGGATGGTCGCCGATATTGATACGGGCGAGGTGATCGACGCAGCGGGTGCCCATCATCCCTTCGCCCCGGCCTCCGTTGCGAAGCTCCCGACAGCCGCCTTCGCCCTGGAGCAGCTCGGCGGCGGGCATCGCTTCGAGACGCGGCTCGTTGCTCGGGGTGAGATTGCAGCCGGCGTGCTGCGCGGCGATCTGGTGCTCGAGGGCGGGGGCGATCCCGAGCTTGATACCGACGCGCTCGCGCCCCTCGCCTCGGCCATTGCCGGGGCAGGGATCACGCGGGTCGAGGGCTTCCTGCGGCCTGAGATCGGCGGATGGGCGGAGACCCCGGCGATCATGGCCGAGCAGCCCGAGGACGCGCCCTACAATCCTGCCGTCTCGCGCCTCAGCCTCAATTTCAATCGCGTGCGGCTTGAATGGCCGCGCCGCGCGAAGGCAAAGGACGTCAAGGTCATGGCGCATGCGACGCATCTGCGCCCCCTGACCGATGCAGTGCGTGTGGCAACAGGCAGCAGCCTGCCCGCCCCGCTGGTGCACAGCTTTGCCGAGGATCATGAGCGCTGGGACATCGTGGCGGCGGCACTCCGCCGGAAGGGTGCGCGCTGGTTGCCCGTCCGCCGACCCGCAGCCTACACCGCCCGCGTCTTCGCGGGTCTCGCGACGACCAAAGGTGTCGAGATCACGGGCGGGGCGCTGTCGCCCGCGACGTCTGCGCACCCGGCTGGTGCGGCCGAAGGGGAGACGGCGGTGGCCTCCCTCGTGACGATCGGCGACGGCAACGCTGCGGAGCTGCCCTCTGGCAAGCTGATCGCGCGGCATGAGAGCCGACCACTGGCGGACATCCTGCGCGAGATGCTGCGCTACTCGACCAATATCACCGCGGAGCTCTGCGGCATGGCGGCCTCCGGTCCCGTCGCGGCCGAAGGGCTCGAACGCTCGGCCGATGCCCTCAATGCCTGGGCCGCTGCGCGCGCCGGGTTCCCTCAGGGCGATGCGGGTTTCAGGCTGGCGAACCACTCCGGTCTCAGCCTCGCCTCGCGCGTGAGCCCCGCCCGCATGGTGCAGCTTCTCCAGGCCGTGGCGCTGAAGCCCGCACCGGCTGAGACGGTGGACGAACGGCTGCCGGGGGGCGTCGCGCAGCTTCTGCGCCCGCACAACATCGCCGCGCGCAACGTGCCCTTCGACTATGCCGGTACGGCGGTCGCGGCGAAGACCGGCACGATGCACTTCGTGCGTGGCCTTTCCGGCTATGTCACCACGCCGAAGGGTCGGCGTCTCGCCTTCGCCGTCTTCGCCAACGACCTGCCCCGCCGCGCGCAGGGCGAGTATGGTGCGCGCAGCTGGGCCAACCGCGCCCGGAACCTCGAGCGCACCCTCATTCGCGAATGGGTGCTGATGGCGGACGCCACGCCGGCGAAGACATCGAAGTAAGCGGCATCGCGGCTGGTCGCCGCGATACTCTCTTCGGGCTCGCGGCTTGGCGGGTGCGAAGAAGGTCCTAGGGATCTTTCGAGGGTTAATCAGTCGTCATGGGGGCTGGGGAGGAGCCCGATGGGGCTCCTGATCGAGCGTCTTTCGAAGGGCGGGCCGCGTCAACCACATGCCGGCTTCGCCGGTCGCTGCGCGATGGTTGACCCGTCCCGTCCTTCGAGGAGAGAGGCAGTTTAGCTTCGGGGCTCGATATTCTGATGGCGGGCGCGGGCGCCGCGTTCGATGGCCGCCGAGGCGAGGCGGCCGACGCGCAGATCGTAGCGGATCATCTCGAGAAGCTTCATCTCCGTCTCGTCGACCCCGCCATCGGAGGCCGCCACGTCGCAGGCGAAGGCATAGGCCGTCTCGCGCAGATGATCCGGCAGCGCTGCCTCGACGAGGCCGATCAGCGCATCGAGCCCGTCCTCCTCCTCCAGAAGATCCGCGACCATGGCCGAGACGTTGCGGATCCGATCCGTGTCATAGCCCCTGAAGACAGGCAACTGGCGCACGGTGGCGGTGATCCAGTCGAGCTCGCTATCCGTGATCTTCTCGTCCGCCGCCGCCACCGCGATCATCGTGGCGATAAGGGCGTCTTGCGGGCTCAGCGGGTCGGAAGTCATCGTCGGCTCCTTGGCGTTCGGAAGGTTCGGCGCGACGCTAGTCAGCGGCCGTTGCGCTGGCAAGACGGGCACTGACGGCATGCTCGTCCGCGTGAACCGGAGGCATGGATCCCTGCCCCCTGGCGGACGCCGATCTACTTCTCTGGCCGACACCCATCCACCCCTGGGGTTGACGCGCAGGGTGGGCGGCAGTAGCGCTCGCGCGGCCTGCCGAGCCGTGGGCGCGCAGACGAGGAGCAGATCCGTGAGCGAGACGACCATGCCCGAGATCGACGATACGCTCGCCGCCGCTGCAGCGGTGTCGAAGGCCTGGCCGTTCGAGGAAGCGCGCAACCTCGCAAAACGGCTGGAGAAGCACCCCTCGGACAAGGGCTATGTGCTCTTCGAGACAGGCTACGGGCCCTCGGGCCTGCCGCATCTCGGGACCTTCGGTGAGGTGGCGCGCACGACGATGGTGCGCCGCGCCTTCGAGGCGCTGTGTCCAGGCGTTGAGACGCGGCTCATCTGCTTCTCCGACGATCTCGACGGTATGCGAAAGATCCCGGAGAACGTGCCCAACCCGGACGCTCTGCGCGAGCATCTACAGAGGCCGCTCACCGCCGTGCCAGACCCCTTCGGCACCCATGAGAGCTTCGGGGCGCACAACAACGCCCGGCTGAACGCGTTCCTCGACACTTTCGGGTTCGACTACGAGTTCATCTCGGCCACCGAGTTCTACCGCACCGGCCGGTTCGACACCGTGCTGAAGCGTGCGGCCGAGCGGTACGACGACATCATGGCCGTGATGCTGCCGACGCTCGGAGAGGAGCGGCAGGCGACCTATAGCTGCTTCCTGCCGATCAGCCCCAAGACGGGCCGGGTCCTCTACGTGCCGATGAAGCACGTGGACGCCAGCGCCCACACGGTGACCTTCGACGACGAGGACGGGGAGGAGACGACGCTCCCGGTCACCGGCGGCCATGTGAAGCTCCAATGGAAGCCCGATTTCGGTGCCCGCTGGGCAGCGCTCGGCGTCGATTTCGAGATGTTCGGCAAGGACCATGCCTCGAACGCGCCCATCTACGACCGGATCTGCGAGATCCTCGGCACGCCCGCACCGGAGCACTACATCTACGAGTTGTTCCTCGATGGCGACGGGCAGAAGATCTCGAAGTCCAAGGGCAACGGCCTCAGCATCGAGGAATGGCTGCGCTACGCAGCACCCGAGAGCCTCGCACTCTACATGTTCCAGAAGCCGCGGACGGCGAAGCGGCTCCATTGGGACGTGATCCCGCGCATGGTCGACGAGTATCACCAGCATCTTCGCGCCTTTCCGGGCCAGGAGACGGACAAGCGGCTCGCCAACCCGGTCTGGCACATCCATGGCGGCCAGCCGCCCGAGAGCCAGATGCCGGTGCCGTTCTCGATGCTGCTGAACCTCGCCTCCGCCGCCTCGGCCGAGAGCAAGGAGCAGCTCTGGGGCTTCATCCGTCGCTATGCGCCTGACGCCACGCCAGAGACGCATCCGCAGCTCGACGCCGCCGCCGAGGGCGCGGTGCGCTATTTCGAGGACAAGGTGAAGCCGACCAAGGCCTTCCGCGCCCCGACGGAGAAGGAGCGGAAGTCGCTGGCGGACCTCGCGGAGCGCCTTCGCGCAACGGAGGAGACGGCGGCCGAACCGCTGCAGGACATCGTCTTCGCCGTCGGAAACGAGCACGCGTTCGAGCCCCTCCGCGACTGGTTCAAGGCGATCTACGAGGTGCTGCTGGGCGCTTCGCAGGGGCCCCGCTTCGGCGGTTTCATCGCGCTCTACGGCGTGGCGGAGACGGTGTCGATGATCGAGGAGCGCCTCGCCGAGACACAAGGCTGAGAGCCGCTCCCGAAGGAGCGGCTCTGTCGGCGACCCGTCCTCGACGAGGCGTCGGTCAAGCGCCGCGGCTCCTGGCTGCCAGCATGGCAACGGTCGCCTGACGCTCGGTCTCCGTCAGTGCCCGGTCGATCAGCATGCCGCCGAACCAGAAGATCTCGCCCTCAAGCGTGGGTGCGTTGATCAGGAGCACGTTGATATCGCGCTGTAGCGGCGCCATTGACCCGTTAAGCGCCGGGATCTTCTCTTCGGCACCGAAGGGGGATGCGCGCCATGCAGAGACGGTGGTGCCGTCGCAGACGGCAGAGCGTACATCCCGCGCGGCTTCACCGTTCTGACCCGTGTTGCCGAGGCGCAGATCGACCTCGCCCTGCGGCGCCCTGGCCGTGAACACATGCTCGTTGCTCGTCGCGAAGGCCGGCGAGCTGAGCGTCCGGAGCTGCAACGGCGAGAACACGGGCTGCGAGGTTCCGCCAGATGCCACGAAGTACGAGAACGCGGCACCGGCCGGGATGGCGGTATCGAGCTCCGCGCGCATCGACCGGTTGGCCAGGTCGCCGTCGAAGCGTAGGCAAATCTGCCCATTGTCAAACTGATGCGCCGTGATGCCCGCAGCCAAGTTGTTGGCGATGAGGTCGGGCTGGCCTGCCACAAGGTTCGAGATGCGGTTCACCGGCTGGCCCGGCGCGGTCACCGGTACCGTGGCATCGAGATCCTGCCACATGCCCGCGAAACTATCGGTCAACCAGACACCGCCTAGGTTGCCGTTAAAGAGCGCTCTGAAGGCTGCATCCGAGACGTCGGCCGGTGCTGCAGGCGTCGGTGTCGTACCAGGCCCCGCAAACGCGCCGGCATAATGCGGTGCCGTGCGCATCGCTCCGTCGAAGTCGAGGACCGGCGGCGGATCGATAGCATCGCCCACCAGCGCATTTACGGCATAGGGCCGGCCGTCGTCGTCGATGCCGGGATCGAGGTGAGGCCCGTCCCGGAAGTTGCGGGGATGGGCACGCAGGGCGTTCGAGCCGAAGCTGTCGATCTCGTAGTAATCGCCATTCGGCACCCTGTACTGCATGAGCTCGGTTTCACCCGGGCCGTCGCTGCCCTCCCTTCTAGGGACATCGATCATGATCGTATTGTAGCTCACCGTAATGGCGCGCGCCTGGTTCTGGGGGGTGAGCAGCGACCCGAAGCGGCTGGGACTTGCGTTCACATTAAGCGTCTCGAGCCAGTTCCAGTTCGAGCTGCCTCGCCTCAAGCCGTCGGCCCGCCGCACGACATTGTTCTGGATCCGCAGGGCCCCGAAATCGGTCTGCATCCCGACGAACCACTGACCGCTCGTCACGACCCAGTTGCCCTCGACCACGAAGTAATCCGAGATCACATCCACATCGTCATTGAAGACGCGGGCGCCAAGGAGCACCGGCGGCGCACCGCCTTCGACATGGTTGTGCGTGACCGTGAACGCCTTGGGTCCTGGCGATCTCACCGTCGAGAACATGCGCAGCGAAGGCTGCCGGTTCTGGGCGGTGGTGTAGTTGATGTAGCCTTGCGTGAAGACGCCGCCGGTGGGCGAGAATGCGCGGATCGGGCCGAACTGCGGCGGGGTGCCGCCGGCGAACTCGTTCGTGGCATATCCGGGGTCGGTCGTGAAAGTGCAGCCGCGCCAGAAGGTCGGCGCGTTCTTCTCCGAGCTCGAGATCATGCCATAGGTAAACCAGTTCTCGATCTTGCAATCGACGAAACCGACATTGTCACCGAAGACGCCGAAGCCGTCTCCATTGCGGAAATGGACACGGAAGAACGCGGTCCCGATGGAGCCACCGGAGTCGGCAAAGCGGTCGATGCGCCCCGACCGGGTGCCCGTCTCTGGGTCCCAGCCCCCATCGAAGAGGACATTGGCGACCAGCACGTTCGCCGCAGCGATCCCGGGCACGCCGATCATCGACCTGCCGAAAGACGTGCCATCGTTCAGGAGCTCGGCCTTCGCCGACCCGCCGTAGTGATCGAGGCGGCTGCCGATCCCCATCGGGATTGCCGCACCAAAGGCAAATCCGGCGCCCGCCTTCAGCAGGAGACGGCGATCCCGGCCTTTGACATGATTGAGCGCGTCGGACAGGCCGGCAGCGTCTGCATTGCGCTGAAGCGCGCCCGGCGGCGCTGCGCTGAAGTTACTGTCCCCGACGGGGTTCAGCACCATCGTGCGGTTGCCCGAGAACCAGTCGTCCGGGTCCGCGACATTGACCGACAGGACGGCCATGCGGTCGAGGCCTTGGCTGTTCACCTGGCGCATCGTGACCTCGCGCGTGCCGGCATCGCGGAAGACGTGGCAGGTATCGGGTCCGGTGGTGCTCCTCGCGGCGCGGGAGACGCGGCTCTCCGGCGGCGGCGCTTCGAAATCGTAGTCTTCGCCGAAGTCCCAGATGAAGGTGTCGTCGCGGCGTTGGTTGCTGGTGACGCCCATCGCACCCATCGAGACGAAGAGCGGCGCGGGTCCGCTCAGCCGCGCAGCCTCGATCCCGAAGGCGGGCGCCGCAAAGGGTATCGAGCCCCAGCCGATCCCTGTCAGAAGCGCGTCGATCCCGAAGGACGGCACGCCCCAGTCGACGCCCGTCGCCGCAGGCAAGTTGCCCGCCGCACCCTTGAAGCTCCCGTCGAGAGCAACCGGTCCTGCGGTCTGCCCGCCCCCAAGATCGAGCACACCGGCCGCACTCGGCGCGAAAGCGCTCAGCAGCTCCGCCCGCGTCTGCGGCGCGAAATCGCGACCGCTGGCGCCCTCGAGCGCCAGATCGTATTGCGCGGCGAACAGGGTCACCGCATCCGTGCGCGCGACGCCGCCGCCCAGCGCATCGAACCCGATAACGGAGCGGGTCAGCCCGAACCCGCCGCCGAGCGGTCGGAAACCGTTGAGATGCGCGGCCACGGCCTCGACCCCGCCCTGACTGCGACCATCCACATAAAAGGCGCTATCGGTGACCTCTCCGCTCTCACCACTCGACAGAAGCAGCATCTCCGCGCCGCCACCCACGATCAGACTGTTGCGGATGCTGACCGGCGAGAACACGTATCCGAACGCCTCCTCACCACCCTGCGGCAGCGCAGGATCGGTACCGAGCCGAAGACCGGCCAGTGCCGGGAAACGCGACTGGCCGGGATAGAGCAGGCTGTCGTCGATCGTAATCGCGACGCCCGAGCGATAGATCGGCGCATACCCCGTCGCCCCATCCGGCTCGGCCGTGATCCATCCGCCCGGCGCAAAGGGTGTCGCCGCAACAGCGTCATAGGCCTCGATCCGCGTGAGTGTCAGCGCAGTCACGTCGTTGCCGATACGGAAGGGCCGCGTGCCAAGGCGGTGCATCCGGCAATCGCGGAACACGACGTTGCCGAAATCCGTCGCGCAGGCAGCGCCGGTATCGACGATCTCGACCCGCTCGAATAGAAAGCGCGCCGAGGCCGAGCCCGCCATCTGCTGACCCCCGGCACCGAGCAAGATCCCGTCCGGATCGCGAGGTCGCCGCAACCGCTCGGCCATGAGGAAACCGCCGCGGATGCGGCAATCCCGGAAGGCAAGACTGCGGCCGACCTCTCCGGGAACCACGATCGCGCCCTCGGCGAAGCGCGGCGAGCGGGCCTCCGGGTCGGGCTGTGCTGCGTGGTCCAGATCGACGCGCCAGTCGACATTCCGCGCCCGCGCGAAGTGGATCGGCCCCGTGATCGATGCGGCCTCGTTCGCATCATAGGGCAACACCTGCACGCGCCCGGGCCCGCCCTCCGCGGTATCGCCGATCAGCACCAGATCCTCGAACCGGCTCGTGGGGTCGGCGGCATCGTCGATGCCGCCCCAATCACCAGAGTTCCAGAGCCTGAGCGTAATGCCGGAGCCAAAGGAGAAGCCATAGACGCCCTGCCCCAGCACCGAGCCAATATCCTGCGCCAACGCCACCAGATCGCCATGGCCCGTGCAGGTGATCGTTCCGGCATCGACGGTCACCGACAGGCTTCGACCGTTCGAAAGGCTGAGCGTGTAGCTCCCCGCGATCACACCCTCTCCGGCCGTCACCGGATCACTGCCGACGGTCGCTGGGCCAGCCGCCGGGCGAAGATGGGCGACACCGTCCACATCGTTGATCGCCCAATGCCCGGAAGGATCGCCCGCAGTGATTGTCGTGCCGGCGGCGGCCACCGGCACACCGCGCAGCCCAGCCGGTGTCAACGCGCCGAAGCTCAGCGCATCGCCATCGGCCACCACCTTCCAGTCATCGACGATGCGGGCGGAGGTGTCCCAGGTCTCGATCGCATGCGCCCCCTCCCAGGTCACGCGGCAGGAGACGGCACGGCCGATCGGGACCTTGCCCGGTGTCAGGCGGAGGCGCGGTGCCGTCTCACCTTGGATCGGCGCGCCGTCTGCCTCCCACTGATAGCTCACGCGCGGCAGGAAGCCGTCCTCGAGCTCGACCGAGCCGGGTAGTGCGAAAAGCATCTCGCCGAGGCGTGCCGAGCCGGTCAGCCGCGGTGTCGTCACGATGCGGAGCGGCAAATCGGACTCGCCCGTGAAACCCAGCGGCATGTCCAGGAGTGCCCGCGTCCCGCCATTGCCGATGACAAGCCCGATGCTGCGAAGGCTCCCCTCGCCGGCCTTCAGATCCGCCGTCGCACCGTTGGCCCTTGCACTCCAGGAGCCATCGGCATTGACGCGAATGATCACGCCCGAAGCCGTGGTGAAGTTGTCGCCCGCCGGGTAGAATTGCCCCTCGGCCACGAACCCTTCGACCGCGAAACCAGCGCTGCCGAGAGTGCGCCCATCCCAGCTCGCCCGCATCCGCCCGTCATTCACCGCAGGCCAGAAATCGCGCAGGACCTTGGCGCGCGAGACACTCACCTCCGCGCCCGACCCCCCGGCGAAGCCCTGCAGATAGACCTCGGGCTCGTTCGTGTAGCGTCGGCCAGGATCGACGACGGCTGCAGCCGCGACCGATCCGCCGGTCACGGTGATCTCGACCGTACCGCCGAAGCCGCCATCGACAGGGCGAAGATAGACCCCGTCCGTATAGCCACTCCCCCCCGCCACGACTGTGGCCACGGCGAGCGCATTGGTGCGGGCCGATGCATCACCGCTCGCCGCCTCCTCCTCGCCAAAGACGGTGAAGGCGAGACCCCAGGGCGTGCTCGCATCGAGCTCCAGCGTGTCGTTCAGGAAGCCCTCGGTCTCGGGCGGCGTGAGACGGCGAACGCCCGAGGGGCCGGCCCAGGGCTCATGCGCGGGCCAGGCCACATCCCCGAAAGTCCAGGCGCGCAGATCCGCGTCGCGGAACGCGGTACCGGCGCCAGCGATTCGCGCCTCGGCACCCGTCGCTGCAGTAGCGGGGAGGGTGAAGACGAGGGCAAGCCGCGCAGTGCCCGCCCCTTGATCGAAGCTGACCCGCGTCGCATCGACAGCGGCCATCCCGCTCGAACCAGCGGTCGACACAACACCGTTCGACCAGGTCAGAACGGCCTCGGCCACGGCCTGTCCGCCACCTTCCAGATCGACGATCACACTGAGCCCGCTGCTCGCCGCGCCCACGGACTTGAGCTCGGCAATGAAGAGCATGCTCTCGCCTGCCGCAGGAAGAAGTGCGGATGGGATATCCTGTCCGGCTTCTGGCGAGGTGAAGCGCGCAAAACCGTCACTGTCGAGCGCCCCGTCCCAGCCGATGCCCGCCTTCCAGGCGCCCGCAGGATCCGCGATCGGGTCGACCGTCTCCGAGAGCAGGTTAACCGCGGTGAAAAGGCTCGTCGTGATCTGCGCAGCCGGGGACCAGTCGCCCTCGACCTCGGCGCCGCTGGCTGGATCGATAGCCACCGTGCGCAGCTCAACCTCGTTGCTGGCCCCGAGCGTCAGTCCCTGTATCTCGAAGGTGCCGGCGAGGACGGGCTGTGGCAGGTCGCGGGCACTCCCGCCGTTCACGCGGTACTGGAGGCGGGAAAGCCGCTCGGGCAGTGCAACGTCGATGCGGTGGATCGTGAGGCCCGCGCGGCTACCGAGACCGAGATCGGTCAACGTGAAATCCTGGCTGGTGATCGGGCTGTTCGTGACGACGACCGGTGGCGGCGGTGCCGGGATCGCGCCCTGGAACTGGGACAGCGCGATCGTCTCCGCGTGACGCGCGATATTGAAGGTCATCTGGCACCGCTCCTGCCGTTGGGCTGTCGGGGCGCCAGGCATGGCTTCGGGCCGACAACGCAATAGGGGTTTCGCAAGCAAACTCGCGAAGAGTAATTCAGGAGCGTGGCGGGGTGTTGCCGGTTCGGCGCGAGGTGCGCGCGGAGAGCTTCAGGGCCTCCAGGGCCCGCCCCCTCCCGCGTCAGGTTAGGCTTCGGGACATGAACATGCCGAGAACACGCAGATAGCGATCCGGCACGGTTGCAGGAGGGCATCTCTCCTCTATCCCTCGCCTCCGCTTCGCCGACCGCGCGGCACGGCCGCGGCGAGGCTTGGCCAGCCGTCGATCTGCATCCCCACGCAGCGTCGCCAGGTGCGTTCAGCTGTGCTGCCGTCTCCCCGGGGATGGCACCGGCCATGGGGCTCAGCGCTGCTTGAGGACCGGTGGGTCGAAGGCGGTGACCGGCGGCGGCGTCCCCTCGACGCGCGCGACCTCGACAAGTGCCGTGTGGGCGGAAGGGCCTTGGGCGAGCCTCGATGTGCCCTTGTCGCGCGTCAGCACGTTCGGATTGCCGTGCTTGCAGAGCGACTTGGGGTCACCGGGCACCTCCGGATCGTACCAAGCACCGGTTGAGAGCTGGACCACCCCCGGCATCACTTCGTCGGAGATCCGAAGCCCTGCGAGACAGGCGCCGCGATCGTTGAAGACCCGCACCACATCACCGCCCGCGAGGCCACGCGCCGCAGCGTCCGCAGGGTGCATCGTGATCGGCTCCCGCCCCGCAATCTTGGACGCGCGGCTGACCGAGCCGGGGTCGAGCTGACCATGGAGACGCGTGCGGGGCTGGTTCGAGATGAGGTGGAGGGGAAAGCGCCGCGCCGCCTCCGCACCGAGCCACTCATAGGGCTCCCGCCAGACCGGGTGGCCCGGGCAGTCGTCGTAGCCGAACCCGGCGATGCGCTCTGAGAAGATCTCAATCCGCCCGCTGGGGGTCGTCAGCGGGTGAGCATCCGGGGCCGCCCGGAAATCCGCCATCAGCACCGGCTCACGCTCATCGGCCGGCAGGTCGTGGGTGCCGGCCTCGCGCAGCGCCTCGAGGCTCGGCAGCTCGAACCCCGCGGCGCCCGCCCGCTGGCGCGCCTCGTCCCAGAGCTGTCGGATCCAGTCCTCGGCCGTGCGGCCCTCGGTGAAGGCGCCGTCGAGGCCGAGGCGCGCAGCGACACCAGTGAGAACCGTGTAGTCGTCCCGCGCCTCACCGACCGGCTCGATAGCCTGGGCGTTCGCGACGATCGTCGGCTCCCAGCTCGTCATCGCAATGTCATCGCGCTCCAGCGCAGTCGTCACCGGGAACACGATATCGGCGTGCCGCGCCATGCCCGTCCACCAGATCTCGTTGACGATAATGCACTCGGGGCGGCGCATCGCCTCGACCAGCCGGCCGAGATCCTGATGGTGATGGAAGGGGTTACCGCCTGCCCAGTAGACCAGGCGCAGATCGGGATAGACACGGCTCTCCCCATTCCAGTCATAGGGCTCGCCCGGGTGCAGCAACGCGTCGGAGATGCGGGCCACGGGGATCGCAAGCTCCCGCGCCACGCCGTTCTCCCCCTGCGGCACGGCGGGAAACTTGAAGAGCCTCGTAGGATTGCCGACCCCGTTCTCGGACGCGTAGCCATAGCCGATGCCGCCACCTGGCAGGCCGAGCTGGCCCAGCATTGCGGCGAGCACCAGCGCCATCCAGCCCGGCTGCTCCCCATGATCGGCGCGCTGGACTGACCACGAAACGGTGATCATCGTGCGGCTCGTCACCATGCGGCGGGCGAGGTCCCGGATCGTCTCCGCGGGCAGACCGGTGATGCCAGCGGCCCAGTCGGCGGTCTTCGCCTCCCCGCCCGCCGCGCCCATGAGGTACGGCCTGAACCGCGCCCATCCGGTCGTGTAGCGCTCCAGGAACGCACGATCCTCCAGCCCTTCCGAAACCATCGTATGGGCAAGACCAAGCATGAAGGCGACATCCGTCCCCGGACGGATCGCGAGCCACTCCGCGCCGATCTCCTCGATCGCATCGGCCCGGATGGGCGAGAGCAGCACGAACTTGCAGCCGCGCGCATGGGCCCGCCTCAACGCCCCGCGCGCCGTGTGCCGACCGACACCGCCAGAGGTGACCTGCGCGTTCTTGATCGCGAGCCCGCCCACCATCAGCACGAGCTCCGAGTGCTCCTCGATCACCGGCCAGCTTGTCGCGCGATCCAGCATCAGGTGCCGGAAATGCCCGGCGATATGCGGCATCAACGTGCTGATCGCCGCGAAGCTGTAGGTATCGATAGACGCCACATACCCGCCCAAGACGTTGAGAAAGCGGTGGATCTGGCTCTGCGCATGATGGAAGCGACCCGCACTCGCCCAGCCATAGGAGCCGCCGAAGATCGACGCGTTCCCATGCTCCTTCCGCACGCGATCGAGCTCTCGCGCCGCGATCTCGCTCGCCTCGTCCCACGGCACCTCGACGAAGGGCTCGGCGCCCCGCCGCTCGCCTCCCGCGCGGTGCCCGTGCTTCAGGAAGCTCTCGCGGATCGAGGGCCTCGCGACCCGCGTCGGATGCGTCACCGCATCCGTGATCCCGGGCCCGATCTCCGGCGGATCGGGATCCTCGGCCCAGGGCGAGACGCCCTGCAGCCGCCCATCCCGCACTTCCGCCTCGAAGGTCCCCCAGTGGGTCGAGAACAGGCTCTTCCGTGCCGCGCCCAGATCGTCCGCCGATGCCATGGCTACCTCCGTGCCGTCAGACCGGGGAACTTTGCGCTCCTGCGCCGCAAGGGCAAGCCGCAAGCCTCGAGACTGTCCCGCAGGCACCACGGGCGTTCGCACCCCCAAGCGCCGAAACCGACGGATCACGTCGTCATGAAACGGCACCCAAGACGGCGTTCCGCGCTATCGCTAAGCTGTCCGGAGCCAACAAATCAAAAGCGGGGAGGGTTCCATGATCACCGAGGAGGAAAAGCCGGCACCGCGACGGGGTGCCCGTAGCGGCGGGCGGGCCGCACGACAGGCGCTGCGCGCGGCTCCCATTGCGGCCGACAAACGGCCGGTGCGCGCGGGTCTCGAGGGCGGCGCCTATCGGCCGCTGAGCGAAGCATCCGTCCGCCGGATGCACGAGGCAGCCCTCGACGTGCTCGAGACCATCGGCCTCTGCAACGCGCCAGAGAGCGGGGTCGAGATCCTGACCGGCGCAGGTGCAATCCTTGGCGATGATGGCCGCATCCGTTTCCCCCGCGCGCTGGTCGAGGACAGCCTCGCCATCGCTGCGCGCAACATCACGCTCTGCGGCCGCGACCCCAAGCACGACCTCACCCTCTCCGGCAACCGCGTGCATTTCGGGACTGCCGGCGCAGCCGTGCATGTCGTCGATGTCGAGAACCGGGACTATCACGAAAGCACGCTGGCCGATCTCCTCACGGCGGCACGTCTCGTCGAAGGCCTCGACAACATCCACTTCTTTCAGCGCTGCCTCGTTGCCCGCGACATCACCGACCCGATCGAACTCGACATCAACACGGTCTACGCATCCTGCTCCGGCACCACGAAGCATATCGGCACGAGCTTTGTGGAAGCGCCCTGCGTCGAGGCGACGATCCCGCTGCTGCATGAACTCGCGGGCGGGGAGGCGGAATGGCGCCGTCGCCCGTTCCTCAGCAATTCCAACTGCTTCGTCGTCCCGCCCCTCACCTTCGCGGCGGAGAGCTGCCAGGTCATGGAGACCTGCATCCGCGCCGGCATGCCGGTACTTTTGCTTTCGGCGGGCCAGGCGGGGGCCACGGCACCTGCGCCCCTCGCCACCGCCATCGTGCAGGCCGTCGCCGAGTGTCTGGCGGGCGTGGTCTACGTCAACGCCCTCGCCCCCGGTCACCCGGCGATCTTCGGCACCTGGCCCTTCGTCTCCGACCTCCGCACCGGGGCGATGTCCGGCGGGTCCGGCGAGCAGGCATTGCTCACCGCCGGCTGCGCACAGATGCACCGCTTCTACGACCTGCCCGGCGGGGCCGCCGCGGGCATCGCGGACTCCAAGTTACCGGATATGCA
Organism: Pseudomonadota bacterium; assembly: GCA_039815685.1. GTDB lineage: Bacteria > Pseudomonadota > Alphaproteobacteria > Rhodobacterales > Rhodobacteraceae > Thermohalobaculum. Next base: position 46,107 of record JBCBYV010000019.1, on the reverse strand, counting down.
GGCGGGATGGGAGCAGGCGATCTCCAACACCATGGCGGGCCTCGCCGGCCTCAACATGGTCTATGAGAGCGTCGGCATGCACGCCTCCCTCCTCGGCTTCTGCATGGAGAGCCTCGTGCTTGGCGACGACCTCCTCGGCCAGGTCCTCCGCTGCGTCCGCGGGATCGAGGTCACGGACGAGAACATCAGCCTTGAGACCATGAAGGCGGTATGCCTGGGCGGACCCGGCCACTATCTCGGCCAGCCCCAGACCCTCGGGATCATGGAGAGCGAGTACGTCTACCCCGCGGTCGCGGACCGGACGAGCCCGAAGGAGTGGGACGAGATCGGCCGCCCGGACCTCGTGAAGAAGGCCATCGAACGCAAGAACCGCATTCTTGCGGAGGCGGTTCCGTTGGTGGACCCTGTGACCGACGCGGCGATCCGCGAGAAGTTCCCGATCCGCTTCTGAAGGTCCCCAATGCGCCTTGAGACCTGCCGGCGGGCCGGCTTCCCCGCCGGTGACGCCTGTTCATGAGCACGCCCGTCCACCTCGGTGTCGATACGGGCGGCACCTATACCGATGCTGTCCTGTGGGACCCCGCAGCCCGCCGCGTCGTCGCCAAGGCCAAGGCGCTCACGACCCACGCAGCCCTCGACCAAGGGATCGCCACAGCCCTCGACCGCGTGCTGGCGGAGGCGTCGGTGGTGCCCACCGCCATCGGGCTCGTGTCCCTCTCCACCACACTCGCCACCAACGCGCTGGTCGAAGGGCATGGCGCCCCCGCCGCCCTGGTGATGATCGGCTTCGAGGAACGGGATGTCGCCCGCGCAGGCCTCCGTGAGGCCGTGGGTGCGGACCCGATCCTCATGCTCCCCGGCGGCCACAGCTCCTTCGGGAACGAGGCCGCTCAACTCGATCTCGACCGATTGCGAGGGGCCCTGCCCGCACTCGCGGAGCACGCCACCGCTTTCGCCGTCGCCGCACAGTTCGCCACCCGCAACCCGGCGCATGAGCTGGCGGCGAAGACGCTGGTTCGGGAGGAGACCGGCCTGCCGGTCACCGCCAGCCACGAGCTGACCGCCCGCCTCGGCGGGCCGCGCCGCGCGCTGACAGCCTTTCTCAACGCACGCCTCGTCGGCCTTCTCGCAAGCCTCATCGACGGCGCGGCAGACCTCCTTGCTGCCCGCAGCATCTCGGCACCGCTCATGGTCGTCCGCGGCGACGGCGCACTCATGTCCGCCGCCATCGCCCGGGAACGTCCCATCGAGACCATCCTCTCGGGCCCCGCCGCCAGCCTCGTCGGCGCCGCCGCGCTGACCGGGCTCGAAGCCTGCGTCGTCTCGGATATCGGCGGCACAACCACCGACATCGCGGAACTTGAAGGCGGGCGCCCGCGGCGCGATCCCGAAGGGGCCGTCGTCGGCGGCTGGCGCACTCTGGTCGAGGCCGCGGCAATCCGCACCTTCGGGCTCGGCGCCGACAGCATCGTCGGCCTCGACCCGACGACGGACGGCCTGACCCTCGGCCCGCGCCGTGCAACGCCCATCTCACTCCTGGCGCTCGATCATCCGGCCCTCGTCGCGGAGACGCTGGACCGGCAGGCGAGCGCCAGCCGTGTCGAGGAAAGTGCGGGACGCTTCGTCCACCTCGCCCGCGGCGCACTACTGGACCCGCGCGCCGCGCCGGCTGAGCGCGCGCTCATGGACCGGCTGAACGAAGGACCCGCCGCCCTCGACTGGCTGACGCCCGACCGCGCGAGCCGGGGGGCACTCGACCGCCTCGCATCCCGCGGCGCCATCCGCCTCGCCGCCTTCACCCCATCCGACGCCGCTCACGTCCTCGGCCATCACACCGCCTGGGACGCCGCTACCGCGCAGCGCGCCGCCGACCTCTTCGCCCGCCGAAAGACACGCCTCGGTGCGGCCCTTGCCCCGAGCGCCGAGGCGCTGGCGGAGCGGGTCGTCGCCACCCTCGTCCGCCGCTCCGCCGAATGCCTGATCGAGGCGACCGCGGCAGGCGCCGGTCTGCCGCAGGAAGGGTTGGCAACCTCCCCCGCCATCGCCGCGGCCCTCCACCAGCAGACCGGGGGCGCCGCGAGCGGTGCCCTCGCCCCGGCAATTCGCCTAACCGCCCCGCTCGTTGGCCTCGGCGCCGCGGCGCCGATCTACTACCCGGCCATCGCCCGCGCACTTTTGACCGAGCCCGCCGTGCCCGACCATGCCGACGTGGCGAATGCCGTCGGCGCGGTCGCGGGCCTCGTAGAGGTGACCCGCGAGGCGGTGATCCTCCAGCCCGAGGAGGGCGCCTTCACCGTGTCACTCGACACCCTCCAACGCTTCCCGGACATCGACGGAGCCACCGAGGCCGCACACGGCTGGCTCACGCGCACGACGCTGGCCGATGCAGCGGCCGCAGGCACCGCCTCGCCGGAACTCCGCATCAGAGAAACCGACCAGGTTGCGACGATCGAGGGACAACGGATCATCATCGAACGCCGCCTGACCGCCACCGCGACGGGCCGCCCGTCCACCGCCACGGACACCACGAGCTAAGCGCGTCAGATCGTGGCGGCGGGCAACACGGCACCCAGCGCCATCGCAGCCGCCGCCTGCACCGGATCGACCACCGGCAGGCCCAGCGCCGCCTCCAGCGCGCCGCGATGCCTAGCCATGCCCGCGCAGCCTAGGACCAGCACATCCGCACCGTCCTCGGCGAGCTGGCCGCCCACGGTGCGCAGCCGCTCGAACGTCGCGGGGCCCCGCGCGCTTTCGTCCACGGTCATGTTCAGCGCCCGCTCCCCCGCCAGCCGGTCGAGCACGCCCATCCGCCGCATCGTCCGCCAATGCCGGGCGACGGAAGCTTCGGCGATTGCGATCACGCCGAACCGGTCGCCCCGCGCTAGCGCCGACATCACCCCAGCCTCCTGGATCCCGAAGACCGGCACCTCGGAGACGGACCGGCACGCATCGAGCCCGGGATCGGAGTAGCAGGCGATGATATGGGCAGACGCGTCCTGTCGCGCCTCCACCAGCCGGACGAGCGGCATGATCACCGCGTCGCTGTCCTTCTGGCTCTCGATCCCGAACGGCCCCTCGGTCAGCGTCGCGCATTCGATGACGGGCCAGCCGGGAGCGCGGAAGCAGGCGAGCGCCTGCGTAAGCCCATCCGTCACCGCCTGGTTCGAGTTGGGGTTGATGACATGGATCGGCCCCGCGACGGCAACGCGCATCGGCTGGCGCGCTGGCTCGGGCCCTGCGTCCTGCGCACTCATCCTACTCGCCCCGGTGCGATCTCAGCACCGAAATTCGTGGCAGGGTCGAGCTCCGGCGCCCGCGTCCCCGCATAGCCGGTCATGTCCGCCGCCGCCCTTTCGACGAAGCGGCCATGGCCGGGCCGGCCGACAATCTCCCCGTCGCGCAGCACGGGCGCGCCGCGGGAGAGCACGGTGACGGGCCAGCCCGTCAGGCACCGACCCTCGAAGGGCGTGTAGTCCATCGCATCCCCCTGTGCCGCCGCCGTGACCTCGCGCTCTAAGCCTGGGTCCCAGATCGCGATATCCGCGTCCATGCCGACCGCAATGCTCCCCTTGCGCGTCAGCCCGTAGAGCCGAGCGGCATTCGTGGCGGAGAGGGCCGCAAACTGCTGCAGCGTGATCCGCCCCGTCCGCACCCCCTCGGAAAAGAGGAGCGGCAGGCGAAGCGCGATCCCCGGCATGCCGTTTGCGATCTGCTTGAACGTCGCATCCGGCCCCTTCGAGAGCTTACCCGTGGCGTCGAACCGGTACGGCGCATGATCCGAGGACCAGAGCGTGAATGTGCCTGTTGCGAGGTGGCGCCACAGCGCCTCCTGCGTCGACGCATCCCTGACCGGGGGCGAGCACATGAACTTCGCCCCCTCCATGCCCGGCCGATCCAGATCCTCGCGCGCAAGGAAGAAGTATTGCGGACAGGTCTCCCCGAAGATCTTCGCGCCCTCGCCCCGAGCACGACGCACGATCTCCGCCCCCTCAGCCGTGCTCACATGCACGATCACAAGCGGCGTATCCACGAGCCGCGCGAGGCAGATGGCACGATGCACCGCCTCCACCTCCGCCAGCGCAGGGTGCGACGGCGCATGGTAGCGCGGTGCCGTATGCCCAGCGGCCAGCAGGCGCGCAGACATCCAGTCGATCATCGCGTTGTTCTCGGCATGCACCATGGTGACGGCGCCATGCGTCTTGGCGACCGTCAGGATGTCGAGGAACTGCCGGTCGTCGATCTTCATCAGGTCGTAGGTGACGAAGACCTTGAAGCTCGTGACCCCGCGCGCAAACGCTGCCGGAAGCTCTGCGCTCAGCGCCTTCTCGGTCGGGTCCGCGACGATCAGGTGGTAGCCATAGTCGATATAGCTGCGCCCCTCCGCCCGGCTGTCGTAGAGATCGAGCGTCTCGGTGACGCCCATCCCCCGATGCTGGGCCGCGAAGGGCACGAAGCAGCTGTTGCCCCCGATGGCGGCGGAGCGGCTACCGCTCTCATAGTCATCCGCCGTCATCCCGCCAGTCGCGCTCTCCTGCGCGATATGGCAATGCGCCTCGATCCCGCCGGGCAGGACGAGCTTGCCGGTAGCGTCGATGGTCTCGGGCGCATCCAGGTCTTCGGCGATGGCCACGATCCGCCCGTCCCGCACGCCCAGATCCGCCTCGAAGGTGTCCGCGGCCGTCACGACCGTGCCGCCCTTGATCGCGAGGTCGAGGGTCATTTCTCCTCCCCGCTTGGCAGCCGCACGCCGACCTGACCCGTGATCCGGCCGTAATGCTCGGGGCGGCGATGGCGCTTGAAGTCGAAAATCGTAGTCTTCCCGAAGGCAGTTGCATCCATGTCGCAAGCATGGACGATCAGCTCATCCCCCTCGCCCTGCGCCCGCGCCGCGACCATGCCGTCCGGGTCCACGATCACGCTGCCGGCCATCAGCGGGTGGCCGTCCTCGACACCTGCCTTGGCGATGCCGACGACCCAGGCCGAGTTCTGGTAGGCGCCGGAACACATCGAAAGCTCGGAGTGATAGAGCCGCCGCTCGATCCCCTCGCCCCCCTTTTGACTGTTGGTCGTGGGCGTGTTGTAGCCGAGGATCACCAGCTCGCAGCCCTGCAAGCCCAGCTCGCGATACGCCTCCGGCCAGCGGCGATCGTTGCAGACCAGCATGCCCATCCACGCATCGAGGTTGCGCCAGACCGGAAAGCCGAGATCTCCCGGCTCAAAATACCGTTTCTCGAGATGCTGAAAGGCGCGCTCGGGATCGTACTCGGCGTGCCCCGGCAGATGCACCTTGCGGTATTTGCCGACGATCTCCCCCGCCCGGTCCGTCACGATCTGGGTGTTGAAGTGCCGCCCCTCCGGCGTCAGCTCCGCATAGCCGAGGCTGATGGCGATCCCCAGCGCGCGGGCGCGGTCGAAGAGCGGGCGGGTCGCATCGTTCGGCACCTCCCGCTCGAACCAGGCATCGACCTCCACCGGGTCCTCCATCCACCAGCGCGGAAAGAAGGTGGTGAGGCAAAGCTCGGGGTAGACGACAAGGTCGCAGCCCGCCTTCCCCGCCTCCTCCAGCAGCACGAGCATGCGCTCTACCACGGCCCCGCGGCTCTCCGCCCGCTGGATCGGGCCCATCTGTGCCCCGCCGATGACGATCTCGCGCATCGCTTACCCCGACCTGCTGTCGGCGATCAGCGACACGATCTCGAAGAGGATCGAGGAGGCGACCATCGACGTGATATTGTTCGGCTGATCCTTGGTGGGCATCAGGCACACCACGTCACCCCCGATGATGTCGACGCCCCGAATGGCGTGGAGGAGCGCCGTCGCCTCATCCACCGTGAACCCGCCGAAGCCCGGCTCCAGGTTCGAGACGGCGGGAGCAATGGTCGGATCGAGCGCGTCGAGATCGAAGGTGATGTAGACCGGCCCCTCCCCGATCGTCTCGCGCACCAGCGCGGCGGCGGCCTCGGCCCCCATCTCGCGGTACCGCTCCATCGTCACGACCTCATAGCCGAGGGCGCGGGAGGGCTCGAGCCAGTCAAGCGAGCGGGTATGGCCCCGAAGCCCGATCTGCACGCTGCGGCGCGCATCCACATACCCCTCGCGCACGAGATAGGCGCCCCAATGCGCGGCGGATCGGCGAGCGCCGAGGAAGTGGTCGAGCTGCTCGAAAGTGTCGGTATGCGCGTCGATGTGGAGGAGACCGGCCTTCTTCCCGCCAGTCAGCGGCGCGCCCTCCCCGGCCAGCCCCATCAGAATGCCGCCGGTGATCGAGTGATCCCCACCGATGGCCACCGGCCGCGCGCCAACGCCGGCGACCTGCGCGAAGTGCTCCGTGATCCGGCGAATACAGTCCTCGTTGTCGTTCGCCTGCGGCAGCATCACGTCGCCCAGATCCCGGATACGCGCCCGCGCCCACGGATCGATACCGAAGCCCGAATGAACCCGGCCCGAGAGCCAGGGCGAAACATGCCGCACCGCGCGGGGGCCGAGATGCTGGTCCCGCTCCGTCGTCCCGTTGCCCGTGGAATGAGGCACGCCGATGAGCGCGATATCCGCCGCCGCCGGATCCGCGTCATGCGGTGCGCCGAGGAGCGTGGGGATGCCCCACCAATAGGTGCCCTCCAGCACCGCCTCATGGATATCGCGCGTCACGCCTCACCCCCGCGCTCATAGACGATCTCACCGCTGCGGATGGTCAGGTCGCAGGCGGCCTCGTCCCGGATCTCCTCGGGCGAAAGCGCCGACAGATCATGGCTGAAGACCGCCACATCCGCGAGCTGCCCCGGCACGAGCCGCCCCTTCCGATGCTCCGCATGCTCGCCGAAGGCACTCGACCAGGTGTAGGCGTGCAGCGCTTCGTCGAGGCTCACCGTCTGGTCCCGCCCAATCACCGCACCCGTCCGCGTCTGGCGGGTCAGCATCGTGAAGATGTTGTTGAAGGTGTTCGCATCCGTCACCGGCGTATCGGTCGATGCCGAGGGCACGAGCCCATCCTCGATGAAGGTGCGGAACGGATAGCAGGCATCCCGCCGCGCCTCGTCGAAGAGCTCGAAATACCCGTCCCCCATCTCGTAGATGAAGCTCGGCTGGGGCGCTGCGATCAGGCCAAGGCGTTTCATCCGCGCCCGTTGGTCCGCCGTCACGAAACCGCAATGCTCGATCCGGTGGCGCCGTCCGGGCAGCGGTTGGTGGTCGAGCGCCTTTTCGTAGCCGGTCAGCACCTGCTCGATGGCGGCGTCGCCGATGGCATGGATTGCCATCTGGTAGCCGAGGCCGTGGAAGCGCGCGATCTCCGCATGGCAGGCCGCGTCCTCGTATGTGAGGACCCCAAAGACCTCGGGCTCCCCCAGATACGCCTTGGTCATCGCGGCGGTCCGCCCGCCAGCGCTGCCGTCCGTGAAGATCTTGACCGGGCCGATCCTCAGCATGTCGTCACCCACGCCTGTAATCAGCCCCTGCTCCGCCGCGGCCTGCGCGATACCGTGGGGCGGGTCGCCAAGGAGACACTGATAGGTCCGCACCGGCAGCCGGCCCGTCCGCTGCGCTGTGCGATAGGCTGCCAGCTCCCGCGCCCCGCAGATCATGCCCACGGCCGCATCCATCACCGACGTGATGCCGAGCGAGAGGCAATAGCGTCCCGCCCGCTCGATCGCGGCGACCAACTGCTCGTCCGAGGGTTGGGGCAGCACCGCCTCCAGCGGTGCACGCCCGTTCTCGGCCAGGAGACCTGTGAGCTTCCCATCCCGCTGCTCGATCACCCCGCCATGGGGTACCGGCGTCTCCGTCGTCAGCCCGGCGATCTCCATCGCCCGCGAGTTCACGACCGAGAGATGGCCGCAGGTGCGGATCATGTAGACTGGGTGATCGGGGGCCGCCTCGTCGAGATCGTCCGCCGTCGGATGCAGGCGGGACTGAAAGCGCGTCTGGTCATAGCCCCGCGCGAAGATCCACTCCCCCTTCGGCGTCACCTCGGCCCGCGCTCGGATGGCAGCCTTGAGGTCCTCGAGCGTCGGCGCCGTGTTCGCCCGCACATCGACCGCCGCCATGGAGAGGCCGAGGGGCAGGAGATGCAGATGCGCGTCGTTGAGCCCAGGCGTCGCCATGCGGCCGCCAAGATCGATCACGCGCGTCGCGGACCCGATCAGCGGCGCGATCTCGTCGGCAGATCCGGTCGCCAGCACGACGCCGTTCCAGAGCGCAACGGCTTCCGCCACCCCTTCCGCCTTGCCGCACCAGACGCGCCCGCCTGTCAGCACGATGTCGGCAGATGGTGTCATGGCGGCCTCCCGGGATGCGACCGCGTCAGGGGATACGATGGCACGGACGAGCGCAAGCCATGGGTCAGTATGCAGAACGATCCGTAGATGCCTTCTGCCGGCGCCCCTGTCCCCCTGTGCCCCTGTGCCCCTGTGCGCCTGTGCGCCTGTGCGCCTGTGCGCCTGTGCGCCTGTGCGCGGAGAGCGCTAGCCCTCGCGAGGAGGCAGCGATACGATACCTGCGAGCCAATCGAAGGAGCACGCCCATGCCCGAGGATCTGAGCCAGAACATCGATATCGTCGAGGCGAAGCGCGACCTCGCCGCCGCCTACCGTCTGATCGCGCATTTCGGCCTCGATGACGGCATCTACACGCATATCTCGATGCGGGTGGGCGAGGACCGGTTCCTGCTGAACCCCTTCGGCCTCAGCTTCGACGAGATCAGGGCCTCCAACCTCGTGACCATCGATCATGAGGGGCAGATCGTTGACGACCCCCATGGCGGGGGCGTCAACGTCGCGGGCTTCACGATCCATTCGGCAGTGCACATGGCGCGACACGACGTGGCCTGCGTCGCGCATACGCACACGGTCGCGGGCGTCGCGGTCTCGAGCCAGGAGGAGGGGCTCCTGCCGCTCAACCAATGGTCTCTCGAGTTCTACAACCGCATCGCCTTCCATGATTACGAAGGCATCGCGCTCGACCTCGACGAGCGGGAGCGGCTCGTGGCCGATCTCGGCGACCTGAACACGATGATCCTACGCAACCACGGCATGCTCACCTGCGGGGCGACCGTGGGCAAGGCGACCAAGCGCATGCTGAACCTTGAGCGCGCTTGTGCGGCGCAGGTCGCCGCCCTCGCCGGTGGCGTTCAGCTTCGCTGGCCGAGCCACGAGGTCTGCGAGCGGACGGCCCAGCAATACGAGGGCGCCGGCGCCTCGGGCGGCAGCGAGGTCGACCACCAATGGCTCGCCTATCTCCGCCTGCTCGACCGGGTGGCGCCCGACTACAAGGACTGACGCCATGTGCCGCGAGCCGACGGTCGGCACCGCGACGGGCACGGTGCTGATCGAGAACGAGAGGACCCGCGTCACCGAATGGCGGTTCACCCGGCGCGGCGACAACACGGGCTGGCACCGCCACGCCTATGACTACGTGGTCGTCCCCCTCTTCGACGGAGCGCTCGAGATCGAGGGGCCCGACGGCCAGATCACCACGGCCCCGATGCGAAACGGCATCCCGTACTTCCGCCCCCTCGGTATCGAACACGACGTGCGCAGCGCCAACGACTTCGACTGCGCCTTCATCGAAATCGAGTTCCTGCGCTAACCCCGCACCCGCTTAGCGCTGCGTTCGCAGCGTGAATGAATCCACCGTTTGGATAAGAAGATAAGTTGGATCTGTTGCACCAGATAAGTAAGCCTTGACGATGCAAGGAGCAGAGGCTTTCCGGCGTATGAGTACCGATATTGTTGGTGCAACCCTGAGTCATGTTTGGAGAGGATACGGCTCGGCAATCTTTTTGGAGTTTGGCGCTTTAACACCAAGAACTCGAAGAGATGGGACAGCCAGCGAACCCAATGGCGAGTTTACACTCATGATTGAGTGGAGTTGGCGCATCGAGAGCGGAACTTCTATTTTATGCGGTAGCTTTAGTGACAAAGAAATCTGGCCTTCAATATTTGAGCAGCTGCTTGGTTTGCGGGTTAGGGAGATAAATCTTTTCGGACGACTGCCAGAGATTGATGTCTCTCTTTGTGGAGGACGTCACATATTATCTTTTTCTACGACAGAAGGCGATCCAAAGTGGGCTCTGTCTGACAAGCGCTCGAAGCCCCACACTTGGACTAGCGTTGTTGATGGAGAGTTATTCATTGGGAATTGAAGTTCGAAGCGTCAATCAAATGATTTGAGGATAACTTACCTAATAGAAGCGTTGGTATCGCAGAAAGCTAGCTTGGGGCTCGACGGGGTCAGACATCGGTTGGGCGGGATCGCCGCGGAACTGGGAGGTGGAGCGCCGAAGGCATGGTGCTCCCCTGCTTTACCGCGTCATGACAGCCCATCGCGAAACTATGGGTTGATCGGCGCAAGAAACTGTCGCGGTATGAGACAGGAGGCGGCCGAGAGAGCGCGCCCGACTACACCGGAGGAAACATCATGAAGCGACTTCTGCTGAGCGTTGCCGCAGCGGCGATCGCGCTGCCGGCTGCGGCCAACAATCTCGACAAGCTGAGCCAGTTCAAGGTCACGGGCGTGACCGATTTCACGGTGATCGATCAGGACGGCCCGAGCGTCGAGGCGATCAAGAACACGCTTGAGCGCATCGAGCTGCCGGACGGCTTCGAGATCTCGCTCTATGCGCTCGTCCCGGACGCACGGCACATGGCGGTCGGTCCCCAGGGCATCGTCACCTTCGTCGGCACGCGCAAGACGGAGGTCTGGGCCGTGACCGACCGGGACAAGAACCGGGTGGCGGACGAGGTGAAGAACTTCGCGCCCTCGATCGATTTCGCGATCCCGAATGCGGTGTGCTTCTCGCCCGACGGCTTCCTCTACACCGTCGAGCGTAACCGCGTGCTCGTCTTCCCCGCGGCCGAGTTCTTCTACGAGAGCCCCGACGTCGCCGCCTTCAACGTCGTGGCGGAGGGTGACCTGATCCCGGTGGAGGAAGAGAGCTTCAACCACACCGCGCGCGTCTGCGACGTGGGTCCGGATGGCAAGCTCTACATCTCGCTCGGTCAGCCCTTCAACGTCGCCCCGCCCGAGAAGATGGACCTCTACAACGAGACCGGCATCGGCGGCATCATCCGCATCAATACCGACGGCTCGGGCCGCGAGGTCTACACCTACGGCGTGCGCAACTCGGTGGGTCAGGACTTCCACCCCGAGACCGGCGAGCTCTGGTGGACGGACAACCAGGTCGACGGTATGGGCGACGACATCCCACCGGGCGAGCTCAATCGCCAGACCGAGGCGGGCCAGCACTTCGGGCATCCCTGGTATGGCGGCGGCACGACCCGCACGAATGAGTACAAGGGCCAGGAAGTGCCCGTGGATGTCGTGCATCCGGTGGTCGAGACCGTGGCGCATGCCGCCGATCTCGGCATGGTGTTCTACACGGGCAACCAGTTCCCCTCGAAGTACAAAAACGCCATCTTCTCCGCCCAGCACGGCTCCTGGAACCGGACCACGCCCATCGGCGCGCGCGTGATGGTGAGCTTCATCGCGGATGACGGCACGGTGACGATGGAGCCCTTCGCGGAAGGATGGCTCGACGAAGAATCGGGCGAGTATCTCGGCCGCCCCGTCGATGTGGCGCAGCTTCCGGACGGCTCGATCCTCGTCTCGGACGATCTGGCCGGCGCCATCTACCGCATTGCCTACACCAGGTGATGCGACCGGCTGCCATGGCAGCGGCGCTGCTATTGTCGTCCGCCCCTTTCGCGGGGGCGGGCGACGCTACGGCCGGGCGGGAGAAGGCGGCGCAATGCCGGGTCTGTCATGGCCTCGACGGCATCGCCCGCATGCCGATCGCGCCCCACATCGCCGGGGAAAACGAGCAATACCTGGTGACCCAGCTGCGTGCGTTCCGTTCCGGCAAGCGGGAGCATGAGATCATGTCGGTGGTCGCGGGCGCGCTATCGGACGAGGACATCGACGATCTATCTGCCTGGTATGCTTCGATCCAAATCGAGGTTACGATGCCCGAGTAGGCGTGCCACCCGTCGGCTCTCAAAGACTGAGGGCCACAAATCCGTCATCGGGACGGCGTTGTGACCGGCGGGTGACGTGCGTAAATGATATGAAGAAGCAACGAAAACTGGAGGAAAATATGGCTTGGACTGCCCCGAAGATCGAAGAGCTTTCCTGCGGCATGGAGATCAACATGTACTTCCCGGCCGAGGACGGCCGCGAGGGCGATCTCCTCTGACAGCCGCGATACTGCCGGACGGGATCTGAGGTGCAGATCTGCATACTTGGCTCGGCGGCCGGCGGAGGCTTGCCGCAGTGGAATTGCGGCTGCCGGAACTGCAACAGGGCGCGGGCGGGAGAGATACCCGTCCGCACCCAGAGTTCGATCGCGGTGAGCGGCGACGGCGCGACCTGGGCCGTCATCAACGCCTCGCCCGATATCGGCCGGCAGCTTCTTATGACGCCAGCGCTGCATCCCAAGGCGCTTCGGCATACGCCGATCGCGGTGGTGCTGGTGACGAATGGCGATATCGACCACACGGCCGGGTTGCTCACCCTGCGCGAAAAGCAGCCCTTCGCACTGATGGCCACGGCGGAGTTGCACAAGGTGCTGGACGCAAACCCCATATTCGAAGCGCTCGACCGGTCTGTCGTCGCTCGCGTGCCGGTCGCAGTGGGGTCCAGTTTCGACATCCTTCCCGGGGTCGAGGCGGAAATCTTCTCCGTACCGGGCAAGGTACCGCTCTATCTCGAGGGCGAGACCGTCGAGACCGATCTCGAAGGCGAATTCACGGTCGGCATCGAGTTCCGGGCGGGCGGCAAGCGCACGGCCTACATACCCGGCTGTGCCGCCATGCCGGCGAAGCTAGCCGAACGCCTGATGGGCGCCGACGTCGTACTCTTCGACGGCACGCTCTGGGATGACGACGAGATGATCAACACGGGTCTCGGCCAGAAGACGGGTCGACGCATGGGCCATATGCCGGTCTCCGGAGAGGGCGGGTCGCTCGAAGCCTTCGCGTCGCTCGACATCCCCACCCGGGTCTTTGTCCACATCAACAACTCGAACCCCATCGCCGACCCAGGCAGCCCCGAGGCCGCAGAGGCCCGCGCCGCCGGCTGGACGGTCGGAGAAGATGGCATGGTGATCACCCCATGAACGTGCAACTCCCCCAGCCGGGCGCCAGCCGAACGGATTTCGAGGCGCGCCTCCGCCAGATCGGTGCCGAGCGATATCACGACAGGCACCCCTTCCATCACCGCCTCCATGGCGGAGAGTGCACACCGGATCAGGTCCGCGCCTGGGTGATCAACCGGTATTACTACCAGAGCCGCATCCCCATGAAGGACGCAGCCTTTATGTCCCGCGTCGACGACCCGGCGCTCCGGCGCGCCTGGCGGAGCCGCATCGAGGACCATGACGGCACGGCCGAGAGCGAGGGCGGCATCGCGCGCTGGCTCCGCCTCGCCGAAGCCGTGGGACTGGACCCGGACTATGTCGCCTCCGGCGTTGGCATCATGGCCTCCACCCGCTTCGCCGTGGACGCCTATGTCCGCTTCGTGCGGGAGAAGACGCTTCTCGAGGCGGTCGCCTCCTCGCTGACCGAGCTCTTCGCGCCAAAGATCCACGAGGCGCGCATCGAAGGACTTCTCAAGCACTACGCCTTCGCGAACGACACCTCACTCGGCTATTTTAAGCGCCGGCTCGACCAGGCGCCCAAGGACGTCGCCTTCGGTCTCGCCTGGGTGCTCGACCACGCTGACACTGCCGAGAAGCAGGACGCCGCCGCTGCGGCCCTCACCTTCAAGACGGACGTGCTCTGGTCGCAGCTCGATGCGCTCTGGGGGGCCTATGTCGAGCCCGGGCGGATCCCGCCCGGCGCCTGGCAGCCCGGTCAGGGCCTGCTCAAGGGCGCCGCATGAGCCTCTCCGAGGATGCCGTCCCGCGCCTCCTCCGGGGCGTCCGCGTCGCGCATGATCCCGTGCGCAGACGGGACGTCCTGATGGCGCCCGAACGCGTCTTCATGCTCGATCCCATCGGCAAGGCCGTTCTCGACCGCGTGGATGGCAGGGCTACCTTCGGCTCAATCGTCGATGCTCTTGCCGCTGCCTACAACGCCCCGCGCGACCGTATTGCGGAGGATGCGGGCAAATACATCAGCGGCCTCATCGACCGTCGGATGATGGAGGCCTCATGATCCAGCCACCCATCTCCATGCTGGCGGAGCTCACGCATCGCTGCCCGCTCTCCTGTCCCTACTGTTCGAACCCGCTCGAGCTTGCAGCGCGCAGCCTCGAGCTCGATACTGAGACTTGGACCCGCGTCTTTCGGGAGGCGGCCGGGCTCGGCGTGCTGCAACTCCACCTCTCTGGCGGGGAGCCTGCAGGCCGGCGCGACCTCGAGGAGATCACGGCCGCGGCGGTGGAGGCTGGCCTCTACACCAACCTCATCACCTCCGGCATCGGCCTTACCGAGAAGCGGCTGGCAGCGCTCGACGCCATCGGTCTCGACCATGTCCAGCTCTCGCTCCAGGGCGTGAACGAAGCGATGGCCGACCGCATCGGCGGCTATAAGGGTGGCTTCAAGCGCAAGATGCAGGTCGCCGAGTGGATCGCGGCCCTCGGCTTCCCCCTGACGCTCAACGCCGTGATGCACCGCCAGAACCTCGGCGATCTCGAGGAGACGATCGGTATGGCGGTCGCAATGGGCGCAAGGCGGCTCGAGGTTGCCTGCGTCCAGTTCCACGGCTGGGCGATCAAGAACAAGGCCGCCCTGATGCCGAGCAAGGAGCAGGCGCTGGAGGCCCGCCGGGTGGTTGACGAGGCGCGCGCCCGGCTGCGGGGCGTTCTGGTGATCGACTTCGTCCCGCCGGACTACCACGCCGCCTTCCCCAAGGCGTGCATGGGCGGTTGGGGCTCCACGGGCCTCAACATCACGCCGAATGGCAAGGTCCTGCCCTGTCATGCCGCGGAGAGCATACCGCATCTCACCTTCGAGAGCGTGCGCGACCGCAACCTCAAGGACATCTGGTACAAGAGTCCTGCCTTCAACGCCTATCGCGGCGACGACTGGATGCAGGAGCCCTGCAGAAGCTGCGAGCGCAAGAAGATCGACCACGGCGGCTGCCGCTGTCAGGCGATGGCGCTGGCGGGCGACGCCTCCGCCACCGACCCTGTCTGCTCGAAATCCCTCCGCCATGCGGAGGTCATGGCCAACCTCCTAAAAGACATGGCCGCCGACCCGGCCAGCGCCACGACCCTGACCTACCGCACGCAGCCGGCACGCGCCCCCGCTGACGCCAACGCCGAGTGAGCAGCGCCGAGCGCCTGCCGGCCAGCGAGCCACAAGCACGCGACGATCTCAGCGACGCCCGCGCCCACCCACGTCAGCTTAGGTAGCGATCACAGAACATGAGATGAACAGAAAGGTTGCAAACGGCCACATTCAGGTCCGGTCCGGCCACCTCAAACCCTCGGGGGCCGGCTCGTGTCAAGGATGGCGCAGCCACCGGCGGAGCCGGCGCTCCCTGAGCGTCCTTGATATGAGCCGGCCCTCGAGACACGCTCGGAAAGGAGCCCCCAAGGCTCCTCCCCAGCCCATGAACGAACAGCTCGGCAAGGCGAACGCTCGCGCAAACGTCCCGACGACCGATGCCGCAGCGACCACGAAGAAGCATCCCGGCGACCAGCCGGGATCCCGCCTAGCTGAAGCGATTACACCGGATCGCGGACATGATCGCCTAGCCCGCGATCTCTGCCATCGCCGCGAGGAAACGGCTCACCTCCGCCTCGGTGTTGTAGTGAGCGATCGAGACGCGGATGCAGGCGCCAATCCCCAACGGCCCCAGCACATTGCCGCAATAGTGGTCGTTCTTCCGGATATGGACCCGGATACCCTGCTCACGCAGGCGGCCGACAAGATCCGCTGCACTGACCCCCTCCAGCGTCAGGGAGAAGACGCCTTCCCGCCGCTCCGCTCCCGACCCTCCGATCAGAGACACGCCGGGGATCTCTGCGAGGCCGCGAAGATTGCCCACCCCATGCAACATCGCCTCGGTCAGCCGCCGCTCATGCGCCTGGATCGCGCGTGCCCCGGCTTCCAGACAGGCTCGTCGATCCCCGGCACCACCGGCCTCCCCGCCCAACCAGATGAGGTAGTCCACGACATCGGAGAACGTCGCATAACTGCCCGCATCCCGCGTGCCGAGCTCCCAGTTACCCTCCCGGCCGCCGACCAGCGCCTCACGGTCCGCGGCCGTGAGGCGCGGCGACGCCCAGCCAACACCGTAGCCATGGCGCGAGAA
This sequence comes from Pseudomonadota bacterium, assembly GCA_039815685.1. Classification (GTDB taxonomy): domain Bacteria; phylum Pseudomonadota; class Alphaproteobacteria; order Rhodobacterales; family Rhodobacteraceae; genus Thermohalobaculum. Next base: position 29,855 of record JBCBYV010000019.1, on the reverse strand, counting down.
CATCTTGTAGGGCGAGACTGCATAGCCATCGACATCGTAGGACACCACGTCCACCGCCCCATGGCTCGCATGCTGGATACCGTCCACCACAATGAAGCAGTCCGGGGCAACGGCCCGGATCGCCGCCGCCACACCCGCCACATCCGTCGCCATGCCGGTGACAGGCGAGGTATGGACGATGCTCGCAACCCGCGTATCGGGCGTCACCGCAGCGGCATAAGCCGCAACCTCCACCGCGCCTGTCGCATTGTCATGCGCCAACCGCACATGGCGCCGCCCGGTGATCTCGGCCCAGCGCGCCATGGCAGAGGTCGAGGCCGGGTGCTCAAGGGTAGAGCCCAGCATGACCCCGCCAGCCGGCGCCTTTAGCGCCGCGGTCCGGATCAGCCGGAAAAGGATCTCTGTCCCGCTCTCCCCGACCATCACCTCGCCATCGGGCGCGTTCAGGAAGATGCGCATATCCGCCCGCCCCTGCTCGATCGCAGCTGACAGGGCACGGGAGGCAGCGTTATCCCGCCCCTCATTATCCGGATAGCTGGCGTAGAGCGCGGAGGTCTCCACAACGCTCTTGAGGTGCAGCGCTCCACCCGCATTCTCGAAGAAGATCCGCGGCCCCTCGAACGGACAGGCCTCCACATGGGCAAAACGGCTGCGGACGGCGTCCATCAGCCCAGGCATCGTGGCGATCATCGGGGGCTCCTCGTGCGTCTTGGAAAACGACCTGCCACAGGCCCAAGACCGACACCAGCGCGCCCGCGCCAGTCTGCATCTCTAACAGTGAACATTATGAGAACTATCTGGGAAACTCCCATGGGCATCGCTTGCCGATCACAACCGCCGTTCGGAAAGTGTTCAGCCCGTTCCGGGTACAATGTCGTGGAAAGGCGCGGGCGCGTGTCGCTGGCAAACTTCGCCCAGCCATCGCAGCATTCTCGCGCCCCACCGCCACCGTGGAGACTCAGATGGCGGGACCGATGCTCGCCTCGACAACGCCCAGAACACCGAAATCCGCCGCAACCTTCATCCCGGGCGAGAGCAGGAGAACGCCCGTAAGCGTGCCCGTCATGATCAGGTCGCCTGCGCGGAGACCGCGGTCCGCAACCGGTGGCTGGTCCAGCAGCCAACGCAGCAGGACCGCCGGGGGCATCAGGCCGGCACCCTCTGGCGTGCCCTCCGCCACAACCGCCCCATCGGCCGAGAGCGCCGCGGTGATCCCGGGCCATCCCGCTGCCGCATCGAAGGGAACGGGGCGGCCCATCACCGCCTCCACATTGATCCCGCCATCGGCGACGAGACGGGCGCCCTGCCCGTCTGGCTCGCCCTCGAACCGCCGGCCAATGACCTCGAAGGAGGGCACCACCGCATCCACCGCAGCAACCAGCATCGCATCGTCCGCACGCTCCCCCGCCGCGAGATCGCGACCGATCCGGAGCGTCAGCTCGCATTCGAGCGCAGCCCCCGGCATGGGCGCGAGCACCGCCCCGCTATCGTGCACGAGGCCTTCGAGGAGCGGACCGACGAAGGGTCCCGGCAGGCCGAACCGTTCCTGCAGCGCGGGGTCCCCCGCCCCGACCTTCCAACCGACCACCCGGGCACCAGAGGCGCGGGTCACCGATGACTGCAGCGCATAAGCTTCGGCGAGGTCTGGCGGAGCGGGAAAATCAGACATCGCGATCAGCCGGCGAGCCGCCCGCGCCTGCCAGAGCCTCGCTGCCAGCCTCTCGGCCGATGAAGCGCCCACCGGATCCACCATCTGCCCCTCCTCACCGGACCGCGCCCACTCCTGCCCGATGCTGTCGCAAAGGCAAGGGTTGCCGCCGCCAAAGGCAGTCCGTGCCCGCCGTCGCGGCATCGCCGTGGACAGGCTGCCCATAAGATGGTCGCAGGCCCGTGAGTGCGCATCTTTTCACTTCCAATCCGCGCGCTGGCCCGACAGGCTGTCGCCGCTGGCCCCGCGCCGGCCGCAACACGAACAAGATCACACAGGGATCGGCACAATGACCACACGACGACTATTGCTCAGCGCAACCGCGATGACGGCGGCGATGGCCGCCCTCGTAGCCCCGGCACAGGCCGAACGCGGCGCCGACGGGCAGCTCAACATCATCTACTGGCAGGCGCCCTCCACGCTGAACCCGTATCTCTCGGGCGGCACGAAGGAGGTCGAGAGCGCGTCGATGATCATCGAGCCCCTCGTCTCCTTCAACGAAAAGGGCGAGTTCGTCCCCCGCCTCGTCGACGAGATCCCCACGGTCGAGAACGGCGGCATCTCCGAGGACCTGACCACCATCACCTGGACGTTGAAGGACGGCATCCAGTGGTCGGACGGCACGCCGCTCACCGCCGAGGATGCGGTCTTCACCTGGCAGTATTGCACCCATCCCGAGGGCGGCTGCGCCCAGGCCTCGTATTTCGAGGGCGTCACGAATGTCGAGGCGGTGGACGCCCAGACCATCAAGATCACCTTCAGCGAGCCCAAGCCCTTCCCCTACACGGCATTTGTCGGCTCCGAGAGCCCGATCATCCAGAAGGCGCAGTTCGAGGACTGCCTCGGCGCCAAGGCTCCGGAATGCACCACCGAGAACTTCGGCCCGATCGGCACCGGTCCGTTCATCGTTACCGAGTTCAAGCCGAACGACGTGATCACGCTCGAGGCGAACCCGAACTACCGCGAGCCCGACAAGCCGGCCTTCGGCAGCGTGCTCTTCAAGGGTGGCGGCGACGCAGCATCGGCTGCGCGCTCGGTGCTAGAGACGGGCGAGTTCGACTACGCCTGGAACCTGCAGATCGAGCCCGAGATCCTGAAGCAGATGGAAGCCGCGGGTAAGGGCAAGGTCGTCGTCGCCTTCGCAACTTCCGTCGAGCGTCTGCACCTCAACCAGACCAATCCGGACCCCGCGCTCGGCGACACGCGCTCGACGGTGGATGGCGGACCGCACCCGTTCCTCACGAACCCGGTGATCGGTCAGGCGCTCTCGATGGCGATCGACCGGCAGCTTCTGGTGGATGTGGGCTACGGACAGGCGGGCAGGGTTACCTGCAACGTGCTCCCCGCGCCTGAAGCCTACGCTTCGACCGCCAACGACGCCTGCAAGGTGCAGGATATCGAGGGCGCGAAGAAGCTCCTCGATGACAATGGCATCGTCGACAGCGACGGGGACGGCATTCGCGAATTCGAAGGCACCAAGCTCTCCGTCCTCTACCAGACCTCGACCAACTCGGTCCGCCAGGGCGCCCAGGCGCTGATCAAGCAGTGGTGGTCGGAGATCGGCGTCGAGACGGAGCTTCGCAACATCGACGCCAGCGTCTTCTTCGGCGGCGACCCGGCGAGCCCCGACACTTTCCAGAAGTTCTACGCCGACATCGAGATGTACACGAACAACTTCTCCGGCGTGGACCCCGAAGCCTACATGGCCTCCTGGATCTGCGGTGACATGCCCCGGCCCGACAGCCAGTGGCAGGGCAACAACGTCATGCGCTACTGCGACCCCGAGTACGATGCGCTGGTCAAGGAGATGGCCCGCACGGCGGACCTCGCCGAGCGTCAGAACCTCGCCAAGCGGATGAACGACATGCTGATGCAGTCCTACAGCATCATCCCGCTCATCCACCGCGGCGGCGCCTCGGCCCATGCCAACAGCCTCGCGGGCGTCCTGATCAACGACTGGGACAGCGAGCTCTGGAACATCGCGGACTGGCACCGCGTGAAGTGATCTAACGCGATCCCGATGCGCTCTCCGCTCCGCCGTGCTTCGGGGCGGGGGGCGCAATTTGTTTGAAGAAGGCGAGAACGCCCATGCTGGCCTATCTCTTGCGGCGCCTGCTGATCTCGGTCCCGACGCTGATCTTCATCAGCTTCATCATCTTCGCGATCCTGGACCTCGCACCCTCGGACCCCACGGCGAGCCTGCCGCTCACCATCCCGCCGGATGTCCGCGAGCAGATCCGGCAGTCCCTCGGCCTCGGCGAACCGTTCCACATCCGCTATCTCAAATGGTGCCAGCAGTTCTTCGTGAACGAGCCGCTGAACCTCATCGACACCTGGATGGGGGTTGAAAGCGAGCGTCCGCGCATCCTCTCCTGGGCCACGCGCTCCCCGGTCGTCGATCTCATCGCGGAGCGGATGCCCCAGACGCTCTGGGTCGTCGGCATGTCCTATGTAATCGGCGTGATCCTCGCGATCCCGCTCGGCATGATCTCCGCCTACAAGCAGTATAGCTGGTTCGACCAGGCGGCGACCGGCTTCGCCATGCTCGGCTTTTCGGTGCCGACCTTCTTCACCGGCCTCGTCTTCATCATCGTCTTCGCCGTGAACCTACAATGGCTGCCATCGGTCTACGACACGACGCATGTGGTCGATGACTGGGACAGCTTCGTCTATCAGGTGAAGCAGATGATCATGCCGACGATGGTGCTGGCGCTCTTCAATGCGAGCCAGATCAGCCGCTTCGTCCGCTCCAGCGTCCTCGACAACCTGCGCCACGACTATGTCCGAACGGCCCGCGCCAAGGGGCTGAAGGAGCGCACGGTGCTCGTCGCCCATGTGCTCAGGAACAGCATGCTGCCCGTTGTCACGGTGATCGCCCTCGGCGTGCCGACGATCTTCGGCGGCGCGATCATCACCGAGCAGATCTTCCGTGTGAACGGCCTCGGCCAGCTCCTGATCGTCGGCATCCAGTCCGCGGACATTCCGCTCGTCCAGACGCTGACCTTTCTCTTCGCCGTGCTGATCGTGCTCTGCAATCTGATCGCCGATCTTCTCTACGGCATCATGGATCCGAGGATCACCTATGAGTGACGCGACGCAGGAGCGCGCGGCGGAGGCGACCGCCGACGCGACCGGGAACGGCAACCGTGCCGCCAGCCTCTCGCTCTGGGGCGATGTCTGGCGTCAGTTCGTCAAGCATCGGGGCGCGATGGCGGGCGCGCTCGTCTTCATCTTCATCATCCTGCTCTGCTTTGTCGGGCCCTACATCCACACCATCGATCCCGGCCGGCTCGACCCGCGCATCGGCAATCAGGGCATGACCTGGGCGCATCCCATGGGGACGGACAATCTGGGCCGCGACATGCTGGCCCAGGTGATGGCCGGCGGCCAGGTCTCGCTCGCGGTCGGTATCGCCGCGATGCTCCTCAGCCTGATCCTCGGCGCGGTCATCGGGGTGCTGTCAGGCTATTTCCGGTCGCTCGATGGCGCGCTCATGCGGCTGACCGACCTCTTCCTCGCCCTGCCGCTCCTGCCGCTCCTCCTCGTCATCGTGCTCCTCTTCCGCGACAGCCTGCGCACAGCGTTCGGACCGGAAGCGGGCATCTTCGTGCTGATCGTCTTCGTCATCGGCATCACGTCATGGATGCAGACGGCGCGGATCGTCCGGGGCGACGTGCTGAGCCTGCGCGAGCGGGAGTTCGTTCTGGCCGCGCGCTCCATCGGGGCGCATGACCACTCGATCATCTCGCGTCACATCATGCCGAACGTGCTCTCACCGATCATGGTCTCCGCCACCATCGGCGTCGCCAACGCGATCATCACCGAGAGCGCGCTCAGCTTCCTCGGGCTTGGTTTCCCGCCGGACTTTCCGACCTGGGGTCGGCTCCTCTTCGACGGCAAGGACTTCATGACCATCAACCCGGCCCGTGTGATCTGGCCAGGCCTGATGATCTCGCTGACGGTGCTGAGCGTGAACTTCATCGGCGACGGCCTGCGCGACGCGCTCGACCCCCGCCAACGGGCCCGGTGAGCGCCTAGTCGAACCGGCGACCGTGCGCCGGAAGGGAGAGATAGGCGAGCCGCTTCATCTCCCGCCGGCCCACGGTCACGGTGTCGAGTATGATACCGGCAAGGAACGAGAGCGCGGCGATCACCACGATGGACGCCGCCATGATCGCCGTCGGGAACCGCGGCACGAGCCCCGTCTCCAGGAATTCGATCACGATCGGGTAGGCGAGCGCGACCGCAAAGACGGAAAGCGCAGCGGCGACGACCGAGAAGAACTGAAACGGCCGCTCCTCCTTCACCAACCGCATGATCAGGCGCAAAATGCGAAGCCCGTCCTTGAACGTACTGAGCTTGCTCTCCGAGCCAGGCATCCGATCCACATAGGCCGTGTCGACATCTGCAATCGGCATGCGCAGCTCGAGCGCATGGACCGTCAGCTCCGTCTCGATCTCGAAACCGCGGGAGAGCGCCGGGAAGCTCTTCACGAACCGGCGGGAGAAGACGCGGTAACCGGACAGCATGTCCTTCGTGCGCCGCCCGAAGATCGAGGCCACAAGCCCCGTCAGCAGCCAGTTCCCGAACTTGTGGCCCGGCCGATACGCCGCTTCGATCTCCGTCACCCGGCAGCCCGTTACCATGTCGAGGTTCTCGGACAGGAGCTTGTCGATCAGCTCCGGTGCTGCCGCCGCCTCGTAGGTGTTGTCGCCGTCGACCAGCACGAAGACATCGGCCTCGATGTCGGCGAACATCCGCCGCACGACATTGCCCTTCCCCTGATAGGGCTCGTCCCGGACGATCGCACCCGACGCCGCTGCAATCTCGCCGGTCAGATCCGTCGAGAGGTTGTCATAGACATAGATTTGCGCCGACGGCAGCGCTGCACGGAACCCCTTGACCACCTGAGCGACCGAGGCGGCCTCGTTGTAGCAGGGCACAATCACCGCGACGGTTGCCGACGCAACGCCCAGTTCACCGCGATATCTCTCGATTTCATCTTTCACGACGACCTCGTTCGATCTGTGCTGCAACAGCACGACGGATCCAATTTGAGCGGCTTTCAACCTATACGGTTGCGTCGCACAGCGGGTACCGGTTGTCTACGCAAACGTACCGCAGCGCCGCAGAACGAGATAAACGCTAGCATGCGCATCATATATCATCGCGCAGCGACAGTCCCGCAGTTATTGCTTGCAACCGGGTATTGTCGCGCCTGCGAGATAGACACATCATTTCGATCGATGAACCATGCAACCATGAGGTAGCCGATGGAGGCGACGTTTTCCCGCCGACGCCTTGTCGATCCCAAGCGTCTTCGCACCCTGATGCAGCGTTCCGACCTTCGCGGCGCGCTGCAGCTCGGCAGCCATTTCGGCGCCATCGCGCTTTCGGGCACCGCGCTCTGGATGCTCTGGGGCACGCTCTGGGCCGTGCCGGTCTTCATGCTCCACGGCGTGCTGCTGAACTTCCTCTACGCCGGCCAGCATGAGCTAAGCCACGGCACGGTCTTCCGCACGAAATGGCCGAACATCCTCTTCGGGCGGCTCATCGGTTTCCTGATGCTCTACCCGCGGGACTTCGACCGCATCCAGCACTGGGCCCATCACCAGCACACGCAGAACTGGGAGAAGGACGGGGAACTCGTGCGCGAGCCCTACACGCTCCGCTCCTACCTCCTCTGGTTCTGGGGGCCGACCTACTGGTGGAGCCGCGTGACCCGCCTCTTCCGCCTGGGTCGCGGCATGGTGCTCGAGCCTTACGTGCGCCCGGACGAGCATGCGACCGTGATCCGCGAGGCGCGCGTCCACCTCGCCCTCTACGCCACCATCGCCGCGGTCTCGGTCGCGGCGGGCAGCTGGGCGGCGGTGATCCTCTGGCTCGCCCCGATGCTCATGATGAAGTTCATGCACCAGCTCCAGAATACCATCGAGCATCTGGGCCTCAGCCACGAGAACGACATCCTGCAGAACACGCGTACGACGCGAACGAACGCGATCATGCGCTGGCTCTGCTGGCAGATGCCCTACCACACGGCGCATCATAGCTTCCCCGCCGTGCCCTTCTGGCAGCTCCACGAGCTGGACGGAGCGATGCGCGCGGGCGGCGCCGAACCCCACGCCATGGGCTGGATCGAGTTCCAGGTGGAGGTCATCCGCAAGCTCAGCGCCAAGTCCGAGGCCGACTACCCCTATGACGAGGTCTGGATCGTCCCCCGAGGGGCGGGACGGGTGGCGCGGCTCGAAGCTGCTTGACCGGACCCTAGTCGGGCATCGCGTGCACCTGCACCCAGTCGCCCAGCGCCTCCTCGGCCAGCGCGCAGAGATGGCGGTGGTGGGTGAAGTAGATCACCTGCCCCTTGCCCGCCATCGCCGCCATCTGGCCGAGCGCTGCGACCGCCCGCTCGTCATCGAAGGTCTCGAGGATATCGTCGGCGACGAAGGATAGCGGCCCCGCTGCGGCGCAGAACCGCGCGTAGGCCGCGACCCTCAGCGCAAGATAGAGCTGCGCCCGCGTCCCCGTCGTCAGCCCCGACACTTCTACGGAGGCCGGCCCGTCGCCCGCCGCCCCCGCGGCGCGCATGGCGATCAGCCGCTCACCACCCTTTCCATCGGGCTGTGTCGCAAGATCGGCAAAGCTGCCGAGCGTCATGGCGCGGAACGCCGCCGCACTGTCCGCCAGCATCGCGCTCCGGTGCCGCTGGCGGTAGAGCGCAATGGCCCTCTCGGCCGCCATGGCACCCAGATGGGCCGAGATCGCGCGGCGCGCGCCTTCCTCCACCTCCAAGAGCACGGTCTGGCGCTCGGTCGCGAATGCCGCGGCGCGCGCATCCCCACCGATCTCCTCAAGCGCCCGCTCCGCGTCCCGCCGGCGCGCCAGGCGCTCTTCCAGCAGCGCCTCTGCCTCGGACAACGCTCTACCAGCCGCGGCCCGACGCTCATCGAGCGCCTCGGGCGCGCTCTCGCCAAGCATCGCTTCCGCCGCCGCCCGGTCACCTACGCCCAGCACCTCGAGAAGCTGAGCTTCCGCTTCCGAGACCCGTCGGGCAGCCTCCGCCCGCGCCTCCGCGGCCGCAACCGCGGCGGCCAAGGCCTCGGGGCTCGTGATCTCGTCGGGGGCAGGAAAACGCGCGGCGTGCTCCGCCACCCTTGCCGCAATCGCCGCAAGTGCCCGCCTGGCCTCCGCCGCCTCCGCCTCTGCCTTCTCGACAGCCTTCGCGAGCGTGGCGTGCCGATCCTCGACCAGATGCGCCGCCTCCAGCCGCCGGCCGAGCGCCGCGGCACCGGACGCTTCGCCATTGCCGTCGAGCTCCAGACCTGCGGCAAGACCAGTACGCGCCGCTTCCTGCCGCACGATATCGTCCCGCATGCGCTCGATCCGGCGGCCGATCTCGGCCGCGAGCCGCCGCGCCGCGGGCAGATCGCGGAGGAAGGGCAAGCGCACCCGGAACGCCGCCGGGTCGTCACCGGCGATCCATAACCCCTCGCGCGCCTCATCCCAGTCCGTGCGCCAGCTCTCGAGCGCTTCGGTCGCCGCCAGGACATCGGCCCGACGCCGCTCGACCTCGCGCGCGCTCACCTGCAGGGCCTCCCGCGCCGCCCTCGTCTCGCGCGCCCGCGCGGCCCGCCAATCGACCCGCGTCTGCAACCGCTCCGCCAGACGACGAAGCGGCAGACCCTCCGGCACCGCATCGCCATCGGCGCCGAGTGCAGTCACGACATCCCGCGCAACCTCGACCACAGCCCGCTCCGCCAGAGCATGCTCGGCCGCCGCCCGTTGCCGGCGCGCGATATCGGCGAGCGCGTCCTCGCGTCGCTCAAGCCACCGCTCCAATGCCTCGCGGCTCGTCTCAGCGGGCAGCCCGAGTGCCCGTGCTGCCGTCCCGACACGATCCGTCAGAGCGCGACGCCGAGCCTCAAGCACCTCCTCGGCAGCCACAAGGGTATCGGCCGCGGCCAAGCGCTCCGCCTCGGCCGTCGCCGCGGTACCCTCGGCCCGCTCGCGATGCGTCCCCTGCTGAAGAAGCACCGCGACCGCCGCTGTACGATCCGCCAACCAGCCCGAGAGTGCCGCAGCCGACCACGCCGCCGGCAGCCCGAGCGCCGCAAGCACAGGCGCCCGCACCTCAGAAAGCGCCGCTGCCTCAGCCCGCAACGCCTGAAGCCTCTCAGCCACGCGCCCGGTCGAGGCAGCGGCCGCCCCGGCACGCCTCGCCGCTTCCGCATGCCGAGCAGAGCGCTCCGCCCCCGCGAGCCGCCGCTCGACCAGGGCATCGAGGTCATCCAGCGACGCCCGAAAGCGAGTAGCACTCTCCGCATCGAGCACCGAGAGATGCGCCGACCACGCTGCCTCCCGCGCAGCCTTCGCCTCGGTCAGCGCCTCCTCGGTCACGGTCGCCGGATCCGCAGCCAACGCATCGCGCGCCGCCGCCGCCTCGGCCGCCTCTTCTGCCTGACTGTCGCGCCGTTCAGTCAGCGCGCGCATAGCCTCCGTGAGCCTCCGCTCCTCCTCGACCCAAGCCGTCACGTCCTCCGCCCGCGGCGGCACCTGCGCACGCAACGCCTCGGCCGATCCATCGAAAGGAGCGAGACGACCCAACGCAGCAGCCTCCTCCCGCCCAGCATCCTCGGCAACGGTCGCTGCTGCCTTCTTCGCCGCCTCCGCTGCAGCGTTCGCAGCCCGCAGCGTCGCCGAGAGACCGGCCAACGTCTCCTCGGCCGAGGCGATGGCCGCAGCCTCCTCCAGCCACGCCTCCAACGCCGCAGCGTCGGGCACGGGCAGCGCGAGCAGCGCCTCGGCCCCGCCCTCCCAAGGACGAAGCCCCGCCAGAGCCACGGTCTCGGCCTCGGTCGCAGCCTGGAGCGCCGATGATGCAGCCTCCAGCCGCGCTTCCGGTGCGAGCTCACGCAGCCGGTCGCGGAGCGCGGCCAGCGCATTCGGATCGTCCGGCCCCTCCGGCCCATCGCCCGAGACACCAAAGCCCTCGGCCGCGGCCTCAGCCTCGGCCAACCCAGCCTCTGCACGCGCAAGCTCGCCCTCGGCTTGCCGCCACGCCGCCTGCAAACCGCGCGACGCCGCCGAAAGGTCATCGAGGCGCTGGAGCCTCGGCGGTGCGATCTCCAACTCCGCCGACGTCGCATCGACCGGCGCCCCCATCTCGCGCAGCAACGTCTCGATCGCGGCCTCGGCCTCGGCCAGCTCCGCCTCACGCTTCGGCAGGTCCGCGGCCGCCTTCACGGCGATTGCCTGCCCGTCGGCCAACGCCGCCACTTGCGCAGCGACCGCAAGAATCGCGGGATCGCGCGCGAGAGCCGCCTGAGCCGCAAGACCGTCCTCGCGCGCCTTCAGCGCCACGCGCTCCGCCGTCCGCTGCGCCGCATGATCGACCCGCAGCTTCTCGACCTCAGCCCGCATGCCCGGGGGCAGCGCGGGGGCCGGCGGATGATGGCCAAGCGCCTTTTCCGCCGCGGTCAACCGCGCCGCCGCCGCATGGCCGCGGGCGAGGCGCTCCAGAACCGTCATCTCCTCGGCCGCCGCATCGCGCGTGCCCCGCGCCTCGGCAGTGACCGCATCCGCCGCTTCGAACGCCTCGGTCAGCCGGCGGTATTCGGCCACGCGCGTGTCCAGCCGCACCTGCTCGTCCTTCAGCGCCTTCAGCCGCGCCCGCAACTCGATGAGCGCGCTCTTGCGCTTCAGCGGCGCATGGAACTCCGCCGCCTCCGCCCGCAACTTCGAAAGCCGGTCCGAGAGGTGCGAGAGCCCGGCGGCAGCGGAGAACAGCATGCGTCCCAGATCGCCCTCGCTCGCCAGGATCGCCTCGCCCCCCTGACGCAAGCTCTCCTCGTCGAGCGACAGCATCAGCCGGTAGCTCTCCCGCGTCAGCCCGTGCAGCCGGGAGGTCAGCGTCAGGGGATCGGCAGGCCGGTCCTCGGCGTCGAGCAGATCCCGCCCGCGGGCCCCGACACGCACCAGCGTGGTCTCCCGCCCCCCGGCCTCCAGCACCGCCGCGACGCGCAGGCGCCGCCATTCGTGGCGGAAGGCATATGGGTGCCGCTCCCGCATGCCGAAGAGGAGATCGAGCCAGCCACTGAAGGCGGTCGACTTCCCGCTCTCGTTCGGCCCGAAGAGGATGTGGAGATCGGGCGCGCCCACCCGCCTGGCCCCAAGATCGATGACGGCATCCGTGAACCGGCCGTAGCGCGCAAGCTCGAGCCGCCGCAGGCGCATCAGCCGCCGACCTCGCCCGTGCTGTCGCCCGCCCCGTTGCCTGCCCCGTTGCCCGCCCCGTCGCCCTCGAGCGCCGCAAGCACAGTCGCCTCGCCCTCGGCCAGCAGCACCGCAAGCGCCGCCTCGCGCCCGGCCGCATCCGCGCCGAAGCGGTCGCGGAGCTCCGGTGGCAGCGCCTGCACCATGCGTTCGAGATAATCCCCCGCCTCGCCCAGGAAGGCAGCGTCGGTCGCGACCTCCGCCATCAGGGGCCCGAGCCCGCCGACCGGCCCCGCCTCGACGACATCCCCCAGACCCGCGGCAGGCTGAGCCATCAACTCGACCGACAGCTTCTCGAGAAAGAGCCCCGCTTGCCCCGAAGGCTCCGGCAGCGCCTCGCGCAACTCCGCCTCCAGCAGCGCCCGATCACGCCGTAGCTGCCAGGCCAAAGGCGTCGTGCCCGTGAGCGAGAGACGCATCACAGCCGCGGGCGCCGCGGCGTCCGCCGCCGCAGCCTCGAGCGCCGAAAGCGCACGCGCCAACGCAGCCTCCCGGGTCTCGACACCGTCCATCGACGCCTCTGCCCGTCCGAATTCCAGCACCGCCGTCGGCCGCGCCTCGACCGTGATGCCCGTATCGGAGATCGTCACCAGCGTCGCGGATTTCGGCCCCGCCTCGTCGATGGCACGCCCCTGCGGCATACCCGGCATGACGACCCATGGCGCCTCGCGATGGACCGTGCGGGTGTGGATGTGGCCGAGCGCCCAGTAATCCGCGCCATGGGCGGCCAGGTCCGCCACGCTGCAGGGCGCGTAGGCATCATGCCCCTCAGCACCCCCAAGGCTCGTATGCAGGAGGGCGATGTTCGGCATGCCCGGCCGGGGCGGACGGTACTTCGGCAGCAGGCTCTCAGGCGCCGCCCGCTCGGCAAAGCTCACACCCTGGATCGCCACACCGCCATGCTCCACGATCCCGCCTCGTCCGCCGAACACATGGCAGTTGGCCGGCAGGCTCAGCGCGCCCGTCACCGGCGTCTGCGCATCGTGGTTGCCGCGGATGATGAAGACGCCGATCCCGGCCTCGTCGAGCCGCCGCATCTGCCGGCCGAGAAAGGCCGCCGTCTTCATGCTCTGCTGCTCGCCATCGAAGAGGTCGCCCGCGATCAGCAGCGCATCCACCCGTTCCTCGAGGCAGAGCGCCACGATCCGCTCGAGCGCGCTCCGCGTCGCACTGCCCACCGCCTCGGCCAGTGCCGGATCGCGCAGCGCGAGGCTGCGCAGGGGCGAGTCGAGATGCAGATCGGCAGTATGGACAAACCTGAACGTGGGCATCGCGCGCCGGACCGGGCCGGTATGGGTTCTGGACAGGACCCGACTAGACCTGCCCGGCGTGGCAGAGGCAACCCGCAGGCCCCACACCGCACCCATCTTCGCAATCGCGGCACAGATCACTTTCGGCCGCGAAGATCTGCCGCTAGGCTAACCCCCGCATAAACGAAAGCGTAAGCGCACGGGGCGTCGTACGACCGGGGGCCGATATGAGCAGCGCTGGCGACCAGGGCATGGTCAGCTTCGTCTGGCGGCATTCGAGGCTCGACCAGATCATCCTGCTCGGCCTGACGATAGCCTCCTTCCCGCTCGTCTACCTCTCGCTCGAAGTCCCGAAGACCATCATCAACGAGGCGATCGGCGGCACGGGCTTCCCGCGGGACATCCTCGGTTTCGAGCTGGAGCAGATACCGTTCCTCTTTGCCCTCTGCCTCCTCTTCCTCGGCCTCGTCGTCGTCATCAACGGCTTCAAATGGCTGATCAATGTCGGCATCGGCATGGCGGGCGAGCGGCTGCTGCGCCGCCTCCGCTTCATGCTGGTCGAGCGGGTAATGCGCGTGCCGATGGCGCGCTATCGCTCCGTGCGTCCGGGCGAGACGATCCAGTCGATCATGGGCGAGATCGAGCTTCTCGGCGGCTTCTTCGGGGAAGTGATCGTCACACCGGTCTTCCAGGGCGGCCTGCTGCTGGTCTTCATCACCTTCATCTTCGTGCAGGACTTCTGGCTCGGCATGGCGGCCATCGCCTTCTATCCGATCCAGACCTTCCTGATACCGCTCCTCCAGGCGAAGGTCGTGCGCCTCAATCGCCTCCGCGCCGGGAATGCCCGCAAGGTGGCCGACGCCATCGGCGACACGATCAATCTCTCGTCCGAGATCCGGTCGAACGGCACGCTCCGCTGGCACCTCGCCCAGATCTCGGGGCTCCTCTACACCAACACGCGGCTGCGCCAGGCGATCTTCCGCCGGAAGTTCACGATCAAATGGATCAACAACTTCATCAATCAGCTGCCGCCGTTCCTGTTCTACTCCATCGGCGGCATCGCCGTGCTGCGCGGCGATATCGAGATCGGTGCGCTCGTCGCCGTGCTCGCCGCCTACAAGGACGTGGCAGCACCGTGGAAAGCGATCCTGAACTACTGGCAGCGGCTCTCGGACTTCTCCAGCCGCTACCGTTTCGTGATCGAGAACTTCAGCACCGAGGGGCAGCTTTCGGCCGACCAGCTCAGCCTCGGCCCCTTCGGCCCGCTCGAAGGCCCGCTCAATGTCAGCGGCGTGCCATCCGAGCCCGAGACCGAACGTCCGGGCATCGGCCGCTTCACGCTCGAGCCGGGCCAGACCGTGGCGCTCGCCGGCGGGACGCAGGGTGCCAACCACTCCCTCCTGCACCTCCTTTCCGGCCTCGAACCACCAGCTACCGGCCGCGTGACAGTCGGTGAGACGACGCTCCGCGACATCCCCCTCGGCCGCCTCGGCGCAACCATCGCGCTTGTCGAGGAGCGGCCGGGCATGGTGCCGGGCAGCATCCGCGAAAACCTCGTCTACGGCCTCTTCCGCAACAGTCCACGAGAGCGCGACGGCGCCGATGCCCGCCTGCATCTCCGCGAAGCACGCCGGACCGGCAATGCGGTCGAGGACATCTACGGCGACTGGATCGACTACGCCGCCGCCGGCGTGCTGACGCGCGAGGATCTCGACTTCCGGCTGATCGAGCTCAGCCAGCGCTTCGGCCTCAGCCGCTTCCTCTACGCCCTCGCCCTCGACATGAAGCTGCCGGCAACCCGTGCGGAAGCTTGGCGCGAGCCGCTCGACCGGGCACGGGCGGCCCTCGGCGATGTCTCCTCGCTCAAGGACCTGATCGAGCCCTGGGAGCGGGAGCGCTTCAACACCAACGGCTCGCTCTTCGCGAACCTGCTCTTCGCCCTGCCCCAGACGCCCCTGCCGAAACCGGCGGACTTCCTCGAGGAGCCGGCAGTGCAGACGCTTCTCAAGGAGACGGGCGGCGACAAGCTGCTGGTCGAGATCGGCTGGGAGATCGCCATATCGCTCAACGTCATCGCGCAGGCGGCGGGCGAGTCTACCAGTGTCTTCGACCAACTCGGCGGCTTCGCCCGGCGCGACGTCACCGATGCCGCCGCCATCGTCGGCACGAACGAAAACCGCTCTCCCCACAAGCTCAAGCGTGCGGACCGCGCCCGCCTCCAGGCCCTCGCCGCCAACTTCGTGGAGGTGCGCGACCAGCTCGACGTGCTCGACGACGACGTCAAGGAACGGGCCCTCGCCGTCCGCGAACGCGCCATCGCGCGCATCGCCAAGTCCGAGATCTTCGTCCCCCTCGACAGCCCGCGCTACAACCCCGCCCGCACGGTCGGCGACTATCTCCTGCACGCGCGACGCCGGTTCGACCGCCGCTCGGCCTGGGGCCGCATCGACGCGCATATCTCCGAGGTGATCCGCGACCTCGGCCTCGAAGCGGAGTTCGTGCGCCTCGGCATGGAGGCACCGATCCGCGAGGCAAAGTTGCCGAGCGCTGCCCTGAAGCGCGTGGGCCTCGTCCGCGCGGTCCTCAAGCGCCCGCGCTTCGTCCTCCTGCCCTCGATGCCCGATGCCCACGAAGGCGGCGAGGCCGGGCTCGTCGCCGCGATCCGGGCCGAGCTGCCCGAGGCCGGGATCGCCTTTACCACGCAGTCAGCGGACACAGCGGCCGCGGATGAGATTGCCACGATCGGGATCGACGGTAAGTTGTCACCAATCGCGCGCCGAGACGTTGCCTGATGGTGGGCCTGATGGTGGGCCTGATGGTGGACCCGATGCAGGGCCTGACCGAGAGAGCACCATCGCCCGGCGTAAGCACCGCCCGTAGAGGCGACCAAGGGGAGATCCGATGAGCCTTCGTCTCAGCATCGAAGTGCTTCGTAAAATGCCGATGTTCCGGCCCCTGAGCGAACCGCGCCTCCGCGTCATCGCCATGAGCGGCAGCGTGCTGAGCTTCCTGCCGGGCGAGCTCATCGCCGAGCAGGGCGAGGAGGGCGACGCCGCCTTCATCGTCCTCTCCGGCGCGGTCGACGTGCTGGTGAAGACGCCGGATGGCGAGAAACGCGTCGCCCGGCTCGGTGAGGGCGAGATCGTCGGCGAGATGGCGATGCTGACGGGCAACCCCCGTTCCACGGCCATGGCGGCGCACGGGGAACTCACAGTCCTGCGCCTCGAGAAGGAGGCCGCGATGGCGCTCCTCCGCGAGTTTCCGGAGATGGCGATCGAGTTCATCCGCATCATCGCCGGCCGGCTCGAAGCCACGAACCAGCTTGTCGGCTAGGGTCGTTCCGCGACCCCTCACCGCCGCCACGGCAGCCGTGCTTCAGGGCAAGAAGCCCGCCCGCAGCATTGCGCTCAAAGACCGATTGGACCGGCCCGCTTCCCGAAGGAACGCAGCTCCGCCGGCGCGTCCTGCAGTAGCACCTGGTGGTCGACCTGGAAGACCTGATTGTAGAGCTGCGCGATCCAGTGCTTGCCCTCCACCGTCTGGTCGAGATGCTCGAGCGCCTTGCCGATGACCGGCCGCACCTGGGTCCAGAAGAACTCCGGATACTTCCGCTCAAGATCCTGTGGCGAGGCGTAGCCCAGCTGCTGCGCCGCCCCCGTCTCCTCGAACTCGTGATAGAGCGCCCTGATCTTGCGGAGATAGAAGGGATCGCCGAGCTGGCCGATCAGGTCCGAGGCCCGAACCAGCGCCCGCTCGGTATCTGTCTCGTCATAGGGCGGGGCCGAGGGCACGGGAAAGCGCGTGAACTCCACCGCCTGCGCGATCCGCTCCGCATCGATGATGTCGCTGTTCGCGAAGCGCTCCATCACATAGAGCCTCGCCCGGTCGACATGGTAGGGGGCAAGGATGGCGTCCGACGCGCCCTCGGGCAGATGAACCGTCTCGCCCGCCTCGTTGATCACCACCCGGTCATCGCTGTCGCCCTTGCAGACCCCGCGCACGAAGCCGATGTCATGCACGAGGAGTGCGACGGTGAAGTGCAGCCAGTCCTCGGGCTTCAGCGCCTCCGACAGAAGCCGTCCCCGGATGATCTCCTGACCGACCAGCGTCACCATCATGGTGTGCTCGGCATCGTGGTAGAGCGCGGTCGTGTTCGCGATCCTCTGCAGGATCAGCGTCGCCGCCCCCCGCAGATAGGCCGCATATTCCGGCTTACGCCCCGCGAAATGCTGCGCGTAGGTATCGGCAAGATGGTCGCCGAAGGTCGTCGCCATCACCAGGCGCGGATTGAACACCCCGATCACTCCCTAAAGTCACCCCGTCGAAAGGCACGCAAGCGCAGAAGCGCTGAAATACGAACGCAGTATGGCAGCCATGAGAGCTGCGGCAAGCACTTAGCGGCACCCGACGGACGCAAGTCCTACGCCACGCGTTTCTATGACCGCACCGCACAATATGACATGCACTACTGTGTTCCCCATGGCGCAGTGGCGGTCGCTGTGCCACCATTCCAAGACTTAGTCGATACCCTTGAGGGAAGGTTGGACGATGATCAGACGGCTTCTGCCGTTTATCTACGGGATCGTCGCGCTGGTGCTGCTCGTCGGCATCCGCATCTCCGACCCCAAGATCGTGGAGCAGGCGCGCCTCTGGACGTTCGACTTCTACCAGCAGGTCGAGCCGCGGCCCTACAACGAGGCCGGCGTGCGCATCGTCGATGTGGACGAAGCCTCGCTCAGCCGCTTCGGCCAATGGCCGTGGCCCCGCGCGGTCGTCGGCCAGCTCGTCACGAACCTGACCCAGGCCGGTGCCGCGGCGGTAGTCTTCGACATGGTCTTTGCGGAGGAGGACCGCCTCCACCCCCGCTCGATCGGTGAGGCGATGCGGCTCTCGGGCGTCGAGGCGGATTTCGCACCGCTCGTTGCCCGCATGCCCGATCCGGACGAAGGCTTCGCCAGTACCATCGCCGGGCTGCCGGTCGTCACCGGCTTCGCCCCGCATGAGACGACGGGCGAGCGCAGCCCGACCCGACCCTCCGGCATCGCCATCAACGGCCCGGACCCCTCGAGCAGTCTCGAGGCCTTTGCCGGTGCTGCGACCAATCTCGAGGTCATCCAGTCGGCCGCCCTCGGCAATGGCAGCTTCGCGGTGCGCAACGACACGGACACGATCCTCCGACGCGTGCCGCTCTTCCAGGTCGTCGAGGGCGAGATCTACCCGACCCTCGCGGCGGAGGCGCTCCGCGTCGCCCAGCGTGCCCGCACCCATGTCATCAAATCCGCGACGCTCGACGACGGCATCGCCAGCATGGTCGCGGCCAAGATCGGCGCCGTCGAGGTGCCGACGACGCGGGCCGGCGAAGTGGTCCTGCACGACACGGGCTTCGTGCCGCAGCGTTATGTGTCCGCATGGCGCGTGCTGGAGGAGGCGGAGCTGCCCGCGATCACCCCGCTCGTCGGCGGTCATATCGTCCTCATCGGCACCTCGGCCGCGGGGCTCAAGGATCTCCGCTCCACGCCCCTCTCGGCCAATGTGCCAGGGGTCAGCCTGCACGCCCAGGCGCTGGAGCAGATGGTGCTCGGCCACCACCTGCAGCGCCCGGACTGGGCGGAAGGGCTCGAGGTCTTTGCCTTCATCGCCATCGGCATCCTGCTGATCATCGCGCTGCCGTTGCTCGGAGCCACGTGGAGTGCCCTGCTCGGCCTCGTCGCGATGGGGGCTGCTGTCGGCACCTCCTGGTACGCGTTCACCGAGTGGCGGCTGCTGCTCGATCCCGTCTACCCGATCCTCGCGACCATCGGCGTCTATCTGCCGACCACCGCCGTCATGATGATGCAGACCGAGGCGGAGCGCCGCTTCGTCCGCGGCGCCTTCAGCCGTTACCTCTCGCCGGAGCTTGTGAAGCGCATTGCCGCCGATCCCGACAGCCTCGCCCTCGGCGGGGAGGACCGGGAGATCACGCTCCTCTTTGCCGATATCCGCAACTTCACCACGCTCTCCGAGACCATGGCGCCGGAGGAGCTCATCCACTTCATGAACCGCTACTTCACGCCGATGTCGGACGAAATCCTGCGCCAGGACGGCTATATCGACAAATATATCGGCGACGCGATCATGGCCTTCTGGAACGCCCCGCTCGATGTGGAGGAGCATGCCGCCCGCGCCTGCCACGCCGCCCTCGCCATGCGCCGGGCCCTCGCCACCCTGAATGGGACGTTGCGGGCGGAAGCGGCGGAGGCGCGCAAAGCGTTCGATCCCATCCGCATCGGCATCGGCCTTCATACCGGCGTCTGTCGCGTCGGCAATATGGGCTCGTCAGACCGCTTCAACTACTCGGCCCTCGGCGACGATGTGAACGTGACCTCCAGGCTCGAGGGTCAGACCAAGCTCTTCGGCGTCGATGTGCTGGTCAGCGACGCCGTCGTGGAGCTTATCGGCGACGAGTTCGCAACCATCGAACTCGACACCGTCAGCGTGAAAGGCCGCGCCCAGCCCGTCCGCATCTTCGCGCTCATCGGCTACGCCAAGGACGTCGCGAGCCCCGGGTTCGAGCGCTATGCCGCGGCCCAATCCGCCCTCGTCGCCGCCTACCGCGCGCGGGACTGGGACACCGCCGACAGCTGCCTGCACCAGGTCTTCCGCGCGCTAGCGAAATCCGAGGACTGGCGCGCCGGGACCCTAAACCTCCAGGTGACGGCCGAGCTTTATGCCGGTCGCATCGCCGCCCACCGCCTCGACCCCGAGACGGGCGCCTATCCGGACGAGCTCGACGAAGCGCCGCCCATGCCAGCCAGCGCCACCGCCCGCTAGCGGCAAGGTATCCCGCACCCGGAGAGGTGCATCCGAAACAGGCACGGCTCAACGCTCTGCAAAAAACCGCCTCCGGTGACGATTACGTTTGATCGCAACCGCAGCATGCTGATATTCAGTTCGCATTCGCAGCAGGTTTGTTAGCGGTCTGCGAATAGGCCCACGTGCAGTTTGAGATGACGCGTTCAACCACTCTTTCCGAGCGGGAGAAGACGATGCGTCCCATCAAGAAAGCGACACCGACCATCGGGTTCCTCGCCACCCTCGGCATAGGGATCGTGGCGATGGCTGCAACGGCCTCGGCAGCGACCACCGGCTACCGAGTGGCAATCCCGAACGCGGTAATCGAGAACGCTGAAGGCGGCACCGACCCCGGAGAGCAGCGCGAAACCGAACCGCCACAGGCGGATATCGACGCCGAGAGCTTCGAGTTCGAGAACGACCACACCGGCATCCTCTTCGATGATGCAGGCGACGCGCCCACGGGGCCGCGTCCGGAAGATGCCCCGTCCTTCTCAGCCGATGGCATCGCCACCGGCGACGGACCCTTGGGGGTCGATCTCCTGAACCGCGGTCTGACCGTCTTCGATGCAGCCGATTTCTCGGTATTCGCGACCGAGCCGGGCAGCCCCGACGACACGCCCGTGCCGAACCTTCGGCCAACGATGTTTCCGACCACGGAGCTTACGGTCGCCTTCACCGATGACACCATGCTGACGCAGGCGCTCGCCGAGGGTGAGAGCTCATCCGCCGGCTTCCGCCTCTCCCAGGTCGTGCCGCTGCCCGGAGGCCTTGCCCTCTTCATCGGCGCGGGCATCGTCGGCACCATCCTGCTCCGCCGTCCCCGCCGCTGACAGGCAGCTAGACCCACAGTCTGGCGCCGCAGTTACCAGGCCAGATCGCATGAGCCGTTATTGCCGGTCCTGCCCAGGCAATCTGCAGAGGTGAAAGCGCACCGTTTTCTGGCTCCTCCGGTCAAGCTGGAGGATAAACGATCCAGGTTCCGGGCGTTGCAGCCGCTCCCCTACTCCACCGCGTTGGCGTTGGGAAAGTCGGTTGTCGTGCCGATGGCGTTGATCACACCCTCAGGCGTGATCTCAAAGGCGACGAAGGTGTTGCCCGCGCTACCCGGCGTCGGCGCGATCTGCGCGATCAGATCGCCGTCGACGATCATGCTCCCGCCTGGCCCGCGCCGGATCAGCCCGTTCTGGAGGAGCGAGACCATCGCCTCGGACTGATCCGCCAGCGTCGTGCCCCCGATCGTCTGGTCCGAGAAGTTGAAGACCGAGATGCGCGTAACCCCACCCTCGTTGAAGCTCCGCAGCGTCAGAACCTCGCTCCCCGGGAAACCCTCGACATCGTCGAGCTCGATCACCGGCAGGCCGTCCGACCCCAAAGGACCCGTCGGATTGGCAAAGAACACGCTGAACCGCCCGCCATCGCCCGTCGGCCCGGTGCCGATCAGGTCCAGATCGAAGGCGTCGTTCGAGGTGAGCTGCGCAAAGGCCGGCACCTCGATCGTCGGATCGGGCGAGATCGGCGGCAGCGGGTCCACGATGTTGGTGTCCGTGTTGACCGAGAGCGAGTCGAACCGCTCGCCCAGGATCGCCTGCGAGAAGGCACCCGTCCGGCGCAGCTCGGCCGCGGTCTGACCGGCAGCATTCGCAGTGCTCTCGCCCACGCCCACGCCACCGGCTCCCGATCCACCGGAAGCACCGATCACGTTGCCACCCGGGCGGAGCGCGACATGAAGCTGCTCCAGCAGCTCCTCCGGGAACGGGATCGGCTCACGCGGCGCGCTCCCCCGCGTCACGAAAGCCCCGAAGCCCGCCCGGCGCACATCGGTCACGCCGAACTCGTTCTCGACGCGGCACGCCCCCCGGCGCGCGAACGCGTTGTTGTCGAGCCCCGGTCCCAGCACGCCGCAGAAGAAGGTGTCCGGATCGTCCGGCGACTGCGCCACGAAAAGCGCCGTGCCACGAATACCCATCGAGGCCGCCGGCGTATTGATGCGCACATTCTCCGGCGCCTCGCTCGCCACCTGTCCCGAGAGATAGCGCAGGAACCCCGTCGCCATCTCCGCCGCGATCTCGCCCGAGCCGGTCTCGGGATCGTAGACGAACCGGTCGATCACCAGATCGCTATTCGGCCCGATGGTGAGCGTCGTCTCGTCGAGCAGCAGCACCTGCATGCGCGACCCCTCGCCGGTCACGATCCGATCCTCGAGGAAGATCTCGTTGCCCGACTGCACCTCGAGCGGGGAGGACACCGCCGGCCGCCTAAGCTCGACGGGGCTGACCACCGCCGCGGCGACACCCGCCTGCGGCTGCTCCTGCGCATCGGCCGGCACAGACATGGCGCAGGCGATCGCAAGCGCCAGGGGCGCGGTCATAAGCTTGGCGGACGAGACGACGGTCATGCGATACCCCTCCCAACAGAATGCCCGAATAGTAGCCTCCGCTGCCCATCAAGGCGACCGCTTTCGCGTCAATGCAGGACAAGAGGGGAGGAACGCGGCAACACACTGCGCCCAGAACGCATCAATTGCGACCGAAGCAGTTGCCGCCAACTGGGCCTTCAGTCAGCCTAGGGTTGTGTGTTCGTTCCGGGAGAGCGCTGAGATGTCCATGACGGGTCGCCCGACTGCCATCGCTGTCATACCGCTCGCCGCCGCCCTCGTGCTGACGGTGCCATCGCCCGTTCTGGCCGAGGAGCCGGCCCGCATTCCCTTCGGCGCCATCCTGCAGGATCCCGACAATCTCGATCTCACCGTGGCCTATGCGCGCCAGGAGATCGATGCCGGCAACCTGCCCGGCGCCTCCGCCGCGCTCGAACGCCTCCTCATCCTCTATCCGGCCGAGAACACGGTGCGCCTGCTCTACGCCGTCACGCTTTTCCGGCTCGACCAGGTGGCCGAGGCCGAGCGCGAATTCGCCGCCGTCGATCCCGGCCAGCTTTCGGGCGAGGACCTGCGCGTCTTCGAGGAGCTGACGGAACGGACCCGCCGCCGCCTCAGGACCCTCACGGGCAATCTCGGCCTCACGGTCGGGCTCCAATACGACTCGAACCGCGACAACTTCCCGCTCGGCGGGACTTTCCAGGTCGAGATCCCGGGTCTCGGCCCCTCGGTGATCGACAGCGATGAGGACGGCGAGGACGATTTCGGTGTCTTCGGCATCATCGACGGCCGGATCGATTACAAGCCGCCCTCCCAGACGGTGCAGCGGCTCAGCCTCGAGTTCACCGCCCTCGCCGTCGAGCAGTTCGACCTCGACGAATTCGACGTCGTCTCCGGCTTCATCTCCGGCTCGGCCTTCATCGACGCGACGGTCGTCGATCTCGAGCCCCGCGTCGCCTACCGCCAGATCCAGCTCGGCGACGACCGCTACCTGCGCGCCGGCGAAGGCGGCGTCCGCATCCAGCGCGCCATCGGCAACAACAACCGCCTCATCGCCTTCGCTGACCTCGCGGGCGGGTTCGACGATTTCGCGCCGGTCGAGGCGGACGAGTTCGCCGACGAGAAGACCGGCCCATTCTTCGCAGCCAGCGCCGGCGTGATCTGGACCCCGACCGAGCGGCTTGGCGTGCTCGCCCGCTACAACTTTACCGAGCGTTTCGCCGAGGAGGACTTCGAGGCCTTCACCACCCACGGCGTCAGCGTGACCGCGCAATACCTCCTGACGAATTCGACTGCGCTCCGCGCGTCCCTCGGTTACGCCCATTCGGACTTCGGCGGGCCCGACCCCTTCGTCTCCACGACCACGACCCAGGATGACGACGCCTTCAGCGCGCGGCTCGGCATGCTCGTGCGCGCGGACGCGCTCCTCGAGGGCGCAGGGATCGAGGACCCGGTCGAGGCGACGAAGAATCTCTCGCTCAATCTCGGCTTCGGCTATCGCCGGGTGTTCTCGAACCTCGACAATTTCGAGTTCCAGAACTTCCGGTTCGAGGCATCGCTGACGAAACGCTTCTTCTTTTGACCCTGCATTCACGCAGCCGGCTCACCAATCGGCGCGGGGCGCAGCCGTCTCCTGCACGGCCCGAAAGCTTGATTTCCATCCGTATTCCGCGTTTTCTCACGGCGTTAGCCAGATCGATTGCGACTGTCGCAAGTTACGCGGCTTCTGCTTCGGAAGCGCGAGGCACCGGGAGATGAGCCCTACCTCTGGGCGCGCGCCCGGTCCTCATATGCGTTTTTTCACGGCTGACCCAGTGTTGCGTGACTTAGACTGACAAATGTCGACGAACGAGTGAGGTGTTGAAGTGGACGAGACTATCCCGACAGCCGTTGACGACGAATTCGTCGTCAACATCGGCACGACCGTCACGCTCGATGTCCTCCTCAACGACCTGACGGGCGGCGGCGGCGCGCTCTTCATCACGCTCTTCAACCCCACCGTCACCGACGGCGACGTCATTCTGGGCACCCTCACGGCAGTCGAAGAGGATACCGCGCTCGAATTCGCGGCCGGCGGCAACACGGGCACCGGGACGTTCTCCTACCAGATCAGCAACGACCTCTTCATCGACAACGGCAACGTCACGCTCATCCTGCAGGCCCCGCCGCTAGCGGTCGATGACGAGGACGAGACGGACGAGGATAATGCCGTCACGATCTCCGTCCTCTCCAACGACGTGGTGGCCGACGGAGACGATCTCATCATCATCGACACGACGGATGGCGCGAACGGCACCGTCACGATCAACGACGACGGCACCGTCACCTACACGCCGGACCTCGACTTCAACGGCACGGACACCTTCACCTACACCGTCCGGGACAGCGCGGTGGACGGCGTGACCTCGACCGCCACCGTCACCGTCAGCGTGGCGGCCGTCCCGGACGACCCCATCGCTGCCTCCGATATGGCCACCACGCCCGAGGGCACGGCCGTCTCCATCGACGCCATCGGCAACGACTTCGATCCCGATGGCGGCGACGTCAGCATCAGCATGGTCGGCATGCCCTCGAATGGCAGCGCCATCCTCCAGGACGACGGCACCATCCTCTACACGCCGGATGAGGGCTTCGTCGGCGCCGACAGCTTCACCTACACCATCGTGGACACGAACGACGGCAGCGCGACCGGCACGGTGATGGTCGAGGTCACGGCGGACGAGGAATCGCCCATCGCGGTCGACGACACCGAACTCTCGACGCCCGAGGACACGGCCCTCGTCATCGACGCGCTCGCGAACGACACCGACCCGAACGATGACGAGATCCGCATCAGCGCCATCGGCGCCGTCGAGAACGGCACTGCCGTGCTGCAGGACGACGGCACGATCCTCTACACGCCGGACGACGACTTCTTCGGCACCGAGATCTTCACCTACCAGATCATCGACACCGACGAGAACACGGACGAAGCGACGATCACCGTCGAGGTGACGCCGGTGAACGACCCGCCCGAGGCGAACGACGACAGCGCCAGCACAGCCGAGGACACCCCCGTCGATATCGCCGTCCTCGGCAACGACGTGGACCCCGACGGCGGCATGCTCCTGGTCGTGAGCAATACCATGCCCACGAACGGCACGGCCGAGATCAACGACGACGGCACGATCACCTACACCCCGGATGCCGGTTTCACGGGCGAGGACAGCTTCACCTACACGGTGGAGGAGGAAGACGAGGCGCTGACCGACATCGCCACGGTCACGGTGACAGTCACGGGCGACGGCGGCGGGCCCGTCGACCCGCCCGTCGATCCCGATCCGCCCGTCGAGAACACGCCGCCGGTCGCAACCCCGGACAGCGCCGAGACC
The DNA here is from genome assembly GCA_039815685.1 of Pseudomonadota bacterium. GTDB lineage: Bacteria > Pseudomonadota > Alphaproteobacteria > Rhodobacterales > Rhodobacteraceae > Thermohalobaculum. The sequence goes on along the minus strand of JBCBYV010000019.1, from coordinate 4,049 downwards.
GACGAGAACAACGCCGTCACCGTCGCCGTCCTCGCCAACGACACCGACGATGATGGCGACCCGCTCACTCTCACGGGCGTCGGCAGCGCAAGCAACGGCACCGTCATCGCCAATGCGAACGGTACCGTCACCTACACCCCCGCGCTCGATTTCGTCGGCGACGACAGCTTCAGCTACTCGATCTCGGACGGAAACGGCGGCACGGCGCAGGGCACCGTCAGCATCACCGTCATCGAGGCCTTGAACGAGCCCGTCGCCGTGGACGACACCGCGGGCACGGCGGCCGAGACACCGGTGACCATCGCCGTCCTCGCGAACGACTTCGACCCCGATGGCGATGCGATCAGCCTCAGCGGCGTCGGCGGCACGGCGGCCGGCACGGTGATGCAGAACGATGACGGCACGGTCACCTTCACCCCGAACGCAGACTTCTCGGGCGATGCGACCTTCAGCTACTCGATCGTGGACGCGACCGGCCTCTCTGCTTCGGCCAGCGTCACGGTCTCCGTCGCCGAGGGCGCGAACGAGGACCCGACCGCAGGCGCCTTCGACGTCTCCACGCCCGAGGATACGCCCATCGGGCTCAATCTCCTCGCCGGCGCCTCGGACCCCGACGGCGACCCGGTCAGCCTCGGCACCGTCGGCTCGGCTGCGAACGGCACCGTCACCGTCGGCGAGAACGGCGCCGTCACCTATACGCCGGACGAGAACTTCTTCGGCACCGACAGCTTCGACTTCACCGTCATCGACCCCTTCGGCGGCGTCGGCGAAGGCGTCGTCACCATCACGGTCGAGTCCGAGAACGACGCCCCCATCGCGGTCGATGACGAGACTGCCGTCAGCCGCGACGAAGCCCTCCTCCTCGGCGGTTTCATCGGCAACGATATCGAGCCCGATGGCGAAGCGCTCACCGTCGTCGGCGCGAACGGCGCGCTCGGCGGGATCGGGGAGTTCTTCGAGGTCGCCGGCGGCGGCATGGCCGCGATCAACAGCGACGGCACCTTCCTCTTCGTCCTCGACGGCGATTTCGCGGGTCTGGGCGATGGCGAGACCGCCACCGTCAGCTTCAGCTACACCATTGCCGACCCGACCGGCCTCACCGATACCGGCACCATCGCGGTCACGGTCTTCGGTGCGGGCTTCGACGACGATTTCGTCGTGAACCCCGAGGATGGCCGCGACGACAATGATGGCATCGACGAGATCGTGCCCGGCGACGAAGGCACGTTCCAGGAAGGCGGCATCGGCGACGACCTCTTCGTCACCGGCGACGGCGATGACAGCCTCTTCGGCAATGCCGGCCGCGACACCGTCGACGGCAATGGCGGCAACGACTTCATCGAGGGCGGCGCGGGCGACGACAGCCTCAATGGCGGTGTGGGCAACGACACCGTGCTCGGACAGGACGGCACCGACTTCATCGAGGGCGGCGAAGGCAATGACAGCCTCGAGGGCGGCTTCGGCAACGACAAGCTCTTCGGCGGCTTCGGCAACGACACGATGCTCGGCAACCAGGGCAACGACGCGCTCATCGGCGGTGCTGGCAACGATGTCGGCAATGGCGGCGACGGCGCCGACATCATCTTCGGCAACGCCGGCAACGACGATCTCGACGGCGGCGCGGGCAATGACGAGATCGAGGGCGGCACCGATAACGACACCGTGACGGGCGGGGGCGGGGCGGACGTCTTCATCTTCAGCACCAATGACGGCGCGGACGTGATCACCGATTTCGAGGCTGGCATCGATACCGTCCGCCTCATCGGCTTCGGCCCGGGCGTCGATGCGGCTTTCGTCAACGCCAACACGGTCTCCGACGGCTCGGGCGGCGCGATCTTCACCTCTGGCCAGGGCCTGACCATCACCTTCGAGAACGTCACCCCGGGCGAGCTTGCCGCCGGCCTCTTCGAGTTCTTCTGAGCCCGGACCGGCCCCGAACGTGCCCCGGACGCGCGGCCATGCCGCGCGTTGCCTTCAGTTTTCCCGCGAAACGACCTTTTCCGCCGCGTTCGCCCCGCTATGCTCTCGGCTCAGGGAGAAAGCGGCCAGGGGCAACCCGGGAACAGTCATGACCAACAGCCGGAGCCTCAGCGTGCGCGTCTGGCGCGGCACCGGGGAGGCGGGCGCGTATGAGGGCTTCACGGTCCCGCGGGAGGAAAGCCAGACGGTCCTCGATGTGGTGGCGCATATCCAGCAGCACCTCGACCCGACCCTGGCCTACCGCTACGCCTGCCGTGTCGGCATGTGCGGCTCCTGCGGCATGACGGTGAACGGCGTGCCCCGCTGGACCTGCCGCACCCATGTCGCCAAAGTCGCGGGCGAGGACGGCGCGCTCGAGATCGCGCCGCTTCGCAACCTGCCTGTGATCCGCGATCTTGCCGCCGATATGGACCCGTTCTTCGAGAAATGGACGGCGGCCGAAGGCGCCTTCCACCCCAGCCGCGACCGCTATGACGAGATCGAGCGCATCGATCCCGCGACCGAGGCGCGCGGCGCCGCCGATGCGGGCATCGAGTGCATCAATTGCGGGGTCTGCTACGCCGCCTGCGACACGGTCGCGGCCAACCCGGATTTTCTGGGCCCCGCCGCCCTCAACCGCGCATGGACGCTGGTGAACGACGCGAAGGACGGAGCCCGCGACGCGGTGCTCGACGCCGTCTCCGGCCACGGCGGCTGCCACAACTGCCACTCCATGGGCAGTTGTGCCGCCCACTGCCCCAACGGCCTCGAACCCGTAACCGCCATCGCCGGCCTCAAACGCGCGACCGCACAGCGCTCCCTCTCGCGCATGCTCGGCTGGAAGGACTGAACCATGCCTGCCAGCGCAAGCGAGCCCATCATTCCCCAGATCCGAGCTGCAGCCACCACCGTCATCGCCCGGGCTGACCGAGCGATCCGGCGTGGCGGGCGCGGCTCCGCGGGGTGCTGTGCCGCGCGATCAGCCGGGCAGATGACCGCCCACCGCACCTCCTCGCGCGCTTTCTCGGCCGGAGGAGCCCGCTGATGCTCGACCTCCGCCTCTATCTCGCCCAGCGCCTCTCGGCCCTCGTCATGGCGCCCTTCATCCTCGGGCATATCGCCGTGATGATCTACGCGGTGCAGGGCGGGCTTTCGGGCGCGGAGATCCTGGGCCGCACCGCCGGCAGCCCGATCTGGTTCGCGTTCTACGGGCTCCTCGCGCTCGCCACCGCAGTCCACGCCGCCATCGGCCTCCGCGTCATCGCGCATGAATGGCTGGGGCTGAAAGGCGTCGCCCTGCCCATTCTCATGTGGGGCAGCATGACCTTCCTCGCCCTCGCCGGCCTTCGCGCCGTCTGGGCCGTCACCTACGGGGTCGGCGCATACGGGGTCGGCGCATGATGAGACCGCGCCCCCATCGCCAGCACCCGCTCTGGCTCGCCTTCATCGCCCACCGCATCTCGGGCCTCGCCCTCGCGCTCTTCCTGCCCGCCCATTTCTGGGTGCTCGCAACCGCGCTCGAGGGCGAGGCAGCACTCGACAGCGCCATCGCCTTCTCCGAGCTCGCCATCGTGAAGCTCGCCGAGGGCGTCCTCGTCTTCCTGCTGGCCGTCCACGTCTTCGGCGGCCTTCGCCTTCTTGCCCTCGAACTGCTACCCTGGACCGCGCGCCAGAAAACGCTGGCCGCCGGCGCCGTCGGCCTCTCGGTCCTCGTCTCCGGCACGTTCCTGCTCCAGGCGGTGTGAAAGCCCATGACCCAAGAGCAAATCGACCGACACGATACCGATATCCTGATCCTGGGCTCGGGCGGCGCGGGCCTCTTCGCGGCGCTCCACGCCCAGCAGAGCGCACCGGACGCCAAGATCACCCTCGCCGTCAAAGGGCTCATCGGCAAATGCGGCTGCACCCGCATGGTCCAGGGCGGCTACAACGTCTCCCTCGGCCCCGGCGACAGCGTCGAGCGGCATTTCATGGACACGATCATCGGCGGCAAATGGCTGCCGGATCAGGACATGGCCTGGCGGCTTTGCGAGGAGGCGGTGACCCGTGTCCGCGAGCTCGAGAACGAGATCGGGTGCTTCTTCGACCGC
>JBCBYV010000023.1:0-77551 GCA_039815685.1 Pseudomonadota bacterium | reverse complement strand
GTGCACCTGGAAGCTCTGCTTCGCCAAATCCAGGCCGATAACGATGCCCCGTCCCATGGAAGCTCCTTCCCATTCTTGTCGCTTCAAGCAAGCGCCAGCGTGGCACATTGCGATGCCGTCGCGAGGCGGCATCCACTCCATGGCCGTTGTTCCTGGCAAGATACGACGGAGGTAGGATGGATCGGACGGCGGCCACCCGACGAGACTGTGCGCGCCTCGACGAGGCGTACTCAAGCTACGTGACGGATCGGGAATGGGCGCTCATCGCGCCACTGTTTCCCGTAGGCGAAGCCTGGCGGTCGACCGCAAAGATCCTGCCCGCGCCGGGTGGTCGATGCTATCTTACATCTTCTTCAGACCGGGTATCAGTGGCGGATGCTGCCCCACGACGTTCCTCCGCGCAGCACCGTCTGCGGCTACTCTCGGGCGTGGCGCGATGGCGTAACCTCGGCGAGCATCCACGATGCTCTCTACCGCCGATGCCGCGATCTGTAGGTACGAGAAGAGAGCCGCTCGGCGGCGATCATCGACAGTCAGAGCGTCAAGACCGGTCCTGACGCCCGAAACGCAGTTGGTTTCTGCGCCGGAAGGCAGATCAAGGGGTGCAAGCGGCATCCGCTCTCCGACACGCTACGTCTGATGATCCGCATGGAGGTCCACTCGGCCGACGCTCAGGATCGCGACGGCGCCGCGCTCGTGTTCGACGTCATCGCCCCCCGCTTCCCTTTCGTCGAGCGCTGCCGCGCTGACGCCGGATCTCAGGGGCCGCGCGTTGCCGACGCCGCGTCACGCCCGGTCGAAACCGTCCAGTGCTCCGAGCGTGGCTTCGTAGTTCAGGTCAAGCGATGGACCATTGAGCGCACACTTGCGCGGATCCACCATCCATCGCCACCCCGCAAAGGACTTCGAACGCTTAGCCGAGACCTTCCAGACCATGATCCAGATCTCGATGATCAAGCTGACATCCCACCACATCGCTGGCGAAACCACCACTGGAGACGAACTCTGAGGGCGACTGCGTTGTTGCCGTCGAGCGCATCTCTCAGTGCTGGAGGCCCTGGACGATCCTAGGATCGCGAGCCCATCAACCACCGCAGCACCGTAGAGTTGCCGAGCGGAGATCCGCGCGAACGGAGGCGTGCCGTCTGCGTTGCGGAGGCCACCTCGGGACGGGTAATGACCGACTATGCCGCATGGTAGCGCCGTCTAATGGACCCCGCCAAACTCCTCATTCTGACCTATGGCACGCGCGGAGACGTGGAGCCGTTCGTTGCGCTTGCGCTCCGGCTGCGAGAACGGGGTCATCGGGTCACGCTGGCCACGGCCGAGCATTTCGGGAGCTGGATCGCCTCCTTCGGTCTCGACTTCGCACCGCTCACTGACGCGTTGCTCGAGATCGTTCATTCAAGGGACGGCAAGACCATGCTGGAGGGAGGTTCCGGGCTCTTCGGTCGTCTCGCCGCGGGCATCCGCCTCGCCCGTGGATCGGGAGCCATCAATGCGCAGCTCTGCGTGGAGGCCTGGCAGGCGGCGCAAGCGGCAGATCCCGATCTCATCCTCTATCACCCCAAGGTCATCGCCGGGCCGCATATCGCCGAAGCCCTGGGCGTCCCGGCGATGCTCTGTGTCCTGCAGCCGGTGATCGTGCCGACCTCCGCCTTTCCGGCGGTGGGTCTCCCTCGCGTGCCGATCCCGGGCTACAAACGACTGTCATATCGCCTCGTCGCGATGTCCTACGCGACCTACAAGCCGTCGGTTAACGAGTTCAGATGCGCTCAGCTAGGCCTCGCCCCAGTGAGACGCGCCCGCGATGTTCTGTTCCCGCCCGGCGCGGGCGCCATCACCGTGCTGCATGCGCTAAGTCCTCTCGTCGTCACGCCACCGGCCGACTGGCCCGGAGGGGCGCTGATGACCGGGTACTGGTGGCTGCCCCCCGATCCGGACTACACGCCGCCCGGGCCGCTCGCAGAGTTCCTAGCGGCGGGGGACGCGCCGGTCTATGTCGGCTTCGGCAGCATGACGACGCGCGACCCCGAAGCGCTCGGCCGCCTCGTAGTGGAGGCGCTAAGGCTGGCCGGCGTTCGCGGCGTGATCGGATCAGGTTGGGCCGAGATCGGGGCTGAAGCCGACGACATGTGCGCCGTTGGGTCGGTACCGCATGGGTGGCTCTTTCCGCAGATGGCCGCCGTCGTCCACCATGGCGGTGCGGGCACGACCGCCGCAGGGATTCGGGCCGGTGTTCCGACGGTGATATGTCCTTTCTTCGGGGACCAGCCCGGCTGGGCCGAACTAAGCGTCGCGCTCGGCCTCGGCGCCTCACCGGTCCCGCGGAAGCGCCTCACGCCGGAGAGACTCTCCGAGTCGATCCGCGTGGCCACCTCTGATCGCGACATCAGAGCCCGCGCGCAAGAGTTCGCAGTCCGGCTGAGAAACGAGGACGGCGCTGGCGCAGCCGTCGCCGAGATCGAAAAACGGCTTGAGCAAGCCAGGCCCGAATAGACAACCGTCGCCACATCCAGCCGGACTGCTTCCTACGCGAACCCGCAGCACCCCTGCCGCATGTCCATCAGATGCGTCGCACGCTCTCGACGTCTCCAAGCCGCACCTCAACGTCCTTTGGCCCAGCGGATTGTCGCTCACTCGGTATGGGAGCGCCAATGGCAACAAGGGCGGCCGTGGACCGAGGCATCAATCGATGGCGCGTGACCACGCTGCCGAGGGCCCCGTGGGTCGGCGCCAGTCGTTCGGTGGTCCGCGCCTTTCAGAACGGCATCGGGTGGGCCCGGTTTGCCTCCGCCAAGTCGGCAAGGACATCGGCGCTCAACGTAAGCTCCTGCCCTGCGGCGATGTGTTCGAGCTGTGCCAGCGTCGTCGCACCGAAGATCGGAATGCAGGGGAAGGGCCGCTGCAGGCAGAAGGCGAGCGCCATGTGAACGGGATCGATGCCGTGTTTCCGAGCCACGTCGAGGTAGGCGCCGACCGCCGCATCGAGCCGCGGCGAGGAACGCGGCGACCCGCCGGCGATCTGGTGACGGGAGCCCTGCGGCAACGCACCGTCGAGATACTTGCCCGTCACGAAACCGGTGGCGAGCGGAGAGAATGCCAGAAGGGTCACCTCTTCGTTGTGCCCGAGCTCCGCCATGTCACCGTCATAAGGCATCCGGCAGAGGGGGGAGTATTCGTTCTGGATCGCGGCGATGCGCGGCCCACCGGTTCGTTCCCCCGCGGCCAGCCACTGCGCGGTGCCCCAGGCACTTTCGTTCGAGAGACCGAAAGCGCGGATTTTGCCGTCTGCGACGAGGTCCCGGAGCGCACCCATCACATCGTCCATGTTCTGGATCGTCGTCGCCCGGTCCTGCTTCGACGGGTCGTAGCACCAGATCTGGCGGAAATGGTAGGAGCCGCGGTTCGGCCAGTGCAGCTGATAGAGATCGATACAATCGATGCCGAGGCGGCGAAGCGACCCCTCGCAGGCCTCGCGAATGACTCGACCGTCCACAACCTGCCCCTCGCGCACGAAGGAGCCGTTCTCGCCGACGCATTTGGTGGCAATGACGTAGTCGGCGCGCCGCCCGGTCTTTGCGATCCAACGCCCGATGATCTCCTCGGTGAGGCCCACGGTCTCTTTGCGCACGGGGTTCACCGGGTACATCTCGGCCGTGTCCAGGAAATCGATGCCATGATCGAGGCTGGCATCGAGCTGGCGGAAAGCCTCCGCCTCGTCGGTGTTTGTCCCGAAGGTCATCGTGCCGAGGCAGAAGCCGCTCACCTCGATGTCAGTGCGGCCAAGACGTGTGCGTCGCATCCAGCATACCCCCAAGTTTGAGTGCCGGGAGCCTTAACAGGCGCCCCGGCGCTGGCAAGGGACCCGAGCCATCCGATGAACGTCTCTGCCGGCTCAGCGGCGGCCCTCTCCCAGCCCGGTCAGAAGGCTCGCTCCGGCAGCGTGACCGACTTTCATGGATGCCCACGGAGCGCCCTATGCGGCGAACCCTGTATGACCGGCGAAGCGTCAGAGGGGCTCGCTTGCGGTGCTGGGCCCAGCGGCTGCAACCCCCGGGGGAAGCAGCCGCCTTCTATCCTTCGCGCGAGGAGGCGCCCTGCCGATGCTTCGACCTAGGTCTGCTCCATCGCCCGACGAAGGCTCTTGATCACTATCGTGGCCAGAAACTGCACCGCGGTCAGACCGACGAACAGCATCATGAGCGGTGCGAAGGCTTCGGGATCGTCCACGAGGCCCGCGCCCACTGCGGCAAGCAGAAAGCTCATCGGCGCGATACCGGCAAAGGTGGCGAGCGCAAAACGCCACGCAGCCAATGTGCTGAGCCCGGCCGCATAGCTCACGGCGTCGAACGAAATGAACGGGACGAGCCGCGACAGGAAGACGATTGCCATGAGGCGACCCTGCGGGCGCGGCCGTGCGATCCAGGCGACGGCGGCCAGACGCGAGCCGCGAACCGCGTCGCGCCCGAGCGCCCGTGCGATAGCGAAGGCTGTGATCGCCCCAAGTACCGCACCTGCAAGTGTCAGCACGCCGCCCGTTGACGCGCCATAGAGCGCGCCCGCCGCAACGGCGATCGGGCCGCCAGGAATGGGTGCGATCACGGTCGCAAGCGCGATCAGCGCGACCACTGCGACGGGTCCCAGCGCGCCGGCGGCAGCAATCGCCACTCCCGGATCGTCGACCAGCACCGTGACGCCATGGGCCACCGGCGACCACCAGAAGGGCACCGTCACCGACAGGGGGATGAGGAGAAGAAGGCCGAGCCGCACAGGTCTCTGTCTTCCGAGACGATGAAGCACCGCGACCGCCATGGCAATGTGGAGAGGACTTTGGACGGTCATCGGATCAGACCCGCCGCGCGACGACAAAGTGGTTCGGCGGGACCTTCGGGAACCTCCCCGTCTCGACGATCTCGAAGCCGGCTGCGGTGATCGCGGCCTCCAGCCCCTCGGTGCTGAGATAGGCAACCGGCGGGGCAATACCGAGGAGGCGCATGAAACGGACGAAGGCGCGAAGCTTCCAGCCACCGCGCTCACCGAGACAGACGGTCTTCGAGATAAACACCCCGCCCGGGCGCAGCCGTTCGGCGATGGCGCCGAGAGCGCCCGGCAGGTCGTCCACGAGATGCATCAGGTGAAAGGCCAGCACCGCGTCAAAGCCCCCCTCGGCGCGCGGCGCGTCGTTCAGCGCGGCAGCAACGAAGCGCAGGTTCTCTGGCCCGTCGGCGACAGCCTTCTCCTCGGCGATCGCGATCATCGCGGGCGAGATGTCGCTCGCGATGTACTCGCCCACCGCGCCGGCAAGGCGCAGCGCCGTGCTGCCGGTACCACAGCCGAGCTCCAGCACTCGGTCCGTCGCGGCGAGATGTGTCCGCGTGCGCCCAAGCGTCTGCTCGTAGGCACCGACATCCTTGACGGGCTTCTTTGCATAACCACGGGCGAGGCCGTCCCAGAACGCCTGAGCGTCCTTCATAGCGTGTCCTTTCGATGATCCGCCCGGTCAACCAACGCAACGACAAGTCCGCGGTCCCGAGCGATGCCGCCGCGTACACCTCCACCGAGCGGATAGGAATTGTCCGGCAATGCAGGCTAGATATACAAACATGCATGAATTGGCAGCGCGTCGCCTTTGACTGGAACCAGGCCAAGGCCTTCCTTGCGACCGCAGAGACGGGCTCGCTCTCGGCCGCCGCGCGGGCACTCGGGCTCAGCCAACCAACGCTCAGCCGTCAGGTCGCCGCGCTCGAGGCCGATCTCGGCGTCGCGCTCTTCGAGCGTATCGGACGCTCGCTCTCGCTGACGGGACCGGGGCTCGAACTTGCCGAGCATGTGCGAGCGATGGGCGAGGCAGCAGGGCGCGTTTCGTTGGCGGCGGCGGGCCGGACGGAGACGATCGAAGGACGCGTCGCAATCTCGGCCAGTGATGTCGTCGCCGTCCACCAGCTACCCCCGATCCTCGCGCGCCTGCGCACAGAAGCGCCGGGGATCGAGATCGAGGTGGTCGCCGCCAACGAGATCAGCGACCTGCAACGGCGCGAGGCAGACATCGCCATCCGCCATGTCCGCCCCGAGCAGCCTGATCTCGTCGCACGCCTCGTACGAGAGACGACGGCGCATCTCTACGCCGCGACGAGTTACCTCGAGGCCCATGGTCGCCCGACGACACCGGACGATCTCAGCGACGCAACCTTCGTCTATCCTGGACGATCCGAACCGATCATCGCCGCGCTCAATGGTCTCGGCGTCGGTGTCTCGCGAGGGCAGTTCCGCCTGAGTTCCGAGAGCGGCGTGGTCTATTGGGAGATGGTGCGCCGCGGCCTTGGCATGGGGCTCATGTCACGGGACGTCGCCGCCTGCACGCCGGAAGTAGAACAGGTTCTGCCGAACCTGCCGCCGATCCCGATGCCGGTCTGGCTGGTCACCCACCAGGAACTGCGCACGAGCCGCCGCATCCGCCTCGTCTTCGATATCCTCGCCGAAGCGATCGCCGCGGATCCGTCCGGGGCGCGCTAGGTCGCTGCGAGCGCACCGAAGACCAAGGTCTCGACATGCGCCTGATTAGGCACGCTGCGCCGCCCGTGTGAGAGGGAACGCGTCGGCGAGTGCGCTCGCGTCAGCGACGCAACGGCTCGCGCATGCATCAGCCGCGACGCATTGCGATTTCGAAGCCCGCGCCGGCCGCCCGCGGCGACCAAGGGCTAAACGCAGTTGGGTCCCGATGGGGCGAGCTCACTGATCGGATGTGGTCTTGGCGACGAGCGACCGCAGCCAGACATGCGCGGGATCGTTCTGGCGGCGCGGATGCCAGAGGATATCGACCCCGAAACTCGGTGACGGGAAGGGCGTCGGGAATTGCTCGATCAGATCATCGAAGAGCATGGCGAGGCGCGTCGGGATCACCGCGATCAGGTCGGAGCCGGCCACCACGCCGGGCGCAAGCAGAAAGCTCGGAAGTGAACAGGCGATACGCCGTTTGCGCCCCTTCGACGCCAGGAACTTGTCAGTCGCACCGAAGAAGCCGCCACCCTGAGGCGAGATCAGCACGTGGTCGGCCTCGCAGAAGGTATCCAGGGTGAAGGGCGCCGTTCCCCGCGGATGGCCCTGCCGTTGAATGACCGTGAACTGCTCCGAGAACCCGGGCCGCCGTCGCGCCTCCTGGATCTGCATGCCCGTCGCGAGTGCCAGGTCGGCTGCGTCGTGTTCAAGCTGCGACCAGACCGTGGTCGGATCAAAGGGCAGCAGCGCCACCTGCGCCTTGGGAGCCTGCTCCTGAAGGGCCTTGAGCAGCGCCGAGGACAGGACGGCATGCGCATAATCCGTCCCGATGATCCGGAAGACCCGGTCGGTCGTCACCGGATCGAACCGCGCATTCTCGCGCACCAGTAGATCGAGATCCGCCAGGAGCGCCCTCAGCGGGACCTTTATCTCCAGCGCCCGGGCGGTAGGGAGAAGCCTGCGTCCCGATGCAGTGAGCAAGGGATCGTTGAATAACGCCCGCAGCCGCGCAAGCTGCGCCGACATCGCAGGCTGGCTTATGCCCAGCGCCTGGGCCGCCGCCGTGACGCTCTCGCGTTCGAGGAGTGCATCAAGGGCGATGAGGAGACCGATCTCCGACTGTTTTATATCCATACTGTTTATATCAGGAATACATCGTATCGATTTCAACTATGTTTTTGCCGATCCTAGGTTCGCCTCATCACAGAGTGAAGGAGGCGGAGATGAAGATCGGATTTGTCGGTGCAGGGGGGATGGCTCAGGCGCTTGCCGCCAAGTGGGTCGACAAGCACGAGGTGATGGTGTCCGGGCGCAATCCGGAGAAGACCCTCGCCGCGGCAGAGGCTGTGGGTGCTTCCGCGGGCACTGCGGCGGAGGCCGTGGGCTTAGCGGATGTCGTCGTCCTGGCAACCCGGGGCGAAGACGTCTTCAACGCGATCGAGGCTGCCGGAGGCGCCACGGCGTTCGAGGGAAAGATCGTCATCGACATCAACAATCCCGTTAGCGTCGAGACCTTCCTCACCACGCGCGAGGATGGCCGATCACTCACCGAGGCGATTTCGGACGCCTTGCCGGGCGCCATGGTCGGCAAGGCCTTCAACATGGCGCAGACCGCCGTCTGGGCCGACGCCGACATGACCTATGACGGGCGGCGGATGGTGACCCTCTACACAGCCGATGATGGCGCGGCCGAGATGATTGCCGAGCTGATCGCGGATGTGGGGGCAGAGCCCCTCCGCCTCGGCGACAACCGTCATGCCTATCAACTCGAGGCAGCGGCCGCGATCGTGATCAAGCTGCTCTTCGCCGGGGCCGATCCGCACACGATCCTCAACCTCATCCGCCCAGAAACCCGGCCGATCCGATAAGGAGCGCGACAATGAAACTCGATGGAAAGACGGTTGTCGTGGTCGGAGGAAGCTCCGGGATCGGGAAAGCCGTCGCGAGGATGGCAATTGCTGCCGGCGCCAACGTCATCATCTCGAGTAGGAACGCGACGAGACTCGATGAGACGGTCCGCGAGCTTGGCGCGGGCAAGGCCCTGCCCGTCGATATGACCGATCCTGCATCCGTCGCGGCCTGGGCCGAAGCTCTCCCGCAGGTCGACCACCTTGTGATTTCGGCCTCCAGCGCAGCGCATGGACACTTCGCTGATCTGCCGCAGACCGACCTGCGCAGGATGTTCGACGCGAAGTTCTTCGGCCCTTACGCGGTCGCGAGGGCGAGCCTTTCAAAACTCGCAACAGATGCATCGATCACGTTCTTCTCGGGCGTGCTGTCGCGGCGCCCTGGAAAGAACTGCTCCGGCCTTGGTGCGGTGAACGGGGCGGTGGAGGCGCTCACCCGGGCGCTCGCGCTGGAACTCGGCCCGCAGATCCGGGTCAACTGCCTCTCACCAGGCATGGTCCGCTCCGAGGCCTATGCCGAGATGGCGCCCGAAGCGCGCGCGACCATGTACGAAGCGACAGGTGAGTCGCTCCCTGTGGGCAGGGTCGGAGAGGTCGAAGAGGCGGCGGAGGCCACGCTCTTCCTGATGTCGAACGCCTACACGACGGGCGTCGTGCTCGACGTGGATGGTGGCCACATGATCCGGCAATACGCGCAACGCTAGCTCCGATCGGTACGAGGTTCATCGAAGAGGCAGAGAGGTCTCTTCGCTCGCGACCATCCAGCCCTATGCATCAGGGAGCCCCGCATTCCCCTGGCCGCCCACCGAGGCGAAGGCGACCAGGGGAACGAGGTTGGGCAGTGCCGCGGATCGAAGGCGCCATGCGGAGAAACTGCGCGCGATCAGCGCTCAGCGGGCGATGACTTGGCGCCTAGCATTCGGGCAGAGCTTTTACCCACAACCAGTCCAAGGCGAAGGCCCCTCTGGGTCGAGCTCGCAAGTACGCGCCCGTGAGAGAGCGGCAGGCTGCACTGCGCTACTGGACCGTTTCGAACTCGTCACGCATGCCTCGACTGCTACATCAAATCCCATGCGAAGGTTTCTTCTGTTCCTATTGACTGCACCGTCTCCTCTCTGGGCTTGGGAGTTCTCGCCAAGCCCGGTCTGCACGCTGTCGCACCAATGGGAAGCCTCGAGCGTGACGGTGACATATGATCCTCGGGCGTCCGAATACGCGATTGCCCTGAAGCGATCGGTACCGTGGCCGAGAGATGCGGTTTTCGCGATCCGGTTCGAGGGTCGGCAGGCGCTAACCATCTCCACCTCACGCCATGAGCTTTCCGAGGGCGGGACGGTTCTCACCGTCACAGATCGGGGCTTCGGCAATGTGCTCGACGGGCTCCAGTTCAACCATACTGCGACTGCGCTCACGGGCTCGGCAACGCTTTCAGTGCCGCTCGACGGCGCCGCGCCTGCGGTAGAGGGCTTCCGCGCATGCGCGACGGGAGCATCCGTCTGAGACGTTGCCCACATCCGCGATGAACATGCGCCTTTCGCCGCAAGCGTGTACCAATCAGCCGGGAAGCACCGAGGTGGATCGGATCTTGTGCGTCGATCACTCAGCAGAACGATCCAGGTCATGTCCCGCCATCGGAGGACGCTCCGCCACGGCGTTGAGGACGATGGTGGTCCGCACGCGCGTGACCGACTGCACCGGGTTGATCTCTCTCTCAATGATCCGGTTGAGTTCATCGGTATCCGCTGCGCGAATCTTGAGCAGGAAGCAGTCCTCGCCGGCGATCTTGTGCAGCTCTTCCAGCCCTGTGACGCCGGTTAGCGCCGCTGCGGTATCGAAGCCCAGGCTCGGCTTCGCATCGGTGACGAAGATGAATGCAAGCAGCGGCTTGCCCAGCTGCCTCGCGTCCAGCCTGACCTCGTAACCTTGGATCAGACCATCCGCTTCGAGGCGGCGCACCCGCTCGGACACTGCGGACGCTACGAGGCCGACACGTCGGGCGATCTCCGCCTTGGACGTCGCCGCGTCCGAGAGAAGAATAGACAGGATTTTCCTGTCAACTCCATCGATCATTCGGTATCCTGAATTTAATGCAGATGATTCATCTGCCATATTACCCTTTGAGACCCGATTCACCATGATCCCGACGCCCCAGCCAATGCAACCGCAAACGCTCGACCTTAGCATCCACGGCACCACGCTTCGCGTCGCCGTTCTCCGCCGTCCCGGAGCACTCGCGCCGCTCGTCTGCCTTCACGGTTTTGGCTCGACCAAGGAGGACTATGCCGATCTCGCCCTTCGCTCCGATTTCGAGGGACGCGACCTCGTCCTCGTCGATGCGCCCGGTTGCGGCGCGTCTAGCGTCGAAAATCCGGACACTCTCTCGATCCCCTTCCTCGTGGATGCCACAATCGCGGTCTTTGACAGGCTTGGGATAGATCGGTTTCATCTCTCGGGTCATTCGATGGGCGGGCTCACTGGGCTGATGCTCGCCCATAGCCACCCTGCCCGCGTGCTGAGCTTTATCGACATCGAGGGCAACGTCGCGCCTGAGGATTGCTTCCTCTCCCGCCAGATTGTGGAGCACGCGGACGAAGACGCAGACACCTTCTTGCGAGGCTTCATCGAGCGGGTTGGCGAGCGGCCCGAGTTCGGCTCTCGGCTCTACGCGTCGGCGCTTACTCTGAAGGTACGTGCCACCTCCGCCCGTCCGATCTTCACCTCGATGGTCGAACTGTCCGATAACGCGCCGCTGATGCAGATCCTGGCCGGGCTGCCCTGTCCACGGATGTTCGTCTACGGCGAACAGAACCGCCACCTCTCTTACCTCCGTGCCTTACCGGACATCGGCGTCGAGGTCACGGAGATCCCCTTCTCAGGGCATTTCCCCATGTACTCGAACCCGCCGGCGCTCTGGTCGGCGATGGCCAGTTTTCTTGCCCGCTGCGAGGCCTCCTCGTGACGCCCGCCGATTTCACCCGGTTCCCGACCGGCAATCTCTGCAATGCCAATCCGGCTGTCAGGCCGGTGTCGGCTGCCATCAAACCGCTGATCCGCGGCAAGCGCATCGCGGGCCGCGCCTGCACCGCCCGAATTACGCCAGGCCAAAACGCCGCGATCCACCTCGCCGTGCACAAAGCCGAACCCCGCGACGTTCTAGTCGTGCACGGCGCGGCATCGGAGCGGTTCGGCCCCTTCGGCGACCTTCTGGCACAGTGCTGCATGGCGCGAGGCATCACCGGCGGCGTGTTCGATTGCACGATACGAGACAGCGCCGATATCGCCGCGCTCGGCTTTCAGGTGTTCTCGCGCGGGTTCCATCCGGAGGCCACCGCCAAGACCGATCCCGGGGAGACCGGTGTTCCGGTCATGATCGGCGGCGTGATCGTGAACCCCGGTGACATAGTCGTCGGTGACGATGATGGGCTCGTCGTAATTCCGGCCGGGATCGCGATCGAGGTGCTGTCCGAGGTCACGGAGGTCGCTTCGCGGGAGGAGAAGATCCGCGCCCGCATCCTGGCGGGTGAGACGACCTATGAGATCTTCGGACTGGAGCGCGGTTGAGCGCCCGGTCGCCAGCGGAGGAAGACCATCCATGAGCCGTCCTGAAACCTTCTTCAACTTCGCCGATCTCAGCGCCGGGGTCGCCCGCACGCTTGCCTCGGGCATCGAGACACGGGTCTTCGCAGGTGAGCAGGCCATGCTCTCTGTCGTCAGTTTCGAGCCCTTGAGTGAAGGCTCGATCCACAGCCACCCGGAGGAGCAATGGGGCGTTCTGCTCGAAGGCAGCGGCACGCGCATCCAGGACGGGATGGAGGTCGCCGTAGGAAAGGGCGATTTCTGGCGCACCCCTGGCCACGTCGAGCACGGCTTCAGGGCCGGGCCAGAGGGTGCGAGGGTCCTCGACATCTTCGCCCCTCCCCGCGAGGCATACCGCCAACCCGGGTCGGGCTTCGCCACCACCCCTGGCGCATAGAAGACCGTCGCGGCGGACGGTCCTTCGCCTGCCTTTGGCCGTTCGTCGCCGCTCAACACTCATCGGCAACCGGTCGTGGTTTGCGCTGATGCCACGGATGCCCCTGCGCGCGGCGTCGCGTGTGCCGGAAGCGTTCTGAGGAACCACGTCGGGAAGGCGTCCACGGCATCCGTTCAAAGCGTCAACACCGCGCCTCTGCTGAGATCGAGCCTCTTGGGGTAGGAGCCGGCATCGGATGCCGGCTCCTGTGGTCGGTCAGATGGCGAGCAGGATGCCCGTGCCGAGCACTGTGGCGATCGACTTGGCGACCTCGGTGATGTTGGTGACCGTGCTGTCATAGCAGGCGATGGCGTCGCCAGGCAGGAGGAAGGGGTCGAGTTCATCCCTGTCCGCGCGGCGGAGCAGGTCCTCGATGCGGCGCTCGATCACCACCGAAGCGCCAGTCATCGGGTTGCGCGAGAAGAGGACTGCGTAGCGGTCCGCATTCGTCGCCTGTGTGCCGCCGACACAGTTCATGCTGACCACCGTTTGCAGAAAGCGCGCGCCATAAGGCACCTGCCGGGTCTCTCGCCCGATGGCGGAGAGGGCGTTGGCGTCGGCAGGCTTCGTCAGGTTCGACATGTAGACGCTGATGCCCGGTGGCGAGATTGCATTGGAGACCATCAGGCTCTCCTGGAAACAGCCTCGTGACGGGACTTCGACCTGATCGCCCGCAATGAGCGTTGCGTCCTCGAAGGGATGCCCGACAACCGCTCCGCTGAGATCAAGGACACGGGTCTTGCCCGCGCGCAGGAGGCGCACTTTGCTGAGATCGGCATCCGGCCGCACACCGCCCGCCGCGCGCAACGCATGGCTGATGCTGCGACCGCCACCTCCGGCCCCAATCGCATCCTGTCGGCGGATGTCGCGGTCATCGCCGCTGACACGGCCGACCTCGTGCTGTCCAGCTTCGAAGACGGCACCCGCGACGAAAATCCTCGCGGGCGCAGCATCGGCCAGACGGATCGAGACCCTTGGCGAACGGCGATAAAAACCCTCGCGAACAAGCTTCTCCGCGATCTCGTTCTCCAGTGCCGGCGCCTCGCGACCGAGGGCGCCAACAGGGCCGAGATGCGGGAGCCGAAGCATACCGTCACTGGAGACCTCGAAGCGCCCCGATAAGACCTCATCCTTTCCGATCGTCACCTCGACCAGATCGCCCGCCGAAAGCGCCTCTGGAGACAGGGCCCAAGCTGCACCGTTGGTGTTCGGTGCCTCGGCGGGCGCGCACCGCTCCGCGTTGAGAGCCATCGAGCGAGCGTTGCGCGCTTCTCTGAGATCGCTCTCGGCCGTGCGGTACTGAGCCTGATAGGCGCGACCTTCATCCGCGGCCTCAAGGTTCTCCGGCGTCTTCATGGCGGCGCAGCCGGAGAGGACGAAGGCGGCGGTCATCGCAGTAAACGTCGTGCGGCGCATTTTGGGCTCCCTCTTACGCGGTTCGCTGTCTGGCAATGCTCATACGCTGCAGTTGTCTGTGGTGCTGCCGCGCGCCCGTAGAGCGCGGCGGCCCATCCGTGCCGCAGACTATCCGAAAGGACAGTCGAACCCTCCGACGGGGATGGGAGGCTAGCCGGCTGCTGCAGAGCGCGACGGCGCACCGGCCGATATGCCTCAGCGACCGACGCATCCCAGCCCATGAACCGTCCGGGAGACCGAGCATGACTGCCACGCCCGACGCCGCACCGAGCCTGCAGGGCTTCCGACGTGCCCTCCTCGCCTACGGCGCGTCCGAGGCCGTCGCCAAGGCGTCCAGGTTCGGCGTCGTCCTCGCCGTCGCGCGCACGATGGAGATCGAAGCCATCGGGCTGGCCGCCGCGGCCATGGCCTCCAGCGAGATCCTGAAGGCACTGAGCGAGACGGGTGCTGGCCAGCGGATTATCACTGCGCGCAGCGAGGACCTAGAGGCAGTCTGCCGGCAAGCCCACCGCCTCATGTGGCTTTGGTGCGCCGGGTTGACGCTTACGCAACTGGCTATCGCCGCGGTCTGGCTCACGGGTGGGGGCGATCCTCTCGTGGGCGGCATGATCGCGGTCCTCGCGCTCGAATACCTCTTCATGCCGGGCGGGATCGTGCAAGCGGGCCTCGCCATGCGCGAGGGACGCATGACGGGCACAGCGGGCGTCGCCGGGGCTCAGGTGGTGGCGCAGAACCTTCTGACAGTAGCACTGGTTCTCGCGACCGCGCACCCGTTGGCGATCGTGCTCCCACGGGTCCTCTCGGCGCCGGTCTGGCTGATCGGCATGCGCCGTCTGCGCCCTTGGCGCGCAGACCGCACTGCCCCGCGCGCGCCGATCAGACCGTTCCTGACCTATGGCGGTCCGGTCATCGGCATCGAGCTCGTGAAGGCACTCAGACTGCACGCGGACAAGCTGGTGATCGGCGGTCTGCTCGGGTCCGAGGCGCTCGGGATCTACTTCTTCGCGTTCAATGCGGGTCTCGGGCTCGCCACCTCCGTGACACAGGCCTTCTCCCTAGTGCTGCTCCCACATCTGAGCCGCGCACGCGACCGCGTTGCGGCGCTCGGCGGAGCCATGCGGATCGCTCTCTCGGTGCTTGTCCCCCTGGTGCTGCTGCAAGCAGCGCTCGTTCCTCTCTACGTGCCGATGCTCTTTGGCAGCCGCTGGGCCGAGGCCGCGCCCCTCGTCAGCGTTCTCTGCCTCATGGCCGTGCCCCAGATCCTCTGGTCCGGCGCGGCCCAGGCGCTGCGCGCCGAGGAGCGCACCGGGCGGGAGTTTCTGGTCACTGCCGTGCTCGCAGCCAGCCTCGTCGCCGGCACGGCCCTCGCAGCGCCCCATGGCCTCATGGCCATCGCCCTGACCCAGGTCGCGATCGCCGCGGTGGTGCAGCTCGGCGCCGCCTGGCCCGCGATCACGACCGCCTTCTCTCATAACCGCTTTGTCCAGGAGGCCTGAGGCCATGCCGAACCCCACGATCTCTGTCGTGATGCCCTGCTACAACGCAGCAGCACATCTAAGGGAGACCATCGCCAGCCTTCAGGCCCAGACGCTCGAGTGCTGGGAACTGATTGCGATCGACGATGGCTCCACCGATCGGACGAGCGACGTCCTGACCAAGGCCGCAGAGTGTGACCTTCGCATCCGAGTCCTGCGCATCCCAAACGGCGGGCCGAGCCGGGCGCGCAATGTCGGCGTTCTTGGCCTTGCGCGCAGTCCACTCGTCGCGTTCCTCGATGCGGACGATCTCTGCCGACCGCAGCGTCTCGCGCGGATCGTCGAGCACTTCACGGCGCGCCCGCGCAGCGCGGCCGCCTATGGTCGCGTGAGCTTCTTTCGCGGCGATGCGGCGTCTCCGGACACAACATCGACGATCCGGCGCCGCCCCCTCGACGCCTCGGTGCTGCTTGGTGAGAATCCGGTTTGCACGACGTCCAATCTCGCCATCCGCTTCGACGCGTTCAGGGCCATCGGCGGTTTCGACGAGCGCCTCGCGCATCATGAGGACGTGGACCTTCTGCTTCGCATCGCCGCTGACGGCAGGCGGATCGAAGGGATCGACGAAGTGCTCGTCGACTACCGGATGTCGGAGAGTGGCCTCTCCGCCGACCTGGAGGCCATGCGCACGGGCTGGCAACGCACGCTTGAGCGGTTTGCAGCGCATACACCGATCGATCAGGCGACCGGACGCCGGGCCGAGGCCATCCACCTCCGCTACCTCGCACGCCGCGCGCTGCGCACGCATGCCGATCCGCGTCTTGCCCGGCGCCTCGCGCTTCAGGGTCTCTGCCGCAGCCCGGCCGCCTTCTTCGACATCCCGCGCCGCGGCGCACTCACCCTTGGCGGCTCACTTCTGGCGCCGCTCCTGCCAGCACGCCTCTGCAACAGGCTCTTTGCCTGATCAGCCCAACGAAAGGACGCAGCCCATGCCCCCTGTTTCACACAGCTTCAGCCGAGCGCCCCGCGCCTCGATCATCGTCCCCGCCTACAACGCGGCCGCTACGATCGCAGAGACGCTCGAGAGCCTTCTCGCGCAGACCTTCACGGACTTTGAGATCGTCGTCGTGGACGACGGCACACCAGATCGAACGCTCGACGTCGTCGCGCTCTATGACGATCCGCGGATCCGAGTGGTCCGGCAGGCGAACCGGGGGCTGGCCGGGGCGCGCAACGGTGGTCTCATGGCGGCGCGCGGCGCCTATGTAGGCTTCTGCGATGCGGATGACCTGTGGGAGCCGGGCAAGCTCGCTGCGCATGTCGCCCATCTCGACGCCGATCCCGAGGTCGGCATCAGCTTCTCCGGCTCGCGCTTCATCGATGCCGCAAGCCGCCCCCTCGGGCTCGCCCAGTCGCCGAAGCTGAAGGGCATCACGGCGCTCGACGTCCTCTGCCGCAACCCGATCGGTAACGGCTCCGCCGCCGTCGTGCGCCGCGCGACATTTGACCGGATCGCCTGGCGCCCTGCGACTGACAGCCGCCCGTGGTGGTTCGATGAGCGCTTCCGCCAGTCCGAGGATATCGAGTGCTGGGCGCGCTTCGTGCTGAGCACCGACTGGAAGATCGAAGGGGTGCCGGGACTTCTCACGCGGTACCGGGTCAACCCGGGTGGTCTCTCGGCCAACCTGGAGAAGCAGTACGAAAGCTGGGAGCGTATGATCGACCGCATGGCCGAGATCGCGCCGGCATTCGTGGCGCGTCACGCACCGGCAGCGCGCGCCTACCAGCTTCGCTATCTTGCGCGCCGCGCCGTCTCACAGCGCGACGGACGCCTCGCCCTGTCGCTTCTGGCCCGCGCCCTCAACGCCTCGCACCGCCCGCTGCTGGCTGAGCCCGCCAAGACCTGCAGCACCGTCGCGGCTGCCGCCCTGCTCTCCGCCTTCGGGCGCGACGGCTACGCGCTGGCCGAGCGGGCGATCCTCACCGCGCGCAGCCGCTTTGCCTGAGCCTCACAGCCCAGCCCAAGAGAAGGAAGACTGCAATGACCAGGAAGGTTGTTCACCTCATCGACGACATTGCGCCCGGGGGCGTGATGCGGATGCTCCGGCATATGGCGGAGGGACCGGCAATCGGACGCGATCACAGCCATGAGATCCGACGGATCAGGCGTGGCGCCCTAGTCGCGCCGCGCCTGGAGGCCGATGTGATCGTCTCGCATCTCACCGTCACCTGGATGAACGTGCCGCTCCTCACCGGCCTTCGCGCGCTCAATCCGGACGTGCCGATGGTGCATGTCGAGCATAGCTACACCGAGAGCTTCGTCGCCATGCATGCCGTGCCGCGGCAGCGCTTCGCGACGCTCATGCGGGTCAGCTACGCGATGTTCGACCGCATCGTCGCCGTCAGCGCCCCACAGGCCGCCTGGATCCGCCGCCGCGGCTTTGCGCCGGCTGAGCGTGTGGTCACGATCAACCCGAGCGTCGATCTGAGCCCGTTCCTAGCGCTCACACCCCGCCTGGAGGGCGCCCCGAAAGTCTGGTGTCTGATCGGTCGCCTGGACGCTCAAAAGGGCTTCGATGTGGCGATCCGCGCCTTCCGGGCGGCGGCGGGCGATGACGAGAGCCTGATGGTCTTCGGCGAGGGGCCGGAGCGTGATCGGCTCGAGGCGCTGGCGGAGGGGGACGCGCGCATTCGCCTCGTCGGATGGGCCGACAGCCCCGCGGAAGCCATCGCCGCCTGCGATGCGGTGCTCATGCCGTCGCGGCGGGAGGCCTTCGGTCTCGTCGCGCTCGAGGCACAGGCCGCCGGTCGTCTCCTTATCGTCTCCGGCGTCGATGGGCTTGCAGAGCATCAGCGGCACGGGGCAATCGCCGTGGGCGCCAACTCGGTGGAGGCGTGGACCGAGACCCTGCGGCGCCTCCGCCATGGCGGCGAGGCCGAGCGCATCCTGCAGGGCCGGCAGCGTGCGCGGCGCGCCGCACGGGCCTTCCAGGCGGCATGGCTCGAGCTCCTGGACGACCTCGCCGCTCCAGTCGGCTTCGCCACCGCCGCCTGAAGCACACGCCATGACGGAATAGGTTTAGGGCGCAGGCGAATGCCTGCGCCCCTTCACGTTCTGATCAGAGCCAGCCGGCTCAGTGTTCGAAGCTTTGGTCTTCGGAGTTTCAGTCTTCGAAGGTGTTGTCCCGCAGCTCGCGAGCATGGATGCCGAGGATCACGAGCGCGGGCCAGAGCATGTAGACCTCGATCTCGATGTTCTCCCCGAAGGACAGGATCACGAAGATCAGCATGATTCCGAGCGGCAGGCGCCCACGCGTGCTGCGGGCTGCATCGACCAGCGCCAGCCAGAGCTGCCAGACAAGCGGGACGACAAGCGCGAAGAGGCCGACGAGACCCTTCACGAACAGGAGGCCGAACCAGGTGTGGTGGCTGCCGATCGGCATGTACTCGACCAGATGGGGACCAGGTTCGACCGTGCCATGGCCGAACCAGACAGCCTCGGTGCGCCAGCGCTCCTCGGCGATCCGCTGCAGCGTCTCACGCACGCGGGTGCTGTCGGCGCGCGCATTCTTGAAGCGCTCGACGGCGCCCGTGAAGAGGTTGAGGAGCGGCACGCCGAGGGCCGCCAGCGAGGTGATGGCGATGCTCGCGAGCCCCCAGGCCCAGGCGCGCAGTAGCATAGGCATCATCCGCGGGCCGACCGAGCAGACGACAAGGGCGACGAGGCTCATGCGAGATTTGGAGAGGAGGATCATCGCCACCCCTCCGAGGATGCCGACGCCCATCCAGCGCCAGTCCTTCTCCTCCAGCGCAAAGAGCACCATGACAACGCCCAGCAGCCCCGCGAACGGGCACCAGGGCGCATAGAACGACCAGCGCGGCGTCATGGTCGCCGGATCGGGGATGTAGAGAAAGAGCGTGAAGTACTCCGGCCCCGGCCCACCCACCATCTTCAACGGTGAGACGAAAAGGACCGAGGGAAGACCAGCATAGGGTGCGGCGAGCAGGATCGGAAGCAGGCCAAGCGTCCAAAGACCGACGACGCACTGCGCCCTGACGATCGGCGCTCGGCGGATCGGCAGGACTGCACCGGCGAGCGGAAAGAGCGCCATCAGCGCCCAGCCCTTCGCCCATCCGATACTCGATTTGATCGTGGTGGCGGCAGCCAGCGACCAGTCCAGATGACCGATCCAGAGGGCGACCAGCATGACGAGCATGCCGCCGACCCAACCCCAGACAACGGGTGGGATTGGACCCATCGGACGCAGATCCGGCCGCATGGCAGGACCGAGATAGAGGGAGATGAAGGCGAGGCCCGCGAGTAGCCAGGCGAAGACCGGCCCGACCACGTAGAGCGCGCCGATGGCATAGAACGGCCAGGTCGCCCGGATCGTCCAGGAGACCATGGCCTCGGCGGAGTTGGTAGCACGGGCAGTCATGCGCCGGTCACCCTGCGGATCAGCCAGTCGATCATCGGGCGACGCAGCCATGCGAGCCCCAAAGCGAAGAGAAGGCAAAGCGTCCCGGCGATACCCGCGCCGATGGCGATCATCTTCCGCGGAGACGACGGGCTCTCTGGCAAAGAGGCACTCTCCAGCACCTGCACCAGCGGGTAGGACGCAAAGAGATCAGCCTTCGATGTGTCGACCCGCGCGAGCGCCGAGGCAAAGACAGCCTCTGCGACCTGATAGTCGCGCCGAAGGTCGTCGAGCCGGGCGGCAGCCTCCATGAGACCAACGACGCGCGCATCGGCAGCGCGCATCTTCTCAGCCATCACCGCGCGCTGTTCGGCCAGGCCATCGCGCTCCGCGACGAGGCGGATAAGATCGGCAAGAAGGCTTGCGCGCTCCTCCTCGGCGCCAAGATCGATCTTGCCCGCAAGCTCCCGGCTGGCGATGCCGGTGAGTGCGGTCGCTCGGGCTTCCATCCGCCCGATGGTGCCGCTGTAGTGATCCCGGGCCTGCACGAGCACAGGATGCTGCTCGCCGAACTCCCCGCGCGCCGCTGCAAGCTCGGCGGCCGCCGACGACATCGCCGCGGCCAGCGTGCGGAATTCAGGGTCCGCATGGAGCTTGAGCGCCGAAGCCGCGACACGCGCGTCGATGCCTAGGACCGTCTCAAGCGTCGCGACGCGGCTCCGGGTCTCCTGAAACTCGGCGTCCAGATCGCGGAGCCGCGCTGCCAGAGCCTCGCGATCGCTCACGATCTCCGCGTACTGCTCAGGTGAGCTAAGGCCGCTGTCGCGTTGAAGTGCCGTGATATCGCGCCTGATCGCGGCGACCGCACCCTCATACTCGGCAATGGCGGAATGCGCACTGTCCGCCCGGCGGATCTGCTCATCTCGGCGCAGGGTTTCGAGATCGGTCAGAAAAGCGGCCGTCAGCGCTTCCGCGCGGCGCTGCGCATCTTCCGGCGCCACACCGCGCATCTCGAAGATCACAAGGCCCGTCTGATCGACAAGTCGCACGCGCGGCTCATCGAGCGCGCCTTCCTCACCAAGCCGGGCCGCGGCGGCGGCCAGAACCCGCTGGGAGCCGAGGAGGCGCTTATAGGTAACCGTCGGGCTCAGCGAAGGACTGGCATAAGGTGAGTTCGCGTAAGAAGAAGCCTGCCCGATCTCGGAGAGGCTGATCGAGTTCGAGGCTCCGGAACCGGGCAGGATCAGGGACACCGAAGAAGCGAAACGCACCGGAGCAAGCTTCAGATACGCAGCTACGGGCACCCAGAGCGCCAACACCCCGAGCAACGCGAGGAACGCGTAACGAGGAAGGCGGCCCCTATCGTCGATGCGCCCCCCGAAGCAGAGGCGGCGGACCGATAGCGCCCGGAACGATCGACGGAAGAGACCGATGCGCTGCTGCGACGGCGCCGCCCATTCGGACCTGAGCTCGAGCACCGGTTGCCGGATATCGACACGCATGTTCATGGCGAAGCTCCCCTCTTGCAGGCGGAGGGATAGCGTCGCGCAGAGCTCCTTGCGCGGGCGCAACCGGCCAGAGCGGCAGGGCGATTGGCTAGCGGGCTATCCGTTCGGATAGATCGCGTTCAGAAGAGGCCGGCATCCTTCGCGATCATCGCCGCTTGCGTCCGGTTTCGGGCGTCGAGCTTGCGGCAGAGCGTCTTTACGTGGAGCTTGATGGTCACTTCCTGTAAATCAAGCTCGCGAGCGATCTCCTTGTTCGAGAGGCCTCGGCAGAGCCCGTTCAGCACCTGACGCTCCCGTTCCGACATGGAGGCGGCCAGCGGGTGAACCTCCTCCACATCCGGCGCCGTCATGAAATCGAGCGGGGCATACTTTTCGCCGGTCGCCATGAACCGCACCGCATTGAGGAGCGATTTCGCGGCCATCGTCTTCGGCAAAAAACCACCAGCGCCCCGATCCAGCGCCTGTTGGGCAACTGTCTTGTCGGCCGTTCCGGACATGATCGCGACGGGTTGGCCGGCATTGAGTTCAAGCGCCGCATCGAGCCCGTTCAGTCCGTCCATACCGGGCATCGTGTAGTCCAGCAGGACGAGATCGAACGGACCGTCGGCCTCCATCGCCGCACGGGCGGCAGAAAAATCGTCGGCGACGGTAAGCGCGAAGCCGCCCTCGCGCTCGAGGAAGGCCTTGATGGTGTCACGGACAAGCTCGTGGTCGTCGGCCAGCAGAATTTTCAAGCGCCCGTCCCCTCCGCGTTCACCTGACATGCCGATCAGTCCGCTCCTCGCCGGGACAGCATCGCGCGGGAGACCGCCTCCCGCAAGCTGTCGGACGTCACGGGCTTGGAGAGGATCGCATCCACATGCGCCGCGTGCCGGCGTGCCTCCGCCAGCGCACTGCAGAGGAGAATGGGCAGCTCGGGCGAGGCAAGCCGCACCGCTTCGGCAAGCTCCGCGCCCGTGATGAATGGCATGTCGAAATCCGTGATCAGAAGGCTCCAGCTCGCGGGGTCGTCTCGTACGGCTTCCAGCGCATCGCGCGGATCCTCACAAACGGCGACCTCTGCGCCAGCCTGCTCGAGCAGGGCTGCAATCGTGCGCCCCACATCCGGAATGTCGTCGCAGACGAGCACCAGCTTGCCGGCAAGATCGACATTCTGCTGCATCGCGGCGGCTGCGACCGGAGGCGCATGGTGCTCGTCCCGTTCGAGCGGCCAGAAGAAGCGAAAGGTGCTGCCGCGACCTGGCGTGGAGGATACGGCGACCGCCCCGTCGATCTTGTTGGCGACGGTTGAGACCACGACGAGGCCAAGGCCTGTGCCGTCATCACCCTTGGTCGTATAGTAGGGCTTGAAGATACCGCGGAGCGCCTCCCGCGACATACCCGTTCCGGTGTCCGACACCTCGATCACGCCGTAGCGCCGGTTTGTGGCCACCGCACCGATCAGGACGCCCGGCGGCGCGGACTCGTAGCTCGCCGTATAGAGGCGAAGGGCGACTGAACCGTCGGCTCCTTCGAGTGCATCGCGAGCATTGATGCCGAAATTCAGGATGATCTGCAGCATCTCCGTCGGATCGGCATCGACCTCGATGGGCCCGGATGGCGTCTCCGCGCTCAGCTCAACCGTCCCAGGCATGCCGGCGCGCAGGAGATCGATCGCCTCGCGAACGACCGCGCGCATGTCGACACGCCGCAGCTCCACGTCGCGGGCCCCGAGGTCCATGAGCCGACCCACGAGGGCGCTCGCCCGCTTGGTCGCCGAGGAGATGCGGTCGAGATGCTCTTGCTGCTCGATAGCCTGCGCCCGGTCGAGCTCTAGAAGCGCCACGCTCGTGCTGACGACCGACAACAAGTTATTGAAGTCATGCGCGACACCCGCCGCAAGCTGGCCGACGGCTTCGCGGCGCTGCGCGGTCTGGAGCTGGTCGCGCAGGCGTGCCCTCTCCCGCTCGGCCTGCCGGCGCTCCCCGACATCGCGCGTGACGCAGACGATGCCGATGCCGGCCAGGTAATTGAGGGAAACCTCCTGCTCCAACGTGGTGCCGTCGCGCCGTAATCCCGGGATCTCCGCCCGCCAACGGCCCGACGCCATCAGGGCTGGCATGCCATCGCGCTCGATACGCTCGGCATTGGGTGCGGTGTAGAGCATGCTCCAAGGCCGTCCGAGGACTTCGGCCTCACTCTCGTAGCCGAACAGCGCGAGATGGGCTGGGTTCATGTAGACGAAACGCCCGTGCTCGTCGGTCACGGCAATGCCGTCCTGGGTCGCATCGATGGCGGCGGCGCGCTGTGCCAGCACCCGCTCGCTCGCCTTCAGCGCCGTGATGTCCGTTGCAATAGAGACCGCGCCGCCATCCTCGGTCGGTCGATCGTTGATCAGGAGGATGCGGCCGTCGGGAAGCTCCGCCTCATGCTTCGAGGTCTGTCCAAAGAGAGCATTCAACCTTGCCCGTGCCGCGCCACGTGCCGCACGCCCGTGCACACCAAGCGCCATGAGCCGACGCTCCCATGCCGTCACGAAGAGGTTGCCCTCCACGAAAAGCGTCCCGGTCTCGTCGAAGAAGTCGCGATAGGCGGCGTTCGCGAAGATGACGGCGCCCGCCGGATCGACGACGAGAAAGCCCTCCGATGTGGCCGAGAGCGCGGCGACCAGTTGACGACGGGCCGTGTCGCGCTCTTCGGCAGCGGCGCGCTCGGCGGTGATATCCGTCTGCGTGGCAACTAGATGAGTGGTCTGACCGGAGCGGTTTGTCACCGGAAAGAGCGTGAGCCGGTTCCAGAAGAGGCCACCATCGCGGCGCCGGTTCAAAAGCGTGAATGCTCCGGAGGTGCGCGCCGCAACCGCCTCTGCCAACCTTACGCGCTCCGGGGAGCCGGCAGGCTCCGCTGTGAGCAACCGGCAGTTCTGGCCAAGCACGAACTCGCGATCGTAGCCGCTGAGCGCGAGGAAGGCGTCGTTGACGTAGATGAGCGGCAGTTCGTCATCGGTGGCATCGGCAATCGAGACGCTCGCGGATGAGCCGTCTATGACGCTCGCCAGAAGCGCGTTGCGCTCAGCGAGTTGCAGCGTGGCCAGCCCCTGGGCGGCGAGCGCCGAGAGACGCTGCAGGAGCCGAGCGTCGCCCGGCGCAAAGGCGGCAGGCGATCGCGAGAAACAGAGGATCGCGCTCATCTCTTCGCCCGGCAGCGCGAGCGGGACGGAGAGCATGGCGCGGTAGGGCCGGATCGCTGCAGGCATGGCCTCCCACTGTCCGAGCCGGTGCGTGTCGGCGAGGCGCAGAGACCGGTCGCGCGCACCGAGGGAGGCGTCGAGGGTGAGGCCGTCGAGCGAAGGATCGGTGGCATGACGGAACGCGCCCTTTCCACGAGGCCCGCTGAGCAACACCACCGCGTCGCATCCAAGGGTCGACCTGATCGTCGCGAAGAGCTGTGGCAGGGCGTCGTCAGGGCTCTCGGCCGCGTTCATGCCGGAAAGCCCGGCTAGAAGCGCATTGCTTTCGCGCAGGGCCGCCGCCTCGCGTTCGCGCAGCAGTTTCAGCTCAAGCAGCGCTTCGCGAAGGGCCTCGTCCTTGTCCGTCATCGTCTCATGTCACGCGCGCAGCGGCCTGGGCCGCCGAGCCTACCGCGCGAAGGTTACGCAGGAAATCATCAGGTTACCGTGCCGGTTGCTTTCGCCCAGGACCGCACCCTGTTCGCCAAAGGTGAAGATGCCGAGCGAGGGGGCGCCGCCCAGCGCGCGGTCGACCTCAGACGCCACCTCATCCATCCGGTCCCGCACCGCGAGCATGCAGCCCCCACAGAAGATCACGAGAGCACCGGCGATGTCGGACGCAACCAGTCCACCGCGCTTGGCGGAGAGGCTCGCGACCCGACCGGCCCGACTGACAAGGCTGTCCGCAGATCCGCTCATCAGCGTCAGTTCCTCACCCTCCTCGACATCCGCGAAGAGCTCGATCGAGCCGTCGGGGTTGGCGGCGGCGGGATGGGTGAGGAGGTAGAAGGGCACATCCGCAATCTCACCCACGTGACGGCCGAGCGGATGGAACGTGCTCGCGGAGAGGATCATCTCGGGCCCCGCCGAGGCGTCGGGCGCGACCGCGCCCTTCGTCCAACCGCTATAGACCTCCATCGCAGGCCTCCCGTCGATCTCGCGCACGCAGCGTCTCTCGACGCCGGTCACCCTTCCCGCGGTCTCCGTCGGCGCATAGCCGCTTTGATAGGCCGTCGAGACCCGGCTGGAGGGAAAAAGGACCGAGACGGCAACACCGGCGCCGAGTGTCATCTCACCGTCGAAGACCTGCCAGGCACCGCTAAGATCGTTGTCCGCAGCGCTGCCGCCGACGATGGGTGCGTTGGAACCGACGACATCCTCGATCCCGGCGATCAGGCTTTCCTCCGTGCCGGGCGCCGCGGTCAGCCAGACGAGGTCCGGCGCCTCCCCCACTCGGCCCGCAGCCTCCAGCGCCCGCGTAACCGCGAGACTGGCAGCTCCGCGCGGATTATCGCCGATCGGGGCAATGCCTGTGCCGTAAGCACCGTCGTCGTCCCAGAGCGCGAATAGCCCCATGCCTCTACCGTCGTCCGAGCACATCCGCCCACCAGCCATGACGCCAAGGCAGGACGTACCACCATGGATCGCCCCGGCACCTGTGGCGGCGACGTGCTCGCGCAGTGCGTCCGCGTTGTGTGCCGTGCTCGTGTAGATGGCGAGGAAGTGCGGCGGGGCGGCTCTCTCCGCCGCCAGGGCATCGGTGAGATCGCGAATGGCGCTCACCGTATCGAGTGTGTCAATCGCTCGAACCAGGGTGTGCATTGAACCCTCCATCGCTGTGACGCGCGAATAGCACGGGCGGAGCATCGGGTCCCCGAAGCGAAGGGCGAGTTGGGCTATACGAAAGGATAGGTGCCGGGCGCCTCGGCGCCTTCCCGGATGCCAGTCGGCAACCCGCTGTGCCCGCCTGGATAACCCCCGGCACCATGCGCACCTGCGCACTCTCCCGACGCACGATTGAGAGCGGGCAGCCCTCGGGCACAGGGTCGCTCCAGCGCAATCGATCTGAGGGATGACCCATGCAAATGACTGCCAAACTTGATCTTTTCGGCATCGACATCCTGGATGCCGAGACCAAGCCCGCACTTTCCGCACTTCTCGACGCGCCGCGCCGGATCAGCGCTGCCTTCGTGAACGCCCACACGATCAACGCGGCCGCGCGCGACGAGGAATACGCGTCAGCACTGACGACCGCTGAGGTGCTCCTGCCCGATGGATCAGGGCTGCAGCTTGCCGCGAAGATGACCGGTCGGCGCTTTCGCGAGAACCTGAACGGCACGGATCTCTTCCGGCCGCTCTGCCATGCCGCGGCCGAACGCGGGCTCTCGATCTACTTCCTTGGTTCGCGCCCAGGCGTGGCGGAGGCTGCGGCGGAGAAGGCCGCCGCCCTTGCGCCTGGCCTTCGCGTCGCCGGAACTGCCGACGGCTACTTCGGTGCGAAGGAGGAAGATGACGTCATCGAGCGGATCAACCGCTCAGGCGCGGACATCCTCCTCGTCGCCCTCGGCGTGCCCCGTCAGGATGTCTGGATTGCGAAACATCGCGCACGACTTGCCCCGCGGCTCGCGATGGGTGTCGGCGCGCAGTTCGACTTTTGGTCGGGCCGGGTCTCGCGCGCGCCCCTCGCCTGGCGGCGCGCGGGATGCGAGTGGGTCTGGCGCCTGATGCTCGAGCCGCGGCGCCTCTTTCTGCGCTATGTGCTCGGCAACCCGCTCTTTGTCGTCCGCGCCGCGAAACACGCGGCCCTATGGCACCTCGCTCGCTTCGACGCTGCCGCAGCCGCCAAGCGCGGGATCGATCTCGCCGTCGCCGGCACGGCGCTACTCGTACTAGCACCCTTCTTTCTGCTGATCAGTGCGGCGATCAAAGCCGAAAGCCCGGGGCCGGTCTTGTTCTCGCAGACCCGTATCGGCCGCAACGGGAAGCCCTTCCGGATCTACAAGTTCCGATCGATGTACCGCGACGCTGCCAAGCGGCGCGCAGTGCTCGAGGCGAAGAGCGACCGCCATGGCATCTGCTTCAAGTCAAAGGAGGACCCACGCATTACCAGAATTGGCCGGCTGCTACGGCGAGGATCGCTCGACGAGTTGCCCCAGATCTTCAACGTCATACGCGGAGAGATGGCCATCGTCGGCCCGCGGCCGGCACTTCCTGAGGAGGTAGACGCCTACTCCGCCCGGGCCCATCGCCGCCTCACCGTTCGTCCCGGGATCACCGGCCTCTGGCAGGTCTCCGGCCGGGCGGACATCTCCTTCGAGAAGATGGTCGACATGGACATCGCCTATGCCGAGACACGCTCGCCCTTGCTGGATCTGATCCTGATCGCTCTGACCTTCCGTGCAGTCCTGACAGGACGTGGGGCCTACTGACTGGGGCGAGCCGCCTTTTTCGGTCAGACCATGCAACCAGATCGCGCGGGCACCAAGCTGTCTGCCGATCCTTGGTCTGACGAGGATACCCTGGACGGCCGAGGTCGCTATACGGCGGCGTCACCGGGAGCGTCTCTATAGGCGGCATCGATCATCATCGTGGAAAGTGCTGCGTAGGCTGCGAGCCAGGCCGCGTTCTCCTTCTCGCCGAAGGCGGGGCCCAATAGCTCATTGAACGTCCAGATCAAGGCTTCACCCACAGGGGCGTACTGATCGGCCGTGACACCGTAATCTATATGCCGGACGGCCAGGGCGCGGGCCGCCGGTGCCAGCGTCTCCGGCTGGTCCAGATGGTCGACGACGAAGCCGAGTGTCGCCGTCAGCTTTCGGCCCTGCGCCTCAAGATCACCGCGGAAGAGCCCGCGCGTATGCGGTGCCAGGCGAAAGAGGCGCCCATAGAAGAGTCGCGACGCCATAGCCGCGACAGGTGCGGTCTTCGCCCATGTCGCCCGGATCGTCGCGATCTGCTCGGCCGAAAGGGCCATAACCCTTCACTCCTGGCGCTGCTCCCCCCAAACGAGATGCTGTTGCTTCCTCGTCTGGGTCCAACCGAGCCGAAGTGCGGCGCCCCGCGCATTTCTTGCAGAACTTCGCACCGCGCCCACCCGGGACCTCGGATCGTAAGGGTATGCCGGTCGCGATCAACTCATACGATCAGCGGGAAACGCGCAAAGGACGATCGCTCCGCCCATCGGCCATCGGCATCGCCGCCTAGCGCCGCTATCCGGATCTGAGAGACAGCATGCCAAGGCACGACAGACGCAGGTCATGAGGTGCCTTAGTCGAGGCCGGCAGCCTCACGCGCGATCTCATCGAGCAGCGCCTGCACGACCGCCATCTCCCCTTCCGGCATGTTGCGAAAGCCTATCTCGACCCGCCCGTCCGAACCGGGAAACTGCCGCACGAAGACGCCATAGGGGCAGTGGACGATATTGTCCGGATTCGCTTCCATCACCTGGCGTGACACGACGGCCGAGCAGAAGAGGAAGATGTCGGCCTTCTCGAAGATCGCAGCCTGCGAGCCGACATCGCTCCCCGTCCGGGTCAGCATGTCGCCAACATGGCTGACGAAGTCGATCACAAGCCCACGGTCGGTGATGGCGCTCTCGACGGAGAAGGTAGCGTCATCGAAATCGCCATCGGCCTCGTAGACGGTGAGCGCGCCATCCCCAGCACCCGCAGCACGCGCCATCAGGCCGAGGGCAATCAGCGCAACGGATGCGGTTCTCATGGCGCGCTCTTGCCTTCAGCCGAACATGTCGGCGGTGATGCCAGCATACCAACCGAGGCTTTCCTCATAGGTCTGCTTGCGCATGGCGCTGTCCTCGCCGGTCTGGCTGATGAAGCCATCGGTCTTGGCGATCTTCTCGTCCGTCGCCTCGTAGCGCGCGCCGACCTTGACCCCGTCCTCCGTGTCGATCAGCGACCAGCAGGTGTTGGAGTACTTCGCGGGGAAGGCCTTGCTTCCCGTGAGTGCTGCGCGAAGGTTCATCGCCGCTACCTTGGCCTGGCTGTTGGCCGAGAAGCCCGATTTCGGCATGTCGCCCGCGATGGTCGCGTCGCCGAGGACATAGACGTTCTCATCGACCTGGCTCCGCATCGAGGCGGGCACGATCGGGCAGAAGCCGCTGTCGTTCGTGAGGCCCGCCTTCTCTGCGATGGTGCCTGCCTTCTGCGCAGGGATCGCGTTACAGACATCGACCTTGGTCACCTCGCCACCCGCGACGATCTCCATGGCGTCGGGGCGCACTTCCTCGAGCGGTCCGGTGAAGTCCGCATCCAGCCACTCGATCATGCCCGGATAGTGCCGCTCCCAGCCTTCCTGGAAGAGCGCCATCTTCGAGAATTTGGGCTTCGGATCGAAGATTAGGATCTTGGCCGTCGGGTTCTTCGCCTTCAGCTGATGCGCGACCATCGAGACGCGCTCATAGGGCCCCGGCGGGCAGCGATAGGGGTTCGGCGGCGCGACCATCGCATAGACGCCACCCTCGGGCATGCTCTCGATCTGCGCCTTCAGAAGCTCGGTCTGGCTGCCGCCTTTCCAGGCGTGGGGCATCGCGTTCTGGGCCGAGAGATCCCAGCCCGGGATGCTGCCCTCCTTGAAGTCGATGCCAGGTGCGACGACGAGGTTGTCGTAGCCGACCGACCCCCCGCCTGCGAGCGCCACGGTCTTCGCGTCGCGGTCGATCCCGGTCGCCCAGTCATGCACCACGTTCACGCCGCCGGCCGCCAGCGTGCCGTAAGAATGGGCGATGCTCTCGAGGCTGCGGAAGCCGCCGATATAGAGGTTGGAGAAGAAGCAGGTGTAGTAGGTGCGGCTCGGCTCGATCAGGGCGACGTCGATCTCGCCCTTCGAGTCCTTCGCGATGTAGCGGGCCGCCGTGGCGCCACCCGCGCCCCCGCCGATCACCACGGCGCGGGGCCGAGCGGCGCCGACGACCGCCGGCGCGGCGAGTGCGGTCGCCCCGGCAAGCGTTGCAGTGAGCGTCTGGCGTCGGTTCATCTTCATTGTCGGTTCCTCCCAGATTTGACGGCGCCTTTAGTCGACGCCTTCGAAGAATGCGGCGAGCGCCGCGATCTCCTCGTCGGACAGGTTTATCGCGACGAGCTGCATCACGGGATGCGGTCGGTGCTTGTTCTTGTAGGCGTGTAGTGCGGTCACGAAGTCGCGCTGCGGCCAACCGGTGATCGACGGGATGCCCTCATCCGCGCCAGACGCCTGATGGCAGGTGACGCATTCGCCCGAGAGATACTCGCCATAGTCCCGGTCGCCCTCGATCGCGAGGATCGTCGGATCCACGTCCGGATCGCGTACTGGCGCCGTGGGAGCCGCCTCCGGAATGTCGCGCGGTGAGGCGGAGAAGAGACGGAGATAGGCAATCAAATCGTCGCGCTCCTCGCGGTCGGCGATGCCGCGAAAGGCCATGCGAGTTCCGGTGACGAGGCTGCTTGGGTTTTCGATGTAGACATGCAGCTTATCGGCGCTCCAGATCAGACCATCTGCACCGGCCCGCTGCATGTCGTCCGAGTAGCGATAGCCCTCGACCCCCGCCGCCTTGCGCCCGAAGAGCTCGTTGAGATGCGGGCCTACGCGGTTGCGCGCCTTCTCACCGACCATGTGGCATGACTGGCACTTGCGATAGATCTTAGCGCCGCGTTCCGCATCGCCGGCGCTCGCGGGAACGAAGAGAAGGGCGGCAAGCGCGCCGCCCAGAAGGCACCGGGTCAGGCCGGTGGTGGAGTAGCGCCTACTCGACACTGATGCCCGCCGTCGCGTCGTCGTCAGCCTCCGGCGTCACGTCGAGAATGCGGGCCCTCATAGTGATCTCGGCGCTCTCCTTGCAATTGGTCATGCACGGCGCCGTATCGGCCACGTTGGGGATGTCGGGACGCGGATCCGCAAAGAAGTTCTGCTCGTTAGGGAGCCGGACCTCGGTGAAGTTCTCCCGGCTCAGCACGAACTCGTCATCGTCGACCACATCGTTCATGTAGAGAAGATACGCCGTGATCGCGTAGACATCGTCCGGCTGCAGCGACTGCGCATAGCCGAACGGCATGGCGCGATTGATGTAGTCGTAGACCGTGGAGAGATACGGCCAGTAGCTGCCGATGGTCTTGACCGGCCGGTCGTCGGCCAGCGTGTCGTGCCCGCCAGAAAGGACAGGCCAGCGGTCGACGCCCTCGCCGAAATCGCCGTGGCAATAGGCGCATTGCTCCGCGAATATCTCTTCGCCCGTCAGCACGTCGCCGGAGCCTTCCGGCAGCCCCTGCCCGTCGGGACGCACATCGATGTCCCAGGCCGCCACCTCTTCGGGCAGCGCCTCGCGGCCGAGGCCATAGCCATCCGCCAGCGCAGGGGCCGCGAGGCCGGCAGAGACCAGCGCTGCGAGGGCGAACTTAGGAAATCTCGACATTCTCGGCCTCACCTTGCGCGTTCACGGCCCAGGTTTGGATGCCGTTGTTGTGATAGATGGAGTTGACGCCGCGCACCTTCCGGAGCTGGTCCTTGGTCGGCTGCAGGTAGCCTTCGCTGTCCACCGCACGGGACTGCAGCAGGAGCGGCGAGCCGTCCCAGGCAAAGTCATAGTAGAAGCGATGCATCGACTTCGGCGTCGTGAACCCGTCGACACGCGCCTGATGCCAGTTCTTGCCGCCATCGGTCGTGACATGCACTTCCCTGATGGTTCCGCGCCCGGACCAGGCGACCCCGGTGATCACCGTGTGGCCCTTGCCATGGGTGATGGGCGCCTGCGGGCTCGGGTTGGTGATGACGGATTTGACGTCCATCTCCCAGGTGAAGCGGCGGGCCTTACCGTCCGCCATCAGGTCGGTATATTTCGACGTCTCTTCGCGGTGGTGCCAGGGTTCGTCGCCGACTTCGATCCGGCGGAGCCACTTGACCCACATGTTGCCTTCCCAGCCCGGCACCACGAGGCGGGCGGGGTAGCCCTGTTCCGGGCGCAGCCGCTCGCCGTTCATATGCGTGGCGATCAGGCAGTCATCGAGCGCCTTCTCAAGCGGCACCGAGCGGGTCATGCCCGCCGCGTCCCCGCCTTCGGGCAGCAGCCATTTCGCACTTGCCTTCAGACCAGCCTCGGCCAGCACGTCGCGCAGCCGGACGCCCGAGTAGACGCAGTTGTGGATCATGCCGTGGGTGTACTGCACGCCGTTGAGCTGCGCGCCGCGCCACTCCATCCCGCTATTGGCTGCGCATTCGAGGAAGTAGGGGAGCGAGACCCGCGGAAAGCGGTTGATGTCCTCGAGCGTGAAGACGAGCGGCCGTTCCACGAGCCCGTTGATCATCAGCCGCCACATCGCTGGGTCGACCTCGGCGATGCCGCCATGATGGCGCTCGAAGCAGAGGCCGTTGGGCGTGATGAAGCCATCGAGCTCATGGAGAGGCGTGAAGTTCACTGAGCTTACCGGGTCCGCCGTCAGCCACGGCACGTTGCGGCGCACCACATGCGCTTCGTAGGGCGAGGGCGTTCCGTAGGGCCGGGCATCGACGCCGTCGCCCGGGAACTGCGTCCAAGGCTGCTGTTCGAGATCGGTGATCGCAGGGTCGGCAGCGCCGCGAGCAGCCGAGGAGGCCAGCGCCGCCCCGCCGGCGGCAAGACTGCCCTTCAGAAAGGCGCGGCGGGCGGGATTGCGGGTCTTCGTCATGCTCTCCTCACGCGGTTCAGGACCGTCCCGCGACGCGGACGGTGTTGTTCGGATCAACGCGCACGGTGCCGTGGCGGCGGATATGCGCCTCGACCACGTCCCAGATCGCAGGGCCTTCGGTGCCCTCGTTGACGCTCGCCCAACCGGCAATCGTGTAGCTGCGGGCAGGGTCAATCGGGCTGCCGTCGCTCAGCAGCGTCATGTCCGAGATGCGGCTCCCGGCCGGAGCGGAGACGTCGATCGAGTAGCCCATGCCACCGACACGGACCATGTCGCCCCCCTGCTGGTAGTAGGGATCGGGGTTGAAGAGGTTGTCGGCCACGTCTTCGAGCACGATCTTCAGCATCTCGCCCGTCATCTCGGTACGGTAGGCCTCAGGATACGTCATCGCCGTGGCGTTGAAGACGTCTTCCCGCGTGATCTGATCGCCGGGCAGCAGTGCCGCGCCCCAGCGGAAGCCGGGCGAAAGCGCGATCTCCGCGTCCCGCTCCTCGATCAGCGCATTGCAGATCAGGTCGTCGAAGGTGCCGTTGAAGTTGCCGCGCCGATAGAGGAGCCCATCGGTCGTACCCAGCACCTCCGAAAGCTCGGCCTCGTAGGGCGCTCGATGGCGCTCGATCAGCGCCGCCATCTCCGGGTCGGGGCTGATCGCGTCGGCAAAGACCGGGATCAGCCGGTGCTTGATGCCCTTGAGACCTGACCCATCCACATCGAGATCGACGCGGGAGACGAACTTCCCATGAGAGCCCGAGGCGATCAGCGCCGTCTTGCCGACCATCAGCGGCTCGGGCAGTGCGTCGTGGGTATGGCCGCAGAGGATCACGTCAATGCCCTCGACCCGGCTCGCCATCTTGCGATCAAGGTCGAAGCCGTTGTGGCTGAGGAGGACGACGACGTTCGCGCCCTCGGCCCGCACCTCGTCCACCATCTCCCGGATACGCTCCTCGCGGATGCCGAAGGAGAGGCCGGGGAACATCCAGGAAGGGTTCGCGATCGGCATCCAGGGAAAGGCCTGCCCGATCACGGCGATCTTCGCACCGCCCCGCTCGAACAAGGTGTAGGGCTCGTAGGCGGGCTCGTCCCATTCGGCATCGAAGATGTTGGCGCCGAGGAAGGGGAAGGGCAGATCATCGACGATCTCGGTTACCCGGTCGATCCCGAGCGTGAACTCCCAATGCGAGGTCATGGCGTCCGGCTTCATCAGGTTCATGGCATCCACCATGTCCTGGCCCTGGGTCCGCAGAGAGGTGAGCGAGCCCTGCCACGTATCGCCCGCGTCGAGCAGCAGCGCCTCTGGCCGCTCCGCCCGTATCCGCTTGACGACGGTAGCCACGCGGTCGAGGCCGCCCATCCGCCCGTACTCCTTGGCGAGCGCGGCGAAATCGACCGAGCTCAGCGCGTAGGCGCGCGGGCTCCCGGCCTCGATGTTGTAGAGCCGCAGAAAGTCCTCAGCCGTCACATGGGGCGGCAGGCCATCGACCTCGCCGACGCCGAGATTGACCGAGGGCTCGCGGTACCAGACGGGCCTCAACTGGCCGTGGATGTCGCAGAGATGGATGAGCGTCACGTTCCCGTAGGGCGCCATATCGATGAGCCCCGCTTCGGTCAGCCCCTGCGCCCGCGCCAGGCCTGCGATGCCGCCGCCGGTCAGCGCGCTCGTCGCCATGGCCGCCTGCAGGAAGTCGCGCCGTGAGATCATCCAAGCCTCCTCCGTTCGCAGGCGAACCCGCGCTGCGGCCGGCACCAGGGCCGACCTGCTCTCTTCGTCCAGTGGATGCGCCCCTCTCCGCCGCAAAGCGCAGAGGGACGCCGTACGCTCTGCCTCAGTTCCTAACGGCCGGGGTCTCGATCGAGAGACCGGAGCCGCGGCTAGCAAGATAAGCCTCGAGGGCGACGAACTCGTCCGATCCGCGCTTATAGGGCGTCGCGCGGATGTTCTTCATGCAGCCCGAGAAACGGCGGTGCAGCGAGCCGAGGCCCGACCACTTGAAGCGATAGGTAGGGAAGCCGTTGATGTTGCCCTGGCTGAGGTGATCGGCCCGGATCATCTGGCCGTAATTGTCCTCATGGCACTGGTTGCAGGACATATCGAGCTGGCCCACGCGGGTGTAGTAGAGTTCCTTCCCACGCTCGATCCACGGCGTCATCGGACCATCGGTCCGCACCGTCATGGGCTCGCCGCGGGACTGGAGACCGATGAGCGCCGTCATCGCCAGCATCTCCGGGCTCTCCCACTTCCACGCATCGGCACCCTGATGCTCGGTGATCGACCAGTTGATCCAGTGCTCGAGCGACCAGGGCTTGCCCGCCACCTCGTTCCAACGCGGCATGTCGGCCCGGAAGCCCGCCATCGCCTCTTCGACATCGCCATGGCACTCGGCACAGCTCTGGTTGGAGCTGCCTGCCGGCGTCTCCCAGAGATCCAGTCCGTAGTCCACGGCCACCATCGCCGGGTTCTCGAAGTCGTCCATCTCGAGCGCCTGCGTCTCCGGCTTGCGGAAGCGCCAGCCCGAATAGATCGTATCGAGCGGATGGTCGCCCGAAGTCTTCACCTCCGAAACAAGTTCCTCACCCTCGATCACAAGCGCATTGTCATCAGGTCCCGGCCCGGCAAGCGCAAAACCCACGACGCTGGAGCTGGCTATAAGAAGCAACAGCTTCTTCATCACGTTCCTCCCAGGATTCTTATTGTTATGCGCAACCAGCTTCAGCCGATCGCGATCTTCTTTTCCTCCGTATAGACGGAGCCGTC
This sequence comes from Pseudomonadota bacterium, assembly GCA_039815685.1. GTDB lineage: Bacteria > Pseudomonadota > Alphaproteobacteria > Rhodobacterales > Rhodobacteraceae > Thermohalobaculum. Next base: position 41,925 of record JBCBYV010000023.1, on the reverse strand, counting down.
GTCATCCACCCATTCGAACTGCAGCGTTCCGGCCTCGGGGACGACCATGTCGAAGCTGAAATAGGGGTTGGCCGACACGGCAGGTTCGATGTTCGCCTCGAACACCACCTCGCCATTAAACTTCGCGGTGAAGTGGTTGATGATCTTGCGTGGGATGATCTCGCCGGTCTTGCGATCCTTGCGCTGGCCCGACTCCATCGGGTGACTGATCAGCGTCTTGATCGTCACGACATCGCCGGGCTGGGCCTTGCGGGGAACTTTCACGCGGGGTTTGATTCTCGCCATCTCTCTATCCCTCCTGTCTCAGCCGCCGCAGCCGCCGATCGTCACCTTCACGGTGCGCCTGACCATCGTGAACTCGCCGTTCTCGAGCTTGGCGACGGCGATCACGTCCTGGGTCTGGGCCAGGCGAATGCGCGTCGAGGCCGAGCGGTTGGGTGCGAGCTTGCCGAAGTTGAACGTCGCCACACCCGGGTTCGGGTTGCCCGCTGCGAGCAGCATGATTGCAGCGGCACCTTCGGCCGAGACCTCAACGGGGACCGTGTTGCCGTTCTCGGCGATCTCGGGCGTCGTAAGCTCGATGCCGCCATCGCCGGGCGTCGCGCCGCCGGTAAATGCATCGATCGCCTCCTGCACCGGATCAGCGCTTGCAAGCGCCGGCAGTGTCGGAGCGAAGGCCAGCGCGGCAGCACCGAGCTGGCAAAACGTGCGACGGGAAACGTCCATTTTTCCTCCCATGGGCCGTGGGCCCGCTTTTCCGGGGTCGGGCATGCGCCCGGTCATTCTTTGAGAGTTTGCAGGTAGGCGACGAGGTCCTCAACCTGTTGCGCAGTCAGGATCGTCTTGCCATCGAAGTCCTCGAGCGGGCGGTTGAAGCCTGTATCGCGGTAGAAGGCCGGCATGATCGTGTGATCGCCGAAGACTTCCTTCGAGTTGATCACGATGGCGCGCAGTTCCGCCTCGCTCCAGCGATCCGCAACACCGTCCAGCGGCGGGCCCACCTCACCATGGAAGAGCTCCTCATCCTCGAGATCCGCGTTCTGATGGCACGCAAGACAGTTGCCGAGCTTGCGACCGGCGAATGTTGCACGGCCACTTGCAGGGTCCCCCGGCTTGCCTGTGAGCGATGTTGCGACCGCACCGTCCGCGATCACGACCTCCGACGGTGCCATCTCAGCGAGAGCGGTCCCAGAGGCGAAGACGAAAGCTAGAGCCAGGGTGCGAGCCCCGATCATGGCGTATCTCCCAGTGAGTCTTCTTCTTTGAGACGGAGCGTGCCAAAGAGCGGGACGAGACGCAACATCAAATTCAAATCTTAGCATGTAAAACGGATCGCGCCGCCCGAACGAGCCAAGCGGTGCGACTGTTCCGTCAGAGGCGTCCCTCTGCGCGCAGCTTCTCGATGTTGCGCGCATGGAACTTCTGGAAGTGCTCGTCGCCTTCGTAGCCCTTGACGCGAACCCAGCGGAACATGTCGAGCGTAGTCCACTTGCCGAAGGCACCCGGCATCTTCTCGACCGCGGCGTCCGAGACGGTCGCGTCCTCGGCCGCATCTTCCGGCAGGAACAGGACCGTCGGGGTGAAGGCAACGGCCCAGCGACGCACGGCCTCCCGTTCGGTCATCACCTCGCCGTCGAGATCGGTCACCTCTTCGTCGCCGAACATGTTGAGCTGCACGACCACGAAGTTCTCGGTGATGTACTCGGCCACCTCCGGGTCGGAGAGCACCTCTTCGTGCAGCTTGCGGCAGTAGATGCAGCCGTGCTGCTCGATGATGACGGCAAGACGCTTTCCCTCGTCGGCCGCAGTCTCCAGATCCTCGCGCATGTCCTTGAAGGTGACGGCGAACCAATCCTGGTGATGCAACGCGCCGGGCGCCGGCTCGGCGGGCGCTGCGCCTGGCAGCGTTAGGGTGACGATCAGGCAGACGGTAGCTAGGGCACGGGCGAGCATGGCGATCTCCTCTTTGGTCAACCCATCGCGGGTACGTAGTTGAGCATCCAGGCGGCGATGTCGGCGATGCTGTTGGTCATGAAGAGCACGCCGGTCAGCGCAAGCACCCCGCCCATCGCGCGCTCGACATGTCTGAGATACCGCTGTGCCCGGCGCATCAGCGCCATGAAGGGGCGCACGAAACCCGCGGCGAGCACGAAGGGCAGCCCCATGCCCGCCGCATAGGCGCCGAGCAGAAGGGCGCCGTCTACCGCCGTCTCTCGCCCCGCAGCGGTGAACAGGATCGCAGCGAGCACGGGGCCCACGCAGGGTGTCCAGCCGAAGCCGAAGGCAAGACCCACGAGGTATGAGCCCCACAGCGTAGCAGGTCGCTCTTCCACCTCCATCCGCGCCTGACGATAGAGCAGCGGGATGCGCAGGATGCCGAGAAAATGGAGCCCCATCAACAGAATGACGCCGCCCGCGATCCAGCGGAGGGTGTCGAAGTGCCGGCTCACGGCCTGCCCGATGCTGCTGGCCGTCGCACCCAAAGCGACGAACACCGTCGCGAAGCCGAGCGCGAAGAATAAAGCGGCAAGCACCACGCGCCGATCGGCCCCGGGCCGTCGCTCCCCGTCACCCCGCAACTCGTCTAAGCTCATGCCCGCGAGGAAGCAGAGATAGGGCGGGACGATCGGCAGCACGCAGGGCGAGGCGAAGGACATGAGCCCCGCCAGCGCCGCACCAGCGTGGCCGATATCGAAGTCCATGGCCGTTCCATCCTGAGGCTTGTCATATTCATATATTCAGTAAATGATATGTCTAAGGTACCGAAGCGGTCAATTGGGCTCATGCGACACGGCATCCTCGCTATCGCACTCCTCCTTTTCGCTGCGCTCCCCGGGCGGGCGGAGATGGCTTTGCTCATGCTGGATCAGCCCGCCTGCGAGTGGTGTGAGCTCTGGGAGGAGGAGATCGGCGGCGCCTATCATCTGACGGAGGAGGGCGCACAGGCACCGCTTCGCCGCGCCAGCATCCACAATCCGCTGCCCGACGGGATCACCCTCGATCGCCGCGCTCATTTCACCCCGACCTTCGTGCTTCTGAAGGACGGGCAGGAAGTGGGTCGGCTCGAGGGCTATGCCGGGGAGGACTTCTTCTACCCGATGCTCAACCGCCTGCTCGCCGATGCCCGGGCGAAGGACGAATGAGGAGTGAACGCCATGTCCAGACCAGGCCTCAGACGCGCCGTCTTCGCGGCGGCAATGCTCACCCTCCCGGCCGCTCCGGCCACCGCCGATGAAGCGGAGGCGCTGGCCACCTTCGAGGTCATGACCCCCAATACCGCCGTCAGCCTTGCGCAGGCGACGCTCGCCGCCTGCCGTCAGGAGGGCTACCAGATCGCGGTCGCCGTGCTCGACCGCTTCGGCCAGCCGCAAGTCGTCATCCGCGACCGTTTCGCCGGCCCCCACACCGTGCCGACCGCCACCGCGAAGGCCTGGACCGCCGTCAGCTTCCGTGGCGAGACGCTCGAACTCGACACGATGATCGTCGACGGGACACTCGACGGCGCCATCCGCGGTATCCCCGGCGCGCTCTTTCTCGGTGGCGGCCTGCCGGTGATGTCGGCCGGCTCCATCGTGGGCGGCATAGGCGTTTCGGGTGCACCCGAGCCTTCGATAGATGATGAGTGTGCACGTGCGGGAATTGAGGCTATTTCAGAGCTTCTGGAGTTCTGAGCGGGAGCACTGGTTCCATGGCACTGCCAGTAATCAGCGATGGTCTCGAAGAGGCCGAGATGGCGCGCATGATGGAGAATGCGCGCCAAGCAGCCGACTTCCTCAAGGCGCTCGCCCATGAGGGTCGGCTCATGATTTTGTGCCACCTAGCCCAGGGAGAGCGTTCGGTCACCGAACTCGAGCGGCTGCTCTCCCAACGCCAGGCCGCCGTCAGTCAACAACTCGCCCGCCTCCGACTGGAGGGGCTGGTCGAGAGCCGCCGAGAGGGCAAGGCGATCTACTACCGCCTCGCCGATGGCCGAGCCGAACGCATCATAGGCATCGTCTATGACATGTTTTGTAACGATCCGGGCAGCGTCCCCGACGGCTGATCCGCAACAGTTGCAATCAAGCGCGCAACCTCCCTAAGCTTGGGAAAAACACGGGAGGTGCGCCCATGATCGATAGCGATGGGGCGCTGATCGCCAGCATAGCCGGACTGGCTGCTGGCGTGGTGCTCGGGCTCGCGGCTCGGCTCGGGCGCTTCTGCATGATGGGCTCGATCGAGGATGCGGCCTACGGCCACGACCTCAGTCGCCTGCGCATGGTCATGCTGGCGGCGGCCACGGCGATCATCGGCACGACGCTCGCCGCGGCGGCCGGGCTCTTCGATCCGGCGGAAACACTCTATGCCCGCATAGGCTGGTCGCCTGTCGGCGCCGTTCTGGGCGGTCTGATCTTCGGCCTCGGCATGGCCCTTGTCGGCACCTGCGGGTTCGGCGCCTTGGCCCGTGTCGGCGGCGGAGACCTCCGTTCCTTCCTGATGATCGTCGTGGTGGGCCTCGCCGCCTACGCGACGCTGAACGGCCCGCTGTCGGGCCTGCGCGCGGGCGTGGCCGAGATCGCACCTCAGCCCGGGATCAGCCTCAGCGAGACTGTCGGCGGCCTCATGGGCCTTCCACCCTGGCTGATCGGCATGACCGCCGGCTTGGGGCTCGCGGTCGCAGCGCTCTACTGGGGTGGCAGCAGGCTCAGCCGACAGGGGATCGCCATCGGCACCATGGTGGGTCTCGTCATCCCCTTCGCCTGGATCGCGACGAGCTATGCCGGGAGCACGGGGTTCGACGTCGTCCCGCTCGAATCCGTCTCCTTCTCCCAGCCCCTCGGCGAAGCGCTGCTCTACGTGATGCTGAACCCGATCGGCACGGTACCAGGTTTCGCGGTCGCCTCCGTCATCGGCGTGGTGCTCGGCGCGAGCGCGGGGTCGCTCTGGCGCCGGGAATTTCATTGGGAGGCATGCGACGACGCCCGAGAGCTTCGCCGCCAGATGCTCGGCGCGGTGATGATGGGCTGCGGCGGCGTCTTGGCGCTCGGCTGCACAGTCGGCCAGGGCTTCTCGGCACTTTCTGTCCTCAGCCCCGGCGCACCGGTCGTCGTTCTCTCGATCATCGCCGGCGCCCGCTTCGGCCTCTTCCTCCTCGTGGAGGGCCTGCCAAGCGCCCGATAGATGCCGATACCGAGCGCTCGATCACAACGACAGTCGAGGTTTCGGCGAACGTCGCCGCTTCCATTCCTGCCGATACGGAACATGCGACCGGGCCATAAGCGGGTTCGGCCACCGTTATCGGGAAATCGCATCGCTCGTCGGCGTTTCTGGCTGGGGAACCTGGATTCGAACCAGGACTGACGGAGTCAGAGTCCGCTGTTCTACCGTTAAACTATTCCCCAAGCGGCCGATCTGCGCGGCGTGGGCGGGAGATAGAGAACGGGCACCGTTCCTGTCAAGGCGTCCTGTGATCGGCACCGAGGCGCTCAGAACACGACCGAAAGGCGGAGCAGGCCCTGATAGTCGTTGAAGTCGCGCCCGCCGAAGCCAGCTGCGCGTCCTTCGAAATCCACGGCGAAGCGCCCCTGACGAAACCGCATGCCTGCACCGGAGCGCCCATAAACCGTGTCGCCCACCAGCGACGCCCGACCGACCTCGTCCAGGGTGCCGACGACGCTGGCGGAGAACCACGGAGTGAGGCGGACGCTGCCGAAGCTCAGCGGATAGGCGACCTCGCCGCCGAGCGCAGCTTGGAGATAGGTGATCAGGCTGTTCGTCGCCTCGACGCCAGCGCTATCAGTAAAGCCCACCGCACTGTCGACGGCTATCGCCACCTCGAGCCGTGGGCTGATCTCGAAGTCGCCAAACCCGTAGTTCGCCGACGCGCCCAGGCCGCTCGTGAACCGATCCGCATCGATCGTGCCGGTCACGCCGCCGTTCTTGAAGTCGAACTCCGTGCGCGCTGCACCGACGAACCCGTCGATGACCCAGTTCTCGAAGGGCTGCCAGGCGGCATAGAAGTTCAACGAGAGGCTGCCGCTGTCGAGCGTGCCCGGCAGGCCGTCGATAGCCGTATCAAGATTGGTGTCGTCGAAGCCGATGCGAAGGCCGACGACCCAGTTCGTGTCGATGTCGAAATCGATCCCGAGTGCTCCGCCGAGAAAGCGGCCGTCGAAGCCTGCATCGTCGAAGTCGAGCACTGCGCCGTGCGGCCCGCCCCAAATGCTGATGCCGTCCACCCCCGCCAGTAGCCCCCCGTGCAGACGGAGCCGGGCACGGCTCGCGATATCGGCCTGCAAGACGTCGAGGCCAAGCGCGACTGGCAAGACACGCGCCGCATCGCCCTGCACCTCAGCCAGACTGACGAAACCGGGTCCGCCTACGCCTGCGTCTTGTGCATCGCCATCGGCCGATAGGCAGACGAGCGCGGCCGTAGCCGCGATGCATGCGGTCGCTCGCATCGCTCTGTTCCCGTTCTTGGCGGGGGCTGGCACCGAGCGCCACCTTCGCCCGCCGGTATCGCCTGGAGGGGGTTGACGACCGCAGCTTCGACGCCGGGATCCGGAAATCAAGGCTGGCCGCAATGGCGGCTAAACTCTCCTACACGTTGTGTGATCAGGTGTTGAAGAGGAAGTGCAGAACGTCGCCATCGGCCACGCGATAGGCCTTGCCTTCCGCCCGCATCCGGCCCGCATCCTTTGCGCCCTGCTCCCCGCCATGGGTCACGTAATCGTCGTAGGCGATGGTCTCGGCCCGAATGAAACCGCGCTCGAAATCGCCATGGATCACACCGGCCGCCTGCGGGGCGAGCGTGCCGGAGGGGATAGTCCAGGCCCGCGACTCCTTCGGCCCGACGGTGAAATAGGTGATGAGCCGCAGGAGCCCGTAGCCCGCGCGGATCATGCGGTCGAGACCCGGTTCCTCGAGTCCCATATCGGCCAGGAACTCGGCCCTCTCCGCGTCCTCAAGTTGCGCGATCTCTTCCTCGATCTGCGCGGAAATCACGACGGAGTGCGCGCCCGTACTCGCCGCCCATTCGGCTACCTTGGCCGAGTGGGCGTTGCCGTCCGCCGCTGACCCCTCATCGACGTTGCAGACATAGAGGACGGGCTTCGCGCTGATGAGCTGCAGCATGCGCCAGGCTTTCGCCTCCTCCGCGGCGATCTCGACGGTGCGCGCGGGCCTGCCGTCATCGAGGGCGGCCCTGGCCCGCTCTAGCAAGACCTGCTGCTCCACCGCCTCCTTGTCCCCGCCCCGCACCTTACGGCTGAGGTTCTGGAGGCGCCGCTCGATGCTCTCGAGATCAGCCAGCATCAACTCAGTCTCGATCGTCTCCATATCCGCCAGCGGATCAACGCGACCGTCTACATGGGTGATGTCATCGTCCTCGAAGCAACGGAGGACATGGGCGATGGCGTCCACCTCGCGGATATTGGCGAGGAACTGGTTGCCGAGCCCCTCCCCCTTGGACGCCCCCTTCACGAGGCCCGCGATGTCCACGAAAGTCAGGCGCGCGGGGATCGTCTCCCGGCTCTTCGCCATTTCCGAAAGCGTGTAGAGGCGCGCATCGGGGACCGAGACCTCGCCCACATTCGGCTCGATGGTGCAGAAGGGGAAATTCGCCGCCTGTGCTGCGGCCGTGCGCGTAAGCGCGTTGAAGAGCGTCGATTTGCCAACATTCGGCAGCCCCACGATGCCACAGCGAAATCCCATGCGCCCCTCCCGACCGGCCAGGCCCGGCGCGCCAGTTGGCCGGGACGCGGGGTGCGGAACATGAACGGGGGCGCGCCGTCAAGTCGGCACGCCCCCGGTCGTGCATCCGCAAGGATCTCTCTTCAGCGCGCCGCCGTCATGGCATCCACATCCGCCGAGTTCGGGTCGAGCGGCTCCGCCTCGAGCTCGATCAAGGTCGACAGCACCCGCTCGTCAGGGAACGGCACATAGTTCTCGTATGGCAACGCGCCCCTGAAGGGCTCGAGACGCAGCGGATCGGCCATGGCCGAGCGCCCTGTGATCGCGCCATCGGCCTCCGCGCTCAAGATATAGTGATGCACCCGCCCACTCGCGAGCGAGCGCAGTTCGAGCGCGTCGCCCTTCAGGCGGTAGTCGAAAGTGTCGATGACCATGCCATTGCCGGGCAAAATCTTGTCGCAGCGAAAGGAGTTGCAGGCGATGACCGCGCCACTGTCGGACGTCCACGCCCCTTCGAGCACAGGTCCAGCCATAGCGGGTGCGGCCCCGAAGAGGCTGCTCACGACTAGGCTTGCGGCAATCAATCTAGACATCTTCGCCTCCTATTCGTTCGGGATCACAACGTTTCGGCCGCCGCAATGTTCCTGACCTCTGCGTCAGGTGATTGCTGGCCGGCGATTCCATCCCGCCACCTGTATGAGATAGGAGCACCGTAATTTATGCGGTGTGTCCGGCATCACGTTTGCGGAGATTTTGCTTGAATCCCGCGAGTGCGGCCCTCAACGCTTCGTCAGCAAGCCCCGCAGCCGCTCGAACGGCGAGAGAGGCGGCGTCTCCGCCGGCTGCTCGGGCTTCGCAACAACCTGGTCCTTCCGCGCCTTAGTGCCCGCCTTCTCGGCCTTAGGGGGCTGCAGGCGGGCGGCCACGGCGTTCATGAATCCCGCATCGTCCCCTTCAGCGAGCTTGTCGGCCGCGCGCGCAACCTCGTCGATCAGCGGATGCACCCACTCTTCCTCGGCCTTGGCGAAGTCGTGCAGCACATAGCCAGCCACGCGGTCCTTGTGCCCCGGATGACCGATGCCGAGACGGACGCGCCGATAGCTCTCGCCGAGATGCTGGTGGATGGAGCGAAGGCCGTTATGCCCCGCATGCCCACCGCCCCGCTTCACGCGCAGCCGCCCGGGTGCCAAGTCCAGCTCATCATGAAAGACCGTCACGTCCTCCGTCGCGATCCCGTAGAACCGCGCCGCCTCCCCCACCGACTGGCCGGAGAGGTTCATGAAGGTCATCGGCTTCAGCAGCACGACCTTTGCGCCGCCGAAGCGGACCGCCGTCACCTCGCCCTGAAATTTGCTCCGCCAGGACGGCGCGCCCTCACGCTCGGCGATCGCATCGAGCGCCATAAAGCCGATGTTGTGCCGCTGACGCGCGTGTTTCGGCCCCGGATTGCCGAGGCCCGCGAAGAGCTGCATCGCCGCCTCCCGCCGAAGACCGAGGGCCCGGCCGTGCCGGGTCGGCCCCGCTCAGGCCTCTTCGCTGTTGTGGTTGCGGATCGCCTCCGCCGCCTCCTTCGAGAAGCCGACACCCGCCTGCTCCAGCGTCTCGTCGAGCTCGCCCGACAGCGTCATCTCGGTGACGATATCGCAGCCGCCGACGAATTCGCCCTTTACGTAGAGCTGCGGCGTCGTCGGCCAGTCGGAGTAATCCTTGATGCCCTGCCGCATCTCGGGCTTCTCGGGATCGAGGACATTCACGTCCTTATACTCGACCTGCATGTAGTTGAGGATCTGCGAGACCCGCATGGAGAAGCCGCATTGCGGCATGTTCGCCGTCCCCTTCATGAAGAGCACAACGTCGTTCGCCTTGATGGTCTCGTCGATCTCGGCCTGAATATCGGACATCGTCGTCTCCTGCGTCGGTCAGTCCTGGGCTGCGGGCGGGGCGCTGGTCTGCAGCCCGAGATAGTGCAGCGGTGCGTCCGGTCCCTTCAGGATCGCAGACAGCGCCTCGTTGACCATGCGCTGCTGCTGCACACGGTTCTTGCCGCGAAACTCCTCGGCCACGACGACGGCGAAGTAGTGGTTGCCATCGCCGGCCGTGTCTCGGATTTCAACGGTCGCGGTGGGGAACGCCTCGCGGATGAGCCGCTCGATCTCGCCTGCCTGAACCGCCATTCGCTACCCTCCGTTCCCTTCGCGATGTAAAGACGGCCTGACGGCAGAGCAAGCCTGTCCCTCAGCGTCGAGGCGCGCGCACCGGTCAACGGGCTCAGCTGGCATCGGTTGCCCAGTGCTCGGTCAGCAAATGTTCGAGCGGCGCTGCATCCTCCGGCGTGAGCCTCACCGGCAGCGCCATTACCTCGGCGCGGAACCGGGGCGGCAGCCGGACCGCGTCCTTCTCCGTGGTCACGACAAGCGCACCGACCGCCCGCGCACGACGAAGAAGGCGGTCGAGCACCGCATCGGCATAGATATGATGATCCGGAAACGCCTCGGCCAGCTGCAAGTCTGCCCCCATCGCGCGCAGGGTCTCGAAAAACTTCTCCGGCCGCCCGATGCCCGCGAAGGCGATCACCGGCGCTCCGTCCAGCGGCAGGCCCGTCTCGAGCGGCCGGAGGGCGGCCTCCATCAGCCGGCCATCGCGTTGCATCTCATCAAGGACGGGCCACGCAGCGCGGCAGGCAGCGCGCGCCTTTGCTGGCCCGACCAACACCGTGAGGTCGACACGCGCAAGCCCAGACGTAACCGGCTCGCGGAGCGGCCCGGCAGGCATGAGGCGGCCGTTCCCGAAACCCTGCCCCGCATCGATCATCGCGATGCGGAGATGCGGGTCGAGATGCGGGTTCTGCATGCCGTCGTCGAGGAGCAGCACCCCGGCACCAGCCCTCTCCGCCGCACCGAGTCCCGCGGCCCGATCCCGCGCCACCCAGGTCGGTGCAAGGGACGCGTGCAAAAGCGCCTCATCGCCAACATCTGCCGGCCCATCGTCCTCGGGCGCGACACGATGCGGTGCACCCCGCCCCAGACGCCCGCCATGGCCCTTCAGCACCACATGCGGCTGATGGGCCGCCAACCGCTCGACCAGATACGCAACCATAGGCGTCTTCCCGGCACCGCCGGCCGTGAGATTGCCAACGCAGATTGTCGGAACCCCCGGCCGATGGGACCGGGCACCAAGCGCTCTCAAGCGCACGCCGAATGCCCAGAGCGCACTCGCCGGCAAGAGAAGTCGCGCTGCGAGCGCGGGCCGGTCGGGCGGCGTCCACCAGAAGCCTGGGGCCTGCATCATGGCGCCTGCATCACCCGGACACCTTAGCGGTCATCAACGCCTCTGCCGCGTCGATGATCGGGTCGAGATCGGGTTTCGCCGCCGCCAGCGCCTCGGCCGCCGCTGCCGCCATGCGCAGGCGGGCGGCTTCGTCGTCGATGAGGGCTGCCACCGCGGGGCCCAGCGCCTCCGCCCCATTGATCGCCCGGTAGCCGTCCCCTCCGGCCAGGGCTGCATAAGCCGGCGCGAAGTTGCGCGTGCTCGGCCCCGCGATCAGCGCCGCGCCGAGTGCGGTGGGCTCGAACGGGTTGTGCCCGCCCATGGGCGCGAGCGAGCCGCCGACGAAGACCACGGACGCCAGCCGGTACCAGAGCCCCATCTCCCCCAGCGTGTCGAGGATCCAGACCCCACTCTCAGACGGCGGCCCCTCCCCCCGGCTCCGCCGCGCATGCGGGAGGCCGCGGAGCGCCGCCATGCGCGCAACCTCCTCCCCACGCTCCGGATGGCGCGGCGCGATCATGGTGAGGAGCGGGCCGCCATCCCCGCGCACGCCAGCACCGCTTTCGAGAGACAGATGCGCATCGAGCGCCGCCGCCTCCTCCGGCGCATGGGTCGATGCCGCGAGCCACAGCCTGCGGCTGCCGAGCATGGAACGCAGCGCCTCCAACTCGGATTCACCGGACGAGGGCGGTGGCAACAGCGTCTTGATATTGCCCGACACATGGAGCGTCGAAGGCTCAGCCCCGAGACCCGCCAGCAGTGCAGCCGAAACATCGTCCTGCGCATCCACACGCGCAAAGAGCCCCAGAAGCCGGCGCGCCATCCCCGGCATCCGCTTCCAGGTATCGGCGCTCTTGGCGGAGAGACGAGCATTGACCAGCATCATCGGCACACCCGCGCCCGCGGTCTCCCACATCAGCCGTGGCCAGAACTCGCTCTCCGCCCAGATCGCGAGGTCGGGCCGCCAATGCTCAAGGAAGCCACGCACCGCAGACCGGGTGTCGACCGGCACGAACTGATGCAACGCCCGTCCCTCGGGCTTCATGGCGGCGAGCCTAGGCGCGATGAGTGCTGCGGAGGTGACAGTTCCCGTGGTCAGCAGACAGAAAGGTGCGGCAGGCAGCGCCAGCAAGCGCTCGACGAGCGGCAGCAGGCTCGTCCCTTCCCCGACCGAAGCGCCATGGAGCCAGACCACCGGCCCAGCCGGCCGAGCAGCGCTTGGGCGCCCAATACGCTCGCCAAGGCGATCCAGATCCTCCTTGCCCTTCCGGCGCCGGTGCGCGAGCAGCGCCGGTGCAAGGGGCTCAAGCGCGGTACTGGCGGCGAGATAGGCCGACAGCGCCAGCGAGCCGGTCGCCCTCTCGGTCACGCGCCGCGCCCCGCCCCATCCACCGCGGAAGCGCCAGGATGACCGTCGCCCACACCGCCGGAGCCTCGCCCAAGGGATGCATCAGACGCGGCGACGGGCGACACCGGCGTCCGGCCTGTCTCGGCATCGGCAGCGTCGGTGAGCCGGGTCAGCATCGCCTCGATCGCCTGACGCTGCGCCTCCGCCGCTTCCGCATCCTTCGGCGGTGGCGCAGGCAACGGCTCGGACCAGAGGATCACACCGCGGCCGAAGGGCAGCGGCAGCAGGAAACGGTCCCAGCTTTGCAGATACCGTCCCTTCCGGGTGGAAAATGCCACGCCGATCACCGGCGCCCCGGTTCGCGCCGAAAGCTCCGCGGCACCCGCTTGCGCGCGCATGCGCGGGCCACGCGGACCATCGGGCGTTATGGCGACTACGGCGCCTTCGCGGAGCGCCCGCTCGGCCCCCTCGAAGGCCTGCGCCCCGCCCTTTTCTTGCCCCTTGCGCTTGTCGTAGGTCGAGCCGCGCACCGTCTCGACGCCCCAGCGCGCGACGATGCCTGTGATCACATCGCCGTCGCCCGCCCTGCTGATCATGGCGACGGTCCGGCGCGGCAGGGGCGCATAGGTCGGCGACATGAAGAGCCGACCATGCCACATCACCGCGATGACGCCCGTGCCCGGAGCAAGGATCCTGTCGAAGTGCTCGCGCCCGCGCACCTCCCACCGGGTCGTGACGGTCACAAGCCAGATATAGCCCGCCCCGAGCCTGATCGCCGCCAATTGACCGAGACGGGATTGCCGGAGCCAGCGCCCAAGCCTGTCGGCGAGCCCTCCCTTCGCCATCGCGGCGCTCTCCCTTCCATCGGCCCAGTCAGTCCAGAGCCCGCCAAGCGCACTCGTCGATCGAGCATCGGCTCGCTTTGGCTTATCCGTCGAGCGCCTCGGTCTCCGCGCTTGCCGAGCGCTCCTCGTCGCGAAGCCGATGCAGATGCGCGATGAAGTAGCGCATATGCGCATTATCGACCGTTTGCTGCGCCTTGGCCTTCCAGACCTCATAGGCGCGCGCATAGCTCGGATAGATCCCGACGATGTCGAGCGCGTCCGTGTCGCGGAAGGCGGTCTTCTTGGGATCGACAAGCTCGCCGCCGAAGACGAGGTGGAGCTTGGTGGTCATGGCTTCCTCCGCTAGACGGCCGTTGCGCGGCGCACCATGACCGCCGCTGCCTATGCCGTCAACGAAGGCTCACGGCGCGGCGGATGAGCCCTGCCCCGGCTCGGACCGACGCTCGACCAGATGCGCGTGGAGCCGTGGATCGGCAGCCATTATCCCCGGTGTCTTCGGCGATCGTGCGTTGAAGACGAGCCGGGCGCCCATGGCGTCACTGACCCGCCGACCCGCCTCCGACGCGATCAGGCTGCCGGCGGCCACGTCCCATTCCCAACTTGGCCGGATCGTTAGCATGCCGTCGAAACGCCCGGCGGCGACAAGGCAGAGGCGCCAGGCGAGGGACGACCGGAAACTCCGCCTAATCGCAGGCACGCCGCCTGGCCAGTGCTTCGGCGCAAAGCTCGGCCGTGCCGCAAGGACCTCAGCATTGCCGAGATCGTGCGGTGCGGGCTCAGGCAGAAGCGGGGCACCGCCCAGTGTCGCACCTCCCCCCAGTGCTGCCGCGTAGGTCTCACTGCGCGCGGGCAGGTGCACTGCCGCCGCCGTAACGCTACCGGCTTCGACGACGGCCACCGCCACGGCCCACCCCGTCTGCCCCTCGATGAAGGCGCGCGTGCCGTCGATCGGGTCGACGATGAAGACCCTATCGGCCGACAGCCGTTCAGGTCCGTCCGCAGTCTCCTCCGAAAGCCAACCATAGTCGGGACGAGCAGCGGTCAGACGCTCCTTCAGCGCACGGTCGACCGCAAGGTCGATCTCGGTCACCGGCCCCTGCCCGTCCGCCTTCTCCTCGATCGCCACACGCGTCCCGAAGCGCGCAGCGGCAATCTCGCCCGCCGCCTCAGCCGCCTCGACGAGGAGGGCACGGTCGGCTTCCGCTCCGGGATGCGCCTCCTCGCCGCTCGCTGCGTCAGGCACCGACGGTCAGTCCCTCGACGATCAGCGAAGGCACGGCAATTGCCTTTGCCTCATCTGCGTCATTGCCTGGACGGATGCTCAGCAGCATCTCCGGGAGCGAGCCCGCCAGCGTGATCTCGTTGACCGGGTAGGCGATCTCGCCTCCCTCCACCCAGAACCCGCTCGCCCCGCGGCTATAGGCGCCGGTCGTCGGGTTTATCGAGGCGCCCAGGAACGAGGTGACCAGCAACCCCGTCCCGATCTCCGCCAGGAGCCCCGCGCGATCCTTCTCGCCCGCCGTCATACGGATGTTCGTCACGCCCGGGCTCGGCGGGCCCGAGAGCCCGCGCCGCGCATTCGCCGTGCTCTCGAGGCCCAACTGCCGGGCTGTCGCAAGATCGAGCACCCAGCGCCCAAGACTGCCATTCTCCACAATTGTGGAGGCCCTGGTGGGCAAGCCCTCCGCATCGAAGGGGCGCGAGGCGCGGCCACGCAGCATATGCGGATCCTCACGGAGCGTGATGCCATCCGGCAGCACCGCCTCGCCGAGCCTGCCATCGAGCCAGGAGGCCCCGCGCGCCACTGCCGCCCCATTCGCGGCCGAGAGAAGATGACCGATGAGCCCTCCGGCCACTCGCTCGTCATAGACCACAGGGTAATGACCGGCTGGAGGCCTACTTGCGCCGAGGCGTGCGACCGTCCGTTCCGCAGCCCGCTGGCCGATGGCCTCGGGGCTTGGCAGATCGGCCGCATGACGGCGCGTCTCCACCGCATAGTCGCGCTCGCGCCCCGTCCCCTCTCCGGCAAGGGCGGAGAGGGCGAGGGTCATGGAACTCCGTGCATAACCCGCCTCGAAACCGTTCGAGAGTGCGATCGTCAAGCGATCCGCGACCCATCCGGCGGAGGCCTGCTCCACCTGAACGATCCCAGGCACGGCCAGCGCGGCCTCCTCCGCTGCCCGTGCCATTTCCTCGAGGGCACCGGGTCCGGGCGGCTCGGACGCATCCGCAAGGTCTAGACCCGCGGCATCGCGCGTCGGCGACAGCCGCTCCGGCTCCGCAAGGTCGCAATACGGGTCATCCGGCGCCGCCCGGGCCATCGTGACCGCACGCCCCGCCATCTCCACGATGTTCTCATCGCGAAGATCCGAGGAGGAGACACAGGCCTGGCCACGCCCGGCGATCACCCGCAGGCCCGCATCCCGGCCTTCGGCATGCTCCGCTTCCTCGAGGCTCCTGCCGGCGACACCGACGGAAGCGGAGGTGGCAGAGACAACGATCACGTCGGCTGCATCGGCGCCGGCGGCAAGCGCAGCCTCGACCATCCGCGCGGCGAGCAGTCTGTCCGCATCCGCGCCGCTCATGAAACGCTCTCCGAGGTCGCGAAAAGGGAAGTCAGCCCGTGCCCGACGAGACCCAACGACAGGAGCCCCATCACGAGAAAGGTAAGCACCATTCCCGCCTGCCTCAGTCCGAGCCCGGGGCGATCCGTCAGGAAATGGACCCCGTGCAGCACACGAGCGACGACAAGGCCGATCCCCAGCGGGTGGAGGACCCAGCCCGGCGCCCCTAGACCTTCGGCAAGCGCAAGCATCAGCAGCGTGATCGGCACCGTCTCGACAGCGTTGCCATGCGCCCGACTGGCGCGCTCGAGCGCCGGCACCCCACCATCGCCAAGCGACACGCGATGCCGCCAGCGCAACCGGATGACGCCGAGCGAGAGGTAGATGAGCCAGAGCCCCATGAGCCCGGCGTAGAGCGCCGTCACCGGCAGCATGCGCGTCTCCCTGATAGCGTCATCCTGAAGCCTCCTCCCGCTACAAGCTCCCGCCCCCGAAGAAAAGCCCGCGCCCGGGCGATCGGCGCTCCCGAAATAGGCGCGCGCCATGTCAGGTCCGCAACCGCCCGACTGAATCAGAAGCCGAGTCTTACGGCTGCACGCAGGAGCGCGTTGAAAGGCAAAGAACGGCGGCGCAAAAACCCCTCGTCAGATTACGCCGCCGGACCGGCTGGCAGACCTCCGACATGACACGGGCCCCGTCGTAGCCCGCGGCCGCACTTCACAAAAGCGCCTGCTCCACCACCCGGACGCAACAGCTGAACGGGCATCCTGACCGAGCACATCGCAGAAGGTGATCGGCACGGAGACGAAAATGCCAAAGGCCGCGCCCTCGAAGGACGGGCCGGGTCAATGATCGCAGAGCGACCGGCGAAGCCGGCCCGTCATTGACGCGGCCCGTCCTTCGAGAAACGCTCAATCAGGAGCCCCCGCGGCTCCTCTCCAGCCCCAGCGCGCATCGACACCGCGTACCGACACCGCAGGACGACCAAAAGCCCGCCCCGCAGCGCTCCCGCAACAACCGATCGCGGCGACCAGCCGCGATGCCGCTTGCCCCGGTGCCCCTTCAGGCGCGGGCGTAGACATCCTCGTAGCGGATGATGTCGTCCTCGCCGAGATAGGCGCCAGACTGCACCTCGATGAGCCGGAGCTCCACCTTGCCCGGGTTCTCCAGTCGATGGACCGCTCCCAGCGGGATATAGATCGACTGGTTCTCCGTCATCAGCCGCACATCCTCATCCACCGTCACCTTAGCGGTGCCGGAGACCACGACCCAGTGCTCTGAGCGGTGCACATGGCTCTGCAGCGAGAGTTGCCCACCCGGCTTCACACAGATCTGCTTGACCTGGAAGCGCCCGCCGAGCGCCAGCGTCTCGTACCAGCCCCAGGGTCGGTAGACGAGCGGGAACTCCGTCGCCTGCTTGGCGTTCGCCGCCTTCAGCCCGTCGACCACGCGACGTACATCCTGTGCGCGGTCCATCGGCGCCACCAGCACACCGTCCCGCGTCGCCACCGCCACCATGTCGGTGAGCCCGAGGCCGACGAGCCGCATGTCGGGATCGTCCGTGCGCAGCAGCACGTTCTCGCAATCGATCGCCAGCGCCCCCTCGGAGACGGCCACACCGGCCTCACCCGGTGCACTCTCCTGCCAGACGGTCGCCCAGGACCCGAGATCGTTCCAGCCGCAATCGACCGGCACCACCTGCCCCGCCACCTTCTCCATGATCGCGTAATCGATGGAGATGTCGGGGCTCGCGCGGTACGCTTCCTCCCCGAGCCGGAAGAAGCAGAGATCCGTCTTGCCGCCATCGACCGCCGCCCGGCAGGCCTGAAGAACCTCCGGCGCCTGCGCCTCGAAGGCCGCGACGAGACCCGCAGCCGGGAACAGGAACATGCCCGAATTCCAGAGGAAGCGGCCCGAGGCGACCATTTCCGATGCCTCAGACGCATCCGGCTTCTCGACGAAACGGATAAAGGGCTCAGCCCCCGCATGCCCGTTCGCTTCGACCGCCGTCTCGAGCTCGATATAGCCGTAGCCGGTCTCCGCCCGATCCGGCGTGATACCGAAGGTGACAAAGGCCCCTGCCGTTGCGGCACCGGCCCCTGCCCTCACGGCTGCATGAAATGCTGCCTCGTCCCTGATCACATGATCGGAGGGCAGCACCAGCAGGAGGGCACCGGGATCCGCCTCCGCGATCATCAGCGCTGCGGCACAGATCGCCGGCGCCGTATTCCGCCCCTCGGGCTCGATCACGATCCGACCGGGCTCGACCCCCGCATCGGAAAGCTGCTCCGCCACAACGAACCGAAAATCCGTGCCCGTCAGCAACTGTGGCGCGGCATAACCCTGCCCGCTCACCCGCTCGAGCGTGCGCTGAAAGAGCGATCCGCCCTCCAGCAGCGCGGCAAACTGTTTCGGGTACGCCTTGCGACTGACGGGCCAGAGTCGGCTGCCAGAGCCGCCACACATGATCACCGGGTGGATAGTCGGGGAGGTGGCGGGCGCCGTGCCCTCTCCGGTAACGGTCTCGGCCATAACCCGCGCTCCTTCGGATGAGAATGATGGAGAGTTCAGTCCCCGCCCGCCTCGTTCAATGCGTCCAGGCCTGACGGCGGTTATGGGCATAGTTCCCGCCATAGCCCATAGGGCGGATGTTCTTCGCGCGCGTCTTCGGCGCCTCGAGCACATAGGCGATGCCGTGACGCGTCGCATAGCGTTCGGCCGCCTCCTGGGTCTCGAACCGAAGCTGCACCTGCGCCCGCGTATCGCCGCTCGATACCCAGCCCATCAGCGGGTCGATGCTCCGTGCCGCTGCGGGTTCGAACTCCAGAACCCAGCGCTTGGTGTTCTGCTCCCCGGAACTCATCGCGCTTTTTGCCGGCTTGAAGATTCGCGCGCTCATCGCGCCCTCCCCTAGGTCGTCCCACAGCTTTCCTATCGCGAGCGGGCTACCCATTTGCAAGTCGAGAATGGCGCGGCATCGCTGCCGAACCAGCCCCAAACCCCGGAGCCGAAAAGGAAAGAGCGCCACCGGACGAGCCGGCGGCGCTTTCTTAGGCGGGGGTACTACGCAGCTTCTTTTAGGGTGGGGAACTCGTTGCCGGCCCAGCGCTGGGAGCGAGGGTGGGGTGGATGCGCGCCAGACCGACAACGAAACGCTGCTTGCTTCATTGTGATACACGCAGTGCGCGAGCAAGGTCAACGGCGATATGGCCATATGCGGCGGAATTGTGAAGCCTTGCGCAATTCCAGTGGCTTGTCGCCACTGTGAGCACGATTCCCGGGGCTGTGTTGCGCATTCACAACCCGTCCCGATGCGAAGCAGTAACATCCCAGATGTCATCCCATCTCGACTCGTTCCACGCGACCGCTCCTTCCCCTTCAACAACGACCGGTGCCCGCTACTGCCACCGTTGCGGCAGCAGGCCGGCTTGCCCGATGCGGGCGCCCGCGCCATATCGCGGAGATCGTAAGGAGGGCGTCGATGAGCCGATCCGATTCCGCACTGGCGACCGCCGATCGCCTCGCCCATCGGGAAAAACTTGAGGGTGGGATTCGCCTCCGCATGGAGACCGCGTTCGAGCCTGCGGGCGACCAGCCCACGGCGATCGAGGAACTTGCGGCAGGCGTCAACGACGGCGAACAGGATCAGGTGCTCCTCGGCGCGACCGGCACCGGCAAGACCTACACGATGGCAAAGGTCATCGAGGCGACGCAGCGCCCCGCCATTGTCCTGGCACCCAACAAGACCCTCGCAGCCCAGCTCTATGGCGAGTTCAAGTCCTTCTTCCCGGACAACGCGGTGGAGTATTTCGTCTCCTATTACGACTACTACCAGCCCGAAGCCTACGTGCCGCGGTCGGACACCTATATCGAGAAGGAAGCGCAGATTAACGAGCAGATCGACCGGATGCGCCATTCGGCCACCCGGGCGCTGCTGGAGCGCGACGATGTGGTGATCGTCGCCTCCGTCTCCTGCATCTACGGCATCGGTGCGGTCGAGACCTACTCGGCCATGACGCAGGACCTCAAGACGGGCTTCACCTACGACCGCCAGGAAGTCACGCGCGAGCTCATCGCCCAGCAGTACCGCCGCAACGACGCAGCCTTCCAGCGCGGCGCCTTCCGCGTCCGAGGCGACAGCCTCGAACTCTGGCCAGCCCACCAGGAGGACCGCGCCCTCCGCTTCTCTTTCTTCGGCGATGAGCTCGAGAAGATCGTGGAATTCGACCCGCTAACGGGCGAGCGCACAGACACGCTCGACCGCGTGCGCATCTACGCCAACAGCCACTACGTCACACCGCGCCCCACGCTGAACCAGGCAACGAAGGCGATCCGTGAGGAACTGCGTGTCCGCCTCAAGCAGCTCGTCGACGATGGCCGCCTGCTCGAGGCCCAGCGGCTGGAGCAGCGCACGAACTTTGATCTCGAGATGATCGAGGCCACGGGATCCTGCAACGGCATCGAGAACTACAGCCGCTACCTCTCCGGCCGCCAGCCCGGTGAGCCGCCGCCGACGCTCTTCGAGTACATTCCCGACAATGCCATCGTCTTCGCCGACGAGAGCCACGTGACCGTTCCCCAGCTCGGCGGGATGTATAAGGGCGACTATCGGCGCAAGTTCACGCTGGCCGAGCACGGCTTCCGTCTGCCGAGCTGCATGGACAACCGCCCCCTCAAATTCGAGGAATGGGACGCCATGCGGCCGCAATCGGTCTTTGTCTCGGCAACCCCCAGCGGTTGGGAGCTCGAGCGCACCGGCGGCATCTTCACCGAACAGGTCATCCGCCCCACCGGGCTCCTAGACCCGCCAGTCGAGATCCGGCCCGTGAAGACCCAGGTCGACGACCTCCTCGACGAATGCCGCCACGTCGCCGATGCTGGCGGCCGCGTCCTCTGCACGACGCTCACCAAGCGGATGGCCGAGGATCTGACCGAATACCTCCACGAGCACGGCATCCGTGTGCGCTACATGCACTCGGATATCGACACGATCGAGCGCATCGAGATCATCCGCGACCTCCGTCTCGGCGCCTTCGACGTGCTCGTCGGCATCAACCTCCTGCGCGAAGGCCTCGACATCCCCGAATGCCGCCTCGTGGCGATCCTGGATGCGGATAAGGAGGGCTTTCTCCGCTCCGAGACCTCGCTGATCCAGACCATCGGCCGCGCGGCCCGGAACGCCGATGGCCGCGTGATCATGTATGCGGACCGAACCACCGGCTCGATGGAGCGCGCGATCGGCGAGACCAACCGCCGGCGCGACAAGCAGATCGCCTACAACGAGGAACACGGCATCACGCCGCAGACCATCAAGAAGAACGTCGAGGACATCCTGCAGGGCCTCTATCATGGCACGGCGGACGAGAGCCGCATCACCGCGACGCTGGACAAGAGCGTGGAGGGCAAGACCGGCTCCAATCTCGCCGTAGTGATGGATGGTCTTCGCAAAGACATGATGAAGGCCGCGGAGAACCTCGAGTTCGAGGAGGCCGCGCGCCTCCGCGACGAGCTTCAGCGCCTTGAGAAAATGGAGCTCGCCGTCGCCGACGACCCCCTCGCCCGCCAATCGGTGCTCGAGGAGAAGACGGCGCCGAAGGGCCGCAGCACAGTCGGCCGCCCGGGCCAACGCGGCAGCGGCAAGAGCAGGCGTTCCAAGGGTGGCGGCGGCCGGCGCTGAGACCGCACCAATGGTTCGGCCAAGGCGCCCAGTATCGTCATTGTCGGGCTCGGTCCGGCGATCCCGCTTAAGCTCAGACGCCTGAGCTGCATCGGTCCTCTGGGTCCCAGGGTCGGGCCCGGGGATGACCTCGAACGACGCCTTCCGGCTCGGTCCAACGTCTGGGCTGTTCCAACCCTGTCTTTACGTGCCATGTGTCACAGCATGCTCGCTGAGTCCGGGGGATAGTCCGGCGGCTCATCCCGACCAGGAGCAGTGCTGGACGGGGCCGAGGGGACTGGCGCCGTGGGCTTGGGGGCCGAGGATATGTCGCTACGCTATCTACCGTTCCGCGCCTTCCAGGCTGTCCTCTTCCGCTTCTCGGCCCATCAGCGCGCCAAACGCGCCCGCCGCTTCATCGAGCTTATGGCGCCGAGCCCCGGCATGCGCATCATCGACTTGGGCGGCCAGCCCGAAAGCTGGGCGCCCATCCCCGGCCCGCTGGACATCACCATCGTCAACCTGCCGGGTATCGTCGTCACACCGCTTGAGGTCGGCACCCACCGCATCACGCTGGAAGAGGGCGACGCCTGCAACCTGGCCCATTACCAAGACCGAAGCTTCGATCTCGCCTTCTCGAACAGCGTGATCGAGCATGTCGGCGACGTCGAGGCCCGTGCCGCTCTGGCCCGCGAAGCCCGCCGCCTGGCCCCCCGCTACTGGATCCAGACCCCCTCGATCTGGTTCCCCGTCGAGGCCCATACCGGCATGCCCTTCTGGTGGTTCTATCCGGAGGCGCTCCGCCGCTGGCTCAAGGACCGGTGGCGCCGGAAACTCCCCGCCTGGACCGAGATGATCGACGGCACCACGGTCCTGAAGCGTCGGGAAATCGAGACCCTCTTTCCGGAAGCCACCATCTGGACCGAGCGTCTTGCCATTTTCCCCAAATCCTACATCGCCTGGCACCGCTGACGCGCAGGGAACCGGTCCGTCATCCGGGAAAAGCGCTCGGCGTCAGACTTCCCTCCAGAAGCTCGCGTTCGACCCACATCGAAACTGCAGGCGTCTCAACCAGCTTCCCTCGCCTCGCATGCTTCGACCGTCGCGTTTGCCGACAACAACCTGAACTAAAATAGTTTTCCTGAGTACACGGGTCGAACCCGAGGATGACCTTGAACGGTGCCGTCCGTCTCGGCCCCAGCAGCAGGTCAAGAAAGCTTCATCGCCCCGGCTTTGAATTCTCTCATGTTCGACCCACTCTTCGAACGCGTGAGGTTTCGTACCGCTACCTGTTCCAGCAGCTGTGCCGCTTAGCGCATCAGCACGAACCGAATCCGTAATTCCCGGACAAAGGACGAGACATGATCAATCGGCCATTCTTCGCATCGGCGACCCTTGCCGCACTCCTGCTCGCCGGCACCGCACATGCCGGCAACATCTCGGAGCAGACTGTGATCGACGCGCAGAAAGCCTGGGGCGAAGGCATCGTCGCCATCTCCAAAACCCACACCGATGGCGGCGACTACAAGGCGCGGGCAAGCAAGCACATCGAGCAACTCTACGCCTACGACAGCACCACCGTGATGTTTAAACCGACCCTCGCTGCCGAGGATCAGTTCCGCGAGGAGTTTGGCGAGGCGCTGAGCTACTTCGTCGGTACGCCAGGTTCGGAAGACAGCGGCTTCGCCATCAAGGGCTGGACGAAGGTGCGCTGGGAGAACAATGGCATCTTCACAACCGCCGACTCGGCGATGGCCATGGGCAACTACTTCTTCACGGGTCCTGACGGCCAGGAGACCAAGGTCGAGTACACCTTCGGTTATGTGAGAGCCGATGACGGCACGTTGAAGATCAATCTTCATCACTCGTCACTGCCCTACAACCCGTCCTCATGAACTAAGGGTACTTCGCCAGATCTTGGGCGGCGTCATCGTGGCGCTGCCCAAGGTCATGAGACGCCGACGCCTCAAACACGGCGCTGGTCTGTTGCTGGCGATCGCAACGCGGTTTCGCGATCTGCCCATAGTCTGGCGCATCCCGCTTCGCGACCCCAGCGCATGCCGGGGATGGAGGCCACCAATCGGCCGGGTGCTCCGTGGGCTGTATCACATGCACAGCTTGAGCGACTCAGGCGAGGGCGTAGGCAAGCAGCATGAAGCGGCCGGTCTTGGCGATCGCGACCAACGCCAGGAACAGCCAGAAAGGGGTACGCATCAGGCCGGCAACGACCGTGAAACCGTCGCCGAACGGCGCCCAGCTCAGGAGCAGCGTCCAGACGCCGTAGCGGGCCCAGAGCGCCTGAGCCTTGCCCAGCGCGCACTCGCCCACCGGGAACCAGCGCGAGCCTTTCCAGCGCTCGACATAGAGCCCCATCCACCAATTCACGACCGAGCCGAGCGTGTTTCCGACCGACGCCACGGTCACCAGAAGCCAGACGGGCGCGACCGCTTCCGCCTGCAGCGCCGCGAAGACGATCTCGGACTGAAAGGGCAGCACCGTCGCCGCCCCGAAGGCCACGGCGAAGAGCGTCGCGAGCGCCAGCGCCGTCGTCACGTCCGTCCCCACGCTTGACGCCCGCCGCCGCGCACCCCATTCCTCCGCCACCAGCGCCCGTGCCCGGGGAACGAAGATGCCGTCGCTTGCCTTCTCAACGATGCTGCTCCTGCTGGTACCGCCGGAGACCCCGGTCGATCCGCAGCACGACGCGCTGTTTTTCCGGTTTGACGCCGCGGATGTCAGCCTCACCGTCGTAGATGCCGAAGCCGGCGCGGCCGAGATCGCGGCGGCGGAGAACGCCGGCGCGTCCTCCCAGATCAAGAGGACCGTCACTCTCGGCTACGACGTGACCGAGATCACGCGCTCTCACGCCGGCAGCATGGCCGACACCCGCCTCTTCTTCGAGCTCGGTGGAGAGACGTTGGTGATCACCTTCGCAGCGGATGCGGTCGACCCGGATATCGGCGACGCGCCCAGCGCAACCGACCCCGCAGAGCGCGTCGCCGCCGCGCGCGCCCGTCTTCGCGACCTCCTGAAGCCGGGCGATGCCGCAGGCACACGGGCCGATGGCGTCACGGTCTATCTTGACGACTTCCTGCTGAACGACGCGGCTGAGATGTACGCGCCCCACCTGCCCCCCGGCCCGACGATCCGTATCGAGCCCGAAGATAACGGCGGGCAATAGCGCCCGCCCCGGCCGATCGACCCTCAGCTCATGACGGGGATGGAGAACTCCGCGCCCTCTTTCACGCCCGAGGGCCAGCGTGCGGTCACCGTCTTGGTGCGCGTATAGAACTTGAACGCATCCGGCCCGTGCTGGTTGAGATCACCGAAGACCGATTTCTTCCAGCCACCGAAGGTATGGTAGGCCAGCGGCACCGGGATCGGCACATTGATCCCGACCATCCCGATATTGATCCGGCTGGCGAAATCCCGCGCCGTGTCCCCGTCACGCGTGAAGATCGCCGCCCCGTTTCCGTACTCATGGTCCATGGCGAGGCCGATTGCCTCCTCGTAGCTCTGCGCCCGGACGGTGCTGAGGACGGGCCCGAAGATCTCGGTCTTGTAGATGTCCATCTCCGGCGTCACGCGATCGAAGAGACAGCCGCCCACGAAATTGCCGTTCTCGTAGCCCTGCATCGAGAAGCCCCGGCCATCGACAACCAGCTCCGCGCCCTCCTCGACCCCGCGATCCACCAGCCCCTTGACGCGGGTCAGCGCCTCCGCCGTCACCAGAGGACCGAAATCCACGTCGTCGCCAGCCGTGTAGGGCGCGATCTTCAGCGCCTCGACCCGGGGCGCGAGTTTCGTGATGAGCTTGTCCGCCGTCTCCTCACCCACCGGCACCGCAACCGAGACAGCCATGCAGCGCTCGCCCGCCGCCCCATAGCCGGCACCAACCAGCGCATCGACCGCCTGATCGAGATCCGCGTCCGGCATGACGATCATGTGGTTCTTCGCTCCGCCGAAGCACTGCACGCGCTTTCCGGCGGCCGTGCCGCGCGCATAGACATACTGCGCAATCGGCGTGGAGCCGACGAAGCCCACAGCGCCGATATCCTCGTGGTCGAGGATGGCGTCCACGGCCTCCTTGTCACCGTTGACGACGTTGAGGATGCCCGCGGGCGCACCCGCCTCCAGCATCAGTTCGGCCAGCAGCAGCGGACAGGACGGATCCCGCTCCGACGGCTTAAGGATGAAGGCGTTGCCGCAGGCGAGCGCCGGACAGAACTTCCACATCGGGATCATGGCGGGGAAGTTGAAAGGGGTGATGCCGGCCGCCACCCCGATCGGCTGGCGCATCGAGTACATGTCGATGCCGGGTCCGGCTCCTTCGGTGTACTCACCCTTCAGCATATGCGGCGCGCCGATGCAGAACTCCGCAACCTCGAGCCCCCGGATCACGTCGCCCTTCGCATCAGGCAGCGTCTTGCCGTGCTCGCGGCTGATGCTCTCGGCCAGCCGATCCATGTTGGCATGCAGGAGATCGACGAACTTCATCATCACACGCGCTCGCTTCTGCGGGTTGGTCGCAGCCCATGCCGGCTGCGCCGCGTTCGCATTCTCGACCGCCGCCGCCAGCTCCGCCCCGCTCGCCAGCGGCACCTTTGCCTGAACCTCGCCCGTGGCCGGATTGTAGACATCGGCAAAGCGGCCCGACGCGCCCTTAACGTGCTTGCCGCCAATGAAATGTGTGAGTTCCGTGGTCATTGCCCTGTCCTCCCGGCGCGCTGCCGCTCTGAGCGGCTTCTCGTGCCGATCCATCCCCCGTTTGAACCGACAGGGTCAAGGCGGTGGCGACCGATCACCGTCCATTCGCTCAAATTCGCGGAATGGCAAAACCGCAACAAAGCCCCAATCCAGAGCGCCTGTTGATGCTGATCAAGGGGATAATCGGCGCATCACGCTCTTTTGCGCAGGCCAGGTTGACAGTCCGACCTGTAACTCAGCGAGAAGGAGTGTGTAGGATGAAACGGCTGATCGCGTGCGCCCTCGCGGCCGCGCTTGCCCCGAATGCAGCATCGGCGGAGGATTTCTTCGGCCTGAAGCTCGAGGGATCAATCGGAGACAACGGGTTCAGCCGCTACGTGCCGCCGCTCCTGAACCCGGTCTTCAACGAGACGCCGCATATCACGACCGAGGCGAAGCCGTTCCTAGCGTATCACGACGTCCCGAACGACTTCATCTCGGGCGGCGGCAGGGTGCTCGCCGCAGGTCTGCAGCTGCGCGCCGCCATCACCGAACGCTTCGGCCTCATCGCGACGCTCGACGGCTATACAGATGTCGGCTTCGACGAGGTGCTGTCGGACGATGGCGGCTTCAACGATCTCGGCTTCGGCGCGAAATACGCCTTCATCATGGACCCGGAGGCTGGCGTCATCGCGACCGCCGGGCTGCGCTATCAGGCGCCCATCGGCAATCTCGATACCAATGTCATCGGTCTCGATGGGAGCGATATCGACCTCAACGGCACCGGCGCTGGCTTCATCAATCCGTTCGTCACGGCGCTCTATCAGACCGGTCCGATCAGCGTTCAGGCCTCGGTCGGCGGCCAGATCGCGCTTTCCGATGACAACTGGTCCTTCATCCACGCCTCGGCGCATGTCGATTACGAGGTGGTGGACAACCTCTTTCCCTTCCTCGAGGCGAACGTGCTCGCGCCCGTCGATGGCGGAGACTCGGTCGTGAACGATCTCGGGCTCGTCAACCTGACTGGCGCCGACCTCGCGGATATCGGCGCGTCGGACCCGCGGACGCTCGTCCTCCTCGGCGGGGGCGTGCGCTATCGGCTGACGGACCATGCGATCCTGGGTGTCGGGGCGGAGGCCAACGTGACCAACCGCGACGACTCGATCTACGGCTTCCGCTTCATCGCCGACGCGGTCTTCCACTTCTGAACCTAAGGGGGCGCCTGAACGGCGCCCCTCACGCACCGGAACGCTCGGCGAAATCGAGCGCGATCCGAGCAAGGCGGGGAACGTCGGCGCCCATAGAGAGGGCCGCCTCATCTGCAGCATTGCCCGCGAGCCCGCGTGCATAGACGCCTTGCAGGATCGCGGCGAGCCGGAAGGCGTTGTAGGCAATCAGCAGATCGAGATCCGCAATCGCCTCCCGGCCTGTCGCAGCCGCATAGCGCGCCGCCAGCGCCTTCATGTCCGGAATGCCGAGCGCTGCAAGATCCGCATCCGCCAGTCCCCAGCGCA
Organism: Pseudomonadota bacterium; assembly: GCA_039815685.1. Taxonomy (GTDB): domain Bacteria; phylum Pseudomonadota; class Alphaproteobacteria; order Rhodobacterales; family Rhodobacteraceae; genus Thermohalobaculum. The sequence goes on along the minus strand of JBCBYV010000023.1, from coordinate 14,377 downwards.
GATCGGCCGGAAACGCCCAAGTCATCAGAAAGTAGCTGAGATCGGCGAGCGGATGGCCGAGCGTCGAAAGCTCCCAATCCAGCACCGCCACCACGCGTGGCTCATCGGGCGCCAGCATCGCATTGTCGAGCCTGTAGTCGCCGTGAACGAGGCATTTCTCGTCCGGGATCCGCGCGACGGCACCTGGCAGCCAGTCCATCAGCCGCGCCATCTCCGGCAGGATCGGTCCTGCGCCTGGCGGCGCCTCAGGGCCGGCACTCGCACGATACTGCTTCGACCAGCGCGCGACCTGCCGCGCGATATAGCCGCCCGATCGTCCAAAATCCGAAAGTCCTGCGGCGTCGACTTCCACGCGGTGAAGTGCTGCCAGAGTGTCGACCAGCGCCGCGCACACCGCCCACCGCTCCGCAGGCGTCATCCCCGGCAACCGAGTGTCGAAGAGCACCCGCCCCGGCACGAAGCGCATCACGTAAAATGGCGCGCCGATAACGGCAGCATCGTCGCAGTAGTGGAGCACTGGTGGCACCGGTAAGCCCTGAGCCCCGAGCGCCGCCATCACCCGATACTCGCGATCCACCGCATGCGCAGACGGCAAGAGATCACCCGGTGGCTTTCGCCGGAGAACATAGATCCCGGATGCAGCATCCAACCGATAGGTGGGGTTCGACTGCCCGCCACTGAATTGCCGAACTGCGAGCGGGCCTGCGAAACCCGGCACGGCGCCCCGCAGATGGCCCTCCAGCCGATCGACGTCGAGTGCCAGGCGAAGTTCATTCTCGCTCATGGTGACGGGCCAACGTCCGGTTTCGGCGCCATGCCGCGCAGCCTTGTCAAAGAGCGACCGAGAACCCGTTCCATGGCCCCGATTTATCGCTGCCGTCCCGCATCTCGGCAAGGATCCGACGGCGCGAGGACCACGATGCATGTGCGCAACAGGCGTTGCGTGAATCCATCTTGCCGCGAACGCAGGTCGGATGCGCCGCGAAATGAACTCATTTTGCCTGTAGACAGTGTCTCGTTAACGGTCCTGTGGGACAGTTGGCATGCGAGGGACGGCTGGTGGTCCGGTCCTCGTGTTTTCTCCTCCCTGTCGACTCGGCCGCGCCTCGTGCGCGGCCTCTTTTTTTGTTTGCAGACGCGAACTCCGCTCGCTCACGCAGCACGCGCGGCAGGATTGCGGCGAATTGGCAGAAAGAAATGGCCCCATAAGCACTTTTTCCCGGTTGACCCCTGCGATCCTCATGGCAATGGTAGCGCAGCTGAACGGCCGCGGCCGGTTCGACAGGGAAGTGATGAAATCACGACAGTGGCCAACGTGCCGCAGGCTTGGGCGTCCTTCGGGGCGCCCTTGCCATTTCAGGGTGAGTCGCGGGCGCCACGCCGCAGCACGCGCGGTCAGCACGTCTTGATTTCGACCCGGGGCACTGGCAACACCGCGAAGGCCGGAATGACGCCATCGATATGCCAGCCTACGAAGGAACCTGAATGACCCGCCGCATCCCCTACGCCGCGACGATTGCCCGTCGCTTCGGCCTCGCCGCCTTCGCGCTCGCGCTGCCATTGGGTGCCGCGGCTCAGCAGCAGGCCGAGGAGGTGCGCGACCGGCACGGCGACTGGACCGTGCGCTGTGCGACGGCGAACGAGACCTGTGTGATGCAGCAGGTGGGCCAGGGTGCCGATGGCAACGACGTGCTGGAGGTCCGCATCCGCAAGCTCGACGGGCTCACGACCGACGATGGGGAGCAGGTGCCGGCGGCGATCCAGATCCTGGCACCGCTTGGCGTCTTCCTGCCAGCCGGTGTGCGAGTACAGGTCGATGGCAACGAAGTGCGCTCCGCCCCCTTCGAACAGTGCCAGCAGGGCGGCTGCGTCGTCCGTCAGCCGATGAGCCAGGCCTTCCTCGATGAGATGCGTGCAGGCTCGATGGCGAAGGTCACCCTCGTCGCCGTACCCCGCCAGGAAGTGACCGTCTCGATCTCCCTCACCGGCTTCACCCGCGCCTACAACAACATCAATCCGTAAACGGGTACCGACGCCTCGTGCGGCGGCGTGCTCGCCCCATCCTTTGGGGCTGTCTACAGCGTGCGTATGGCGCTCGCCCACGCGACTGCGAACGACCGCCTACCAGCCTGCGCTAGGACTGCAACTCCGTAACCTTCAACCCCGCCAGGCGCGGAAGGCAAGGACGGCGTTGAGGCCGCCGAAGGCGAAGGCGTTCGAGAGGGCGGCGGCGACCCGGGCCTCCCGCGCTTCGTTGGGCACGACGTCGAGGCCGATCTTGGGGTCTTCCTCATCGCGATTGATCGTCGGCGCGACCACCCCACGGTCGAGCGCCATGAGGCAGGCCGCAGCCTCCAGCGCGCCCGCAGCCCCGATCGCATGGCCGTGCATGGATTTGGTGGACGAGACCATCACCTTTTCCGCCGCTGAACCCAAAACGCTCCTGATCGCAGCGGCTTCCGTCCGGTCGTTCAGCGCCGTCGCGGTGCCGTGGGCGTTGATGTAGTCGACCTCTTCCGGCCCCATGGCGGCGTCCTTGAGCGCGCGGCGCATCGCCCCTGCCGCTCCCTCCACCGCCGGCGCCACGATGTCCGCGGCATCCGCTGACGCCCCTGCGCCAGCAAGCTCTCCGAGGATCACGGCGTCACGCGCCTTGGCGGCCTCCAGCTCCTCGAGGATCAGGATCGCCGCACCCTCCCCCAGCACCATACCGTTGCGGTTCTTCGAGAACGGCCGGCAGCCATCCTTCGACATCACCCGCAACCCCTCCCACGCCTTGATGCCCCCGAAACAAAGGACACTCTCCGTCCCACCCGTAACCGCCGCCTCGGCGGCACCGGAGCGCACGAGGTGAAAAGCCTGCCCGATCGCATGGTTCGAGGACGCGCAGGCGGTCGCCACGGACCATGAAGGCCCCATCAGCCCATGCGCCATCGAGACCTGGGAGACAGGCGCGTTCGCCATCAGACGCGGGATGATGAAAGGGTGGACCCGGTTCTTCTGCTCCTCATAGACGATGCGATAGTTCTCGTCCTGAGTGTGGAGACCGCCCATCGCCGTCGCGATAACCACGGCGGTCTGCTCTCCAAGCCCGTCGGCCTTGAAGTCGATGCCAGACTGCTCGATGGCCTCCGCCGTCGCCGTCAGCGCCATCTGAGTGATGCGGTCATAGAGCAGGAGTTCCTGCCGGCCCCAGCGCTCAGCCCCGATATAGCTCTTCGCCTCGGCCGCGATCTTGATCATGAGGCGCGAGGGGTCGATCAGCTCGATTGGCCCGATGCCGTTGCGACCCTCGGCGAGCCCCTGGAAATGCGCCTCGCGGCCGACACCGAGCGCCGAGACCACGCCGAGGCCCGTGACGACGACCCTGCGGCCGCCCGCTGCGGTCGCCATGTTCAGGCCTTCTCGGCGATGAGCTTGGTTACGCCCTCGACGATCTTGCCCACGTTGTCGATGTCGAAATCGCTCTCCGCAGGCTCGTTGGCGTTGTAGGGGACGGAGATGTCGAAGGCCTCCTCGATGCCGAAGACGACCTCCACCAGCGCGAGACTGTCGAGCCCCAGATCGTCGAGCGTGGTCTCGGGCTTGATGGTCTCGGGCTCCACCATCGCCTGCTCCGCGATGATCCCGACCACGCGGCTATAGACCTCGTCGCTCATCGTCTCCTCCCGTGGCCCTTGCGGCCCTCTCTATCCCGCCCGCCTCAAACGATCAAAGGCCGAGCTTGGCCCTGATCTCACGCAACTGCTCGAGCGCCTTGGGTAGTCGCTTCAGCGCCATAATCTGTCCGTAGGCCTGCTCCCGGCTCATGGCGGGCGCACCCATCATCACGCTGCCGGGCCTGATGTCGGAGCCCACCAGCGTACCGCCGGCGAGGACACAATCATCCCCTATGGTGATGTGATCACCGACGCCGACCCGGCCTCCCAGGACGACGCGGGAGCCGATGCGGCTGGAACCGGCGATGCCGACCTGACCACAGAGCATCGCGGTCTCGCCGATCTGAACGTTGTGGCCGATCATCACCTGGTTATCGATCTTGGTGCCCGAGCCGATGGTCGTGTCCGCGACGGTGCCCCTGTCGATGCAGGTCGCGGCGCCGATCTCGACATCGTCGCCCACCACCACGGTGCCGAGCGATGCGATACGGCGGAGGGCGACGTTGCGCGAGGCGTCGTCCACGCGGCCCGTTGCCTTCGCAGCTTCCACCGCACCTCGTTCAGGGGTGACATAAGAGAAACCGTCACCCCCGATGCAGGCGTTCGCCTGGACGAGACAACGATCACCGAGCCGCACGCCGCGGGCGATGCGCGTGCCGGGATGGATCACGGTCCCCGCCCCGATCTCGGCGGCTGACCCGATGCTGACTTGCCCTGCGATCCTGACACCATCCCCAATCCGCGCTTCCGCGCGAATGGTGGTGTAGGGGCCAATCCATACGTCTTCGCCCAGCGCCGCGCTGGGGTCGATGATGGCCGTTGCGTGGATGCCCGGATCAAGATCATCAGGCGGCGCGAAAGCACCTGTAATACCTGCGAGCGCCAGACGCGCACGGGGGGCAAAGAGCGCGGCATCGAGCCCCATGGCCTGCCAGTCCGCATCCGGCCAAACGACGGCAGCCCGGGCCGTGGAGGCACGCAGGGCAGCCTCGTATTTCGGGGACATGGCCAGCGCCAGATCGCCTGCTCCGGCCGCTGCCGGCTCAGCTGGACGCGACACCGAGAGCTTAAGGTCTCCCGCAGCCTCGAGGCCCGTCGCGGCCGCGATTTCGGCAATCGAGTGCGTCATGCGTCTCGCCCTTGGCTCAAGCCGCGCCCTGTTATCGGCGCCGACCGACCGATGCAAGACATGCATGTGCTTGCCGTAGGCACGCGGAACGCTGGCCCGCCAGACCCGACAGGCAGCCAGCTCCGCTTCTCAGATCAGCCTTGCGGCAGGCGGGCGCCCAGCTTTTCCAGCGCATCCGCAACAAGCGCATCGCGGCGATAGACATCGCGCCGAAACTGCACCGTTCCCTGCCCGTCCCGCCAAGCGGTGCGGTAGATCAGATGCACCGGCAGCTTGCGATCGAGCTCAACATAACGCTCGCGCCCGCGCTTTACCCAAGCCTCGAAGCTCGCCGCCGGATCGTCCACCTGCCCTTCGAGCAGCACCTTGGCGAACTCGTCAGGCGTCTCAACCCGCACGCAACCATGGCTGTAGGCCCGGTGATCCCGCTTGAAGAGCCGCTTCTGCGGTGTGTCGTGCAGGTAGATCGCGTGCCTGTTCGGGAACATGAACTTGACTTTGCCAAGCGCGTTGCCCGGTCCCGGCCGCTGCCGAACCCTGCCCGGGAAGGTCGCAGGCGTGACGAACTCCCACTCGATCATCTCCGCATCGGCACCGACGAGGCGCATGTTCTTCGATGCGAGATACCCTGGATCTTCCTGCAGTTTCGGCAGGATCTCGTTCACCGCGATGGAGTTCGGCACGAACCAGGTGGGGTTCACCACCATATGGTCCATCTCGTGGCTGAACTCGACCGTCTGATGGCGGTACTTCCCGATCACGACACGGCTCTCATAGCGCACGGTCTCGTCCGCCCGGTACACGCGCACCTTGTAGTCCGGCAGATTCGTGACGATCCGCGCACCCCGCATCCGACCATTGTTCCAACGCGCGCGCTCGAGGTTCACCGCAAGCTGGCGCGCCCGGACTGAAGGCGGGGTATTGAGAGCATCGAGCGTTGCCGGGCCAACGACCCCATCTTCGTTCAGCCCGTGCCGCGCCTGGAAGCGCTTCACCGCGGTCTCGAGCGCTTCGTCGAAGCGACGATCATCCGGCCCACCCGTATCGATCGGCACATCGGCCGTCACATCCGCGGCCGCTACGACCGTAGCTTCGTCAGCCGTGACGGCATCCGACGCGTAATCGCCCATCACCCGAAGGCGCGCTCGCAGCGCGACCACCCGGGCACTCCGCTCACCGATCCGAAGCGTCGCACCCTTGGCGACCTGCGGACCCCAGACATCCGGCTCATCGGCGAGGGCCGTGAGCCTCGCGTACTCCGCGACCAGCGCCTGATAGTCCGCGGTCTGTGGCGCGAGACCGGTAAGGAGACGATCAATCTCGCGTGTCGCACCTAGGCGAGCCAAAAGCTCATCGGGATCGGGGCGCGCCGGTTCGACATCGATATTGCGCGACAGCCGCCGCGGCTCGAGCACGCCCGAGCCGAGATCGCGCGCAAGCTTCAGATAGGCACGGGTGTATTCGCGTTCCGCGGCAGCATCCCACGGCCGCTTCAGGGCGGCCTGGAGCCCTGCGATATCGTAGCGGCGCGGCGCAAGGGCATGCGCCTCCACGCCCTCGATCGCCGCAATGAGCGCTCGCGCACCAGCCGGAGAGATGACACCCTTGCCCTTCGACCAGACGGGCTCGTAGCCGCGCGCCTCATAAAACCACTCGAGCCGCCTGTCGGTCGCGTCTCCGCTGGCCAGCATCGTATCGAGGCCCGGCATGGCGCGCGCGCTCCGCGTCGCCTCGGGCGCGGCATAGGTGATCCCACCCTCCCCCGTGATGCCGATACGCGCTGCCTTCGTGCCTTCGTTGTTCGCCGAAGCGGCCACCGGCATCGAGCAGAGCGCAGCCGCCATCAGCGCTGGGCACGCCTTTTGGCGCAGAACCCGAGGGACGGAGTGACCGAAAATGCTCATCATCAGGGAAACCTCACCACGGTCGTACTACCCGAGGGTTATCATGCCCTTGCCCTTCACGTCGCCGAGTTTCTGAACCGGCCTGCGAATGGTCCGTCGGCATTAGGCTTGCTCGTGTGAAAATTGCCGCAACGCATAAGAGAATTGGGTGCGCCGCACTCCCGCGCGCCGGCACTCGCTGTCGCTCCGCGGAACTGAATACCAGTGCGCAGATGCAACGAGCTATGACGCGTTTGCAACTTGGAAGGAAAATTTTTGTATGCCATACGAATGGCAAGAATGACGCCGTCAGTGAAGAAGTTCACAGAACGGAACAAGGGGCAGAAGTTTGGGCATCCGGCACTTTGCGTCCGGCGGTCTCACCCGTCGGATCGTCTTGACTGGCCTGCTTGCGACAGGCGCGAGCGCGGCAACACCTGCACTAGCGGCATATAATAGCGGTCGTGGCGATTTCCGGTCGCTACGCCTCATCAACTCACGAACCGGTGAGAAGGTGAGCAGCGTCTACTGGGTCGAAGGTCGATACGTCCTGGAAGCGCTGGAAGCGTTTAACCAGATCCTCCGCGACTGGCGCGCCGAACAGGCGACGAGCATGGACCCGCGGGTCATCGACATCCTGGCGGCAACGCACAATCTCCTCGACTGCCGCGAGCCATTCGACATCGTCTCAGGATACAGGACGCCGGGAACCAACGCGTTTCTACGCCGGCGGAGCCGTGGCGTCGCCAAGAAGTCTTATCATACGCGCGGGATGGCGGTGGATATCGCCCTCAAGTCTCGGAGTGTGGAGCAGATTTCCGGCGCTGGCCGCGCCCTGAGCGCCGGCGGTGTCGGGCGCTACACCCGCTCCAAATTCGTGCATCTCGACAGCGGACCTGTGCGCGACTGGGGCCGCTGAGCCAGTCTCCCGCTGTAGATAGGCAGCCTCTAGCTCCATTGCGGGCCGATCTCTTGGTCGCCTGAGGTTCTCGAGACCGGATCACCCTTCTCACTGAGTCACGACTAAGCTGCGAGCGCGGAGACCGCTCGCGCTTCACGGCAGTACGGGCGCAGGAGGGGTGGTGAACTACGCCGCTAGGGGCGCACCGTACCATCCCCCTCCACCAGATACTTGAAGCTCGTCAGCTGATCTGCGCCGACAGGACCGCGGGCGTGCATCTTGCCCGTCGCGATACCGATCTCCGCGCCCATGCCGAATTCCCCGCCATCGGCGAACTGGGTCGACGCGTTCCACATCAGGATCGCACTGTCGAGCGCTGCGAAGAAGCGAGCAGCCACAGCGTCATCCTCGGTCAGCACCGCCTCAGTGTGGCTCGAGCCGTAGTGGCGAATATGGTCGACCGCGCCCTCGACCCCGTCGACCATCCGAACAGCGATATCCATGTCGAGGTACTCGCGGCCCCAGTCGTCCTCCGTCGCCGGCGTCACACCGTCGACGGCCGCCGCGATCTCCGTGTCCCCATGCACGCGGACACCGGCAGAGAGGAGGGACCGCACCGCGTCGACGCCGACGGACGCAGCCTTCCGGTCGATCAGCAGGCACTCCGCCGCACCGCAGATCCCAGTTCGCCGCGTCTTGGCGTTCAGGATCACGGCCAACGCCTTCTCAGGATCGGCAGCGGCATCGAGATAGACATGGCAGATACCTTCGAGATGCGCGAACACCGGAACGCGTGCCTCCGCCTGCACCAGGCCAACGAGCCCCTTACCCCCACGCGGCACAATCACGTCGATAGTGTCGACCGCCCGCAGCATCTCGGCCACCGCCGCGCGGTCGCGCACGGGCATGCGCTGTATGGCATCCGCCGGCAGGCCCGCGGCCTCGAGCCCCGCCACGAGGCAGGCATGGATCGCACCAGCACTCTCGAAGCTCTCCGATCCGCCGCGCAGGATGGCCGCGTTGCCGGACCAAAGGCACAAGCCGCCGGCGTCAGCCGTCACGTTCGGCCTGCTCTCATAGATCACGCCAACCACGCCCAGCGGCGTGGCCACGCGCCGGATGCGCAGGCCCGAGGGCACGGTCCACTCGGCCAGCACGCGACCGACGGGATCGGTCTGCGCTGCAACCGCCTGAAGGCCCGCTGCCATGCCCGTAATCCGGTCGTCGGTGAGGAGCAGCCGGTCGAGCATCGCGCCGCCGAGACCCTTCTCGCGCGCAGTCTCCATGTCGACCGCGTTCGCGGCCGAGATGTCGTCGCGCCTGTCGAGGATCGCCTCGGCCGCAGCGCTCAACGCGGCATGCTTCCGCTCCGCCGTCGCCTCGGCCAGCACGGCAGCCGCCGCCTTTGCTCGCTGCCCCATGCTGGCGACCAACGCGGGGATATCGTCGAAGCGTTCGTTCATCCGTCCTCTCCCGAGCCAGTTGCAGGCGCCAACACGCTACGCGCTCCCCATATCACCATGTCGTCCGCGTGGGCGAGGGCGGCCCGGCCGGGATAGCCCAGCACCTCGGCGATCCGATCCGACTGGACGCCGACAAGACGCGCTGCCTCTGCCGCGCTGTATCCGGCAAGGGCTGCAGCCACCGCGGCACCATCCGGCCCTGCGACCGTTACCGGGTCGCCCCGCCCGAAACTGCCGCTCACAGCAGTGAGACCCGCAGGCAGCAGCGACTTGCCGCGGCGGAGGGCAGCGGCGGCCCCCGCATCCACCTGCAACCGGCCAAGCGGCTTCATGCCCGCGATCCAGGCCTTGCGCGCCGCAGCAGGGCTCGCCTGCGCCGCGAACCACGTGCTGCGTGCACCCTCCCGCATTGCAGTGAGGGGCCGTTCGAGATCGCCCTGCGTGATCGCCATGGCACAACCGCCCTGGGTCGCGGTCTTGGCTGCCAGGATCTTGGTGCGCATACCGCCGCGCGCGAGACCTGAGCCGGCATCGCCGGCCATGGCTTCGATCTCCGGCGTGATGGCGTCGATCTCAGGCAGATGCCGCGCATCTGCGTTCTGCCGCGGGTTCGCCGTGTAGAGCCCATCGACATCCGACAGCAGCACCAGGACGTCTGCCCCGGCCATCAGCGCCACGCGAGCGGCGAGGCGGTCGTTGTCGCCGTAGCGGATTTCGTCCGTCGCCACCGTGTCGTTCTCGTTCACCACCGGCACGGCGCCATGCGCGAGAAGCGCCTGGATCGTCGCCCGGCCGTTGAGGTACCGGCGCCGGTCCTGCGTATCCTCGAGTGTGAGCAACACTTGGGCCCCGAGCAGCCCCTCCCCGGCCAGCGCGCTCTCCCAGGCGCGGGCAAGACGCGTCTGTCCCACCGCAGCGGCCGCCTGGCTCTCCTCAAGCGGCAGGTCGCGGGCGCCTAGGTTCAGCACACCACGGCCGAGCGCAATGGCGCCGGAAGAGACGACCACGGGACGCACGCCTCTACGGGCAAGCTCACCGAGATCCGCGGCAAGCCCCTTGAGCCACGTCTCCCGCAACCGCCCATCACCGTCCACCAGCAGAGCGGAGCCGACCTTGACCACGACCCTGCGCGCCGTGACCAGCCGGTCTGCATTGGCGGCGATCAGGGTGCCCATGACGCTTCTTCGCGCTGCAGGCCTGTAGCCGAGCGCGCCTCCTGAATGACGGCTCGCAGAGCCCGCAGGGTGTCCTCCACGCCGGCCCCGCTCACGGCCGAGAGACGATGATCGACCGTCACGCCCTCCTCCGCCATCAGAGCCTCGAGGGCTACGAGATCCTCGGCCGGCAGAGCATCGGTCTTGGAAAGCGCCACGATCCGCGGCTTCCTATCGAGCCCTGCGCCGTAAGCGGCAAGCTCGCCCTCGACCACACGCATATCAGCCAGCGGGTCCTCGGCCGTCGCATCGACGAGGTGCAGGAGAACCGCGCAACGCTCGATATGACCGAGAAATCGGTCTCCGATCCCGCGGCCCTCATGTGCCCCCTCGATCAGTCCCGGAATGTCCGCCAGCACGAATTCGCGCCCGTCCACATAGGCCACGCCAAGATTGGGATGCAGCGTGGTGAAAGGATAGGCCGCGATCTTCGGCCGCGCGTTCGAGACGGCGGCAAGGAACGTGCTTTTCCCCGCATTGGGCAGGCCCACAAGCCCCGCATCCGCGATCAACTTGAGGCGCAGCCAGATCGTCCGCTCGATCCCCGGCTGCCCCGGGTTGGCATGGCGCGGGGCGCGGTTGGTCGAGGTCGTGAAGTGCAGGTTACCGAAACCGCCATTGCCGCCCTTGGCCACACAATGGCGCTCGCCCACCTCCGTCAGGTCCGCAAGCACCGTCCCCTGATCCTCGTCCAGCACCTCGGTGCCGGCGGGCACCTGGAGCACCTTGTCCGCCCCAGACTTGCCGGTGCGCTGACGGCCCATGCCATGCTCGCCGTTCTGCGCGAAAAAGTGCTGCTGATAGCGGAAGTCGATCAGCGTGTTCAGCCCATCCACCGCCTCGATCCAGACATCGCCGCCGCGCCCGCCATCACCACCATCGGGCCCGCCATACTCGATGAACTTCTCACGACGAAAGCTGACGGAGCCCGGGCCGCCGGAGCCCGAGCGCACATAGACCTTCGCCTGGTCGAGAAAGCGCATAGCCGTCTCTCAGCCCCGTGCCCGCGCCGCCGCGAACGTCTCCGGATCAACCCGATAGACCCGCGTCTCCGCGGCCTCGCCACGGGCGACCGAGTACGTCTCGATCAGCCCCGTTTCGACAAACCCCAGCTTCTCGAGCACATGCGCGGAGGCCGGATTGTCCGTAAAGACAGTTGCTCGGATCTCTCGCCAGCCTTCGCCGAAAAGCGTCGCGACGACACCTTCGACTGCCTCGGAAGCATAACCGGTGTTCCAGAATGGCGGGCCGATCCAATAGCCGATCTCACCGGCCGCACGCTTGATGCTGACCACGCCGATCATCTCCGCAGCACCGATGGGCGAGCCGTCAATCACCCAGCACCGCTCAGCCGCACCGGGCATGCCCTGGCGCTCGATAAAGGCTGCTGCAGCACCCGGAGGATAGGGGTGAGGGATGCTGGTCGTCATCCGCGCGACCCGCGCATCGCCTGCATAGAGCTCCATCGGCCCCGCATCCGAAGGACGCAGCGGACGAAGAAGCAGCCGCGACGTGCCGAAAGTCGCGTTCATCCAGCCGTCCTCGCCTTCTGTCGCGGCGGTTGCAATATCGGCCATGCGATCCTCCCAGAACGCTGCCTGAACCATGGCGGGGTACGCTGGGTGAGATCAAGCGCCCCGGAATCACAAAGGGGACCGGCCCGCCGGCCGATCCCCTCTTCAATGTCGTCGAGGAGACGCCGGCTTACTCGGCCGCCTCCGGGGCCGGGATCACCGACACGAACGTGCGACCCTTGAGGCCTTTGTGGAACTTCACGTGACCCTCGCCAGTGGCAAAGATCGTATGGTCCTTTCCAAGGCCGGTGTTCTCGCCCGGCCACCACTTTGTCCCGCGCTGGCGCACCAGGATGTTGCCCGGGATGACGGCTTCGCCACCGAACTTCTTGACGCCGAGACGGCGACCAGCGCTGTCGCGCCCGTTGCGCGAGGAGCCGCCTGCCTTCTTGTGTGCCATGTCTCTCTCCTCCCCCTCAGCCTGCGACGATCTCGGTCACGCGCACCGTGGTCAGGTGCTGGCGGTGACCGCGCAGGCGCTTTGAGCTGCTCTTCCGGCGCCGCTTGTGGAACGTGTAGACCTTGGGCCCGCGCCCCTGCTCCACAACCTCCGCCTTGACGCTGGCGCCCGCGACAGTGGGCGTGCCCACGGTCACGGTCTCACCGCCCAGCATCAGCACGTCGGCGAAGTCCACGCTCTCGCCGGCGGCGGCCTCGAGCTTCTCGATCGTAATCTCGTCTCCGGCAGCAACCTTGTACTGCTTGCCGCCCGTCTTGATGACAGCGAACATATTCATCTCCCGTCGCGCGCCCTGTGGCGGCTCAGACGCAATCGTCGGAGCACTTCTGCGGCCCATGCCGCGCCTCGGACAGCGTGCCCCAGTGGGCAACCTGATTGGCGGCAAGACCCTGCACGCCCCCGATCAACGCTCTCGATCGGAGCGCGCGTAATGAGCACCCCGCGACCGAAAGTCAAGCTCCTGCGCAGAACTCAGCCGTGGCGACGGCCAACCTAAAGTCGGCAAGCTGGCCACACCGATTTTTCTTTCCCGACATATTGCGCCCCCGCAATACCCTAGGTATGACGCCGCCCGCGCGTCTCGCCCGTGAGGTAAGAGACCGTCGGAGAGGTGCCGGAGTGGTCGAACGGGGCGGTCTCGAAAACCGTTGAGCCTTCACGGGTTCCGTGGGTTCGAATCCCACCCTCTCCGCCATTTGGCACTCAGTCCTTCCGTTTCCCTCCAACACCTTGAAGGGCAAGGTAGTTTTGGGGGTTCGAAGTCCTGTTTTGCGGCAGTAGGGCAAGTGGGCTTGTCCCCTGAGACCGGACTTGGCGTTTGTTCACTATGCTGCTTTGGCGCGGGTCATGTCGATCCTGGCCTGTTCGGGCGTTCGGTAGCCGATGCGTGAATGGCGGCGCTGTCGGTTGTAGAAGATGGCGATGTACTCGAAGAGTGCTGCCTTCGCTTCGCGGCGGGTGCGGAAATGGGCACGGTGGACCATCTCTGTCTTGAGTGAGCCGAAGAAGCTCTCCATCGGCGCATTGTCCAAGCAATTGCCCTTGCCGCTCATCGAAGCGTTGGCGCCAGAGGCCGCAAGCTGCTTGCGGTAGTCGCCACTGGCGTATTGGACGCCGCGATCAGAATGGCAGATCAGCCCCGGCGCCGGCCGTCGGTTCTGCAGCGCCATGCGCATGGCATCGATCGCCAAGCCTTTCTTCAGGCTGTCGGACATCGACCATCCGATGATCTCCATGGTCGCGTTCGCCATCGTCCTCGGACCGATGGCGGCCAATGGCTCACCCTTGACGGCGGCGAGGTAGAGCCAGCCTTCGTCGGTCGGGACGTAGCTGATATCGGCCAGCCAGACCCGATCGGGCGCGTCGGCATGGAAATCGCGTTTCAACAAATTTGGTGCGATGCCCAGCTTATGCCGGCTGTCGGTCGTTTGCGGTACGCGCCGACGTCGGCGCGGCGGTCGAATACCGTTCTCCCACATTATCTTAGCCACCGTCTTCCGCGCGATCCAAAGTCCTTGGGCCACCAGCTCGGCATGGATGCGTGGCGCACCATAGCGCCCCTTGCTCTGTTCGAAGATCTCCCGGATCCGGGCGGCCAACGCATCACGGACAGCCTGGCGTGCTGCCCGTCTGGGGGCTGCGGCGCGCCAGGCGTGGAACCAGCTCGGGCTGACCGACAGCACCCGGCACATCAACCGGATGGCGTGCTGAGCAGTATGGGCCGCGATGAAGGTGAGCTTCGCCTTCATGTTTTCGCCGCCCACTGAGCGAAAAAAGCCGAGGCCTTCCGCATCACCTCCACTTCTTCTTTGAGACGCCGGTTCTCGCGCCGCAACTCGGCAAGTTCCGCAGCCTCGGCTTTCTGGCGCAGCACGGCTGCCGCCGAGCCGGCGGCCTCGAGTTCAAGCCGCCATGTCTTCAGCTGTGTCGCCGTCACGCCCAGCTCCTTCGCCACGCTGCTCTGCGTGGCACCCGGCGCCGACAATCGCGCGACCGCCTGCTCCTTGAACTCCGGCGTGAACCGCCGCCTCGGTTGCTTGCTCATCCGTCATCCTCCGTCCTGAGGGTACTGTACCGCCCAGTCCGGCATCAGGG
>JBCBYV010000013.1:0-113824 GCA_039815685.1 Pseudomonadota bacterium | reverse complement strand
GTCGCAGTCCAAGTTTCGTCGATGGAGACCAGGCGCTCGGGATCGAGATCGGGCTGCGCGTCGAACCAGGCGCGGCGCTTCTTCAGGATGTCAGGGCGGTCCTGCTCGGTTGCATGGCCGGTCTTTTTTTCCGAGTGATGCCGCGGCGTTGGAAGAACCGCGCCAACGCAGACCTCGACGTGGTGATCCCGCGTGCGGCAAGCCCGTCGCACAACTCTACAAGCGTCTGGTCGCGCTCCTCCTCAAGGGCCGCCATGACCTCGTCGCCGCACGCCTCGATCCGCTGTGAGCGGGTGTCGCCGCCCTGCGCCTTCGGCGCGAAGCTACCAGTCGCGCGCCGAGCAGCGTCCCAGCGAATGACAGACGACACCCCGACGCCGAAGCGCTTCGCCGCAGCCCGACGGCTCATACCAGCATCCACGGCTGCCAGGGCGCGTGCACGAAGACCCATGGAAAGCGGTTTGCCCATCTCAAGCCCCAACATCTGCTATTGGGGCACTGAATCATGCTGGGCCGCCTATGGGAATCCCCTGCGATTCACGTCCGCCGGGAAACGCTCTAGTGGTTAAGCCCAGACGTTTGGTGCCGTCGTTGCCGGACGTGCTCCGGCAGCGACGGCCGTTTGTAGCTCGCGGGCATGGCGACATTTGCTGAACCGCCGTTCGGTTCAAGCCCGGGGATGACCCCGAAGGGTTCCTCTTGTCTCCGTTGAGCCGCCGACCCCCCTGAGACCTAAAGCGCTAGCGCGGCTTGGGCTTGTCCTCGCGCGGTCCGCTGCGCCAGTCGCCGATGGCGCCGAGCAGCAGATTACGCGCGCGGGGCGGGGTTTCCGTCTCGAACGGCAGCGGTCGGCAGACCGCGATCGCCGCCGTGCCGACGCGCGCCGTGAGGGCTGCGTTCACCGTCGCCTCGCCGAAGCGGCGCGAGAGGCTGCTAAGCACGCCGTGGCCAAGGACGGGGCCAAGAAGATCGTCGGTCGCGGAAATGGCGCCGGTCGCCAGAAGATGCGTCGCGACCGCCTTCATCAGCCGCCAGGACCCGAGCCAGCCCGAGCGGCCGCCATAGACTTCCGCCACACGGCGAAGCATGCGGAGATTGGCCCAGAGGACGAGGGCGATATCGAGCACCGGCGTCGGCACGATCGCCGTCGCGGCCGCCACCTCCCGCGCTCCGCGCTCCACGACCTTCGCCGCTCGCGCATCGAGGGGGCGGAGCACCAACTGTTCGGCGAGGTCCAGCCGCTCTCTCGGCGACGGGGTGTCGCCCCGTGCGGCCTGCAGCCGGGCAAGGCCGTCGATCACGTCTGGACGGTACCGGTAGAGCCGCTCGAGCCCCCGCAGAGCGTCGGCCGCGGCAGCGCGCGCCGCCTCCTCGGGTGTCTCAGGCGCGCGGGCGCGGACGCCGGCAGCATGGAGCCCTTCGATCCGGCCGAATCGCGCCACGCCCGCAAGCTCGCGCAGGATCGCCGTCAGGAGTGCTAAGACGACGAGGGCGAGAAGCGCTATGCCGATCCAGCCGAGCGCTGCGGCCCGGGCGAAGAGATCGGTGAGGAAGGCGTCGATGCCGGTCCCGATCCAGAGCATCGCGAGGCCGCCGAGCGCCCAGAGCAGCAGGCTCGATGCCGAGGTCCGGGAGCCGCGTCCGCCTCGCCTCGCGGCCCGGCGGAGTGCCGCGGCGGCTGCACTGTCGCGGGCGCGCGGCAGGTCGTCGACGGGTGGGGCGTCGGCGGGCGCGGGCGCGGGCGGCAGGCTCTCCTCCTCGACCTCGAAGATCACCGGACTCTGGCGGCCGCCATCATCGTCCCGCGCGCTCACAGCTTGTCCCCGATCAGCCAGTCGAGGGCCGCGTCGAGCCGGATATGCGGTGGCCCACCCGCACCCCATTCGGGCGGACGGAAGGCGACGCGGGCGAAGGCCGAGGTATCCGCCTCGCCCATGAGAGTCTCCCAGTCGCCGCGGAGCAGCATCCCCGGATCCTGTGGAAGGCTGCCGGGGAAAAGCGCGACCTCCTTGCCGTCCGGCCGCTTGCCGCGGACGAGGGAGAGCGTGCGTCCGTCCCGCTCCACCTCCTGCTCGGCTGTGGTGCGGATCGCGGCAATGGACATGCCCCGGACAGCGGCGCCCGAGAAGGCCGCGCGCTCTGCCGCCGCCGCCAGCATCGCCTCCACAAGCGCGGTCAGCCGGCCATGCTGGCTGTGATGCAGCAGATCAGCCTTTGACGCGGCGAAGAGCAGCCGGTCGATCCGTCGCCCGCCGAGTAGCCGGTCGAACCACGACGACCGGCCGTGCCGGAAGCAGGTAAGCGTCTCCGCCATCGCCTCGGTCAGATCGCGCAGAGCCTCTGGCCCCTGAGCGAGGGCCGATAGCGGATCGACCAGCACGACCTGCCGGTCCAGCCTCGCGAAATGATCGCGAAAGAAGGGCTTTACGATGAGCCGCTTATAGGCATCGAAGCGGATCTTCATCTGGCCCCAGAGCGTGCCCGACCGCCGGCCGGACATGCTCTCAGGCCGGGGCAACGGGGCGAAGGACAGCGCGGGCGACCCGGCATAGTCGCCGGGCATGAGGAACCGGCCCGGCGCGAGCGCGGAGAACCCGGCCGCGCGGCACGCCTCGAGATAGCCGCGATAGGCATCCGCAAGGCGAACCGCCAGGCTCTCGTCATGTGCCTCGCTGGGCTCCACGGCCCGGAGCGCCGCCTCCCACCCCGCCGCGTGCACTCGACGCCCCGACGAGGCGGCGAGCGAGAGAGCCCCGGCCGACCAAGTTTCGTAGTCCTGATCCAGGAGCGGCAGGTCGAGCAGCCACTCTCCGGGATAGTCCGTGATGTCGAGGTTGACCGTCCGCGGGCCCAGCAACGGCTCCGACATCGCGTCGAAGAATGCCTGGACCGAACTACCCGACCGGGTCCTGAGAGCGATACGGAGCTGGCTGACGGAGCGCGTGCCCTCCGGCCATTGCGGCGGGTTGCCCTGGATGAGGTCGCGATGCGCCTCGTAGGGAAAGCGCGGCACGCCCGCATCTGGCTGGGGCCGCAACACGGCGCCGGTGATCCGGCCATCGGCTGCCGCCGGCAGGGCCCGCAGCCGCTCGCGCGACAGCAGGCTCGCGACGAGCGCCGTGATAAAGACGCTTTTGCCCGAGCCCGAGAGCCCCGTGACGCCGAGGCGCAGGGTGGGTTCGAACGGCTCGGCCGCCGCATTGCGCAACCGGTCGACGCTGTCGAGAACGTCATCCGCGAGGCTTTCGATCAG
The DNA here is from genome assembly GCA_039815685.1 of Pseudomonadota bacterium. Taxonomy (GTDB): domain Bacteria; phylum Pseudomonadota; class Alphaproteobacteria; order Rhodobacterales; family Rhodobacteraceae; genus Thermohalobaculum. The sequence goes on along the minus strand of JBCBYV010000013.1, from coordinate 110,571 downwards.
CCCGGGCGCCCGCGGGATCTCCCCGCGTGCCGGCGTCTCCGCCCTTCCGTCCTCGCCGTCGCGCGCCACCCCGTCCTCCCGGCCCATGGGCCGATACCGCTGCTGTGACCCTAGATTGTCGCTCCGTGCCGATGGTGCAATGCCGGCCTGGAGGGGCGGGTTCTGGGCCGAGCGGCATCTTGCGCCCGCGCTCGCCCGGCGCCATGAGGGCCGCCATGCCACGCTACCGCTTCACGATCGAGTACCATGGCGGCCCCTTTGTCGGCTGGCAACGTCAGGCCGTGGGCCTGTCCGTCCAGGGTGTTCTGGAGACGGCGTTGGGTGCACTGGGGGAGGCCGGGCCCGCAGTCGGGGCGCCTCTGGTGCAGGGAGCGGGGCGCACCGATGCCGGCGTTCATGCGACGGGCCAGGTGGCGCATGCCGACCTCGCGGCGGACTGGGACCCTTTTCGCCTTGCCGCGGCGGTCAATCACCACCTGCGCCCGCATCCGGTGGCAGTCATTGACGCAGCATGCGTCGCGGAAGACTTCCATGCCCGCTTCTCCGCGACCGCCCGGCACTACACCTACCGCATCGTGAACCGCCGCGCGCCGTTGACCCTCGACAAGGGCCTCGCCTGGCGCGTTGCCCGCCCGCTCGATCTGGGTGCGATGCGGGAGGCGGCGGCGCTCCTCACCGGCCTTCATGATTTCACGACCTTCCGCTCGGCGCAGTGTCAGGCGGCCTCTGCGGTCAAGACGCTGGATGTGTTCGAGGTGGAGCCGATGGGTGAGGACATCCTTTGCAGGCTCGAGGCGAGGTCGTTCCTTCATAACCAGGTCCGCAGTCTCGTCGGCACGCTTGAGCGCGTGGGTGCCGGCGCTTGGCCGCCGGCCCGTGTGGGCCAAGCGCTCGCCGCGCGCGACCGCGCCGCCTGCGGTCCTGTGGCGCCGCCGGACGGCCTCACGCTCACTCGGGTCCTCTACGACGCGGACTGAGCATTGCCGCGACGCCCCGGCGCAGACGGCTTTACCCTTCGCGCCTCCCGGCTAGTTCCGCGCTCATGCGAGGCTCAGGAGAGACGACGATGGCTCTGCCGCTCGAGATGCCCGAGGACGGATTGCAGACCGACTGGCCCGCGACCCGCGCCGAGGGGTTGCGGCGGCTCGAGGCGTTCGCGCCGCGCATGGGCGGGCATTACAAGGGGCAGCGGAACCGCGACAGCGGACCCGGGCGCCGCGACAACGTCTCGCTCCTCTCTCCCTACATCGCGCGGCGCATGGTGACGGAGGAGGAGGCGGTCTCCGCCGCCCTCGCGCGCCACAAGCCCGGGACCTGCGAGAAGTTCGTCCAAGAGGTCGTCTGGCGTACCTATTTCAAGGGCTGGCTCGAGATCCGCCCACAGGTCTGGGCCGATTACCGCGAAGGCTTGGCGGAGGATCGCAGGGTGCTGGAGGGCAACCGGGGTCTCGCGCGGGACGTTCTGAAGGCCGAGGCGGGAGAGACGGGCATCGAGGCCTTCGATGTCTGGGCCCGGGAGCTCGTGGCGACGGGCTACCTCCATAACCATGCGCGGATGTGGTTCGCCTCGATCTGGTGCTTCACGCTCGATCTGCCCTGGCGGCTGGGCGCCGATTTCTTTCTGCGCCATCTCCTCGATGGAGATGCGGCGTCCAACACGCTCGGATGGCGCTGGGTCGCAGGGCTGCATACGCAGGGCAAGAACTATGCGGCGACGGCCTCGAACATCCGGAAATTCACCGCGGATCGGGATGGTGGACCGCTGGGTGCCGAGGGGCTGGCGCGCGGTCCTGAGCCTCTCGACGAGGGCCCGCTGCCAGCTCGGCGGGAAATCCGCGCTGCTGCGCCGCCGCGCTTCGAGGAGCCGACGGCGCTGCTCCTTACGACCGAGGATCTGCACCCCGACAGTGCGGCACTCCGCGGTCGACCTGCCGCGGTCGCGACCCTGCACCTCACCGGGGCGCGGTCCGATGCGCCGGTTTCAGAGGCGGTGTCGGCCTTCGACCGGGCGGCACTTGCCGATGCGGCGGCACGCCTCGATACGCCCGATGCGCCGGCCTTCGAGGGAGCAGTGCGGCCTCACGAAATCGTCGATTGGGTGCGTGCGGCGGGCTGTCGCAGCGTCGCAACCGGCTTTCTCCATCGCGGCTGGGTGCATGACTGGTTCGAGGCGGCGCGCCCGGTCTTCGGGGAGGCCGGCATCGCAGTCGAGGAGTGGCGGCGGCCTTGGGACGATGGCTTCCATCCGCATGCCACCGCCGGTTTCTTCAAGGTTAAGAAGGAGATACCATCTACCCTCCGCGCTCTCGGCTACGCTGTCTAACGAGATCTGGCGAGGTGCTACGTATAGGTCACCTTACGCCGCTTCACTGCTGAACCTCACAAGGTTTACAAAAACCTGCAGTTTCGTTCGAACTTTATCGCCACTTTCTTGATGTCCTTGTGAACCGGTTCACGACCCCCTCCGTACTACCCCTACAGCCACAACAGATGGCCCCGGTGATAGCAGCGGAGAGAACCACGATGAGCACCGCCTACGCTCCTTCGAACGGAGATGTCGCGCGCCAGGCGATGTCGGCCGAGCTACTGGATGCGGAGACAGAGCTGGATCTCGCGCGGCGCTGGCGCGACGAGAAGGATGAGGCGGCGCTTCATCGTCTCGTCACTGCCTATCTCCGCCTCGCCATCTCGATGGCTGCCAAGTATCGCCGCTATGGCGCGCCGATGTCCGACCTGATCCAGGAAGCCGGTGTCGGGCTGATGAAGGCGGCGTCGAAATTCGATCCAGATCGGGGCGTGCGCTTCTCGACCTACGCCGTCTGGTGGATCAAGGCCTCGATCCAGGACTATGTGATGCGGAACTGGTCGCTGGTGCGCACCGGGTCCACGTCCTCGCAGAAGGCGCTCTTCTTCAACATGCGCCGCGTGCGCGCGAAGCTGGAGAATGAGCGGAACGCCGATGGGTTGAGCCCGAACGCGGCCGAGATCCAGCGCGAGATCGCCGAGGAGCTCGGTGTTCCCCTTCGCGATGTGGAGATGATGGAGGCGCGGCTTGCCGGTTCCGACTTCTCGCTCAACGCTCAGCAGGCGGGCGAGGACGGTCGCGAATGGGTCGAGACGCTCGAGGACGATGGCCCGCAGGCCTCCGAGACAGTCAGCCGGGATCGCGATATCGACACGGCGCGCGGCTGGCTGACCGATGCCTTCAAGGCGCTCACCGAGCGTGAGAAAATGATCATTGCGGCGCGCAAGCTCTCCGATGCTCCCGAGACGCTTGAGAGCCTCGGCAACAAGTTGGGGCTGTCGAAGGAGCGGGTGCGTCAGCTTGAGGCGCAGGCTCTGCGCAAGATGCGCACGCGCCTAGAGAACACCCATGGCCACGAGGTGACAGAGCTTGCGGCGACACTCTGAGAGCGTCTGCGACCCTGCCCGGCAGCATTATTCCGGTTTCTGATCGTTCTCCCAGGCGATCAGGCAAACTGGCCCGGCCCGTTGAGGCCGGGCTTTTTTTTTGTTCGCCGCCTGAAGCGTTGCATAGTCGGCGTGTTGGGGCGAGGACCGCGAGCGGCGTATTACCAAGCTGAATTTGGCACCCGAGCGCCCCCACCCACGACATTCTTCTCAAGATTGAGTGAGCGAAGGGCGAAGATCCCTTGGGCCCCGCCCGCCTCCTCGCCCTTTGCGAGGTACCAGCGTTCCATGAGCGGGGGCGCGCACGCGGCACCACGGCCCGAACGGTCTCGGCGCAGGGCAGGCCTTGTCCCCGGCGCCGGTCAGAAACCTGTGGCGTATCATCTCTGAGCGGAAGCGGCTGCCGCTCGACGGCCCGAAAGGCGCGTTGCCATGGGCGCTGGCTTCAGCGAGACGCCCGGTCGAGGGCCTTGAAGAACCGTTCGATCTCGTCCGTCGCGGAGATATCGCGGTTCGTCGCGCCCACGATCCGCTCGCCGAGGCCCGAGGCGGGACCCCCGGGCCAGGTGTGTCCTCCGCCCTCGATCACATAATGCAGGAACGGCACGCTGCATCCCTCGTACTGGCGCAGTGTCACGGTGGAGCTGTCGGTCGTGTTGCGGTCGGGCAGGGCGCGTTCTTCGAAGCCGTTGCAGCCGTTGCGCTCGGCGAGGACTGAGACGGTCTTCCGCGCCGGCTGAACCCAGCCGCGGTCTCGCACTAGCGGGTTCCAGCCACCGATCCGGCCGCCGCCCGCGGGCACGAGCCAGTCCTCGGTCCCGTGGAGGAAGAGGACGGGGCGCGCCGGCCCCTCGCGACACTCGAACCCCCGCGGGAAGCTCGCAATCGCGACCGCCGCGCCGGCAACTAGGTCTGGTGCGTCGCAGAGCAGCCGCAGCACCATGATCCCGCCGATCGAGGGGCCTGCGAAGTAGACACGGCGGGGATCGACCATGCCACGCTCCGCCAGACTGCCGATGAGGCTCCGCAGGAACCCGATATCGTCCGCCTCGTCATATGGCTCGCCCGTCCAGTCCGTGCGTCCGTCATTCCAGTCGCCTAGGGCGTAGGGCCAGAGTACTGCCCAGCCCTCGCGCGCCAGGCTGACATTGGCGCGCCGGCGCACGCTGCGGGGGCCGGCGAGGCCGCCGTGAAGGGCGACGAGCATCGGTGCATTCCGAAGACCCGGTGCCGCGTCGAGGATGGCCGAACGCGTCTTCCCGTCATGCTCGAACGAGATCAACCGGCTCTCGAAGGCCATGCCCACACGGGGCAGGCCGAGCAGGGGGAGGGCGAGGAGAAAGACGAGGCAATAACGGATCATGAGACGGGTCCCGATCGAGGTCGAAGGCTGTACGTGGGAGCTGGGCCACGCCGTCGCTGACGCGGCGCGTTGACGCGGTGCGCATGACGCGCACGGTCAGCGGACAAGCTTGACCTCTGCGCCGGCGATCAGGCTGTCGCCAGGCTTACGGTCGTTGAGGACGCGGAACCGATCAAGCGCACCATCCTCCACGGCCATGCGCGCCGCCAGATCCGCCTCGCTCTGGCCGGCACCTACGCGCACGATCTCGATCCTGCGTTGGCGGGCGTCGCGTCTCTCCTCGGCACCGAGGCGCCGGAAACTCTCGCTCATCGCCGTGAGTGTGCTGGCGGAGCGGCCATTGCGTGGAATGAGGCCCAGGAAGCGATAGACCTGCGCGCCCCGCTCGATTGCGACGAGGAGCCCGGTGAAGGTTGTGTCGCCAAGCTGGATCGGCATCAGGGCCCGTGCGGCGCGGGCGCCGCCGATCTCCAGCTGCTCGATCCGCGAGACCTCGCCAGACGTCACCGCCTGGTTGATGGCTGGCGCCCAGACCTCTGAGATGTAGCGGGCTGGATCCCGGCCGCGCGCCCCGTCGCCGTCGAAGATCGCGCGCGTACCGTCACGCGCCGCCATCACCACCGCGTCGGGCTGGTTGGCGATGGCCCAGCCGCGCGGGACGTCGAAGCGGAAGTCGAGAACTGGATGGAGGAAGACGCCGTCCCGCACGAACCCCTGCGCCGCGGACGGGCCCCAGGCCATGCCGTCGATGGCCCGGAGATGCGGCTCCCGCCCACGCTCCCCCCCGACGGCGCCTGTCGCGACGGCAACGGCACGCGCCTCGCGCCCCCGGCCGGCGGTGGCGGGATGGGTGGCGAAGAAACCGGTCGCCTCGGGGTCGTAGGTCTGACCCGCGAGCTCCGCCTCCAGTCTGGCATCCCGCGCGAGCGCCTCGAGAAAATCGGCCTGCGCCATTGGGTCATAGCCCGCGGCGGCGAGGTAGCCGATGCCGACACGGTCCGCCTCCCGTTCGTCTTCCCGGCTGTAGCTCGCCAACGTGCCGCCGAGCGCGTTCTGCAGGAGGCTGCCGACCACTGGCGGCTCGAGACCTATGGCGGCGAGGCCGAGGCTGCCGAGCAGGAGCCCGGCGCCTGCGACCTGGGTGCGCTGCTCCCGCCGGGCGCTGTGCTGCGCCGTCACATGGGCGATCTCGTGTGCGACGACGCCGGCAAGCTCCGCCTCGTCCTCGGCCAGTGCGACGAGCCCGCGAGTGACGTAGATGTAGCCGCCGGGGAGCGCAAAGGCATTCACGAGCGGCGTGTCGAGCACGGTGAAGGTCCATCGTTCGTCGGGCTGGGTCGTGACATCGACGATGCGTCTGCCGATGCCGTCCACATAGCCGCTGAGGCGCGGGTTCTCGTAGGCACCGCCGAAGCGCTTCACCACTTCCGGATGGAGTTCATCGCCCTTTGCCTGCGAGGACGGGTCGCGTGCGATGGCGACCCTTTCCGACGGTGCCCCGGTCTGTGGCGCGGTCTGCACCGAAGTCTGCGGCCCGACCGGAGCGCAGGCCGAGAGGCACACCGACAGAATGGCTGCGCAGATCGGCAGGGGGCGGGTCGGACGCGTCCGCGGCATGTCCGTGATCCTCATCTGTCGGTCGCCGTTCGCAGCTAGATCGTTAGCACATATGGGTCGTCCAGGTGGACGCGCGGCGATGTGAACACCAAGCTTTGTTCACATACCCGTTGGAAGGCACGTCATTCTGCACAATCTAAGCAGCGGAAGGGCCGGAGAGGACCCGGAGAGAAAGGACCCGGAGAGGACTATGGGAACGTCCCCCAACGATTTGCTGCGCCCGGGAAGGGCCGCAGCGACCAGCCCACGGCCGAGCCGGCGACACCTGCTGGCCGGTGCTGCGGCGCTTGCCATGTTCCCCGGTGCCGGGCGCGCTGACCCCACGGACATCGACGCGCTCAGGGCGCATGCCCGCAGCTTCGATCAGCTCCATGCCATCGTCGTCTCGGTGAAGGGCGAGGTGCAGCTCGCCGAGGCGGTGCGCGGCCCTGCCCTTGCCCGCGCGGTCAACGTAAAGTCCGTTTCCAAGACCCTTGTCGCGACGCTCGCCGGGATCGCGATCGAGAACGGGGCGCTCGAAAGCCCGGATCAGCCGGTTGCTCCGCTCCTGGCACCCTTTCTGCCGCGTGCGGGCGATCCTAGGCTCGAGCAGATCACGGTCGACCACCTCCTTACGATGCGTGCAGGGTTGGCCCGGACCTCCGGGCGCGCCTATGGCGCGTTCGTGGAGAGCCCGAACTGGCTCCGCCACGCGCTCTCGCGCCCTTTCACTGCCGATCCCGGCGCTCGCTTCCAGTACTCGACCGGCAGCTATCACCTGATGGGTGCTGTGCTGACCCAGGCGACGGGCGAGAGCCTTCTCTCGCTCGCACGCCGGTGGCTTGGACAGCCGCTCGGCATCGACCTGCCGCCCTGGACGCGCGATCCGCAGGGCTACTATCTCGGCGGCAACAACATGGCGATGTCACCGCAGGGCCTGATCCGTTTCGGGGAGGCATGGCGGCGCGGCGGGGAGCACGACGGACGTGCGGTCGTCCCGCCGACCTGGATCGACGCCGCCTGGACACCCCGCACGCGCTCTCCGTTCTCGGGCGACGACTATGGCTATGGCTGGTTCCTCACGCGGCTCGGCGGCCATGATGCCGCCTATGCGCGCGGCTATGGCGGGCAGATGCTCTATGTGCTGCCCTCGCTCGACCTTACCGTCGCCATCACCTCGGATCCCACGCGGCCGGCGCGCTCGGCTGGCTATGCCGGCGCGCTGAAGCGCATGGTCGCCGAGCACGCTGTCCCGCTCGCCATAAGCCTGCGTTGACCCTGACCGCTCGCTTGCGTAGGCCGGGCGGGCGTGGGGCCTCGTAGCTCAGCTGGATAGAGCAGCCGCCTCCTAAGCGGCAGGTCGCAGGTTCGAATCCTGCCGGGGTCACCACGCGGGTGCTGCACACCCGATGCTCAACGGCCGCGACCCGACCTTGGCACGCAGGTCGAACCGTCCACTCGGGAATCTACTACCGAACGCAATGATGCAGCGTCACGAGTACACCGCCGTTAGATTCTCGCTAATTCCGTGCTGCGGCGGTGGCAGAGGATTCGATCTTCTTCTAACGTCAGCCTAGGGGTGAGCGTGTCGCTGTACGCTCAGCGGGTTCTGCCCATCGCAGAGACGCTCGCTCGATTGGGGGAAAGTCGTGCCAGTGCACCGCTTTCGTGACGCTTTGCGCAGTGAGGGAGCTTCACTATGGACGGGATCATCGATGGCGGAACCACGCGCGCCGAACCCATTGCGATTGTGGGAATCGGCTGCCGGTTCCCCGGCGGAGCGACCGATCCTGAGGGCTATTGGCGGTTTCTGAACAACGCGGGCTGCGGCATCGTCGAGGTGCCCGAAGACCGCTGGAGCCTCGATGCCTACTACGACCCGAACCAGGGCGCGATGACGCGTTCGCGCATCCGCCATGGCGGCTTTCTGTCCGACGTCTTCGGTTTCGACGCCAACTTCTTCGACATTTCGCCCCGCGAGGTGCTGAGCATGGATCCGCAGCAGCGCATGCTGCTGACGACGGTCTACGAGGCGATCCGCGACGCCGGTCTAAGGATGCGAGATGTCCGTGACGAGCGGACGGGCGTCTTCGTCGGCATCTCCATTTCCGACTTTGGTTATCTCTCGCGCGCGCAGACGAGCAATGAGGAACTCTATGCCGGCACCGGAACCGCGCTTTGCGTCGCGGCGAACCGCGTCTCGCACCGCTATGATCTTTCAGGGCCTTCGTTTGCGATTGATACGGCCTGCTCCTCGTCCCTCGTGGCGGTCAACCAGGCCTGCATGAGCCTTGCGGAGGGTACCTGCTCCTACGCTCTCGCGGGCGGCGTGAACGCGCTCATCGATCCGTCGGCCTTCGTGGTCTTCGACAAGGCGGGGATGCTGTCGCTGACGGGCACGATCTCGACCTTCGACAGCGCGGCGAACGGTTATGTCCGCGGGGAGGGCTGCGGCATCGTGGTGCTCCGCCGTCTCAAGGATGCGATCGCAGAAGGCGACCGCATCTATGCCGTGATCCGCGCGACCAGCGTGAACCAGGACGGCCATACCCCGACCCTTACGGCACCGTCGGGCGAGCGTCAGATGGCGATGCTCGAGAACCTGACCGCCCGCGCTGGTATTGCGCCCGACGACGTCGACTATGTCGAAGCGCACGGCACGGGGACCCCGGTGGGGGACCCCATCGAGGCGACGGCGATCGGCCGGACTTTCGGACAGGGGCGGCGCAACGGGGAGAAGGTGCTGGTCGGCTCGGTAAAGCCAAATATCGGGCATCTCGAGTCGGCGGCGGGTGTCTCCGGGCTCATCAAGGTGGCGCTCGCCGTTCACCACAAGGCCGTGCCGCCGAACCGCAACTTCCGCAACCCGAACCCCAACATCGCTTTCGAGGCGCTGCAGATCGAGGTGCCGACGGAGGCGCGCGAAATCGGGGACGGCAGCGTCGCGCGTGCGGCGGTCAACTCCTTCGGCTTCGGCGGCACGAATGCCTCGGCACTTGTCGAGACGCCGCCGCTCCAGCGAGCCCGCCGGCCCCGCAGCGCGCCGCGGCCGCAACCGGCGGCCGAGCCTGCGCTGCCCGAGGCGCCGCTCCCCTTCGTGCTTTCCGCCGCAGCCGAGAGCTCGCTCCGCGACAGCGCGGGTCGTCTTGCCGCCGCCATGGCGCCGGGCCGGGAGCTGGACGGCGCCTCCCTGGAGGACATCGCCGCAAACCTGGCCGCGCGGGACGATCTCCTGCGCAACCGGGCGACGGTTTTCGCAGATGCGCCGGAGGCGCTGGCCAAGCGCCTCATGGAGGTGGCGGAGGATCGCGTCCCCGAGACCCCGCCCCGAACTCTGCCGAAGGTCGTGATGGGCGAGACCAAGCATCCCGGCCCGGTCGCCTTCACCTTTTCCGGTCAGGGCGTTCAATGGGAGGGCATGGGTCGCGGCCTCCTCGCCCTGGTGCCGGCGTTCCGCGAGAAGGTCGAGGCCTTCGACGAGATCTATCACGAGCTCTCCGGCCTAAGCCCGATCCACGAGCTCATGACGGCGAGCATCGACCGGCTCGGGCGGCCCGAAATCACGCAGCCCACGATCCTGTCGATGCAGATCGGCCTCGCTGCGGTCTGGGAGCGGGCGGGGGTGAAGCCCGACATGATCATCGGCCACAGCTTCGGTGAGGTCGCGGCAGCGCACGTCTCCGGCGCGCTCAGCCTTCGCGAGACGGCGCGCCTCGTCCATGCGCGCGTGCAGATGTCGCTCGGCATCACCGAGCCCTGCGCGATGACGGCGGTCACGCTCGGGCCCGCGGAGATGGAGACCTATATCGCCGCCGACGACCGCGTGGATATCGCGGCCCGGAACACCACGACCAACTGCACCATCAGCGGCTATCTCGAGGACATCGAGCGCGTGGAGGCGCGTCTGGCAGCAGAGCGACCGGAGGTGTCCGCCAAGCGCCTCGCCATGGGCATCGCCTGGCATAGCCGGGTGCTCGAACCGCATGAGCAGGTGTTCCGCGACGCGCTGGGCGAGCTCGACTGGCAGGCGCCGCATACGCCCTTCGTCTCGACCGTCTCGGCCCGCCCCGAGACCTGCCTCGATCAGGACTACTGGTGGCAGAACCTGCGCGGCGCGGTGTTCTACCGCCGCGGTGTCGAGACCTGCCTCGACCTTGGTGCCCGCACCTTCCTCGAGATCGGGCCCCATCGCACGCTGTCCGGGCTCACCCGCGCCATTGGTGGCGACCGGCGGGAGCCCGTTCTCGACGCCGCGTCGTTGGTGCAGGGAACGCCGGAACTACACGCCATCGGGGTCGCGGCCGCGCAGCTGAGCGCGGCGGGCCACGATGTGGACTTCACCGCCCTCACCGGCCGGCCCGAGGAAGTGGTGGACCTGCCAGCTTACCCCTGGGATCTCCACCGCCTCTACGAGCCGTCCGAAGAAGTTCAGACGATGCTCAACACGGCTGCAGATCATCCGATCCTCGGCAAACGGCACAATGGTGCCGTGCCCATGTGGCGCAACGAGTTCTCGCTAAAGTCCCATCCCTGGATCGAGGACCACGCGGTGGGCGAGGACGTCGTGTTCCCGGGTGCTGGCTACATCGACATGATGATTGCCGCCGGTCAGCGCTACTTCGGCGACGGCGCGATCGAGATCGCGGATCTCGAGATCGCGGAAGCGCTCTTCATCGGCTACGAGGACGCGATCCTGTTCGAGACCACGATCGAGCCCAAGACGGGCATCGTCTCGATCCATAGTCACCTCCGCGACAGCCCGGCCGGCTGGATCCTCCGCGCCCGTGGCCGCCTGAGCCAGCCGGATGTCGCCGAGCCCGCACCGGTCGATCTTGAGCTCGATGCGCCGATGGTGAGCGATCCGCTCGACAGCCGGACGTTCTATGCGCTGACGGCGCGCCAGGGGCTGCACTACGGACCGCATTTCCAAGGTGTCATGAACGCCGCTGTGTACCGTGACCGCGTCGTCGCGGATATCGAGATGCCCGAGGAGATGCGTCCCGTTCATTTCGATGAGCACCCGACGCACCCAGCACTCACCGATGCGGCCCTGCAATGCACCGCGCCTTTGGTGGCGATCTATAACGACTTGCCGACCGATGTGAGCCAGGCCGATGAGAGCGCCTTCTACCCCCTCTACCTGCCGACCGGTGCGCGCCGCCTGCGTTTCTACGGCAAGCTCCCGCCGAAACTCCGTGTCCAGGGCGGGCTCAGCCAGCAGAGCGGTGGGGGCAGCTACGGCATCGACTTCCTGATGACCGATGGGAGCGGGCGTCCGGTTCTGCAGATCGACCACTTCCAGGCCCAGCCCATAACCCAGGAAAATGGCGGCGTCGCGGCCGGAGTGGCACCGCGCTTCTATCTCGAGCGCGCGCTTCCGTCGGATCTGGACACGGTTCTTGCAGAGGCGCCGGTGCCGACCGGGACGATCCACGTCATTCCCGATGCCGCTGGGACCACCCGGGCCATCGCGGATCGGCTGAGTGCAGGTGGCGCCACCGTGAACACGCTGCCGGTGCCGGAAGGGCCGGAAGCATTGGGTGAGATGCTGGACGGCCTCTCGCTGACCGAGGGCGAGCCTGCGACGCTGATAGCGGCCTTCCCGCTCGACACGCCCGCGCTTCCCGACGACACCTCCGGCGAGGCGTTGCAGGCCGCCGTTGAGCGGAACGTCATGCTTGGCGTCGCGCTCGGGCAGAAGATGGAGGCGCTCAGTGCGGCCGCCGCACCTTTCCGCGTGTGGATGCTGACGGCTGCCTGCCGCCAGATCCCCGAGGCGCCGCCGCTCAGCACGCGTGGTCTGGCGCAGGTCTCGCTCGCCGGGCTTCTGCGCACGATCGGATCGGAGAACCGCGCGCTCGCCGGCCATCATCTCGATCTCCGGGCCGAGGACGAAGCGACGCTTGACGCCGCCGCCCGCCTGATCCTGACGGGCACGCAGGAGAGCGAGCTCGCGATCGAGGGCGAAGCGGTCCACTGCTTCCGGCTCGAGGCGCCCGAGCAGCGCAGCATCCCGATGCGGAGCGTCGCGGTGCGGCCGACGGGTGCGGAGACGACCTTCGTCGCCACGATGGAGAACCCCGGGCTGATCCAGGACATCGTACTCGAGGAGACGCAAGCACCCCAGCCGGGTCCTGGCGAGGTGGCCGTGGCGGTCGCTGCCGTCGGTCTCAACTTCCGCGACATCATGGCGGCCACTGGCCTGCTGCCGCGCGCGGCGGAGCCCGAACCGGCCTGGCGCAATCTGGGTCTCGAGTTCGGTGGGACGGTCATCGCCCTCGGCGAGGGTGTGAACAGCCTAGCCCCGGGCGACCGCGTCATGGGCATGGGCCGGCGGTGTTTGCAGGGTCAGATCGTGCAGCCCGCCGCGGGGCTCACCAAGCTGCCGGACAACATGAGCGCGGTTGATGCCGCAACGGTGCCATCGGCCTTTTCCACGGCGCATTACGCGCTCAACCACGTCGCCCGTATCCAGCCCGGCGAAAAGGTGCTGATCCATGCTGCCACCGGCGGCGTCGGGATCGCGGCGATCCAACTTGCGCGCCGCGCAGGTGCCGAGATTTTCGCAACCTGCTCCGCCGCGAAGCGCCACCACCTCGAGGCGATGGGCATCGAGCACATCTTCAACTCGCGCAGCCTCGACTTCGCTGACGAGATCATGGCGCGGACGGACGGCGCCGGCGTGGATGTAGTGCTGAACTCCCTGCCGGGTGACTACATCGACAAGGGGCTCGACTGCCTCGCGCCCTTCGGCCGGTTCCTCGAGATCGGCAAGCGCGACGTCTATGCCAACGCTCCCATCGGCATGAAGGCCCTTCGCCGCAACGTCTCGTTCTCGGTCATCGACCTCGCGGCGATGGGCGTCGAGCGGCCGGATCTCCTGCAGCGCCTGTCGGACGAGGTCGTCGCGATGTTCGCCGCAGGTGACCTTGTGGCCCTGCCAACGACCGAGTTCCCGATCGGCGAGACGGTCGAGGCCTTCCGCTACATGAGCCAGGCCAAGCACATCGGAAAGGTCGTGGTGACGATCCCCGACGCGCCGGTCGAGGCGCGGCTCGCGCCCGATGCGGCCTTCGCGATGCGCGAGGATCGAAGTTACCTGATCACCGGTGGATCGCGCGGTTTCGGCGTGGCGGTCGCCGACTATCTTTCCAACGCCGGTGCCGGTGCGGTCGTCCTCGCCTCGCGCTCGGGCAAGCCGGATGAGGAGGTCCTGCCGACCATCGAAGCGATCGAGGCGCGCGGCACTCTCGTTTCGCATCTGAAGCTCGATATCGAGGATGAGACGGCGGTGACCGCCGCAGTCGCCAAGCTGGCGAGCGGGCCGCAGCCCCTTGCCGGCGTCATCCACGGCGCCGCGGTCATTCGGGACGGCTTCCTGAACCAGCTCGACGAGGAGCAGATCACGAGCGTCCTGCGCCCGAAGACGGTGGGTGCCTGGAACCTTCACATCGCGCTCGAGAAGGCGGGACTGTCCGCCGATCATCTGGTGATGTTCTCCTCCACGGCCTCGACCATGGGCTCGATGGGGCAGGGCAACTACGTCGCCGCGAACGCGTTCCTCGAGGGGTTTGCCTATTGGCGGCGTCAGCGGGGTCTCGCGGGACAGGCGATCTGCTGGGGCGCCCTCGGCGGCACTGGCTTCGTCGCTCGGAACGAGGCGATGGCAAGCTATCTCGAGAGCAACGGCACGCCGCCGATCCCGCTCGAAGCGGCACTTGGCGCGCTGGGCGCGTCGATGCGCTTCGATGCGCCGGTCACGACCTTCGCGACGATCGATTGGGAGATTGTCTGTGCGGGTAACCCGGCGGTGTCCACGACACCGCGCTTCGAGCAGCTCGCGCAGAAGGACACGGCTGGCCGGTCCCGCATCCGCTCCGACCTCGCTGCTCTGCCGCGGGAGGCCTGGCCCGCGCAGATGGAGCGCTTCCTGACAGAGGAGGCCGCTAAGGTTCTACGGATCGACGTCAAGGAGATCCCGGCGGATGCGGCGCTGGCGGAGCTCGGCTTCGACTCGCTCTCCTCCATGGAGCTGAAGATCCGCGTCGAGGGCGGTCTCGCGATCACCGCCCCCGTCAGCGCCTTCCTACAGAGCCCGACCGTTGCAGGCCTCGCGGCTGCCCTCTGCGATCTGGTGGAGGAGGACATGCGGCGCGTGGAACTGGCCGAGGCTAGCACCGCGATGGATGGCGCGGCCGCGACCGCCGCTTCGGCCGATGCTGCCGATACGCAGGCGATGCCGTTGACGCCCGAGCAGCGCGAGCTGCTGGTGGCGGAGAAGGCGGCGCTGACCACGCCTGCCGGGCGCGCTGCGCTCTCGATTGCTGCAAGCATCCCGCTGCCGGAGGAGGCTGATGCCGGCGCACTCAATGCTGCCGTCGCCGCCGTCGTTGCCCGCCAGCCGATCCTCTCTCTCCGGCTGTTGGAGACGGGGCAAGCGCCCGTGCTCGAGCCCGGCGAAGCGCCGGTACTTGCGCGCGTCGCATCAGTCGACATGGCGCTATCGCAGCCGCAGCCGCTGGCGGTGGCTGATGGCCAGCTGCTGGGGCTCTTCTACAGCGAGGAGGAGGGGGTGCTCGGGCTCAAGGCGCATCGCCTCCTGCTCGATCCCGGCAGTGCTGCGTCGCTCCTCGATGCCATCCTGATCGAATGCGCCGGCGGCGTGTCCGATGGCGCGGTGGCCGAACACGGTCCGGAAGCGGTCGCGAAAGCGCTGTCCGCCAGAGGTTTCGACGAGACGGAGCCGGCGGCGCTCAACGCTGTCGCTCACTGGCGGGTAGAGCTCGCCGGCGGGTTCCGGCCGGTTGCGATCGAGCATCGTCGCCGTGCGCTCCTGCCCCGGGGCATGGGCCTTGGCCGCGGTGCATCCGCCGCCGTCGCCATGGATCTGAAGCCAGCCGGGCGGGCGACGCCCGAGGCGGAGATCGCACACCTCGTCGGCGCCTTCGCCCATGCGCTCTCGCGTCAGACCGGCTTTTCAAGCGTCGTGCTCGACACCTCGCTGCCGGCCCCGTCGGATGCCGTGACGCAGGGCCTTATGGGCCCCTTCGAATGCCGGTTCCCCCTCGTCCTCAACCTTGCCGAGGAGGACGCGCTGGAAGGCGCCATCGCCGCGCAGATCGCCCATGGGCGGCGCCACGCTGCCTTCGGTACGGCGTTCGCGCTGGATCACGCGGGGCTCGACGAGAAGAGCAAGACGGCCCTCATCCAGTTCGGCCTGCGTATCGCACCGCCGGCGGAGAGCCCGGGCGCAATCGCGGTCGCCGCAAGCACCGAGCTGCAGTCCGCACATGACGTGGCACTCACGCTTCGGCCGACTTCCGATGGCGGGTGGCGTGTCACGCTCGCCCACGACAGCGACGTCTTTGCGGCGGAGGATGCGGTCGTGCTTGCGCAGGAGCTCGCCCGGCGTGTCGGCCAGCCCGAGGCGGGCGTCGAGCGGCTCGCATCCCTCCACAGCTATGCCGAGGAGATGACACCGGCCGCGCTCTCTGAGGAGCGCATAGCGGGCGCGGGCGGTGGCATCCAGACGCTGCCTGTGCTGCCGGAGCAGGAGGGTGTGCTCGACAGCCTGATCGCGCCCGATGCGACAGCATCGATGCGCGCCTCCTGGATGGTCGCGCTCGGCCTGGTCGTCCGTCCCTCGATCGAGGTCTCGCGTCTATCGCGCGCCTTCGACCGGCTGGCGGCGATGCATGACGCGATGCGCACGCGCTTCCGTTTCGAGAACGGGGAGTGGCAGGCGCTCATCGACCCTGTGCGTGAGGCCGGCCTCGAGGTCGTGGATGGCAGCAATATCCCGGACGAAGCGATCCCGGGGCTCGCCGACGCCTTTACCTACGAGCCCTATGACCTCACCACTGGCCCTGCCATGCAGATCCGCCTGGTCCGCCTTGGCGGCGAGCGTGGCGACGCGGTGGTCATGCGCGCGCACCACGCAGTCACCGACGGCTGGTCGAACATCAAGATCATGGAGGATCTGCTCGCCGGCTATTTCGGCACCAAAACCGGTCAGGGCTCGGTGATGTCGATGGCCGAGGTCGTGGAACGGATGCAGGCCGAGCAGGCGGAGGCGGATCGCAGCCTCGAGTACTGGGAAAAGCTGCTGACGCCGCTGCCGCCGCTCATGCCGTTCGAGCGGAGCGGCAAGAAGCTCCCCTATGACTGCCTCGGTGGCTATATCTTGCCTTCCGAGACACTGACGCTCGACGTGGCGGGCGAGAGCTTTGCCGCGCTCGAAGCGAGTGCTAAGGCATCGCGGGTTTCCTTCAACTCGCTGTTCCTCGCCTCGCTCGGCCAGACCCTCGCGCATCGCGGTGGGAACAGCTCGGTCGTGCTCTCGACGCTCTACCCGCGCCGGAATGACCCCGCCTTGCAGGGCGTGGCGAGCTACCTCGCCGCCATCATGCCCGTCCGGGTCGATTGCCCTGAGGGAATGAGCTTCGCCGATGTGGCGGGTGCGGTTGACCGGCAGACGAAGGAGAGCTTCTCGCGGCTCAACCTCGCCTTCTCCGCGCAGAGCGTCTTCAAGCGGCTCGGGACCTCGGACAACCTCTACAACCGCGTGCTCTGCGGCGCGCTCGCGCCCGAGCACAGGGCCAAGAACTCGGTGCTTGAGCCGCTGATCAACAGCGGTGGCGGCGCGAGCATCCGGATCAGCGGCGTGGAGGTGCAACCGCTTGAGGTCAATACCCGGAACAATACCCGCCCGGGGCTTGGCCTGCGCAACCTCTTCAGCCGTTCGAGCGCCGTGGTCCAGTACAGCTTCGAGCATGTGACCTGGACGCGGGAGGATGCGGGATCGGTTCTGGAGGAGACGCTCGGCCGCCTCGGCGTGACTGCGCCGATCGAGAGCCTGATCCGCCGCAGCAACCGGTTCGGTACGGCCGAGGACTGGGCGGCGATCGAGGCGGGTGGGCTGCCGGCGACCGTGGGCAACGAGTTCGTGGCGGCCCCGGTGCCCCGCAGCCCGGCCGACTTCGCCGCCCGCTAGGCACGCGCGATGGACGGAAGCGGTACTGGCGGCGGCGAGAAGCTGCTGCCAGACGACCCCCCCGGCCAGATAGCCGATACGGGAGCATCACGCTTCACACGGCAGCTCGCTGCCGGCGTGGTTGCGTGGCGCAGGGTCGTGATCGGGATCTCGGTCATCCTCTGCGCGTTTCTTTCGGTCGGTCTCCTGAACTGGAAGGTCACCGGCGACGCGCGCATCTTCTTCGGCAAGGACAACCCCGAACTCCAGGCGCTGGAGCGGCTGGAGGCGACCTATGCGAAGCTGAACTCCGTGGTCTTCGTCGTCGCCCCGGTCGAGGGCGATCTCTTCACCGAACCGGCACTCTCCGCCGTGCTGGAGCTGACGCGGGAGAGCTGGCTCCTGCCCCATGTCGTGCGGGTCGAAAGCCTCTCCGAGTACCGCGTGATCGAGGGCGACAGCGATAGTATCGCGGTTCGCCCGCTATTCGAACCCCACGACACCTTCGATGCCCCCCGCCTCGCCACCATCCGCGAGGAGACGATGGCGGAGGACGCGATCCTGGGTCGCCTCATCAGCAATGACGGCAGGGTGACGAGCGTCGTCGCCCTCGTGACGCTGCCGGGCGACAAGGCGACGGTGCGCAGGTTGTCGGCAATCTCCCGCGAGCTCGCCGAACGTGTCGAGGCCGCCTATCCCGGCATCGACATCCTGCTCACGGGTGGGGTGATCGCGGACGACACCTTCGCGGCGGCGGGGGAGCGCGACAAGAACTCGCTTTTCCCGATTGCCGGCTTCCTCGTCGTCGTCATGCTCCTCATCCTCCTGCGGTCAATCCCGATGACAATTGCCGTCGTCGCCGTGTTGGGGGCCACCATCGCCTCGGGCGTCGGCCTCGCGGCGCTTTTCGGTGCATCCTTCAACGCGGCGACAACCGCCGCGCCGGTCGCGATCCTGGTGCTAGCCCTCGCCTCCGCCTTCCATGTGCTGATCGGCGCGGCCCATGCGGCGCGTAAAGGTCTCGACCCCGCCGCCGCGATGGTCCGCTCGCTCGAGGAGAACATCGTCCCGGTGAGTGCCGCGAGCATCACCACGGTCATCGGCTTTCTGAGCCTCAACTTCTCCGACAGCCCGCCGCTTCGCGAGATGGGCAACATCATCGCCTATGGCGTGCTCTTCTCCTGGGGCTTCTGCCTCACATTCCTGCCGGCGCTCTTCAGCTATCTGCCGCCAGTGCGCCCATTCGCGTTCGCGGGCCTCGAAGGGCTGCTCGACCGGATCGCCCGTTTCTCGACCCGGCAACGCCGCGGCGTTCTCCTAGCCGCGCTCGTGGTCCTGCCCGTCGCCCTGCTCGGCGCCGCCCGCATCGTGCCGGACGACAACTTCGTGAAGTATTTCGACGAGACCTATCAGTTCCGGCAGGACACGGACTTCTTCGAGCGTAGCCTCGCGGGTCTCAACGTCATCCACTTCGCCCTCCGCGCGGGCGATGAGCCCGACAGCGTCTACGACCCGGACTTCCTTCGCCGCGTCGACCGCTTCGCCGAATGGCTCGAGGAACAGCCGGAGGTGGCGCATACGAGCGCCATCACCGATACCATCAAGAGCCTGAACCAGGCGCTTGAGGCCGGGCGCGAGGACTACTTCCGTATCGGCGAGACGGCAGAGAAGAACGCCCAGGCGCTCTTCTTCTACGAACTCTCGCTTCCCCCGGGCCACGACCTCAACTCGTTCCTCAGCATCGACCGGTCCGAGACCAAGCTCTCCGCCTTCGTACCTGCCGTCTCCAGCCGCCAGATCCTCGAGATCGGGGAGCGGGGGCAGGCCTGGCTCGAGGCCAACGAGCCCGGGATCGCGGCGCCTGCCACCGGGCTCTCGATCGCCTTCGCCTATGTCTCCTCCAGGAATATCGAGGGGATGATCGTCGGTACCCTCGCCGCCCTCGTCCTGGTCTCCTTCGTGATGCTCCTGATCTTCCGGTCGTGGCGGCTTGGTGCCGTCAGTCTCGCCCCCAATATCGTCCCGGGCCTCCTCGCCTTCGGCCTCTGGGGCTATCTGATCGGGCAGATCAATCTCTCGGCGACGGTCGTGAGTGCCATGACCTTCGGGATCATCGTCGACGACACGATCCACCTCGTGATGCGCTACCGGCAGGCACGGCTGGCCGGGCAGTCGGCGGAGGAGGCAGTGCGCTACAGCCTCACCACCGCGGGTCTCGCGATCACGCTCACGACCTTTGCCATCGTCCTCGGTTTCGCGGTGCTCACCCTCTCGGGCTTCCAACTCACGCGCTTCCTCGGCGGGCTGTCCGGTCTTGTCGTCCTCTTCGCCCTCGTCGCCGACGCGCTCCTCCTCGCGGCGCTTCTTGCGACGGTGGACAGGAAGGGCCGGTTGACGAGGGACTGAGAGGGGCCCGCATGCCGCGCCCTCGACGGCTCAGTCGAGATGGAAGCCGCATCCCCGACCATATGTCACCAGCCCACTCAGACGACGAATGGATCTACCGGACCGCCGTGATCTCCGGTCGACAGAGGAGTTTCTGCGTGAGGGGCAGCGTCGTATTCACCGCGTCGCAGGCGCTGACGGTGTCGGACGGGCCTGCCTTGCCACCGAGCAACGCCTGACGGAGGACGGTTGTGCGCAAGTCCGACCCACGCTCCACCAGGAGAGCCGCGACACCCGACACATAGGCCGCCGCGATCGAGCTGCCGGAGAAGAAGTCGTAGGATCCTGCCGGAGCAGTGCTGATCACATCCCGCCCCGGTGCCTGCAGTGGTGCGTCACCGCCCACCGTATCGCCGCGCGCGGCGACGGAGAGGACGCCTGGGGCGCTGGCCGGAAAGCCTGGCGCCTCGGCCCCGCTCCGTGCTGCGACCATCACGATGCCCTTCTGCCGCGCGCTCTCGATGAGCTCGGCCAGAAGCGGGTCTTCGGGACCGTTGATGCTGAGGTTCAGGATGTCCACGTCCTGCCCCAGCGCGAAGTTCAGCGCGCGGGCGAGCGAGAAGCTGGAGCAGACGCCCTTGCCGCCTGCACCCGGCCCATCCTCGGGCTCCCAACAGGCTCTGAGCGCGAGGAGAGCTGCATCCGGCGCAACACCCACCATGCCCGAGCCGTCGCGGTCGTCTGCCGCGATGACACCCGAGACGGCCGTGCCATGCGCCTCCGCCCGCGGTGCGCTCGCATTCGGTGCAGCCACGAAGTCGCGCGCCAGCACGACCCGGCCCGAGAGGTCGGGATGCGCCGCATCGGGCTGCGTATCGACAACTCCGATGCGCACGCCCTCACCCGTCGCCACCGCATGGACTGCGCGCAGGTTCCGGAGATCCGGGTCGGGCTGCAGGGTGGTGAGGTCGGTCTCCGCGGTCGTGGTCGAGACGGTGAACCGGTTCATCGGCTGCACCGTACGCACGCGAGCATCCCGCCTGAGCGCGGCCAGCGTCGCCTCCGTCTCCACTCCATCGACCAACCGGAAGACGAAGCAATGCACATCGATCGATGCAAGCGGCCACTCCGCCACCAGCACCACCGGGTGATCATCCTCCAGAAGCGCAGCCAGCGCCGTCAAGGCGGCCGGATCCTGCCGCTCGACCGTAAGGACGATGTGCCGCGCATCGGCGATTTCTTCAGCCGAGACGAGTTGCCAATTCGGCGCCTGCTGGGCATCGGGTGCGGTTTGTGCGGCGCAGGCGGCGAGGACGAACCCCGCCAGGATCATCAGCATGCGGTGCATCATTCGGTCCTCACGGTGACGAAGAGAATGCCAGGTGCGGCGGCGATCGCATCGGCCGCTGTCTGCAGAGCCTCGGCATCGGCACCGGTGAGGGTGTAGACCCCGCCCTCCGACGGCCCATCGACCACGTCGAGCCCATGGTCTGCTGCCAGCGCCTCGAACGCCGCCCGATCCATCGTCTCCACCGCTTTGACGCGAAGGCGGGGTCCGGTCACCGCGGGGTCGCTGGTGAGCGTCTGAAAGCTCGGCTCCTCACCCGCCGGCGGTACGGGCCCCTGCAGCAGCAGGACCGCCGCCAGGACGGCCACCGCCGCAGCGCCCATCGCGGGATAGGGCGAGGCGAAGAGGGAAGGCCAGCTTGCAGCCGCCTCCTGAACCCGGTCGACCAGCGCTGCGAAGACCCCCGGACGCTTCGGTCCGGTCGGTGCCGTCGGCTCAGCCCCCGCCGCCGACGCCGAAAGCCGGGCTTCGAGCCGGGTCCAGCTCTCGAGCGTCGCCTCGTCCGCGCTTTCGAACTCGGCCACTGCACGCGCCATCCGCCGCTCGCGCTCCACTTCCGCCGCGAAACCCGCATCCTCCGCGATGCGCCGTTCGACCGCTGCGAGATCCTCGCCCTCCAGCGTCCCGTTCACGTACCAGGGGATCAGCAGTGCCGCTGCATCCTGCATCTCGCCGTCGCCCCGGCCGCCGTTTTCCAGCTCCTTGCTCATGCCAGATCCCCCAAGCTCTTTCTCAGCTTTGCCCGCGCGTGGAACATGCGGGTCTTGACTGTCCCGATCGGCAGCCCGGTGATCTCAGCAATCTCGACCAGCCGGTAGCCGTAGTAATAGGTCAACTGCACAATCGCGCGCTGCTCAGCCGGCAGGTCGCGGAGTGCTTCGGCGATGGTCCGACGCGCGAACAGCGCCTCGACGACCTGCGGCCCTGCTTTCTCGTCCACCATGTCCTCATCGATCTCGTCGTTCAGAGCCGCACGCGCCTTGGTGCGCATGGCCTTCAGCGCGAGCCGGTAGGTGATGCCGAGGATCCAGGTCTCGGGCCGAGCCTCGCCCCGAAAGCTGCCAGCCTTCTGCCAGACGACCATCATCGTGTCGCTCGCCACTTCGTCGGCAAGGTCCGGCCGTTGCAAGAGGCGCATGGCAAAGCCGTAGACCTTGCCGTGAAACCGGCTGTGCACCCGCCGGAAGGCCGCCATCTCGCCTTCCGCTACCCGCTGCAGCAATGCCGCGTCGGTCTCCTCGGGCATGCTCTCGCGGCTCCAGATCTTTCGCAGCGCCATCGCCAATTCCCCTTCCAGTCGCCCCCCTGAGTGCCGAGGCAGCGCGGAATGGTTCAAACGGGCCGCAACTTTTTTCCGATGATCAACGCAGACGATGTCTCAACGCATGCACCGATGGTTCAAACACGCCTCATCACGAGACCGTATGCAACCTTTTCGCGAGCCCTGAGCACTCACGCGCATCACCCGCACCAGCGGGCGCGACAAGCAACTCAGGGAGCCTTGGATGGCATTCTTCCTCCGCAGCTTCGATTTCTTCGTGAATGGCCGCTTTCTCGTCGGCGGCGCAGGCCCCAACGTCTTCTTCGGGGGTTTCGCCGGTGATCGCCTCGACGGGGGTGGCGGAAACGACATTCTGCATGGACTTCGGGGCAACGATCTGCTGATCGGCGGGGCCGGCGCCGATGTCATCTTCGGCGGCAGCGGAGACGACACGGTTGTCGCCGATACCGAGGATCTCCTCCTGAACGGCGGTCGGGATGGCAACGGCGCCGTGGCCGATACAAATAACGGCGATACGCTCGACCTCTCGGATGTGGCGGAGGGCGTCTTCGTCGATCTCGACATCAACTTCGCCGGCGCCCCCAATCCGGGCCTTAGCCAGGAAGGTGCCGTGCGCAACATCGGTGTCGTCAGCGGCGGACCTGAGACCTTCAATATCCGCGCCGTCGATTTCGAGAACGTCATCGGCACCGAGTTCGCCGACCGGCTCTTCGGCAATGCGGAGGCGAATGTGCTCGAAGGCCGGGGTGGCGACGATGTCTTCCACGCTTTCGCCGGCAACGACATCTATGACGGCGGGGAGGGGGTGGACACTGCGCTCTTCGTGCAGGCGGCGGTCGGCATCGTCGCGGATCTTGCGGCGGGCACGGTCGAGGCGGGACCCGATCTCAACACGCTCATCGACATCGAGAACCTGACGGGCGGTGTGTTCGGTGACGTGATCCTCGGCGATGCGGCAGTGAACGCTCTCTCCGGCAATGGCGGGTCCGATGTGCTTAATGGGCGCGAGGGCGAGGATGTCCTGACAGGCGGGGAGGGCAGCGACAGCTTTCTCTTCGATGCCAGCGGCATCGATGGCGGTCTTCAGGACTCGATCACCGATTTCGAGACCGGCGTGGGCGGCGACGCCTTCCATCTCGATTTCGCAGCCTTCGGCGTTGCGGCCGATACGGTCTCCTTCGACGCCATTGACGCGACCGAGGCTCTGGCTGGCACGCCCACTGGGACCGAGCTCGACGGCGCCAATGTCATCGTCCTCCTCAACACCGATGACGATGGCGATGCGGCGACCGCCTTTAACGCCCGCTCGGCGGCGCAGCAGATCGCTGAACTGACCGAGGAGGATGGCGCCGGCTTCTTCGTCTATTTCAACTCTGGGCTCGGCGTGAACCGGCTCGTCCGCTCCGAGGATCTGAACGACGGCGATGCCGGGCTCGAGATCATCGCGCGGCTTGACGATATCGAGGCGGGGGATCTCGCCGCTGCCGAGGCACAGCTCGATGCCTTCGTGGCGGAGAACTTCAGCTTCGATACCTCGCTCGACTTCGTCTGACGAGTGTGGCGCCCCGGCAGCGGGGCGCCTCCTGCCGTCAGCAGCGGTGTCCGTGTTCCAGCATTAACGGGGGCGGGCCGGCGGGTGGGCGGCCGCGGATGCCGAGCGGCCGAAGGGCCGATTGGCGAGGAGGACGGTCACACGACGGCGCACCCATCTGCACCGCCACCTAATGGTTCGACCAAAAGATGCGGTGCCGTCATTGCCGGCCTCGATCCGGATATCCACGCAACTCTCAGACGATTGGAATTGAGAGGTTTTCTGGAGCCCCGGGTGACGCCTGGGGATGGTCCCTAACTGTCTCTTTCTCCGACTAGAAAAGGCCAAGTGAGCGGAGGCTCGCCTGTGCCTCCCGCCCGATCACCACATGATCGTGCACGGTAACTCCGACAGCGCCCGCCGCCGCCTCGATCGCCTTCGTCATCTCCACATCGGCCCGGCTCGGGCTCGGATCGCCCGACGGGTGGTTGTGCACCAGAATGATCGCCGAGGCGTTGAGCGCCAGCGCGCGCTTGACCACCTCCCGCGGATAGACCGGGACATGATCGACCGTGCCTTCGGCCTGTGCCTCGTCCGCGATCAGCATGTTCTTGCGGTCGAGGTAGAGACAGCGGAACTGCTCCGTATCCCGATGCGCCATGGTGGTCGTGCAGTAATCGATCAGCGCTTGCCAGCTTGACAGCGCATGACGGCCTAGAGCCCGGGCTCGCGCCAGACGATGGGCTGCCGCCTCCACAATCTTGATTTCGGTGATTGCGGCATCGCCCAGCCCCTGCACCTCCGCTAGCCGCGATCGCGATGCCGACAGCACACCGTTGAAATCACCAAAGACGGTCAGCAGCCGCTTGGCGAGCGGCTTCACGTCCCGCCGCGGAATGGCGCGAAAGAGCACCAGCTCGAGCATCTCGTAATCGGCCACCGCGCCGCTACCGGCTTCGAGAAACCGCGCTCGAAGCCGCGCCCGATGCGCATGGAAATGCGGCTGCTCGCCGGGTTCGATGCGGCTACGCCTCGCAGCGCTGGCGTCCGCCGAGGTGGCCACCGCGCTGCGCTCACTCTGCAGGACCCCGACCGGTCCGCTCCCCTGAGGTGCAGGCCCGGCCGCCCGATCGGCGGCCGGGAACAAGTCGCCAAAGGCACCGTCCCGAAAGCCCGTTGCGCCGTCACCGGCAGTGTCACGGACCATCGCGCGGCCCTCCCGCTTCGCGGTATCGCAAGCCCGGCCTTCTGACCCGGCCCCGTCGCTCTAGCGGCAGCATGGTTTCGAAAGGGTTACCGGGAGCGTACGCTGCCGCCCGATCAGCCCGAGTGCCCTCCATTCCGGTTGCCTCCCCGGCCCCATCGGATAGGCTCGGCCCGCAGCCCCTGACGGGTCGGCATGCGGACGTGGCGGAACCGGTAGACGCGACGGACTTGAGGGAGAACTTGAGTGCCTCCGGGGAAATCCGGGGAGTAGAACTGCTCAAAGTCGGGGAAGGCCTCCGGGGCGGCGTGCCGCCCGTCCGACGCTGATCCCGAGCCAAGCCGCTCCGTTGGGAGCGGAAGGTGTAGAGACTAGACGGGCAGCGCCTAAAGCCGCACACCTCGCGCGCGGCCATGGCGAAGGGATAGTCCAGACTGGCAAACGGCCGGGCCGCCAGGCGCTCCGGCAGGCGGCGAAAGCCGTAGCGGTACGAAAATCCGTTTCCCCCTGTGGAGTGAGGGTTCGAGTCCCTCCGTCCGCACCACCCCCCGGGATCAGAACGAGGCCGTGGCTCAATCGGGCCTAGCAAGGTCCGTGAGCCACGCCGCCCGCTCTGGCCAAAGGCGGGCGCGGTCGTAGCGATCCAGCACCTGTTGCCGGGCTCTCAGGCCCATCTGCCGCCCGGCATCGGGCGCATCGAGCGTTGCGGCAATGGTGCCCGTCAGCGCGTCGATATCGGTATGATCGATGAGCCGCCCATGGTCGCCGTCTCGCATCGCCTCCCGCACCGGTGCCACATCCGAGGCGACGATCGGCGCGCCCACCGCCATCGCCTCCAGCAGCGACCAGGAGAGCACGAATGGCACGGTCAGATAGACATGCGCATGGCTCGCCTGCAGCATCCGTCGGTACGCTGGCCGCGGCTGCAGTCCCACGAAATGCACGCGGGCAGTGTCGAGATCGAGCTCGGAGAGGAGCCGCGCCTTCCAGCTCTCACCCTCCGGCAGAGCGGCGCCGTAGCATACCCGATCCTCCCCGCCGATCACGGCGTGAAGACGGGGCCTCGATTGCTGCAGCCGGGCGAGCGCCCGCATGAATTCAGGGAACCCGCGATGGGGCTCCATGCCGCGGGTCGCGTAGGTGACAATTTCGGCGTCGGGCGGCAGGGGCGCGCCGCCCACCTCCAGCTGAGCCTCCCGGTCGGGCGCGTTCACCGCGCAATCGACGCCATCATGGCCGATCGTGATCCGGTCCCGCAGCGCCGCTGGTAGCTGATCGCGCTGGAAGAGTGTGGGGCAGAGCGCTCCCGTCGCCTGCGCCAGATCTGCGATGATCGGCATGTTGCGCGAGATCGCCACCGCCCGCTGATCCGGCGTGACCTCCGCCGTCTCTCCGGGCAGCCGGTCCGTTGCCGGCGCGTTGTAGTACCATTCGAGATAGGGGACGAACGCCGCATCGGGCCAGACGGCCTTGAGGAACGTTCCCGAGCCCCAGCCCGAATGCGCCATGATCACGTCCGGCCGAAAGCCGTTCTCGACGAGTTTCATGGCGGCACTCGCCATGGCATGGCCGTTGATGGCCGCGCGCTCCATGCTGCGGGCGAGGCGGTGGGTCTCCTGGGCGGGCTCACGTGACGGGCGGGCGCGCACGGCGACGGTGCGCTCGGGCGGATTGATGGTTTCGGCCGCCGAGAGGAAGGCGACGTCCCAGCCCTGCTGCGCGAGCCAGCCGCCGAACGCACCGAACTGCGCCGGGAAGTTTTGATGGGCGAAGACGATGCGCATGCGCGCTCCTCAAGGGCTGGGCCGCATCGCCATAGCCGCTGTGCCATTCCTGCGGAAGCGTTCTTGGTGCCGAGACGCTTTTGGGATTGGGGTGGACTCAGATGTTCTGTTAATGTTCTACATAGAATCGGAGGAAAGCGCATGCCGGATCTTTTTGCAGAACCGTTGGCGGCCGAGACGCCGATGCCGGGCCGGCACGCGACGGCACCTCAGCGTCGGCGCGGGCGGGGCGTCGCGCTCAATATGGGCTCGCGCTACGACCGCCTGTCGTCGGAACCCGTTGCGGATGGCTGGGAGCTCGAGGAGGAGCTGCCACCGTTGCGCACGGAGGTGAGCCTCGACCGGAGCCGCAGCGTCCTCACCCGCAACACATCGCCCGACGTGCCGTTCGACCGCTCCATCAATCCCTATCGGGGCTGCGAGCATGGCTGTGTCTATTGCTTCGCACGGCCGAGCCATGCGCAGCTGGGTCTCTCCCCCGGGCTCGATTTCGAGACCAGGCTTGTCGCGAAACCCGACGCGCCGAAGCTTCTGGCAAAGACGCTGAGGCGGAAGGGCTATGCCGTGGAGCCCATCGCCATCGGGACGAACACCGACCCCTACCAGCCCATCGAGCGGCAGTACCGCGTGATGCGCGGTGTGCTCGAGGTGCTTGAGCGCTTCGGCCACCCGGTGATGGTGACGACCAAGGGCGCGGGCATCGTGGACGATCTCGAAATCCTCGGGCGCATGGCGCGGCGGGGGCTTGCGAATGTCACGATCTCGCTCACAACGCTCGACCCGAAGCTCTCGCGCAGCTTCGAGCCGCGGGCGGCGGCGCCAGGGCGACGGCTCGAGGCCATCCGGAAACTGGTGCGGGCGGGTGTGCCCGTGCGCGTCAATCTCTCGCCGCTGATCCCGGGTCTCACGGATCATGAATTCGAGCGCTTGGCGGAAGCGGCTGCGGCGGCTGGAGCGGAGGCCGCGAACTACACCATGCTGCGGCTGCCGCTGGAGGTCGCGCCGCTCTTCTGTGACTGGCTCGCGCGGGAGCGGCCGGAGCGGGCGAAGAAGGTCATGGGGCTGGTGCGCGGCATGCATGGTGGGCGGGACTACGACCCGGCCTGGGGCAAGCGGCTGAAGGGCGAGGGTGTGATGGCGCAGCTCATCGCGCGGCGGTTCGAGCTTGCCTGCCGGCGGCACGGGCTCGGCGATCTGCCGGCACTTCGCACCGATCTCTTCGCGCCGCCGCCCGAGCCCGGGGATCAGCTCAGCCTCGGGCTCTGAGCGACGCGGGCTGCCGCGTGCCCCGACGCGCCGGCGGAGCCGGCACGCGGCCCACCCACCAGCCACCCGCGTCCATTGGCGCGCGATGCCGGTCGCAAGGCGATGTGTGATGCTCTTGACGTAGGCTCGCTCGAAAGGCGTGCTTGGGCGATGGCGCGTTCTCCGAAGAAACTCTCCCCTCCGCTGGACATGGCGCTGGCTGATGGCTTGCCGCTGCCCGTTGCCGGTGTGGACGAGGCTGGGCGCGGGCCCTGGGCCGGTCCGCTGGTGGCAGCGGCCGTGATCCTCGGCGGTGACGCGCCCGAGGGCCTCGACGACTCGAAGCGCTTGTCTGCCGCCCGACGGGAAGCGCTCGAGGCGGCGTTGCAGATGGCAGCTTTGGAGGGTCGTGCCGCCATCGGGATCGGTGTCGTCGAGGCGGCGGAGATCGACCGCATCGGTCTCGGCCCAGCCAACGACGCCGCCATGTGCCGGGCGGTGGCGGCATTGGGCACAACACCGCTCGGCCCGCCGGCAGCACTGATGCTCGATGGGCGCAGAGTGCCGCCAGCGAACAACCTGCCCGCCCGTGCGATCGTGGGCGGAGATGGCCGGGTCAGCGCCATCGCCGCGGCCTCGATCATCGCCAAGGTCACGCGGGACCGTCTGATGGACGCGCTCGATACTCGGTATCCCGGCTATGGCTGGGCCACGAACCGCGGCTACGGCACGGCGGCGCATGCGGCTGCCCTCGCCGAACTGGGGCCGACGCCAGAGCATCGTCGCTCTTTCCGTCCCATTGCGCGCCTCTTCGAGCAGCGTGCGGTGCGCGCAGAATAGATATAGTGGTTGAAGAACGCGTGGGAACTAATTGATTCAATTGGCGCTTGACCTCGCGAATCAGTGTCGGCAACGTCGCTCCCCGGGGGCCATTTGGGGAGACCGATCATGGAGAGCACACCGCGCGACGCCATCCTGACCGGGGATTGCATAGCCGTCATGGAGGCACTGCCCGAGGGCTGCGCCGATCTGGTATTTGCCGATCCGCCGTACAATCTGCAACTCCGCGGCGAGCTCCACCGCCCCAACCATAGCCGCGTCGACGGCGTGGAGGATGCCTGGGACCGGTTCGGCAGCCTCGCGGAGTACGATGCCTTTACCCGCGCCTGGCTCGCCGCCGCGCGCCGCTGCCTGAAGCCCGACGGAGCGATCTGGGTGATCGGCAGCTATCACAACATCTTCCGCGTCGGCGCGGCGTTGCAGGACGCCGGGTTCTGGATCCTGAACGACGTGATCTGGCGGAAAACGAATCCAATGCCGAACTTCCGGGGCAAGCGGCTCTGTAATGCGCATGAGACGCTGATCTGGGCTGCGCGCTCGGAAACCGCCAAGCCCTGCTTCAACTATGAGGCGCTGAAGGAGCTGAACGAAGGGCTGCAGATGCGTTCCGACTGGACCTTGCCGATCTGTGGCGGGCCGGAGCGGTTGCGCGATGAGAACGGGGAGAAGCTGCACCCTACGCAGAAGCCGGAGGCGTTGTTGCACCGGGTGATCCTGGGCACGACGCGGCCCGGTGATACGGTGCTGGATCCATTCTTCGGGACCGGCACCACGGGTGCGGTGGCAAAGCGGCTCGGGCGGCGCTTCATCGGGATCGAGCAGGACCGGGTCTATGCCGGTATCGCGAAGGAGCGGATCGCGGGCACGGACCCCTACGAGGCCGATGCTGTGCGCTTGCCGACCGCGAAACGCGCGGCCCCCCGCATTCCCTTCGGCAATCTCGTGGAGCGTGGATTGCTTGCACCGGGCAGCGTGCTCGTCTCCGTCGACGGGCGGCATCGCGCCAAGGTGCGTGCGGACGGAACGCTGGTTGCGGCTGGACCGGATGGCGGCGTCAGTGGTTCGATCCACCAGGTTGGCGCCGCACTCGAGCGGTGGCCTTCCTGCAACGGCTGGACCTACTGGCATGTGGAGGAACGCGGCGCGCGTGTGCCTATCGACCTCTTCCGCCAGCGGTTGCGCGCGGAGCTCGAGGCCGGCGCCTGAGGCCGATCAGCCTGACCCGCGCACCAGACGGAGCGCTTTCGCGAAGACCGTCGGCATCGCGCGCAGGGCGGCCGCGGGAGGCATGGCGCCTGGCACTTCCTTTTGTTGGGTGACCATCACGCCGAGACGCAGGTGGAAATGCGTGAAGGTATGGCGAACCTCGCCGACCGGCCGCCAGTCGGCGGCATAGGGTGGGGCGACGGGCGGCGCCGTCTCGGCCCAGTTGGTCGAGGGCAGGGCGCGCATGCCACCCAGCAGACCCTTCTCGGGCCGGATGACCGTGCCGACACGGCCTGCCGCGTCGAAGGCAACGAAAGCTGTTCCGCTTCGTACGGGCTTCACAGCCTTCGGTGCCTTTGCCGGCAGGCTTGCGGCGAGACCGAGGCGCCGACCCGCGCAAGCGTCGAAGACCGGGCAGATGCCGCATGCGGGTCGCTTCGGCGTGCAGATCGTGGCGCCCAGATCCATCAGAGCCTGCGCGTGATCCCCCGGCCGGTGGCGGGGTGTGAGCGTCGCCGCATGGGCCTTGAGCCGAGGCTTTACGGCGGGGAGCGGATCGGTTTCGGCGAAGAGGCGCGCCATCACCCGCTCGATATTGCCATCCATCACCACGGCGGGCTGGTCGAACGCGATCGAAGCGATGGCCGCCGCGGTGTAGTCGCCGATGCCCGGCAGGCTCCGCAGACCCTCTTCGGTGTTGGGGAAGATCCCGTCATGGCGCTCGACGACTGCCTTGGCGCAGGCATGGAGGTTCCGGGCGCGGGCGTAGTAGCCGAGCCCGGCCCATTCCGCGAGCACGGCCTCCCGCGGGGCGGCGGCAAGCGCTCTCACATCCGGCCAGAGCCGCAGGAATGCCGCGAAACGGGGCGTGACGGTTACAACGGTGGTCTGCTGCAGCATGACCTCCGAGAGCCAGACGCGGTAGGGGTCCGGTTGCTCGCCCGCCCTCCGCGCGCCGGGGCCGGTGCGCCAGGGTAGAGTTCGGGCATGGGCGTCGTACCAGTCGAGGAGCGCCTGGCCGAGTGCTTCCGGATGGCCGTGCGCCGTGTCCTTCGCCATGCCTCACCCTCTGTCCTGGCCCGCGCGCCCGAAGCGTCGAGGCGTGCGTTGTGCCACCGCCTCCGCTTCGCGTAGGCTTCCGGCACGGTGCTGAGCATCTAGGGGCAGAATGCATGGATGAGGGCAAGGGCGATAGACCGTCGCGCAAGCGCGTCCGGGGCGGAAGGCCGCAGCTTGCCAGAGACGCAGCGCAGCCGCCTCAGCCCCTCCGCCGTCGGAAGAAGCCTGGCTTCGCTCCAGCGGGCAATGGCGTGACCGGACTTGTCGGGCGTGCCGCAGAGCGGCAGGGTTTCGCCGACGCTGAAGTGCTGCTCCGCTGGTCGGAGATCGTGGGACCGGCCTTGGCACCCCTCTGCCGTCCGCTTCGCATGAGTCATGGTCGGGGGCGGGATCTCACCCGGACCCTCGTCGTCGCTGTCGAGGGGGCCGCCGCGCTGGAGGTCGAGCATCGCGCGCCGCAGATCATCGAACGGGTCAACGCCTGCTTCGGCTACCGGCACGTGACGCGCCTCCGCGTGACGCAGGCGGGCGCGCGCGGCGGCAGCGTCATGGGGCTAGGTGCGAGCTTGCCCGGCTTCAGCGAGCCCGAGACGCCGTTCGAAGGGGCGCCCAGCGAGCGTGTGCGCGAGCGTGGGGAGCCATACGCCCCGCTGCCGCGCAGTGAAGCCGCCGGGCAAGAGGCGGTAACGATCACTGACGGCATCGTGAATGCGGCACTGAAGGAAGCGCTTTCGGAGTTAGGTGCCTATATTCTCACGGCACCGCGTCCGGAGAGACCAGACGCAAAAAGAGATTCCGGTCCGGGCGGAGGCATCGCACCGGGCGAGGCCGCTAGGAGAGATGAATGACCGCTACCCGCCGCCAGTTCATGGCTTCCGCCGGCGCCGCCGGCCTCGCAACGCTCGCCCCCGGCGCTCTCCGGGCACAGGAAATCGAGCCCATCTTGGGTGACGTGATCCTCGGCTCGCCGGACGCGCCAGTCACGGTGATCGAATATGCGAGCTACACCTGCCCTCATTGCGCGGCCTTCCACCGCGACACCTTCCCGGCGATCAAGGAGAAGTACATCGACACGGGGCAGGTGAAGTTCATCATGCGGGAAGTCTATTTCGACCGTTATGGACTCTGGGCCTCAATGGTCGCTCGCTGCGGCGGCGAACGCGGCTTCTACCCGATCTCGGAGATGTTCCTGAAGCAGCAGTCGAGTTGGGCGCGGGCGGACGACATCGCAGGCGAGATCCGAAAGATCGGGCGCGTCAACGGTCTCTCCACGCAGCAGATCGATGCCTGCCTCAATGACGAGGACTATGCGCGGTCGCTGGTCGAGCGCTACCAAGAGACATCGGAGGCTGACGGCGTGCGCTCGACGCCGAGCTTCGTGATCGATGGTCAGCTTACGAGCGGCAACATGGGCGTCGAAGACTTCTCGCGCCTTCTGGACAACGCCCTCTCGAGCTGAAGCGCTATGAAGCAACGAAAAAGGCCGGGAGCATCGCTCCCGACCTTTTTCGTTGGTGACGCCTTCAGTGGAGCTGTTCACCGACCTTCTGGATCGCGTCGTCGGTCAGGCGGCCGGCGGTCTCATCGCTCATATTCTGCTGCATGATCTCGCGAGCGGCGGCGACAGCGACTGTGACGGCCTTGTCCTTCACCTCGCGGACAGCGCTTGCCTCCGCCATGGCAATCTGCTCCTCGGCCCCTTTGAGACGGCGCTCGACGGTGGCTTCGAGTTCCTCCTTGCCGCGGGCGGCCGCATTCTCGGCCTCCTTCTTCGCGTGCTCGACGATCTCGGCCACCTGCTGGTCCACGTCGGCGCGCTTGCGCTCGAACTCCGCGAAGGTGCGCTGCGCCTCCTCGCGCAGGCAGCGCGCCTCATCGAGCTCTTCCCGGATCCGGTCGGCCCGGGCGTCGAGCATCGAGAACAGCATCTTGTGGACGCCGTAGTAGTAGAGGATCCCGAAGAAGAGGAGGAAGGCGATCAGGTTGATGACGTTGCTGTCGAGCAAGAACGACATGGTAGCCTCCTCAGATTCGCGCCTTCACGGCGTTCTTGATGGCCTCGGCGTTCTGCGCTTCAGGCAGCAACCGGCCGACCAGCGCTTCAGCGACCTCGCTAGCGACCTCATTGGCGGCCTCTGAAGCCTGTGCCCGGATCTCTGCGATCCGCTTCTCGCTCTCCGCGGCCCGCGCGGCGATCTCGGCATCCGCCTTGGCGACGGCAGCATCGATGTCCTTCTGCACCTCTGCCCGCGTCTCCGCGGCAATGGCCTGGGCCTTGGACCGGGCCTCCGCCAGCGCCCTGTCGTAGGCCTCTTCCGCCTCATGGGCGCGGCGCCGGAAGTCCTCGGCCCTGTCCAGATCCTCCGCGATGGTGTCCGCCCGCTCCTCCAGCACGCCTGATATGCGCGGGATCGCGTATTTCGAGAGCAGCCAATAAAGCGCATAGAGCGCGACGGCAGCCCAGATGATCTGAGACGGCCAGGTATTGAAATCGAGCTGAGGCAGCCCGCTCTTGCCGGCCTCCATCGCTTCGATCGCCGCCTCGGTGGAGTGGTCGGTCGCCATGGCAAGCGCTCCGTCTACAAGGGTGCCGCTCGCGCACGGCATGCGCGAGCGCATAATTGCCATCGGTCAGTGGGCGAGCGATCCCGCCCGCGCCTAGAGTGCCGTCTTGATCAGACTGCGAAGAGCAGCAGGAACGCGACGACGAGGCCGAAGATGCCGAGCGCTTCGGCGAAGGCCATGCCGATGAAGAGCGTGGCGGTCTGCTCCTTCGCTGCGGCCGGGTTGCGCAACGCGCCGGCGAGGAAATTGCCGGCCACGTGGCCGACGCCGATGCCGGCACCCGCCATCGCGAGACAGGCGAGACCCGCGCCGATGTACTTGCCGAGAAGGGCTGCTGCTTCAGCTTCCATGATCCACTCTCCTTGAGGTTGGTGGTGTTCGTCGAAAGGGTTGAACCTGTTCCGGCGCGCCGATGGGCGCTGCCTCAGTGCATGTGCAGGGCGTCGTGCAGGTAGACGCAGGTCAGCACGGCGAAGATGTAGGCCTGGATCACCGCCACGAGGAACTCGAAGGCCGTGAGCCCCACCATGGCGCCGAGTGGCAAAATCGCGAGCGGTCCGAGGCCACCGGCGATCGTCATGGCGAAGAGACCGGCGAAGACCTTCAGCACCGCGTGACCGGCAAGCATGTTCGCGCCGAGACGGATGGAGTGGCTGACGGGCCGCACGAAGTAGCTGATGAGCTCGATGATGCAGAGCACGGGGCGCAGCCAGCCAGGCGCCTCCGCCGGCCAGAAGAAGCTCAGGAAATGCGTCCCGTGCTTCACGAAGCCGATCACCGTAACAGTGATGAAGACCCCGAGCGCCAGAAGCGCCGTGACGGCGATGTGGGAGGTCGGCGTGAAGGAGTAGGGGATCATGCCGAAGAGATTGCAGAAGAGCACGAAGGTGAAGACGGTGAAGATATAGGGGAAGTACTTCATGGCGCCCTCGCCACCCACTTCCTCCACCATCTGGCGCACGAAGCCGTAGAGCAGCTCGGCCAGCGATTGCGTCCTGCTCGGCACCAGCGCGCGTCCGGCCGTGCCCCAGACCGTAAGCGCCGTCACGCCCAGCACCGCGATACCCATCCAGAGGGTTGCGTTGGTGACGGTGAGCACGCCCATCGTCTCGCCCCCGAAGAGCGGTGTGACGAGAAACTGATCCATCGGTTTGATCGGTTTCTCGGGGTCGAAAGCCGCCATCAGGCTCCTCCGTCGGTGTCGTCGCCCGGCCGGGCAGATGTCGTGTCGCTCGGCGCCGCGAGACGCCGCTGGGCCTCCTCCGCGCTCCGCATCATCACGCGGACGCCTGCGGCGAACCCAAGAAGCCCGAAGACGAGCAGGAACGCCGGCAGCGTTCCGAACAGTGTGTCGAGCCCAAATCCCATCGCCGAGCCGATCGCAATGCCCACGACAAGCTCGCTGACCATCCGGAAGGCAAGCTCCCAGCCCCGCATGGCGCCGGCCGCCCTGCTACGGGCCGGTCGCCGCGTCTCCTTGGCCTTGGCGATCCGGGCGCCGAGGTCATCGAGCGATGCCTGTCGCTGCCGGTTCTGGGCCATGGGCCGGCCTCGGGGATGCTGGGGGCGAGAGCCGCCCTGTCGGATCGCGGCGGACCCTAGAAGCGGCCCCGAGGGGTGTCAAGCGAGCAACGGCGCCGCATGGCAGCAACTGGGCACTGCGGTGCAGCACGCCGCGAGAATACCACCCGCCAAGCGATGCGGAGGCAGACGCGGCGCCTTGGAAAGCCGGCCGCATGAAACGGCTCACGCAAGCGCCGGGACCTCGAAGCAAGCGGCCTGCCGCGCTGGTCGCGCGCCAGACATGTCGCGGGAGCGCCAGGTGTCGCCAGAGCGCATGAGCGTCGCTACGTGTTCAGGCGTCGACCATCTTCGTCGCTGCGGCGAGATCGACGCTCACGAGCTGGCTCACACCGCGCTCGACCATCGTGACCCCGAAGAGGCGGTCCATGCGCGCCATGGTCAGCGGATGGTGGGTGATGATCAGGAAGCGCGTATCCGTCCGCTCCCGCATCGTGTCGAGGAGGTTGCAGAACCGGTCCACATTCGAGTCGTCGAGCGGTGCGTCCACCTCGTCCAGCACGCAGATCGGTGATGGCTGACAGAGGAAGACCGCGAAGATCAGGCTGAGTGCCGTTAGTGTCTGCTCGCCACCCGAGAGAAGCGAGAGCGAGGCGAGTTTCTTGCCCGGGGGCTGGCAGAGGATCTCGAGCCCCGCTTCGAGCGGATCCTCGTCCTCGACCATCACGAGGCGCGCTTCGCCGCCGCCGAATAGAGTGCGGAAGAGCGTCGAGAACTGCTCATTCACCTGCTCGAAGGCCGTGACGAGGCGCGAGCGGCCCTCGCGATTGAGGCTTGCCACGGCCTGGCGGAGCTTGGCTACCGCGGCATCGAGGTCCGCCTTCTCCGCCGACAGCCCCTCACGCTCCTCGCGGATCTCGGCAGCGTCCTCATCGGCACGCAGATTGACGGCACCGAGTGCGTCGCGCGCCCGTGTCAGGCGCGCGATCTCCGTCTCCAGCGCTCGAATGCCCTCGGTCTCGGATCCTTCGGCGGCGTCGCCATCATCAACGGCCGCGGTCGCGATGCCGGCCTCCTCGAGGCGGGCAGTCATCTCGAGAAGTCCTGCTTCCGCGGCCTCTAGCCGTGCCTCCAGCGCGGCGAGAGATGCGCGTGCTTCGCCTGCCGCGCCTTCCGCCAGCCGGACTGCCTTGCTCGCCTCGCCATCCGTATATTCGCCCTCCGCGAGACGATCGCCGGCGGTCTTGCGTCGCTGGGTCGCTGCATCGAGGGCGGTGGCAAGCCGCGACGCTTCCTCTTCGAGCGCTGCAGGAGCGGCTTGCGCGTCGGCCAAGCGCTCTGCTGCCGCATTGGCACGGGAGACGAGGCTCGTGTTTCGCGTCGACGCCTCGGCAGCGCGCGCCTGCCAGGCGGCGCGCTCCTGTGCCAGCTCGCTGCGACGGCGGGCGCGCCCCTTTGCGGCGCGAATCTCATCTCCGGCAGCACTCTCGGCCCCCGATGCGGCCTGGCGAGCCTCGGCAGCAGCTTCTCGCGCTGCTTGAAGGGCGGTCTCCGCCGCTGCCGGGTCGGCCGCTGTGGATGCGCCCCTCCGCGCCTCCTCGAGAGCCTCGACTGCTGCGCGGGACGTCTGCTCCGCTGCCAGGCAGGCGTCTTGATGCGCCGAAAGTCGCGCGGCCGCTTCATCGCTCGCCACGGTCTGGCGTGCGGTGTCGCGCGCTGCGTCCCGAGCGGCCGCTGCGGCAACGTCGTGGCCCTGGCGCGCCGTGGCTTCATCGGCCGCCGCCGCTGCCGCGCGGCTCGCGGCGGTGGCGGCAGAGGTGTCGGCCGCCTCGAACGCCTCGATCGCTGCGCTCTCATCCGCCCGAAGCACCTTCAACCGGTTGAGCTGGGTGAGACGCAGCGCCGCAGTGCTGGGCGCATCGGCGGCACGGCGTGAGAGGCCATCCCAGCGCCAGAGGTCACCTTCCCGGCTGACGAGACGCCCGCCCGGCGGCAACGCTGGCTGCAGGCGCGCGCCATGATCCGGCGTCGTGCACCAAATCGCCGCGAGCCGGGGTTTCAGCGCCTCGGCGCCGCGAACAAAATCCGCAAGACTGGGGAGTGCGTTGCCGTCTTCATCCGTCGGTGGGGTCGGGTGGCGCTCGGTCGGGGAGGGGTGCCAGCCCGTTGCGGGAGCATCGGGCGCGGCTGGAAGGGCACCGAGCTCCAGGTCGTCGCCGAGGGCCGCGCCGAGCGCATTCTCCCAACCCGGCTCCACCTCGAGGGTGTCGAGAATGCCGGCGGTCGTTCGATCGCGGCTCACAAGGCGCTCGAGCCCGCGGCGCTCGGCGGAGAGCGCGGCCAACGCGGCTTCAGCCTCGGCCCGGGCCTTTGCGGCACCGGCCTCTGCGTCGCGTGCCGTCGCGCGAGAAGCCGAGGCTGTTTCCAGCGCCGCTTCTGTCTCGCTCGCAGCGTTGGCCGCCTTCTCCGACGCGACGCTTACCTCGGTCGCAGCGTCGCTCGCCGCTTTGGCGGCGGCCTGCAGCGTCGCTGTCTTTTCCTCAAGGGCTGACAGTCTCGCGGCGCTGCCGTTGGCGGCGGTCTCGGCATCCGAGAGCTTACGCTTTGCGCTCTCGTAGTTCGCGACGATCCGCGCGCGGTCGCCGGCCACGCGATCGAGTTCGGCTTCGGCAGCGCGATGGGCATCGGATGCCGCCTCTGCGCGCGCTCGGGCGCTAGCGAGCCGGTCCTCGGCCCCTTCGGCGGCGCGGTCGAGATCGGCCTCCTGCCGGGCGATGCGCGCGAGCGCGCCGTCGGCGTCATCGCGGAGCCGGGCTTCTCGCGCGCGATCCTCGGAGAGCTCCGCTGCGGCTGCCTCTGCGGCCCGGATTTCGTTCTCGGCCGCTCGCGAACGCTCCGCGAGGCGCTCGCGCTCGATGGCCAGCCGTTGGTGCAGCGCTGCGGCAACCATCTCCTCCTCGCGGAGCGGCGCAAGCGCCTCGGCGGTTTCGGAGCGCGCGCGCTCAGCTCGCGCTGCCTCCGCCTCGCGTGCAGCGAGTTTGCGCTCGCCCGCCTCGCGGGCACGACGCGCCTTCTCGGCGTCGCTTTGCGCGCGGGCGTGGCGGGTCTGCAGGAGACGCGTCTCGGCCGTGCGCAACAATGCCGACAGCTCGCGATAGCGCCGCGCCGCACCAGCCTGCTTCTCGAGGGCGGCAAGCTGCTGGGCCAGCGCCTCCAGCACATCGTCGAGCCGAGCGAGGTTGGTCTCCGCATCGCGCAGCTTTAGGAGGCTTTCATGGCGTCTCTGGTAGAGGCCTGAGATGCCGGCCGCGTCCTCGAGGATGCGGCGGCGCGCCTTGGGCTTGGCGTTGATGATCTCCGCGATCTGGCCCTGTCGCACGAGGGCGGGCGAGCCGGCCCCGGTGGCGGCATCGGCGAAGAGCATCTGCACGTCCCGGGCGCGCACGAGCTTACCGTTGAGCCGATAGTCGCTGCCCGTGTCGCGCTGGATCCGGCGGGCGATCTCGATCACGGGCAGTTCGCGCCAGGCGAGGGGTGCCGTGGCAGCACCATTGTCGATCACGAGCTCGACATGGGCGCGGGCGCGCGCCGGCCGGCCATCGCAGCCCGCGAAGATCACGTCTTCCATACCGCCGCCGCGCATCTGCTTCGCACGGCTTTCGCCCATGACCCAGCGAAGCGCTTCGAGGAGGTTCGACTTGCCGCAGCCGTTCGGCCCGACGACGCCGGTGAGGCCGTCCTCGATGAGAAGCTCGGTCGGATCGACGAAGGACTTGAAGCCCTCGAGCCTGAGTTTCGTAAATTGCACTGCCCGTGCCCCTTGCAGGCTTTCTGGTTAGGGTGATCCTTGCGTCTGGACGGGTGCGAGTCAATCAGTGCCCGCATCATCTCGGTAGCCGCTTGGGCTTATCCACAAGATATGGCGCGGGCGGGCTGTCGGGCACCCCCACTTCGGGCCTTACGGCCCTCAGGGGCCCACCCACCAGCCTTCGCCCGCCCAATAGGCGACGACGGATGCCGCAGGATCAGCGGAGGACGAGTTCGACACGCCGGTTCTCCGCCCTGCCCTCGGGCGTCTCGTTGCTGGCCAGCGGGGCCAGCCAGCCCACGCCATGGGCTTCGAGCTGTGCCTCCGCCACGCCCTCGGCGATGAGTGCGGTCCTGACGGCGTCTGCACGGCGTTGGGACAGGTCAACGTTGGGGGCGAGCTGCCCGTCATTGTCGGAATGCCCGACGATGGCGAGCGGGCGCTGACCGGCAGCGGCGATGATCGCCGCGGCGCGCGCGATCGCGGGTGCGGAGCTCGGTGATAGCGTGGCGGTGCCGCTCGCGAAGTCGATGCCGCTAAGGGCGAGGTGGCCGCGCGCGATCAGAACTTCAGCCAGAGCCTCGGGGTCGTCCCATGGCGCGGCGTCGGACGGCGATGCGGCGGGCCGCGCGGAACCGGCGATCTGTCCGGGGATCAGTCCGGGGGCCTGCAATGGCTCGGTCGCGATTTCGGAGGCTGCCGCCTCGGTCTCCGCGGCGCTCGGTTCCGGCTGCCCGGGTCCGGGCAGCGACGGCGGCGGCGTCCCCTCGGGCGAGATCAGGGCGGCCTGCAGGTAGACTTGGCCGAGAACGCGCGATGCCACGAGGCCGAGCCGCGTGGTGTTGTCCCAGTCCGCCCCGTCGGCTGCCTCGTCTTCGACGAAGGTGACGGTCAGGAGCGCCAAATCCGCGGTGTCGAGGAGCATCGCGGGCGCGGGGAAGAGTTCCAGAGCAAAGCGGCGGCGGACCCCGCCGCAGTCGGTGTCGACGCAGTCGAAGACCGTGCGCCAGCCTTCTTCCTCGAGCGCTTGTCGATAGCCCTCAATGATGGCCGAAGGGCTGTCGCCCGCACCTCGGTCCCCGCGCCAGACCGAGATGGCAAGCGCGCCCTCCGCGAGTCGCATGCCTCCTTCTTCCGATGCGTCTGACGGCAGAGGGGCGACGGGAAAGAGAAAGCCGTCGCGTTCCTCGGCGCGCTGACCGACCAGTTCCATCTCGGGCGGCGGTGGGAGAGGCGCGGCAACGGCGGTGGCGCCGAGGCCAGTCGCGATCAGGACGACTGCCGCCCCGCGATACAAACCCCCGCTCACACCTCGCCCTCCACCGGCGCCTGTCGGTAGTGATAGGCGCCGAAGGGCCGGAAACCGAGGCGCTCGTAGAGCCGGACAGCGGGCATGTTCTTTTCGAGCACGGCATGCGCGGTGACCGACGCGCCGGCATCGGCGGCGAAACGGCTGGCGGCGGCCATCAGGACGCTTGCAAGGCCTGAGCGGCGGGCGGCGGGGACGACCCAGAGCGCCTGCGTGATGCCGACCTCGCCATCGAGCGTCATGGCGACCGCACCCGCGGGTTGCATGCCCACGCGACCGAGGAAGAGCGCCTTCGGGCCCTGACCGCGGTCGAGCACCGAGCGGCGTGCCGGGCCGACGCCGCCCTCCTGCCAGACCTCGTCGAGCAGGGCGATGGGCGTTCTGACGGCGACGGCCATCGCCTCCCGCCCCTCGCGCACGACGTTCGGACCGGGCGGCGGGACTTCGATGGGGGGTGTCGCGGGCCGAACCATCAGGAGCGATCGGTCGTAGCGCTCCCATCCCGCGGTCTCCAGCGCTTGATCGATCTGCGGGTCGCTAGGCCAGATCTGGAAGCGCGGCCGCAGACCGGCGCGGCCATAGGCGTGGGTCACCTCGCCGATCCGCGCCGCAATGGCCGTGGGCTCCATCGACGACTCGGCCTCCGCGGCCCATGCGGACGCCGCGCGGGAGCCTGCGTCCTCGGTAAAGCGCAGCTTCCAGCCGCCGATCCACTCGATCCGCTCGCCGGGCCATGTCGCATCGCTGGCCCTGGCGAAGCGTTCCGGGGTGAGCAGCGCGCCGCCCTCAGCCATCGATCAGTTCTGCTTGAGAAGGCGGGCCTTCTCGCGCTGCCAGTCCCGCTTCTTCGTGGTGTCGCGCTTGTCCGCGTTCTTCTTGCCCTTGGCGAGGCCGAGCTCGAGTTTCGCAATCCCGCGATGGTTGAAGTAGAGCTTGAGCGGGACGAGCGTCATGCCCTCACGCCCCACGCCCTGGTGCAGTTTCGAAAGCTCGCGGGTCTTCACCAAGAGCTTGCGCCGCCGCCGTTCGTCATGGGCGAAGGCACGATCCTTGGACTGGCTGAAGGGCGGGATATAGCTGTTAATGAGCCAGAGCTCGCCATCCTCTACGCTGGCATAGCTCTCGGCGATGTTGCCCCGGCCCTCGCGCAACGCCTTTACCTCCGAGCCCTGCAGCATGATGCCGGTCTCGAGACTGTCCTCGATGAAGTAGTCGTAACGCGCACGCCGGTTCTCGGCGGCGATGCGCGGCTTGTCGCTGTTCTGGGCCATGAGGATCACTTAGGCAAAGTTGAGCGCGGCACCATAGACCAGGCGCTGCGCCGTTGCGAGGTGGCGCGGGCGACGCAGGTGGCATGGGTGGCGAACGCCCAGCCAGGGCGGCGCCCGTGCACTCAGCTCGTCAGCAGCCCGGCATGATCCATCGCGGATTTGATGCGCGCCTCCACGGGGTTGCTGATCGGGAGGAGCGGAAGGCGCACTTCGTTCCGGCAATGACCGAGGAGGCTTAGGCCGTACTTCGCGCCTGCGAGGCCCGGCTCGAGGAAGATCGCGTCGTGGAGTGGCATCAACCTGTCCTGAAGGGCGAGGGCGGTTGCGTAGTCGCCGGCCAGCGTTGCCTCCTGGAACCGGGCGCAGAGCGCTGGCGCCACATTCGCCGTGACGGAGATGCAGCCGACGCCGCCATGGGCGTTGAAGCCGAGCGCCGATGCGTCTTCGCCGGAGAGCTGTACGAACTCGGCTCCGCTCGCTGCGCGTTGCTTCGAGACGCGGGTCACGTCGCCCGTCGCATCCTTCACCCCGACGATCCTCGGCAGCTCGGCGAGCGTCGCCATGGTCTCGACGCTCATATCGATCACCGAGCGGCCGGGGATATTGTAGATGATGATCGGCAGGCCGCAGGCGTCGTGGATCGCGGTGTAATGCGCGATCAGGCCGGCTTGGGTCGGCTTGTTATAGTAAGGCGTGACGACCAGCAGCGCATCGGCGCCGATGCTCTCCGCATGCTGGGCAAGCCCCACCGCCTCCACCGTCGAGTTGGAGCCCGCGCCCGCCACGACCGGTACCCGTTTGTCCGCCACTTTCACCACGCGCTCGACGACGAGACGATGCTCGTCGTGGCTGAGCGTCGGGCTCTCGCCCGTGGTGCCGACGGGCACAAGCCCGTGGCTGCCTTCGCGGATCTGCCATTCGACGAGTGCCTCGAGGGCGGCCTCATCGACCTGACCGTCGGCCAAGGGCGTGACGAGCGCGGGCATCGAGCCGCGCAGGAGCGGGGTGGTCATGACGTCCCCTTCGGATGCTGCGGCGCCCCGGCGCACGGGCCGCCTCGTGGACCAAAGCCCATGGCCGGCTCAGCCGCCCATGAGCGGGGCGCAGCATTAGGGGGTGGCGGAGGGCGCGGCAAGGGTCGGCCGCGCCTCCGTGCTCGGGCTCTGTCCTCGGCCGCATCGCAGGGATGTGCCGGCATGCGGTGGAGACGGCGCCTAATGAGCACCCGATGCCCGGCTTCAACCGCCTTCACGATCCATCAACTTAGCTCGCCCCGGCCTTTTGCCGTTCAGCTGCCGCCACGTCCGTGCTATCGTCCGAGGGACGGTGGAAGATCGGAAACCGACGCTACCGCTCGAGCAGAAACGGCCCTGCCTCCTTGGGCCCTGGAACAGGACAGATTTCATGCGCGCGACCCTTCTTGCAGCGCCTTTTCTCATGATCGCGACCCTTCTGGCCGCTCCGCCGGGGAACGCCTTCGACCTCGGATCCGCACAGCGTCAGGGTAATACCGTGCGCGAAGCGCTGGACCTCGGTGCCCGCGGTGACTGGGCGTCCGCCGAGGCACTTGCCGCGCAGACCGGTGATGCGGTGGTGCGCGACATCGTGGTCTGGCGGAAGCTGCGGGCGGGTGAGGGCAGCATTTCCGAGTATCAGTCCTTCACCGCCCGGCGGGGGGATTGGCCCGGACAGGAACAGCTTGCGAAGGCAGTGCTCGGCACCCGCGCGGAAAGCCCGTCGCGTTACGGCACGCTCACGGGTCAGGCTGCCGAGAACTGGGCGCAGTTCTCACGCTTGTGGAAAGCCAGACGGTATGACGAGGCCGAGCGCTATCTCGACCGCGTGAGCCGGAGCGCGCAGAGCCTCGGCGCCCCTGGCCGCTGGGCCAACCGTCGCGTACGCCTCGCCCGCCGTGCGGCGCGGGAGGGGCGCAAGGAGCTCGCCTACCGTCTTGCGAGCCGCCACTTCACGACGCCCGATATTGGCTACGACCACGCCGATCTCGAATGGGTCGCAGGCTGGGTGGCCTTGCGCAAGCTCGGCGATGCGTCGCGGGCCCGTGCGCATTTCGAGAAGTTCGAGACGCATGTCGAGACACCGATATCCCTTGGCCGCGCGGGGTACTGGATCGGGCGTGCGGCGGAAGCCGAGGGCGATCTTGCGGGTGCGCGGGCAGCTTACGCGCGCGGTGCCGCGCATCAGACGTCCTTCTACGGCCAGCTTGCAGCGGCACGTGTCGGCGCACCGGGCGATCCGGTCCTCGCGAAAGGCTCGTTGCCGGACTGGCGATCGACGCAGGTGGAGAACTCCGATGCCGCGCGCATGGCGGCGATCATGCATTATGCTGGTGAGGACAGCCTCGCCTGGCAGAGCTTCGCGCATCTGGCTGAGCGGGCGCGGGACGAGCGCGAGCTGCAGGGTCTTGCAGGCCTCGCCCTCGCGCTCGGTCAGGAACACCTCGCGGTGCGCGTCTCGAAAAAGGCGGCGCGAAAGGGCGTCGTGCTTCACGCATCCTACTATCCGGTGACCGAGCTTTCGGACTACGTGACCGCGGTCGAGCCGGCCCTCGCCATGTCCCTCGCCCGGCAGGAGACGGAGCTCAATCCCCGGGCGGTCAGCCATGCTGGCGCCCGCGGGCTCATGCAGCTCATGCCGGCAACCGCGCGCAAGGTCGCCGGATGGATCGGTGAGCCGTACTCGGCGGCGCGCCTGACTGCTGACTGGCGCTACAACGCCCGCCTTGGTCAGACCTATCTTGCCCGGCGCATCTCCCAGCTCGGCGGCTCCTACGTCCTCGCGGCGGCGGCCTATAACGCGGGTAAAGGCCGGGTGGACGATTGGGTGCTGGATTATGGCCACCCGCTCCGCGGTGAGGTGGACATGATCGACTGGATGGAGATGATCCCGTTCAACGAAACGCGGAATTACGTCCAGCGCGTGATGGAGGGGCTGTACATCTACCGCGCTCGGATCACCGGCGTCACCGGCCCGATGA
The DNA here is from genome assembly GCA_039815685.1 of Pseudomonadota bacterium. GTDB lineage: Bacteria > Pseudomonadota > Alphaproteobacteria > Rhodobacterales > Rhodobacteraceae > Thermohalobaculum. Next base: position 65,876 of record JBCBYV010000013.1, on the reverse strand, counting down.
CAATCGAGCAGGATTTGGCCCGCGGCATTCGCTGAGGGCCTACTTCATCTAGACACCTATCCCGCAGCCGCCTCGCTGTGCTTGGCGACGCGATCTTGCAACGATGTGCAACTGATCCGATCCCGGCTTCATTCGCCGGGCTCACCCGTGCCGAAACGCATCAACAATGTTGGAAATCGGGCGCGCAAACGCTGCGCAACGGGACAGTTTCATGGCCGTACGTCTTTGTCGGGCAGTGCGCCGCGCAGTACATCATTCTGCCATAATTCACGATGTATCACATTCGCGTGCGTCGCTTTGACGTTGGGGGAGGTGTCTTTCACGCCCCGCTAACGGCTCCCTTCTGCATTGTGACGCAAGAAACGTAGCGTCAATTCGCAGGAGAATTCGCAATGGAAGAAGAGCTGCCCACACTCAGCGTCGATGAGGTAACGCAACTCGTGACCGTCACCGACGACACGCCGACGGTCTCGGTGCTCTGGGACCGCGCTGTGCAGCTGGCTGTGATTGACGAGGCGCCCGGCCCCACCGTCGGCAGCCGCGCCTACGCTATCATGCACACGGCGATCTACGAAGCATGGGCGGCATACGATCCTCTCGCCATCGGCTGGGCCGAGAACGGGCCGGCACAGCGCCCGGCGACCGAGAACACGGACGCCAACAAGCTCGTCGCCATGAGCTACGCCGCCTTCGTTGCCCTCGTCGACCTCTTTCCCGATCAGCGCGCGACCTTTGAGGCGGTGATGGAGGAGCTTGGCCTCCCGTCCGATCTCGAGTCGCTTGAGGCCGCCGAGGGCTCGCCGACGGCGGTCGGCCTCGAAGCCGGCGCCGCGGTCATTGCCGAGCGTGCGGATGACGGGGCGAACCAGGCGAATGGCTATGCCGACACCTCCGGCTACGCGCCCTTCAACCCGAGCCCGCTCGAGGTCAACGACATCACGCGCTGGACACCGGAGAACGTCCCGGTCGATCCGGAGGATGCAAACCCTGAACAGAGCTTCCTGACGCCTCATTGGGGCGGGGTCGAGCCCTTCGGTCTTGCCGATGGCGCCGCGCTCCGCCCGGTAGCACCCGAGCCCTTTTTCCTGCCCGGCGTCAATGGCTCGCTCGATATCGAGGCGGGCACCGTCACGGTCGACGGCGAGACAATACCGGTCAGCCAGGATCTCGTTGGCACAGTTATCAACCCCCGCTTCATCACCCAGGCGGAGGAAGTCGTCGCCTTTTCTGGCAACCTGACGGACGAGCAGAAGCTCATTGCGGAGTTCTGGGAGGACGGCGGCGGCACCTCGTTCCCGCCAGGCACCTGGATGACCTTCGGCCAATTCGTGAGCGCGCGGGAGGACAACAGCCTCGACGCAGATGCCCGCATGTTCTTCACGCTTGCCAACGCGGTGATGGATGCCGGCATCGCCACCTGGGAGGCGAAGTCGTTCTATGACTACGTCCGGCCGGTGCGCGCGATTCGAGATCTCGGCGAGCTTGGCCTCATCGGGGAGGAGGGCGTCGACGCGCTGACCGGCGAGGAGGGCTTCGTGATCGAGGCCTGGGGTGGGCCCGGGCAGGGCACGCAGACCATCCTGGCCGAGAACTTCGTCACCTATCAGACGCCCGGCAAGGACGTCTCCCCGCCCTTTGCTGAGTACACCTCGGGCCACAGCGCCTTCTCCGCCGCCGGCGCGGCGGTCCTCCGCGCCTTCTCCGAGACCGATGAGTTCGGTGGCAGCGTCCTTTTCCCTGCCGGCACCTCGCGGTTCGAGGAAGGGGTGACGCCGGCCGAAGACCTCACGCTCGCCTGGGCCACCTTCCAGGAGGCGGCCGACGAGGGCGGTATCAGCAGGCTCTACGGCGGCATCCATTTCGAGGACGGCGACCTCAATGGCCGCAGCCTCGGTCAGCAGGTCGGCGAGGCCGCGGTTGCGGAGGCCATTCGGCTGATCCAGGGCGGCGCGCCGGACCCGGATCGTGAGACTGCGCTCGAGGTTGCCCGCTTCTACGAAGCGCTGCTCGGCCGCCGCGCCGAAAGCGGAGGGCTCAGCCACTGGACGGGTCAGCGGGAGGATGGCGGTTTCGATAGCGTGGCCCTCGCTACCGCGTTCCTCAACAGCGGTGAGTTCACGGCTGTCGCCGGACCGGATGTGCTGGCCCCGGAGGCTCTCGTCGACCTGATCTTCGCCAATCTCGAGCTGGACCGGGAGACGACGACGATAGACGACGCCCTGGAGGCGGATCTCGCGAGCGGCGCGAACCCCGCGGAGGCCGTCGCGAGCTTCCTGACCAGCGATTTCGTGGCGGCAGAAACCGCTTATTTGGCAACGCTCTACGAGCCGACGGAAGGCGTCTTCGACTTCGCGTGACATGAGCTACACGGGGCGCCGGCGGGCCGGCGCCCCACTTTCACCGTGAAGCGTGTTTCCGCAGCGCCGCGCTTCGGCCTATGCTTCCGCTCAAAAACACGGGAGCGGGCGCCATGACGGATATCGCCAAGCGGGTCTACGACCACACCTGGAAGATCGATCCGATCGTACGGTCGATCCTCGATACCGACTTCTACAAGCTCCTGATGTGTCAGAGCATTTTCCGCCACCATCGGGAGACGCAGGTCACCTTCAGCCTGATCAACCGCAAGGCCGACGTGCCGCTCGCCGAGATCATCGGCGAGAGCGAGATCCGCGAACAGCTCGACCATATCAAGGGTCTTCGCCTCTCCCGCGGCGAAAGCACCTTCCTGCGCGGCAACACTTTCTACGGTCGCCGGCAAATGTTCGCGCCGGAATTCATCGAGTGGCTCGAGAACTTCCAGTTCCCCGACTACCGGCTAGAACGCGTGGGCGACCAGTACGAGCTGACCTTCGAGGGTCGCTGGATGGAGACGACGCTCTGGGAAGTGCCGGCGCTCGCCGTGCTGATGGAACTCCGCTCGCGCGCGGTGCTGCGCCAGATGGGCAAGTTCGAGCTTCAGGTGCTCTACGCCCGCGGGATGACCCGCGTCTGGGAGAAGATCGAGCGGCTGCGAGCACTCCCCGGCATCAAGATTGCCGATTTCGGCACCCGGCGCCGGCACAGCTTTCTCTGGCAGGACTGGTGCGTGCAGGCGATGGGGGAGGGGTTGGGCGACGCGTTCCTGGGCACCTCGAACTGCCTCATCGCGATGCGGCGTGAGGTCGAGGCCGTGGGCACGAACGCGCATGAGCTGCCGATGGTCTACGCGGCCCTCGCCGATGACGACGATGCGGCGCTGGCTGCCGCGCCCTACAAGGTGCTGGCCGACTGGCAGGAGGAGTACGGCGCGAACCTCCGCGTCATCCTGCCGGACACCTACGGGACACCAGGTTTCCTCGAGAACGCACCCGAATGGCTCGACGACTGGTCCGCGGTCCGCATCGACTCAGGCGATCCGTTCGAGAACGGCGACTACGTGATCGATTGGTGGAAGCGTCGCGGTCAGGACCCGGCACATAAGCGCATCATCTTCTCCGACGGGCTCGACGTGCCGCTGATCGAGCAGCTTCACCGGTACTTCGAGGGTCGGACGCAGATCGGCTACGGCTGGGGCACGCTCCTGACCAACGACTTCCGTGGCCTTGCGCTAAGCGGTCGTCTCGACGCCTTCAGCCTGGTCTGCAAGGTTTCCGCCGCCAACGGGCGGGAGACAGTGAAACTCTCCGATAACCCCGCCAAGGCGATGGGCCCGGCAGCGGAGGTCGAGCGGTATAGACGCGTCTTCGGCGTGGGCGAGCAGCGCAATCGCCGTCTCGTCGTCTAGTGAGGTAGATGGGATCGTTGGGGGAGATGACGGGGGAGAAAGCGTCGGGCGGCGAGGCCGCGGGTGCGCCGCGGCGGATGCTCGCGCAGGTGCTGGGGCACACCCTCAGCGTCGCGCTTCACTTCCTGTTCGCACCGCGCGCGCTCTGGCACGGCACCGCGCCCATGGCTGAGCAGCGCGTCTACTTCGCCAACCACGCCTCGAACGGCGACTTCGCCATCGTCTGGGCTGTCCTGCCTCATGCCTTACGACGCCGTACCCGTCCGGTCGCAGCAGCCGATTACTGGCGCGGCCTCATCCGCCGCTTCGTGGCGCGCGATGTCTTCAACGCTGTGCTGATCGAGCGGCGGCGCGAGAAGCGCAGCGAGGATCCGGTCGAGCAGATGAGCGTGGCCATCCATGAGGGCGCAACCCTGCTGATTTTTCCCGAAGGCGGGCGGAGCCAGGGTGGCGTGCTTCCCTTCAAGACCGGGCTTTACCACCTCGCCCGGCTGCATCCTGGCGTGCCGCTTGTCCCGGTCTGGATCGACAACCTCAACCGCGTGCTGCCGAAGGGTGAGATCGTGCCTGTCCCTCTCCTCTGCACCGTGACCTTCGGCGCGCCGATCCACCTTGGCGACGGCGAAGCGAAGGACGCTTTCCTCACCCGTGCCCGCGACGCGCTTCTGGCCACCCGTCCAACCGATGAAGACTGCGACGGTGCGACAGAGGCAGAGGCCGCCGCATGAACGACGAGATGCCGGCGAACTTCTACCCGCTCTTCGGCGGCATTGCAGCGCTGCTCGCGGTCGCGAGCGGTATCGGCCTCATCCTCCGCCACCGCTTCGGCCCGGACCACCCGACCGTCGCGAACCTCAACGCCCGCATCGCCGCCTGGTGGGTCATGATCGCCGCGATGGCGCTCGCGTTTCTCGCCGGCCGGAGCGGGGTGGTGCTGCTCTTCGCCCTCTGCTCCTTCGCCGCCCTTCGTGAGTTTCTGACGCTGACCCGAACGCGTCGTGCGGATCACCTCGCGCTCGTCGCGGCCTTCTTCATCGTCCTGCCGCTTCAGTACTGGCTCGTCTGGATCGACTGGTACGGCCTCTACTCGGTCTTCATCCCGGTCTACGGCTTCCTGCTGCTGCCTATTCTCTCCATCATGCGAGGAGATCGGGAGCGCTATCTCACCCGCATTGCCGAGATCCAATGGGCGCTGATGATCGCGGTCTTCTGTATCAGCCACGTCCCGGCACTCCTCTATCTGCAGATCCCGGACTATGGCGGGGCGGAGGTGCTGCTGATCGCGTTCCTCGTCGCCGTCGTGCAGTTCTCGGACGTGATGCAGTATGTGTGGGGCAAGCTCGCCGGGCGGCGGAAGCTCGCGCCCACCCTATCGCCTTCGAAGACAGTCGAAGGGGCGATCGGCGGGATCGCGACGGCGACACTGGCCGGGGTCGGGCTCTTCTGGATCACGCCCTTCACGCCACTCGCTGCGGGCCTGATGGCCTTTGCAATCTGCGTCATGGGCCTCCTCGGCGGGCTCGTGATGTCGGCCATCAAGCGGGACCGCGGCGTCAAGGATTGGGGGCACCTGATCCCGGGCCATGGCGGGTTCCTCGACCGCCTCGACAGCGTGATCTTCTCCGCCCCGGTCTTCTTCCATCTGACACGCTACTGGTATTCGACGGCATGAGCGCGACACCTGCAGGCGGCACCCGGCGGCCGCAGGGCGCGCGAGACCGCGCTGTCATCCGTCGCTTCGCCTCCCGTCTCGCGGGGGCAGGGATCTCGCCGAACCGGATCAGTCAGGCGGGGCTCCTCGCCGGCATCCTTGCCGGCGCGTGCCTCTGGGCTGGTGGCCGGCTTGGCCAGCCGGCGCTCCTATCGCTTGGCGCGATCCTGCTCGGCCTGCGTCTTCTCGCCAATCTTCTGGACGGTCTCGTGGCGATCGAGGGCGGGCGGGCTGCGCCTGACGGCCCCTTCTGGAACGAAGTCCCCGACCGCCTCTCCGATGCCGCCATCCTGGTGGGGGCCGGGCTGGCAGTCGGCGAACCGGCGCTCGGTTGGGCGGCGGCAGCCCTCGCGATCCTGACCGCCTATCTGCGCGAGGCGGGCGTCTCGCTCGGCCTGCCTCCCGATTTCCGCGGTCCCTTCGCCAAACCGCAGCGGATGGCGGGCATCGCCGCCGGTGCGATCCTCGCGGCGTTCCTGCTCATCCTGAATGAGTCATACGCCCCCTCGGCGTTCTCGGTGGCGCTCTGGCTCGTCACCCTCGGCACGGCTCTCACCGCCCTCCGCCGTGCGCTCACGCTTCGGGCGGCCCTGATCACGCGCGACCGAGACCCTGATGCGGACTAGGGGCTTCCCAGGCCGACAGCGACGCGCCAAGGTCCGGCAAAAGAGAACCGCGGGAGACGGCTGCGCATGACCGCCATCACACATTGCGTCTTCGATGCTTACGGCACCCTCTTCGACGTGGGCGCCGCCGCGCGAGACGCGGCGTCCGAGGAAGCCTTCGAGGTCATCAAGGAAAGCTGGCAGCCCGTGGCCGAGACCTGGCGCGAAAAGCAGCTCTCCTACACCTGGCTGCGCGCGACCGCCGGGTGTCACACCGACTTCTGGACCGTGACCCGGCAGGCCCTGGACTGGGCCCTCGAATACTACGACCTCGTGGAGGTCGAGGGGCTGCGCGACCGGCTCTTGGCCCTCTACTGGGAGCTCAGCCCATACGAGGAAGTGCAGCGGACGCTCACGGCACTCAAGGGCATGGACCGAAAGCTCGCGATCCTCTCGAACGGCGAGCCTGAGATGCTGGACGCCGCCGTCACGAGCGCTCGGCTGGGCGGGCTCTTCGACGCGGTGCTGTCTGCCGAGCAGGTCGGTGTCTTCAAACCACATGCCCGGGTCTACGATCTGGTCGAGCAGGTTTTCGGATGCACGCGTCAGGAAGTGCTGTTCGTCTCCTCGAACGGCTGGGACGCCTGCTGTGCCGCGGCTTACGGCTTCCAGACCCTCTGGGTGAACCGCCGGGCCGAGCCCGTAGACCGCCTGCCGGTCCGCCCGTCCTTCGTCGCCGACTCGCTGAACGGCCTCCCCCGCGTCATAGAGACCCTCTGAGCCATGCCAAGCTTTGCAGCCCCTGATGGTCGGCAGCTCGTCTTCGACGATATCGGCCCGCGCGACACCGCCCAACCGCCCGTTCTGTGCCTTGCCGGGCTCACCCGCGATGCACGGGACTTCCACGGCATCGCCGGACATCTGAGCCCGAGACGCCGGGTGATCAGTCTCGATGCGCGCGGTCGCGGACGGAGCGCGCGGGCCGACGATCCGATGACCGAGTACACCCTGCCGGTCGAAGCCGGAGATGCCATCGCCCTCCTCGATCACCTCGAGATCCCGAACGCGGTCGTCATCGGCACCTCGCGGGGCGGGCTGCAGGCTATGGCAATTGCGACCGCGGCCAAGGACCGGCTCGCAGGCGTGCTCCTCAACGACATCGGCCCGGTGGTCGAGCGCGAGGGGCTCGAGAACATCATGACCTATATCGGCGTGGCCCCGAAAGCTGCCGACCGCGCCGGCGCAGCCGCCGCGCTCTCGCGGAGCATGGCGCGCCACTACCCTGATTTCGAGGAGGCGGACTGGCTCGCGCTCGCCGAGAACCTCTTCGTCTTCGGGGAGGACGGGGCGCCCATGCTCTCCTACGATCCCAGGCTGGCCGAGCCGGTGAAGGCGACCTTCGGCGCTCCGCAGCCCGATCTCTGGCCGTACTTCGATGCGTTCGAGGGCGTCCTGGCCTGCATCCGCGGTGCGCATTCGGATATCCTGTCGGCAGCAACGCTTCAGGAGATGGCGCGCCGGCGCCCTGATATGCTGCACGTGACGCTCTCGAACCGCGGGCACGTGCCGCTTCTGACGGAGCCGGAAGCACTGGCCTTGACGGACCGGTTTCTGGCGACTTGCGCCTGAATGGCTCCGTGCCGGACCCATCGTCCTGCCGCGCGTGAGCGGCGCGCCAGTGCCCGCCGGACCAAGCTGCGGACAACACGACGGAGGAAGACATGCTCGACGATCGCGAAGACCCCGTCGGTATCGACGATATCTGGGCTGCAGCGGCGCGCCTGGAGGGCGTTGCGCGCCGGACGCCGTTGCTTGAAAGCCCGCATCTCAACCGCCTTGCCGGGCGTCGGGTGCTGGTGAAAGCTGAGTGCCTGCAGCTCACTGGCAGCTTCAAGTTCCGCGGTGCGTGGTCTGCTCTTACCGCGCTGCCTGAGGAGGTGCGGGTCCGCGGCGTGATCGGGTATTCCTCGGGCAATCACGCGCAAGGCGTGGCGCATGCCGCGGAACGCCTCGGTGTCCCGGTGGTCATCGTCATGCCAGCCGACGCCCCGGCGCTGAAGATCGCCAATACACAGGCCCATGGTGCGGAGGTCGTCCTCTACGACCGCGCCGGCGGGGAGAGCCGGGAGGAGCGGGGCGAGGCCATCGCGGTGGAGCGCGGGCTCACCCTTGTCCGTCCCTATGACGAGCCCATGGTGATCGCAGGTCAGGGTACCTGCGGGCTCGAGATCGCAGAACAGGCCGCTGCCGCAGGCGTGCGGGAGGCCGATTGCGTCATCTGCGCCGGTGGCGGCGGTCTTGCCTCGGGCATCGCGCTGGCGCTCGAGGCGGAGGCACCCGGCCTTCGCCCGCGCCCGGCCGAGCCTGCGGGTTTCGACGACTGGGCGCGATCCCTGACCGCGGGCAGACCTCAGGAGAGCCGGCCGAACGCCCGCTCGATCTGCGATGCGATCCTGACGCCTGCGCCCGGCAAGCTGACCTGGCAGGTTTTTGCCCGCCGGAGCGGACGGGGCCTCGTCGTCACGGACGAGGAAGCACTGCATGCGATGGCCGCCGCCTTCCTGCGGCTCAAGGTGGTCCTGGAGCCCGGCGGCGCCGTGGCCCTCGCGGCAGTGCTTTCCCATGGTGACGAGATCGAGGGTGACGCGGTGATCTGCACGGGCTCGGGCGGCAACGTCGATCCCGCCGTCTTTGCAACCGCGCTCGAGCGCTATGGGACCAGCGTCTAGCCCGGTCTGCAGCTTTCAGAGGGCGCGAGGACGGCGGGTGGGCGGAGCAAGGTGCGGGGCGTCAGCCGCGCGCCGAGCGATCGGGCGCCCGACCGGCCCGCGCCAGGTCGGCACAGGGTCAGTACAGGGTCAGCGCGGCGGCGGCAGCGTCGCGGGCTTCGTGCAGGCCCGCGCAACCGAGCCCGTGCAGGGTCGCGGCATCAGATGCTCGCGCGTAAGGCAGATCCGCACTTCCTGGATATAGCGCCCGCGACAGGTCACGAAGGTCGAGGAGGGAGTGAGTGCAGGGTTCACATCCAGAAAGGCTGCCTCCACGACGCTCGCATCGATCCTTACGGGGCGCCCGATCTCGCGCAGCAGCGACGGCCGCGTCACGCTCTCGAAGGCTCTGCGCGACCGCTCGAAATAGGCCTGGGGCGAGAGGCCGGAGCACCGCCCGTGTTTCTTCCACTGGTGCCAGGCAAGCCCGCCGCTCCCCATGATATCCGCCATCGCCGCCGTCTCGGACCGCGTCGCGTCGCGCCCGGCGCGGCGGCAGTATTCGGGCCATCCATTGATGCGCTGCGGCCAGAGGCCGTGCAGGATGAAGCCCGTCCCGGTGCCCGCATTGCAGGATTTCGCCCCCCGCTCGTCTCCGGTCTCTGCGCACCAGCTCGGCTGCCAGGAGAGCGCCATGACATAGTAGTCGAACCGCCCTGGCGCCTCGTCCGCCCTTCCCGGCGGGCCGGAGAGCCACAGCATCCCCGTAACGAGCAGAAGAATAACCGCTTTCATTCCGTCCCCGGATCGTTATATCTCCGCCATCCCCCGACATCGCGAGTGCGCTGCCCGGGGCCCCGCCGCCGAGAACGGCGCGGGGCACGCCCGCAAGGCTATGCGGGTCGACACAAGGAATAAAGGAGGACGCCGACAATGGCCGACGATCTGCCGCTCATGCCGAAGGCCACGGCCGTCTGGCTCGTCGATAACACGACGCTGACCTTCCGCCAGATCGCCGATTTCTGCGGCATGCACGAACTCGAGGTCTCCGGCATCGCTGATGGCGAGGTGGCGATAGGCATCAAGGGTATGGACCCCATCGCCGGCAACCAGTTGACCGCGGAGGAGATCAAGCGCTGCGAGGCGGATCCGATCGCCCGGCTCAAGCTCCTGAAGCGCGTGCTCGCGCCTGAGCCGAAGAAGAAGGCGCCGCGCTACACGCCTGTCTCGAAGCGGCAGGACCGGCCCGCGGCGATCGCCTGGCTCGTGCGCTACCACCCCGAGCTCGAGGACCGGCAGATCTCAAAGCTGATTGGCACGACGAAACCCACGATCCAGACGATCCGCGACAAGAGCCATTGGAACTACGCCAACCTTCAGCCGGTCGATCCGGTGGCGCTCGGGCTCTGCAAGCAGATCGATCTCGACCGGGCCGTGCGCGAGGCGGCGGAGAAGCGGGCCAAGGCTGCGGAAGCCGTGCCGACGCCCGAGGAGCGCCTGTCGCTTCTCTCGACCGATGAGGCGCTGGCGCGCGAAGCCGAGGCTGCCGAGCCGGAACTGCCGACGGCTATCAAGGGGCTCGAGAACTTCAGCCTCGACGATCCGCGCCCAGGCGAGGGCGGGCTCGAGGGCGATCCGCGCAGTCGAGAGGGCGAGGAACAGGACATCGACGCCGACAGCTTCTTCAACTTGCCGAAAGACAGCGATCGGGGCTGAGCGCGCCTCGAAGTCAGCGGTGTCGCGGCTTTGCCGCGACGCTTCTTTCGCTCGGCCGGCGCCTTCCGGCGCCAATCGAGCCGCGAGTGGCGGATCTGACGCTTACCTGGTGGGCTTGCAGCGGCGTCAGCGGACGGGAGAGGCGAGCGGGTCGAGAATGCTGCGCCCCCCGTCGACCGTCATGATCTCGCCGGTGATGAACCCAGCCCCTGGCGAGACGAGGAAGAGAGCGGCCTCGGCTACCTCCTCCGCCTCCCCGATCCGGCCCATGGGCGTGACGCGCAGCATCTCCGCCCGCAAGTCTTCCCGCTCCCGCATCGCAGCGCGCAACCGTTCCGTCATCACTGCTCCGAGGGCGAGGGCGTTCACCCGGATGCGGTGAGGCGCGAGGCCTACGGCCATGGACCGGGTGAGCTGCTCGAGGGCAGCGCAGCTGACGGAGAAGGCGAGGAGTTCGGGAACGGTCCGCCGCGCGGCCACGGAGGAGACGTTGAGGATCGCGCCCGAGAACGCCTCCTCCCGCGCGGAGATCTCGATCATCCGTTTCGAGACCGCCTGAGCGAGCAGGAAGGAGGCCGTCACGTTCTGCTCCATCGCTTCGGACAGGCTGCTCGCCTGCAGCTCCGCAAAGTCGCCCGGGGACGTGGCGCGGGGAACCTGCACGAGGATATCAACCCGCTCGAACGTATCGATCGTGGCGGCCACCAGATTGGCCGCCCCGAGGCGGTCCGCAAGCCGATGAGCGAACTTGGCGGTTCTGTCGGGGGCCTTGAGGTCGGCATGGGCGGTCGTCAGCGCGCGGTCCTGCTCATCCGCCATCATCACGCGCGCACCGGCTTCGAGAAACCGCGCTGCGACCGCGCTACCGACAGCGCCCGCCGCACCGGTGACGATGGCGACTTTTCCGGAGAGTGCCTCGGCCATGAAGGATCTCCGCTGCCATGCCGTCCCTGGTGCCGGCCGCGCGCAGGCAGCACCCCGCCGCAACCGCGCGCCACACTGGCGCGCTGCGCTGCCGCTGTCGACCGCAAAAGGGCTCTGCTCGATTTGACAGCACCGCCCCCCTCGGCGAGCTTTCCGCAAGGGAGAGGTCGGCCGACGGATCTCGGGAGGACAGCGAAAATGGGCGAACGCGACGACTTTCTGGCCCGCCGGCCGGCCAACTACCAACCGCTTAGCCCTATTGGTCAGCTCGAGCGCGCCGCGAGCGTCTTTCCCGACCGAACCGCCATCATCCACGGCGGTGCGCAGGCGAGCTATGCCGAATTCTATGCCCGCGCGCGCCGCCTTGCCTCGGCCGTTCGTGCTGCGGGGGTGGCGCCGGGCGATGTCGTCTCCACCCTTCTCTTCAACACGCCGCCCCAGCTCGAGGCGCATTACGGCGTGCCCATGGCTGGCGCTGTGCTGAACGCGATCAACACCCGGCTCTCCGCCGGCGAAGTCGGCTACATCCTCGATCATGCGCCCGCCCGGCTCGCCATTGTGGACGCGGAACTCGTACCGTTGGTGGCCGAGGCGCTGGGTCGGATGACGATGCCGAAGCCGCAGGTGGTGGTCTACATCGACCCCACAGCGCCGGCGGAGGGCGGGATCGGCGTCGATTACGAGGCGTTTCTTGCGGGCGGCGATCCGGCGTTCGACTGGTCGCCGCCGGGCGACGAGTGGGACACGATCAGCCTCAATTACACATCAGGGACGACGGGGCGGCCGAAGGGCATCCTCTACCATCATCGAGGGGCCGCGCTGCTGGCGCAGTCGAACCTGCTGCACGCCAATCTCGGCCAGCCGCCGGTCTATCTCTGGACACTGCCGATGTTTCACTGCAACGGCTGGTGCTTTCCCTGGTCCATCTCCTATGCGGGCGGGACCCATGTCTGCCTTCGCCAGGTGCGCGCGGGGCCGATCTATGACGCTATCGCGAAGCATGGTGTGAACCTCCTCTGCGGCGCCCCCATCGTGATGTCGGTGATCCTGAACGCGGCGGAGGAGGAGAAACGCCCGGCACCGGGTCAGGTGAAGTTCTTCACCGCTGCCGCCCCGCCGCCTGAAACCGTGCTGGCCGCCATGGCCGAGGCCGGGTTCGACGTTACTCATGTGTACGGCCTCACGGAGGTCTACGGCCCAGCGGTCGTCAATGAATGGCACCGGGAATGGGAGGCGCTGACGAGCGCGGAGCAGGCCCGGCTCAAGGCGCGGCAGGGCGTGCGGTACGCGGCGCTCGAGGCGCTGTCCGTGCGCGACCCGGAAACGCTCGATCCGGTCCCGGCGGATGGTGAGACGCTCGGCGAGGTCATGTTCCGCGGCAACGTTGTCATGAAGGGGGTGCACAAGGACCCCGAGGCCACGGAGAAGGTCTTTGCCGGCGGCTGGTTCCACTCCGGCGATCTCGCGGTGATGCATGCCGACGGCTACATCCAGCTCCGCGACCGGGCGAAGGACATCATCATCTCAGGGGGCGAGAACATCTCCTCGATCGAGATCGAGAATGTGCTGCACGCCCATCCCGCGGTCGCCTTCGCAGCCGTCGTTGGCGCGCCGCATGAGAAATGGGGTGAGACCCCGGTCGCGCATGTCGAGCTCAAACCCGATTGCGAGGTGGACGAGGCGACGCTCCTCGATTTCGTCCGGGAACGACTGGCCCGCTTCAAATGCCCGACAAAGGTCGAGTTTCACGAGCTTCCAAAGACGTCGACCGGCAAGATCCAGAAATACACCTTGCGCGACCGCTAGGTGGCGCCCTCCCCCACTGTGCCAAACCGGGAATACCTACAGCCACAGGTTGAAGTCATGGGACCATCGTTGCCTTAGCGCCGCAGGCCCCGCACTCTGCCCGCATGATCGCCACCACGCTCTCTGCCGCCGCCCTTGTTTTGGGCGTGTCGCTTGCCGCGCCCGACCATGCGTCCTTGCGAGAGCCTGCAAGTATTGCTGCACCAGACTTCGCAGAGACGGTCGGGGATCGCGTTGGGGATGCCGATCTGAAGCTCGTCAGCAGCTCCATCCGCAATCGCAGCAGGTCGATCCGACGGCAATTCACCTTGCGGGGCGGAAAGCGGACCAAGCCGCGCGGGCGCACCGGCACGCATTACGGTCGCGATGGCAGCACCAGCTCCCCGGCCCAGCCCGTCACCGTCCCACCGGCTACGACACAGCGCGCAAATCCGGTCTACCGCAGCGGGCCGAAGCGCATGCGTGCCGACGGTCTGCCCAAGGAGTGAGGCGGCGTCCTCGGTTGCGCGATCTGTAATCCTCGGACCTCACCCGTCATGCTGTCGACGGTATGCCTGAAGGCGCCGCCTCGGTAGTCAGACGCAGCGGCGGCCCGGGGCGGGGACGAGTTTCCGACGGTTCTCTTCCGGCTCCTCGGCCACCGCCGCCTCCGCATCCTCCCGGATCGACGCGATCGTCTCTGGCGGCAGCCCGGCGATGGCGAGGAGGAGGCCCTCCGTATCCGCCGCGCGCAGGTCGAGATCGAGCGTCCCCCTGAAGATAAGGCTTTCGACACCGGCGCGCTCGATCGAAAGCCCGCCCTCTCGCGCCACGCAGAAGTCCGCGCCCGCAAGCACCAGGGCAGCGACCAGCGTGTCGCGCTGTTCGGCGAGACGCTGAGCTGTCGTCCCCGCGTTCGCCCCCTCGGCCTCGAGCGTCACGGCGAAGACCGTGGCTGCCAGCGGATCGTCGACCGAGCCGCCACCCACGCGCAGGCGCTTGGGCTGGGCGAGCGGCATCGGATCGGGTTCCGGTTCTGCCTCGGGCTCCTCGGGCTCGGGCGGCGGCGTGACGACCACGATGTCCGGCTCGCCCGTGTCCACGCCGAAGCCGTAGGGGAAGCCGAAGCCGAACCGGCGGCGCTTGAAGAACCGCCCGGGCCGGCGATGCCCACGTCCCGGCCTCGCGCGCGGGCGCTCGAGCCCCGGTCCGTTGTTGAAGGATGGCGTCACCGAGCGGATGCTGGCACCCAGCCTGCCCGCGGTGGGGGGGGCGGCCTGCACCGCCGCCACCCGCCGCGACCCGGCCGATCCCACCCCCTGGCCGGCGAAGCCGCCGCGAAAGCCGATCCCCTCCGACAGCGCCGGCGGGGCGAGCCCGAGCGGGGCGGCGAGGAAGGCGACAGCGATGAGCACACGGATCCACATGGCTCTAAGTTCGCGCTTAGAGCCGAAAGGTTCAATCGTGTTGGCGATTTCCTTCGTTCACGATTTCACCCGTCCGCGAGAACGATCAGCAGGTCCTTCGCCTCGACCTGCGCACCGGCACCCTGCACCACACGCTCGACCACACCGCTTTTCTCGGCCCTGATCGCCGTCTCCATCTTCATCGCCTCGAGCGTCAGCAGAAGGTCGCCCGCCTGCACCCGCTTGCCTGGCTCCGCGGCGACGGATCCGATCACGCCCGGCATGGGCGCGCCTACGTGATTGACATTGCCCTCCTCCGCCTTCTCGGAGCGCGCCGCGGCCGAGGAGACGCGCCTGTCCATCACGCGGATCGTTCGGGGCTGACCGTTGAGCTCGTAGAAGACCTTGACCTCCCCGCGCTCATCCGGCTCGGACCAGGTCTGGAGGCGGATGATCAGCGTGACGCCCGGGCGGAGATCGACCGCGACCTCCTCGCCCGCCGCCATCCCGTAGAAGAAGGTCGGTGTCGGCAGCACGCGCACGGGCCCATAGTCCCGCCGCCGGCCCATATAGTCGAGATAGACCTTGGGATACATGAGGAAGCTCGCGAGGTCCTCGTCATCGACCGTGTGGCCGTCCATCTCGTCGATGGCTTCCTGCCGCTTCGCCTCCAGATCCTCCGCCGGCATCAGACTGCCCGGGCGAATGGAGATTGGGTCATCGCCGGCCAGCACCTTCTGCTGCAGACCTTCCGGAAAACCCCCGGGCGGCTGGCCCACGGCACCCTTGAAGAAGGTCACGACGCTGTCTGGGAAGCTCACTTCCGTGCCCGGGCTTTCCACGTCGTCGCGGCTGAGGCCGGCGGCGACCATGCTCAGCGCCATGTCGCCCACGGTCTTGGCGATGGGCGTGACCTTTATGACGTCGCCGAACATCTGGTTCACGTCCTGGTAGGTGCGGGCGATCTCGGGCCAACGGTCCTCGAGCCCCATGGAGCGGGCCTGCGCCCGTAGGTTGGTGACCTGCCCGCCCGGCATCTCATGCAGATAGACCTCGGAGGAGCCGGAGCGGAGATCGCTCTCGAACCCCGCATACATCCTCCGCACCCCCTCCCAGTAGCGCCCGATCTCGCGGATCGCATCTAGGTCGAGGCCGGTATCCCTCTCCTGCCCCTGAAGCGCCGCGACGATGGAGCCAAGGGGCGGCTGGGAAGTGAGGCCCGAGAGCGGATCCACCGCCGCGTCCGCCGCGTCCACCCCCGCTTCCGCCGCCTTCAGAACCGAGGCGGCGGAGATGCCGGAGGTATCGTGCGTGTGGAAATGGACGGGGATCGCGATCTCGCCCTTGAAGGCCTCGATCAGCTTCTTGGCCGCATAGGGCTTCACCAGCCCGCCCATGTCCTTGAGGCAAAGGATATGCGCGCCCGCCGCCTCCAGTTCCTTCGCGAGGCCGACATAGTATCGCAGCGAGTATTTCGCCCGCTCCGGGTCGTCGATATCGCCCGTATAGCAGATCGCGGCCTCAAGGATCCGGTCCTGCTCCAGCACCGCATCCATCGCCACGCGCATGTTCTCGACCCAGTTGAGGGGGTCGAAGACGCGGAAGACATCCATGCCCGTGCCCGCGGCCTGCTGGATGAAGTGCTGCACCACATTGTCCGGCAGGTTCGTGTAGCCGACGCCGTTCGAGGCGCGCACGAGCATCTGTGTCAGCATGTTCGGCATGGCAGCGCGCAGCTCCCGCAGCCGCTGCCACGGACACTCCTGCAAGAACCGGTAGGCGACGTCGAAGCTCGCGCCGCCCCAGCACTCGACCGAGAAAAGCCCGTTCAGGTGATGCGCATAGGCCGGCGCCACGCGAATGAGATCGAGGCTCCGCATGCGGGTCGCGAGCAGGCTCTGATGCCCGTCACGCATGGCCGTATCGGTCATCAGCAGCGGCTTCGAGGCGAGCATGGCATTCGCCACCGCCTTCGGACCCTTCTCATCGAGAAGCTGCTTCCACCCCGCCGGCGCCGGGTCGTCCGGCACATGGGGCGGTGCCGGCGGGCGCGCATCGGCAGGCGGGCGAGGCCTACCCGCTGTCTCGGGATGCCCGTTCACGCTGATATCGGCGATATAGGTCAGCAGCTTCGTCGCCCGGTCCCGCCGCTTCTTGAACTCGAAGAGCTCGGGCGTCGTGTCGATGAAGGTGGTCGTGTACTCCATCGACGTGAATTTCGGGTGCTGCAGCAGGTTCTCGACGAAGACGATGTTCGTCGCCACGCCTCGGATGCGGAACTCCCGCAGCGCCCGATCCATGCGTGCCACCGCCTCCTCCGGAGTCGGTGCCCAGGCGGTCACCTTTTCCAGCAGGCTGTCATAGTACCGCGTGATCACCGCACCCGAGTAGGCAGTGCCGCCGTCGAGCCTGATACCGAAGCCCGTAGCACCCCGATAGGCGGTGATGCGGCCGTAATCGGGAATGAAGTTGTTGAGCGGGTCTTCCGAGGTCACGCGGCACTGGATGGCATGGCCGCTCAACTCCACGTCGCCCTGGCTCGCCTTGCCCGTTGCTTCGTGAAGCGTCGCGCCCTCCATGATCCGGATCTGGGCCTTTACGATGTCGATGCCGGTCACCTCCTCGGTGACCGTGTGCTCGACCTGGATGCGTGGGTTCACCTCGATGAAGAAGAACTCGTCCGTGTCGGCGTCCATCAGGAACTCGACCGTCCCGGCGCAGCGATACTCCGCATGCCGCGCGATCCTGAGACCGAGATCGCAGAGATGGGCGCGCTGCTCCGCGCTCAAGTACGGCGCTGGCGCCCGCTCCACGACCTTCTGGTTCCGCCGCTGCACCGAGCAATCGCGCTCCCACAGATGGTAGATGCTGCCATGCCCGTCGCCGAGGATCTGGACCTCCACGTGCCGGGCACGCTGGATCATGCGCTCGAGATATCCTTCGCCGTTGCCGAAGGCCGCCTCAGCCTCGCGACGGCCGGAAGTCACCTTGTCCTCCAGCTCCTCCGGCGCCGTGATCGGCCGCATGCCGCGCCCGCCCCCACCCCAGGAGGCCTTGAGCATCATCGGATAACCGACCTCCTCGGCATAGTCGCGGATGGCGTCCATGTTGCCCTCGGGCTCCGGCAGCACCGGCGACGCCGGGATGACCGGCACGCCGGCGGCGATGGCGGCGTTCCGCGCGCTCGCCTTGTCGCCCAGCATGCGCATCGTCTCCGCCTTCGGCCCGATGAAGGCGATGCCGGCCGCCCAGCACGCATCCACGAATTCCGGGTTCTCCGACAGGAAACCGTATCCGGGATGGATCGCATCCGCCCCGCATTGCCGCGCCGTGTGGATGATGTCCGCGATATCGAGATAGGCGGCGATGGGCCCCTTGCCCGCACCGACCTGATAGGCTTCGTCCGCCTTGAAGCGGTGGAGGGCGAGCTTGTCCTCCTCGGCATAGATCGCGACCGTCCGCTTGCCGAGCTCATTGGCTGCGCGCATGACGCGGATGGCGATCTCGCCCCGGTTTGCCACCAGGATCTTTTCGAACGCGGCCATCTGTCCCTCCGTCATTTCCACGGTACGGGATAGAGGCGGTCGCGCTGCTCTGCAACATAGCCGTCCCGAGAGAGGCCATCCCGGCACGGATGCCTACTCGGCCGCCGCCGCTCCTTCGGCAGTTGCCGCAACGTCCAGCGCCCGCGGAGCTTGGGGATTCATGAGGCTGGCGAAGACCGGATCCTTGGCAAAGCGCCGTCGCCAGTCGCGGCGCGTCAGCGTCAGCACGCGGCTGAAAGTGAGCGCCACAACGGCATGCTCTCGCCGCCGCGGCATGGGGCCGAGCGCGTCCTGCCCGAAATAGTCGCCCGTCGCGAACTGCCGCTCCGCCCCGCCGCGCTCGGCAAGCGCGCCGGAGGCCACGAACACCATCGCCTCCTCGCGCTCCCCAGCCGCCGCAACCACGCCGCCCGGCGGGATCATGCGGACCTTGAGCCGGCGGGAGAGCTTTCGTTGACGCTTCTCGTCGAGACCTGCAAAGAGCGGCACGCGGGTGATGAGTGCGTTCGAGGTGAGGGTGAGGTCGAGCTTCGGCGGCCGGCCCACATCGCGCTCCCGACGGTCCAGCTCGCGCGTGAGGTCGTCGTGCAGCTCAGGCCCGATGATGCCGTCATTGAAGAGCCGGTCGAACTGCTGGCGTTCCCGCCGGATCGCGGCACGGGTGAGGAGCGCGCGCTCGAGCGCTGCGCAATAGGTCGGATACTGCAGTTCCGTCGCCTCGATCTCCTCGTCCGCCCGGTCCCGCCGCCAGCGCAGAAGCTCGGCGATGTTGCCCGCCGCGTCGTCCCCGATCATCGGCGCGAGCGTCTCCTCGGCGAAGCGCTCGAGCTCTCGCAGCATCCGTTCGAGTTCCAGGAGGGCCGCATGCCGCGCCTCGATCCGGCGGGCGAGGGGGCGTTCGAGCCGGAAGAGCCGGTGGAGCAGCAGCGCGCGGCGAAAGGCCAGCGTTGGTCGGAGCGCCCGTTCCGCCTGTTCCTCATAGCCCTGTCGGCCATTGGCGCGCGCGGCATCCGCCATCTGATCCGCGACCAGCCGCAGGCGCAGCATCACCATCGGATCGACCGCGCCCTCCTCGAACCCCCGGCGAACAAGGCGGCTTTCCTGCGCCGCCGCGATGGTGAGGCCGAGCCGCAGGCGCTCACCGAAGGGCACGCGCGCATCCGTTCGCGTCACGGCCACCTCCCGCCGTGCCTGCCGCAGGGCCTGCTCCACGGCGGCCAGTGCCTCGGGCTCGAACTCACGCCGGCGGGCGAGGTTCTTGATGACCTGTCGTACGCGCTCGATGGATCCCGCAACGATCCGTTCCCGCAATGCGAGATCCGCCTCGGAGAGCGCATCGAGCCCCAGCCGGCGTGTCACGAGCGCCAGAGTGCCCGCATTCAGGACAAGGGTCGTGAGCGCGTAGGTTGCGGCCAGCGCACCCGCCAACGCCGCCTCGTCGCCCAGTGCGCCGGTATCGGCCAGCGACAGCGCCAGCACGAGCGTCACCGCCCCGCGCACGCCGCCCCAGAGCACCAGTACCTTCTGGCGCGTCTCGATCACCTCGCTGATCCGAACCCGCTCCATGAGCCCCAGGACGCCGAAAAGGATCACCGCCCGCGCGAGGAGTGCGGCGACGTAGACCACGCCGGCCAGCAACACCTCGTCGATGGTGAGGGCTGCGAGAATGCCCGGCGTGATGAGCGCCACCAGCAGCAGGATGAGGTTGTTCGCCCAGAACCCGATCTGCGCCCAGACGAGCCGCACGCCGGACCAGTTCTGCGGCCCCATGCGCACGAAGCCGATCGACCCGGTGGCAAGGCCCGCGAAGACCACCGCCACGACGCCCGAGCCGCCGAGCATGATCTCGGCCGAGAGATAGGTGCCGTAGGCGAGCGCCACGGTCGCGGACGCCTCCGCCGCCGCCGAGCCACCGAGGATCGGATAGACCCGCGCCCCGAGCCAGGCGGCTGCGAGCCCCGTCGCCGCCCCGACCCCGAAGGCGTAGACGAAGGTCAGCATGATCTGCCCGCCGCCGACCTCCGCTGCACCCGTCGCCACGCCTAGAAGCACGGTGAAGATCGCGATGGCCGCCGCATCGTTTAGTAGGCTCTCCCCTTCCAGGAGCGCCACGAGCCGCCGCGGCGCTCCGATCTCACGGAAGGTCGTGATGACGGCCGCGGGGTCGGTCGTGGCCACGGCAGCCCCGAGCATCAGGCAGGCGACGAGGCTGAGCGACGCCCCGGGCCAGGCATCCGCCGCCCCCCAGACCGCCAGCCCCACGGCCCCGGTCGCAGCCGCCACGGCGAAGACGGCGAGCAGCACGACCGTCGCCCAGTCCTCGACCATGCGCCGCACATTCACCGCCAGCGCCATCTCGAAGAGCATCGGCGGCAGGAACACCATCAGGATCGTACTGCTGTCGAGGGCGAGAACCGACAGGAACCATTCGTCGTAGGCGTCGAGCCGGAAGGGCCCGAAGCCGAGCCCCAGCATCATCTCCTGTTCCTGCTCGGACTCCACGACCTGCTGCAGCGTGCCGATCGTGAGACCGCACATCGCGACTGTCACCGGGAGCGGTAGGCCGAGCTTCTTCGCCAGCGGCACCATGAACGCGATGCCCGCCAACATGAGGCAGACGAATCCGAGCGCGAAGACAACGATCTCCATAACCGGCAAGACTACATAGTTTTTCCGAAAGCGAACGCCGTTGGTGCGTTCTGAAAACGAACGCAAACGCCCACGGATGCACGCAAAGAACGCGCTCTGCCCGTCAGAGTTGCTGTTGACGGCACCCCGAATCCTCTGTCTGATTAACGAGCAAGCAATGAGAATAAAGCCGATCAGACTCGATCACCGAGCAGGCGATTGGCGACTGGGAAGACAGCCTCGACCGACCGGGCCCACGGCTCGGCTCTCGATCCTGAAAAGGAGACCACCATGACTTTCGCACGCAGCATTGCGTTCGCCAGCGCTGTTGCCATTTCGGCCGGTGCCGCCTCGGCGCAGGAGACCTTCGTGACCATCGGCACGGGCGGGCAGACCGGCGTCTACTTCGTCGTCGGCCAGTCCATCGCCAAGCTGGTGAACCGCGGCACCGCCGAGCACGGCATCCGCGTGACCGCGCCGTCGACCGGCGGCTCGATCGCCAACATCAACGCCATCAAGGCGGGCGATATGGATATGGGTGTGGCCCAGTCCGACTGGCAGTTCCACGCCTTCAACGGCAGCTCGAAATTCGAGGGTGAGAAGTTCGACAAGCTCCGCGCCGTCTTCTCGGTGCATCCCGAACCCTTCACGGTCATCGCGAACACGCCGACCGGGATCGCCGCCTTCGACGACCTCGAGGGCAAGCGCGTCAATGTCGGCAATCCGGGCTCGGGCCAGCTCGCGACCATGGAAGTCGTGCTCGACGCCAAGGGCTGGGACATGGAGAAGTTCAGCCTCGCCTCGCAGCTGAAGCCCTCCGAACAGGCCCAGGCGCTCTGTGACAACAAGGTGGACGCCATCATCTACACGGTCGGCCATCCGAACGGCTCGATCCAGGAGGCGACGACCGCCTGCCCGGCGACCATCGTCAGCGTCGAGGGCGAGGCCATCGAGAAGCTCGTGAACGACAATCCGTTCTACAGCTTCGCGACGATCCCGGGCGGCATGTATGCCGGCAATGATGCGGATGTGACGACCTTCGGCGTGCGCGCCACCTTCGTGACGTCGGCGGATGTGCCTGACGATACCGTCTACACGGTCGTCAAGACGGTCTTCGAGAATTTCGACCGCTTCAAGAAGCTGCATCCCGCCTTCGCGAACCTCACGAAGGAGGACATGATCTCGAAGGCGCTCTCCGCGCCGCTGCATCCGGGTGCCGAGAAGTACTATAAGGAAGCAGGCCTAATGTAAGGCCGATCAGCGGCGCACCCGGCGACGGGCGCGCCGCCTTTACTTGAGCGGTGGGTTGGAAACCCACCCTACCGGTACCTGTAGGGTCGGTTTCCATTCCGCCGATGGCAGCACCGGCCGCCGACGCCCACAGTCGGCTCTGGCCGAGACGGCAGGAGAACCGGGCCATGAGCGACCAGTCCACCGAGAAGCAGGGCCTGAGCCAATCCGAGCTCGACGAGCTTGTCGCGTCCTCGGACACCGGCGGACGCAGCCCCGCGGGCTGGGTCAGCACGCTGATCCTCGTCGTCGCCCTCGCCTGGTCGCTCTTCCAGCTCTGGATCGCCTCGCCGATCCCCTTCATCCTTGAGTTCGGCGTCTTCGGCTCGAACGAGGCGCGGTCGATCCACCTCGCCTTCGCGGTCTTTCTCGCCTTCCTCGCCTTTCCAGCGGCGAAGTCGACCGTGGGCACAGGCCTGGGCGTCGCCGTGCCGATCATCCTCGGCTGTCTCTTCATGTTCGGCGGCGACGGGGCGGCGGTCTTCATCATCCCGTTCCTCGCGCTCGGCGTCGCGGCGGCGGTGATCCTCGGCTCGCCCATCGACCGCATCCCGCCCTGGGAATGGGCGCTCGCGCTCTTGGGCGCTGCGACGGCGCTCTATCTTTTCGTCTTCTACGAGTCGATTGCCGACCGCGTCGGCGCGCCGATCCTGCAGGATCTCATCGTGGGCTCGCTCGGCCTTCTGCTCCTGCTCGAGGCTGCGCGCCGCTCCCTCGGCCCCGCCCTCGTGATCGTGGCCACGGTCTTCCTCGCCTATACCTTCCTCGGCCCCTTCATGCCGTCGATCATCGCGCACAAGGGCAACTCGCTCTCCGAGGTGATCAACCACCACTGGATCACGACGGAGGGCGTGTTCGGGATCGCCCTCGGCGTCTCGACGGACTTCGTCTTCCTCTTCGTGCTCTTCGGCTCGCTCCTCGATAAGGCCGGCGCCGGCAACTACTTCATCCAGGTTGCCTTCAGCCTCATGGGCCATATGCGCGGCGGGCCGGCCAAGGCGGCGGTCGTCTCCTCGGCCATGACCGGCCTCATCTCCGGCTCCTCCATCGCCAACGTGGTTACCACCGGCACCTTCACCATCCCGTTGATGAAGAAGGTCGGCTTCAAGTCGGAGAAGGCCGGCGCGGTCGAGGTCGCCTCCTCGGTCAACGGGCAGATCATGCCGCCCGTCATGGGTGCGGCCGCCTTCCTGATGGTCGAGTATGTGGGCATTCCGTACTTCGACGTCGTGAAGCATGCCTTCCTGCCGGCGCTCATCAGCTACATCGCCCTCGTCTACATCGTGCATCTCGAGGCGATGAAGGCCGGCATGCAGGGCATGGAGCGCGCCTATGTGCCGAAGCCCTGGGTTCAGCGGCTGATGGGTTTCGCCATCGGCGTCGTGATCCTCTGCGCCGTCTCCTTCGGCGTCTATTACGGCATGGGCTGGCTCCGCCCCGCCTTCCCGGAAACTGCGGGCTACATCGTCTTCGGGTTCCTCACTACGGTCTATCTCGTGCTCCTCTGGCTCTCGACGAACTACCCGACGCCGGAGATGTCGGACCTCGACAAGCCGGGCGCCAAGCTGCCGCTGCCGGGGCCGACGGTGAAATCCGGGCTCCACTTCATCCTGCCCGTCATCGTGCTGGTCTGGGCGCTCATGGTGGACCGCCTCTCGCCTGGCCTCTCCGCCTTCTGGGCCTCGGCCTTCATGATCTTCATCCTGCTCACGCAACGGCCGCTGGCAGCACTCATGAAGGGCGGGTCCGGCTTCGCGGGAGAGTTCGCCGCTGGCATGAACGACCTCGTGCAGGGTCTCGTCGCCGGTGCCCGCAACATGATCGGCATCGGCATCGCGACCGCCACGGCCGGCATCATCGTGGGCGTTGTCAGCCAGACCGGCGTCGGCACCGCGCTGGCGGAGGTCGTGGAGGTGCTCTCCGGCGGCTACATCCTCGCCATCCTGGCCCTCACCGCGATCCTCAGCCTCATCCTCGGAATGGGGCTGCCGACCACGGCCAACTACATCGTGGTCTCAGCGCTGCTCGCGCCCGTGATCGTCACCCTCGGCCAGCAGAACGGCCTCATCGTGCCGCTCATCGCCGTGCATCTCTTCGTCTTCTATTTCGGCATCATGGCGGATGTGACGCCACCTGTGGGGCTCGCGAGCTTCGCCGCCGCCGCCGTCTCGGGCGGCGATCCGATCCGCACCGGCCTCGTTGCCTTCTTCTATTCGCTCCGAACGGCAGCGCTGCCCTTCCTCTTCATCTTCAACACCGATCTCCTGCTGATCGACGTGACCTATCTGGAGGGCTTCTTCGTCTTCGTTGTCGCGACCATAGCGATGCTGCTGTTCGCGGCGGCGACGCAGGGCTACTTCATCACGCGCAACAGGATCTGGGAGAGCGCATTGCTTCTCCTCGTGGCCTTCTCGCTCTTCCGGCCCGGCTTCTGGATGGACATGATCGTCCCGCCCTTCGAGGATCGGCCCCCAGCCGAACTCGCCGCCGCCGCAGCCGATGTGCCGGAAGGGGAGAACCTGCGCCTCAACGTCGCTGGCCTCAACGAGTTCGGTGAGCCGATCACCTTCACCGCGCTTGTGCCCATGACGGGCGAGGCGGACGGAGCGGCGCGCCTAGAGGCCGCCGGTATCACGCTGCGCGAGGATGGCGACAAGACCATGATCGACGACGTCGCCTTCGGCAGCGTCGCGTCCGATGCGGGCCTCGACTGGGACCAGGAGATCCTCGACGTCAAAAGCCCCATCGCCCAGCCGACGAAATACCTGATCTACTTCCCGGTCCTGCTGATCCTGGCTGCCGTCGTGGCGCTCCAGCGCATGCGGGCCGGCATGTCCGCCATGCCGAGCTTCCGCGCGGCAACACCGGCTGAGTGAGGAGAGCGTCATGAGTAACATCCTCGTCCCCATCGACGTCGAGTTCGAGGCGTCCTGGCGCCTCGCCCTGCCCGAGGCGATGGCCGCCGCGAAACGCAGCGGCTCGGAGATCCACCTTCTTTCGGTCCTGCCGGATTTCGGCATGAGCCTCGTGGGGCAGTACTTCCCGCCGGACTTCAAGGTCGAGACCGACAAATTCGCCCGCGAAGCGCTCGACAAGATCGCGGCCGAGATGCTGGGCGACGCCGTCAAATGGTCGAGCCATGCGGCCCATGGCGGCGTGGTCGAGACCATTCTGCACTTCGTCGACGACCTCTCCGCCCAACTCGTGGTGATGGCCGCGCATCCGCCCTCGATCATGCACGACCTCCTCGCTGGGAGCCACGCGGACCGGGTCGCGGCCCGCGCGTCATGCTCGGTCTTGGTGGTGCGTGGCTGATCGAAACATCTTGCCGGCGGCCCTTGTGCAGTGCGGTGGGCCGAATATCCTGACCTCTTTCCGAGGTTAACGGAGCACTGGGTATGACGCCCTTCGCCATCACTGGCGTGCAGATGCACGTCGCCGCACTGCACGACAATGTCGAGGCCATGTGTCACCGGCTCGACATCGCCATGGCGCGCTTCCCCTGGACCCAAATGGTCCTCTTCAGCGAGTTGGCCCCCTACGGCCCACTGCCGCGCTTCGCGCAGAGCTGGCCCAACGCGACCCTCCAGCGGTTTCAGGAGGAGGCGCGCCGCCACAAGATCTGG
Organism: Pseudomonadota bacterium; assembly: GCA_039815685.1. GTDB lineage: Bacteria > Pseudomonadota > Alphaproteobacteria > Rhodobacterales > Rhodobacteraceae > Thermohalobaculum. The sequence goes on along the minus strand of JBCBYV010000013.1, from coordinate 40,166 downwards.
CTCCTCCCAGGCTCGATGTTCGAGAAGGCCGAGGATGGCAAGATTTACAACACCGCCGCCGTCATCGACCCCGAGGGCGAGCTCGTCGCGAAGTACCGCAAGATGTTTCCCTTCCGCCCCTATGAGCAGGGCGTCGAGGCGGGGACGGAGTTCTGCGTCTTCGACGTGCCGGGCGCCGGCCGCTTCGGCCTCTCGATCTGCTACGATATCTGGTTCCCCGAGACGACGCGCCAGCTCACCGCCATGGGCGCAGAGGTCCTCCTGCATCCCGTGCTCACCGGGACGACGGACCGCGATGCGGAACTCTCCATCGCCCGCGCCACCGCAGCGCAGTTCCAGTGTTACGTCTTCGATGTGAACGGATTAGGCGCCGGAGGTGTCGGGAGATCGACCGTGATCGATCCCTCGGCCGTCGTGCTGCACCAGTCGGCCGGTCAGGAGGATATCTTCCCGACCGAGATCGACTTCGATCAGGTGCGCCGCCAACGGGAGGCGGGCATACGCGGCCTCGGCCAGGTGCTGAAGAGCTTCCGCGACCGCGAGGCCGAGTTCCCGGTCTATGATCGTGAGAGCGGTGCGGATGCCTATCTGCACACACTCGGGCCGCTCGAGATGCCGCGCCAGGGCAACCGCGCGGGCATCGCCGCGGAGATCGACGGAGAAGACGCGCGCGCCGTCGGCACCATGGCCTGGTCGGGCCAGGAGTTCGGCCATGCTCTGGGGGCGGAGACGGAGCGTGCTGCGACACCGGTGGTGCCGCTCGGAAAGACACTGACGGGCTGAGGTGCCGCCTCCGCCCGTGGGGTGGGCACCGCGCCCGCCGCCAATCTGACGGTGGGCTCGAACCCCGCCCTACGGAGGAGACGATGACCGCGATCAGCGACTACCACAGCGCCGTTCAGCTCCGCGCAGACCGCTGGAGCCACCTCAAACAGCTCGCCGCCGAGCGAGACGGCGCCAAGGTCAGTGCCAAACGCGCGAAACTGCTCGAAGACAAGATTGGCGAACAGTTCGAGATCCTCGCGCCCATCGAGACCTACTGGGCCTTCCCCGGTATCGCGGCCTTCAACTTCCTCCGCCGCAAGTTCGAGCACGGGCACTTCGACGATCTCGCCGTCTCCTCGCGCAGGGTTGTACGCGCGCTCTCCTCGGGCGCCTATCGCCGCCGCCGCATCACGCTCGCGGCCGATGAGACTGAACTCGAGGATGTCGAGGATGAACAGACCCAGCCGCTTGAGGCGCGCGCTCTAGCCCGTCCCTATTTCGAGACGCTCATCGTCGATCAGGTCACCGATCAACAGGCGAGCTGGCTCAAGAACTCCCTTCATCGCATGCGGCGTCAGGAGGACGCCTTCGTCTACGAGCCGATCATCGTCGGCAGCCTCGAGGACGCGCTGATCGCCATCCTCTTCAACCACAACATCCAATCGGTGGTCGTCCGTTCCGGCCTTTCGCTGAAGTCGGACCACGAGCTGCCGATCCTGCGCAAATACCTGACCCGTCTCGGCGATGAGGACGTGGACGCCCTTCTCATCGAGGATCTCGCCACCGAATGCTGCCGCCTGATCGGCAAGGTGCGCCCGGAGCTCGATACTTTCCTCGTCACTGACCGCTCGGTGGAAGAGATCGCGGGCCGCGACCTCGGGGGCTGCCGGCGCGTCTTCTACAATCAGGAAGACTTCCAGGAACTGCACCTCAACATCCTGCGCGGCGTCAGCAACCGCTACAAGACGCCCTTCTTCACCGCGCTTAAGGAGTACTCGAAGCAGCCCACCGGCGTGTTCCACGCGATGCCGATCAGCCGCGGCAAGTCCATCACCCGCTCGCACTGGATCGAGGATATGGGCGCCTTCTACGGCCCCAACATCTTCCTCGCCGAGACCTCCGCCACCTCGGGCGGCCTCGACAGCCTTTTGGAGCCCCATGGGCCGATCAAGGAAGCGCAGGAGAAGGCAGCGCGAGCCTTCGGCGCCAAGCACACCTTCTTTGCGACCAACGGCACCTCGACCTGCAACAAGATCGTGGTGCAGGCGCTCGTCCGTCCCGGCGACATCGTGCTGGTCGACCGCGACTGCCACAAATCCCACCACTACGGGCTCGTGCTGGCAGGGGCCGAGGTCGTCTATCTCGAGAGCTATCCGCTCAACGAATACTCGATGTACGGCGCCGTGCCGCTCCAGGAGATCAAGGGCAAGCTGCTCGCGCTCAGGAAGGCCGGCAAGCTCGACCGTGTGCGCATGCTGCTGCTCACGAACTGCACCTTCGACGGGCTCGTCTACAACGTCGAGCGTGTCATGCGCGAATGCCTCGCGATCAAGCCGGACCTCGTCTTCCTCTGGGACGAAGCCTGGTTCGCCTTCGCCCGCTTCGGCCCGACCTACCGCCAGCGCACCGCGATGAACGCCGCCGGCAACCTGCGCGACTATCTCCGCTCGGACGAGGCGGCGGGCGCCTGGGAGGCGCAGCAAAAGGCGCTCGACGGTGCCGACGAGGAGGCCTGGATGCAAGCGCGTCTCGTGCCCCCTCCACATGCCCGGGTCCGCGCCTATGCCTGTCAATCGACGCACAAGACCCTGACGTCGCTCCGCCAGGGCTCGATGATCCACGTCCACGACCAGGACTTTAAGGGCGAGGTCGAGCAGGCCTTCCACGAAGCCTACATGACCCACACCTCCACCAGCCCCAACTACCAGATCATCGCGTCCCTCGATGTCGGCCGTCGGCAGGTGGAGCTCGAAGGCTTCGAGATGGTGCAGCGCCAGGTCGAGAGCGCGATGTCGCTCCGGCGCGCCGTGCACAGCCACCCGCTCCTGCAGAAATACTTCCGCGTGCTCACGGCCGGGGAAATGATCCCGGACCAGTATCGGGAGAGCGGGATCCAGTCCTACTACCACCCCGATCAGGGCTGGGCCGACATCTGGGACTGTTGGGCGACGGACGAGTTCGTGCTGGACGCCACGCGCGTCACTCTCGTGGTCGGCGGCACGGGCTATGACGGCGACACGTTCAAGACCAAGATCCTGATGGAGCGCCACGGCATCCAGGTGAACAAGACCAGCCGGAACACGGTCCTCTTCATGACCAATATCGGCACCACGCGGTCCTCGGTCGCCTATCTCATCGAGGTGCTGGTCGAGATCGCCAAGGAACTCGACGACAAGATCGACGATGCCTCGCGCATGGAGCGTCTCGCCTTCGACAAGCGCGTCCATAGCCTCATGCAAGAGGTGCCGCCGCTGCCGGATTTCAGCCGGTTCCACGACAGCTTCCGCACCGATCCCCGCAGCCCGACACCCGAAGGCAACATGCGCAAGGCCTTCTACAAGGCCTACGACGACGACAACTGCGAGTATCTGGCGCTCGATGACGGGGCGATCGACCGGGCGATGGAGACGGGGCGGGAGGTCGTCTCCGCCAGCTTCATCATTCCCTATCCCCCGGGCTTTCCGATCCTCGTGCCAGGCCAGGTGATCAGCGCCGAGATCCTTGCCTTCATGCGCGCGCTCGACGTGAACGAGATCCACGGCTACCGCCCGGATCTTGGCCTCCGCGTATTCACCGACGCCGCCGTCACCGGAAGCGGCGACAGCATCCGAACCGCCGCCGAGTAAACCCAATTGGCGCCGGATGCCCCCGTGCTCCGGGGGTATCGGGGAGGGGGCTCGCCGCCCCCGCCCCCCAATCAGAACAGGGACAGGGAGACCCCATGAAAACCCTCAAGAACATCTCCGAGATCCGCCGCTTCTTCCACCGCAACGACAAGCCGATCTATTTCATCTCGGCCACCAACTTTAATCTCCTCGGCATCGATGAGTGGGTGAAGAACTTCAAGTACGTCAACTACTTGGATTGCTTCGACGGCCGGCATCCGAACGTCGTGGTGCCCGAGGAGATCCCGCATGAGGAGTTCCAGTCCATCGAGGACATCAACAACTATCTGCTGGCGCACAAGCAGGTGGTGGACTTCGTGCAGGGCCGCGATCCGGAGGCGAAGTTCGTCTTTCTGATGTTCGACGAGAAGACCGAGGCGCTGGCCGAGGAACTCGGCGCTGAGGTCTGGTTTCCGCCCGCGAGCCTCCGCGAACGCGTCGACAACAAGATCGAGACCGTGCGCATCGGCAACAAGGCGGGCGTCCCCTCGGTCCCCAACACGCTCTCGGAGGTGAAGGACTGGGGCCATCTCTGCCAGCTCGCCAGCGACGCGGGCCTCGGCGACGATCTGGTTCTGCAATCGGCCTTCGGCGACAGTGGCCACACCACCTTCTTCATCGCCTCCGAGGACGACTTCCGCCGTCATGAGCATGAGATCGTCGGGGAGGGCGAGATCAAGATCATGAAGCGGGTGAACGTCCGCGGCTCCGCCATCGAGGCCTGTGCGACTTCCAAGGGCACCATCGTCGGCCCGCTCATGACCGAACTCGTCGGCTTCAAGGAGCTCACCCCCTATCGTGGTGGCTGGTGCGGCAACGAGATCTTCGACAGCGCCTTCAGCCCCGAGCAGCGCGAGCAGGCGCGCGAGCTGACCTTCAAGTTCGGCGAGCAGCTCCGCGAGGAGGGCTATCGCGGCTATTTCGAGCTCGATTTCCTGATCGACAAGGAAAGCGACAACATCTGGCTCGGTGAGCTCAACCCGCGCATCACCGGCGCCTCCTCGATGACCAACCATGCGGCCTTCGCCCACGCCGACGCACCGCTCTTTCTCTTCCACCTGCTCGAGTTCTCGGGTCAGGAGTTCGAGCTCGACGTCGATGAGCTCAACGCCCGCTGGGCCGATCCCGACATGATCGACAGCTGGTCCCAGATGGTGATCAAGCACACCGAGGATACCGTCGACATCATCACCGAGGCGCCGGAGAGCGGCATCTACCGCATGGTCGACGGACGCGTGCAGTTCGACCGCTTTGACTACCACCGCCGTGCGGTCGAGAGCGAGGCGGAGGCCTTCTTCCTCCGCATCCTCAAGACCGGCGACTATCGCTACGAGGGCGCAGACCTCGGCATCCTCGTCGTGCGCGGCCGCTCGATGACCGAGGATTTCGAGCTGAACGACCGCGCCAAGATGTGGATCGAGGGTATCAAGGACCAGTTTGCGGCGAAGCCGCTGCCCGCGGCCGAGGCGGCACCGGCAATGTCCGATCCCGCCTTCAAGATCATGTGACGCCATCACGGCCGGGCAGGTTCCGCACATCATGCGGAGCTTGCCCGGTGCCCGAGCCGGTCATTACAGGGGTGCCATGTCCCTCCTCTTCCGCGCTGTGTCGGAGGCCCAGCCCGGTCCGAAATGGGCCGCGCTCTTCGAGGAGCACTGGCCCCATTACCGCCGCTGGTGGGCGCGGGAGGGGGTGACGGCACGCCCCACCTATCTCGAGAGCCGCCGGGCGCTGAAGACGCATATGCCCGAACTCCTCGGCCTATACGACCAGCTCACGAGCCTCGCGGGTGGCAGGGACGAGGCGGCGAGGTTCCTCAGCTTTTTCTGCCCCCCACCCTATCTTTCCGGCTGCAGCCAGGCACTTTGGCCCGGCGCCGAGCCGGTGCTCGTGCGCAACTACGACTACAGCCCCAAGGCCTTCGACGCGCTCGTCCTGCACACGGCGTGGGAGGGGCGGTGCGTCATGGGCATGTCGGACGGGCTCTGGGGTCTCGTCGATGGCATGAACGATGCGGGCCTCGCGGTCTCCCTCACCTTCGGCGGACGGCGCGTCGTGGGCGACGGCTTCGGCGTCCCCCTGATCCTCCGCTACGTGCTCCAGACCTGCGAGACGGCGGCGGAGGCGGGGCGCGCGCTCGCCCGCATCCCCTGCCATATGAGCTACAACGTGACGGTGGTGGACGCGGCACGGCAGTACGTCACCGCCTATCTCGCACCCGACCGCCCCGCGGTCCTTTCCCGCGTCGCCGTGGCGACGAACCACCAGGAACGGGTGGAATGGGCAAGCCATGCGCGCTTCACGGCGACCGTCGAGCGCGAACGGTTCCTCCTCCAACGCCTGACGCTCCATATGGAGCCGCAGGAGACCTTTGTCGGTGCCTTCCTCAAGCCGCCCCTCTACTCCGTGGCCTTCGCCCAAGGCTTCGGCACGCTCTACACCAGCGTCTACCGCCCGCAGCGCCGCGCGATGGAAGTGCTCTGGCCCGGCGTGAGCTGGCCCTTCCACCTCGATCACTTCCCTGAAGGTGCGCGCCGCGTGCACTTCCCGGAGCGGCAGGCGATTGCCGAGTAGTGCCGAGCGACGCCCGCTCACCTCAGCTTGAGCTCGACATGGACCACACCGTCGCTCGCGTTGTCCGCGCGCTGGAAGCCGAGCTTCTTCGCGAGGGTCAGCATGCCGTCGTTCTCGGTCAGCACCTCGCCCCAGATCGTCGCGATGCCCTCCGTGCGCCCATGCTCGATCAGCCGCTCCATCAGCGCGCGGCCGAGGCCTCGGCCCTTGAGGTCCGAGCGCACCATCACGCTGAACTCCGCTGCGGCCCCTGACGCCTCGGTCGCCAACCGCCCGACGCCCAGCATCTCGCCCGCATCCTCCGCCTCACCCTCGGCAGAGGGCTCGAAGGCGACGAAGGCGATGGCGCGGGCATAGTCGATCTGCGTGAGCCGCGCGATCATTGCCGGCGGCACCTCCTTCATCCGGCTGAAGAAGCGGAGGCGCAGGTCTTCGGGCGTCGCGCGCCCGAAGAACTCGGTGAAGCGCGGCGCGTCCTCGGGCCGGACGGGCCTGCAGAACGCTGCCGTCCCGTCGCGGAGCTTGAGCCGCCCCTCGAGCTCCGCGGGATAGGGGCGGATGGCAAAGCGCGGGTTGGGCGCGGGCGCATCTGCCAGACGGCGGGAGATCACGATCCGTGCATCGAGCGCCACGCATCCGTTGTCATCTGCCAGAAGCGGGTTGATATCGAGCTCCGTGATCATCGGCAGCGCGCGCGCAACCTCGCCGAGCCGGACCAGTACTGCCGCAATCGCATCCAGATCCGCGGCCGGCTGAGTGCGATAGCCGGCGAGGAGCCGCGCCACATGCGTTCGCGCGATCAGACGATGCGCCAGCGCCATGTCGAGGGGCGGCAGCGCCATCGCCACATCGTCCATCGCCTCGACCGCCAGACCGCCCGCGCCGAACAGAAGCGCGGGGCCGAAGACCGGATCGTCCGAGATGCCGCAGATCAGCTCATGCGCCAGCGGCCGGCGCAGCGTCTCTTGCACGCTGAACCCGGAGATCTGCGCCTCAGGCACGCGCCAGGCAAGATCGGCCAGCATGCGCGCCGCCGCCTCCGCCACTGCGTCCGGGTTCGCGATATCCAGGATCACGCCGCCCACATCCGATTTGTGCACGAGATCGTCCGACAACGCCTTCAATGCGAACCGGCGAACCCCGTCGCGCGCCAGTGCTTCCGCCGCCGCCCGCGCCGCACCGGGCCGCGGCTCCGCGGTCGCCGTGCTCACCGTTGGGATGCCGCAGGCCGTAAGCACAGCCTTCGCTTCGGCTTCGTTCAACCTGCGCGACCCGCGCGCTGCCGCACCCTTGATGATCGCGCGCGCGGCATCCCAGTCCGCCTTCGGCCCCGGCGGCGTGGCGGGGGGGACTGTCGTGATCTCCTCGAGCAGCCGCGCCCGGGCCAGAAGATAGCCGAAGCCGCGCACAGTCTCTGTCGGTGTGGGGAAGAGCGGGATGTCCGCCTTCTCCAGAAGCGCTTGCGCCTCGGTCCCTTGCCCGATGGCCCGGTCGTCGCCCAGCCAGCAGGCAAAGACCGGCTTCGAGCGGAAGCTCTGCTTGCGCGATGCGGTGACTGCCTCCACCACGCCCGTCGCCGCCGCGCGATCATCGGCCAGCGCGCTCGGGCAGTTGATGACGACCGCCGCGTCGACACTCGGATCGGCCAGCACGGCGGCAAGGCTCCGGCGGTACCGCTCTCCCTCCGCGGCCGCATCGATATCGACAGGGTTGCCGATCTTCGCCCAGGACGGCAGCAGTTCCGCCAGTGCCGCCCGCGTCTCATCGCCGAGGGTCGCGACGCGCCCCCCGATCTCTCCCACGGCATCGGCGGCGATCACGCCCGCGCCGCCGCCATTCGTCACGATCCCGATGCGCCCGCCGAGCGACTGGCCGGCTCGAAGCCGCAGGTGATCGAGCGCTTCGGCCGCATCGAAGAGCTGCACGATGGTGTTGATCCTCAGGATTCCCGCCCGCGCCAGCGCGGCGTCGAAGAGCGCATCGGTCCCCGCCAGCGCCCCGGAATGCGAGCTCGCCGCCGCCGCTCCTTCCCGGCCGCGCCCGCCCTTGAGGGCGATCACCGGTTTGACGCGTGCCGCCGCCCGCGCCGCCGGCATGAAGGACTGCGCGTCGTCGATGCCTTCGAGATAGAGCAGGATCGCCCGGCTCTCCCGGTCCGTCGCGAGATGGTCGAGGAGATCTGCCATCGACACATCCGCTTGATCCCCGACCGAGACGACATGGCTGAACCCGATCCCACGGGAGGCGGCCCATGCGATCACCCCTCCGATGATCGAGCCGGACTGGCTGAGAAAGGCGAGGCGCCCCGAGAGCGGCGACATCGGTGCCGTGCTCGCCGCGAGCATCTGCGGTGGGCGCAGCAGCCCGCTCGAATGCGGCCCGATGAACCTCAGCCCGTGCCGGCGCGCCGCCTGCAGCATCTCGCTCCAAAGCGGGCCGTCCCGCGCGATCCCGGGCGTCAGCACCAGCGCAGCACGGCAGCCGAGCGCCCCCAGCGCATCGATCACCTCCGGCACCGTCCGACGCGGTGTCGCCACCACGCCCAGCGACGGCACCCCCGGCAGCGCCTCGACACTCTCGAAGCAGGGTAGACCCAGCACGGTCTCGTGCTTCGGGTTCACGGCCCAGACCGGCCCCTCGAACCCGATCTCGATCAATTGGGAGAAGACCGTCCGGCCGAGCGCGCCGTCCCGCTCCGTCGCGCCGATCACGGCGATAGACCTCGGCGATAGCAGCGTCTCCACATGTTCGAGGGTCATCGCCGCCTCCGTCCCGCTGTGCGGATTTCGCGCCTGCAGCATTCTCGCGGATAGTCATGACAGCTGCAACCGCACCGCCCGCCTCGACCTCGTGGTTCGAGCGTCGGGGGTGGGTTCACGGACGCAGCGGCATGGTTAAACGCGATGGTAACCGCTGGCGGTTCAGGGTGAAGCCACGTGTACGGCTCAAGAGGGCGCCATCGCCGGAACCCCGGCCGTGGATGGAGAAACCATGCAGCAGTTGAGGGCCCGGATCGCCGCTAGTCTCGCCGGCGCGCCAAGGCGCGGTGCGTCCAACCGCGAAGATGCACTGGCCGTCTTCGAGCGCAGGGTTGCGGCAGCCCCGTCCGAACGTCGGTCCCGGGCGTTGCGCAAAGCCGTCCGGAAGGCGGCGGCATCGGTCCCTGCCGATCAGGCGACCGACCTCCTCCGGACCCTGCCCGAGAGGGTCGGGAGCCGTATCCTCGCCGCGCTCGTCACCCGGTTCGCCGCTGGTGAGGATGCAGAGTTCCGCGCTCTCGTCGCTGAAGGGGACACCGCCCGGCAAGCGACGGACTGGGAGGGCGCCGAATGCGCCTATGCCAGCGCCCTCGCGCTCTATCCGCTCCATGCCGGCTACTGGATCCAGCTCGGCCATATGCGCAAGGAACTGAAGCGCTTCGCCGGGGCGGAGGCAGCGTATCGCTCGGCCCGCGCCCTCGGCGCCGGGCCCAAGGAGATCGACCGTCACCTCGCCTTCGTCTGCCGTGAAACGGGCGCCGAGCCCGGCGATCAGCCAGCGCCCACAGGAACGTTGCCGCTGGACGACCCGCCGATCGAGCCGGAGGTGCGGGGGCTATGGGAGCTGATGCTCGACGATCCCTGCGATGATACGAGCGCGGCCGGCCTCATGCGGCTTTCCCCAAAGCGGCGGATTGTGGAGCATCTGCTGGACCATCCGCGCTTCGTCGCCCGAAACCGTGGCTTCCTGGACCTTTTGGCTACGGGTGGAGAGGCCTGAGCGATGACGGCGCCGAGCGTCAGCGTGGTGGTTAACACCTACAATCGGGCGACCCATCTCGAGCACACGCTCCGCGCTCTGACGGCATTAGACCATCCGCGCTTCGAGATCGTCGTGGTCAATGGCCCTTCGACGGACGACACGGCGGAGAGACTTCATAACTGGCGGGATCGGGCCAAGCTCACCGACTGCCCGGAGCCCAACCTCGCCATGTCCAGAAACGCCGGCATCGCCGCGGCAGCAGGCGATGTTGTCGCCTTCATCGACGACGACGCGGTGCCGCACCCGGGCTGGCTCACCGCCCTGACCCGGCCCTATACCGATCCGCGCATCGGCGGCGCGGGCGGCTTCACCATCGACCATACGGGCGTCCGTTGGCAGGTCTGCAAGACCGTCTGCGACCGCTTCGGCAATGCCCACCACGTCTCGCGCTTCTTCGATACGGAGCCGCTGAACCGCCCCGGCAGCCCGTTCTATCCCAGCCTGCTAGGCACGAATTCGAGCTTTCGGCGGAGCGCACTCCTCGCCATCGGTGGGTTCGACCACGCCTTCGCCTATCTGCTCGACGAAACCGATGTCTGCCTCCGCCTCGTCGATGCGGGTCACCGCATCGTCTACGTGCCCGAGGCGCTCGTCTTCCACCAATTCGCCGCCAGCCACATCCGCAATCCGGGGCGGATCCCCCACACGCTCTACCCCTCCGCGCGCAGCAAAGCCTACTTCATCGAGCGGCACGGGCATCGCGCGCTGCCGGCTGAGGCGGCGCCCGCCCTCGCGAAATACGAGCGGGAAATCCGCACCGCGAACGCTTTCCTTGAGGATGACGGGCGGATCACCCCTGCGCATCGCGCCAGCCTCGATGCCGATCTGGGCTGGGGGATCGAGGAGGGCCGCGCCCTTGCCAGGAAGTCGGATGGCCGTACCACCGGCTCGCTGGGGCCCCGCCCCACAGCGCACCCTTTCCAGCCGGTTGCCGCTGCTCCGGCTCGCCTCCGCCTCGCCTTCGTGAGCCGCGGCCTCCCCCCGGAGGTCGATGCCGGGATCGCCCGCTGGACGCTCACGCTTGCTGAGGGCCTCGCTGCGCGCGGGCATGAGATCCATCTGCTGACCGAAGGATCTGAACGTCGCACCGACTATGCCAGCGGCATCTGGCGCCACCGACTGCGGCCCGAAGGTGGGGACCCTGAAGCCCTCGCCGCCCGATGGAGCCTTCCGCCCGGCGCCGCTTCATGGGCTGCCGCTGTCGCGGCGGAGGTCGAGCGCCTCGCCTCCTTCGGTCTCGACGCCGTCTCCTTCCCCATCTGGGACCTCGAGGGCATCGGCTGCATCGGCGGCGACGTGCCCGTCGTCATGAGCCTCCACACCACCTACGCGCTTTCAGAACCCTTTCGCGCAGACTGGGCCGCCCGCCCCGTCTTCGCCCACCGCCACCTCCGCCCGATGATCGCGGCGGAGGCCCGCGCGTTGAAGACTGTCCCGACGATCCTTGCGAACTCCTGCGCAATCTTGCGCGACATCGAGGCGTGCTACGGCCTCGACCTGGCCGACCGCGCCTGCATCGTGCCTCACGGAACGGCGGATGTCGGAGCGGGGAACGAGACCGAGCGCGCGCCCGTGATCCTCTTTCTCGGCCGGTTCGAACACCGGAAGGGTTTCGACCTCGCCGCCCAGACAGTCGCGCGTGTGTTGGAGCGGCTGCCGGAAGCGAGAGCGGTCTTCGCAGGCGACGCTCTCGAAGCCTCCGGAAGGCCAATGCTCGACGAACTCGATCTCGCCGCGTTGTCCGCCGACCCTCGCGTCTCCTGGCCCGGAATACTACCCCGCGCAGCGCTTGAAGCGGCCCTTAGGGAGGCGGCAGTGGTCCTCTTCCCAAGCCGCTACGAGAGTTTCGGCCTCGTCGCTATCGAAGCCTTCGCAGCCGCCACGCCAGTCATCGCTCTAGAGGGCAGCGGCCCCTCGCAAGTAATCCGCCACGGTGAGGACGGTCTTCTTGTCTCTCAGGACGCCGGCGCGCCCGGGCTGACCGACGCCGTCGTCGCGCTTCTGCGCGAGCCACAGCGATGCCGGGCAATGGGACGGGCGGCGCGCCGCCGATACGAGCACGCGTTTACCGTCGATGCGATGTGCGAAGGTGTCGAGGCCGTTTTCCGCGATCTGGGCCTCTCGTCCACTGCAGCCCGCCAGAGAGAGAGCGCTGCATGAAGCTGACCCCCGCCACGTTCGCAGGCGCCCGCCGCGCCTTCGGCCTTACCACGTTACCAGTGGCGGAGGCCTCTCGCCGAGTGCTGCTCCATGGACGTCTTGCACAGGAGGCGCTGGCCTTCCTCGTGCTGCGCGACGAGGTTCTGCTGGACGAGCCAGCGCTGCGGGCTCGGCTCTCGGCGCAGGCACAGTCCTGCCATGCGGCGGCGAGAACGCTGCGCGAAAAGACGGCCGATGTCGGTGCGGCACGAGAGCAAGCATCCATTACCGCTGTCGCGCTTGGCGAGATCGTGGCCCTGGATGCCCCGCTCCTCGTAGCCGAGAGAGCCCATGCCCTCACCCCCCTCGGCTCAGGGACGCACCCGTCTTCCGCGGCAACGCGGTCGCCAGCCCAGACCGCATCACGAAGGATCGAGGCACTGATGGATGCCCTCCTTCCAGCCCCGCCGCCATAGTGCGTTCGCGCGCGGCCGTGCTGATGGAAGGAACCGCAGTCCCAAGGCCGAGCTTCAGCGTAGCCACGTGACACCGCGTCCTAGCAGCCAGCGATCGCGCGCCGCTGGTAGGGCCCTGCCAGCGCGCGGTCAGCTGCAGCCGTTCAGTGCGCGCATCGCGAATTCGGTCGTGTAGGTCGCGGCGATGGTGAGCCAGACATAGAGGACGATCTGGCGCCATGGCGTCGGCGAACGCGAGGAGGGTGTTAGCTGCATCTCCCGTCGGCGCCGACGCTCGAGCATCCAGCCGCCCAGCACAGCCAACCCCACGAAGACCAGCGACGACACATCGTGGAAGCCGCAATCGGCGCTCGCCTCCATCACCCCATCCTTCCCCAACCCAGCACTGCTGGCGCGGATCGGACCATGCCGCAAGCCAGCCTGCAGGTCGAGGCTCAAGGATCGCGAAGGGTCGTGGCCAACCGACTGCTCGTCGTTCGCACAGGCGCGCGCGAGCTTGGCTCAAGACGAACCGGTCAGGCGCCGCGAACAGCCTCAGTGCGGCAGGGTGAAGGTGAAGGTGGCGCCCCCGTCCGGGCCCGAAGTTGCCCAGATCCGACCGCCATGTGCCTCGACAACCTCCCGGCAGATGGCCAGTCCGAAGCCCGTTCCCGAGAAATTCGCGCCATCCACGCCGCGAACGCCCGGCTGGAAGATCTTGTCGATCAGGTCCTGCGGCACGCCGATGCCGTCATCGGCCACGGTGATGCGCAGATCTCCGGAGGTTTCCCGCACACCGATCCGGACGATGCTCGGCGTGCCCTCCCAGTATTTGAGGCCGTTGGTGATCAGGTTCTGCAGCACGAAATGCATCTGCCCGGGATCGCAACGCAGTGTCGCCTCCTCATCACGGAGTACCCGCGCGCGATCTTCGGTCGGCAGCATGGCGAGCACCCGGTCAACGAGCGCGCTCAGCGCCACCTCCCGCATATCCTGCTCCGCCGTCCCGACACGGGCGAAGACGAGCATGTCGTGCAGGAGGCCCCGCATCTCCCCCGCTGCACCTGAGATGGCATCCGTCAACCCAAGCGCCTCGGCGTCAAGCCGCCCTTCCGCGATCCCGACCAATGCTTCGATCAGCCCCTCGATGTTCGCCAGCGGCGTTTGCAGATCATGTCCCGCCGCCGCGACGAAGGTCTGCAGCATGCGCTGCTTGCGAGCGAGTTCCTTGTGCGCCCGGTCCCGCTCGATCGCGAAGAGCGCGGCGCGAAGAAGGGAGGGCCCCTCCATGATCGCCTTGTCGAGAAAATCCGCCGCGCCGAGCTTGAGCGCCTCCACCCCGATCTCCGTCTCGCCCTGCGAGGTGATGACGATGACGGGGGTGCGATGGCCGAGCTCGAGAAACCGGTCGAGGGTGCCGAGCCCCTGGCTCTCCGGCAGGCCAAGGTCGAGGAAGACGAGATCGACCCGTTCCTCCGCCAGCCATTCCTTGGCTGCACCAAGCGAGCTCACGCGGGTGAGCGGCGCTTGCGGCAGGGTCGCGGCGAGCTCTTCGTGAAACAGCGCCGCATGGTCGTCGTTGTCCTCGACCAGCAGCACCCGCAACCGCAGGAGGTCAGGCTTCATGACGACGCCCCAGGCTGCGCATCGGATAATGCACGTGGTACCAATAGTGTCGGATGGCCGCCAACGTGGTCTCGAAATCGTCGAGATCGATGTCCTTGCAGACATAGCTGTTGGCATGCGCCGCCATCGCCGCCTCGACATCCCCTGGCGCGGAGGATGTCGTCAGCAGGACCGCGGGCACGTGCAGGAAGCGCTTGTCCGACTTCACGATGCGCATAACCTCGACGCCGTTCAGCCCCGGCATGTTCAGGTCCAGCAATATGAGGTCCGGCAGGGCGCCACGCGCGTGGCAGAGATCCAGATAGTTGAGCCCGTCCGGTCCGTTGGGGCAATGCGTGACGGTGATCAGCGGGCTGTCACCCCGCAAGAGATCGGCGATCAGCCCGGCGTGATCCGGATCGTCCTCGATCAGTAGGATCGAGAACCTGTCGACGTCGCTCGTGTTCCGGTCCGTCATGCCGCGCGCCCAACCTTGCCAAGAGCCCCGCCGATCCGCGGGAGGGCCTGGGCCTCCTCCTTCTCCACCGCGACAGGCGCGCTCGGCAGGAGCGTCGGCGCAACCGGCAGGTGCACGCGGAATGTCGCGCCCTCCCCGGGCGACGAGACCACCGTGACCTGACCGCCATGACGTTCGGCGATGTTGAGGACCGTGGCGAGGCCGATCCCCGTGCCATCCGTCCCGCGGTCGAGGCGCTGGAAGAGCCCGAAGATCCGCTCGTGAAACTCGGGGGCAATGCCGGGCCCGTTATCGCTGACGGAGAGGTAGTGCCACTCATCGTCGCTCCGTCCCTCGAGGCGCACTGACATGCCCGGCTCCGGGCAGCCATGGTCAAGCGCGTTCGAGACGAGGTTCTGCACGAGCCGATAGAAGAGTGTCGGATCCGCGATGATCGGGGGCGGCGTCCCGACGACCTCGATCCGCGCCTGACGCTCTTCCAACTGCGAGGCGAGGGCGACGTTCAGGCGCTCGATGAGGAGCGGCCAGTCGATGGCGGCCGGCGACAGGCGTTCCCGTCCGATGCGGCTGAGCTGCAGGATCCCGCTGATGAGCTTGCCCATCGTCTCGACATTGCTGCGCACCCGCGTGAGCGCTTCGCGTCCGGTCTCCGCATCCGCGCGGTCGAGCGCTTTCTCGGCCTTCCGCGCAAAGCCGCCGATGGAGACGAGGGGGCTCTTCAGATCGTGGCTCACGACGTAAAGGATCGACTGCATCTCGCGGTTGTGCCGGGTCAGGAGCTGGTTCGCCTCGGCCTGCTGCGCTGCGAGCATCCGCTCCATCTCGATGCGGTCCTGGCTTTCGCGGAGCAGCCGGTTGCGGGCCACCTCGCGCTCACGAAAGACCAGCGCCGCAGCACCTAGAGCCAGCATTCCCATCATGACCGCAGCGGCCACAAGAATGCGATGCCGGTTCCAGTAGGGCGGTGCCGGCGGAAACCATCGGTTACGCATTGCGTTCCACGCAGGCTCCGACCGCAGTTCCGCCAGCGTCTTGTCGAGACGGGCAAGCAACGCTGTCTGGTTCTTGTCGACGGCAATCCGAAGCTCGATCTCGCGCAGCGGCTCTCCAGCTACCCGATACTTTTCCTCGACCTCAAAGGCGCGGGCTAGTCGTTCGAAGGCGCGCTTGGGGTAGACGGCACCATCGATCTTCCCTTCCGCCAGAGCGAGCAGAACGTCGTCATTGCTGCTCAAGGCCACCGGCGTCACGTCCGGCAAGGCATTCGTGGCAAACTCAGCAATGCTCCCCCTGTTGAACCCGAGGCGCAGCCCCGCAAAGGCGTTGTCGCCTGGCGGATCGGTGCTATCGACGGGACGGAAGACGGCAACTCTCAAGGTGTCGTAGGGTTGGGAGAACGCTAGGACGCGCCGACGCTCCGGCACATCGGCCAGTGCCGGATGCAGCAACGCGTCGCCGGCGCTCACGGCCCCGATGGCGTCCGAGACGTTGTCGCGCACAATGTATCTCACCTCGAAATCCGCACGCCGGGCAATCGCATCGAGGATATCGACGCCGAGGCCGACGGGCCGGCCCGCATGGTCGAGATAGCCATAGGGCCTGAAGCCGTTGATGACCGCGGTCAGCGTGGGCGAGTCCGTCGTCTGCTCCACCCCGTCCGCAAACATGCCCGCAATCCTGCCGTCTACCGCCTGATCCTGAGCGATCATGGTGTCGGCGTGCCCATATAGCGGCACGTGCAGCGTAAGGCAGAAGAGGCAGATAGGCAGACGCATCGGTCGAGACTCCCACGGCGCCCCGGTCACGGGCACCGCGGTCTACGACGAAAATCTTGATACTTTACTCTTGCGCGCCGCCGGGGCGCCGTCCGATCAGCTTGCATCACTGTCGTCATCGCCGGGCCAGACACGGCCCTAGCCGGAGAGGCGGGGGAAGCTCGCGGCGATGGACCATGCCAGGGCGAGCGACAACGCGATCGCCGCGGGCACCGGGCTCGCGCTAACCGCTGCCAGGCGCTGGCTGATCAGCCCGTAGATCACGAAGAACACCAGGATCACCGGGGCGACGATCAGCAGGAAGAAGAGCCGCTCCGCATCCAACGCAACCGCGATCCCGAGGGAGAGCACGAAGCAGAGCTTGGTGAGGGCATATACCCAAAGCCGCCGGCCCCGACCCTCGCGCCCTTCCGGTACCCCCCGCGTCAGCCACTCATCCGTCAGGAACCAGGGTAGGAGAGCGGCCGCCAGCACCGGCATCAGCGTGAGCCTCTCCGTCCCCGGCAGGAACGCGAAGGCATACCGGTCGAGCGTGATCGCAAAGATCGCGATGACCGCGACCCCGGCGATCAGACCGGAGAGCACCACCGCCGTGCCCGGCCACACTGCTGCCGGCAGGCGCAATCCGCGCCGGGCGAGCAGCGCGAGCCCTGCCGCCGTCAGCGCGCCGTAGCAGAAGAAGTGCACGGCCAGATAATCCCCCAGGATCAACGGCATGAAGCCCGAGGGCGCGAGCACCGCGAGGAGCGGGGCCAGCACCATGGGCCCGCCGGCAAGCATCAGCAGCAGACGCAGCCGGGCCCCCGCGCCGATGGTCGGCCCGATCGGCACCGGATGCCCGCGCGCCGCGGGCAGGAGCGGCGCCAGCGCCCAGGCCAGCGCCATCAGACCCCCGAATAGCGCGCCGAGTGCGGGGCCGCGCACATCCGGGCTCGCTGCTGCCGCTTCTCGCCCGAAGGCTGCATCGAGCCAGGCGGGTGCTGCGCTGAGACCCTCGGGATCGAAGAGCACGCCCACATGCTCCACGCCTTCGGAGAACACCGTTCGCCGTGCCGTGCCGTCCGCGAAACTGCCATAGGTCGCGCCCTCGAGTGCCGGCTGCCCGGCTGTCAGGCTCGTCACCCGCAGCGCCTCCTCCGTCAGCCGCCGCTCGTACTCGCCGACGACGATCAGCATGTTGGGCGGGGAGGTCGCCGTCACATCCGGGGAGAAGAGCGAGACCGCCACCGTGGCATCGACGGCGAGCCCGTCGCGCACCGCCTTGGCGATGAGATCGGTCGCCATCGAGTGGCCGAGGACCGCCACCTCCCCGGTCGTGCCGGAGAGGCCGCGCGCCGCCTCGACCATGCCGCCGAGCTGCGCGATCAGCCGTTCCGCCGCACCCCCGGGCCCCAGGATCATGCCGGGCAGGGGCAGGGGATGGCTGCCATGCCCCTCGAAATCGAAGGAGAGCGTCACATAGCCGGCCCGCGCGAGGCTGACGGCAAAGGGCTCCATCAGCTCCTTTGCGCCGGCAAAGCCATGGGCCACCACCACCGCCGGCGCCGGTCCATCGTTCTCAGCCGGCCGGATCACGCGCACGGGCGTGCCCTCGATCACCCGGTCCTCGAAGCTCAGCCCGTCGCGCCCGCTCTCAAGCACCCAGAGCGCCCAGCCCGCAGCCAACGCACCCAGGAGACCCACGATGACCGAGAGCGCGTTCTTCCAGCCCATGCTCGCAATGCTCCTCCTCATTCAGTGGCATCATGTGACGCCACAGGCGACTTTTTCGCCTGTCGTGGTAATGTGTCACGGGGTGCGGACACAAAGCGGCGGCCGCCCCGGCGCACACGGCGGCGTGAGAAATCCTGACGCCCCGCTTCGCTTGATCGGCCGGCGCCTTAAGTTACGTGCTTGGCACACGCGGAAAAGGTTCGTCCGATGCTAAGCGGCTACAGATCCCACGTCGTGCCGATCCTGGCGCTCGGTCTAGCGCTGCTCGCCCCCCATCCGTCTGCGGCGCAGCAGGGCCCGGCGGCGGTCATCGTCGCACCGGTCATCGAGCGCGAGATCGCCGATACCTCGCCCGTGATCGCCCGGCTCGTCGGCACGGTCGAAAGCCTCGTTGCCGCGCGCGTCCAGGGCGTCGTGGCCGAGGTCGGGTTCAAGACCGGTGAGAGCGTGGCGACGGGGGACGTCCTCGCCCGCCTCGACGATGAGCTCTTCCAGATCCAGTACACCAATGCTGAGGCGGCGCTTGCCGCGGCCGATGCGGCGGTCGAGGTGGCGCGCGCCCGCTCCCAGCTGTCCGATCAGGCGCTGCAGCGTGCGGCGGGGCTTAAGGGCTCGGTCGCCTTCTCCCGCGGCAGCTTCGAGGATCTTCAGCGCCAGGCCGAGGAAGCGCGGAGCGAGATCTCCCGTGCCCAGGCTCAGGTTGGTGTGGCCCGCGCCGCCGTCGCCCGCGCGGCCTACGACCTCGAGCACGCCCAGATCTCCGCACCCTTTGCCGGCGTCGTGGTCGAGCGTATGGCACAGCCGGGCCAGTACATCGCTCTCGGCGATCCGGTCGCGCGCCTTCTCGACACCACGCGCCTCGAGATCGAGGCGGACATGCCCGTCGACCTTGTGGCCGGCGTGACGCCCGGCCGGCGGATGGAGGCCATCTTCGACGGCGGCTATACCGCGAGCGCCGAGGTGCGCGTCCTCCTCCCCGTCGAGACGACATCGACGCGGACCCGTGCCGTTCGCCTCTCGGTCGAGGGTGCCGTGCCGGAGAGTGCCACCGCCACCGGCCGCGCTGTCACCCTCCGCGTTCCGATCAGCGCCCCGCGCACTGCACCCGTCCTGCCCAAGGATGCCCTCGTGCAGCAGGCGGGCGGCTGGATCGTCTTCGTCGCCGATGACGGGCAGGCGAGCCCCCGTCATGTCGGTCTCGGTCAGTCGGCCGGCGAGTTCATCGAGGTGGTCTCAGGCGTCAGCGTCGGCGAACATGTCGTCGTGCGCGGCAACGAACGCCTGCGTCCCGGGCAGCCCGTTGCCCCACGCCTTGCCGACGGCACATCGCTCGACGCCGCCAACGGCACGTCGACCGAGCCGGAGACGCCCGCAGCCGGGCCCGCGCCCGAGACGGATCAGGGAGCCGAACCAGCATCCGTGGACAAGGACGCACAGGCCGCCGTGATCAAGGTACCACCGGGTGCCGCCGCCGCCGCGACGCGGGAGAATGCCGCAAGCGGCGGCTAATCCCATGAACCCCATCCGCATCGCCATCGAGCGGCCGATCGCCGTCGTTGCCGCCGTGCTGATGGCGGTCATGTTCGGCGTGCTCGCGCTCACGCAGATCCCGATCCAGCTCATCCCCGACGTGCGCAAGCCCGTGCTGGAGATCGAGACCGACTGGTTCGGCGCCGCCCCGGCGGAGGTCGAGCGTGAAATCGTCAATCCGCAGGAGGACGAGCTGCGCGGTCTCGAAGGCCTCGAGACCATGATCTCCCGGTCCGAGACGGGGCGTGGGCGCGTCACGCTCGAGTTCCGCGTCGGCACGAATATGGACCGCGCGCTCCTCCTCGTCTCCAACCGGCTCGACCGTGTCACCGGCTACCCGCCCGAGGCTGAGGAGCCGACGCTCGACACCTCCGGTGCCGACGACAACCCCATCGCTTGGATGATCCTGCAGCGCGTCCCCGGCAACGAGACGCCGATGCAGCAGTTCGGCGACTTCGCAACAGACGTGATCAAGGAGCGGCTCGAGCGCGTGGAGGGTGTCGCCCTCGTCAACGTCTTCGGCGGGGTCGAGCGTGAGCTTCAGATCATCATCGACCCCGAGCGTCTGGCGCAGTACCGCCTCACCATCCCTGAGGTCGTCTCGAAACTCCGCGCCGAGAGCATCAGCCTGTCCGCCGGCGATGTGGACGAGGGCAAACGGCGATACGTGGTCCGCGCCGAGGGAGAACTCAATGAGGTCGACGCCGTCGGCGACGTCGTCCTCCGTTCGGGCTCGGTTGACGCACCGGCGGGCAGCATCGCCGGCCGCGTCTTCGTTCGTGACATCGCCACGGTGCAGTTCGGCTACAAGGAGCCTACTGCGCGCATCCGCCAAAAGGGTGAGCCCTCCATCGCCATCAACGCCATTCGGGAGAACGGCGCGAACGTTATCGAAACCATGCGCGGTATACGCGCCGCGCTGGACGAGTTGCGTGAGACCGAGCTCAAGCGCGCGGACCTGACCATCGAGCAGGTCTATGACGAGACGATCTATATCGACGGCGCGATCGAGCTCGTGATCTCGAACATCTGGATCGGCGGACTGCTGGCCGCTGGTATCCTGTTGATTTTCCTCCGTTCTCCGCGCGCGACACTGGTCATCTCCCTCGCCATCCCGGTCAGCATCGTGGCGTCGTTCGTGGCGATGTCCGCGCTCGGGCGAACGCTCAACGTGATCTCGCTCGCGGGCATTGCCTTCGCCGTCGGCATGGTTGTCGATGCCGCCATCGTGGTGCTCGAGAACATCTACCGGCTCCGACAACAGGGCATGCCGCCGCGCGAGGCCGCCTATCAGGGTGCCTCGCAAGTCTGGGGCGCGATCCTCGTCTCGGCCCTCACCACCGTGATGGTCTTCATCCCGATCCTGGTGATGGAGCTCGAAGCGGGGCAGCTCTTCCGCGATATCGCCGTCGCCATCTCGGTCTCGGTGATGCTGTCGCTCGTCGTCGCCGTCACCGTCCTCCCAGCGCTCTCCTCGCGCCTCCTCGCCAGCCGCCGGGGGGTCGCGCTCAAGATCATTCCGGTGCCGCTCGTCGACCATTTCGGCCGGCTTTTCTCATGGATCATAAAGACTTACGCTAAGGTCACGGTCCGCTTCCGTATCCTCGGCCTCCTCGCCGTGAGCGGCATCACGGCGACCGCCATCTGGGGCGCCGTCACCTACCTGCCCAAGCTCGAATACCTGCCCGAGGGCAACCGAAACCTCGTCTTCGGCGTGATCCTGCCACCCCCCGGCTACAATCTCGCGACGACGACCGAGATCGCCGAGCGCATCGAAGCCGTCGCCCGCCCACTCTGGGAGAAGGAGGAAGCGGCGCCGGACGAGCCGCCCGCCATCCGCCACTTCTTCTTCGTCGCTCTCCGCGGCACCACCTTCCTCGGCGGTGCGGCTCGGGACGGCACGCGCGTCAAAGAGCTGATCCCCGTCCTCTCGGGCCCGATCTTCTCCGAGCCCGGCACCTTCGGCTTCATCAACCAGCGCTCCCTCTTCGGCCGCGGCATCGGCGGGGGCCGCGCCATCGAGCTCAACGTCTCGGGAAACAGCCTCGAGGAGATCATCGACGTCGCCCAGCGCGCCGCCGGCAGGATCGCGCAGACCTTCCCGCGGGAGGAGGGCAATCAGTTCCGCCCCCAGCCCGGCCTGGAGCTTGGCGCCCCCGAAGTGCGCCTTGTGCCGAACCGCGTCCGCCTCGCCGACGCGGGCGTCACGGCGGAGACCCTCGCCCTCAGCATCGACGCCTATAACGACGGTGTCCGGATCGAGGAGATCACCGTCGGCGCCGAGCGTCGCGATCTCACGCTCAAGGGCGGCAAGGGCTTCGGGCCCGAGCTTCGAACCCAGGACATCGGCTCCTTCCCCGTGGTCGCGCCGAATGGTCGGATCATTCCCGTCTCAGCCCTCGCAGATGTGCAACTCACTGCAGGACCTACGGAAATCCGACACCGCGAACGACTACGCACCATCACGCTAGAAGTCCGCCCCGCGGCCGACCTGCCGCTCGAGACCGCGCTTGAGCTCATGCGCGACGAGGTCGTCGCCCCGATCGAGGCGGAGGGATTGCCCGGCGATGTGCGCTTCTCGCTCTCTGGCGCGGCGGACGAGCTGACGAAGACCTGGAACGCCCTCCAGATCAACCTGCTCCTCGCCCTCATCATCGTCTACTTGGTCATGGCGGTGCTTTTCGAGAGCTTCGTCCTGCCCCTTGTGATCCTCATCTCCGTGCCCGTTGCGGGCGCGGGCGGCGTGCTCGGGCTCTGGGTCCTGAACCAATACCAGCCGCAGCAGCTCGACATGCTGACCCTGCTGGGCTTCGTGATCCTGATCGGCATCGTGGTGAACAACGCGATCCTGCTCGTCCACCAGTCCCTCTACCACCTGCGCGAGGAGGGGATGCCGGTGAACGACGCGATCGAGGAGGCGACGCGCAACCGCATCCGTCCGATTTTCATGTCCACGCTCACCTCGGTCTTCGGGATGCTGCCGCTGGTGGTCTTCCCGGGTGCGGGTTCCGAGCTTTATCGCGGCCTCGGCTCCGTCGTCGTGGGCGGCCTCTCGCTCTCGGCGGTCCTTACGCTGCTACTCGTGCCGCCGCTTTTGCGGCTGACGCTGAGCGTCGCTCCCAGCCTCCCCTCACCCGAGTTCCAGTCGCGCCCGGAGCCTGCGGAGTAAGCGCGCCCCGGACGCCGTGCCGCACTGACAGGGCGCGATGCGCAGTCATGGTAGCGCGATGTTTGCGATCCTAGCCTTCCCGCTCACGAAATACCTGCTGGTCTTCGCTTTCTTCGGGCTGCTGGACGAGTTTCTGCGGCCGGATGGCCGACGCGCGCTTGCCGCAAGGCTCTTTGGCGACGGGACGGTGCTGGACGCGCTGGCGGTGCTCTTTGACCGTCTTGTGGGGCGGCATCCTCTCTCTCGGCGCCATCTCCTCTCCGTCGTACTCCTGACCCTTGGGGCTTATCTGCTGCTCCTCAGCCTCTACCTCGCCTGGGGCCCGCTGGCCGACGCGTTGCTAAGGAAGGAGCAGGAGGAGGTCCGCAGCTCGGCGTTGGGGCAGATCGCACAGTTTTGGGTCTTTTTCGGCCTGCCGGCCACGACGCTGTCGGTGGCGGTTGCGCGCGTGGTGATCGGGGCGCTTCGGCGCGGCCGCCTCCCATCCCGTCTCCGCCTTCCGGCCCTCCTCGCCGGCGATGTCGCCCTGACCCTCGTCGTGACCTGGATGCTCTATTTCGGGGTGATGATCGTCGTGCGCCCGCTCGGCGACCGACAGAGCGTGCCGGAGACCTTCGAGCTCACGAACCTCACCTTCGCCTATGCGATCAGCTTTACCTCGATCTCGGGCATCTATGTCTTCGCAGCCTTCGTCAGCACAGCGCTTGTGCTCGCCACCGCGACCGCGGGCACCATCGCCCGCAGGCTGGACCTGCCGGAGAGGTTCACCCGACAGCCGATGACGCTCGCCGCTGTCCCGGTTTTCCTGACGATGCTCCTCGCCGATCTCGCACTCGCCGCCATCTGAGCAAGTGCAAGTCCGGCAAGTCCGTTCCAACCTCCGCAGCCCGAACGCAAATTCCTTTCAAGGAAATTGCAAATCTCTTGGAAGAGATTTGGCCCGTGGCTGCCGTCAGCCGAAGAGACCGAGGCTCTCGAGCTTGAGCATCACTTCATGGGCGCAGTCGTCGGGGCTGACATTCACTGTATTGACGCTGAGCTCCGGGGTTTTCGGTGCCTCATAGGGATCGGAGATGCCCGTGAACTCCTTGATCTTGCCCTCGCGCGCCAGCTTGTAGAGGCCCTTGCGGTCCCGCCGCTCGCACTCTTCGAGCGGGGTCGAGACATGCACCTCGACGAAGGCACCATAGGCCTCGATCATCTCGCGCACCGCCCCTCGCGTGATTTCATAGGGAGCGATGGGCGCGCAGATCGCGATGCCGCCGTTCTTCGTGATCTCAGAGGCGACATAGCCGATGCGGCGGATGTTGATGTCGCGATGCTCCTTGGAAAAGCCGAGTTCGGAGGAGAGATGTTTCCGCACCACATCGCCGTCGAGGAGGGTCACAGGCCGACCGCCGAGTTCCATCAGCTTCACCATGAGCGCGTTGGCGATGGTCGATTTGCCGGAGCCTGAAAGCCCGGTGAAGAACACGGTAAAGCCCTGGGCGGAGCGCGGCGGGTGGGTGCGCCGCAGTTCCGTCACCACTTCTGGGAAGGAGAACCAGTCGGGAATGTCGATCCCCTCGGCCAGGCGCCGCCTCAGCTCCGTGCCCGAGAGGTTGAGAACGGTCACCCCCGCATCCACCTCGTCCGCCGGCTGGTACTCGCCCCGCTCCTGCACATAGACCATCTGCTTGAACGGTACCATTTCGAGACCGATCTCGGCTTGGTGCTCCTCGAAGAGCTCCTGCGCTTCATAGGGCCCGTAGAAATCGTCGCCGGCCGAGTTCTTGCCCGGCCCAGCATGATCGCGCCCGACGATGAAATGGGTGCAGCCGTGGTTCTTGCGGATGAGACCGTGCCACACGGCCTCACGCGGCCCCGCCATCCGCATGGCGAGGTTGAGGAGGCTCAGATGCGTCTGCCCGCCCGGGTACTTGTCCAGCACCGCCTCATAGCAGCGCACGCGCGTGAAGTGGTCCACATCGCCGGGTTTCGTCATGCCCACCACCGGATGGATCAGCAGGTTCGCCTGCGCTTCCTTCGCCGCTCGGAAGGTCAGCTCCTGATGCGCGCGGTGGAGCGGGTTCCGCGTCTGGAAGGCCACCACCCGCCGCCAGCCGAGCTTGCGGAAGAAGGCGCGTAGTTCGTTCGGCGTGTCGCGCCGGGCCTTGTAGTCATAGTGCACCGGTTGGGTCAGACCCGTCACCGGGCCGCCGAGATAGACCGTGCCGGCCGTCTCGTGGAGGTAGCGCACAGCCGGATGCGCCTTGTCGTCGGCACCGTAAACCTTCGCCGCCTCATTCTCCTTAGCCGGCACCCATTTGTCCGTCACGGACATGATGGCGAGGATCACGCCCTCCGGATCGCGGAGCGCGATGTCCTGACCGGGCTCGATCTTGTCCGCGAACGCGTTGCTCACATCGAGCGTCACCGGCATCGGCCAGAGCGTGCCGTTGGCGAGGCGCATCTTCTCCACAACGCTCTCGTAATCCGACTGGCTGAGAAAGCCGCGGAGTGGATCGAACCCGCCATTCATCAAGAGCTCGAGATCGCAGAGCTGCCGGCGCGTGAGATCCCAGGAGGGCAGCGATGCGGCCTCCAACTTGAGCTTCAGCGCGCTCTCAGCCGAGACATAGAGCTCCGATATCGGGGCAAGATTGGTCATCCGTCAGCCTCCTCGTCGCCGCGCTACGCAGCGCCATGCCGATCGCGCCAGGATGCGCGGGCGGGGTGCACCACGTTTTTGCGCAGCGCGGGATAGTCCTCAGGCCGGGCTAGTGCAGTCGCTGGCCCTCTGGGTCAAGTCCACCGCCCACACAGGAGCGGGAGGCTGGCTTGCGCTGGATGCAGGTCCTCCGCTGGCGCATCCCCGAGCACCGGCACATCCGCCCGATGCCGAGTGGGTCATGGACAGTCTTATGCCCGATGACGATAAACGGCGGATGATGACCGACGACGACGCCCGCGCCCTCCTCCGCTCGCTCTTCGACACCGCCGTTGCCGCCGCCGACCCGATGTCGGTGCTGGCCGCTCATTTGCCGGAGCGTCCGTCCGCGGGCGCGCCCGGGCGCACGGTCGTGATCGGCGCCGGCAAGGCCTCCGCCCGGATGGCCGAGGCGCTGGAGACGGCGTGGCCAGCCGATCCCGCGCGCCCGCTCGAGGGTCTGGTCCTGACCCGCTACGGTCACGCACGCCCCTGCGAGCGCATCGAGATCGTCGAGGCGGCCCATCCCGTGCCGGATGCCGCGGGCATGGAGGGTGCGCGCCGGATGCTGGCCCTCGTCGAGGGGCTCGGCCCCGAGGACCTTGTGATTGCGCTCATCTCCGGTGGCGGATCAGCGCTGCTCACGCTGCCAGTGGAGGGGGTGAGCCTTGCGGAGAAGCAGGAGGTCAACCGCCTCCTTCTCGCCTCCGGTGCGGCGATCGGCGAGATGAACGTGGTGCGGAAGCATCTGAGCCGCGTTAAGGGCGGCCGGCTCGCCGCGGCGGCGCATCCCGCCCGGCTCGTGGCGCTGCTGATTTCCGATGTGCCGGGGGACGATCCGGGCACCATCGCCTCGGGCCCGACGGTGGCAGAAGCGTCGAGCCCTGCGGATGCCCGCGCCATTCTCGACCGCTTCGGGATCGAGCCGCCGGCAAGTGTCGCCCGCCATCTTGCCGAGGCCGAGGATTGCCCGTCCCCGGGCGATCCGCGCCTTGCGACCGTCGAGAACCGTCTCATTGCGGCTCCGCAGCTCAGCCTCGAGGCGGCGGCGGCGGCCGCGCGCGCGGCCGGTATCACCCCGTTGATCCTCGGCGACAGTCTCGAGGGCGAGGCGCGCTTTGTCGGTCAGGTGATGGCGGGGATCGCCGCGCAGGTGCTGCAGCACGGTCAGCCTTTGCCAAAGCCTTGTGTCCTGCTTTCGGGTGGCGAGACGACCGTGACGATGCGGGGGCAGGGACGCGGCGGGCGCAACGTGGAATGCCTGCTGGGTCTCGGCATCGCGCTCGCGGGGCGTCCCGTCTGGGCCATGATGGGCGACACGGACGGCGTGGACGGCGCGGAGGAGGTGGCAGGTGCGATCCTGACACCGGACACCCTCGCCCGTGCTGTGGCGGCGGGGCGCGATCCGGGCGTGGATCTCGCGAACAATGACGCGCACAGCTTTTTCGAGGCACTCGACGATCAGGTCGTGACCGGCCCCACGCTCACGAACGTCAATGACTTCAGAGCGGTGCTCATCCCCTGACGGCGTCGCTCGATGGCCATCAGGCGCGCAGACCCACCGGCATCACGCGATCATAGGCGGCATCGCCCACCGGATCGCCGTTCAGCCGGGCGCGATGATTGTAAAGGGCCATGGCGCAATGGCCCCGCTCGCCGCGGAGAATGAAGCAACCGAGATCGATCGCTGTCTCTGTCGCAGCCCAGAGCGTGCGACCTACCCCGTGCCGCCTTCGCGTCCTCGCCATGTGGCAGCGGGCCGAGAAGGTCATTCCGGCCTCTCCCCCGAGGGCGACGTTCAGCATGCGGGAGGATCGGAAGAGGATCGCCATCGTTACCTCGTGCTCGACCACATCGTCAGGCAGGGGCTCGAACATCACGGTATGAAGATCGGCGGCGCATCCCGCTATCCGGCGGCGGGCGGTCAGCCGCTCAGCTTTCTTATCGTCATTCTGGCGCGGGCGTTGCCGCCTCGCGTCCAAACCGATCACTGCCATGCCCACGCCCCAATCAGGACCGACGGATTTTCTCCGTTCTCGCGCAGATGCTTACCCGCGAAAGGGTACAGCTTCGCGGCGTCGCCATTACGCTCTCGTGACATGGTGCGAAGAGCTGTGATCCCTCCGCAACAGCCCAAGCACATCCAAGCGCTTGACCGGCTCCGGCGGTGGGGGTACCCGATCCTGGTGGTGAGTTGTCAGACCGGATTGCGGGCCACGTGAAATAAGCCGCTAAAGAGGTCGGTCCGGGGTGATACCCCCACCGCTCCCGCTTCCCGGTCGTTCATCGATGCGGCGGCCGAGGCCGTTGCGGGAGAGACGAGATATGGACGACACCACCAAGCCTGCAGGATCCGCGCCGGTCTTCCGCCCGCGCACGCGGCTCGTGCATGCGGGCAGCCGGCGGAGTGCCTACGGCGAGACGTCCGAGGCGCTCTATCTCACACAGGGTTTTCTCTATCCGGATGCGGAGGCCGCAGAGGCGCGATTTAAGGGCGAGAGCGGTCCGCGCGGCTCCGAGGATGAGGGCTTCATCTACGCCCGCTACGGCA
The DNA here is from genome assembly GCA_039815685.1 of Pseudomonadota bacterium. GTDB lineage: Bacteria > Pseudomonadota > Alphaproteobacteria > Rhodobacterales > Rhodobacteraceae > Thermohalobaculum. Next base: position 12,037 of record JBCBYV010000013.1, on the reverse strand, counting down.
ACCCTACGGTCGCGATGTTCGAGGACCGCATCGCGGCCTTCGAGGGGGCGGGTGCGGCCTTCGCCACCGCCTCAGGCATGGCGGCGGTGCACACGGCGCTGATGTGCCAGCTGAGGGCGGGCGATCATGTCGTGGCAGCCCGGGCGCTCTTCGGCTCCTGCCTCTACATCGTCGAGCAGCTTTGTCCGCGCTTTGGCATCGACATCACGCTGGTCGACGGCACCGATCTCGAGCAGTGGCGTGCGGCCATGCGGCCCGAGACGCGGCTTGCCTTTCTCGAGACGCCCTCGAACCCGACGCTCGAGATCATCGACCTCGCGGCGGTGGCGGAGATCGCGCATGGCTCAGGCGCTCGGCTGGTCGTGGACAACGTTTTCGCGACGCCGCTCTACCAGCGCCCGCTCGAGCATGGCGCGGATGTGGTGGTCTACTCGGCCACGAAGCACATCGACGGGCAGGGGCGGTGCCTTGGCGGCGTCGTGCTCGGGACGGAGAAGTTCATCCGGGACGAGGTCGAGCCCTATGCAAAGCACACGGGCCCGGCACTCAGCCCCTTCAACGCCTGGGTGATGCTGAAATCGCTCGAGACGATGGCGATGCGGGTGGAGGCGCAGACGGACGGGGCCGAGGTGCTGGCAGGGCATCTCGATGCGCGCGCACGGGCAGGCGGGCCGCTCGGCCGGGTGCTCTATCCGGGTCTCGCGAGCCACCCGCAGCACAATCTCGCGGCGCGTCAGATGGAGCGGCCGGGGCAGGTGCTGGCGTTCGAGCTGGCGGATGGGCAGGCCGGGGCGTTCCGCTTTCTGAACGCGTTGGGGCTGGTTGGTATCTCCAACAATCTCGGCGATGCGAAGACCCTCATCACCCATCCGTCGACGACCACGCATCAGCGGCTTTCGGAAGAGGCCCGCGCGGCGCTGGGCATCTCGTCGGGGCTCGTGCGGCTGTCGGTCGGTCTCGAGGATCCGGAGGATCTGCGCGAGGATCTCGACCGGGCCTTGTCCGCCGTCTGATCTGTTCCAGGTTGGATCTTGGGCGGGGGCTGCCGGGCGCCCCGACTTCGGACCTGGCGGTCCTCAGCGGCCCACCCACCAGCCTGCTCCCGCCCCTTGTGCCGGCGGCGGTCCGTGCGCATCCGGCCGCTCGGGCGCAACGCGTCGCGTGAGCGATGATCCTCTCCCCGTCCAAGGCGGAGGGGTACATGACACCGGCGGATATCGGAGAGTTGCAGGCGATGCTGCGCCGGCTCGGGCTTTATCGCGGACCGGAGGACGGGGTGCTCGGGCCGCGAAGCAGGGCGGCGGTCGATGCCTGCCTCGGCCGGTTGCCCAAGTTGCCAGCCGGTATCGCCGGCTGGGCGCCGAGCCGTCGCGCCGCCGCCTGCCGGGTGTTGCTGGCAGACGCCTTGTCGCGGCTGATCGCCGAAAGGCCTTGCAGCACGGATGCCGCCGTCGCAGCTTCGCGTCGAAACGGCGCGGGCGGAGGACGACATGGGCGAGGTGGCATGGGCGCGGCTGAAGGCGCATGAGCTCCGCGCGCGCGTCGCAGGCGGCGCGGCGGTGATCCTGCCTCTGGGGGCTACGGAGCAGCACGGGCCGCATCTGCCGGTCATGACCGATTGCCGGATCGGGGAGGAGATCGCGCATCGCGCAGCACTGAAGGCCGCCTCGCAGGGGCGCGACGTGCTGGTCGCCCCGATGCTCTGGGCGGGGCTCTCGGAGCATCACATGGTCTATGGCGGGACCTTCACGCTCCAGCCCGAGACGTATCAGGCAATGATCGCCGATCTCATCGCCTCGCTCTCCCGCCTCGGCGTGCGGGATGTCCTCCTCTCCAACAGCCATGGCGGCAATATCAGGGCCATGCATGCGGCGGCCGAGACGGCCGCGCAGCGCCTGCCGGTGACCGTGGTGGCGACGACCTATGCCGCCGAGGCGGCGGAGGAGATCGCAGCCATTCTCGAGGATCAGCCGAGCCTGATGCACGCTGAGGAGGCCGAGACGTCGATGATGCTGGCGCTCGAACCCGATCTCGTCGACGCGACCGATCTCGCCAGTCTTGCGGACGGCATTGAGGCGGAGGAGGGACGCGGCGCGCTCTCCGCCGGGCGCGCCTCCTTCCGATGGCGGCCTTTCCAGCACGTCACGGGCAACGGGGTGCGCGGCAACCCGGCGCGGGCGACGGCGGAGAAGGGCGAGCGCTTTCTCGAAGTCTCGGCCGAAGCCATCGCGCGCCTGCTGCTCGATGCGACGCTCTGGGCGCCGCCTGCCGACCGGCGCGGTGCGGCGACTGGTGGCGTCCCCTTTCGCGCGGACTGACTGCGCCCCGGCGTCTGGCCCACACCCCAGCAAACCGACCACCCGAGCGAGGAGACCGCCATGGCCGCGAAGCAGGAACTTGCCGAGCACATCCGCACGATCCCGGACTTCCCCGTGCCGGGCGTCCAGTTTCGCGACGTGACGACCCTTTTTGCGGAGCCGGCAGCGTTCCAGGCCGCGGTCGATGCGATGATCGAGCCCTATGGTGACACCAGTCTGCATGCGATCGCCGGGATGGATGCGCGCGGCTTCATCCTGGGTGGCGCCATGTCCTACCGCATGGGCCTGCCCTTCGTGCCCATCCGCAAGAAAGGCAAGCTGCCCTATCGCACCATCGCGGAGGCCTACAGCCTCGAATACGGCGAAGCGATCGTGGAGATCCATGAGGACGCGGTCACGACAGGCCAGAAGGTGCTGCTGGTCGATGACCTTCTCGCCACAGGCGGTACGGCGACGGCGGGCGTGAAGCTCCTGCGCCGGCTGGAGGCGGAGGTGGTGGGTGCTGTCTTCCTCGTGAACCTGCCGGATCTCGGGGGTGAGAAACGTCTCATCGATCTCGGCGTCGATGTGATCAGCCTCTGTGCCTTCGACGGGGATTGAGGGGCACGGCGCCCCGATGCGTGAGGTGCGATCTTGCCCGGCTCGCGGCTGCGGCCGATAGTCCGCCAGCCCGCCCTCGAACCCAGGAGCCCGCATGTCCGAGCCTGCCCTGACCGGCGCCGATCTCGTCGCCGCCCGTCTCGCCCGCGCCGGCGTCGCCCATGCCTTCGGCATTCCCGGCGGGGAGGTGGTGGCGATCATCGATGCGCTCGTGCGCCACGGCATCGACTTCCGGCTGGCCCGGCACGAGAACGCGGCGGGCTTCATGGCGGAGGGGACGTGGCACGCGACTGGCGCGCCGGGCGTCCTCGTCGCGACTGTGGGACCGGGCATCGCCAACGCCTTCAACGTGGTCGCGAATGCGGAGCAGGATCGGGTACCGCTGATCGTGATCTCGGGCATGGTCGATCCGGCGGAGACGGCGACCTACACGCACCAGATCTTCGACCATGGCCGGGTTTTCGCGGAGATCTGCAAGGCGTCGATCACGCTGACATCGGGGGCGGTGGATGTGCAGATCGACAAGGCCTTGCGGCTCGCCCTCTCGGGCAGGCCCGGGCCCGTCCATCTCGACCTGCCGATCCGGGTGGCGACGGGACCTGCAGAGGCGCGCCACCTCGACCAGCCGCCCGCCGCGCTCTCCGCACCCGCGGCGGGGCCGGCTTTGGACGCGGCGCGGGCGCTCTGGGCGGGCGCCGAGCGGCCGGTGGCGGTGGCAGGGCTCGATGCGCTGGCGGAGCCCGATGGGGCGGCGGCCGTTCGCAACTTCGTCGAGCGTTATGGCGTCCCGCTCCTCACTACCTATAAGGCGAAGGGCGTATTGCCGGAAGACCATCCGCTCTCGCTGGGCGGGCACGGTCTCTCGCCCAAGGCCGATCGGATCGTGCTGCCGGTGCTGGAGGAGGCCGACTGCATCCTTTCCCTGGGCTATGACCCGATCGAGATGCGGACGGGATGGCGTCGGCCCTGGGACCCCGCAAAGGTCATCGAATTCGCGCATGCACCAAATGACCACGACATGCATGGTGCCACGCATGGCTGGGTCTGCTCGGTCGCTGCGGGCCTCGCGGCGCTCGAAGGCCATGGCCCGGCGGCTGTGCCCGAAGCCGGTGCGACCCGCGCGGCTCCCGTCCGGGCGGCGCTCGCCGAAGCGCTCGCCGCCACCCGGCCTTGGGGACCTGATGTTGCGTTGGCGGAGATGCTGAGTGTTCTGCCGGCCGAAGCGGTGGCGACGGTCGATAGCGGGGCGCATCGCATCCTGCTGAGCCAGTTCCCCTTCGCCAAGCGCCCCCGCGCGCTCCTCCAGTCAACCGGCCTCTGCACCATGGGTTGTGCGCTGCCCCTAGCGCTGGGACACAAGATTGCCGAGCCCACACGCCCCGCCGTCGCCTTCATGGGGGATGGCTGCGCGGAGATGGTGTTGGGCGAGCTTGCCACCTTGCGCGATAGCGGCCTGCCGGTCGTCGTGGTCGTCTTCGTCGATGGCTCGCTCGCCCTCATCGAGCTCAAGCAGCGCCGTGAGGGTTTGCAGAACGCGGGCGTCGACTTCGCGCAGCGCACCGATTTCGTCGGTCTCGCGAGCGTTTTCGGCGGGCGCGGCGTGCGCGTCGCATCGCCGGGCGATGCCGCGACCGCGCTAGAGGACGCGCTGACGGCCGAGACGTTTACTATTATCGAGGTCGATATCCCCGGGCGCGCCTATGACGGCCTGATCTAGGGGCCCAGCCGAGCGCCGCTCAGCATCCGCGATGCCGGGCGTCCTTCGCGTTGCTCGAAGCTCTGGTCGGGAGAAATCCAAGCCCTTGCAAGGCCTCTCGCCAATGCGATCCGGAGCCGTCCACGAATCAAGACATGCTGCTGCTGTTCCGTTTCGGGGCAGAAATGCTCTGAATTCTGCTGAATCATCCCAGAACAATGCGGTTCAATGTGTTAAAATGTGCGCTGAGGGCAATGGTCATCAAAATATCGACATCTTCTCTTTAGATTGATGCCGATTGCAGAACGACACCCCACGCCCCCCGCAAGCGATAGCTGTCGTCCGGCGCGCGGCCTATAATGCCGACAACGCGGACCGCTGTATGTCGGATAACGGTTCCTCGCCCCGCGTTAACGCTTCCGGGTTCGGGCCGGCGTGTTGCGGCCCATGAACGCCACTTGAGCCGCCGCTCGGTGGCGTTCGTCTTTTGGGGGAGAGCCCTCTGCTCCGTCTGGGCGCGGCTCAGCTTGACGAGCCGATCGTGACCTCGATGATGACCTCGTTCCGGCGAAGAAAACCGGGGGTCGTCGGATCGTTGTAGAATGCGTAGTCCGGCGGGCCGGCCGGGGTCAGGCCCTGATCGCGCATCCAGCGCCGAAGTTCCTCCTCCTTCTCGGCCAGCACCGCATCGGTCGCGACACCGGGAAACCGGATCGCCGCGCGGGACGCTGCTGGCTGCCGATGAAAGCGGATATCGCTGCCCGGGGCCGGCACAGGCAGGTCCTCGAGCTTGTGCTCGGACGGCATGATGAAGCGGACTGCCCAGGTGCCGTGCATGCCTGCTCCCGCCGCCGCGGCACCGTTGCCCTCGCCAGCGATCTCGAGCGCGTCCTCGAGCGGCGTCTGCGTCACGGGCGCCGTCATCGCGATACGCTCTCCCTCGCGACCCGAGGCGAAGATGTATCTCGCCAAGGGTCTGAAGCCGTGCTGGATCGCCCAGAGACGGGGTCCGACCTTGCGCACTTCGGCGATCACAAGTGGCGGATACCGGCGAAGCTCGAACGCGCCGTCCGACCGGTCAACGGTGTATTCCGGGGTCTCGACATCCTGGATCACGAAGATCCAAACCGCCGCGACGACAACCAGGCATCCCAGTACCGCCGCCGCGATCCACATGCCCACCCTCCAGATCGGTGTCATCTGAATGCACCTAGACGGCCGAGCCGCCCGAGCAATGCCGACGATGACAGATTAGTTGAAATAATCATGCTGGCTTTGTCGCACCTGCGAAGGATAGAACAAGCCTCGCGTACAGAATTTGTGCGCTTGCGAAGAAAAACGGTTTTCGGGAGAGACCGCATGCCGAGACGCGCCCGCCACGTGAAGAGCGTCAACCTCGCGCTGCAGGGCGGCGGCAGCCACGGTGCCTTTACCTGGGGGGTGCTCGACCGGATCTTCGAGGAGGACCGCCTCTGGATCGAGGCCATCAGCGGCACCTCCGCCGGCGCGATGAACGCGGTGGTCGCGGCCCAGGGGATGTATGAGGGCCAGGCGGAGGGGGCGCGGGAGGCGCTGCACGACTACTGGCGCGCGGTCTCGGACGCCGGTGCCCACAGCCCGATCAAGCGCACGCCCCTCGATATGCTGGTCGGCAACTGGTCGCTCGATACCTCGCCCACTTACCTCTTCTTCGACCTGATGAGCCGCGTCGCCTCGCCCTACGAGACGAACCCGCTCGACCTAAACCCGCTCCGCGACCTCCTCGATGAGAAAGTCAACTTCGAGAAGGTCCGCAACTGCACCGATATGGGCATCTACATCTCGGCAACGAATGTCGAGACAGGCCGTGTCCGCGTCTTCAAGCGGGACGAGATCACGCGCGACGCGGTCCTCGCCTCCGCCTGCCTGCCGCTGATGTTCAAGGCCGTCGAGATCGATGGCGAGCATTACTGGGACGGCGGCTTCATGGGTAACCCCGTCCTCTTCCCCTTCGTCGATGACAGCCCAAGCGCCGATATCGTCATCATCCAGATCAACCCCGTCGTGCGCGAAGGCGTGCCGATGACCGCGCGGGAGATCGTGAACCGGATGAACGAGATCACGTTCAATGCCTCACTGCTCCGCGAACTGCGCGGGATCGACTTCGTGCGGCGGCTGAAGGATCGCGACATGCTCTCGGACGAATTCCGCGACATGCATATCCACATCATCCATTCGAGGAAGCGCATGCGCCCGCTCGGCGCGTCGTCCAAGCTCAACAGCGAGTGGGCCTTCCTCCGGCACCTCTTCGAGATCGGGCAATCGACTGCGGACAAATGGCTGCGGGAGAACTTCGAAGATATCGGCAAGCGCTCCACCATCGACGTCCGCGAGATGTTCCAGGGCACCGGCCCGTTCCGGGAGTAGCCGGTCATGCAGCTGACCCTAACCGGCGCGCTGCAGGGGGATTTGCCGCGCGACGTGCTGCGGCGGATGACCCTCGTCGGGCTGATCGCCTTTTTCACGCTGATCGATCTCTTCGCGGCACAGGCATTGGCCCCGCAACTGACGGCGGCCTACGCAACCGATACGGCCACCATGGGCCTCGCCCTGAACCTCGCTGCCGTCGGCATGGCCGTCGCGGGTCTCACAGTCGCGTGGTTCTCGGACCGGATCGACCGTCGGCTCGGGATCTGGGTCAGCCTTGCGGTGCTGGCGGTACCGACCGCACTCCTTGGCGTCACGGACGATATCGCGGTCTTCATGGTGCTGCGCGTGATCCAGGGCGCCTGCATGGCAACCGCCTTCACGCTCACCATGACCTGGCTCTCCGAGGAGTGCTCCGCCACGGCGGCGGCGGGCGCCATGGCGGCCTATGTGACCGGCAACGTGGCCTCGAACCTCTTCGGCCGGCTGCTGGCATCGGAGGCGGCGGGGATCATCGGCGTCTTCGACACGTTCTTTCTCTTCGCCGCCCTCAACCTCGCCGGGGCCGCGCTGGCCTTTCTCGTCATCGGGCCGCGGGGCGAGCACCCGGCCGCGCCCTCGGGCTCCCCGCTCGCAGCCTGGCGCGCGCATCTTGCGAACCCCTCGCTCCGCTCGGCCTTCCTGATCGGCTTCCTGCTGCTCTTCGCCTTCGTCGGCGTCTTCACCTATGTGAATTTCGCGCTGGTGGAGCCGCCCTACAGCCTCGCCGCCTCGAGCCTTGGACTCGTCTATTTCGTGTTCCTGCCCGCCATGGTCACGACGCCGCTGGCTGGGGACCTGGTGAAGCGCCTCGGTGCGCGGCCGGTTTTCTGGCTCTCGGCAGCCGTCTCGCTCGCCGGGCTCTTCGCGACGCTTCTTGGCAACCTCTCGCTCATGCTCGGCGGGCTCGCACTCATCGGGATGGGCACGTTCCTCATGCAGGCTGCGGCCACCGCCTTCGTCGGCCGGGTTGCCACGACGAACCGTGCCGCGGCGAACGGGCTCTACCTCACCGCCTACTATACCGGCGGGCTCGCGGGCGCGCTTGTCGTCGGCACGGCCTATGAGGCGGGCGGTTGGACGGCCTCGGCCATGACCGTTGCAGCAGCCCTCGGCATCGCCGCCTGGCTTGCCCGCGCATTGGCGGACACCTGATCACTTCTGACCTTATGTGGGAATTCGTTGCACCCTATGAGGTTTCCGCCCGTTCCTTCACGGGTTAGGGTCTCAATCGACTTGGGGCGACGACGGATCGGACAGTGTGAGATGACGGCGGCAACGCTCATCACCCTGGCCGAAGGCTATCTGCTGATCGGCGCCATCACCGCTGCGGCGTTCCTGCTGCTCGGCCTCGACCGGATCGAGCCCAACGCGCGCGGCGCCTATGCCTTCCGCGCCCTCATCCTGCCCGGCCTCATCCTGGTCTGGCCCCTCGTCCTCTGGCGCTGGTACGTCGCGCTGCGGGGGGAGGTGGAGATTGCGCGCTACCGCCCGCCGCTCCGGGTGCAGGACAGGATGGCGTTGGCACTCGCCATCGCCGCGCCGCTGCTCTTGGTGACGGCCCTCGGTCTAGCCCCGGAGTGGCCGGAGGATGCGACGCCCGTGCTGCTCGAGGCGCCGCAGTGAGCGTCGTCTACATCCCCGTGCAATGGACCCGCGCCAAATGGGTCTACGACGCCGTGCTCGTGGCCTTCGTCGTCGCCTACGTCGCGCTCTTCCTCACGCTCGGACAGGCCGCGGCCAGCCAGACACGACCCGTGGATGGCGCGATCCTCAACGCCCGCGCGCTCGGCACCTGCGCGTTCTTCATGCTCTCCGCAATCCTCGCCATCGGCCCGGCAGCCCGGCTCGACCCCCGCTTCCTGCCGCTCCTCTACAACCGACGGCACTTCGGGGTGCTCACGGCCTTTGTGGCGCTTGGCCACGCGATGTTCGTGATCGACTGGTACTTCGCCTTCAGCCCGACGCCGAAGCTCGAGGGGCTGCTGCTCGCCAACACGGCGTTCGACCGGCTGATCGGCTTCCCGTTCGAGATCCTCGGTGCCTTTGCGCTGGTCGTCCTCGGCATTCTCGCCGCCACCAGCCACGACTTTTGGCTGAGTTTCCTGGGCGCCCCGCTCTGGAAGCGCCTGCACCTCCTGATCTACCCGGCCTATCTCGCCGTGGTCGGCCATATCGGTCTCGGCGCGCTCCAGTCCGAGGATAACCCGTTCTTCGCCATCACTGCAGTCATCGCTGCGGGCGGGGTCGCCACCCTCCACCTCGCGGCCCAAAGACGACCCTCACCGGCCATGTCCGGGACCTGGGTCGCGGTGCCCGGCGCGGACGGGATCGCGGAGGGGCGCGCCCGCATCATCCGGTTCGGCGACGGCACCCGCGCTGCCGTCTTCCGCCATGAGGGTCGCCTCGGCGCACTCTCGAACGCCTGTGCCCATCAGAACGGACCGCTGGGGGAGGGGCGCATTCTCGACGGTTGCGTGACCTGCCCTTGGCACGGGTTCCAGTACCGCCTCGTCGATGGCTGCTCGCCCCCGCCCTTCACGGAGAAGGTGCCGACCTACGACCTCCGACGCCGCGACGATGGCGGGGTCGAGATCGCCGCCACCCCCAATCGCCTCGGCGCCCCTGGCGCGCAGGTCGGCATTCGGGAGACGTCGGCATGAGCGAGCGACGCGATGCCTTCTTTGTCGGCTACCTGCCGCTGCCCGCAGCGCTCCGCCCGTTCCTCTTGGTCGTGGGTATGCTCTTCCTCTTCGCCGCGATGCTCCTCGGCTACTGGGTCGCGGCTACGATGGCGGATCCCGGGCCCGCGCGCTTCCGCTTCGACCTCGGACGGCAGACCGTGACGGGCGTGCTGGTCGAAGGCGCCTATCCCGTCCTCCGCGTCACGGAGGGCAACGAGCAGATCCCAGCGGGCCACAGCCTGATGCTCTCGGGCGGCGGCAAGAACGGCGTCCAGGACCGCGCGGAACCGCATCTCGGCCGCCTTGTCAGTGTCTCGGGCGTGCTCCTGCAACGCGGCCCGCTCGACATGCTCCAGATCCGGGGAGCGGCCGACGGGCTCCAGCCGCTCGAGGCTGACGCGCCGGTCCTGGATCAGCCCGAGGATCTCGGCCGCTGGCGCCTGACGGGCGAGCTCTGCGACGGCAAGTGCTACGCCGGCGCCATGCGCCCCGGCCGGGGGCTCAGCCACAAGGCCTGCGCCAATCTCTGCATCATCGGCGGTGTGCCGATGGTCTTTGTCGCAACACAACCCATCCCCGACGCAGGGCCGAATGCCGACTTCCTGCTCGTCACGGGGCCTGATGGCGGGACCGTGCCGCAACCGCTCCTCGATCTGAGCAGCATGCCGGTGGAGATCGAAGGCAGGGTCGAGCGGCTCGGCAATCTCCTCGTCCTCCGCGCCGACCCCGCGAGCCTCCGCCCGGCAGGTGCGCCATGAGCGTCGACGGAGGATCTCCGACACTGCGCGCCTGGATCGCGCTCCTTCTTGGCGCGGCGCTCGCCTTCGGCGCGATCGCCGCGGGCGACTGGCTGGTAGGGGAGATCCCGGGCCTTGCCGCCGAGCTGCCGCAGGATGCGCGCCGCACGCTTTCGGTGCTGCGCTACCCGGCCGCATTCGTCGTCCTGGTGCTCGTTCTCTCGGTGGCGCGCCCGCTGATCGACCGGGTGCTCAGCGCGGTCGGCGGCAGGCGGTGAGTGGCAGAAGCTGTGCCGCGGCGCGGAGGAGGGGGATGGCTGGGGCGGCAGGATTCGAACCTGCGCATGGCGGTACCAAAAACCGCTGCCTTACCGCTTGGCTACGCCCCATTCGTCCCCGTCATAGGCCGCGTCTCCGGGGCCGGCAAGACCGCGATTGCGCACCCGGACCCAGTGCCGAGAACCTGGTAAGCAGCCCGGCGACGATCGAGATTGGGCGGGCTGCCAAAGGCCCTCGACGCGGTCTTGCGCACCAGCCTGCTCCCGCGTATATCGCCCGGGCGCTAGCGCGGAGTGTAGCTCAGCCTGGTAGAGCACTGTCTTCGGGAGGCAGGGGCCGCAGGTTCGAATCCTGCCACTCCGACCAGCAATCACAATCGAGGTTCAGGATCCGAAAGGACCAGCGTCGGCGCGCGGCGCTCCCTGATGCGATGCCACCTGTCCGCGACTTTCGGGATGGGTCGCCCCCGCCTCTTGTCACGCGTCTCGCCTTGAGGGGTAGTGCCTCGATGGGCATAGAGGAGCGCGGGGTTCGAGGGCACGGGAGGCCAACAGGATGAAAAGCTCGATGATCCGCAGAACGCCACCGGTCGCCGCCTTGGTCCTCGCCGCCCTGCTCGCCGCCTGCGGTACGACCGAGGACACCATCCCGCCCGCGCTACCGCCCTTCGCCGCCCTGATCGATGCTGACGGGGATGGAGAGGTCAGCGCAGCGGAATGGGAAGCCTATGGCGACAGCGTCTTCGCACGCCTCGACACCGATGGCAGCGGCGTTATCGACACTGTCGAGATGGATGCCGGTTTCGCCGCCTTCGACCTGAACGGCGACGGCGTGCTGCGTGCCGAGGAAGTCGATGCCTCCGTGCTCGACGCCAATGGAGACGGGCGGATCACCTCGGCGGAGTGGCTCGGCGTGCGGGCAGTCTCTGCGCTCGACGAGGATGCGACCGCCACCCTTTCGCGCGATGAGCTGCGCCGCCGGCGCACGGCGAATTTCAACAGTCTCGACCAGGACCGAAACGGCCGCGCGTCGAGCATCGAGCTTGCGGCCTCCCCCCTCGGCTTCACACTCCTGCGGTTCTGAGCACATGGGCCGAACCGGCTCCCGGCATCGCGAACCCTTCCAACCGCAAGGGAAGCGCCCTAGAGCAGTTTGCGACCGCACGGAATCGCTGCGGGGGATTCCGTTTCGGGCTCGGGCGTGATTCACCCTTGAGGCTGGTGAGGAGGCCAGCCTCAATGACCCGACCTCTTTCCCTCGATCTCCGTCAGCGCGTCG
>JBCBYV010000057.1:0-7799 GCA_039815685.1 Pseudomonadota bacterium | reverse complement strand
GGGACGGCAATTATCAGCCAAGAGCTGGCAGTTTTCAGTCAGGGGGCGGCAAATATCAGCCAGGGGGAGGTGGTGGGCCGTTGGGCGCGGCAGGGGCGCGTCAGAGGGCGACGAAGCCGAGGACGAGGGTGAGGGCGAAGAGTTGGGTAAGGAGGGGAAAGACCTTGAACCAGCGCTTCTCGAGCCAGAAGCACCACATGCCGACGCATAGGAGGGGGAGGGCCGCGATGCGGGCCAGCGGGATCATCTCTTCGTAGAGCGCGCCCATGACGATCAGCGTCAGGATCAGGGCTGCGAGATGGGCGCGCTGCAGCCAGCCATCGCCCAGCATCGCCTGGGCAAGGCTGTAGAGCGTGGCGAAGAAGATGAGCACCGCCGAGCCGATGCCGATGACGAGGAGGAAGAGGCCCATTACCGTCCTCTGACGGCTCCGCCCGAGCTGGTCAATCGGCCTGTCGATCCGCCGGTCAATCGCGGGCGCGCGAGACAAGCTCCGCGATCGCGATCTGGACGAGCACGCAGGCGGTGAAGAGCCAGAGCCCCCAGGCAGGCGTCACATGGCCGAGGCCGACGCCCTTCACGACGACGATGTAGAGCGCGACGAGGAAGACCTCCGCCATCGAGAGCTTGCCGAGGAGCGCGATCGTGGGGTGGGCGCCCTCGCCGAGCCGGCCTGCGAGGACGAGGCCGAGGGCGGCAGTTTTGCTGAGCGGCATCAGGATGGCAAAGACGAAGACGACGACCGCGAGGATCGCGTCCGCTTCCCACAGCGCGCCGAGCCCGCCGAGGATGCTGACGGCCTTGCCCTCGAAGAACGGCAGCAGGCCCGCGCGGGCGAGCGGCGCGGTCCAGGCAATGGGCCAGACCAGAAGCAAGGCGAGGTTCAGGCCGAAGAGCGTGCGGCGCGAGACGATTGGCACGGGCGGCTTACCGCAGGAGGCTCAGGAGCAGGATGAGCAGCGTGCCACCCGCGAGGAGCGTGAAGGTCCGCCCCGCCTGCCGCGCCTCCTCGAGACCCCGGCCCGAGATCGCGAGATGCGCAATCCCCAGCGCCCCGAAGGCGGCGATCCGCACGGCCGAAAGCGTGCCGCCCAGGGGGGCGAGCAGGAGACCCATGGCAAGCGCGGGTGCGGAGACGAGGATGAGGGCGGAGGTGATATGCTGCGGCCAGGGGCGTTCCTCGACAAGCTCCATATGCGCCCGGCTGATGACCTGCATGATCACATAAGCGAGGATCAGCCCCGCGATCAGCTTCACAATGGCCAGAATGGGCATCATCACCTCCATAAGCATTCTTTCTCATTTTTGCCTATATGGGGATGGAGATCCGCCTATTGTACGAAAACTGCGACAAATCGGCGTCGCGAATCCGACGGTGCTACCGCGACGCTACCACGGCGGCAGGGCGTGCGCGGCCCAGAGTGGTCCGCGCCGGCGGTTGGACGGGACGGTAGCTGGGGTTCGGGGTTAGCGGACGGCCTCGATCGGGCCTTCGGCGAGGCCGTTGACGAATTGGTGGACGTGGGGCTCCTCGGTCGTGTCGATCTCGCCCACCGGCCCCTCCCAGTGGATCACGCCGTTATGGAGCATGGCGACCCGGTCGGCGATCTTGCGCACGCTCGTCATGTCATGAGTGATGGTCATGGCGGTGGCGCCCATCTCGACCACGATCTCCCGGATGAGGTCGTTGATCACATCCGCCATGATCGGGTCGAGGCCGGTGGTTGGCTCGTCGAAGAAGATGATCTCGGGATCGGTCGCGATGGCGCGGGCGAGGCCCACGCGTTTCTGCATGCCGCCCGAGAGCTCGGCGGGAAATCTGTCCGCCACATCCGCCGTGAGACCCACGCGCCGGAGTTTCTGAACCGCAAGCTCGCGGGCATCCGCATTGGTGAGCCGGTCCCGGCCCTGTAGCCGGCGGAAGGCGACGTTTTGCCAGACCGTGAGACTGTCGAAGAGCGCACCGCCCTGGAAGAGCATGCCCAACCGGTCGAGCACCGGCCCGCGGCGGGAGGGAGAGGCGCGGGTGATGTCTGCGCCATCCACATGCACCGTGCCCTGGTCGGGGATGACGAGGCCGAGGACGCATTTGAGTGTGACGGACTTTCCCGTGCCCGAGCCGCCGATGATCACGGTGGAGCTGCCCTTCGGCACGACGAGGTCGACGCCCTTCAGGACATGGTTCGAGCCGAAGCTCTTGACGACGCCCGCAAGCGCGATCTTGGGCGTGGTGGATGCGGGAGCGGTCACGAGAAGAACAGGTCCGTCATGATGAAGTTGGCGGCGAGGATCAGGATCGAGGCCTGCACAACGGCCGTGCGCGTCGCCTGGCCCACGCCCTGCGCGCCGCGGCCCGAATTGTAGCCCTGAAAGCAGCCGATTAGGGCCACGATGAAGCCGAAGACCGAGGCCTTGATAAGGCCCGAGGTCACGTCCCCGAAGGTGAGGAAGTCCCAGGTCGTCTGCAGGAAGGTCGCGGGGTTGAAGCCGAGCCGATGCACGCCCACGAGAAAGGCGCCGTAGATCCCGATGATGTCACCCACCAGCGCGAGCACCGGCAGGGTCAGCGTCGCGGCCAGGATGCGGGGGGCGACGAGATACTTGATCGGGTTGGTGCTGAGGGTCGTCAGCGCATCGATCTGCTCGGTCACGCGCATTGTGCCGAGCTCCGCTGCGATGGAGGCCGAGACGCGGCCCGCCACCATCAGTCCGCAGAGCACGGGGCCAAGCTCGCGCGTCATGCCGATGGCGACGATGGAGGGCACCACCGTCTCCGCTCCAAAGCGTGAGCCGCCGGCATAGATCTGGAGCGCGAGCGCGCCGCCTGTGAAGAGCGTAGTGAGGGCCACCACCGGCAGCGAGTCGTAGCCGATGCGGAGGAGCTGGCGGCCGAACTCGGCCGGATAGAAGGGCGGCGTGACGAGGTGCCTGAGGGCCGCGCCCGTGAAGATCGCAAGCGCCCCGGCGCCCTGCACGAGCCCGATCACCGCAGCACCTAGCGTGGCGAGGAAGGTCTGTATCGCGGACAGTGGAGGCCTCCCGGGCAGGCTGGGCAACACGCTGGTGGAGGGTGATACGACAGGAGGCGGCGTGCGGGAAGCCCGGCCGTGGCGTCCTGGCGAGCGATGCGATCACGCGAATGCGCCTTGGCGCCGACGGCGACCAGGGCGATGCTGGGCCATGTTGATGCGGATGCTCATCGCGGTTCTCCTCTGCGCAGCGCCGGCCCGGGCCCTGGTGGTCGAGGGTGCGGTGACGGGCGGCGGCGCGCTCGCAGCGGGCGGCCGCTTCGAAGCGCTGGTGCCGCCCTTCGCCGCAAGCCGCCCGGTGAACACGGTTGGAGCCAACACGTTCGAGAGCCCGGGCCTTTACGCCTTCGACGAAGACCAGAATATCCGGGTCGAGGAGGCCATCGCCGTCGATGTCGGACGAAGCCCGAAGGCCGGTACGATCGTTGCCAGCCACTATGTGTTCTTCGATCCGCGTTGGGGCCTCAGCCAGCGCGGCCATGTACGCTTCGATGCGCCGATCATAGGCGTTGCGACACAGCGAGATACGCTGGCGGCGTCGGACTGGCTAGCGAATACGGGCGTGACCTATCTCAATCCTGGCCTCCGCGGGCTCGAATGGGAGGATGCGGTCTGGATCGATCCCGACGATCCCTTCCGGCTCGAGGTGAGCTGGCTCGCGAGTGACCCGGGCGATTATGTCCGCGTCTTCACCGAAGCCTCGCCAGCCTTCGTTCGCGCACCCGCGTTGCCCGATCCGTCACTCCATGTCTCGAACCACCCGCTCGGCGCCCAAATCTCTTCCAAGAGATTTGCAAATTCCTTGCAAGGAATTTGGCCGCGCCAGCTCACAGCCCGTCCAGAATGACGATCGTCGCGCGGGCGTTCGCACGACGGATCTCGGCCACGGGCTGGTATTCTGGGTCATCGGCGAAGGCGCGGGCCGCCGCCATATCCGGGAATTCGATGATCACCATGCGGCTCGGGGTCCAGAGATCATTCTCAAGCACATCGAGCGTGCCGCCGCGTGCGAGATACCGCCCGCCATGGCGCTCCGCGATCGGCCGGGCCTTGGCCTTGTACTCCTCATAGGCCTCCGGATCGATCAGCTTCGTGTCGACGATGGTGTAGGCGGGCATGCGGCCTCCCGGCAGGTTCTCAGGCGTTCAGATGGCGGCGGCGATAGCGGGGCCCGAGGCTCGTCAGGATCTCATAGCCTATCGTCCCGGCCGCTTCGGCGAGCGTGTCGAGCGGAACCGTCGGGCCCACAAGCTCGACCCTGTCGCCCGCCTGCACCTCCGGACAGTCGGTCACATCCAGTGTGATGAGGTCCATCGAGACACGGCCGGCATAGGGCAGGAGGCGCCCCGCGAAGGCTGCGGCGGCGCGCCCGCTTGCGGCCCGGATGAGGCCGTCGGCGTAACCCGTCGATATCGTGGCGATGCGGCGCGGCCCCTCGGCGCGGAAAGCGGCGCCGTAGCCGACAGCCTCGTCCGGCGCGACGTCTCGGATCTGGATGATCGGCGCTTCGAGACGGATAACGGGCTCGGCGTCGGCGAAGGGCAGACCGCCGAAGAGCCCGATGCCGGGGCGTGTGAGCCCGAAATGGAACGGTGCGCCAAGCAGCGTCCCGCCGGTCGCGGCGAGGCTCAGTCGCGGCGGTTTCCTTCCCGGTGGGAGGTCGGCCAGTAGCGCGTCCGTCATGCCGCGGAAGCTGTCGAGTTGTGCCGCGTTCTGCGGGTGCTCCGGTGCGTCGGCGCAGGCGAGGTGGCTCATGACGAGCTCGATCTCTGCGGGCAGGGGACCGAGGCGGGTGAGGTCCAAGGGCTCGAGGCCGAGCCGGTTCATCCCGCTGTCGAGCTGCAGCGCCGCCAGACCCGCTGGGCCGCTCGTGAACCAGGCCTCCCCCTGTTCCACGCTGTTGAGGACGGGGCGAAGACCGGCCTCCTCGAAGGCCGCCCGGTCGCCCGGCATGTAGCCGCCGAGGATGTAGATCGGCGCCCCCGCCGCAGGCCCCTGTCCGAGAGAGCGGCGGAGGGCCACTCCTTCCTGTGGCAGCGCTACGAAGAAGCTGCGCGCACCCTCAGCCGCCAGCGCAGGAGCCACCGCCTCGATGCCGAGACCGTAGGCATCCGCCTTGACCACCGCTGCCGTCTCGACATCGGGGGCCGACAGCGCATCGAGCCGCCGCCAGTTCCGGGCGATGGCGCCTAGATCCACCGTCAGGCGTGCTTCGAGGCTGGGCGCTATCGCCTCCGTCTCTACGTCAGGCGCGACTGTCGCGATGGGCTCGGCCGCGTTCATTCGAAATCGTCGCCGTCGCTCTGACTGCCGCCGTCAGAAGGCCCTGCGGCGGCGGTCGCTGTCAGGCGCCCGGGTCCGGCGCTGCTCCCGGGCCCATCGCGGAAGGCTGTGTCCCGGTTGCCGGGCGGGTCGGAGAAGAGCGTGTAGCTGTCGTGGAACATGAGCTCCGCCGTGCCGATAGGGCCGTGCCGCTGCTTGCCGATGATGACCTCCGCGCGCCCATGCAGACGCTCGGCCGCCGCCTGCCAGTCGGCAAAGCGCGGATCGTCCTCCGGCGGCTTCTGACGGTCATGGTAGTAGCTCTCGCGGAAGATGAACATCACCACATCCGCATCCTGCTCGATCGAGCCCGATTCGCGGAGGTCCGAGAGCTGCGGTCGCTTGTCCTCGCGCTCCTCGACCTTTCGGCTGAGCTGGGAGAGGGCGATGACGGGGATGTCGAGCTCCTTCGCGATCGCCTTGAGGCCTTGCGTGATCTCCGAGACCTCCTGCACGCGCCCGTCCGAGCGGCCGCCGCCCGCTGGCCGGCAGAGCTGGAGGTAGTCGACCACCAGCATGTCGAGCCCCTTCTGGCGCTTCAGCCGTCGGGCGCGGGCGGCAAGGGTGCTGATCGTGAGGGCAGGTGTGTCGTCGATATGGAGCGGCAGGCTCTCGAGATCCCGTGCGGTGTCGACGAAGCGGTGGAACTCCTCGGCCGTGAGCTCGCCCGTGAGCAGCAGATGCGACTTGATCCGCGCCTCGGCGGCGAGGAGGCGGTTGGCGAGCTGTTCCGAGCTCATCTCGAGGCTGAAGAAGCCAACGACCCCGCCGTCCTTTGCCTCCGGGTTTCGGCGGGTGGCTTTGAGGCGCTGGCGCGCGACGGCGTAGGCGAGGTTGAGGGCGAGGGCGGTCTTGCCCATGGAGGGGCGGGCCGCGAGGATCACGAGGTCCGACTTCCGGAACCCGCCCAGCCGGTCATCGAGCGTGCGAAGGCCCGAGGAGAGGCCGGCGAGCCCGCCGCCCCGCTTCTTCGCAGCGCCCGCGATGCGCACGGCCTGGGTCGCAGCTTCGAGAAAGCTCGCAAAACCACGGTTCTCCCGCCCCGTCTCGGCCAGGGTGTAGAGCGCCTGCTCGGCGGCGGAGATCTGGTGCTCGGGCTCGTCATCGACCTCGAAGCTGGCGGCGCGGGCCTGAATATCGTCGCCGAGGCGGACGAGGGCGCGGCGGGTGGCAAGCTCGCGGATGGTGGCCGCGTAGTCGGGGGCCGCCCTCAGCGAGACAACGCCGGTCGCGAGCTGCGCGAGATAGTCAGCACCCCCGAGCGCGTCCAGTCCCTCGTCGCCCGCCATGAAGCTCTTGACCGTGACGGGCGAGGCCAACGCCTTTTTCCGGATGAGCCGCGCCATCACATCGTAGATGCGGCCGTGCACGGGGTCGTAGAAATGGCTCGCGTCGAGCAGGTTCTCGACCTGGCCGAAGACCTCGTTGCTGACCAGCATCGCGCCGAGGAGCGCGTGCTCCGCCTCGAGGTTGTGCGGCTGGATGCGCGGGCTCTCGCCAGCGCCCGGCTGGGTGCCATCGGCCATGAGGCCTCTCCCGGTCTGCTCGATCTTTATCGTTGAGCTGACAATACCGCGCCAAGATCGGGGGCGCGAGCGCTTGCTGGGTCGACTGGCCGACTGTCCCCGATATCCCGCGCCCTGTGGAGAAGCCTGTGGATAACTGGGATAACTCTATGCGTGTGTCTTAACCCGCAATGCAACCCTGGGGTGTAACGGCGTTCGAGATCGCCTCGTGCGCGCCCGTTCCGGGGAAGGCGGCATCGAGGCCGGGCCGGCCCGTGACGCTGAGGGCGGCACCACCCTCGAGGGCTCGGAGGAACGCGCTTTCCGGCCCGCGCGTGTTGCCGTTCCACACCATGTCTCGCCCGGCCGCCTCGAAATCGAGTTCGATGCTTGCCGTCTGCCGTCCCCTCGCCGTCAGGCGGAGGGTCGCGTCATCGGGACCGGCGGAAGGGCGGAAGCGGACGCCCAACGTGTTGTTCGCGCAGGAAAAACCGATATTGGCACTGCCGTTCGAGACCACGGCCTCCGCGGCGCGTCCCGTCAGGCGCACGCTCCAAAGCCCGGTCGGCAGTGTGCTGAGCCCTTCTTCTAGGCCCCCGGCGATTCCCGTGGGCGCAGAGGCCGCCGCGCCAGTCGTGTCGCTGCCGACGCCCGGCTCATCCGGCGCGCAGGCGGCGAGCCCCAATGACAGTGCCAACGGCACCGTTGCACGAAAAAGTCGAAAATCTGAAATCCCACCCATGGCGAGGAGGTAGCGAGCCTCGGGCCGCGGCACAACCGCCAATGCGCAGTGCGGGTGGTGGAAAAAGTCGATCAGGTAGGAAACTAGAGCATAGTGATCCGGTGGTTCCGCATGGAAGGGCCATCGCTCAACGGATAAAAGGTACGCCGGGGATAACAGGCTTATCTCCCCCAAGAGCTCATATCGACGGGGGGGTTTGGC
>JBCBYV010000028.1:0-55071 GCA_039815685.1 Pseudomonadota bacterium | reverse complement strand
TCCCGGGCTTGACCCGGGACCTCCTGAGGTGCCCCAGAGGTCCCGGGTCAAGCCCGGGACGCCCAAACCCCGCCCGCAGCGCTTTGCCGAGAACGCGGACTCGAACGGCGTCAATACTGGAGCTTGAGCCCGGTGGTGCGGGCGAGCATCGTGGGGCTCGGGAAGGCGCCGACGCGTTGGTCGACCTCCGCGGCAAGGAGCATCCGTACCGGCTCGCTCACCTCCTTGAGCGCGTTCCGGTCACGCGCGAGGTTCAGGACGTCCGGCAGACGCTGCTGCAGGGTCGAGACGGCGCGCTTGGCGTCCACATCGACGAGGCCGGCGAAGTCGCCCTTGACGGCCTCGGCAACCCGGTCGAGCAAGGCCGTGCCGATGACTGTCCCCGCGTCAGTGGACTGAAGGGGCACGGGGCTGACCGGCTGGCGCGCCACGAGCTCGAGAAGCTGCAGGTGCTGGTCGCCGAGCTCGGCCGCAAGCTCCCGCGCGAGGGCGGCGTTGCGGTCGAGGAGCGTAGGCCCGATCTTGTCGAGGAGGGGGACCGACATGCTGCGGAGCGCCTTGGGGTCCGGGCCAGCGGTCTTCGGCGATTTCCGGTTGAGCCGCAGCAGTGCCGCGATGGCGCGAAGCTGCATCTCCGCGTCGCCCGTGGCTTCGGAGATCTCGAGCGCTTCGGCCACGTCCTCCGAGGCGCGGGCGAAGCGGCGGAGACCCTCGCGCACAAGGCTGCGGTGGAGGAGAAGATCGGCGACCTCCGTCCGGTGGCCAGAAGCGCGGAGCGCGTCGATCCCGCGCGCGGCCCTGTCCAGCGCCTCATCGGCGCGGCCGAGCCGGCTGAGGAGCTGGGTCTCGAGCGACCAGAGCGCGCTGCCGGGCATGCGGGTCTCGAGCTTTTGGAGGAGATCGAGCGCGCCCTTGAGCTGACCCCGTCCGATCCGCCGCTCGGCCATCTGGCGAACGGTCTCCTCATGCTCGTCCTGCTCGATCGCCTCGGCGAGCGGGGGCGCGAGGTCCAAGCCGATGCGCCGGGCGAGCCAGGCAGCACCTCGCGGCGGCACTTCTTCGGCGGCCGTGGCGAGGAAGGGGGCGAGATCCGGGGTCCAGAGCGCGTCCAGCGTCTCGGGCTCCGCGCCGAGGAACAGGAGGTGATAGATATACTCGGCCCGCGCAAAGGGGCCCGGCTGGGTCGCGAGATAGGCGGCGGCCTTCTCATCGATGGCGCGGGCTTGATCTTTGCGGTCGCGGCGGAGATCGGCGAGCATCATGGCGCGTACCTCCGGGCGATGGACGAGCGCGGGCGCGTTCGGGTCGCGGAGATCGAGGGTGACGAGATCGACCTCCCGCTGCATGCGCTCGAAGAGATCCTCCGCATCGCCGGGGCCGAGATCGAGGCCGCAGGGCTCGGCCAGTACGCGCTCGATGGCCTCCGCCGTGATCCGGCGCATGACGAGGCCGGGTACGGCGAGTTCCGCCACCTTCGGATCGCCGATCTGGCGGAGGATGCGTCCGTAGAGGAGCGCGTCGCGCCGCTCGTCTCTCAGCCGCGCGAGCTCTTCGGCACGGGTCTTCGGATCGAGAAAGGCGCCGATGCCGAGGTTCTTGACTGAGATCGCGGCGAGCCGGACGGTGAGGGGGTGTCCCTCCGAGGCGTCGAGTACATCCTCCACGATCTGCTCGGGAACCGTCTCTCCCAGCGTGCTCTCAAGGACGCGGGCGACGTCCGTGCGCTCGAAGGCTTCGAGGGAGACGGCGCTGAGGGTGCCGATCTCCTCCTCCACGCGGCCGGCGGCGATGATGCGCAGACGCGGCTGTGCCTCGGCCAGCAGGCGGAACATCTGCCACATCTGCTCGACGATGGCGGGGCCGAGGCGCTGCGCCTGCTCGAAGGTGTCGATGAGGACCAGGATCGGGCCGTCACCTGGGAGCGCGGAGATGCTCTCGGCCGCCTCGCCGATCATCGCCTCCCAGAACCCCGCGGTGCTCATCGCTTCGAGGGAGGAGCCGGTCTTGAAGGCGAGATCGAAGCGCTCGGCCGTGGCGGCGACACGGTCGGCCACTTCCTCAAGGAACTTGGCTTCCTGCTGGAACTGGTCGGCGAGCTGGGTGATGAGGTCCTGGAGGAGCGTCAGCGGCTCGCCCGGGCGGAGGAGCGGGCGGTCGAGATTGAGGTAGGCGACTGCGTCCGCGCCCTGCCCCTCCTCCACCTCCAGCGCGAACTTCGCAAGCACGGTGGATTTGCCGACGCCGCCGGGGCCGTAGATGAAGAGCATCTGGGCGGGCGCGTTCTCCGCCATGTGTGCGCGCATGGCGGTGAGGACCTGATCGCGGCCGGTGAAGTGCTCGCCTACAAGATCGCGGAGGGGCGCGCGCCGGCGGAGGCTGGTGAGCGCTTCCTCGATCTCGGCGGCGCTGGGCAGGCCGTCCTCCAGCGCCTTCACGCCGTCGACCCAGGAGCGGGCGAGGTTGAGGCCCGCAACGCGCTTGAGGGAGGGGCCGTTGAGCGCTGCATGGACCGCCTCCGGCCCTTCGACAATGAGCGCGAAGCCCATCTGGGCGGCGACTTCCGGCAGATGCTCGACCGTGTCGAGCGCTGCCTGCACCGCCGCCCGTCCCTCCATGCGGGCGAGGAGAGCGCGGCGGGCGGAGAGGTGGAGCGTCCAGAAGCCCGGGGGGTCGGAGACGGGCTCGGCGAGGGCCATGATGTCCCCGAAGGTCGGGTCGTCCGGTCCGGTCTCGGCAAGCCCCGGCAGGGCGAAGGGGTCGAAATAGGCAAGCACTGCCGCCGCATCGGCGGCCTGTCCCTCCGGCAGTCGTGGTCCGTCGGTTGCGCGCTCGCGGAGGGCGGCGAGTTCGGCGCGGAGGCCGCCCGGTGCCTTGGACGCGCTCATTCGCCCGCCGGCGCCGCCGCGCCGGCCTCCTGCGCTTCCTGCACGATCCGGTCAAGCTGGACCGAGATCGCCTCCAGCGCCTCGCGATCCGCGCCGTCGAGGGCGATGCCCGAGAGAACTTCGTCGAGCGCCTCCGCCGGGGTCGCGAACGCGTCGCCGAGGCCGCCATAGCGCTGCACGACCGTCGACAGATACTCCTCGAAGTCGTGACGGCCGAGGCGGGAAAGCCGGAGTTCGAGCGCTTTGGCCCCGCCATGGGCCATCAACGGCAGGTCGAAGCCGAGGATGAAGAGCCGCGCATTATCGACCGTGCCGCGGGAGAGCGCTTCGGCGAGGCCCGCCAGCATCTCCTTCGTTGCCTGAGGCAGCACGCTCGACTGCGCGTTGTCGAAAATCAGCCAGCGCGTGCCGTCAAGCTGCTGAAGCTGGCCCATCAGCCAGGAGACGAGGAAGGCTGCGAGGTGGTCGTCACCCGGCATGTCGGCCCGGCGGAGGGTGGCGTCGATGCGCAGATGAGCCGCGAGCGACTGCATGACACCGAGGGGACGCGGGTCCCCCTTCCACGTCCCGAAGTCGAAATGAGCGCATTGGGTGTTCGGGAAGCCGCGGGAAATATGGCTGATGAGGCGCCAAGCGTAGCTGGTGCCGGAGAGCGCGTCGCCCTTGAGCACGAGAACGCGGGGGCCGAGCACGTCGCCCATCTGCCCCATGGTCTCGCGCAGCGTCGTGCGGTTGACGAAGGCGACGCCGTCCGTGCGGAGGTGGTCCCAGTGCGCGAAGCCGGCCTCGGGCTCGGGCTTCGGCTCGAAGCGGAGGAGGAGGTCGGCCCAGTCGCCGCGGATCTCGCGCCGCCGCTCCTCGGTCAGGGACTGATCGTCGAGCACGGCCTGCATCAGGATCGGGAGCCAGCCTTGCGTCGTCGCACTCGTTATCACCTGGAGATGGACGGACGGCATGGTCGCGTCGGCCCGGGCGATGTCGTCGAGGAGCCGGTTCGGTCCGCCCATGGCGAGGAGCAGGGTGAGCGCGTCGCGGTCGAGATAGGTCGCCCGCATGACGTCATAGACCGGTTTGACCTCCTGAAAGTTCATGCCGCACCGGCGATGTCGGGGAGGAGCCCGGCTGCTGCGAGGTCCGCAGCGATGAGGGCGATGGGGATGCCCTGGTTGTAATCGGCAAGCTCGGCCGCGAAATTCGGGTCGCCGGCGTGGTGGAGGGCGACGAGGGCGCCTTTATGGTTCAGCACGGCGGCACCGGACGACCCCTTCTTGGTGTTGGCGCTGTAGCGGACGCGAAGGTTCTGCCCCCCGAGGCTGAGGACATGGCCGTAGGCGATGTGGATCGGCGCGCCCATCGGGTGCTGGATGATGGTGACGTGGTCGCTGACGGTGAGAGCCTTGGCGTTCTTGTCGAGCTGCACCGGCGTGCGGGCCGCACCGTCGGGCCCCGACCGGTCCGTCGGCTTCGCGGCAAGGCGGACGAGGGCATAGTCGAGATCGAGCGGCTCGGGCACGTCGTTCGGGTCGTTCGTCGTATCCGCGGTCCCGTGCGGGCGGTTCTTCAGGAGCCAGTCATCGGCGACCGGCACGGTCCAGCCCTGTTGCAGCGCGCCGGACGCATCCTTGAGGTGATCGAACCGGACCTCGAGCGTGTCCGGCCCAAAGGAGCGGAGCGGGCGGATGACGTGGTCGTTGGTCAGCACCTTGTCGTGGTCGACCAGGATGCAGGTGCCCTGGTGGCTACCGTTCCACTCGATGGCACCCACGCGGCCGAGCATCGCCTGCTGGCCTGCGAGAAGCGCAAGGGCGTCGGCCGAAGGGTCGTTGGCATTGACGAGGCGCTGGAGCGCCGACTGCCGCTCGGCATCGGTGCTGTCTGCCTCCGCCTCCGCGTCCGACACTGCGTCCCGGGCCGCGGGGCGATGGATGTCCGCTTCCTTCGGCACCGCACGTCCGGCGGCCAGGGCGGCAAGGGCCGCGTTGCCGGGAACCGCGCGGGCGGCGGCGGCGACAAGGGGGTCGAACCAACCTTCAGCGCTCGCGGCCTGGATGAACCGGAAATAGGCCATCGGGCGCGTGGTGTTCGGCGGAGCGATATCTTGCGGCAGCCGGCCAAGATCGAGCGCGAGCACCAATTCGAGATCGCCCGGCTGTGGAAATGCCGCCATCAGCGCCTGATGCAGCGCCCTGATCTCTTCATGGCTGGCCGTCATCTAAGTCAAAACCCCACCGGTACTGCGTCAACCTAGCGTGAATAAAGGAGCTCAGCTCAAATCACCTTTGGAGACTGCCAGATTCTCAGTAAAATTCAACCAGAAGCGGAACTGATCCAGAGCTTTACAGTTGGCGACGCGGATCGGCAACGCCAGCGCGACATGGCGCATACTGGGGGAAGGAAGGGAGGCCACAATGCCCGAGACAATCACTGAGTCCGAACTGCGCGCGATGCTGATGAACCCGGAAGTGCCGGATAGCGAGATCGCGCCATACCTGATGGATAGCGGGCGCGACAGCGGCAGCTTCGCCCCCGTCGTCATCCCGAACCCAGCCTTCGTCACCCCGTCCGCCGAAGAGAGCGCGGTCCTGCTCAACAGCGTCAACCGCATCGCGCGCTGGCGGCGGGCGCGCGCCTATAGGGCGAAGCTCGACGACTGGACGGGCCCGAAGCTCGTGAGCGAGGGCGATAGCTGGTTCCAGTACCCCCTGCTGCTCGAGGACGTGATCGATCAGTTGGGCGACCGCTACGCGATCCGCAGCCTCGGCGCGGCCGGGGATCTCATCTCCGACATGGACGAGCAGGACGAGCTGATCGCGACCATCGCGGCGGAGAGCCCGGATGGCGTGCTCCTCTCGGGCGGGGGCAACGATCTGCTCGGCGAGGGTCGGCTCGTGCGTGCGCTCGAACCCTTCGACCCGGATCTCGAGATCGAGGACTATGTGACCGAAGATTTCGAGCGGACGCTGATCGAGGTGATCGCGCTCTATCGCAGCATGCTGCAGCGGGTGGCGACGAGCTTTCCGGGCCTGCCCGTCTTCGTCCATGGCTACGACCATACGAGGCCCTCGCGCGGGCGCTGGCTCGGCAAGCCGATGGAGCGGCTCGGCATCACCGACCCGCATCTGCAGCGCGCGCTGGTCGCGCATCTGGTGGACCGGTTCTACGACGAGCTCGACAGGCTCGCCGCCGAGCCGGGGCTTTCGGGCATCCTGGAAGTCGTCGATTGCCGAGGCGTGGTGCAGGAGGACTGGCACGACGAGCTGCACCCGACCGATGAGGGCTACGCGCGCGTCGCCGACCTCTTCCACGCCCGCATCTCCGCCCGGCTGGGGGGCGGGGCGCTGGAGAGCATGGCGCCCCCTGCCCTCCTCGCCGAAGGGGGCATCGCGGCGGCCGCCGCGGCGGCGGAGCGCATGGCGGAAGGCATGAGCGAGGATCTTCTGGTTGCGGAGATCGGACGGCGCGCCACGCTCACTTCCGTCGATCCCTCCCGCGCCGTCGCCATGGAGGCGAATGTGTCGGAGGCGGCGCTCGAGGGCGTGGGGGATTTCTTCCACCGGATCGGCCGGCGGCTTCTGAAGCGGCTCCATCGCGAGCTCTTCCAGCTCCTCTGTGGCGAGGGGGAGGAGGACAAGAAGGACCGCAAGAAGCTGAGCGACGCCCTCAATCTCGGCCCAACGGCGGTGGCGGGTGCGCTGGTCCAGCTTCTGACCGTCAGCTTCGGGCTGGCCCCAGCGGTCGCCACCGTCGTCGCCGCCGTGCTGATGAAGCGCGTCCTCGGCCCAACGCTCGAGGATACCTGCAATGTCTGGGGCGAGCTCTTCGCCGAAGAAGCCTGAGCGGCGCTACCCAAAGCGATTGGAGAGAGCGATGAGACAGATCGATATTCTGCGCCAGAAATCCGGCGCCTTCGAGAGGGCGCTGGAGCGTGCGGCCGATACCCTGCCTCAGTACCAGCGCGAGCCCGCGCTCGAGGGCATGGCCCCGCCGAGCCCCAAGGAAAGCCGCGCCTTCGAGGCGGTGCGGAGCGGCGCGATGGAGCGCATGGGCGGGCCGGAGGATTTCCGCACGAGTGCCGCGCTCGAGGCCATCATCCTGGCCGATCTCAGACCGGCCTATTTCATCCAGGACGATAAGATCGTCATCGCTGGGAACTATGACCGGGTCGATCTTCTGGAGGCGCGGAAGGCGGAGATGGAGGCGCTCTGCCGCCGCGTGGGGCGCGTCGATCTCTTCAACCACATGATGGAGTTCGTGGGCACCGGCTGGCTGATCGATACGGATGTGGTGGTGACCAACCGGCATGTCGCGGAGGTCTTCGCGCGCAGCGCCTGGCCCTCGGGCTGGGACATCATCATGGGTGATTTCGGCCGGCAGGTGCGGGTCGAGATCGACACGCTCCGCCAGCGTCAGACGGCGCAGAGCCGGCTCGGCATGCGGGTGATCGAGGTGTTGCACGTGAACGGTGCGCGGGAGCCCGATATCGCGTTCCTGAAGGTCCAGCCCGAGGCGGGGATGGACCCGATCCCACTCGCGCCCCGGCCGGCGGCGGAGGACACGCCCGTGGCGGCGGTCGGCTACCCGGCGGCGGACCCGCGGCGGAACGATCCGACGCTGATGAACGACATCTTCGGCGGCAAATACGATGTGAAGCGCTTCAGCCCGGGTCTCTGCACCGGGTTCGACAAGGACGGCGTCGTGATGCTGACGGACTACACGACACTCGGCGGCAATTCGGGCTCGGTGGTGCTCGACATCGAGACGGGGGAAGCCGTGGGCCTGCATTTCGCCGGGCTCTTCGGCGAGACGAACTATGCCGTATCGGCCGATATCGTCGCCGCCGCCCTCCGCAAGATAAAGACGCAGGTCGCCGTCGACTTCCTGCCGGGCGAGGGCGCGTCCGAGGCGACGCCGGCTGCGGCGCTGGCCGGACGCACGGGCTACGATCCGGCCTTCCTCGGCGCAGACAAGCGGGTGGATCTGCCCGCGCTCGGTGGAAAGGCCGATGATCTGGCGCCGGTCGAGGGCGCGGCGGATGGCGTGCTGCGATACACTCATTTCTCGGTCCTGATGTCGAAGGCGCGTCGCCTTCCCATGCTGACGGCGGTCAATATCGACGGTGCCAAAGCCTTTAGCCTGAAGCGCAAGGGAAGCTGGAACACCGACGGGCGGATCGACCCCGCGCACCAGATCGACAACAGGCTCTACAAGCACAACCCGCTCGACCGCGGGCACTTGGTGCGGCGGAAGGATCCGGGCTGGGGCGAGAGCCGGGAGGAGGCGCAGCAGGGCGAGCGAGACACCTTCCACTACACGAACTGCGCGCCCCAGCATAAGGACCTCAACCAGCGCGACTGGGTCGGGCTCGAGGACTACATTCTGGAGGCGGCCGAGACGAAGGACTTCAAGGTCTCGGTCATGACGGGGCCCGTCTTTTGCGAGGAGGACAAGCGGCTGAAGGAGCAGCCGGGGGCGGAGGACATCCAGATCCCCGAGACCTTCTGGAAGATCGCCGTGATGGTGCGGGCGGATACGGGCGCGCTGAGTGCGACCGCTTATCTCCTGACCCAAGGCGAGATGATCCGGGACCTGACGGAGGCAGCCTTCGTGCTCGGCGAATACAAGACCTACCAAGTGAAGGTCTCACGGATCGCGACACTCACGGGCTTCGATTTCTCAGCCCTCGAAGCGCACGACCCGCTCCGTACCGAGCCTGAAACCCTCTTCGGCCGCGCCGCCCGCCCGCTCGACGGCGCCAGCAGCCTGACGCTCTGAGGCAAGAGCAGGCGACAGCGCCCCGTGTCCCGCGCCCGACCCGGGACCTCTTCGGAAGCCATGCGACACGTCCCAGCTCTGCCTTGGGGCGTGTCGCAATGAGTGTGGTTTTCCAGAACCCACCTTGCCTTCGAAGGCCGGTCGATTGGGACACCGACACTCAATCCGACTCTGGCTAACAGCGCGAGCACGGACCTCGCGAAAGCCGACCAAGGTCATCCGCGCACCCGCAGTTCGAAACGCACAACCGAAGGCTAACTTTAGGCCCACGTAAACGACAGCGGGCCGAATGAAGTGTAAGGAGGCGCGGAACGTAGTGCGAACATTCTACCCTGCGCCCAGCTCTCATCCCTTTGGAAGGTACGGGATGCCGCCGGCGAGGTCGGTGTCATCGATGAGGTAGAAGGTGCTTTCGCTGCCCTCCTGCCGCGCCTTGCCGAAGGGGGCATAGTCAGGGTCGTTGGCGAAGGCATTCGCCGCGGCTTTGTCCGGGAACTGGATGAGGGCGATCAGCGTAAGATCCGGCGCCTGCCCTTCCAGTGTGTCGATCGCGCCCGATCGCGAGAGGTACTTGCCGCCGTGCTTCGCGGCGAGGTCGTGCACCTTCGCCGCGTAGTCGGGCACCCAGGCATCGTCGGTCACCTTCACCTGGGCGATCAGGAATGCCGCCATCGTCTCCTCCATCCGTTGTGATGTTCATGGGAACTGGGCCCGACGGTATCGGACCCTGGTCGTGTGGCAGGAGGCCCCGGGTCGTGGCCCGGGGCACATCCGTCATGCGTGCCGGCCTCCCGGCCCCTCAGATCTCGCCGCGTGAAGCGAGGCCCGAGATCGCCTCCGCCTGCCGGATCGCGAGCGCCACGATTGTGAGCGTCGGGTTCGCCGCCGCCCCCGTGGTCATAACCGAGCCGTCCGAGACGAAGAGGTTCGAGACATCATGCGCCCGGCCCATGCTATCGACCACGCCGTCCTCAGCCTCCGCACTCATCCGGCAGGTGCCGAGGTTGTGCGTGGACGGATAGGGCGGCGTGCGATGCGTGCCGACGGCGCCGACCGATTTGTAGAGCGCCTCGGCCTTCTCATAGGCATATTCCCGCATGGCGACGTCATTGGGGTGGTCGTCGAAATGCACGTTCGGCGCGGGCATGCCGTGCTGGTCCGTCACGGTGTCCGAGAGCGTGATGCGGTTCGTGGCCTGGGGCATATCCTCGCCCACGATCCACATGCCGGCCATGTTCTCGTAGTTGTCCATGATCTCGGTGAAGTTCGGCCCCCACATGCCGGGCTCGACGAAGGCTGCGAGGAAGGCGGGGCCGAGGGCCAGCGTCTCCATGTAGTAGCCGCCGACGAAGCCGCGGGAGGGGTCGTTCTGCACCTCGTCCTTGATGATGCCGGCCATCGTCTCGCCGCGATAGAAGTTCACGGGCTTATCGAACCAAGCATACATCGAGCCCGTGAGGTGGCGCATATAGTTCCGCCCCACCTGATCCGAGCTGTTGGCAAGGCCGTTCGGGAAGCGGTTCGACTTGCTCATAAGGAGAAGCCGCGCCGTCTCGATCGAGTTGCCGGCCACACAGACGAAACGGGCGGCCTGACGCTGCAGGTTGCCCTCGGCATCCACATAGATGACCGCGTCGACCTTGCCCTCGGCGTCATGCGTGATCTGGATCACATGGCTTTGCGGGCGGAGGTCGCATTTGCCGGTGGCGACGGCGCGCGGGATCTCGCGGACCGCCGTGCTCCATTTCGAGGTGTGCTTGTCGCCCTGGAAGTTGAAGCCGTCCTGGATCGAGCCCGGGCGCCCGTCATAGGGCTCGGCATTGGTGCCATAGGGGCCGGTGGCATAGCGGGTGTAACCCACGCGCTCGGCCCCGTTGGCAAAGACCTTGTAGTTGTTGTTCGCCGGCAGCGGCGCACGCCCATTGGTGTGGGTCGATCCGATCGCGTCCTCGGCCCGGGCGTAGTAGGGCTCCATCTCCGCGAGATCGATGGGCCAGTCGAGAAGCGTGGCGCCCTCGATATCGCCATAGGTGCTGCGGGCCTTGAACTCATAGTCGAGAAAGCGCGGGGTCGCACCGGCCCAGTGGGTCGTGGTGCCGCCGACGGCCTTCACCAGCCAGGCGGGCAGGCCCGAGAAGTCCTTGGCGACGCGCCAGGAGCCGCTGGTGGTGCGCGCATCGAGCCAGGCCATCTGACCGAAGGCCGCCCATTCGTCGTTCTCGTAGTCGTCGGGTTTAAGGTACGGGCCGGCCTCGAGCAGCACGACGGGCACGCCCGCCTTCGTGAGCTCAAAGGCCATCGTGCCGCCGCCCGCGCCGGAGCCGATGATGACGCCGACCGCTTCGTCCTGTGCAATCTTGCTCATGATCCTCTCCCCCTCAGAGCTCGGTGACGCGCGGCTCGGGGAGCCAGTCGAGATCGTTGAAGCCGCGGTCGATATAGCCACCCTGGTCGTAGCTCGGACCCTCATAGCCGAGGAGCGCCCAGACCTCCGGATCGTTGTAGAGGGTGGTGACGACCGTACCGCGCACATGCTGGAAGAAGGCCGTGTCCTCGATCGAGCGGAGATGGTCGAGCGCGTCGTCCTCCGACATCTCGGCAAAGCCAGCTTCGCGAAGGTCATGCATGCCTTCGGCGAACATCAGCGCCTTGGCAGCAGGGGTCGCCGCGCCTGCGCGCGCAGCCTCGGCCGTGCGCCCATAGGGGCCATCCGGGAACTGCTTGTGCGGGTACATCACGCGCACGAAGCGCAGAAGCAGCGCCTGCTCCTCCGGATCGGGGGCCAGACGCAGGGCGGCGAGCGCCCGCGTCTCGGCCGTCACCATGCTGATCACGGCCGCGCAGGCCGTCCCTCGCAGGACGGAACGTCGGGATAGTCTCATGTTGCTCCTCCCATTCTGTGTTTGCTTATGCGGGTCGGCTCATTGGTAACGGCCGGCCTTCTGCATGACCTCGATCTCGTAGCCGTCGGGGTCCTGGACGAAGAAGAACTTGGCGATGACGGGCGTGCCGGGGCCGCCGGGCGCGAACTCGACGAGCTTGCGGGGCTTGAGCCCCGACGCCTCGAAGCGCGCATGCTCTGCATCGAGGTCGTCGACGCAGACCGCCATATGCCCGTAGCCGTTGCCGAGATCGTAGGGCTCGCTCTGACCCTTGTTGACCGTCAGCTCGAGCTCGAAGTCGTTCTCGGCGTTGCGGAGATAGACGAGGGTGAACTTCTCGAAATCGAGCCGGTCCGCGACCGTCAGCCCGAAGGCCTGCTCGTAGAAGTCGAGCGAGCGCTGCTCGTCCAGCACCCGGATCATCATGTGGATCGCCTTCGCCATCGCCTCCTCCGGCCCGCCTTGGATATCGGCAGTGTAGGAGCGCCCGGCGGGCCGTGGTGGTAGCGGGTTACTACCTATTCCGCTGCAACGGAGACACCGGCAGCCTCCGCGGCCTCGCGCCTCAGATGCACGAGGCAGGCACAGCGCAGGAGCGAGCTGAAGTTGCGCACCTCGCCCTGCAGCCCCGTCACCTCGTCATGGAGCTTCGAGCAGAACTGCGGGACGGTGATGCCTTCGCGGAGCGCGATGTCGTCCAGCACGCGCCAGAATGCCGTCTCGAGCCTCACGGACGTGCTGTAGCCGCTGAGCCGCATCGAGCGTGTCTCGCTCGCATATTCGTCCGGATCCTGCCCGGCGAAGACCTGGCACATGGCAACCTCCCATCAGCGCCGCTTGCCGCGGCTTGTCATGGCGCCCGGGCTTACGCATGGGCATTGACGGGAGCGTACACGAAAAACCCGTGACGACAACGCGATGTATCGGCGCCGCCACGTGCAGGCACAGTGGACCGGACCCCGCAGAAGCGACCAGCTGGCGCGAGCAGCACCCTCTCTCCGTCCTTCGTGCCGGCCCCGTCAGAGGCCGAGGGCCGCCGCCGTCTGCTCCGTCAGCACGCCGGAAGGAGGCAGCTCGCTGTCCTCCTGGAAGGACCGTAGCGCGCGGTCCGTCGCCGGGCCGAAGACACCGTCCGGCGTGCCGAGCTCATAGCCACGGGCGGAGAGCTCCCTCTGCAGCGCCAGCACATCGTCGCCGCGGATGCGGGGCGAGGTGAGCTGAAGCACGCCGTCCGGCGCGGCAAAGCTCTCGCTCACGCCACCGCCGCCATCGGCGCCACCGGTATCGACGACCTCCTCGGGCTCGGAGACGATCTCGTAGACCTGCTCATCCTGATAGACCGTGGACCGGTAAAGGACGCCGTCGCAGACATACATCGTCTCACCTTCTGAGACGATCTGCTCGCAGTCGTCATCCTCCGGCAGGTTGACCACGTAGACGAGCGTCGATGTCGCCAGCGCAGCCGTGAAGTACCAGCCCCAGCGCGGGTAGTAGTAATACGTGCCCCACCGCCAGTGCGGCGGGCGAGCAAAAGGCGGGCGATAGGCCGGCGGGCGCCAGATGGGCGGGCGCCAGTGCGGTGGACGGTAGCCGGGCGGACGATATCCCGGCGGCCGGGGCCGCGTGCCCGGTGGGCGCACACCCGGCCGCGTCGCAAAGCCCGGGCGGTTCGAGGGACGGTTGCCCACACCGGGCCGGTTCCCGGGTCGATTGCCAGCACCGGGGCGGTTGCCCGCACCCGGACGATTGCCCGGTCGCAACCCGGCGACCGGCCGGTCGCCGGGCCGGTTCTCGACGGCGGGCCGCGGCCGATTGGGGCGCGTGCTCGGCCTCGGTCGGCTGCTCGGCCGGGGGCGCGCGCGATGCGCCGGACGCGCCCGCGCGCCCTTCGCCCGCACGCGGCCACCACCGCGGAACCCGCCGCCGCGCCCGCCGGGGCGCGCCTCGGCGCTGTCGACACCAAGGCTCAATGTGATGGCCCGCTCGGGCGACGGCCCGACTGCGAAGACCGCGAGGCACCCGGCTAAGAGCGCTGCGAGAAAGGGTGAGACTCTCATTGCTGCGCCTCCTCTCCCGCGCCGCCTTCCGATGCGCCGGCACCCTGCGGCCGCGCCGCAAGATCGGGTAGCGAGGCCGGCAGATCGTCCTCATCCGGCGAGAAGACAAACTGCTCCGGCGTCGTCTCCGGCGCGAGGTCCCAGTTGCTCAGCCAGGCGCGATATTGCGGCCAGCCCTTCTCGGCGCTCTCGGTCCCGACGATGTAGAGCGGCAGGGGCGCTTCGGGATCGTCGGCGATCCAGATCTGCCAGTCCTCCTCCCGCCCGGCGAAGGCGACGTGATGCGCGACGGCGCCGCCGATGCGCGTGAGGCCGACATAGGCCGCGGCCTCGGCACCCTCGGTCATCCGGTCCGGCAGCCGCTCGGACATGATGGACCAGAGCGGGAGCACCGTGTCGCTCCGCTCGCGCAAGGCCGTCACCAGCGCCTCGAAGCCACCGTCGAACGGCGCGCTGGCATAGAAATTCTCCTCCGGCGCCGAGACGGTGAAAGTCGCCCCGTCATAGTAGTACATCCGTAGCCGGAACCCCTCCTCCGAGGAGCTGACGAACCCTTGATCGCGAACCATGAGATTGTTGCCGCTGCGGGTGAAGGTCAGTTTCTCGCGCCCCTCATCGACGATGTCGTAGCTCACGAACCAGTCGAAGCCGAAGGCGGGCAGGCCGGCGAGGAACTCGGCGGAGGCGAGGACGATGGCCTCCGGATCCGGCCCCTCGGCCTCCGGCTCCTCAGCTGTTGCTGGCTCGTCAGTCGGGGGCTGGGCCGTCTGGTTCTGCGCGCCGACCAATGTCGATGTCAGGGTGAACAGCGACGCCAGTATGAGCGCCCGCAATGCTTCAATCGACATCTTCACCTCGCGGTAATTTTCTTTCGGAGAACCTGCCCAGATCCGCAGCCCCGCGCAACAGAAAGCATGCCGGGCCTCTTAGCCTCGGCGATCTCAGGGAACGACGTGTGGGTGATCTTCCTACGCCACGAAACGGGCTGCTTCCTCGGCGATGATCGTCGCAATGATCCGGCAGTCGACCTCATCGAAGGTGAGCGGCAGGCGCAGATCCACCGTCGTCGCCAAAGTCTCGATCGTGCGCGGCAGAGACTGCGGCTCGCCGAGATAACGCCAACTGTCAAAGCGGCTGGTGAACCCGGCCGGTGCCTCCGCCCCGAACCATTTCAGCTCGACCCCACGGCGCGCACAGGCCGTAAGAAAGTCGGGCATGCCAGCCGCACCCGGCCCCGTCGCATGGAACTGAAAGGAGGAGCCGACATGGCTCTCCCGCACGGGTATCGGCACGACCTCGACACCCTCAGCGTGCGCTAGCCCCACCTCCATCGCGGCATAGAGCGCGTTCCAGCGCGCGATCCGCTCGTCGATCAGCGGCAGTTCGGCGCGGAGAATGGCGGCGCGGAGATTGTCCATGCGGCCGGAATAGTTCGGCGTCTCGAGCCGGATACCCTCAAACGCCTCGGACGATGGCCGCGCACGATGCCGCTCATAGAGCATGTAGGAGCCCGAGGTGACGATGGCCCGAGCCGCTGTCTCGTCGTCGTCGGTCGTAAGAAAACCGCCCTCCCCCGAATTCAGATGCTTGTAGGTCTGGGTCGAGAAGGCGGCGACGCGCCCGAAATTGCCCGACCGCTTGCCGTCCCAGGCGGCCCCCATCGTATGCGCGCAATCCTCGATGAGCGTGATCCCGCGCGCCTCGCAGACAGCCATGACCGCGTCCATGTCCGCGATATGCCCGCGCATATGGCTGAGCATCAGGAAGCGCGCGCCGCTGGCCGCAGCCTTTGCGTCGAGGTCGGCCGGGTCGAGCCGCCAGTCCCACCCGATCTCGACGAAGACCGGCACGCCGCCCGCCCCGTGGATCGCCCCCGGCACCGGCGCGAGCGTGTAGGCGTTGGCGAGCACCGGCTCGCCGGGTTTCAGCCCCGCCGCGATCAGCGCGAGACGAAGGGCATAGCCGCCCGAGGCGCAGGCGAGGCAGTAGCGCGCGCCCTGCCACTCGGCGAATGCCTCCTCGAGGAGAGCGGCCTCCGCGACCTCGCCCTCGGCCGTGTTGTAGCGATGGAGCCGGCCCGAGCGCATGACCTCCACCGCCCGTGCGATCGCGGGCTCGGAGATAGGCTCCTGCTGGGTGAATGGTTTCCGGAAGCGCGGCGTCGCCGCCGGGCTTTCGATTACCTTGGCGGTAGTACCTGTCGCCATCACCGCATCCTCAGCCATCCGACGGTCCCCCGCGCTCGCCGTCCCGGTGACGCCCGGCCTTGTGATGCCAGGCAACGCCCATGCGGCGTTCTCCGCTTTTTTCTGAACACAGCTTAACGAGGCAGCCGTCAGATGCACGCGCCGCGCATCGGTTTCGCCTGCGACGAAGATGGGCTTCGGCCTTGAAGCTGCCGGCGCCGGGTTGCTCTCTTTAGCGGTTTGTTCGCACGACTCGCCCTACACTTCCGATGGGAGAGGCGGGCGCGCGAGGGCGTGGTTCCCGGCGCGAGGTACTAGGGCGACCGGATCTCCGAAGTCCCGTGCCCGCCCGAGAGGCGTCAGGCAGGTGCGAAACGGCGAAGCGCTGCCCGGTCGATCTCGATGCCGAGACCCGAACCATCCGGCACCTTGACCCAGCCGGCCTCGTGCTCGATCGGCGCGGTCAGCACCGCTTGTCGGAACGGCATCGGCGTGCGATCGAACTCGAGGATCGGCGCCCGCGGCTCGGGGCGCGGCGGGTCCGGCAGCAACGCCGCCATGAACTGAAGCGACGCTGCAAGCTGCACGCCCGTCCCCCAGACATGCGGCACCAGCCGCACGCCGTGGAGCGCTGCGAGATCCGCCACCCGCCGCATCTCCGTAAAGCCGCCCGTGCCGCAGATATCGGGCTGCGCGATATCGACTGCGCGGCTCTCGAAGGGCTCGCGAAAAGCGAAGCGACCGTGCCAGGTCTCACCCCCCGCGACCGGGATAGGCTGCTGCGCGCGCACCTCCCTGTAGGCCCCGAGCTGCTCCGGCAGCACCGGCTCCTCGAACCAGTCGATATCGCAATCGGCGGCGGCGCGACCGAGGGCGATGGCCTCCGAGACATCATAGCCGTGATTGGCGTCGATCATGAGCCGCATCTCGGGCCCGATCGCCCCACGCACGGCGCGGATCGTCGCGAGATCTTCCGCCACGCCGAACCCGATCTTGATCTTCGTTGCGTGAAAGCCATCGGCGCGGTAGCCCGCACACTCCGCCGCCACAGCCGCCACCCGGTCGCCATCGGCCGGACGAAAGCCGCCGGTAGCGTAAGCAGCGATCCGCTCGCGCATCCGCCCGCCCAGAAGTGTGGCGACGGAGACATCGAACCGCTTCCCCTTTAGGTCCCAGAGCGCGATGTCGATGCCCGAGAGCGCGGTCATCGTGAGCCCGCGCTGACCCTGATCGCGGAACCGGTGATAGATCTCCTGCCAGAGGATCTCCGTCTCCAGCGCATCCCGGCCGATCAGATGCGGCGCATAGGCAGCGACGAGGGCAGCGTTCAGCGCCGCGGGGCCGAGGCACTCCCCCCAACCGACACTTCCGTCAGTGCATTCGACCTCCACCAAGAGGTGGTCGCGCGTGTCGAAACTGGCCGAAGCGCTCTCGAAGGCAGCGTCGAGCCGGTGCACCAGCCGATGGGTCCGGATCGCAGCGATGTTGGTCATGCGCGAATTTCCTCGCGCCCCGGGACAGCGGCGCTCACACGCTCTCACCCGCAGGTTCGGGCGCCGGCGCCGCGTCCTCATAGACATCGGCGAGATTGTCCATGAGGTCGTCCAGATGGCCGTCGATCTCGCGCCGCGCCCGCGCCGCATCGCGGGCCTCGATCGCCTCGACAATGGCCGCATGCTCGCGCAGCACCCGCGCCCGTCGCCGGTGCAGCCGCCCGGTCTGGTAGCGCGCGCGCCAGAGCCGCGCGAGAAAGGCGCGCTGCGTCTCCAACAAGGGCTGATTGTGCGACGCCCCCGCGATGGCGATGTGGAACTCCATATCGAGTTCGAAGAGTTCGAGCGGGTCCGCATCGTCAGGCATCGAGGAGAAACGTTCGTTCGCCGCACGGATTGCCGCGATCTCCGCATCGCTGGCCGCAGCGCAGGCGAGCTCACCCGAAAGCCCCTCGAGCGCGCGCAAGACCTGGAGCGCACACGCGACCTCCTCGGTCGAGGGGCGGGCAACAAGCGGGCTGCGCGCCGGGCGCAGGGTTACGAGCCCTTCCTGCGCCAGGAGACGGATCGCCTCGCGCATCGGCGTCCGGCTGACCGCCATCTCGGCGGCATATTCGCGTTCCTTGATCGGCTGACCGGGCACGAGGCGGCCCCGAAGGATATCCCGCCTGAGCCGGTCCGCGATATCGAGGGACAGGGCGGGCCGTGCCAAGGGTCGCTCCATTACATTCAGCGACGTGCCGCCACGGCACGCCCAGACCGCGCAAGAATGCTGCGGCAACAAAATTTCGGGTATACCATTTTGTCTGATCTGTCGACGGCAAAGCATTTATACGCACGCATTGTTGGTATACCGTTCGCAACGCGGAGTGCGAATCCGTCGAGCGAAACCCGAGCAACGGGTCGCCAAATGGGAGGGAATTATGAAACTCAGCACGATCCTGGGTGCCGCCGGTGTGGTGGCCCTGCTAGCGGGCACGGCGTCGGCCCAGACCACCAATCTTCGCATCCAGACGCATTACGGCCCCGAGACCGTCTCCGGTAAACTGGCGGCCCAGTTCGTCGATGACATCCAGGTCATGTCGAACGGCGAGATCACGGTGGAGATGTTCTACTCGTCCTCCGTCGTCGCCTCGGTCGAAACCTTCGACGCGGCTGCCAACGGCATCCTCGACTGCGACATGACGGGCGGCAGCTACCAGACCGGCAAGAACCCCGCCTTCCAGTTCGTGGGCGACATCATGGGCGGATACTCAACGCCCTACCAGCAGCTCTCGTGGCTCTATCACGGCGACGGCCTCGCGGCGGCACAGCAGCTCTACAATGCCTACGACATGGAGCTTGTCGGCTGGTGGGTCTACGGGCAGGAGAGCTTCGCCTCCTCCAAGCCCATCGACGGGCCGGAAGCATTCAAGGATTGGAAGTTCCGCTCGCCCCCGGGCATGGAGACGAAGATCTTCGAGAAGCTCGGCGCAAAGCCCATCGTGATGGACTTCACCGAGATCTTCACGGCGCTCGAGACCGGGATCATCGACGGTGCGGACGCCTCAGGCCTCGCCAACAATGTGGGCCTCGGCCTCTATGACATCGTGAAGCACGCGAACTATCCGGGCTTTCATTCGATGCCGTCTGACCACCTCGCCTGTAACAAGGCTGTGTGGGATTCGATGCCGGAGCACCACAAGCGCATCATGGACACGGCGATGCAGAAGCTGGCGCTGCAGACCGCGCTGACCTTCGAGAAGAAGAACGCCGAAGCCGCGGCTGCGCTGCAGGAGCAGGGCGTGACGCTCTATGCCTGGTCAGAAGAGGATCTCGGCTCGTTCCGCGCGGCGGCCCAGGCGGCGTGGCAGGAGTTCGCGACGACGCCCGAGGCTGAGGCGCTGGTCGAGAGCCACCTCACCTATCTCGGTCAGCTCGGCCTCGTCGCCGAGTAAGCCCGTCGCCTGACGGCTTCGGGGCCGGCGTCTCTCGTCGGCCCCCTCCTCCTGCATCAGGAGACATCCCATGGAGAGCGAGAGCGTCTGGCTCGGTCCCCTGCGCGGGCCCGTGCGGAGCGCCGCCATCATCTTCGGCGTGCTGGCCGTACTGATGGCCCTGTGGCTCATCGTCGGGCATTTCTGGCGCGAGACCCCGATCACCATGCACGACATGCTGAGACCCGATGGGCGCGCCGAGGTCTGGCTGATGCTGGGGCTGCTGACGGCCGCACTCCTTTCGGCATCGATGTACTTCTCGGACACCATCGGCAAGATCGAGTCGACGCCTCAGGGCTTCTTCGACACGCTGTCGCTCGTGACGGCGAGGCTCGCAATGATGGGCGTGATCTTCACCGTGCTGGTGATGTTCTACGAGGTCGTTGCCCGCTACGTTTTCGGCTCCCCGACACTCTGGGCCAACGAGCTCTCGCTCTGGATCGCGAGCTTCCTCTTCCTCTTCGCAGGCCAGTACGCGATGCAGCAACGCAGCCATATCCGCATCTACCTGATCTACGACGTGATGCCGCGATGGCTGCAGAAGTCCTGCGATGTCTTCTCGACCGTGCTCATCTGCCTCTTCTCCTTCGCGATCATCTGGGGCGGGTTCAACGAGGCATGGTCGAAGATGCTGCGTTGGGAGACCTTCGGCACGGCCTGGGACCCGCCTCTCCCCGCAACGCTCAAGCCCGCGATCCTGATCATCATCGCGCTTGTCGCGATCCAGGCGATCTCGAACCTCATCGCTGACTGGAACCGCGCGCCGGAACATCACTCCCCCGCGGACGAGATCGACCAGACGGAGATCGAGAACATCCGCCGCACGCTCGAGGACAAGTAGATGGAGTTCCTTGAGCTCTTCGCCTGGATGAAGGTCGCGGATATCGGGACGCTGAGCCTGATCCTGCTAATCGCGATGTTCTTCCTGCTGGCGATCGGCATGCCGCTCGGCTTCGCCTCCGCCTTCCTCGCTGTTGCCTGCCTTGTGATGAAGTTCGGCCCTGAGCTCCTCTTCGGCAATTTCGGGCGCGGGCCCTTGGCGGTGACCGGCCAGGCCGTCTACCGGCAGATGACGAACTACGTGCTCATCTCCGTGCCGCTCTTCATCTTCATGGCGGCCCTGCTCGAGCGGTCCGGCATCGCGCGGGACATGTATTCGTCTCTCAATGTCTGGCTTTCCCGCGCGCGCGGCGGCATTGCCATCGTGACCTCGATCATGGCGGTCATCATGGCGGCGATGTCCGGCATCATCGGCGGCGAAGTCGTGCTGCTCGGCCTTATCGCGCTGCCGCAGATGCTGCGGCTCGGCTACAACCAGAACCTCGCCATCGGCACGATCTGCGCCTCCGGCACGCTCGGCACCATGATCCCACCCTCGATCGTGCTGATCTTCTACGGGCTGGTGACCGAGACCTCGATCAAGGCGCTCTTCACCGCGTCCTTCCTGCCGGGCTTCATGCTCGCATCCTTCTTCATCGTCTACATCATCGTCCGCACACAGCTTCGCCCGCATGAGGCGCCGCTGCCCGACCCCGAGCCGGGCGATCCGGAAGGGCGCGAGAAATCGCTGATGTTCGCGGGCTTTCTCT
Organism: Pseudomonadota bacterium; assembly: GCA_039815685.1. GTDB lineage: Bacteria > Pseudomonadota > Alphaproteobacteria > Rhodobacterales > Rhodobacteraceae > Thermohalobaculum. The sequence goes on along the minus strand of JBCBYV010000028.1, from coordinate 34,231 downwards.
GCTGCCTCGTGGCTGGGGCGAGCGGGCTCCTGCTCCTGCGCGCTCTCTTCCTAACGGTGACCGGCGACAACGCGGTGACCGAGGGCGTGGATCCGATCTTCCTCGGCATGGTCGCGGACATCCCCTGGCTGGTCGGCGCAGGCGGTATCGCCATCGGCCTCGGCCTCTTCGCCATCGGGAAAGAACGGACCTTCGAGGGCTGGCGCATGGGCAAGGGCCTCGTCGCCCCCATCGTCGTCATCGGCGTCGTGCTCGGCTCGATCTATGGCGGTATCACCGGCATCACCGAGGCTGCCGGCATGGGCGTCGTCGCCGTCTTCGTGATCGGGCTCCTCCGCCGCGAGATGAGCTGGGAGGTCGTGTGGGACAGCACGATGCGCACGCTCAAATCCACCGGTACGATCATCTGGGTGACTATCGGCGCCGCGTCGCTCGCCGCTGCCTACACGCTGGCGGGCGGGCCGAACTATGTCGCCAACCTCATCGTCGGCGCTGAGCTTCCGACCATGAGCATCATCCTCGTCATGATGCTGATCTTCCTCATCATGGGGATGTTCATGGACTGGGTCGGGATCGTGCTCCTGATCATGCCCGTCTTCCTGCCGATCGTGCTGAAGCTGCCGGTCGAGGAGATCGGCTATTTCGGTCAGCTCGATGCGCGGCAGGTCGCGATCTGGTTCGGCGTGGTCTTCTGCATGAACATGCAGGTGAGCTTCCTCTCGCCACCCTTCGGACCGGCGGCTTTCTACCTTAAGTCCGTCGCGCCGCCCCACATCTCGCTGACGGATATCTTCAAGGGCTTCCTGCCCTTCATCGCCATCCAGATGCTGGCGCTTTCCGTGCTGCTGATCTGGCCCGGCATCGTGACGCTCTTCCTCTGAGGTCGGCTGAGAGGGAGGGCCATGGCCAAGATCGATAGCGTCCGGGCCGACCACTACCTGATCCCCCTGCCCTCCGCGCTCGAGGACTCGATGCACGGGCGGATGGAGGGCTTCGAGGTCGTGACCGCCCGGGTGCGCGATGCGGACGGGGCGGAGGGCGTGGGCTACACCTTCACCTGCGGCGTCAATGGCGGGGCCATCGCCGACATTCTTGGCCGGGAGATGGCGCCGCGCATCGCAGGGCGGGACGCGGACCTGATCGAGGCGATCTGGAAGGATCTCTGGTGGATCTTCCACTATGGCGGCCGCGGCGGGCCCACGGTGCTGGCGCTCTCTGCGCTCGACATGGCGCTCTGGGACCTGAAGGCGAAGCGCGCGGCTCTGCCCCTGTGGCGGCTCCTTGGCGGCTACGATGCGCGGGTGCCCTGCTACGCCGGCGGCATCGATATCCACCTCTCGCCGCAGGAGCTCGTCGAGCAGACGCATCAGAACCGGGCCAAGGGGCACCGGTCGATCAAGATGAAGGTCGGGCGCCCGCTCCTGCGCGAGGATGTCGCCAAGATCGCCGCGATGCGCGACGCGTTCGGGCCGGACATGGCGCTGATGGTCGACGCCAACATGGCCTACACGACCGATGCCGCCATCCGCGCGGCCCGCGCCTTTCGGGAGTTCGACCTCACCTGGTTCGAGGAGCCGATCCCGCCCGACGATCCGCTCGGCCATGCCCGCGTGCTTCGCGAGGGCGGCGTGCCGGTGGCGACCGGGGAAAACCTGCGCTCCCTCTGGGATTTCCGGGTGCTGATCGAGACGGGCGGCGTCAGTTTCCCGGAGCCCGACGTCACGAACTGCGGCGGCGTCACGCCCTTCATCAAGATCGCGCGGCTGGCGGAGGCATTCCACCTGCCCGTCACCTCCCACGGCGCGCATGACATCACGGTGCAACTCCTCGCGGCCTGCCCGAACCGCAGCTACCTCGAAGCCCATGGCTTCGGCCTCGAGAACTACATCGAAGAGCCGCTGGTGATCGAAGACGGCCATGCGATCGCGCCCGACCGCCCGGGCCACGGCGTGGCCTTCGACTGGGAGCGGCTGGAAGCCCTCCGCGCCTGACGCCGCCGCGGTCTCAAGCGTAGTTCTTGCGCTTCGACATCTTCCCGATACCGGGGTTCAGGCTGTTGGTCGGATCGCAGCGGCGGTAGAAGTCCGCCTGAGCCTCGCTCGCTTTGTAGAGATGGCCGACATTGTGCTCAGCCGGATAGAGCGCCCCGCGCCCATCGAGCACCTTCAGCATCCGCGCCTTGATCTCCTTTGGGTCGTACCCCTTCTTCACCACGTAGTCCTGGTGCAGCACGTGGCAGCAGAGATGCCCATAGTAGAGCTTGTGGCTGATGGCCTCGGCGATCTCGGGCGGCAACACCTCGAACCAGTCCGGATCGTTCCGGCGAAGCGCGATGTCGAGGACGATGATGTCCGACACGTCGCCCGTGTTGACCGCCATATACCGGACCGCCGCACCGGCCGCGGCAAAGCGGTGAAGCCCGGCGATCTTGCCCTCCCGCGGCGTGCAGGCGAACCACGCGCCATCCGTCTCCCCGCCGAAGAGGCGCTTGAGATACGCCTCGGCCTCCGCCACGCCGCCATCCCGCATCTTCAGGATCAGATGGTGCTCGTACTTCGAGCGATACTCCTCCATCCGCTTCGGCAGGACGTTCGGCCAAAGGGCGCTCAATCCCTGCATCAGGCGGTCGGTCATGTTCTTCGGCAGGAGCGGCAGCTTGTTCAGCCGCGCGTCCACCCAGCCCTTGAGCGCGAAGATCGTCGGCAGCCAGTCCGTACCGAGCTTGTCGATCAGCACCAGCGTGTCTTTGCCGTAGCGCTTCGAGATGTCGTAGGCCTCGGCGTGCAGATACTCGGAACTCACCGGCAGCGTCTCGAAGGTCTGCAGCATGTCGCGCCGGATTTGCGCCAGAACCCGCGTGTCGTTCGTGCCGATATAGAAGACTTGCTCCTTCTCGTTCTTCGGGAAGGTGTCGAGCCGCACGGCGAAGACCAGGAGCTTGCCCGCCGACCCGGACGCCTCGAAGAGCCGGTTCGGGTCCGCGTTGTAGCGAGATGGAGTGTCGGCCTCCACGTCCCGGATCTGCTCGCAATAGTCAGCGGCGGAAGCCTTGGCGTTCGTGGGCTCCAGATCAGCGTCGGTGTAGTCGCCGTTCTCGAGGCGCGTCAGGATCTCCTCCGGCGTGTCGCCGAGATTGATCCCGAGATGGTTGACCAGCTCCGGCGCGCCGTCCTCGTTGATCCGCGCGAAGAGCGAGAGTTCCGTGTAGCTAGGGCCGCGCTCAATGAGCGAGCCGCCGGAATTGTTGCAGATTCCGCCGATGATGGACGCACCGATCGAGGACGAGCCAATCACCGAATGCGGCAGCCGGCCGAGGGGCGCGATGAGCCGTTCGAGCTTGTAAAGGGTCGCCCCCGGAAAGCTGATGATCTGGCGCCCCTCGTCCAACACCTGGATCTGATCCATCCGCATGGTGTTGAGGACGACGGCGTCGCGGTCGTAGGCGCCGGACGGGGTCGAGCCTTCGGTGAGCCCCGTGTTCGAGGCTTGCATGATGATGATCTTGTCGGCGGCGGTGCAGACCTTCAGCACCTGCCACAGCTCCAGGAGCGTGCCCGGGCGCACCACCGCGATCGCCCGCCCCTCACCGGAGCGGAAGCCCTTGCAGAACCGCTCCATCGACTTCGCGTTCGTGACGACGTTGCGCGCACCGACGATGTCCTTCAGAGAACCAATCAAGGTTTCTGGCTGGCTCATCTCTCCTCCCTGTAGTCAGGTTCCGCCAGACGGTTCGTTTTCCGAACTATAGGACGCTCCTGGTGCAGCGGTCGAGCACTCTGATGGCCTTGGCGGTCGTGTCGCAGCCGGGCGCGGGCAGCATACCGAAACGCCCGTGCCGCCCAATGCGGCACGGGCGTCGGCCGGGACCGCTTCAGGAGGGGCCGGCGCCCTGCGTCGCGAGGTGCACCGAGTAGATCGACTGGCTCGCGGCCATGAAGAGGCGGTTGCGCTTCGGCCCGCCGAAGCAGACATTGCCACAGACCTCCGGCAGGCGGATGCGCCCGAGGAGCGCACCCTCCGGGCTCCACACCGTCACACCGGAATAGCCGACATTGCGGCCCGCGTTGCTGGAGGCCCAGAGGTTGCCGTAGACATCCGTGCGCACGCCGTCAGGCCCGCATTTGATCCCGTCCACCATGCAGTCCGTGAAGACGCGGCGGTTCGAGAGCGTGCCGTCATCGTTCACATCGAAGGCGATGATCTCGCCCTTGCCGCCCGGCCCCTGATCGCCCGGCCCCTTGCCGGTGCTCGCGACATAGAGCGTGCGCTCGTCCGGCGAGAAGCAGAGGCCGTTGGGATCGGGCGCATCCGCCTCGCTCGCAACGCGCGTGACCGTGCCGTCCGGCGCGATGCGGTAGCAGGCGGTCTCCATCTCCCGCACGGCGTCCCCGATCTCCGGCGGCTGGCCGAGGCGGTTGTTGACGAGGCCATCCGGGTTCGTCGGCCCACCCGGCGCGCCCACCGCGCCTTCATAGAGCTGCCCACCATAGGGCGGGTCGGTGAACCAGTAGCTGCCGTCGGAATGCTGCACCACGTCATTCGGCGAGTTGAAGCGCTTGCCGTCGAACCGATCGGCCAGCACCGTGGTCGAGCCGTCAAGCTCGTAGCGCACCACCCGGCGCGTGAGATGCTCGCAGGAGATCTGCCGGCCGGCATGGTCGAAATGGTTGCCGTTCGAGTTGTTGGAGGGGTGGCGGAAGGTGCTGACATGCCCGTCATCGTCGAGCCAGCGATACTGCTTGTTGTTCGGAATATCGCTCCAGATCAGGAATTTGCCGACGCTGTTCCAGGCCGGACCCTCGGCCCAGAGCGCCCCGGTCCAGAGCCGCTGGATCGGCGCGTTGGGCTGCGCGAGGCCGTTGAAGGACGGATCGACCGCGATCACGTCCGGGTCCCAGAAATAGACGTTGGGCGGCGCGTCCGGATCGAACCGGCGGGGCGGTTGGGTGACGGTGCTCGGCGGCGCCTCGACCTCCGCCTCCTGGGCCGCGGCCCGGCCGGCCAGCGCCATGCCGGCGGCCCCCGCACCCAGCATCAGCGCGCGACGGCGCGAGACGGCGGCTTTTTCAGGTTTCGTCATCCTATCCTCCCGGAGCGTTTTTCTCTGTGACGTGCTTTGTCCCGAAACGCTACGACCCTGCCCCGGGGAGGTCCATTGCCGACGGTCTGAATATCCCCCGTGATACCTTCCGCGCTCGCTTGCCCGCATGGGCGCGAGGGGCCTAGGTTGCGTATGCAGCAGCCCGGGATCACCCCCATGCCCCTGACAGTCCGCCTCTCCGACCACGACAACGTGGTGACCGCGATCACTCCGCTCGAGGTGGGACGGGAGGGCGCGGTGCAACTCATCCCCCGCGGGCACAAGATGGCGGCCGAGCCCATCGCCAGGGGCGCGCCGGTGCGGAAATACGCGCAGGTCATCGGCTATGCGGCGGAGGACATCGCCGCGGGCGCGCATGTGCACACCCACAACCTCGAATTTCGGAACGTCGATGCGGCCTATGAGTTCGCAACGAACCTCCGCCACGCAGCCCCCGCCGCGCGGGCCGACAGCTTCCGGGGCTTTCACCGCAGCCGCGGGCGCGGGGTCGGCACGCGGAACTACATCGCGATCCTGACCTCGGTGAACTGCTCCGCCACCGCCGCCCGGCAGATCGCGCGGTACTTCACGGCCGACCGGCTCGCGCCTTACGCAAATGTCGACGGCGTCGTCGCCTTCGTGCACGGCACAGGCTGTGGCATGGCCGGCTCGGGCGAAGGTTTCGAAGCGCTCCAGCGCGTGATGTGGGGCTATGCGCGCAACCCGAATGTCGGCGGCGTGCTGATGGCCGGCCTCGGCTGCGAGATGATGCAGATCGACTGGCTGCTCGAGGCCTTCGGGCTCGAGCCGGGACCGCTCTTCCAGACCATGAACATCCAGGACGTGGGCGGGCTCAGAAAGTCGGTCGAGCTCGGCATCCGCAAGGTCGACGCGATGCTGCCGCTGGTGAATGCGGCGGCGCGGGCGCCGACGCCCGCCTCCGCGCTCACGGTGGCCCTCCAATGCGGCGGCTCGGACGCGTGGTCGGGCATTACCGCGAACCCCGCGCTCGGCCATGCCTGCGATCTCCTGGTGGCACAGGGCGGGACCGGTGTGCTGGCGGAGACGCCGGAGATCTACGGCGCCGAGCATCTGCTGACCGCCCGCGCCGTCAATGCTGAGGTCGGGGAGAAGCTCATCGGCCTCATCCGCTGGTGGGAGGACTATACCGCCCGCAACCGCGGCTCGATGGACAACAACCCGAGCCCCGGGAACAAGAAGGGTGGCCTCACGACGATCCTGGAAAAGAGCCTCGGCGCTGCGGCCAAGGGCGGGACCACGCCGCTCACGGGCGTCTACAGATACGCCGAGCAGGTGACGGCCAAGGGCTTCACCTTCATGGACAGCCCCGGCTACGATCCCGCGAGCGTGACGGGCCAGATCGCAAGCGGCTGCAACCTCGTCGCCTTCACCACCGGGCGCGGCTCGGCCTTCGGGGCCAAACCCTCGCCCTCCATGAAGATCGCCACGAACTCCGAGATGTATGCCCGCATGACCGAGGATATGGACGTGAATGCCGGGCGCATCCTCTCGGGCGAGGCGACGGTCGAGGAGGTCGGCCGCGACATCTACGAGATGTGGCTGCGGATCGCGTCGGGCGAGCGCACGAAATCCGAGGCGCAGGGCCTCGGCGACGACGAATTCGTCCCCTGGCAGATCGGCGCGGTGATGTGAGCCGACCTGCAAGGCAATAAACGCGGAGGAGCGACCAAATGGATAAGCCCAAAATCGGTTTCATCGGCCTCGGCCTCATGGGCTCGGCCATGGTCGAGTGTCTGCAGAAGGCAGGCTATACGCTCGTTGTCCTCGGGAACCGGGACCGGACGGGGATCGAGGCGGCGCTGGGGCGCGGGGCGACGGAGGCGGCGACGGCGCGCGAGATCGCCGAGACGGCGGATGTGGTGATGTTCTGCATGGGCACCTCGGACCATGTGGAGGGCCGGGTCTATGGCGACGATGGCGTGCTGGCGGGCGTGAAGTCGGGCCAGATCGTGATCGATTTCGGCACCTCGCTGCCTGCCTCAACCCAGAAGATCGGGGCGGATGTGGCGGCGAAGGGGGCGCATTACCTCGACGCACCGCTGGGGCGCACGCCCGCCCACGCCGTCGATGGCAACCTCAACATCATGTGCGCTGGCAATGAGGGCGCCTATGCCGAGGTCAAGCCGCTGCTCGACGTCCTCGGCGAGAATGTCTTTCATCTCGGACCCCTGGGCGCGGGCCATACGATCAAGCTCATAAACAACTTCTTCGCCATGACGACCGCCTCGGCCATGTCCGAGGCCTTCGCCATGGCCGACGCCGCGGGGATCGAGCGTGAGAAGCTCTACAGCGTCATGTCCGCAGGCCCGCTCAAGTCCGGGATGATGGATTTCATCAAGGCCTATGCGACCGAGGGGCGGATCGATCTCGCCTTCTCCATCGCCAACGCCGCGAAGGATGTGGGTTATTATCGCAGCATGGCGGAGGGGCTTGGCCGGCAGTCCTACATGTCGGGCTGCGCACACGAGCTCCTCAGCACCGCGCGGGACGACGGTTATGGCGAGAAGCTGGTGCCGCAGGTCGTCGACTACATCGCCGAGAAGGCCAAGGCCTAGCCGCAGACATGGCGTGGTACCGCACCTGGCCGCCCGCCCGCGCGGCGGGCGATCCGGGCATTGTGCAGGACCGCAAAGCCTTGGGCGTGGGCGTCATGGCAATCGCCATCGTCTTCTTCACCTGCATCGACACCTCGGCGAAATGGCTGATCCTGGCCGGGTTGCCGGCAATCCAGGTCGTCTGGGTGCGCTATGCCGGGCACTTCATCGTGTCCTGCGCCCTCTATCTGCCGCAGGAGGGCGTGCGCGCCTTCCGCTCCGCCGCGCCTCGGAAGCAGCTCCTGCGGTCGGTCTTTCTCTTCGGCTCGACGATCCTGAACTTCACGGCGCTCAAATACCTGCCGATAACGGTGACGACGACGATCATGTTCGCGGGGCCCATCGCCGTCACACTGCTGGCCATCCCGCTCCTCGGCGAGCGGGTGGGGGCACACCGGATCGCGGCGGTCTGCGTGGGCTTCGTCGGCGTGCTCCTGGTGATGCAGCCCTGGGGCGTTGCGTTCCACCCCGCCATGCTGCTCTCGATCGGGGCGCTGACGGTCTCAGCGCTCTATTTCATCATGACGCGCATGCTCGCAGGGATAGAGACGAACGCGACCTCGCAGCTCTGGTCCTCCGGTATCGCGACCCTCTGCCTCGCGCCGGTCGCCTTCCCGGTATGGATGATGCCCGAGATTGGGTGGGACCTGGTCGCCTTCTGCCTCATCGGCTGCTTCGGCGCCTTCGGGCACATCGCGGTGACCTATGCACACCGCATGGCGGACGCCTCGCTGCTGGCGCCGGTGATCTACATCCAGATCCTCTTTGCCGCCTTGGCAGGTATCCTGATCTTCGACACTTGGCCGACGATCTACACGCTCGGGGGCGGCGCGATCATCATCGCGGCAGGTGTCTACATCTGGCATCGTGAGCGGGTCCGTGCCGCTCAGGATACGCTGTAGACCAGAAAGGTGACTGCCGCTCGGCGCAAGGAAATTGAATTTCCTTGCAAATTTCTTGGAAGAAATTTGGCGAGCGGCGCGGTCAGTCCTCGAAATGCCCGGCCTTCGCGAAGCCGCCGCCGTGGTAGACGATAGCCGGATCATGCGGGTCCTCCGGCGGCAGATGGTCGAACATGCCGTCGAACTGCTCGGTCGTATCCTCCGGCTCCCAGCCGAGATAGCCGACCTCGGTATTGTCCCACCATTGCTGCTTGTTCTTCGATGCGCCGTAGATGATGGGGCAGCCGAGGCGTGGCGCGTCGATCATGCGCGCGATTAGGCGCAGCATGTCCCCGGGGCTCAGCCAGGTCGCCATCATGCGTCGGTCCATCGGCTTTTCGAAACAGGAGCCGATGCGCACGCTCATGGTCTCCACGCCGTATTTCCACCAGTAGAGCTGCGCCAGCGCCTCACCATAGATCTTGGCGACGCCGTAGTTGCTGTCGGGGCGCGGCGGGGTCGAGGGCATGAGCTGCTGCTCACGCGGATAGAAGCCGATGGCGTGGTTGGAGCTTGCGAAGAGGATGCGGCTCCCGCCCGCCGCGCGCACGCCTTCGTAGAGGTTGTAGAGGCCCAGGATATTGACGCGGTGGATGATATCGGCCGTGTTCTCCCGCCCGATCCCACCGAAATGCAGGATCACGTCGCAGCCCTTCACGAGCTCGGCCACGCCCGCCGCATCCTCCAGATCGCAGAGGATGTGCTCGCTCTCACCAGGCCGCTTGGCGCCCATCTCGACGATGTCCGAAAGCACCAACTCTTCGCAAAGCGCCGGCAATCCGTCACGGATCAGGGTGACGAGGCCGCCCGCAGCTCCCGTCACCAGCATGCGCTTCGCTTTCATCATCGGGGCGTCTCCTTCGCTCAGTGATTGTCGCGCGGCAGGGTCCGGGCCACGCGCTGATAGGCGGTCGCAAGTTCGAGGCAGCCGCCCTCGGCAAGCTGGCCGACATGGGTGCGGTAGATCTCCTGCCACGGCGTCTGGTGTTCGAGCTCCGGTGCGCGCCAGGCATCGGCGCGGGCCTGCCACTCGGCCTCGTCCACCAGCGCATCGAGCCGCCGGGCGTTGAGATCGAGGCGCACGCGGTCGCCGGTCTCGAGAAGCGCGAGCCCACCGCCCACAGCCGCCTCGGGCGAGGCGTTGAGGATCGACGGGCTTTCGGAGGTGCCGGACTGGCGCCCGTCGCCCACGGTCGGCAGGTGGTTGACCCCTGCCCGGATCACGGCGTCCGGCGGCTGCATGTTCACCACCTCCGCCGAGCCCGGATAGCCCACACAACCGACGCCGCGGATGAATAGGATCGTGGTCTCGTCGATGCCGAGGCTCGGATCGTTGATCCGGTCGTGATAGTCCTCCGGCCCCTCGAAGACCACGGCGCGCGCCTCGTAGACGCCTTCGCGCCCAGGCTCGGAGAGGAAGCGCGCACGGAAATCCTCCGAGATCACGCTCGTCTTCATCAGCGCGCTGTCGAAGAGGTTCCCGGAGAGGACAAGGAAGCCCGCATCCGGGCGCATCGGTGCCTCGTAGCGTTTGACGACGTCGTGGTCCTGGCTCTCGCGCCCGTCGAGGTTCTCGCCCATCGTCCGGCCCGTCGCCGTCATCGCGCCCTCGTGCAGCCGGCCGGCGCGGCGCAGTTCGGCCATCACCGCCGGCACGCCGCCCGCGCGATGAAAGCTCTCGCCGAGATAGGCGCCGGCGGGCTGCATGTTGAGGAGCAGCGGCACGTCGAAGCCCACCGTCTCCCAATCCTTGACGCAGAGCTCGACGCCCGCATGGCGCGCGACGGCCTGCAGATGCGGCGGCGCGTTGGTGCTGCCCCCGATGGCGGAGTTGGTGAGGATCGCGTTCTCGAAAGCGGCACGGGTCAGGATGTCCGAGGGTTTGAGGTCCTCGTAGACCATCTCGACGATGCGACGCCCGGTCTCGTAGGCCATCTCCATCCGCTCGCGGAAGGGTGCTGGGATGGCGCTCGAGCCCGTCAGCGTCATGCCCAGCGCCTCGGCCATCGCGTTCATGGTGCTGGCCGTGCCCATGGTGTTGCAATGGCCGAGCGACGGGGCGGAAGCGCAGACCCGGCTGATGAACTCCTCATAGTCGATCACGCCTTCGGAGAGGAGGCGCCGGCTCTCCCACACGATGGTGCCGGAGCCTGCGCGCTTGCCCTTCCACCATCCATCCAGCATCGGCCCACCATTGAGCGCGATCGCCGGCAGGTCGACGGTGGCAGCCCCCATCAGCATCGCGGGCGTGGTCTTGTCGCAGCCCGTGGTCAGCACCACGCCGTCGATGGGATAGCCGTGCAGCACCTCGACAAGGCTGAGATAGGCGAGGTTGCGGTCGAGCGCCGCAGTCGGCCGCTTGCCGGTCTCCTGGATCGGGTGGACCGGAAACTCCATCGGAATGCCGCCCGCGTCCCGGATGCCAGACTTGATGCGGTCCGAGAGGAAAACATGGATCTTGTTGCAGGGTGCGAGGTCCGAGCCTGTCTGCGCGATGCCGATGACGGGCCGCTCCCCCTGTAGCTCCCGCCGGCTGTACTCCTGGTTCTGATAACGCTCGAGATAAAGCGCGGTCATGCCCGGATTATTCGGATTGTCGAACCATTCCTGGCTACGGAATCTCTTGTGCGCGCGCGTGTCACCCATGGCGCGGTCCTCCCTTGGGTACCCGCGCTTCATGGCGGGCCTGCGCCCAGCTACGCAGTTTGGTATACCGTTTGCAAGCGCGGTCAGCCGGGGGTGCGGCGCTTCGAAACAGCGTCGCCCGTCGAGCGGTAGTCCTCAAAGCCCATGCGGCTGTAATAGGCGAGGCCGCCGGTGTTCTCACGCCGGATGGTCGCATCGACGAAGGCGGCGCCGGCGTCAGCCGCGGCCCTGAGCGTCGCCGCCATCAGGGCGCTGCCTATCCCGCGCCCATGGATCTCCGGATCGACATAGGTCGCGATGACCGCCCAGTCGCCCGGCATGCGATCCTTACCCAGCCGGTTCGGATCGGCCCAGGTAAGCGCCTGAAACCCTGCGAGACGGTCGCCGTCATAGGCCACGAAACAGCTCAGCGCACGCGTCGGCGCAATGAAGACGGCCATGATCCGGTCCGCGTCGAACTGGGTCGTAAAGGCGGTCGTACCCCCGATATCGACGATCCGATTGATGAGGAGGGCCATCCGGGCTGCATCGGCGCGCGTCGCGGCACGGATCTCCGGAGCGACGGTCATCAGGCGAAGGCACTCCGCGCCCCGCCCGACTTCTGGGTCTGGAAGATCGAGGAGGTATCGGCGGCCGGCGGCAGGGGCATGCGCACCGGGACATCGGCGATACGGGGCTCAAGGACAGGCGCGCCCGTGATCATCCGGTCCTGCAGATCATCCCAGAACTTCCGCTGCCCGAGCGCATGGAAATACGAGGCGGAACCGAGCAGCGGCCAGGCATCCGCCGCCGCACATTCGTAGAAGAGGATCATGCGCGCCCGGTCGCTCATATTCGGCGCCGAGCCGTGCAGCGTGCGGGCATGATGCACGGTCATGGAGCCCGCCTTACCGGTCAGCGTCACCGCCTTCTCCCGCGCGAATGCCGGGTCGTCGGGCTCGACGGCCCCGCAGAAGACACCGTTCGCGTGATGGCTGAGAAGCGGGCCGCGATGACTGCCGGGGATCACCATCAGCGGCCCGTTGTCCGGCGTCACGTCCTCCAGCATCAGCCCGAAGGCGAGCAGGTCGTCATTGGTGTGCGGGTAGAACGCCCAGTCCTGATGCCACTCCACCGCAGCACCGCCCCCCGGCGCCTTGGTATTGAGCTTCGCGGTCAGCAGCGTCGTGTTCGGACCGAGGAGATCGTTCAGCACCTCCGTCACGCCGGAGCGCTTGATGATCTGCCAGAAGAACGGGTCCTGCTTGTGCGGCAGCTTGATGCGGGAAAGACGCGGCGCCTCGCGGCTGTGCCCCGGCTCCAGATCGAAGCGCTCATCGCTCTCGGTCACGTCGCGCGACTGCTCGATCAGGCCATATGTGATCTCGCGGAGGCGGGCGAGTTCCTCCGCCGTCACCGCGTCCTCCACCATCAGATAGCCGTTCTCGCGGTAGAACGCCTTTTGCGTGGCAGTCAAAGGCATGAGGTCATCCTTCCAGCGAAGAAGAGCGGGTGGCCGTCGACGATACGGGGCGCGCGGGACGCCAGAAAAATGCAGGCACCGATCAGTTCCTCCATATTGCCCCGGCACCCGGCCGGCTGGCGCTCCGGGAGCCAGGCGATGAATGCCGGGGCCATGTCAGGTACATCGCCCGACCTTCGCGCAGGTTCGCAAAAGCACCCCTCGTTGAGCAATAGGGCGCAACGCCGGGACGGGAGAGCGCAGCACGACCGCCCGGGCCGGAGAGCTGCAGGGCTGTTCCCAAAGCGCGGCGCCGTCGGGCCGGGCGGCTGCCTTGCTGGCGTCGTTTCAAATGGTATACCATTATCGAACCGACGCAAGCGGCCCGTGAGAGAGCCGCCCGACATAAGACGAGGGAGGATCCGATGAGGACGCTCTGCTTGGACGCAGCCAAGGCGCTGCGCCTCGAAGACTGCGCGGCCGGAATCGCAGCATCGGAGCCGCGCCGTGTGACTGCGTATCTCAGCCACACAGGCGACATGCCCCTGCCAGTTGGGAGGATCGCGGTGACTGAGGGCGATGCCAGAGGCAACCGTCATTACCGCACCCCCATCCAATCAGTCTCGCGCGATTACCGTGCGCCTCGACTGGTTTCCCCCGCGAGCCACGGATGAAGAGCTTCCTCGCCATCGGGGAGTGCATGGTCGAGATGGCGCCCGCGGGCGATGGCCTTTTCCGCATGGGCTACGCAGGCGACACCTTCAACACCGCCTGGTACGCCCGCCGCCTCCTGCCCGCCGACTGGCGCGTGGGCTATGCGAGCGCTGTCGGAGACGATGCGCTCTCCAGCGGCATGCTGGACTTCATCGCGCGGGAGGGCGTCGAGACCGGCAGCATCCGCCGCCTGCCCGACCGCACCGTCGGCCTCTACATGATCACGCTTGCGGACGGTGAGCGGAGCTTCGCCTACTGGCGCGGAGAGGCAGCAGCCCGCGCCCTCGCCGACGACCCCGTCTGGCTCGCCGAGACCTTCGCGGGACGAGACGTCCTCTATTTCTCCGGCATCACCCTCGCGATCCTTCCGCCCGCCGCCCGGGAGACCCTGTGTGCAGCACTGAAGAATGCGCGCGCCGCAGGCGCCGACGTCGCCTTCGACACCAATCTCCGCCCCCGCCTCTGGCGCGACGCGGACGAGATGCGCGCGGGGCTGACCATGGGCGCCTCGGCCGCCAGCATCGTCCTGCCCTCCTTCGACGAGGAGCACGGCCTCTTCGGCGACCCCTCACCCGAGGCCACAGCGGAGCGTTATGCCGCCCTCGGACCGCGCATCGTCGCGGTGAAGAACGGGGCCGGTCCGCTCGCCCTCCATGCCGACGGCAAGACCGCGCACTTCGCCCCGACGCCAGTGGCCCGCGTCGTCGACAGCACCGCGGCGGGGGACAGTTTCGGGGCTGGATTCTTCGCAGCCCTCGCCACCGGCGCCCCGCTAGAGGACGCGGTTGCGCGCGCCATGGACCTCGCCGCGCGTGTCATCGGGGAGCCGGGCGCCCTCGCCCCCCGTCTCTTCGAGCGCTGAGAAGGCTTGCCGCCACCCTCGCCCCGCCTCCAGGGTGACGGCGACCCCCGGTCGAGGAGCCCGCCATGCCATCCCAGACCCCAGCCTTCGCCCAAGCCGAATATGACGCGCGTCTCACCAAGACGCGGGCGGCGATGGAGGCGGCAGGCATCGAGCTTCTGATCGTCTCCGATCCCTCCAACATGGCCTGGCTCACGGGCTATGATGGCTGGTCCTTCTACGTCCACCAATGCGTCGTTCTCGGCCTCTCGGACCCGCCGCTCTGGTACGGGCGGATGCAGGATACGGAGGGCGCCTACCGCACCGTCTGGATGGCCGACGACCGGGTGCTCGGCTACCCCGACACCTACGTCCAGAACCCCTCGGCCCACCCGATGGCGTATCTTGCCGAGCAGCTCTCGGCTGCGCACGGGACCGCGCGCATCGGCGTCGAGATGGACAACTACTGGTTCACGGCGAAGGCCTTCCAGTGCCTTGCCGCCGGCCTGCCCAATGCCCGGTTCGAGGACGCCACGGGCCTCGTCAACTGGCAGCGCGCGGTGAAGAGCCCGCAAGAACTCGCCTACATGCGCACCGCGGGCCGGTTCACCGAACGGATCATGGAGCGCATCGTCGAGCGCGCGGAACCAGGCCTCCGAAAATGCGATCTCGTCGCCGAGATCTACGACGCTTCCATCCGCTGGCACGAGGGCGCGGGCGCGGGCGGCGACTATCCGGCGATCGTCCCGCTCCTCCCCTCGGGCTCCGACGCCGCGGCTCCGCATCTGACCTGGGACGACCGACTGCTGCAGACCGGCGAGGGCACCTGCTTCGAGATTGCCGGCGTCCATCGCCGCTACCACTGCCCGCTCGCCCGCACGCTCTATCTCGGCACGCCGACCCCGGAGTTCCTCGAGGCGGAGAAGGCGGTGCTCGAGGGGCTGGAGGCCGGGCTCGAACAAGCGCGCCCCGGCAAGCGGTGCGAGGACGTGGCCGGCGCCTTCTTCGCCACCCTCGCCCGCTACGGCATCACCAAGGACAGCCGCACGGGCTATCCCATCGGCCTCTCCTATCCGCCGGACTGGGGAGAGCGGACCATGTCCCTCCGCCCCGGCGACACCACGGTACTGGAGCCGGGCATGACCTTCCATTTCATGACCGGGCTCTGGCAGGGCGACTGGGGCTTCGAGCTCACGGAGAGCTTCGCGGTCACCGACGGCGCGCCCAAATGCCTCGCCAACGTCCCCCGCAAGCTCTTCGTGAAGGCCTGAGCGCTCCGCAAACGCCCCTTGCCAAACTGGCCCTATCTCTGGCCCTATGCGGCAAGAAACACTGGCCCTATGACGCCACGCCGCTTCGTGATGATTGCGAGGACGGCGCCGCAGCTCGCGGCAGAACCGCCTCGGCAGCCCCACCCCGCTGCCTGGACCGCTCGATGGGAGAACCGCCATGAATGTTACGCTGACGCAGAACGATCTCAGCCATGTCGTCGAGGCCGACAAGGCCCATGTCTGGCACCAGCTCTTCCAGCACAAGGCGCTCGAGACCGCGGATCCGCGGATCATCGTCGAGGGCAAGGGCACCCGCGTCTGGGACCAGCACGGCAAGGAGCATCTCGACGGCGTCTCCGGCGGCGTCTGGACGGTGAATGTCGGCTACGGGCGCGAGCGGATCGCCGATGCGGTGCGCGACCAGCTCGTGAAGATGAACTTCTTCGCCAACGCCCTCGGCTCCGTGCCCCACGCGCTCTTCGCCGAGCGGCTGATCGAGAAGATGCCGGGCATGACCCGCGTCTACTATTCCAACAGCGGGTCGGAGGCGAACGAGAAGGCCTTCAAGATGGTCCGCCAGATCGCCCACATGCGCTACGGCGGCAAGAAGAACAAAGTCCTGTTCCGCGAGCGAGACTATCACGGCACCACGATCAGCACGCTTTCCGCCTGCGGCCAGCCGCAGCGCGCGATGCAGTACGGCCCCTTCACCCCGGGCTTCGTCGAGGTCCCGCATTGCCTCGAGTATCGCAACCAGTACCCGGGTGCCGCGAGCTATGGTGAGGCGGCAGCCGACGCAATCGAGGCCGTGATCCTGCGCGAGGGGCCGGACACAGTCGGCGCGATCTGCCTCGAGCCGATCACCGCGGGCGGCGGCGTCATCCCGGCCCCTGCGGGGTACTGGGAGCGGGTGCAGGAGATCTGCACGAAATACGATGTCCTCATCCATATCGACGAGGTGGTCTGCGGCATCGGCCGGACGGGTGAGTGGTTCGGCTACCAGAACTACGGCGTGAAGCCCGACATCGTGACGATGGCGAAGGGCGTCGCCTCGGGCTACGCGGCCATCGCACTGACGGTGACGACCGAGAAGGTCTTCGACATGTTCAAGGAGGATGCGTCGGATCCGATGCACTACTTCCGCGACATCTCGACCTTCGGCGGTTGCACGGCAGGCCCGGCGGCGGCGCTCGAGAACATGGCGATCATCGAGGAGGAGGATCTCCTCGGCAACACCAAGGCAATGGGCGAGCGGCTGATGGGCAATCTCCACGGCCTCATGGAGAAGCACGCCGTCGTCGGCGATGTGCGCGGCGCGGGTCTCTTCTGCGGCGCGGAGCTGGTGGCGGATCGGGCGACCAAGGAGCCGGCGGACGAGAAGATGGTAAAGGCCGTGGTGGACGACTGCATGAAGCAGGGTGTCGTCGTCGGCATGACCAACCGTTCGATCCCGGGCTACAACAACACGCTCTGCTTCAGCCCGCCGCTGATCGCGACCGCCGACGAGGTCGACTGGCTGACCTCGGCCGTCGATGAAGCGCTCGGCCGCGTCTTCGCCTGAGCCTCAAGCGGCATGCATGCGGGGGCGCCCTGCCCCCGCATCTCGCACTGATCCCATGGCCATCGCCGCCGAAAGCTTCCTGCTCGACCCCGAATATCAGGGGACGCTGCAACAGCAGATCCGTCAGATCGTGGTGGACGGCGTCCTCTCCGGCCGCTTCCGACCGGGTGAGCGGCTGCCGTCGTCGCGCGCGCTCGCGCGCCATCTCGGCATCAGCCGGATCACGGTGACGCTGGCCTATGCCGATCTCGTGTCAACCGACTATCTCTCGGCGCGGGGCCGCTCGGGCTATTTCATCTCCGAGGCGGCCCCCCAACCGCCGACCTTCGAGCGGCCGGCAGCGCGTCCCGGCCCACGGGTCGACTGGCAGCGGGCGATCGGGCGCCGCGTCAGCCAAAGCACCGCACCCGTGCGCCCGGCGGACTGGCAGCGCTACCCCTACCCCTTCATCTACGGCCAGCCCGATCCGAAGCTCTTCGACCATCAGAACTGGCGGGCCTGCGCGCTCCAGGCGCTCGGGCAACGCGACCTCGAGGTCCTGACCTCCGATGCCTATGAGCGGGACGATGCGCGGCTCGTCGAGTACATCCTGCGCCACATCCTGCCCCGCCGCGGGATCTGGGCCCGGCCGGAGGAGATCCTGCTCACCCTCGGCGGCCAGAACGCCCTCTGGCTCGCGGCCGAGGTGCTGCTGAACCAGCGGCGCACGGCGGTGCTGGAGAACCCCTGCTATCCCGCGCTTCGCACCATCGTCGATCAGATGCGCTGCCATACGAGCTTCGTCGATGTGGACCGCGAAGGGCTGAACCCGGACGACGTGCCGGCGGGCGCCGATGTCCTCTTCGTCACAGCCTCCCACCAATGCCCGACGAATGTGACGATGCCCGTCGCCCGGCGCCGGGCGCTGCTCGAACGTGCGGCCGAGGATGGCTTCATCATCGTGGAGGACGACTACGAGTTCGAGCTGTCGCCGATGCGCGCGCCCTCACCTGCGCTCAAATCGCTCGATGAGGCTGGGGCCGTGGTCTATGCGGGCAGCTTCTCAAAGTCGCTCTTCCCCGGCCTCCGTCTCGGCTACCTCGTCGCGGACGCTGCGTTCATCGAGGAGGCACGCGCCCTCCGCGCCCTCATCCTCCGCCACCCGCCCGGGCATCTGCAGCGCACCGCGGCCTACTTCCTCAGCCTCGGGCACTACGACGCGCAGATGGCGCGCCTAGGCACAGCCTATGCCCGACGGCGGGAGGTGATGGCGACGGCCCTCTCGGAGCACGGTCTCGACAGCCACCGCCCCCAGTTCGGCGCCTCCAGCGCCTGGCTTCGCGCGCCGAAAGGGACGGATATCGTCGCCGCTGCCACGCGTCTGCGCCAACGCGGCGTGCTGATCGAGCCTGGCCACGGTTTCTTCCGGGACAGTGCCGAGGGCGAGGACACCTATCGACTCGGCTTCTCCTCGATCCCCACCGCGCGCATCCCCGAAGGCATCGCGCTCCTCGCCGAAGAAGTGGCCGCCGCCGCCTCCGTGCCTGCCTGAGCGACCAGCACACCGGATTCTGCCGCCTGCGACGTCCTGTGTCGCGAAAAGCGGTTGCATTCGCGGGCGCGGTGTCGTGAAAATATAGCTCAGATTTTCACGGAGCCGCCTGCGCATGAACATGCAGCACACCTCCCCCAGCCTGGGGCGCGACCTCCGCGCCCTGCGCGCGACGCGCGGGCTGACGCTTGGGGACGTCGCCGGCGCACTCGGCCGCTCGATCGGCTGGCTCTCGCAGGTGGAGCGCGATCTCTCCCGCCCGAGCGTCCAGGATCTCCAAGCGCTCGCCGGGCTCTTCCGGGTGCCGCTCTCCCTCTTCTTCGGCTCGGCCGACGCCCCGGCGCGGGAGGCGGGGCGCATCGTCCGCGCCGCCGCGCGCCGCACGATCGGCGAGCGGGATGGCGGGCTTTCGGAGAGCCTGCTCTCCCCCGACCTCACCGACAGCTTCGAGATGGTGCACTCCGTCTTCGCCCCCGGGGCCGAGCGCACAGGGTTCGTGACCCGGCCGACCCAGGAGGTCGCCTACATGGTCTCGGGCAAGCTCGATCTCTGGATCGGCGCCGATGAGTTCACCGTCGCCACCGGCGACAGCTTCCGCATCCGCGAAGAGCCCTTCCGATGGGCCAACCCGTACGAGGACCCGGCCATCGCCGTCTGGGTCATCTCGCCCCCCGTTTACTGACAGTCTCTACTGACAGAGGAGAGCCCCATGTCCGAGCTTCCCAGCACCGCCCGCGTCGTCATCATCGGCGGCGGCTCCGTCGGCGTCTCGACGCTCTATCACCTCGCGCTCGAGGGCTGGACGGACTGTCTCCTGCTCGAGAAGAACGAGCTCACGGCAGGCTCCACCTGGCACGCCGCCGGCAACTGCCCGAACTTCTCCGCATCCTGGGCGGTCATGAACATGCAGCGCTATGGCTTGGCGATGTATCGCGAGCTGGCCGAGCGCGTCGACTATCCGATGAACTATCACGTCACCGGCTCGCTCCGCCTCGCCCACGGGCTCGAGCGTATGCGGGAGTTCGAGCACGCAGCATCCATGGGTCGTACGCAGGGCGTGCCGATGGAGATGATGACGGTGAAAGAGATGCAGGAGAAGCATCCCTTCATGGAGGGCCACGATCTCGAAGGCGGGCTCTGGGACCCGCTCGACGGCGATATCGACCCCGCACAGCTCACCCAGGCGATGGCCAAGGGCGCCCGCGATCTGGGCGCCACCATCGCGCGCTTCTGTCCCGCCACGGGCGTGCGCCGCGACGGGCAGGAATGGGTCGTCAGCACGCCGAAGGGCGAGGTGCGCTGCGAGAAGGTGGTGAATGCGGGCGGCTACTATGCCCGCGAGATAGGCGAATGGTTCCGGCCCTACGGCGGGCGCCGCGTGCCGATGGTCGTCATGTCCCACCAGTACATGCTGACGGACGAGATCCCCGAGATCGCCGACTGGACGGCCGAGGTCGGTCACAAGCTGCCGATCATCCGCGACGTCGACATCTCCTACTACCTCCGCCAGGACAAGGCGGGGCTGAACCTCGGCCCCTATGAGCGGAACTGCCGGGCGCATTGGGTGACCGAGGACGACCCGATGCCCGACGATTTCAGCTTCCAGCTCTACCCGGACGACCTCGAACGGCTGGAGTTCTACATCGAGGACGCAATGGCGCGCGTGCCGCTCCTCGGCTCCCAGGGCGTCGGCCGGGTCATCAATGGCCCCATCCCCTACGCACCCGACGGCAACCCGATGGTCGGCCCGATGCCGGGCGTGCGCGACGCCTTTGAGGCGCACAGTTTCACCTTCGGCATCGCCCAGGGCGGCGGCGCGGGCAAGGTCGCGGCCGAGTGGATCGTCCACGGCCAGACCGAGTGGGACATGTGGGCCGTCGATCCCCGCCGCTACACGAAGTACGCCGACGACGCCTACTCGATGGCCAAGGGCATGGAGATCTACGGCCACGAATACGCCATGCACTTCCCCCACCATGCCTGGCCGGCCGGGCGGGACAAGAAGCACGGGCCGGTGCATGACCGCCTCGCCGCCGCGGGGGCGCAGTTTGGCCCCTATAACGGCTGGGAGCGCGCCAACTGGTTCGCCAAGCCGGGTGATGACACCTCCGAGGACGCGACGCAGACCTGGGAGCGCAACGGGCCCTGGGAGCCGCGCATCCGCGAGGAATGCGAGGCAGTGCGCGACGATGTGGGCGTCATCGACATCTGCGGCTTCTCCCGCTTCCATCTCACGGGCGAAGGGGCGGCGGAGTGGCTGCGCGGGCGCATCGCGGGCGGCCTGCCGAAGCCCGGCCGCCTCAGCCTCGCCTACTTCCCCGATGAGCGCGGCCGGATCGCAACCGAGATGTCGGTCGCCAGGAACGGCGAGGACGACTTCACGCTGATCACCGCCGCGGCAGCGCAGTGGCACGACTTTGAGCTTCTGGAGCGCCATCTCGCGCCCGGCCTCTCGCTCGTCGACCGGACGGAGGCGATGTCGACCCTCCTCGTGACCGGACCCCGCAGCCGCGAGCTCCTTTCAGCCATGACGGATGGCGATCTCACCCTGCCCTGGCTCAGCCATCAGACGGCGACGGTGGCAGGCTGCTCGGCGATCCTCGCCCGGGTCAGCTTCGCGGGCGAGCTTGGCTGGGAGATCCACGCCAAGTTCGACGAGATCCCCGCGATCTGGGATGCGGTCACGGCGGGCGGTGCCAGGCCTTTCGGCATGTTCGCCCTCAACTCGCTCCGCATGGAAAAGGGCTACCGCGCCTGGAAGGGCGATCTTTCCACGGACTACACGCTCCTCGAAGGCGGGCTCGACCGCTTCATCCGCTTCAACAAAGAGCAGGACTTCCCCGGTCGCGCCGCCCTCCTCGCTGAGAAGCAGCGGGGCCCCTCGAAGCGCTTCGCCACCATGCTGGTCGAGGCGAATGGTTGCGACGCGCCCTACATGTCGAACGTCTGGAGGGGCATGGACCGGGTGGGCGAGGTCACGTCCTCAGGCTGGGGCTACCGGGTCGAAAGCTCGATCGCCCTTGCCATGCTGACGCCAGAGGCGGCCGCTCCCGGCACAGCGCTCGAGGTCGAGATCTACGGCGAACGCCGGCCTGCGGTGGTGCAGGGCGACGGGCCCCTCTGGGACCCCGACAACGCGCGCATCCGCGCCTGAGCCCGAGGAGAAGAGAGATGGCCCTCCCCCCCTCCAAGGCCCGCGTCGTCATCATGGGCGGCGGCGTGATCGGCTGCTCCGTCGCCTACCACCTCGCCAAGCAGGGCTGGCAAGACGTGGTGCTGCTCGAGCGCAAGCAGCTCACCTCGGGCACCACCTGGCACGCCGCGGGGCTGATCGCGCAGCTCCGCGCCACCGCCAACCTCACCAAGCTCGCGAAATACAGCCAGGAACTCTACGGCACGCTCGAGGAAGAGACGGGTGTGGCCACCGGCTTCCGCCGCTGCGGCTCGATCACCGTGGCGCTGACCGAGGCGCGCAAGGAAGAGATCTTCCGCCAGGCCTCCATGGCCCGCGCCTTCGGCGTCGAGGTCGATCCCATCGGCCCGAACGAGATCCGCGCGCGCTACCCCCATCTCAATACCGAGGACGTGCTGGCCGGCGTCTGGCTACCCCATGACGGTCAGGGCGACCCCGCCAATATAGCCCTCGCCCTCGCCAGGGGCGCCCGGCAGAAGGGCGCCAGGATTCTCGAGCGCACCGAGGTCACGGGCCTCGTCAAGGATGGCCTGCGCGTCACGCACGTAGAGTGGGCCCAGGGCGGCGAGACAGGCACCATCGAGGCCGAGCATGTGGTGAACTGCGGCGGCATGTGGGGCCACAGCCTCGGCCGCATGGCCGGCGTCAACGTCCCCCTCCAGGCCTGCGAGCATTTCTACATCGTCACCGAGGCGATCGAGGGGCTGACCCAGCTCCCCGTCCTCCGCGTTCCCGACGAATGCGCCTACTACAAGGAAGATGCCGGCAAGATGCTGCTGGGCGCCTTCGAGCCGAACGCCAAGCCCTGGGGCATGAACGGCATCCCCAAGGACTTCGAGTTCGACCAGCTGCCCGAGGACATGGACCACTTCGAGCCCATCCTCGAACGTGCGGTCGAACGCATGCCGATGCTGGCCGAAGCCGGCATCCACACCTTCTTCAACGGCCCCGAAAGCTTCACGCCGGACGACAGCTATCACCTAGGCCTCGCGCCGGAGCTCGACAACTACTGGGTCGCTGCCGGCTTCAACTCCATCGGCATCCAGTCGGCGGGCGGTGCGGGCATGGCCCTCGCGGCCTGGATGGACACCGGCGAGAAACCCTTCGATCTCGGCGACGTGGACATCGCGCGCATGCAGCCCTTTCAGGGCAACAAGCACTACCTTTTCGAGCGCTCGAAAGAGACCCTCGGCCTCCTCTATGCCGACCACTACCCCTACCGCCAGAAGGCAACCGCCCGCGGCGTCCGCCGCTCGCCCCTCCACGAGCATCTGAAGGCGCGCGGCGCCGTCTTCGGCGAGCTGGCGGGGTGGGAGCGCGCCAACTGGTTCGCCGAGCCCGGTCAGACGCCGGGATACGAGTACGCCTGGGGCCGCCAGAACTGGTTCCCAAACGCCGCGGCTGAGCACAGGGCGATCCGGGAGACCGCCGGGCTCTACGACATGTCGAGCTTCGGCAAGATCAGGGTCGAGGGGCGGGACGCCTGCAGCTTCATGAACCGCGTCTGCGGGGCGGAGATGGACGTCGCCCCCGGCCGCATCGTCTACACCCAGTTCCTCAACAGCACCGGCGGGATCGAGGCGGACGTGACCGTCACCCGCCTCACCGAAACCGCCTATCTCGTCGTCACCCCCGCCGCCACGCGACTCGCAGACCAGACCTGGCTGCGCCGCCATCTCGGCGAGGACAACGCGGTCATCACCGATGTCACTGCCTCCGAAGCCGTCATCGCCGTCATGGGACCCGAGGCGCGCCGCCTCCTCCAGACCGTCTCACCCGCCGACTGGTCCGCGGACGGCTTCGCCTTCGGGCAGGCGCGCGAGATCGAGCTCGGCATGGGCCTCGCCCGCGCCCACCGCGTCTCCTATGTCGGCGAGCTCGGCTGGGAGATCTACGTCTCCGCCGATATGGCCGGCCACGCCTTCGAGATGCTGATCGAGGCCGCCGAACCGCTCGGCGCCCGCCTCTGCGGCCTCCACGTGATGGACAGTTGCCGTATCGAGAAGGCGTTCCGCCATTTCGGGCATGACATCACCTGCGAGGACCACGTGCTCGAAGCCGGGCTCGGTTTCGCGGTTAAGAAGGAGAAGCCCGGCTATATCGGCCGCGATGCGGTACTTCGAAAGCGCGACGCGGGGCTCTCGAAACGGCTTCTGCAGTTCCACCTCGAGGACCCTGAGCCGATGCTCTACCACAACGAGCCGATCATCCGGGACGGCAAGATGGTCGGCTACCTCGCCTCCGGCGCATACGGTCATCATCTCGGCGCCGCCATCGGCCTCGGCTACGTGCCGGCGGAGGGCCAGAAGCCGGACGAGATCCTCGGCTCGTCCTACGAGATCGAGGTCGCAGGCTCCCGCATCCCTGCCACTGCATCCCTCAAGCCCATCTACGACCCCAAGGGCGAGCGCATGCGCGCCTGAAGGCCCACCATCGGCGCCGCCCTCCCCGGAACGGCGCGGCCCCGTCGCCGAAGGGCGGGCGGGTGGGGGAGGCGGCGGGGCCGCGCAGCCTCGGCGCGCACCCTGGCAAGACGGTGTTCACCGGCAGCGGGCACACTCCCGTTCTTGCCGCTATGCAGCATTTCCGGTATCTCGGAGAGACGAGCGGTGTCGGCCATGGGGGTGGCGGGCAAGCGCCGCGGGAGGGGCCAGCGAGGATGACCATGTCGCCGCGGGACTATGTGCTGATCTCGCCCTGCCGGAACGAAGCGGCCTATATGCGCCGCACGCTCGACAGCGTCCTTGCCCAGTCCCTGCCGCCCGCGCGCTGGATCGTCGTCGATGACGGCTCGAACGACGAGACGCCTCGGATCCTCGCGGACTACGCCGCCGAACACCCCTGCCTTCGCATCGTGAAGAAAGCCGATCGCGGCCACCGCGCCGTCGGCCCCGGTGTCGTCGAGGCGTTCTACGCAGGTCACGCCGCCATCGACGCCCCCTACCCCTATCTCTGCAAGCTCGACCTCGATCTCGACCTGCCGCCGCGGTACTTCGAAACCCTGATCGAGCGGATGGAGGCCGAGCCCCGTCTCGGCACCTGCTCGGGCAAGCCCTATATGCGCCTCCCCTCGGGCCGCCTCGTCAGCGAGAAATGCGGGGACGAGATGTCCGTCGGCATGACCAAGTTCTACCGCCGCGACTGCTTCGAGCAGATCGGCGGCTTCGTGCGCGGCGTGATGTGGGACGCCATCGATTGCCACAAGGCCCGCCAGCTCGGCTGGATAGCGCAGAGCTGGGACGAGGAAGCGCTCCGCTTCGAGCATCTCCGCCCCATGGGCAGTTCCCAGCTGAGCATCCATACCGGCCGCCGCCGCCATGGCGCGGGGCAATGGTTCATGGGTTCCGACCCGCTCTACTATTTCGCGACCTGCCTCTTCCGGATGACCCACCCGCCTTACGTCACAGGCGGTCTCTCCATGGCGCGCGGTTTCATGGAGGCCTGGCTCAAGCGCGCGCCGCAGATCGACGATGCCGAGCTTCGCCGCTTCATCCGCCGCTACCAGCGCCGCGCGCTCATCACCGGCAAGGCGCGCGCAATCGCCGAGATCGACGCCGCCAGCGCCGACCGTTGGCAGGGTGCGGGCACGACGCCCACGGTCGAGGGCCGAGAGGCCGCCGCATGAACCAACCCCTGCCCGACCTGACACCCCAGCCGCTGGGCGCAGCACCTCACACCTCGGCCCGGACCCAGCGACAGCCTGAAGCCTCGGGTGATGACGGGTTCGTCCTGCCGGGCACAAAGGCGCGCCTGACCATGCGCGACCGCACGTCCCTCTTGGCGACGATCCGGGCGCGGCTCGCTGCGCGCCAGGGGTTCGCCCTCGCCACCCTCAATCTCGATCACCTGGTGAAGCTCCGGCGAGACACCGCCTTTGCCGAGGCCTATGGCGCCCATGACCTCGTGACGGCGGACGGCAACCCGGTGGTCTGGCTCTCGGCGCTCGCCGGAGAGCGCGTGGCGCTCGTGCCCGGCGCCGACCTGATTGGCGACCTCGCCGCCATCGCCGCCGCTGACGGCACCGCCATCGCCCTTATCGGCAGCACGTCGGACGCACTGGCAGCCGCAGCGACGCGGCTCACGGCGATCCATCCCGGCCTGCAGGTCGCACTCACCCTCGCGCCCTCGCCCAGCTTCGACCCCACCGGGCCGGAAGCCGACGAAGTGATCGCCGAGATCGGCGCAAGCGGGGCATCGCTCGTCATCCTCGCCCTCGGCGCGCCGAAACAGGAGCGGTTTGCGGCACGCGCCCGCAAAGCCCTGCCACATTGCGGCTTCGCGAGCCTCGGCGCCGCCCTCGACTTCGCGGCAGGCCACCGCGCACGCGCGCCGCGCGTCCTCCGGCATCTCGCGCTGGAATGGGCATGGCGCCTGGCCCTCGAGCCCAAGCGCCTGATCGGCCGCTACCTCGAGTGCGCCGCGCTGTTGCCGCGCCTCACCCTTGCCGCCGTCGCAGCCCGACTGGGCTCAAGGGCGGTGACAGGGACCGAGAAATGACCGCGCTCGCGCCACCTATCGGCGCCAGCACGGCGCGCGATGGCATCGCCGTCGCCATCGTAGGCTACCGCACCGCCAACATGGTGATCGACGCGCTCCCGGCCCTCCTCGCCGAGTTCGAGCGGATCGAAGGCGGACATCACCACGTCTACGTCGTCGACAACGCTAGCCCAAGCGGCGAAGGCCCTACGGAGGCCGAAACGCTAGCGGAGGCCATCGCCGGGCATGGCTGGGCAGACCGCGTCACCCTCATTGCCTCGCCCGTGAACGGCGGCTTCGCGGCCGGCAACAACCTCGCCTTCCGCGCAGTCAGGGACGCCATCGCTGTGGGCAAGCACTCGGCACCCGAGGCCGTGCTCCTCCACAACCCCGACGCCCGTGTCGAGCCCGGCGCGCTGGCCGCAATGCAGCGTCTCCTCCGCGCCGTCCCCGCCGCGGGCTTCGTCGGCCCGCGCCTCGGCAACACGGACGGGACGAGCTGGCCCGGCGCCTTCCGCTTTCCCTCCCTCGGCAGCGAGGTCGCCCTCTCGCTCGGCCTCGGCGCCCTCGTCCGCCGCTATCCCACGGTCCTCGAAGGGCTGGACACCGCCAGCCGCGTCGACTGGGTCACCGGCACCGCGACGCTCATCCGCGGGGAGGCGTGGGACGCGCTCGGCGACATGGATGAGGGCTATTTCCTCTACTATGAAGAGGTCGACTATCAGCGCCGCGGCGGCGCGCTCGGCTGGCAGGCCTGGCATCTCCCGGATGCACGGTTCGCCCACGCGGCCGGCAGCGCCACGGGGATCACGGACGGTCAGTCGCGCGACGGACGAACCCCCGCCTACCGGTTCGAGGCCTGGGCGCGGTACTTTGCCAAGAACCACGGGCCCCTTGCCGCCCGCGGGATTGCGGCGGCGCGCATCCTCGCCATGGTGTTCGGTGGCCTGCAGCGCCTTCTCCGCGGCCGTCGGCCGGAATTCGACGCAACCTTCATCTGGGATTTCACGCGCCACGTGCTCTTCGCCCGTCTCACCCCGCCCCCCGCCTCCCGCATCGCCTGGGCCCAGTCGGCCGAGGGCGGCACGCCCGGCACCGGCGCCCACGCGCCCGGCGCAGCGCCTGACATACCGACCGCGACCGAGGACGACGGCGCCTCCGACGCCTTCCGCGCCGCCGAGGCCCGCTTCACTGTCCCGTCCGTCGCCACCCGCGGAGAGACGAACGACAATCCCCCCGGCATCTCCTTCTGGTCGCTCGTGGCCGAGGACTTCCGGACACATGAGCGCAGAATCCTCGAACAGGGCTTCTGGGCCGTCTTCACCAGCCGCTTCGGCAACTGGCGCATGGACCAGCCAAAGCTCATCCGCGCGCCCGCCACCCTGCTCTACCTCGCCCTGTTCAAGGCGGTGGAGGTCTTCGGCGGCATCTCGCTCTGGTACACGGTCAAGCTCGGCCGCCGGGTGCGCATCTGGCATCATGGCGGCATCGTGCTCGGCTGCCGTTCGATCGGGGACGATGTGCAGATCCGGCAGAACACGACCATCGGCGTGGGCCAGACGGGGCGGAACGCGGCCCTCCCGATCATCGGCAACCGGGTGGATATCGGCGCGGGCGCGGTGATCGGCGGCGCGGTCTATGTCGGCGACGACGCGAAGATCGGCGCCAACGCGCTCGTCATCACGGACATCCCCGAAGGTGCAACGGTCATGGGCAACCCCGCTCAGATCGTCTCGATGGCCCGTCCCGCAGAGATACCCGAAGCCGCCCCAACGCCCACCGAAGTCGTCGCAGCGGCACCGACACCAGTGGTCGAGGACGAGCCGCCCATGCTCTCACGCCCCCGCGCCATGGGCCGCCTCGCCCTCCTCGGCTCTGCCAATCTCGACTACCTCGCCATGGCGTTTGAGGAGGAGGCACGCCGCATCGGCCTGGAGATCGAGCCCGTCGTCCCCCCCTTCGGCACTGCCCGCATGGCGCTCCTCGACGAAACCTCCGACCTCCACACCCGCATGAGCGGCGAGGATGTAACCGCCACCCTCATCGCAGAACGGGCCGAGGACGTCCTGGGCGAGCTCATCGCCAACCCTCTCGCCGTCCCTCCCCCGGAACGCAACAGCGCGTTGGAGGCAGCGCTCGAACCCCTTCTCGGCCTCATCGACAGTGCCCGCGCAACCCTCGAGGGCCCGATCCTCGTTCTGCGTCTTGCGCGTTTCTCCCGCTCCCCCCTCGGCCTCTCGGACGCCGCACCAGGGCCGGACGGCGCACCCCTCGGCGCTGCGGACCTCGTCGCCCGCGCGAACGCGATGCTCGAGAGGGCCGTCGCTGGGATGGCGGACGTCCACCTCCTCGACACGGAGGCAATGATCGCGGAGGTCGGCCTCGACGCCGCCGCCCCGGCCGGCTTCTGGCATATGGGCCGCGTGCCCTTCGGCGAGGCCTTCGCAGCCCGCCTCGCCCGCCGCAGCCTCGGCGCCCTCCTAGCACTCCGCGGCCAGTCCGTGCGCCTTCTCGTCCTCGACCTCGACAACACGCTCTGGGACGGCGTGATCGGAGAGGACGGGATCGAAGGCGTCGTCCTCGGCGGCAGCTACCCTGGCACCGCGTTCCAGGAATTCCAGACCGCCATCCGCGCCCTCGCCGCCCGCGGCATCGCGCTGGCCATCGCCTCCAAGAACGACGAGGACCTCGGACTCCGCGTCATCGCCGAGCACCCGGAAATGATCCTCCGCCCGGACGACTTCGTAGCCCACGCCATCAACTGGGACGAGAAGGCGCAGAACATCGCCGGCATGCTCGACGAGATCGGCCTCGGCGCAGCCTCCGCGATGTTCATCGACGACAACGCCGTCGAACGCGCCAAGGTCCGCAAGAACCTGCCCGACGCCATCGTGCCGGAGTTCCCGAAGGCGCCCGAGGAGCTCACCCGCTGGCTCCTCGACAACCCGTTCCTCGAGACGCTCTCCCTCACCGCCTCGGACCTCAAGCGCACGGCGCAGTATCGCGTCCGCGGCCGGGTCAATGCCGGGCGGCGAAACTTCGAGAATGTCGAGGATTTCTACCGCGACCTCGGCATGAAGCTCACCTTCGAGCCCTTCGGCCAGATGAACCGCCAGCGCGCGCTGCAGCTCCTCGTCAAAACCAACCAGTTCAACACCACCACGCGCCGCCACGACGCAGCCGCAGTCGAGCGCATCCTGGCGGAGGCCGGGGAGGTCTACGCCGTCGGCTACGAGGACCGGCACAGCGCCTACGAACTGATGGGCGTGATCGCCTTGCGCCCGGATGCCGCCATGACCGTCGCCTACCCCGACGACGTCTTGGTCCGATCCCAGCGCCATGAGGGCGCGCTTTGGATTGACAGCTTCGTCCTCTCCTGCCGCGTCCTCGGCCGCACCGTCGAGCACGCCATCGCCGCCTGGGCCTCCGCGCGGGCCACAGCCCTCGGCGCGCCGATGCTCCTCGCGCCGGTCATCGAGACCCCGCGCAACACGCCCTGCCGCAACGTCTTCGCGGCAAGCGGCTATGCCGTCGTGGAGGGCGCGCCCGGGACCGGCGCCGGCGGCCTCTACGCCCGCGCACTCGCCGAAGACGGCCCCGCGCCCTTCCCCGACTACTTCGAGATCGAGGGACCGGAGACCGCCCCCGCCGCCGTCGACTTCCGGCCGCCCACTGCAGTGTCTGCACCCGCACCGACCGTCGAGACCGTTGCAGCAGCGCCGATTGCCGAGGTTGTAGCGGCACCCGGTGCGCCCACGGCGCCCGAGGCCTTCGACCCGGAACTCGCGGCACTCTTCCGAAAGCTCTTCCGGGTCGGGGAGGACATCGCCCTCGCCGACGCCTCGATGGACAGCATTGCGCGCTGGGACAGCCTCGGCCACCTGAAGCTCGCCATGGAGATCGAGCGCAGCCTCGGCGTCCGCCTGCCGGGTGACGTGGTGGGCCAGATCCGGACTTTCCCGGAGCTTGCCGCCGCGGTCGAGGCCGAGCGCGCCCACGCCGCATGAGCGCATCTGCCACCGCGACCCGCCGCTTCGACCTCGAGGCACAGCACGCCTTCGCAGCGCTTAGCGGCGACTTCAACCCGATCCATGTCGACCCCGTCGCCGCTCGCCGCACCCTCTTCGGCGAACCGGTCGTCCACGGCCTGCACCTCGTCCTCTGGGCGCTCGACGCCCGGCTCGCCACCGGCCCCCTGCCGCCGCTCGCCAACATACGCGCGAGCTTCAAGACCCCCGTCCTCCTAGACCGCGATGCGATCCTCTCCTGGGAGGGCGACACCGCCGAGATCGCGACCGAAGGCCGCCTCGCCGCCGAGATCACGCTGACGCCGGGCGGCAAGGGTGTCGCCCTGCCTGCACCGCCCGTCGGGCCGACCCTTCCGGTGCCGCCGCCCACGCCGCTCACCGCAGAGAGTATCGGAGGTGCGGAGGGCAGCTTCACCGCCACTCTCACGCCCGATCGCCTCACCCCCCTCTTCCCCGCGCTGGCCGCCAGCGGCGATGCGGGCCTCACCGCCGCTCTTCTTGCCGCAACCCGCATCGTCGGCATGCACTGCCCGGGGCTCCACTCCCTCTTCTCCGAACTCGACCTCGACATCGGCGGCGGCAGCGAGACGGCCGAGATCGAATGGCGCTGCAGCTTCTTCCACCCTGAGTTGCGCCTCGCGGAGATCGAGATGGCGGGCGCGGGCGTCACCGGCACCCTCACCGCCTTCCTCCGTCCGAGCGAGGTCCGCCAGATCACCGCCGAGGAGGCAGCGGCAAAGCTCGCGGCATCCGGGCGGGCAGCGGGCGCCTATGCCGGCCGGCATGTCCTGGTGGTCGGCGGCTCCCGCGGGCTCGGCGAGGTCGCGGCCAAACTCCTCGCCGCCGGGGGCGCTACCGTCACCCTCACCTATGCCCGCGGCAGCGCGGAGGCGGAAGCCGTCGCTCTGGAGATCGGCAAGGCCGGGGGCGAGGCCGCCGCCATCGCGCTCGACGTCACCGCAGCCTTGCCGCCCCTCCCGGCAGGGATTACCGACATCGCCTATTTCGCCGCACCCAAGATCCGACAGGGGGCAGCGGGAGGCGATTTCGACGGTGCGCTTTTCGCGGAGTACTGCCTGTTCTTCGTCGACGGCTTCGCCCGACTAGCCGCCGCCCTGCCCGAGGCGGGGCTCCTCTACCCCTCAACCGTCTTCGTCGCCGAACCCGAGCCACGCTTTGCCGAGTACGCCGCGGCCAAGGCGGCGGGGGAGACGCTCTGCGCCTATCTCGCCGCCGCAGCACCCGGGCGCCGCGTCACCGCCCCGCGTCACCCCCGCCTCGCCACCGACCAGAATGCCGCCATCGTCGGTCCCGCGGCGGGCGATCCGGTGGCTGCCCTTTTGGACATCCTGTGAGCGAGCCTGCAGCGGGCCGCGTGGCCGCGGTGGTCATCGGGCGGAACGAGGGCACGCGCCTCATCGCGTGCCTAGACAGCCTCACGGGCGCGGCCGCCCCGATCGTCTATGTCGACAGCGGCTCGACCGATGGCAGCCCCGAGGCGGCACGGGCCCGGGGCGCTAGAGTCGTCACCCTCGACCCGACCCGCCCCTTCACCGCCGCCCGCGGACGCAATGCCGGCCTCGCGGCGCTGAGCGAGGCGGCCGTAGAGGCGCTTTACGTGCAGTTCATCGATGGCGACTGCCTGCTCGAACCGGGCTGGATCGCCGCCGCCGCCGCCTTCCTCGACGCGCACGAGACCCACGCCGTCGTCTGCGGCCGCCGGAAGGAACGCTTTCCGGAAGCCTCGATCTGGAACCGCCTCGCGGACATGGAGTGGAACACGGCCCCCGGCGAAGCGACGGCCTGCGGGGGAGACGCCCTGATGCGTCGCGACGCCCTCGATGCGGTCGGCGGCTACCGAGAGCGCCTGATCGCCGGGGAGGAGCCAGAACTCTGCCTCCGCCTTGCCCGCGCAGGCTGGCGCATCCACCGCCTCGATGCGCCCATGACCCGGCACGACGCCGCGATGACGCGTCTGAGGCAATGGTGGCGGCGCACGAAGCGTGCCGGCTGGGCCGCGGCAGAGGGCTTCGCGCTCCACGGGCGCGGGCCCGAGCGCTACCACCGGCGCACGCTCATGAGTATCCTCGTCTGGGGCGCCGGCCTGCCGGGGCTCGTCCTTGCCGGGATCGTCGCGTCCCTCGCAACCGGAGCATCGGCCGTCGCGACCCTCGCGGTCGTGATCGGCGTGGCGCTCTTCGGGCTCCAGGCCCTCCGCATCGCGCGCGGCCGCCGGGCCGTGCGAGGCGACACGTGGCCGGACGCGATGATCTATGGCGTCTTCACCCTGCTCGGAAAAACCGCCGAACTCACGGGCGCCCTCTCCTATCTCCTCGCCCACCTCAGCGGCCGACAAGGCGCGCTCATCGAGTACAAGGGTCCCGGTTAGCGCGGCGGGAGAAACCCGCGCGATGAGTCCCGGGCTTGACCCGGGACCTCCCGGGAGCTGTGTGTGCCGCACGCAGCACTCAGTGACGCTGCTCGAATCTGATCACATTTGCTCGAATCTTCGTGCAGCAGCTACTTCTCCTGGACACAACCTCGTAGATGTACTGGTTACCAAGTTTTCGGAGCACACCAAGCGGTGCTCCTGATAGCCACGGTCACAGGCTTTCCTGAGATGTCCTCTCTAGGCCGATTAGCAACGCTGGGCAGAGAAATCGTCCAAAGCATAATGTGAACATGGATCCAGATGGAGGCTGTCCTTTCAAACGCTCAATGAAACATGAAGTCCCACCGCGGCTTGTGGTCGTTGGATGAAACTGCACAGCAGTTTCCACAAGGGGCCGTGCGGCGCGACTGAACGATTGTTGGTTTCGAAGTCATTTTGCGAGGAGCGAGATGTACTGGTTAGGAGGTTTCCACCCCCCAAATCATGGCCAGTCGTGTTGAGACCTCTCCCATCAACACCATCCCGAGGTGGCGTACCCGATTAGATTGCACAGGACGAGCTGTCCTTCGTTCCAGGTGCTGCTGGGTACACCCCTTGAATTTCTCAGTCATTTTTGTGGAAAACTGATTTGCGTTTTTGTTTTCGTTATCGCGTCCCCTTCTCCTAAAAATATGCGGCGGAACCTAAACCCCTAACACTGCACTCCCGCGTCTGACCCATGGAGTAGACTCCCTCAATCTCAGAAAGACACGACACAAACACCGCCCACAAAAAACTCAGGGTCAAGCTCATCGGCGGCGAGGATGAAGACGCTGTGCTCGTCACGGGGGAGCAGACCTTCAAGCTAACGAAGGCGGAGACCTCCAACACGCTGCTGCTCGTGCCACCCGAGCGAACGAACGGAAGGGGCGTCGTTGCCGACGGGAAGAGGGCGGGGGGCGAGGCGGGAGTTGAACGGGGTTTCGAGGCGGTAGCCGCGGTTGGCTTCCAGTACGAGGTGGGTGCTATAGCAGCAGCAGCAGCAGCAGCAGCAGCGGCGGCGGCGGCGGCGGCAGCGGGCAGCGAGCAGCAGAGGTTTCAGCGCGGCAGTTTTGGCTGAAGCGGGCAGCGGTCGTCCTGCGTGGGCCTCGTATTCCAAGTTTGGCCTTGTGCGGAAAGCGTTGCTTACTCACCCCTATGTTTCTGTGACGTAGGGATCAAGGCGCCTAGCACATTGCTCTCGATCATGACACACTCGGTCATCGGTGACCTGCATCTTACCGCCGAATAAGTGCAAATGCCGTAGGAAATGTTCTGGAACGGTAAACTGTCGCCACTACATTAGTACGTTTTCTCCGGGGCGTTGCTGTTTATGTGGTTCGAACTCGTCCGCTCTTTTCCTCTTCCAGGAATGGGAAGTAAGTAAGGTAGACATACCCCGTGTTTGTCTGTGGCCTAGATATCAGCGCGTAGGCATCACCTCGCGCTACTCCTAAGACTG
>JBCBYV010000048.1:0-18308 GCA_039815685.1 Pseudomonadota bacterium | reverse complement strand
CGCGCTCAATGCAAGCTGAGGTCCGCGAATGAGCGATTATCCGCGCGATATGAGAGGGTATGGCGCAAGCCCGCCGAACGCAAACTGGCCCGGTGGGGCAAAGATCGCGGTTCAGATCGTGATCAACTACGAGGAGGGCGGCGAGAGCAACATCCTCCACGGGGATGCAGCATCAGAGGCGTTCCTGTCCGAGACCATCGGCGCGACCGCATGGGCGGGTGAGCGGAACTGGAACATGGAGTCGATCTATGAATACGGCTCGCGTGCCGGTTTCTGGCGGCTCCATCGTTTGTTCACTTGCATGGGTATCCCCGTCACGGTCTATGGCGTGGCGACGGCGCTGGAGCGATCTCCGGACCAGGTTGCGGCCATGGTGGATGCGGGGTGGGAGATCGCGTCCCACGGGCTCAAATGGATCGACTACCGGTCGATGTCCGAAGACGAAGAACGTGCGCAGATCCAAGCCGCCAAGGACATTCATACCCGCGTCACCGGGAGCGCGCCGCGCGGCTGGTACACCGGCCGGTGCTCGATGAGCACGGTGCGCCTGATCGCCGAGGACGGCTCTTTCGACTACGTCGCCGACAGCTATGCCGACGATCTACCCTACTGGCTGGAAATCGGTGAGCGACGGCAACTGGTCGTGCCCTATACGCTCGACGCCAACGATATGCGCTTCGCCACACCCCAGGGCTTCAATTCGGGCGACCAGTTCGAGGCCTATCTGCGCGACAGCTTCGATGAGCTCTATCGCGAGGGGGCCGAGGGTGCCCCGAAGATGATGTCGGTGGGCCTGCACTGCCGTCTCATCGGTCGCCCAGGACGGATCGCATCGCTCCGCCGCTTTCTGGAGTTCGTCACCGCCCACACGGATGTCTGGTTCGCAAGAAGGATCGACATCGCCGAACACTGGGTGAGGTTGGGAATTTAGACGACCTGAGGACCTCAACTGGATGGCGCAACATGATAACGCTCGAGCGCACACCGCTCATCCAGATCTGAGGACCCGAGCCCCTCCGCCATCGTTGCCCACGAGCGCCTGTGGCAAAGATGCGGTCACGGAAAGCCGCTCCGGGCCAGGGTTGCCAGGGTCTCTATGCAATCCCGTCCGGATCCGTCTTGCCGAGTGGCTCTATACTCGTCCGGCAAAAGGAGGTTCCGGCTGGTGCAAGACTGGCCTCGGAGACGGGTGAGCAGGCGCAGAGAGCTTTGGCTACTCCGCACCTCATGAGCCTGCAGCCCAGACTCAATGGCACCTGACAAACAACAGAGCGACCGTATGAGTGAGTAGGATCAGGGCGCACGGTCACGACGATCCTGTCCAGAGGCGTAGCGGCGATCCGTGCGCCTCAAGCAGATGACGGGCCGTGCGGCACGCGACACCGCGATGCACAGCCACTGCCTCTCGGACGCGAACGACCTGAGCGCGCAGTCGTGGCGAAGTTTCAGTGACCGTCCGATGCCGACATGGGGCAAGGCGCAGAGTGCGGGCTGAGTTGGCAAATCAATTCACAGCGATGTGCATTTGCCGTGCAAGCGTGGGAGCCAAGCGCTGTACGCTTCTCAGCTCGGTGCGAGATTTTGGGGGGGCTGCATTCCGAGTAGGTGGGATCGACGCTGGCCTATGCTGGCCCGCTCGGGTTGCCCGGTCCGCTGAGCTCCCCTGGGGCGAGGGTGAGGGTTGGCGCGAAGAGCTCGATGCCCGCGT
Organism: Pseudomonadota bacterium; assembly: GCA_039815685.1. Classification (GTDB taxonomy): domain Bacteria; phylum Pseudomonadota; class Alphaproteobacteria; order Rhodobacterales; family Rhodobacteraceae; genus Thermohalobaculum. Next base: position 16,600 of record JBCBYV010000048.1, on the reverse strand, counting down.
TCCGGAGCGCCCTTTGGAGCGCGACATAGGCTTTGCGGCGGACGAGAAACTGCTGCCCGGGGCGCGCCGTGAACTTACACCCGATCTCGAAGCTGCGCCCCTGGATCGAGACTGCGCCCTGGGACTTCAGCGGGGAGATCAGCTTTCCCTCGAGCTCGGGATCGCTCGAGAGCTCGGCTCCCGCTTTCTTTACCAGTTTGCGGACCATCTCGACATCCGTGTCCTCTGGCACCTGAAAGCTGAATTTCATGACGACGAAGTCGCGGCTGTGGTTCTGGATCGTCCCCATGGCGGAGAAGGGTATCGTGTAGATGGGTCCGTTGTGGTGGCGCAGCCTCGCTGACCTGATGGAGATGCGCTCGACGGTACCTTTGCCCCCGTCGGTCACGATGTACTCTCCCAGCCGAAAGGCGTCCTCGAAGAGATAGAAGAGCCCGCTGATCACATCGGAGACCAGTTTCTGCGCCCCGAAGCCAACCGCGAGACCGACGACGCCAGCGCTGGCAATGAGGGGGCCCACGTTCACGCCCATGGCAGCGAGCGCGGTCATGGCGGTCGTGACACCGATCACCGCAAAGGCAAAGCCCCGGAGGATGGGCACGACGGTCTCGAGTCGCGAGCCCTCGCCCCCCATGCCGTCGCCCCCGTCATCCGTGTCGCCCTCGCCGCCTGCGTTCCTGGTGATGAGGGCGGCGGATGCCCGCCAAAGCGCGATGCCGATGACCGTGATGATGCCGGCCTCGACAAGGCCTGGGAGCAGGGCTCCGAGACCGCCTTCGCTGGGCGCTGCCAGCGGGTCGATGCCCCAGAGCCGGAGGAGTAGGATCGAGGCGCCGACGATCACGGCGCCTTCGGCGAACACCAATGCGCCGAGCCCCCACCCGCTCCAGTCCTCGACGTCCGGTCCCCGGCGGTAGGTCGCGATGGCGGAGACCACGAGGGCAGCGACCATGACGAGGAAGATCACCGGCCCTGCGCCATCATTGGCATCCGGGCTCAGAACGCCAAGGATGCCGAAGATCTTCAGCGCGACGTCGATCACTATGAGCCCGACAAAGGCCCAGTGCCATCTTCGCGCGAGCCACGTCCTCCACCCGGCCAAGTCGATCCCCGGCGTATCGGGCACCATCAGCCTGGTCACGGGCTCTCTGACCGCAATGAAGAAGATGGCGCCCGCGGCACTGTTCAACACCGCGAGAATGATGAGCGCGAGCTGCGCTTCGGGCGCCGCGCCGGCAGCATCGACGAGCAGCGCCCGAATGAGACGGATAAGGATCAGGGCATTCGCGACGATGAACCCGATCCGGAAGACGTCGGCCGCGTCTGTGTCAGAGAACCCCATCAAGCGGCGCGACGGGTTCTGCGGTGCTGTGAGAGCGGCAACGACCGCAAGTACGGCCCGACCCAAGACGATCGCGCCAAGGACGCCGAGGCCGAGATCGCGAAGACCCGGGTCAGCCGGGAGCATCACGCGGCCGATAACCCGTGCGGCGACCACGAAGACGATGAGAGAGAGGGCGCGTCCGATAAGCCAGCGACCACCCTCCTCGAGGCGGGAGGAGAAGGTAACCTCAGCACCCTCGCCGATAATGCCACCGGCATCCGCACGGCCGCGAGCTGCAAGCACTCGGACGCCTCGCTCAATGGCATAAGCTGCGACCAGAGCAACGAAGATCAGCACGAGCGAGGTTGCGCCGCCCGGAATGCCTGACCACCAATCGGCAACCACGCCGCCGAGCCCTCCGCTCGCGCTCACAGCCGTGGCCAGCGCTGCCTCCAGTTCCAAGGGAGTGGGCGCCGGGGTGGCACCCTCCACGGCAATGGTCGCATCGGGGAAGGCCGCCTTCACCTGCTCGACGAGCTCATCGGATGCATCCGCAGGCAACCTCAGAATGACCGCCTCTGATGACATCGCGGTGCGCTCCCCTCCTGCAATAACGAGGCCCGACCCATACTCCGATAATCTCCGGGTGTCTCGGTGCAGCTTGCCGATGCAGCCTGTCAGGCCCCGGGCCTGCCCCCACCGAGTGGTCGGTGTGGATTTTTTGGCGCATGACGGGCCTCTGGTCGACGAGGATGATGGCCTCTGTCGCCGGTGGCTGATAGCCGAGGGCAATGTAGGCCGGATGGTGTTGTAATGCCGGCAACACGAGCGTGGCGTATGAATGCCGACTAACGCCTCCCTCGCTCCTTGGAGAGAGGTTCACATTTGATGGCGCCTCTGCCGCTGCATTTAGCGGCGAAGGTGGTTGTTTGCGTGCCCAAAGATCGCGCCGACCGGCGCTGTTGCTGAGTGGGCTGAGCAAGCGCTCGTAACCGGAGCGTTGCCCGTCAGTCGTCGTGGAAAGGCCCTCAGAGATCGGGCTCTGCGCGAAAGCTCGCTGATCTTTCGGACCTGCTGCTGTAGAAGCGCTACGCCGTCGCGCGTCTAAGACTCAATCCCAACTTAGGCTCCGAGCCGACACTCTCTGCAGCAAGAACTGGTTTCTGTTGGGTCATGCTGTGAAGTCACGCTCCTGATGACGACTGTTCAGTCCCGTCAGGCGTGCATGTCCCTCGTTCGGAGAAGGGTGCGCTGCTTTAGGCTGATCGATCCTCCGCGCCCGGTAGTTGGATTTGCACCTCCCCATCGGCGAGCGCGTACACCGTGTCGGCGTTTTCGATAAGCGCGGATGTGTGGGCGATGGCAAAGATGGTCATCTTCGCGCGCAGCCGGCTGAGCGTCTCGGCGATCGCGCTGTCCGTTGCGGCATCGAGGGCGTTCGTCGCTTCGTCGAGAATGAGGAGCCGCGGCTGGCGCACGAGCGCGCGGGCAAGCAGGATGCGCTGGCGCTGTCCGCCGGAGAGCCGCCCCCCTCGCTCGCCAATATCGGTCTCGATGCCATCCGGCAACCGCTCGACGAAGGGCCAGGCGCCGGCGGCCTCGAGGGCTGAGCGCGCGGTGGGACTATCGACGAGCGGGTCTCCAAAGGTCACGTTCGCGAAGACGCTGTCGTGCAATAGGATGCCGTCCTGCGGCACATAGCCAAGAGTGCTGCGCCAGCGTGTGAGATCGACGGTGGAAAGGTCGACGCCGTCGATCAGGATACGCCCTGCGTCTGGGTCCACGAGGCCGATTACCAGATCGGCGAGGGTCGACTTGCCCGTGCCAGATGCGCCCGTGACAACGACGAGCGCATTCGCCGGGATCGTGAGCGAGACGTCTCTCAGGACGGGCCGACCGGGATAGGCGAAAGACACGTGCTCGAACGATATTCGCTCGGCCAGCCTCGGCACTGGGCCGTCATGCAGGCGTTCACGCGCCGCCACCGCCGCCACAGTCGTCTCACGCACGCTCTCGAGCGCCCGCTCCGAGAGCGCGATGGCCTCGTAGCTTGACTGGATGCCAAGGATCCGGCGCATCGTGCGTTCGAGAAGGATGACGAGGACGGCGACGGTCTCCAGACCATCGAGGTTCTGCAGGAGGAAGAGCCCGCCCGCGAGGAGGGCGACGATCAGGATCGGCTCCTGCAGGTTAGCGCGAAACTCGCGGCCCAGCACCTGGCGGCGCAACGCGTCTTCGATGTCCGAATTGCCCTCGGCCATCATCGCGAGCGCCAGCTCCTCTTGACCCACGGCCTTGATCGACCTGATGCCGGTCAGGGCTTCGTGGAACTGCTTGGAGAACTCACGCGTCCGGTTGGAGAGGTGGCGGCTGGCCTGGCGTACGATCCCGATGAAGCGCGAAAGCAGGACAAGTGCGATGAGCCCGAGCACAATTGCGAGCACGGAGACCTGCCAGGAGATCCAGAACGCGATCGCTACATAGAGGGCGACCTGGATCAGGTTGGAGAGCAGACGGCAGACGGCGAGAGCCGCTTCGCCGGCGAGCTGGGTCTCCGCGACAACGGTCGTTTGCAGCTTTCCTGCGGGTAGGCCGACGAGATGCAGCGAACGTGCCTCGAAGAGCGCGCGCAGCAGGCGCAGGCGCATGGCTGCAGCGATCTCGGCGGCTGCGTACCCGATCCGTACCATGGCGGCGAGCTGGAGAGCCCCGCGCAGCGCGATCAGCAGACCTATCGTCACCATCAGCGAGAGGACGCTCGGCTCGCTGCCCATGAACTCATACGCGCCGATGATCGCCGAGCCGAGACGGTGGCTGTCGTCGAGCTCACCGTCGATCAACATGACCAGGGGCACGGCGCTGAGGATCGCAAAGGCCTCGAGCACGGATGCGACCAGGAAGGCGGCGACGGTGAGCCAAATCGTGCGCGGAAAGCTCTGTTGAAAGAACGTGAACACCTCGAGCACCGTGGCAGCACGCTCTCGACTGCTCACGAAGATCGAAGCGACCCATGCGCTGGCATGGTTTCCGTGCTCTTTGCCGTCTGCGGTCGTCCGATCGCCTTCGCCCGTCTCGCGCTGCCCCATGCGCGTCCGTCTCCTGCGCTATTCACCACTTTCCCTTCTCCACGGGCGATCCTCCCCCGTGAAGGGCTTTGAGCGCGGCGCGCGGCGATATATCCGGAAGCGATGCGGGTCCTGCACGTTATCCCGAATATCGGCCCGGGCGGGCCCGGCCGCTCGCTCTCGGTCCTCGTAGGCGAAAGCAAGTCGCTTCGCGGTGACATCGAGCATTCGGTGCTCGTACTGGCGGGTCCGGTCTACATGCCGCTCAGGCTGAAGCTGAAGCGGCAGGGCTGCCGATTGCTGGAAGCGGTTCAGCCGACTGCCTCGGTACAAGCGATAGAGGAGGCGGATATCGTGCTTCTCCACTTCTGGAACACACCACTTCTGTGGGGCTGGATGTCCCGTGGCGTGCCGACGGCACGCTACGTGCTCTGGTCCAAGATCGAGGGCGCTCATGCACCTCAGCATCTGAGTGCGCCGCTCGTTGGCGCCGTGTGCGCGACCGTCTTCACGGCCCCGCCTCCACCGCATCTTGTCGGGACCGCGCCGGCGTCCGTCGTGCCGGGTCTCGTTGAACTCGAACGGGTGCGTGGTGTGGAGCCGAGGGCGCATGACGGGTTCAACGCCGACTATCTGGGCACGATGACCAGCGGCAAACTGCACCCCCGCTTCTTCCAGATGATGGACCGGGTCGCAGTGCCTGAGCTGAAGGTGCGCCTCTGCGGTGGAGCGCTGGAGCGAGGTTTCGAGGTGGCATTGTCAGCGGCCCAACATTCTGAGCGTTTCGAGCAACTGGGTTTTGTCGAAGACATCGCCAGCGTGCTCGCGACAAGTGACGTGCTGGCCTACCCGCTGTCGCCAACGACCTATGCGAGCAGCGACAAGTCTCTGCAGGAGGCGATGCTCGCGGGCGTGCCGCCGGTGATACTGCCTCATGGCGGGCCGGCTCGTTTCGTGGAGGACGGGGAGACGGGTATCGTCGCCAAGGACGAGGGCGCGTTCGTCGAAGCGATCGAGCGGTTGCACCGCGAGCCTCAGCTGCGGGTGCGACTGGGCAAGGCAGCACAGCGATGTGCACTGGGGGCCTTCGCGCCCCGCCCGCACGTCGAGCGGTTCATGGAGGTTCTGGATAAGGCGCTCGGCACCGAGAAGCGTCCGCTCTTCGATGGGCGAGTGTCGGGCGGGCTACACGCCCCCGCCGGCCAGTTCCTGGTCTCCCAAGGGTGGAGCGTGGCCGGCGCGCAAGATGCCGTGGAGAGTTTCCTCTCCGGTACCGACCTCGGCCTCATCGACTATGCCGCCGCTGCCGGAGACGATGTCTTCCGGCTTGAAGGTGGGATCCTCCAATGGCGGAACAGCCATCCTGAAGATCCGATCCTGCGGTGTTGGGCGGGCTTCTGGCTTTGTCGGCAGGGAGATAGGGATGCGGCCAGCGCCGAATTCACTGCTGCCGCGGCGTTCGGTGCGCCAGCGGCTTGCATCACTGCGGCGCAGGAGCGGGCGACCGTAACTCCGTAAGGCGGCACCGTCTCACTCTGGTGCCGTGCTCTCCTCGAAGAAACGCGCCCATTCAGTGCCAGCAAAATGGGTGCGCAGCACCTCGAAGTTGGCGACCCGCTCCGACAACGGCATCGGGTCCATCTTCACCGTCTGCTGACGGAGTGCATGGGCCTCGACCCCCAGGAAGGCGCAGAGCCGTTCGTTCTGCCCGTCAGGGTCGGCGACCAACGTCTCGTAATCGAGATCGAGCGACGGGTGGCCCGCGAAGCTCGCCGTTACGAGCCGGTCGGTCAGCGTGTAGCGGCGGAACCATTCCTCGCATCGTTCGGGCGCTATCGTCACCCTCGGCAGCGATGGACGCGCGCCGTCGTCGCGGATCGTGTAGCGGCCGGTCTCATGGGCGACCAGTGCGGAGACGCAGTTTGCCAGCACGTTGCGTCGACGGAGCAGGATCACGTGAAGATCAGGCTGGGCCCTCAGATAGGGAAGCAGCGCCTCCCGGTGGGAGAGGAAGTGATGGTAGAGAAGCTTCAGCCCCACCGCTCGGATGCATCTTGGATAGCGGTGCCAGATGGCACGCTCGAGGAACCGCGGGATGGACCGGTTGCGATAGTCCTCAATCAATCCGGTCTCAGGACCCCGCCGCCGCAGCCACTCCACTTTTTCGGGCGCCAGTACCTCGCCGAAGCAGGCCATCGAGGGATGCGACTCGCAGCGTTCCGCGAGCAGGGTCGAGCCGGTACGCGGTGCGCCGGCGATTACGAAACGCCGATAGCCGCGATGGCTGAGCGGGAGCGGCAGCCCGGGCGAAATCATCCCGGCAAGCTGGAGCAGCGGCTCTAGGCTCATCATCCTTGTTCGGTGCCGCCGATGCCGGCGGAAGCCCCCGCCGACTTCAGGGCGGCGTGGATCATGCGTACTGTCTCTGGATCTGCGCCGCCGTCGGCCATCGCGTGGCGGAGAAGCGCGACCGCAAGAAGCCGGCGCCCATCGTCGATCAACCGGCCGGCAAGGTGGCGCGCGGAGCTGGCGGAAACGCGATCGTGCCCGAGCTCGAAGACGATACGATCGAAACGCCGGTCCGCCTCAAGCGCGGGCGGCGGTGCGTCGGGCAGCGTGTGCTCATGGAGGCGTCCGAGCCGATAGAGAAGCGCGCTCCGGCGGACATGCGTGGCGCCCGGATCGTTGCCGCGATGGAGAGCGAGGTTGCGGGCCGGGACGGCGCAAAGGCCATGGTCCAACTGTCGGGCCAGCGCCCACTCGTAGTCCCAGGAGGAGATGCGTCCCGCGGTAACAGCGTCATAGAGGCCGCGACGTTCCTCGGCGATCTCCTCGTCCCTCAAAGCTGCCGCGAGGCGGGAGGAAGCGCCATCGAGCTGCCAACGCATAAGGGCACCCTCGGTGCGTGCCCAAGCACGCCGCCAGCTTGCCCAAGCCTGTGCGTGGCCAAGGGAAGAGAAGTGGTAGCCCGCGGCATCTGGCGCTTCAGGCCACACGTCCAGCGGATTGAGACCGCTGATCATCATCACTTCCGGCGTGTCGTCGTAACGCTCGAGAAGGGCGTCGCAGAAGGGAAAGAAGCTTGGCGAGAGCTCGACGTCGTCCTCGACGAAGATCGCGCGATCGGTCTCTGCGAAAACCGCGTCGATACCGCTTCGGAGGCGCTCCGAGTTGCCGAGATTTTGGGGTGCGACCGAGATTTCGACCGGGCATGGGCACGCCCAGTCTTCGATGAGGGCGAGGACGGCCGCGCAGTTCTTGGCATCCGATGTGCCGTCTTTCGGTGCATCGGCGAAGACGAAGACCCGCGGTGGGCGCGCCGCCGAGATTCGCTCCAGGATGCCTGGGAGGAATGCCGTTCGCCGATGGACGAAGAGGGCTACTGGAGCGCCGAGCGTGGCGTCGGGTTTCCTAGGCACTGCCGATCAGCCTCCGCCTGACTTCTTCAGCAACTGGCGCTTTCGGATCACCTTGAACATCGCCTCGCGATTGCGCAGCGGGTCGCTGCTAAGGTTGCGCTCGTGCCGCCGCTTCCAAAGGAGGGCGCGGCCCGCGACCGTGCAGGGGATATCGGAGCGCCTGAGCCTGTCGAACCAGTCCGTGTCGCAACCCATGCCTAGCGCCGGGTCGAACGGCCCGATTTGCTGATAGACATCGCGATGCGCGACGATTGCGCTCGGTGTCCAGCCGAGCGTCGGCAGCCCCTGCGGTGGGTCTGTCACCATGCCGTCTGCGGAGGCATCGTCGACGATCTCCAGGAAGTTGACGATGCAGGCGGATGGACGGGCGAAGACCGAAAGCGCCTCGAGCTGTTTCGTGAGCTTCTCAGGATGCCAGAGATCGTCATGGTCAAAGAACGCGATGAACGGGTGAGAGGCGTGCGGCAAGGCCTCATTCCGGGCATGCGCGAGACCCTCTCCGCTTTGCCGTACCACGGTGACATCCGGCTCGCCCACGAGGTAATCGAGGGTCCCATCCGTCGAAGGCCCAACGCAGGCGATGATCTCAGCGGGCGCCATCGTCTGTCGTCGCACTGATGCGAGCCCTGCAGGGAGGTAGCGCATGCCGTTTCGCACCGTGAGGACCACCGAGACGGGTGCCGGCCCTTCTTCCGCGGTCGTGGAGAGTTGCCGAGCAGTTCGCTTGCGCTGGAGGCTGCTGCGCAGGAGCGACATCCAGTTACCGTTCGCATCGGGCTTGAGCGCGTGGCCGGAGGGTTGCTGGCGGTCGGGCCCGGCTGAGCGGTAGTTGAGGATGAGGTCGGGGATCACAACGCGCCGCGCGCCAGCGTCTCGGAGTCGAATGATCAGGTCGACATCTTCGCTGCGTCGCAGGCTCTCGTCGAAGAGCCCGGCCGCTGTCAGCACCTGGCGTCGCACCATCAGGCTTCCGACGTTGAAGCCGCAGTAGATCGGGCCGAGCTTCTGCCGGCCGACTTCACCATCATGAAAGCGCCGGACATGACCATGAACGATGTGGGCCGCCGGAGCGTCGGCGAAGCCTTTGACAAGACGTGAGAGTGCGTTCGGCTCCCAGAGATCATCCGCGTCGAGGAATGCCACGAACTCCCCGCTCGACGCGCGGATGCCCCGGTTCCGGGCACCCGATGGCCCGGCATTCGCCTGCGTGATGACGCATGCGCGCGGCAGGGCTGCCGCAATTGTAGCATCGACGGCCGTGTCAGAGCCGTCATCCACGATGATGACCTCGATATCGTCGCGCGCCTGCGCCGCGATGCTGGCGAGGGCCCTGCCGAGATGATGGCCATCGTTGAAGGTGGGCACGACGACGCTGATCAGCGGGCGGGGTAGGGCCTCATCTGCACTCATGAGCAGAACTCCGCCGAGGCCCCGAGCTCATCCGTCAGAACTATGAGCGCGGCCGCAGTAGCCCTCGGATCCGGTGGCATCTCTAGACGGAACGCCGGGAGACGACGCGAGAGTGCTGCAACGCTTGCTGCGACCACGCCGGCCTCTGCTTCAGACTGCGCGATGGTGCTGGGGGCTAGGGCATGGAAGGCGCGGTTGGCGCCCGTCCGGGTGAGCTTCGGTTCCCGAGCATCGGTAAACTCGGGGATCAAGATCGCCGCAAGGGGCAGATGGCCGATCAATCGGTCCTCAGCGCCAAGGCTCAGCGAGATAATCGATTTTTCCTTTGCCGACGGGCGCTCAATTGTGGTGCGCGTTCCAAGATCCGCCGGCCTCACCGTGCCCTCGGGCTGCCACTTCCCGGTCGTGTAGAGGGCGTGCGCCAGGATCGGGTCGGTCGGCTCGACCAGGCAGTAGTCGTCCCCGACATAGCGCAGGCCCTCGGCCGCGGCGGTGATCGCCAGCGTCGACTTGCCCGACCCGCTCGCACCGGCGATCAGCAGGCCACATCGCGGCGAGCCGACACAGGCTGCGTGCAAGGTCATGAGGCCGCTGTGTGCGGCGAGCAGGTCGAAGAGCCAGCGCAGCGGTGCCGCCAACTCATAGTAGGGGATCGCCTCCAGCGAAGGCAGCCAGAGGATCGCACGTGACCTCGCCCAGTCGATCAGCGCCAGTCCGTCATGCGACCGCAGGTAGAGCACCGTCAGCGCTGCGTCGGACCACCCAGGCACCGTGCGCTTCGCGCCGAAGTCCGCCTTCGTCCAGGTCAGACGCGGGCGCTCGGACCCGCAGGCCCTCGCATCGATCAGATGAACGGCGAAGCTCGGGGAGCATGACGCTTCTGCAGGCCGCAGGGCATTGACGAACGGATGCCCCTCTGTGCTGCCGTGGAAGTGCAGGCCAACGGTCTGCGGGCCGAACCGAAACAGGTGACGTCGCTCGGGGTGCCCTGCTTCCACAATCGACACCAGATCGTCGCGCAACGCCTCGGGTGTGTCGATCACCCCGCCGCGAGACGACACGACGCCGATCTCTCAGCGGTTCGGCCAGCCGCTCTCGCGGTCGACGTCATGGATGGGGTCGAGCGTCAGCAGATCCTGCATGTCGACATGCTTCTCGTAAGTGAACTGCGAGAAGGTGGTGCCGTCCGTCGCGAGCGTCGACGCGGTATCGACCGGCGTCGCATCCGCGATGATGCTCTCCTCGCGTAGCCTCGCTGTAAGCTCGCCGAGCTGTTGCGACGCCGCTTCCTCGCCTACGCCATACGCGCCTGCGAGCGCGCTGGAAATCGACGATACCGCGTGACCGGAGATCAGCGACGTCCAGATGACGGGCGTTGAGCCACCGAGCGAGTAGTAGGCGCCATCGATGACGTCCAGGACGACGACCTCGTCCGGGAAGACCTCATAGGCAAACCTGTCAGCGTTGAAGGAAAAGGCTGCGTCTTTCATCGAGTTGCACGGTCACTCAGCGTTGCAGTTCGGGGATGTCTGGCGCCGCAGTTTCGCGCGACGACGTCACAAGCGATGTGTTAAGATATGCTGTATCGCACCTGCACCAGCAATCACTTTCGGCAGATCTGTGCGATGCAGCAATTTGTACATTTCGATTACCTCAACGGCGCATGGCGTCAACTGTCCGGCGGAAGTAGTAGCCGGGCGTGCTGATCACTCTCCCGATCATGCGCGGCGAGAGGGCGATCGCACGGGCGACATTCGCGGCGCATTCCAGCACATAGCGTACCCTTAGCCGGCTCGGTGCGCCTGCTTCCTTCTCCCCGCGCAGCGCGAACCACTGTGCCCGGAAAGGATCGTCCGGCTTTGCACTACGATGGCGCGCTTCGAGGTCGTCGAGCACAAGCGCAACACGACAGGCCCCTTCGCGGCGCTGCATCCCTAGAACCGTGTCCATCGTGGGGTGGAGCATCTGAGGCGCGAAGGGCCGGAACGCCCGGAAGTGGTGCTGAAAGAGGGGTGTCGCTCCGTGAGCGTCCACAAGCTCGGTCAGGCGCGCCTCGTCGATACCCCCGGCCGCGATGCAGGCCCGCGCGTCAGCTAGCCAGAGCGCGCTCTGCGCCGTGAGGCGGGCCCCATGAGCAAAGACGTTGAGGAGATGGAGGAAGAGCAGTTCCGTAGGTTCCGGGATCGTAAGCGTCAGCCTGCCGACTTGCTCGGTGCGCCGCCGCGATAGCACCTCGCGCTCCAGGGCTGCCGTCGCGCCCTGCACCAGGCTGAGCTGCGACGCGTAGCGATGCAGATCGATCGCAAAGAGCCCGGGTCCTTTGAGCGAGGTCGCGTGGGCATCGCAGGAGACCGCATCACGCCCCGCGCGAAGGCACCGTGTCGCGCTGCGGAAATCCATGGGATCCACAAGGATGTCGATATCTGCTGTCGGTCGATCACCGATCGAGGGGTAGGCGCCGGCGAGAAGGGAGGGCCCCTTCATAAGGACACTCGCGATGCCGGCGTCTTCCAACCGACGCTGGACCTTCTCTGCCTCGGAGAGGAGCAACCTGTTGCGCGTCCACACACGCTTGCGCGTCCCGCGAAAGACCCGCGCGAGCGGGTCCTGGATGCCGAGTTCCTCGACGCGCGGCCAGACCTGCGGCAAGAGCTTGTAGTCGACGCCAGCTAGGCGCTCGATCCGGTCCTTCCCCGCCCGCCATCGCGCCCAAGCATCGGCGAATGGCGCGTCCGCTTCCGCAAGCGCTGCGGGTAGAAGGCTCTCAGACATCGATGCCGCAAGGACGTCGTCGTGGTGTGCCGGCGTCGGCTCAATCATGCCCATCGCGCTTGCCCCCTCCGGCACCCCTGCGCCGAAGCCCTGTGCATCGGAGAGAAAATCGTGCAAGTTTTCCCAGCCCTCATCAATCCCTCGGGCGGCGCTGGATGAAAGCCCCTGCACGCCAGATGTCCAAGCGAAACTTCGTGCTCCTCGTCTTCGTCACGATGCTCGTCGGTATCGGCCTGCGCTTTGTGGAGGTCGACAAGAAGATCTTCTGGTTCAACGAGATCTTCACCGCGCTGAGGATCTCCTGCGAATTCGAGACGCGCGGGCACTTCCCCGAGCTTCTGGGCGAGCAGCCCGTTCTGCCGAGTACGCTTACAGCCTATCAGATACCCAATGCCGATGACGGCTACTTCTGCATCGTCCGCTCACTGGCCGCGAAGGACCGGCTCCATCCTCCTCTCTACTACTTCGTGTTACGTGGCTGGGTCGATCTCGCAGGCTTCTCTACGGAGAACCTGCGGCTCCTGAGCGGGTTCTTCAGCGTGCTGCTGCTCGGGGCTGCCGGCTGGCTCGGGCGTGAGCTTTTCCAGAGCGACCGAGCAGGGCTCGCCATGGCCGCGCTCGTGGCGGTCTCGCCGATCTTCATCCGCTATGCCCAGGAGGCGCGCAGCTACACTCTCTGGCTTCTGTTCGGTGTTCTCGCAGCGGTGTTTTTCCTACGGGCACTGCGCGGCACGGGGGTGCGCGACTGGTGGCTCTGCCTGCTCCTTCTTGCCGTAGCGTTCTGGACCCATCTCCTTACGATCTCGCTGCTCGTGAGCTTCGCGTTGTTCCTGCTCCTCCGCGACGGGCTGAGGCTGACGCAAAGTGCAAAGCGCCTGGCACTAGTCGGCGCTGCCGCCATTTTCCTCATCTCCCCGTGGCTACTGCAAATCGCGCTGCATCTCGCGCGACGTGGAGGGGCGGCCGGACATCTTACGGAAGCCCTGGACCCCGCCTTTCTCCTCGGTGCTTTCGGTCAGAACCTCGGCCACGTCTTGCTTTCGTGGAATGTCGAGAACGCGGTCGCGGGGAGCCTGGCTCTGTTCGCACTCGTCGCGCTCTTCGCAGTGTCCGTCCACCGGCTCTGGACAAGCGCCTCACGCTCAGCGCTCCTCTTCATCGCTGCGCTGATCGTGCCTTGCCTGGTCATCACGATCTTCGCCGACTTGGCGATGGGCGGGCAGCGTTCCCTGAGGGCGCGCTACATCTTCCCGCTTTTTGTCGCCATCCTGCTAGCCTTCGGGTATCTTCTGGCCTCGCTCTCCACCTCCACTCGCGGCCGTGCGTGGACGATATTCGTTGTCTTGGCTGCCGGCGGCCTTTCCAGCCTCCACGCGGTGCTTGCCCCGACATGGTGGGGCCTCTCCAAGGTGGACCAGCAAGTCCTCGCTGTGCTGAAAGAAGAGCCACAGACCTTTGTCATCACGGACGTCGTCTATGGTGTCATCGCGCCACTCGGCCATCGATTGGACGACCGTACGGCCTTCCTCCTCCTCCCGCGCTCCGCGACGCCCATTATTGCGGAAGGGTTCGAGCGCTACTTGCTGTATCAGCCGAGCGCGGAGCTTTACCAAGCCGTCGAACGTGAGGTGGGGTCGCCGCTTGAGCTCGAGTTCGAGACCGCCCGCCGGGATGGAAAGCTCTATCGCCTCTATACTGTGCCCGACGGAGTCGCACGCTGATGCCCGCGAAGGAAAAGACTGGTGCGCTCTCGACCGGAGCCGCTGGCACGCCCCGCAGACCGAGCCGCGGCATCGACGGCGCCATCGCGCTTGCCGACCTTTAGCCGTGCCGCTACTCGCCCGCTGGGGAGCCCTTCGAATGCAAGAAGAAGTGACGCTATGAAGCAATGACGAAAAAGGCGCTCATAACAGGCGTGACTGGCCAGACCGGTTCGTACCTGGCGCAATTTCTGTTGAGCCAGGGGTACGCGGTATACGGCGTGAAGAGGAGGGCTTCATCGCTCAACACAGAGCGCGTCGACCATCTCTATCAAGATCCGCATGAGCCCAACGTCAATTTCAGGATGTACTACGGCGACATGACGGACGCGACGAACCTGTTGCGCATTGTTCAAGAAGTGCAGCCAGACGAAATCTACAATCTTGCAGCCCAGTCCCACGTGCAGGTGAGTTTCGAGACGCCCGAGTATACCGCCGACGTTAATGCGCTTGGCGCGCTTCGCCTTCTGGAGGCGATACGATTTCTGAAGCTCAGAGGCCGCACTCGCTTTTACCACGCGTCAACTTCAGAGCTCTACGGCGGCGTGTCGGAGACGCCGCAGAACGAGAAGACGCCCTTCTATCCACGAAGTCCGTACGGTGCGTCGAAGCTCTTCGCCTATTGGACGACGATTAACTACCGGGAGGCTTATGGGATCTACGCCTCGAACGGTATTCTTTTCAATCACGAGAGCCCGGTTCGGGGGGAGACCTTTGTGACCCGCAAGATCACGCGCGGGGTCGCGGCGATCCACCACGGGGCGCAGTCATGCATCTGGCTCGGCAACCTGAAAGCTGCGCGAGACTGGGGCCACGCACGCGACTTTGCCGAAGGTATCTGGCGCATGCTCCAGCACGACACGCCGGGCGATTACGTCCTGGCCACGGGGGAGACCCGCACGGTGCGGGAGTTCGTAGAGCGGGCCTTCCGCGTCATCGATCGCAGCATTGCATGGTCGGGTAGCGGCGTGGAGGAGATCGGCCGCTGCACAAAGAGCGACGCGGTCCTCGTTCGCATCGATCCCGGATACTATCGGCCGACCGAAGTCGACCATCTCTGCGGCGATGCCTCGAAGGCGCGTGCCGATCTGGGCTGGTGTCCCAAGATCAGCTTCGACGCCCTGGTGGAAGAAATGGTAGCTGCGGATCTTGTACGTTATCGCCATGCGCCGCCGGCCCTTAGTGGCTCGGGCCAAGTTCCTGCATCTCCGACTGAATGAACGAGCCCCTCCGCATGCAACGGGTCTACGATCTCAGCGGAAAGCGTGTCTGGGTTGCGGGCCATCGTGGCATGGTCGGGAGCGCCTTGTGCCGAAGGCTCTCGCGTGAGCCCTGTACGGTCATCACAGTCGACCGCGCCGACCTCGATCTTCGTGATGCGAAGAGGGTACGCGACTGGTTGCACCACACGCGCCCCGACGCGGTCTTCATGGCCGCAGCCAGAGTGGGCGGCATCCTGGCCAACCAGCAAATGCCGGCGGCGTTCCTCTACGACAATCTGATGATTGAGACGGCGATCATCGACGGTGCGCAGCGAGCCGGCGTGGGCAAGCTCATGTTCTTAGGCTCCTCCTGCATCTATCCGAAGCACGCGCCTCAGCCGATCCCGGAGGAGGCTTTGCTGACCGGATCCTTGGAACCGACGAACGACGCTTACGCTGTCGCCAAGATCGCGGGGCTCAAGCTCGTGGAGGCTTACAGGCGGGAGCATGCCTGCGACTTCATCTCAGCGATGCCTTGCAATCTCTACGGACTTGGCGACCGCTATGATCCCCAGTCCTCCCATGTCGTGCCTGCGCTTCTCCTGAAGGCGCATCTGGCCCGGCAGGAGGGTGTGGAGGATCTGACGATCTGGGGCACGGGCACCCCGCGGCGCGAGTTCATGCATGTAGATGACTGCGCGGACGGTCTTGTACATCTCATGCAGCACTGGTCCGGCGACGATCATGTGAACCTGGGCATGGGCGCCGATGTGAGCATTCTGGAGCTCGCGCAGCTCATCATGAGTGTCACGGGTCTGCGAGGCCGGATCATCACCGACGACAGCAAACCTGACGGCACGCCGCGCAAACTCCTCTCCGTAAGCAAGATGAACGCGCTTGGCTGGCGGCCGCGCATCGCGCTCGAAGAGGGTTTGCGCAGTGTCTACGCGGGCCCGCCATTTGGCGCCTGAGACCGCCTCTGCTGCCGAGATTGGCAGGCGTCTGCTCGCCCCTTCTCCGGAACGAGTGGCCGTGGAACAGCTTGGCCGGGGTGGCGACCGTCATCCCGAACCGAAGATGGGTGCGCCTGTAGACACACGGCCGGTTCTTACGAGTAGAGACTTCTATTTTCGTTTGGTGCGGGGCATCGGATGGGCTGCTAGGCGGTCGGCAGATGGACTGGGGGTCAGTCTGAGTCGTCGGCCTTTCCGGGCCGGCACTGGTCTCTGGAGTTTCAGCGCTTCCGGGCCCGGGCTGTTCCGTCCTACGCGGCCGCGGCTACAGTTTCGAGGTAGAGGAAGCGGCGAAGGTTGTAGACGAGGTTGGCGAGGCCGATCTTCGTGCGTGCTCGGGCGATGCCGATGGTCCTGACGAAGAGGCCCATGCGGTGCTTCTGATCGGCAAAGACGTGCTCAACGGCTGAGCGTACCCTCGACCGCGCGGCGTTTGCCTTCTGCCGGTTCGCAGGCAGCGGCTTTCCCTGTCAAACGGCATTGAAACGGGGCTCTGACTCACTCTCGGTGCAGCCGGTGGGGCAGATCGGTACCGTCATCGCAAGATATTGCGATGGAGAGCTGCTCATGCCCGAGGCCTGGAAGACTTCCCGGCTGCTGCCGTCCGGCCTTGTCGTAGATGACGTAACGGTCGG
>JBCBYV010000011.1:0-123094 GCA_039815685.1 Pseudomonadota bacterium | reverse complement strand
CCGACCGTTACGTCATCTACGACAAGGCCGGACGGCAGCAGCCGGGAAGTCTTCCAGGCCTCGGGCATGAGCAGCTCTCCATCGCAATATCTTGCGATGACGGTACCGATCTGCCCCACCGGCTGCACCGAGAGTGAGTCAAAGCCCCGTTTCAATGCCGATCCACACCGAGAGGATTGGCGTTGCGGGGCCAAAGTCCGACCGAGCACCCCTGCCTCGCCGCACCGCAAACGCCCCGCAGCAGAGCGACCGCAGATCACCGCGACCGCGCATCACTGCATAAGGAGCGCCGCACCACGGCAGCCTCGGACCAAACGGAACCCGTCGAAAGATCCTGTCATCCGCCGGCCGGATCGGTGGATCCAACACCAGACCCCAGCACCCGGGAACACGGAACGCCGAGTCTGACCCGGCGATGACGACCCTGTTGCGAGCTGTTCGGCCGGTGCTCCTAGGCTGCCATGTCTCGGGAGAGCGAAGCCTCACGGCTCCCGAGCCCACCCACGTCAGCGTTGACCGGCGATCATTGAGAATTTCCGAACGATCGAAGTCGACCGATCTTGTTCGACCTTCTGAACCAGTGAACAAGTGCGCTTCGCGTCAGCGGAGTCTTCCCGAAACGCGGCAGCAACATTTCGTGGTTCGGGCACTTGGGAGCGGTGCTCTGCCATCACTCTACGAAGTGCCTATGTCTCCAGAACGGGACGGTGATGGCGACGTTGCAGCGGATCGCCTCACCCTTACTCGGGCACATCACGATATCGCCGCCCCCTCTGCCACACGGCGCCTGCCGCGCTGTGCTATCCTGCCCCACGGCGGGAGTCGCGCGGCGCCACCACCCTTTGCGTCCGTGCCTTCCCCACCAGCCATCCCCCGCGGCGTCGCCCTGCGCGCCGTTGGACCGGAAGAGGCTTCGGATGCATCGGCCGGCACCCCCGCCGCGCCCATGCCCCGGAGCGAGCCAACGGGAGAGCCCATGTCTATCACCTTCACCCTCAATGGCGAGGAGCGGACGGTCGATGCCCCGGCCGAGATGCCGCTCCTCTGGGCCGTGCGCGATCTCGCCGGCCTTACCGGCACGAAATACGGCTGCGGCATCGGCGTCTGCGGCGCCTGCACCGTCCATCTGAACGGGGAGGCCGTGCGCAGCTGCCTCTGGACACTCAGCGATGTCGAAGGACAGAGCGTCACCACCATCGAAGGGCTCGACCCGGAAGGCGAGCATCCCGTCCAGCAGGCCTGGCGCGAGATGAACGTGCCCCAGTGCGGCTTCTGCCAGTCGGGACAGATCATGCAGGCCTCGGCGCTGATCGCCGAGAACCCGCAGATCACCGACCAGGAGATCCTCGACGGCATGCAGGGCAATATCTGCCGCTGCGGCTGCTATCAGCGCATCGTGGCCGCCGTCCGCCACGCCGCCACCGGCATTTGAGGGAGGACGGAACATGCTCACCTATCTCCCCGATGATCTCGTCGAGGCGCCGCGCCGCGCGGCGACCGCCATCGCCCTCGCCAAGGCCGACCGCCGCGCCGTCCTCCTCGGCACCGGCGCGCTCTTCGCCCTCGGCGCCTTCACCGGCCGGGCGGAGGCCTTCGAGCCCTATCCGACCGGCGGCAGCGCCATGGAGAACGGCCTCGTCTCCGACCCGCTCGTCTTCGTCTCGATCGATGCCGACGGCACGGTCACCATCACGGCCCACCGCTCCGAGATGGGGCAGGGCGCGCGCACCTCGCTGCCCATGATCATCGCCGACGAGATGGAGGCCGATTGGTCCCGCGTCAGAATCGTGCAGGCGCCGGGCGACGAGCCGACCTACGGCAACCAGAACACCGACGGCTCGCGCTCCCTCCGTCACCATATCCAGCCCATGCGCGAGATGGGGGCGAGCGTCCGCCTCATGCTCCGCCGCGCCGCAGCCAAGGCCTGGGGCGTCGATGTCGACGAGGTCACCGTCGGCCTCCACAGCCTCACAGGCCCAGGCGGGCGAACGGCCGATTTCGGTGAGATGGCGGAGGCCGCGATGGCCGAGCCCGTGCCCGCCCGGGAGGAACTCACCTTCAAGGACGAGGCCGACTTCCGCTATCTCGGCAAGGGCGAGGTCTCCATCGCCGATCTTCGCGACATCACCATGGGCCAGGCGATCTACGGCGCGGATGTCCAGCTCGAGGGCATGCGCACCGCCGTGATCCAGCGCCCGCCTGTCCTCGGCGCCACCCTCAAATCCTTCGATCGGGAGGCTGCGATGGCAATCCCGGGCGTCGAGGCGGTCATCGAACTCGCAGGGACGGCCGAGCCCGTGCTCTTCAACCCCCTCGGCGGCATCGCGGTCGTCGCCACCGATACCTGGGCCGCCGAGCAGGGCCGGCTTGCGCTGGCGGCGGCGTGGGAGGCGAGCCCCCATTCGGCCTACAACTCCGACACCTTCCGCCAGAAAATGGAGGCCGCTTCCCAAGCGCCCGACACTGTCTTCCGCGATCAGGGCGATGTCGCCGCCGCCTTCGGCAACGCGGCCAAGACGGTCGAGCGCAGCTACTACCAGGCCCATATGGCCCACGCGACCATGGAGCCGCCCGCCGCCGTCGCGCGTCTCACGGCCGAGGGCAAGATGGAGGTCTGGGCGCCGGTCCAGAGCCCCTACAACGCTCGCAAGGACATCGCCGCCGATCTCGGCATGGACGTGGCCGATGTGACCGTGCATGTGACCCTCCTCGGCGGGGGCTTCGGCCGCAAGTCCAAGGGCGATTTCGCGACGGAGGCCGCGCGCCTCGCCAAGGCCACCGGCATGCCGATCCGGGTGCAGTGGACGCGCGAGGACGATATCCGCAACGCCTTCTACCACACGGTGTCGGTGGAGCGGATCCGCGTCGCCCTCGACGCAGACGAGAAGGTGACCGGGTGGCATCACACTTCCGTCGCGCCCACCATCCTCAGCACCTTCGTCCCCGGTGCCGCGACCCAGTTCAACATCGAGCAGGGCATGGGCCATGTCGACACGCCCTTCGCGGTGCCGAACTTCCGGGCGGACAACGCCCCGGCCGTGTCCCATACGCGCATCGGCTGGTGGCGCGCCGTCTCGAACGTCCCGCGCGCCTGGGCGGTGCAGTCCTTCGTGGCGGAGCTCGCTCATGAACTCGGCCGCGACCAGAAGGACATGCTGCTGGAGCTCATCGGCCCCGCGCGCACGATAGACCCCGCGACCGAGGGCTTTCCGGAAGACTTCTGGAACTACGGCGAGCCTAACGAAGCCTTCCCGATCGAGACCGGCAGGCTCTCCAACGTCGTCGAGATGGCAGCGGCGGAGGCCGGCTGGGGCCAGGGCTTGCCGGAGGGCGAAGCGCTCGGCATCGCGGCCCACCGTTCCTTCGTGAGCTACGTCGCCACCGTCGCGCGCGTGAGGATCGAGGACGGCCTCATTCGCGTGCCGGAGCTCCACTTCGCCATCGATTGCGGCTATGCGGCGAACCCCGAGCGCATCCGCAGCCAGATGGAGGGTGCGGCGGTCATGGGGATGACCGTGGCGCTCCACTCCGCCGTGACCTTCGAGAACGGTGCCGCCGCGCAGTCGAACTACAGCGACTATGAGATGGTGCGCTCGGACAACTTCCCCGAGAAGGTGCATGTCCACATCGTCAAGCACCCCTTTTCGGTCCATGCCACCGGCGTCGGCGAGCCGGGCGTGCCCCCGATCCCGCCGGCCATCGGCAACGCGATCTTCAACGCGACGGGCAACAAGCGCTTCCGCGACCTCCCCTTCGGCCCCTTCGCCTGATCTCCCACCATCGCCGGGCGGACCGCAACAGGCCCGCCCGGCGCCAGAGTTCCATCGATCCGGATCAGGCGAGGAACCCGCGAAGCCCACGCATCCATCGGCGGTGTCCACGCATTTCTGGGCGACGAGCAAACCGGGCCGGCGCCCCGCGCCGCCCGGCTACGGGTGGCCGAAGGCCACCCGCTCTGAGACCCCTGAAGGCCCCGTAGGCCCCGCGAGGACGCCCGTCAGTCCTTCTGGAGTGCGATATCCGGGGCGTCCTCGGCCTTCATGCCGACGATGTGATAGCCGCAATCGACATGGTGGCACTCGCCCGTGACGCCGGAGGAGAGGTCTGAGAGGAGATAGAACCCCGCCTTGCCCACATCGTCTTGGCTCACATTGCGGCGCAAGGGCGCATTCAGCTCGTTCCACTTCAGAATGTAGCGAAAATCGCCGATCCCGCTCGCCGCCAGCGTCTTGAGCGGTCCGGCCGAGAGCGCGTTCACCCGAATATCCTGTCGGCCGAGATCGGCGGCGAGGTAGCGCACCGACGCCTCCAGCGCCGCCTTCGCCACGCCCATCACGTTGTAATGCGGCATGACCCGCTCCGCACCGTAATAGGTCAGCGTCACGAGGCTCCCGCCCTCGGTCATCAGGGGCTCGGCTCGCTGCGCCAGCGCCGTGAAGCTGTAGCAGCTGATCAGCATCGACTGCGTGAAATTGGCCTCCGAGGTCTCGAGATACCGCCCCTTCAGCTCCTCCTTGTCCGCATAGGCGATGGCGTGGAGCAGGAAGTCGAGCTTGCCCCACTTCTCATTCACGGCCGCAAAGACCGCATCCATCGAGGCGGCATCGGTCACGTCGCAGGGCATCACGATCTCGCTCTGCACGCTCTCGGCCAGGGGGCGCACGCGCCGCTCAAGCGCCTCGCCCTGATAGGTGAAGCCCAGCGCCGCGCCCTGTTCGGCGCACTGCTTCGCGATGCCCCAGGCGATCGAACGCTCATTGGCGACGCCCAGGATCAGCCCGCGCTTGCCCGCCATCAGCCCGTTCGTCATGCACCGTCCTCCCCTGGCCCCGTAGCGGGACCCGTGGGACGGGCGCCGCTCAAGAGGCATCTCGCTTACGTAAGAATGCCGCAACCATCAAGCCGCACCCCCGCCCTGCGCCGCCGCCCTTCCGCCGCCGCCCCGCCCGCGCTATGCCCCGCCCGGACGGTCCCGTACGGGGCCCTGCGTGAGGAGAGTGAGGCGATGGAGCTTCTGACCGGCGGTCGGCTCGAGGGTGTGTTCGCGGCACCCGATGGCCCCTTCGCCCTCGCCCAGACCTGGCTCGACGAGGCCTGGAAGACCGAGCCCGAGGACGCCAACGCCGTCGCCCTTGCGACAGCCGACAGCGCGGGTCTGCCCGATGTGCGCATGGTGCTGCTGAAGGAGATCGAGGCGGCGGAGGGGCAGGGTGGCTTCGTCTTCTACACGAATTACGAAGGCGCCAAGGGCGTGCAGCTTGCCGAGAACCCGCAAGCCGCCCTCGTCTTTCACTGGAAATCGCTCCGCCGCCAGCTCCGGGTCCGCGGCCCCGTCGAGCGCGTGGACGGCCAGCAGGCGGACGACTACTACACAAGCCGCGCCTACCAAAGCCGCATCGGCGCCTGGGCCAGCGCGCAGTCCCGCCCGCTCGAGAGCCGCGGCCGCCTGATGCGTGAGGTCGCGACCATCGCTGCGCGCTATCCCGTCAATCCGCCGCGCCCGCCGCATTGGGGCGGCTTCCGTATCCGGCCCCTGCAAATGGAGTTCTGGGCGGACGGGCAATTCCGCCTTCACGACCGGTTCCGCTGGACCCGCGACGGACCGGGCGAGGAAACGTGGCAGGTCGCTCGCCTCAACCCGTGACCGCTGCCCCGCACTGCCGCCTCCAGGTCGAGCTTGCCGGCAGCAGTGTCGGGTAAATACCCTCATCAAAACGACATTTTCTGCTCCCACGGATCGCGCAACCGTCCGTTCACGCCGCCGTGTTTGGATGTGACACTCTTTCCCAGAACCCTTTTGCCCCCTCCTGCGCACTCAGGGCCAAGGCGTGTTGGCTCTCGGCTATGCCCCCGCGCCCTATCACAGCCGTCCGCTCAACCCTCGCAGCGGCGGCGGCAGCAACAGGGATCGCATCAGCATGCCGCAGTTCTTCACCGTCGACCTTCCCCTTTCCGAAACGCAGGAGGCGGGGCCCAACGTCCCCGTCGATACCGCCGCTACCGGCAGCGCCAGTATCGCCTACGACCCGACCACCGGCCTCATGACCGTCGAGGGCAGCTTCGAGAACCTCTCCGGCCCGCTCTTCGAGGTTGGCGGCGCGGACAGCACCGGCTTCGAACAGACAGCCGTGCATATTCACCTCGCGGGTGTCGGGCGCAACGGCCCCATCGCCTTCAACCTCGGCGTCACGGATAATGGCGACGGTTCGGGCACCTTCCAGCGCATCTTCGAAGTTACGCCCGAGCAGGCCGAGGTCTTCGCCGCCGGCGGCTACTACATCAACCTCCACACCACCGCGAACCCGACGGGCGAGCTGCGCGGTCAGCTCGATGTCGATAGCGGCCAGTTCGACATCGTCGATGCCTCGAACCCGCTCAGCGAGGACCAGGAGGTGATCGACACGCCCATTCCCGACGGACCCGCCACCGGCAACACGGAGGTCTTCTTCGACAGCCTTACCAACACCCTGGTCGTGACGGGCACCTTCTCCGGCCTCTCGGCCGACCTTCTGCCCGTGGGTGGGGACGATGCCTTCGGCAATCCCGAAAGCGCCATCCATCTCCACAACGGCCTCGCCGGGCAGAACGGTCCCATCGTCCGCAACCTGACGGTCACGGACAACGGCGACGGGTCCGGCAGCTTCGAGGGGCGCTTCGTGCTCTCGGAGGAGGAGGTCGCGGATCTGCGGGCCGACGCTATCTACGTCAACCTCCACACCACCGCGAACCCGACGGGCGAGATCCGCGGCCAGCTCACGCTCGAGCAGGACGTGGTGGACACCGTGACCCGCGGTATCGAGATGAGCGAGGCGCAGGAGGTGGTCGACACGCCCATCCCCGACGGCCCCGCCACGGGCAGCATCGACGCCTTCCTCGACGCCCAGGCCATGGAGATTGAGGTTACAGGCACCTTCTCGGGGCTTTCCTCGCCTCTCTTCCCCGTGGGTGGGGAGGACGCCGCCGGCAATCCGGAGAGCGCGGTGCATGTCCACTTCGCGCCGGCCGGGCAGAACGGCCCGATCTTCCGCAACCTCACGGTCACGGATAACGGCGACGGCACCGGCAGCTTCACCGGGCGCTTTGCAGTGACGGAGGAGGAGGCCCGCGCTTTCGCCGCCGATCAGTACTACGTGAACCTCCATACCGAGGCGAACCCGACCGGCGAGCTTCGCGGTCAGATCGACCTCGACAGCGGCCGCTTCGACGACGTGACGCGGGACATTCCCATCGAGGAAGCGCAGGAGGTGACCGAGGTTCCCGTGGTCGACACTGCCTCGACCGGCCGCTTCGACGTGACCTTCGACAGTGCGACCAACCTGCTCACGGTCGACGGCACCTTCGAGAACCTCACGAGCCCGCTTAACCCCGTCGGCGGCGAGGACGGCTTCGGCAATCCCGAAAGCGCCGTGCATGTCCACTTCGCGCCGGCCGGGCAGAACGGACCGATCCTCTTCAACCTCGCCGTCACCGACAACGGCGACGGGTCGGGCAGCTTCTCCGGCAGTATCGTGGTGACGGACGAGCAGCGGGCCGAGTTCGATGCCGGCAACTACTACGTGAACCTGCATACGGAGGCGAACCCGTCCGGCGAGCTGCGCGGCCAGCTTTTCCTCTCCTCCGACATCGATGACGATACGGTGCTGCGCGAGGAGATCGCGGGCACGCTGGGCGACGATGCGGAGATTGCAGGGACCTCAGGCAACGACGCGATCCGCGCGCTGACGGGCGACGACGGGATCCTCGCGAGCGCCGGGAACGACCTCGTGGACGGCGGCGACGGTCTCGACACGTTGATCTTCGGGGACATCGCGTCCACCGATATCGATGTCGCGATCGACCCCGCGGGCGAAAGCGCGATCGAGACGCCGGACGGTGAGATCACCGCCGTCAATCTCGAGGTGCTGTCGCTCTCGGACGGCGATCTCCGTCTAGACGTCGGGCAGGGGGAGACGGCCGGCGCCGTCGCGCGCCTCTACACCGGCGTCCTGGGCCGGGAGGGCGACGCGGCCGGTCTCGACTTCTGGATCGGGCAGGTGGACAACGGCCTCTCCCTCGAGGGCCTTGCCGCCGCCTTCGCCAACAGCGACGAGTTCGCGGCCCAAGGCGGCGCGGACAGCGACGCTGCGTTCCTTGATGCGCTCTACCAGAACCTGCGCGGGGGCCCGGGCGACGCGGAGGGGCTCGCCTTCTGGACCGAGCAGCTCCAGACCCAGAACCGGCGCGTCGAGATCGTCCTCGCCTTCGCCGAGAGCGACGAGGCGGTCGCCAACAACGCCGACCTGCTCGACGAGGGCGTCTTTCTCGGCTGAGCCTCCTGCCGCCTCCCTGCGCGCATGCGCAAGGGGGGCGGTGTGCCGCAATCCGCCATAGCGGCGGCGGGCGCGATGTGGTCAAGCTGGGCCTGCACCGAAGGCGGTGCGAGCCATGCGGGATCGGCGCCATGAGCGATCAGGACAAACCGGCGAACACGCGCCGCACCTTACTGCTGACAGGCGCGAGCCGAGGCATCGGGCACGCGACGGTCAAGCGCTTCTCCTCCGCCGGATGGCGCGTGATCTCCTGTTCCCGCCAGCCCTTCCCCGAGGACTGTCCGTGGGAGGCGGGGGAGGAGGATCACATCCAGGTCGACCTCGCCGACCCGCATTCGACCATCGGGGCGGTCGAGGAGATCCGCCGCCGTCTCCACAATGGCCGGCTCGATGCGCTCGTGAACAATGCCGGCATCTCGCCCAAGGGCGAGGGCGGCTCGCGCCTCAACACCATCGACACGGATCTGCGGGACTGGGGCCGCGTCTTCCACGTCAACTTCTTCTCGAGCGTGGTGCTCGCCCGCGGGCTCTTCGACGAGCTCAAGGCCGCAAAGGGCGCCATCGTGAACGTGACCTCCATCGCAGGCGCCCGCGTTCACCCCTTCGCGGGTGCCGCCTACTCGACATCCAAGGCCGCGCTCGCCGCCCTCACACGCGAGATGGCCCATGACTACGGCCCCCACGGCATCCGGGTGAACGCCATCGCGCCGGGTGAGATCGAGACCGCGATCCTGAGCCCCGGCACGGACAAACTGGTCGAGAGCCTGCCCCTCCGCCGCCTCGGCCAACCCGAGGAAGTGGCCCGCACCATCTACTACCTCTGCACCCCCGAAAGCAGCTACGTCACCGGCGTCGAAATCGAAATCAACGGCGGCCAGCACGTATGACCGCGCCGCGAGATGCTGGCAGCACTTCAACAATTGTTTGATTTAAGGAAGGACGTTGATGACGTCGATCTTGCGCCTTGCCGCTGTGACCTTGATCCTCATCGCTGGAACGGTGTTTGCCGCTGCATCTGACGTCCACAGCTTCGACAGTGCGAGCTGCTCAGAGGACACCGGCGGTCACGTAACTGTCCGGCTTAAGTCAGGGGTCGTTCTGTCGTTTCCGAATGAGGGTTTCGGGGTTGGCTTCCTGCAACCCGCGCCGGCAGAGGAGGGTCTGGATCCTTACGGGTGCCCCAACAACCCCCTGCTGACCGGCATGGTCAGTCTGGGTGGCACGTACCGATCGATCCTTGCGGCGGAGAACCCGGGCCAGCCGTTCCTCGCTCCCTCAAGGCTGCGGCTCTTTGGTCACGACAGCCCGCTCACAATCATCGAGTCGCAACTTACGGTACATGAGAGAGGGCGGGCTCGGAGGGAGTGTGAGCTCATTTCTGAGGTCATCGAGTATTGCCGGTGTCAATCCGACCCTAAGAAACCCGATCACTGCAGACCAGTTCCCGGCGCCTACTGGGAGCCCCCGTTGTCTCAGTCCGCCTCCACATTTCGCGCGCTTCCTGGACGTTACGAAGAGATCGACGGCATCCCTTTATCCGGCGGCTGTCTCGGCGCCTTCAGAAACGGCTCTCAAGGCTGCAAGGTGCTCTACAAGCTCCAAACAGGTTTGTACGTCCGATATGACTTCAACAAGCTACATATTCGCGAGACTCAGCTATTGGAACTCGATCAAGATATTCGAGAATTCATTAAGAATATAGTGGTGGTTCATACTTCTGCCGCATCAGTGAAATGACGAAAATCCTCACCTCAGTAGCGGGCAAAGCAAGATCAACGGCGACCAAAAAGTATGAATGAGCATGAAGACGATCCCCTCCACTACGTCCTCATGCACAAGAGCTATGTCGCATCGATCACCTTGGACGGCCCCAGAGTGACGCTGCACTGTGAGGTTCTGCTCGATCCCGGGCATCCCGCTTATCGTCCCGCGACGAGCGCCAACATCCTCCCCTATCGGCGCGCACGGATTATCTTCGAGGGCATCGGGAAACGCCGGATAGAGATCGCCAAGGATGCCATCGAACTCGATGGCGAAGGGTGTTGGTCAGTGGGCGACCTCTATCATCTGCACCATAAGGATGGCGTCTATCGCTTGGACTCGGGCCATCTGATGCTCGAGATCGAGGCGAAGGGTCTCCTGGTCGAGATCGACGACTGATCGTTGGTCGCCGGCTTCGCGCAGGTGGCCCATTGGACTCACCTTGCCCCTAACGAGCGGGCGTTGCGTCTCGGTCGTGGGCAGCGCTCGCGGGGCGCGATACGCTGCTGCCGACGGCCAAGCGGGAGGACGCGATGATCGATCTCTATACCTGGGGGACGCCGAATGGGCGGAAGGTCTCGATCCTGCTCGAGGAGCTGGGGCTCGACTACGAGATGCACCCCATCGACATCATGAAGGACGAGCAGTTCGCGCCGGCCTTCCTCGCCATCAGTCCAAACAACAAGATCCCCGCGATTGTGGATCGCGAAACCGGGACGAGCCTGATGGAGTCCGGCGCTATCATGCTCTATCTCGCTGAAAAGACGGGAAAGTTCGGGGGCGACGCGTCCTCGCGCTGGGCGGTCGCCGAATGGCTGATGTGGCAGATGGGCGGGCTTGGCCCCATGGCCGGGCAGGCGCATCACTTCCTGCGTTTCAACCCCGGCAAGGCGGCCTATGCCGAGGAGCGTTACGGCAACGAGACGAAGCGCCTCTACGGCGTCCTCGACCGCCGGCTGGCGGGGAGGGACTTCATCGCCGGGGACTACTCCATCGCCGACATGGCCGCCTGGCCCTGGATCAGCCGGTTCGAGTGGCAGCAGATCGACCTCAACGCCTTCCCGAACGTGCGGGAGTGGTATCTTCGCATCGCCGACCGGCCGGCGGTGCAGCGGGGCTATAGCGTGCCGACGCCGGGCGAGATCCCCCGGCCATGACCCGCGCGCTCCTCTTCCTCGCCCTCATGCTGCAGGGCTGTGTCGCCGTCACGGTCGTCGAGACGGCGGTGGATGTCACGGCAACGGCGGTCGAGACCACGGTCGATGTGGCGACCTATCCGGTGCGGGTCATCGTTTCGGATGACGACGACGACGACGACGACGACGATTAGGCCGGACCGCCGCGCTTGATCAGGAGGTCCCGGGTCAAGCCCGGGACGGCGCAGCGCCCGGATCCGACCTTCCCAAAAGATGCCGTCAGTCAGCCACTTCGGCTGCGGCAGGGCGCGTCTGTAACGGCGTGAGCCTCAGCCGTGTGATCTGATGGCGCTCGCGGGCGATTACCTCGAAGCGCACGCCGTGGAACGCGAAGACCTGCCCCTCGGTCGGGATGGCCTGTGCCTCGTGGATGAGCAGCCCCGCGATGGTCGTCGCTTCTTCGGATGGGAGGTCCCAGTCGAAGGCGCGATTCACGTCCCGGATGGTCATCGAACCCTCGATCACGACCGATCCGTCAGCCTCGCGCCGGAAGCTCTCGGCCTCGATGTCGTGCTCATCGGTGATCTCGCCGACGATCTCCTCAAGGATGTCCTCGAGCGTCACGAGGCCCTGGAGCGAACCGTATTCATCAACGACGAGGGCGAAGTGGCTGCGGCGCTTGAGAAAAGCGCGGAGCTGATCCTCGAGCGGACGGGTGTCCGGCACGAACCACGGCTTCATCGCGACGCCCATGACGTCGAGGCCCTTCAGTGCCCCAGCGAACCCGCCGCGTAGTCCTTCGCCGCCGTCCCGCTCGCTCACCGCGTCGAGTTCCCGCTGCACCGCGCGCAAGAGGTCCTTTGCGTGGAGCACGCCGATGATGTTCTCGGGCTCGCCCCGCCAGAGTGGGATGCGGGTGTGTGCCGAGGCAAGGCAGAAGGCGACGATGGCCTCGGGCGGCTCGTCGGCCGAGATGCTCTCGATATCCCGACGGTGACGCATGATCTCCGCCACCTCGCGCTCGCGCAGGTCAAGCGCTGCGATCAACCTGTCCCGGTCGTCCTTGTCCACTGACCCCTCGGAGGCGTGCATCGCGATGGCGCCGCGGAGCCGGTCATAAGGCGCCAGGGCATGCGCGTCCGGATCGACGTTGAGGCCGAGAAAGCGAAAGGCCGATTGGACAAAAAAGCTGATGGTGCCGACGATTGGCGCAAAAAGCTTCACGCAGAGCGCGATAGCAGGGCCTACGCGCACGCTCATCCGGTCCGGGCTGTTGATCGCATAGGTCTTGGGCGCGATCTCGGCGAAGACCGTGACCAGGATCGTCATGATCAGCGTCGCTGTCGCCACCCCGCCCTCGCCCAGGAGCGCGATGAAGAAGGTGGTGGCGAGCGAGGTCGCAAGCACGTTGACGAGGTTGTTGCCGAGGAGGATCGAGCCGATCAGCCGCTCATTGTCCTCGGTCAGCGACAGGGCCGTGCGGGCGCCCTTCGAGCCTTTGTTCGAGAGATGATGGAGCGTTGCCCGATCGACGGCGGTAAGGGCGGTCTCACTGCCGGAGAAGAAGGCGGAGCAGCAAAGAAGCACGACAATGACTGCGGCGGTCCACCAGAGGGTGGGATCCATGGGAAGGGTCTCCGGACTGTTGCGCTGCCTCGCGTTATGGGTGCCGCAGCGGCGGTGGGCAAGGGACGTGGCGCCAGCGTCCGGCGCGTGCGTCCAAACGCTCGCCCGCTCGGGCCCTAGCCCTCATCCCCATCTGCGTCGTTCGGAGGGGTGGCGAGTGGGTGATGGTCGAAGACCAGCGCCTTCATCCGGGCGTCGAGGACATGCGTATAGATCTCGGTCGTCGCGATATCCGCATGGCCGAGGAGCACCTGGATGATCCTGAGATCCGCCCCGCCCTCCAGCAGATGACTGGCGAAGGCATGGCGTAGCGTGTGGGGCGAGACCGTGGAGGGGTCGAGGCCTGCGGCCGCCGCGATGTCCTTGACGATCTCCCAGGCGCGGAGGCGGCTCAGATGCCCCGCCTTGCCGCGGGCGGGAAAGAGCCAGGGCGACGACCGTCCATCGGCCAAGGGTCGATGCTCGGCCCAGGCGCGCAGCACGGCGCGGGCCGGGGCCGTCAGCGGCACCCGCCGCTCCCGTCCGCCCTTGCCGCGCACGATCAGGCTTTCGGGCGCGCGAACCGCAGGCTCCGCGGGCAGTGAAACAAGCTCTGTGACGCGCAAGCCGGTCGCGTAAAGGAGCTCGAGAAGCGCATGGTCGCGAAGCGTCGTCACCGCCTTCGCGCTGCCGGGGCGCGCCTTGGCCGCCCGTTCCGCCGCCGCGGCCAGCATCGCCGCGGCATCCTTGGGGCCGAGATAGTGCGGCACGGCCCGCGGGCGGGCAGGGCCGGAGAGGCGCGCCGCTGGATCGTCCTCGCGCCACCCCTCCCCAAGCGCGAAACGGCAAAAACGGCGGATGGCCGACAAGCGGCGCGCCCGGGTCGCGGCGCTCATCCCCTCCGCCGCCAGACCCGCGAGATGGTCCTCGACATCCCCCCGCGTGGCGGTCACGAGGCTGCGCCCGGCCGCACGGCAATCGGCGGAGAAGGCGAGGAGATCGCGCGCATAGGCGGCGACTGTGTTCGCTGCGGCGCCCCGCTCGGCCACAGCGGCCTCGAGGAACGCCTCGATCGCCGCCCCGTCGCCCGCGCCCTGGCCGGCGCTGTCGGCTTCAGGCTGCGCGCCCTCGTCAGTGCTCATTCACCATCCGGCGCCGTGATCACGATTCGCACCGGCTCCCGTGGCGCCGGCAATTCGGCGAAGAGCGCATAGCCTGCAAGCGCAAGCGCGCCGAGAAGCGCCAGTCGGAATAGATACTTCAGTACTCTGCCCATCACCCGCCTGCTCGATGCCCCAGCCCGTTCTCGCGCCGGACTCTACCCTCGGTGGCCTTCTCCCGGCTCTTGCGAGGGCTGTCCGGTTCGTCGCCGTGCGCCTCCTCGATCTCGGCACGGCCCGCCGCTTCCGCTCCCGGCTTGGCGCCGCCCGCGGCCCCGTGTAAGCCCATGATGCCGGGTCGCGGCGCCGCTGCAAGGGCCATTGCCGACAGGCCGAGGCTTAGACCGAAAGCGCCAGGCCGGCAATTGTGGGGCGGTCCGATCTGGGCGCGGATCGTGTGAACGGGACGGGAACGGGCAGGAGGCGGCATGGCGTCGAGACCGGTCGGAGAGGGTGAGACAGCCCCTGGTCGCGCCGTTGCTCTCGGCCGGAGTGTCGTCCTCGTCGGCCTGATGGGCGCGGGCAAGACGAGCGTCGGGACGCGCCTCGCCACCCATCTCGGCGCTCCCTTCAAGGACAGCGACAGCGAGGTCGAGGTCGCCGCCGGCATGAGCGTCGCTGACATCTTCCGCCTCCATGGCGAGCCGGCCTTTCGCGATGTGGAGCGCAAGGTGATCGCCCGCCTGCTCTCGGGCCCGCCGCTGGTGCTGGCGACGGGCGGCGGCGCCTTCATGGATGTCGAGACCCGGGCGCTCATCGCCGAGCATGCCGCCTCCGTCTGGCTGAAGGCGGATCTCGACACCCTCGTCGCGCGCACGGCGGGACGGACCCATCGGCCGCTTCTCAACAAGGGGGACCCGCGCGCGATCCTCGCCCGGCTGATCGATGAGCGCTACCCGATCTACGCGAAGGCGACGGTGACGGTGGCGAGCCGGGCGCGCCAGACGCACGACATCATGGTGGCGCGGATCGTCGAGGCGCTCACTGCCGTTCCCGGGACCGTCGTCGCGATGGACCCGCTGAAAGCTCCGCCGCCGACGACAACCGACGGAGGGAGCGGCGCTCATGGCTGAAGGCACAGATATGCACGCCGGGCCGCCGCTGCAGGAGACCGTCTCGGTCAGCCTCGGTGCGCGCAGCTACGACATCTGCATCGCTCCCGGTCTGATCGCGCGTGCAGGTGCCGAGATCGCGCCGTTCCTCCGCCGCCCCTTCACCGTGATCGTGACGGACGAGACGGTGGCGCGTCACCATCTCGGGCCGCTGCGAGAGAGCCTCGAGAGCGCCGGCATCGACTGCGAGGCCGTGATCGTGCCCGCCGGCGAGGCGTCCAAATCCATGACTACGCTCGGCGATGTCCTTGATGCCCTGCTCGCGCTCAAGGTCGAACGGGACGACGTTATCATCGCGCTCGGCGGCGGGGTCATCGGCGACCTCGCAGGCTTCGCCGCCGCCATCCTCCGTCGTGGTATCAACTTCGTCCAGGTGCCGACGACGCTTCTCGCTCAGGTGGACAGCTCCGTGGGCGGCAAGACAGGGGTGAACGCAGCAGCGGGCAAAAACCTCATCGGCGCCTTCCATCAGCCCCGCCTTGTCCTCGCGGATGTCGGCGTGTTGGAGACGCTCCCGCCACGAGAGTTCAGGGCAGGTTATGCGGAGGTTGCGAAATACGGCCTCCTCGGCGACGCGGACTTCTTCGCCTGGCTCGAAGGCAATGCCGATGCCCTCGCCGCAGGCGATACTGCAGTCCGCGTCCGGGCCGTGCGCCACTCCTGCGCAATGAAGGCCGGCATCGTCGAGCGGGACGAGGAGGAGCGGGGCGAGCGCGCGCTCCTCAATCTCGGCCACACCTTCGGCCACGCGCTCGAGGCTGCCACCGGCTACTCATCCCGGCTCTTGCATGGGGAGGGTGTTGCGATCGGCATGGTCCTCGCCTTTGCTGCCTCCGCCCGCCTCGGCCTCTGCGCACAGGAACTGCCGGGCCGGGTGGCGCATCACCTCTCCGGGATGGGCCTGCCGACCCGGCTGTCGGATATCCCGGGCGAGTTACCGGATGCCGAGGGGCTCATGGCCCTGATGGCCCAGGACAAGAAGGTCAGCCAGGGCCGCCTGACCTTCGTCCTCGCCCATGCCATCGGCGAAGCCTTCGTCACCCGAGACGCCGACACGGACACGATCCGCACCCTCCTTGCGGAGGAGCTTGCCCCTCGCGCGGCCTGAGCTTCCCCGCCTCGACGCGCCTGGGTAGTGCCGGGTCAAGGATCGTGCAGCGACGGGCGCAGCCCGCCTGTCCTTGACGCGGCGCGGCCCAGGCCAGCACGCTCGATCAGGAGCCCTCGCGGCTCCTCCCCGGCTCAGTCCGGACACTGCTCCAGGCGTGGTCGTAGCATGATTGCTCAGCCCTCATGCAGCAGCGACCACAATTAAGGATCGCGGCGACGAGCCGCGATGCCGCTTGCCTCGATGCCAGGGGAGGGGAGATGGAGCGGGTGATCGGGATCGAACCGACGACATTCAGCTTGGGAAGCTGACGTTCTACCACTGAACTACACCCGCTTCGCGTTCTGCCTAGGCTTGCCGCCGATACCAGTCAAGCGGGCCAGCCGCCGCTCCAACGCCGTCAGCCGCGAACCCTCACGGCTTCCGAGCCGGGTTGCAGCATCTTCCGGGCGAAGAAGAGCGCCGCCGCGGCGCCGATCCCTATCGCATCCGTGAGGACCCCGCCCTCGATCATCAGGAGTGCTGCGGCCAGGAGGCCGAGGCGAATGACGGCCGGAGCCCGCGCGCCGCTGAACCAGCCCTGCATCCCGCTCGAGAGAAGGAAAACCCCCAGCGTCGCCGTGATGCCGGCGCGGGCCACGTCGAACCACGAGCCGTCCATGAGCAGCGCGCCATTGTAGAAGAACATGAAGGGCACGATGAAGGCTGCGATGCCGATCTTGAAGCTCGCAACGCTCGTCTCCATCGGGTTGGCACCCGAGATCCCTGCCGCCGCATAGCTCGCCAGCGCCACTGGCGGCGTGATCGCCGAGAGCACCGCGAAGTAGAAGACGAAGAAATGCGCCGTGAGCGTTGGGATGCCGAGTTGCACGAGCCCCGGTGCCACCACCGACGCCGCCACGGCATAGGCGGCCGTCGTCGGCATGCCCATACCGAGAAGGATCGCGATGCACATGGCGAAGAAGAGGGCGAGGAGCTGTGATGTCGCGGCAAGGTCCAGCAGGACGGAAGAGAAGCGCGCGCCGACCCCTGTGAGGCTGATCACGCCCACGATGATGCCGGCGCAGGCACAGACCGCGATGATCTGGATCGACATCACACCTGCGATCTCGAAGGCCTTGAGCACCGAGCGCAGGCCCATGCGGTAGGGCGTCAACCAGCTCACGACGGCGGCCGCCACAGTGGCGAGGGTACCTGCGCGGATGACGGAGTAGCCGAGGAAGAGTGCCGTGATCAGGATGATGATCGGTAGGAACAGATAGACCTGCCGCACCATGTTGCCGAGCTTCGGCAGCTCGTCCTCACGCATCCCCCGCATGCCGAGTTTCGCCGCTTCGAAGTCGACCATGAAGTAGACGGAGACGAAGTAGAGGATCGCCGGAATGATCGCGGCGATGGCGATCTCCTGATACGGGATGCCGGTGATCTCGGCCATGATGAAGGCGCCGGCCCCCATGATCGGCGGCATGATCTGCCCGCCGGTGGAGGCGGCAGCCTCAACGGCGCTGGCGGTCTGCTTGCGATAGCCCACCTTCTTCATCAGCGGAATGGTGAGCGATCCGGTGGCGACGACGTTCCCGGCCGAGGTGCCATTGATCATGCCCATGAGGCCCGAGGCGAAGATCGCGACCTTCGCCGGCCCGCCCCGCGCGCGCCCGGCTGCAGCGAAGGCGAAATTCACGAAATAGTCGCCCACCTTCGAAGCCTGCAGGAAGGCGGCGAAGATGATGAAGAGGATGATGTAGGTGGAGCTGACCGCGGTCGTCGGGCCGAGGATGCCCGCGTCCGAGTACACATGCCCGAAGAAGCGCTGCCAGCTATAGGCGTTCTGCACGGCCAGTATTCCGGGCAGCAGATGGGCGGTGAAGGTATAGGCCAGAAAGACGCCCGTTATGATCACAAGCGCGAGCCCCGCCACCCGCCGCGTAAGCTCCAGGATCATCATCGCGCCTGCGGTCGCGGCGAAGGCGACGCCGATGGGCACGAATGGCGTGCCGACCGAGTTACGCGCCGCCGTCCCGTAGACGGCGATCAGATAGGCGGCGACTGCGACGCCGCAGATCGCGAGCAGGATGTCCGGCGGCGACACGGCGTCCCGCCCGCGTGCCTCGAACCAGGAGAGCAGGATCCCGCCGACCGTCGCGAGGAGAAGGGGCGTGCCGAAGAACCAGACCTCGTTGAACCTGATACCGGCATCGATCCCGTTCCACATGACACCGCCGGCGATCTCGACCGCGAAGGCGAGCGCAGTGCCGAGCGAGAGGAGGGCGGGCACCATCAAGGCATAGGCGAGATAGGTGAGAAGGGGGCGATCGCGTTCTCCCCGCTCGACGAATGACCGGCCGGAGAAGAGGAGAAAGCCGAGCGCCAGCGCGCCGGCGATATGCACGATCCGAAAGTTCCAGGTCTCCATCGGAAACTGGGGCAGGAGCGGGAGGTCGATCCCAGTCCACTCCCTGATCGAGAGGCCGTTGAGCGCCGCCATGTGGAACGCGGCATAGGCCGCGGCGAAGGCCGAGATGAGGAGCAGCATGCGACCGCCAAAGAGCCGCCGGTTCGATTCAATCGGCTCCTCGTCGACACCTTCGGCGATGACTTGGTCCTGATCGCGCTCCGCCTCGGTGGCTTTCCCCGTCTCGTCCGTCATGGCTCAATCCATCCTTTGCGGGCGCGCTGCCGGTCGCGTTCGGCGAGCCCGCGAGACTGGAGTCCCGCGGGTGCCGTACGCTCCTTCGGAGCGATCTGCCGTGTTCTGCTCGATGGTCTCCGGCCTCGGCCGGTGATGCGGATAGGCTCCGTGCCGGACGGTCGCCGCCGCGGTTCGGTCCGGTCAGCCGCCGTGGATCATGTCGGCCGGGATGTCGGCGCCGGCATTGTCCTTGAACCACTTAGCGGCACCCGGGTGCCACTTGAGCACGCCGTTCTTGTCCCAGTTCTCCGGCAGGGTGGAGCGGGCAGCACGGTGGATTTCGACCATGCGCGCATTGTCGGACATCACCACATCCACGACCGCTTCGACGAAGCTCGCCGGCAGGTCACAGCTTGCGATGGCGAAGTTCCACATGGAGACGGAGCGCGCATCGCCTTCGAGCGTCGTGTAGGTCTCGGCAGCGATGTCGAATTCTGAGACCGGGAAGGCGCCCAGGATCTTCGCCTGCTCCTCCTCCGTGAACTCGATGATGTTCACGTCTGTCTGCACTTCGAGTTGGCTGACGGCGGGGACCGGCACACCGGCGGCAAAGGCGATGACGTCGAGAAGCCCGTCCTGCAGCTGACCGCCAAGGTCGGTCCAGCCGCCGTTGCGGCGCTCGAAATCGACGCCAAGCTCCTCCATCATGCGCGGGAAGTAGGTGTCGGAAGTCGAGCCGGCGGGGCCGAAGCCGATCTTCGCGCCGGCTGGAATATCCGCGATGGACGTGATGCCGGACGAAGACAGGGCCGTGACCGAGAACGGGGTTTGGTACATCGGGAACATCGCGCAGGCGCCGGTCATCTGCAGGCCGGGCGCGATGGGGTTGGTGCCGGCGAGCGACTCCGCCGCGGGTCCCATGGTGGTCATGCCGAAGGCAGCGTCGCCGGTATGCACCAACGCCATGTTCTGCATCGGCCCGCCCGTCACCTCGCCGCCGCCCGAGAGGCCGAGCTCATCGGCGACAAGGTTCGCCCAGCCAGAGCCGTAGGCGAAGTAGGTGCCGCCCTGCGACGCCGTGCCCACGGTGAAGCTTTCCGGCCAGCCGGTACGATCCTGATCGTCGCCCGCAAAGGCGCTCGACGCCAGAAAGGCGGAGACGACCGCGGTGAGAGTAGTGGCTTTCATGATGTCCTCCCGTTCACGCGGGCTGCTCCCGCACTTCTTGTGACGTCGAACCCGTTGACGTCGGGAGGCGACCTGCCAGTTTAGGCAAGGACGCGTAACAGTGATGGGTAGTGCAACGCGCCGGGACTTGCAGAAACTGTCGCGGATGGGTGGATTCCGGGACGAACACTACGTTTCGGCGGGTCAAATTCGCCCAATCACTCGATATCGGCAAAGTCCTGCCGGGCGAGGCCGTGCTTCTGCATCTTCTCGTATAGCGTTTTCCGGGAGAGGCCGAGGGCGGTGTACGTCTCCTTAAGGCGCCCGCCATGAGCCGCGATGCTGGCCGCGATGAGCGCCTTCTCATGGGAGGCCATCAGGGCCGAGAGGCTCATATCCGGCGCCGCATCACCCGCAGCATGCCGGAAATCGAGCCCGAGCACGAAGCGCTCCGCCGCATTCCGGAGCTCGCGCACGTTGCCCTGCCAGTCGCGCGCCGCGATCTCGCTCAGGACATCCGCGGTGACCTCCGGCACGGGGCGCTGATAGCGGGCCGCTGCCTGGGACAGCAGCACCGAGAAGAGGCGGGGGATATCGTCGCGTCGTTCCGATAACGCGGGCAGGTGTAGGGTGACAACGTTCAGCCGGTAGAGCAGGTCGGCGCGGAACCGCCCCGCTGCGACCTCGTCCTCCAGGTTCGATTTCGAGAGCGCCAGAACGCGCATGTCGAGCTCGACCGGCTCGTTCGAGCCAAGCCGCGTGATCCGGCGGTTGTGCAGCGCATCGAGGAGCTTCGCCTGCATGGACGAGTCCAGGCTGTCGACCTCATCGAGGCAGAGGATCCCGCCGCGGGCATGTTCGAGCTTGCCGTAGCGGGCCCGCGTCGCGCCGGGAAAGGCGCCCGCCTCATGGCCGAAGAGCTCGCTTTCGACGAGCGCTGCCGGGAGTGCTGCACAGTTGATGTGAACGAAGGGTCCCTTGGCGCGCTCGCTGGCCCGATGAATGGCGCGGGCGGTCACTTCCTTGCCGGTCCCGGTTGCGCCCGTGATGAGCACATCGGCATCGGTCGCGGCGACGGCGCGCACTGTCTGCCGGAGAGCCACCATGGAGGCGCTGCGCCCGATCAGCCGCGCCTCGATCACGTCCGACGATCCGATCTGGCGGCGAAGGGCGCGGTTCTCAAGCGTAAGGCGGCGCTTCTCCAGGGCCCTCCGCGTGGACGCGATGAGACGCGCAGGCTCGAACGGTTTCTCGAGGAAGTCGTAGGCGCCTTCCTTCATGCAGCTCACCGCCAGATCGACATCCGCGTGGCCGCTGATGAGGATCACCGGAAGCTCTGGGTCGATCTCCAGCACCCGGCGCATCAGCGCGACACCGTCCATGCCCTCCATCCGGATATCGGTGACGATGACCCCTTCGAAGTTCCGCCCTACGCAGTCGAGGGCGCTAGGTGCATCGGCGAAACAGGCGGCCTCAAGTTCCGCAAGCTCGAAGCTCTGCGCCGCGGAGAGGCGGAGATCTTCCTCGTCGTCGATGAAGAGGACGTCGTGCGGCATCATTCGGCCACCAGCGCATGGGCGGCGCTCTGCCCGGTGGCGGCGCGGCGCAGCCTGACCCGGAAGATGGCACCGCCGTCAGGATGATTAGCCGCCGTCAGCTTGCCGCCGAAATCCTCGACAATGTTGAACGAGATCGAGAGGCCGAGACCCATGCCCTTGCCCACTGGCTTTGTCGTGAAGAAGGGCTCGAACATCTGCTCCTCGTCGGCCCGCGTGAGGCCCGGCCCATAGTCCCGGACCGTGATCTCGACTGTCTCGGCCGTCGCCTCAACCCCGATCTCGACCCTGACAACCTGCTGATCGACCATCGCGTCGAGTGCGTTCGTGAGCAGGTTCACGATCACCTGCTGCAGCCGCAGCCGTCCGCCCATGGCCCAGATCTGCTCGCGGGACGGCGCGTATTGCAGGTCGGCCCGGCGCTTTCGGACGAGCGGTTCGATGACCGAGATCGCCTCCTCGATGACCTGGGCGACCGGAATTGCGCTCAGCTCCTCCCCCGGCCGCCGGGCGAAATTCCTGAGGTGGCCGGAGATCTTTGCCATGCGATCGGCCATCTTCGATATGTTGCCGAGGTTCTTCCGCGCCTCGTCGATCCGCGCGCGGTCGAGATAGGCGACCGCGTTCTCCGAGTAGGATTTCACGGCCGCCAGCGGCTGGTTGATCTCGTGCGAGAGCGCCGCGGACATCTGCCCGAGTGCAGCGAGCTTGCCTGCCTGCACCAGTTCCTGTTGCGTCTGTCGGAGCCGCTCCTCCGCGCTCCGCCGCTCCGCAACCTCGGCGCTGAGGGAGGCGTTGGTCGTGCGGAGCTCGGCGGTGCGCGCCTGCACCGTCTCCTCGAGTATCGCGCGTTGCGAGCGCTCGACGCGCATCCGCTCGGCCACACGCGCTCGACGTTGGATGATGATCGTGGCTGCGAGGGCGAGGGCGACTACGCCAAGCGCCCAGAAGGCGAGCACATAGAGCGCGCGGGCCATGATCGGGGACATCGGCGTGATGACGATCGCGTGCCAGCCCGGCAGATCGAGCGTAAGCCTGTCCGAGAGATAAGATACAGGATCGGCATCCTGCTCGAGTTGCAGCTCGATGACGCCCTTGGCGGTCGACACCCGTGAAGGCGACAATGGCGCGATGGCGTCCAGCGGATACTGGCGGGTCTCGACGATCCTCTCCCGCGCCTGCTGCGATAGGGGGCTAAGGGAGCGGAAGCGGAGATCCTGCCTGCTCGTCAGGAAGACGATGCCGTTGCCATCGGTGACGAGGATCTCGCGATCCGATCCCGCCCAGCTCGACTCGATGGCGTCGGTCGTCACCTTCACCGCGAGCACGCCGACGATCTCGATCCCGTCCAGCACCGGGGCGGCGAAGAAGAAGCCGGGCTCGCCTGATGTCGTGCCGAGCGCGTGGAATTGTGCGGCCTCGCCTACCACGGCCGACTGAAAGTAGGGACGATAGTCGAAGATGCGGCCGACGAAGGACCGGTCCTTTCGGTAATTGCTCGCGGCGATGGTTCGCCCGTTGCGGTCCATCAGGAAGATGTCCGAGACATCGACAGCCTGTGCCGTATGCCGCAGCTTCTCGTTCACGAAGGGCACGAGCCCCTGGTTCTCGGGGTCCTTCAATGCTGCGCGCAGCGACGGCATCTCCGCGATCAGCTGCGGCAGGGGCTCGAAGCGCCGGATCGCCTGATGAATGCCGCCGGCCACAAGGCGGGTGACCGCCTTGTTCGCCTCCTGCGCGTCGTCGAGGAAATGGGCCTGCACGCGGGGCAAGGCGAGGACGCCCGCCAGCATCAAGGCGAGCGACGTGACGACGATGATCGTCGTCGCGCTCCGGGCTGCAATCCCTGACGGCGTGTCCGAGGTCATGTCCAACGGGTAGCCGCCTCCGCCCGAGCTGCGCAAGCGGGCTCCCCTATGGCCACGCCCGCGAAGGTCTCCCGTGGAGGGTCGGGGCTCAGGGCAAGGTAGGCAAGCCGCACCGCGAGCCGAGCCGCGATGCGTTCGGTCTTGCGCTCTGCCGCGCACCTCACCCTTGGCCATCGACGCTGTATCCGATGACGTACACCGCGCCGGGCGCGAGGCGGCGGCGCGAAACCAGCGGCGTCGGCCGGGTGGCTGTCGGGCAGGTGATGGTGTCCGGTGCCTGATGCACCAGTCGCACCCGATCGGGACCGTTCCCGTCGGCACTGATCGCTTGCGCGCCGAGGGGCGGTGGCGGCAGACAGCCCGTGCCCACCATCGCGGCCCCGGCATGGAACCCATGCTCGGAGGACCAGATCCCGACGCTGACCTCGAGCGCGTCGGGCGAGCTTGCCATCACGTGGCAGGTCTCGGGCTCCACCGGATGCCACGGCCGTGCCGAACGCTCCTCCGCCCCATGGACCTCCGCCGCGGCCGAGAAAGTCGTGCTGCCGACATTGCAGAGGACGACGGAGGTCAGATCGTCCGCTCTCGGCATCTGCATCGTGACCACGACCGTCACCAAGGCAAAAAGCGAAGGGAGCCGACGCAGACCCTTCACCGCTCAGTATCCCGGCCCACTGCTGCCCGCGGCCGCCGCGATCAGGTCTTGTCCGATCGACGCCTCGAACTGGTCCCAGACGGGCTTCATCGCGTCGATCCAGGCCTGCCGGCCGGCCTTGTCCAGGCTGTGCACGCGCACGCCCTTCTCCATCAGCTTCATCTTGTTGAGCTGGCCGATCTCGTAGGCGAAGCGGTTGTACTCGTGCGTCACCTCTGCGACGATCCGCTCGAAGGTCTCGCGGTCGGTCTCGGGCAGGCCTTCGAGGAAGCGCGTCGAGACGATGACAGCGTAGATCAGTGCGCGGTGGTTGGTCTCGGTAACGGAGTCCTGATGCTCGTAGAAGCGCTTGGTGTTGATGTTGGACCAGGTGTTCTCCTGGCCTTGGATATCGCCTGAGGCGAGCGCGTCGTAGACGGCCGAGAACGCCAGTTTCTCGGTCTCCGCACCGAGGGCAGCGAAATAGGCGGCGCTCACCTTCGAGCCCGAGATCCGGAACTTGAGGCCCGCCGGGTCGCTCGGCGTCAGGATCGGCCGCGTGGCAGAGAGCTGCGTGAGCCCGTTATGCCAGTAGGTCAGCGCGGTGATACCTGCAGGCTTCGTCTCGTCGAGCAGTTGCATGCCGGCGGGCGAATACTGGAATGCGGTCACCGCCTCGAGGTCGGCGAACATGAAAGGCAGATCGAAGACCTGGAAGCGCGAGGAGACGCCGCCCAGTTTCGCGACCGATGGTGCCGCCACTTCCAACTCGCCCGCGCCTAGGGCCTCGAGCATTGCATCATCGTCGTTCATCAGCGTCGCATTCGGGAAGACCTGCATGCAGAGCCGCCCGTCGAGTGCCTCGTCGATACGTGCTGCAAGCTCGGCCGCCGTGCGCCCCTTCGGATGGCCCTTCTCGGACACGACATGGCTGAAGCGGATGACCCTTTCACCGGGGTCACAACTTGCCAGTGCCTGTTCGCCGCTTGCCAACGCGGCAAGAAAAACAAAGAGCCCGCTCACGCGACTCACATTCGTGCACCACATTGAGTATTCCCCTTCTTACGCTGATTGAGTGCGATTACTTCGGTGGTTAGCGGGCAATGGTTGGTGAGCCGAATAAGGCCGAAAAATGAAAGAATGAGCGGTCCATGGTGCCGAAACCGGATGCCCGGGGCGGCGTTGGGAATAGGTCCACCCAACACGCTGGCCTCGGTGTAGCGCACCCCACCCAAAGCGAGCGCAACGTCAAATCCGGCTATGCCACCGAAGCCCGAAGATCACCCCTCAACCGCGCCCATCGCAGAGGGAGCCGCAACCCTTCGTATAGCCATCGGAACGGACGTCGGAGACGAAGGCGCGACGAGCTTCAGGCCCCTCACGGAACAACTCATCGCCGCGGGCCGCGTAGCTTACAGACGATGGAGGGCGTTACCCTCAACCTCGCGCCATCAATGCGCGGGGAGGGGTGCCGAAGCCTGAGTTAGGGATGGTGCGGTCGAGAAGACTCGAACTTCCACGGGTTTTACCCCACAGCGACCTCAACGCTGCGCGTCTACCAATTCCGCCACGACCGCGATTGGTGGCGGCCTAATAGGGGATGGCGGGCGAGATGCGCAAGGGGCTCGGCCGAGAAATTTGCGGGTGGCAGGCCGTGGGCAATCTCAATCCTTGCGGCAGGGGAGGACCAGAAGCTCGTGGATCTCGACATGGGGCGGTTGCGAGAGTGCGAAGATGACCGTGGCCGCCACGTCTTCCGAGCGCAGCGCGTTGGGTTTCGGCTCGTCGAAGAACGGCGTGTCGACCATGCCAGGCTCGATCACCGTGACACGCACCCCAGTGCCCGAAAGCGACTCGCGCATATTGTAGCCGTAGCCGTTCGCCGCCCATTTTGTGGCGCCATAGAAGGAGCCAGCGAGAGCACGCCGCCCGGCCACGCTGCCGGTGATGACAAAGTGCCCGGTGGTCGCGCGCAGTGCCGGAAGCGCAGCCTTGGCAGTCTGTGCGAGGCCGATCAGGTTGGTGCCAGCCATCTCCGCCCAGTTCTCGGGATCGCCGCCCTCGACGCCCGGCGCCGTCGCGCCCAGCCCCGCATTGGCGAACATCGCGTCCAGCCGGCCGAAGCGTTCGGTGGCGGTGGCGACCAGCGCATCGCAGTCCTCCATGCGCCGGACATCGCAGGTCTTCGCGACGGCGCGGTCGTCGCCGATCTCCTCAACCATCGCGTCGAGCCTGGCCGTATTGCGGGCGCCAAGGACGAGGCGCCAGCCTGCATCAGCCGCGGCGCGCGCGGTCGCGGCACCAATACCTGTCGAGGCGCCGGTAATGGCGAGGACCTTGTCCATGGGAAACTCCCGTCGTAGCTCCGTAGGAAGCGGGAG
This sequence comes from Pseudomonadota bacterium, assembly GCA_039815685.1. GTDB lineage: Bacteria > Pseudomonadota > Alphaproteobacteria > Rhodobacterales > Rhodobacteraceae > Thermohalobaculum. Next base: position 96,668 of record JBCBYV010000011.1, on the reverse strand, counting down.
CCTTCGGCGCCCGCGGCGGTAAGGGATAGGGCATGAGCGCGCGGGACGAGGCCGCTTTCGTCGACCGGGTTTCTAAGCGCCCCTCTGCGCATCCCTCGTCGCACCCCGTCGAATGGCGTGTCAGCGAGGGGTTGGTCGATTATGCCGATGCCCTCGCCGAGATGGAAGCGCGCGTCGCGGCCATTTCGGCGGGTGAGGCGGCGGAGTGCCTTTGGCTTCTCGAGCACCCGCCGCTCTACACCGCCGGTACCAGCGCGAAGGCGGCGGATCTGCGCGATCCGGGTCGGTTTCCCGTTATCCCCGTGCGCCGCGGCGGGCAGTACACCTATCACGGGCCGGGACAGCGCGTGGTCTACGTCATGCTCGATGTCGGGAAACGGGGCAGGGACGTTCGCCGCTTCGTCGCCACGCTCGAGGACTGGGTCATCGCGGCGCTGGCGGAGTTTCATGTGACGAGCGAGCGTCGGGAGGGGCGCGTCGGCGTCTGGGTGCAGCGGCCAGAAAAGCCGCCGAGACCGGGCGGCATGCCGCCGGAGGAGAAGATCGCCGCCATCGGTGTGCAGCTCCGGCGCTGGGTCAGCTTCCACGGCCTTGCGATCAACGTCGATCCAGCACTCGACCACTTCGCCGGGATCGTACCCTGCGGCATCGCCGAGCACGGGGTGACCAGCCTGGTCGACCTCGGTCTGCCGGTTGCGATGGCCGATCTGGACCTCGCCCTGCGTCGCACGCTGCCCGCTGCATTCGGTCCGGTGCGCTGACAGCACCACGAAACTCGCATCGAATGCGGAGCACTTCCGCTGCGGCACGCTTGAAAACGCCCGTCGGTTCTCGTCGCATAGCTAGGCTGAGGCAACGCTCAGCGATTTGGGAGGACGCGCCTGCGTCCAGGCAAGAGAGAGTCTACGGGAGACAACAATGATCCGCATCGCCAGCCTCGTCGGCGCGCTCATTCTGAGCAGCATCAGCTCCGCCAGCGCACAAGATGCCGCAGCAGGTGAGAAGCTGTTTCGCCAGTGCAAGACCTGCCACGTGATCGACAAAGAGCAGAACCGCGTAGGCCCGCATCTCGTGGGCATCATCGGGCGCGCCGTCGGCGGGGTGGACGGGTTCAAGTATTCCCCGGCAATGGCCGAATGGGGAGAGGGCAAGGTCTGGGACGAGGAGACGCTCAAGGCCTTTCTCGAGAACCCGCGCAAGACGGTGAAGGGAACTAAGATGAGCTATGCGGGCATGAAGAAGCCCGAGGATCGCGACAATATCATCTCCTATCTCGGACAGGCGGGCGGCGGTAGCTGACCGCCACCATCGCTAGGATGCCTTGCACGGGCGCTTCGGCGCCCGTTTGCTTTGGGGCCACTGCGACAAAAGGCTGGGGAGATTCATCACGTTCCACCGTTGCTCATTCAGTGGCATCTCGATATCCATCGGCCAGAAATGGCGGTGGATTCCGCCCGACGAAAGGAGACACCCATGGCCGACGCGGCAGCCCATGCCCACGACCAAGGCAAGCCCGATTTCTTCACTCGGTGGTTTTGCTCGACGAACCACAAGGATATCGGGATCCTCTATCTGATCACGGCGGGGCTCGTCGGGCTGATCTCGGTTGCGTTCACGATGTATATGCGCCTCGAGCTCATGGAGCCGGGCGTGCAGTACATGACCGATGCGGACGGGTACCCGAACGGTCACATCTGGAACGTGATGGTGACGGCGCACGGCGTCTTGATGATGTTCTTCGTCGTCATCCCGGCGCTCTTTGGCGGTTTCGGTAACTACTTCATGCCGTTGCAGATCGGCGCGCCGGACATGGCGTTCCCGCGGCTCAACAACCTTTCCTACTGGCTCTTTGTGGCGGGGTCGTCGCTCGCCGTGCTGTCGGTGTTCGTTCCCGGCGGGAACGGCCAAGCGGGCGCCGGCGTGGGCTGGGTGCTCTATGCGCCGCTCTCGACATCCGAAGCGGGCATGGCGACCGATTTCGCTATCTTCGCGGTTCACTTATCGGGCGCGTCGTCGATCCTCGGCGCGATTAACATCATCACCACGTTCCTCAACATGCGCGCCCCGGGCATGACGCTCTTCAAGGTGCCGCTCTTCGCGTGGTCGATCTTCATCACGGCCTTTATGATCCTGCTCGCACTGCCGGTGCTTGCCGGCGCGATCACCATGCTGCTGACGGACCGCAATTTCGGCACGGCGTTCTTCGATCCTGCTGGCGGCGGCGACCCGGTGCTCTACCAGCATATCCTGTGGTTCTTCGGGCACCCAGAGGTCTACATCCTTATCGTGCCTGCCTTCGGCATCATCAGCCATGTGATCTCGACCTTCTCGAAGAAGCCGATTTTCGGCTACACGGGCATGGTCTTCGCGATGGTCGGCATTGCCGTGCTGGGCTTCGTCGTCTGGGCGCACCACATGTACACGGTGGGCATGTCCAAGAACGCGCAGGCCTATTTCATGCTCGCGACGATGGTGATCGCGGTGCCCACGGGCATCAAGATTTTCTCGTGGATCGCGACGATGTGGGGTGGCGTGCTGGATCTGCGGACCCCGATGCTATGGGCAATCGGGTTCCTCTTCCTCTTCACCGTCGGCGGCGTCACCGGCATCGTGCTGAGCCAGGCAGGCATCGATCGCGCCTATCACGACACCTACTACGTCGTGGCTCACTTCCACTATGTGATGTCGCTCGGCGCGGTCTTCGGGATCTTCTGCGGGATCTATTACTGGATCGGGAAGATGTCCGGCCGGCAGTACCCGGAGCAGTGGGGCAAGATCCACTTCTGGACCATGTTCATCGGCGCGAACATCACCTTCTTCCCGCAGCACTTCCTGGGCCGTCAGGGCATGCCGCGCCGTTATATCGACTATCCGGAAGCCTTCGCGCTCTGGAACTACATCAGCTCGATTGGGGCGTTCATCACGTTCGCCTCGTTCCTCTTCTTCATCTACATCGTCTGGTACACGGTGCGCAAAGGCGAGCGCGTGACCGAGGAGAACTACTGGAATGATCCGCGCGGCACGCTTGAGTGGACGCTGCCGAACCCGCCGCCGGAGCACACCTTCGAGACGCTGCCGACGCGCGAGCAGTGGGACAAACAGGAAGCGCACTGAGATCCATGGCGCTCCAGGATGAACATGCGGCCGGGGCGAAAGCTCCGGCCGCTCGCTTTCAGGACGAGGGCAGCGCGATCGACTGGTCCGAGCGGTCAGACGCGCCGCTCCTCAACCTCGATCTCTGGCCCAATCGCTCGCTCACGGTGCCGGGGAGAAAGCGGGTCCTTTGGCTCATGGCGGCGGGCTTCTCGGTGCCCCTGCTGCCGCTCACTCTGACCAAGGTGATCTGGATCCCGCTCGGCTTCTGCGTCACCGTCCTCGTTGCACTCTGGTACGCCTTGCGTCGGAACACGGCGGACGGGCGGATGGTCGAGCGCGTGACGCTTTGGGCCGATGAGTTGCGGGTCGAGCGCATTGAGGCATCGGGCAGGGTCAAGCGCTGGCGCGCCGATCCCTACTGGGTGCGCATCACCCTGCTCGAGCAGGGGCGCCCGGAGAATTACCTGACCCTCAAAGGCGGTGGGCGGGAGATAGAGCTGGGCGCATTTCTGAGCCCAGAAGAGAGGCTCTCCCTCGCCGAGCGTCTGGAAGACGCGATCCGCACCGCCCTTCGTGGTGCCGCACCTTGAGCGGCCTTCCACTCAGCGGGATGCCATTTTGATCTGAACGTGGGAAAAATTCCCACTAATCCTATTTACCCTTTCGGAAGGCGCGGCAGGCTGCCGTGACCCAATCTGAGAGGAGTTCACATGAACCGTTTCGCCAGCATCGCCGCCGCAGCCGCACTGACGCTCGGCCTCGCCGCCTGTGGCGGCACCACCGAGACCGCTACGCCGGTTTCCGCGCCGCAGCCCGACATCGTCGACACCGCGGTCGCTGCGGATGACTTCAACACGCTTGTCGCCGCGGTGCAGGCCGCGGGCCTTGTCGAGACGCTTAAGGGCGAGGGACCGTTCACGGTGTTCGCGCCGACGGACGCCGCCTTCGCCGCCCTGCCGCCCGGCACGGTCGACAACCTGCTGAAGCCCGAGAACCGCGATACGCTCGTCTCCGTGCTCACCTACCATGTGGTCGCGGGCAAGGTGATGAGCGGCGATATCGCCGGGCAGACGCTCTCGGCCCCCACGGTGCAGGGCTCGGCCCTCGAGATCGACGCGACGAATGGCGTGCAGGTGAACAACGCCACCGTCGTCGCGGCGGATGTCGAGGCCTCGAACGGCGTCATCCATGTGATCGACACCGTCCTCCTGCCCTGACGACGACTGAGCCCTTGGCGCCGCTGGCCACTGTGGCTGGCGGCGTCCATCATCCTCCCGGTTCCCCCCCGCTTGCCGCCTCTGTATGACGCTCTGCAGCAAAGCTGTCCGCGAGCCCGGAGGCCCCTCAGATGTCGAGCACAGAGAGCCAGGAACGGGCAGAGGAGCGCGAGGACGAGTTCGAGCTCGATCCGGGGGTCGTCGCCTCGGTGATCCAGGCCCTGGACAGCGAGGATCGCGCAGCGCTCCGCCCACAGCTCGACGGGCTGCACGTCGCTGACCTCGCCGACCTGATCGAGCAGCTCGGCGCCGAACGCCGCCGCCGTCTCTTCGCCCTCGCCTGGGACGAGATTGACAGCGAGGTTCTGATCGAGCTCGAGGAGGGCGTCCGCGACGAAGTCCTCGAGCTCCTGAAGCCCGCGGAGCTTGCCGAAGCCGCAAAGGCGTTCGAGACCGACGACGTCGTCTATCTCCTCTCCGATCTCGACGAGGAACAGCGCCGCGAGGTGCTGGAGGCGCTCGACCCCGCCGACCGGATCGCTGTCACGCGCAGCCTCTCCTACCCCGACTACTCCGCCGGGCGGCTGATGCAGACCGAGTTCGTGCGGGCGCCAAGTTTCTGGACCGTCGGGCAGATGATCGACTTCATGCGCGCCTCGAAGGACCTGCCAGAGCAGTTCTACGACATCGTGGTTGTGGATGCCGCGCTGAAGCCCGTGGGCCTCCTGCCGCTCGCCAAGGTGCTCGGCAACCGCCGCCCGGTGAAGCTCGGCGCGATCATGAACGAGGATTTCCACAGTCTGCATGTCGAGGACAGCCAGGAGGATGTCGGCTACGCATTCAAGCAGTACCACCTCGTCTCCGCGCCCGTGCTCGACGATGACGGCCGGATCGCAGGCGTGATCACGATCGACGACGCGGTCGAAGCGCTGGACGACGAGGCGGAGGAGGACCTGAAACGCCTCGGCGGCGTCGGCGATGAAGAGATATCGGACAATGTCTGGGAGATCACCAAGCGGCGCTTTCCATGGCTCGCGGTCAATCTCGGCACGGCGATCCTCGCCTCCCTCGTGATCGCGCAGTTCGACGACACCATCGCGCAAGTCGTGGCCCTTGCCGTCCTCATGCCCATCGTCGCTTCGATGGGGGGCAATGCGGGGACACAATCCCTGACCGTCGCGGTCCGCGCGCTGGCGACACGCGACCTGACGGGGACCAATGCCGGGCGGGTGGTGATGCGTGAGGCCATCGTGGGTGCGATCAACGGCGTCGCCTTCGCCGTCGTGATGGGCATCATCGCCTGGGTCTGGTTCGGCGATCAGGCGATCGGCGGCGTGATAGCCGTGGCCATGGTGATCAACCTCCTCGCTGCAGCGCTTGCCGGCATCCTCATACCCCTGGCGCTCGACCGGGCCGGCGCCGACCCCGCGCTCGCCTCCGGCACCTTCGTTACGACCGTCACCGACGTCGTCGGCTTCCTCGCCTTCCTCGGCCTTGCCGCCATGGTGCTGCTCTAGATGCGATATGGCGCTAGCGTGGATCATCGCGCGGTCTTGCAATCGTCGTGGTGCCGCGTTTCTTGGAGCGCCTGACTTGCCAGGGGTAGCCATGACTGATCTTCCCGATAGCATCGATGCAACACAGGCCCTGCTGGGCGAGGCCGGATATGTCTGCGGCCGGGGGCTCGCGACGGTGGCGTTTCTGTCGTTGCGGCTCGGGCGGCCGTTGTTCCTCGAGGGCGAGGCCGGGGTCGGTAAGACCGAGATCGCGAAGGCGCTCGCAACGGCGCTCGGCCGGCGGTTGATCCGGCTGCAATGCTACGAGGGGTTGGATGCGGCCTCTGCCGTCTATGAGTGGAACTACCCCGCGCAGATGATCGAGATCCGGCTGGCGGAGGCAGCGGGAGATCGGGACCGCGAACAGATCGCCTCGGCGCTCTTCTCCGAGCGCTTCCTCGTGCGCCGGCCGCTCTTGGAGGCGATGAGCCCGCAGGAGGGTGGGGCGCCTGTCCTGCTGATCGATGAGCTGGATCGGACGGACGAGCCCTTCGAGGCGTTCCTCCTTGAGGCGCTCTCGGACTTTCAGGTGACGATCCCGGAGCTCGGCACGGTGAAAGCACCGGAGCCGCCCATCGTCATCCTCACCTCGAACCGGACGCGGGAGGTGCATGACGCGCTGAAGCGGCGCTGCCTCTATCACTGGGTGGATTACCCTGACGCGGCGCGCGAGCTCGAGATCCTGCGCGCGAAGGCGCCGGAGGCCGCGGAACGGCTCTCGGAGGAGGTGGTTGCCTTCGTGCAGCGGCTCCGCACCGAGGACCTCTTCAAGCGCCCGGGCGTCGCCGAGACCATCGATTGGGCAAAATGCCTCGTCGCGCTGGATGCCATCGTGCTCGAGCCAGAGGTCGTGTCGAACACACTCGGCGCGCTTCTCAAGTATCAGGACGACATCGCCCGCTTCCAGGGCTCCGAGGCGAAGCGGGTGCTCGATGCCGTGAAGGCGGCGGTGTGAGCGCCTATCGCCAAGCAGCATCGCGGCGGGGCCGCGATACATTCCTCGCTCCGCCGATGCCCTCCGGCGTCGGCGGAGCCGATGGCGGCAGCGTGATACCTGGTTCGCCGAGTTCTGTTTGGGCCGCCATAGCGCGCCAGTGGGCTCGGGAGAAGCCTCGTGGAGGCCTCTGCGGTAGCTTGGCGGTCTGGCGGCCCGCATCAAGGACGGGCCCGCTGCGCGGGTCGGCTGCGCCGATTCTTGACCCGGCCCGTCCGACGGCGGGGTGGCGGCGTGGCTGAGATCAGGACGGCGGGGGCGGGGCGCCTTGCAGAGAATGTTATGCACTTTGCGCGGGCGTTGCGGGCGGCGGGTCTGCCGGTCGGCCCCGGGCGGGTCGTCGATGCGGTTGCGGCCTTGGAGGTCGGCGGGTTTGAGCATCGGCGGGATTTCTACCACGCGCTGTCCGGTTGCTTCGTCAGCCGGCCCGAGCAGCGGCCCGTCTTCGATCAGTGTTTTGCGCTTTTCTGGCGGGACCCGCAGCTACTGGAGAAGGCGCTGGGGCTGATGCTGCCTGAGGTGCGTGCCCCGGGGGAGGATCGCCCGCCCAGTCCCGGCGAGACGCGCGCGGCCGAGGCTCTGACCGTCGGGCAGGAGCCGCCCCCGCCCCCGCCCGAGGAGGAGGGCGAGGAGATCGAGATCGACGCCACCCTTACCATGAGTGGGGAGGACCGGCTCGCCACGCGCGATTTCGAGCAGATGACCACGGCCGAGATCGCGGAGGCCAAGCGCGCGATCGCGCGGCTCTCGCTGCCGGTTCGCCCGATCGCCACGCGCCGGACGCGGCCTGCGCCGCGGGGCCGGCTGCCGGACTGGCCCCAGACCATGCGGCGCGCGATGCGGCGGGGCGGTCAGGTGCGCGAGTTCGCGCGGCGCACCCGGCGCGAGCGCTGGCCGGCCCTCGTTTGCCTCTGCGACATCTCGGGCAGCATGGCGGGGTATAGCCGGATGCTGCTGCATTTCCTGCACGCGGCCGCCAACGCCAAAGGGGCGGGCTGGTCGAAAGTTCACGCTTTCACCTTTGGCACCGAACTCACCAACATTACCCGACACCTCGCCGCGCGCGATGTCGACGAAGCGCTCGCCCGCGCCGGCCGTGAGGCGACGGATTGGGAGGGTGGCACGCGGATCGGTGCCGCTCTCGAGACCTTCAACAGGGACTGGTCGCGCCGAGTTCTGGGGCAGGGGGCGGTCGTCCTCCTGATCACCGACGGTCTGGAGCGGGACGATCCGGAACGGCTGGGCCGGGCGGCGGAGCGGCTTTCGCTCTCCTGCCGGCGGCTCGTCTGGCTCAACCCGCTCCTGCGCTTCGACGGGTTCGAGGCGCGGGCGGCAGGCGTGCGCGCGCTGCTGCCGCATGTCGACAGCTTCCGGGCGGCCCATTCCATCGAGAGCCTCTCGGCCCTCGCTGAAGCGCTGACGCGGCCGGATGACGCCGGGGAGAAGCGGCGTCTTCTCGGACGTTGACAGGCCACAATGGATGATTGCGGGACATCCTGCACGACGATGTCAAAGTTCCGTCGTTTTCCTGCGAAGACCTGCCGAACAAAACCCAAATTCTCAAAGCACTATTCATGACTACAGCCGGTTCTTGCGATGCCGCGAGTGAGGGAGTGGCGTGATGTTTGCGATGGTGCTGGAGATTGCCGGGGTGTGTGTGCTTGCGGTCATCTGGATGGCGGCGATCCTCAGGCTGATCGAACGCCGTCGCTGGTCGCCCCTGCGCCCCGTTGTCATGGCCGTCGTCTGCGCCGGCTGTCTCGCGCTCATGGCGGACACCCTGGTCGATTGGGCAGCGACCGGTGATCTCCGGAGCACGTTCTACGTCGCTGCGTGGAACCTCGGCATGGCGCTCTTCGATCTTCGCCTGACGCTCAGCCTCAGCCGGAGGGGCAAGCTCGACTATCACATTGGCGATGTCCGGGCGGAGACGCGAGGCGGTCGCGCGAAGGAGGCCGCGGTCTTCGCCGTCGAATGAGGCATCGGCCGCCTCCGCACTCCGCAGCGTTTCCGGGCTTGCGCTTCGCGCGCCAGCCCGCCATGTCGGAGGCATGGCAGCTTATCCAGCAACCGACGCCCTTCTGAACCACGACGCCATCCCTGAGCAGGCGCTGCACTGGTCCCGCGAGGGGCGGGGCGCTGCACTCGCCTCCGTCGTCGAGACCTGGGGCAGCGCACCGCGGCCGGTTGGCGCGATGCTCGCTGTCTCGGGAGAGGGGGAGATCGCGGGCTCGGTCTCCGGCGGCTGTGTCGAAGGCGCCGTCGTGGTCGAGGCCCTGGAGGCGATCGAGGACGGTTGCTGTCGCATCCTCGAATTCGGGGTTTCATCGGAGGAGGCCTTCGCCGTCGGGCTCGCCTGCGGCGGCACCATCCGGGTGCTGGTGGAGCCGGTTGGCGTCGGAGCGGGGTGGGAGGCGCCGTTGCTCGAGGCACTGGTCGATGCTCGGGCGGCGCGGCAGCCTGCGGGCGTGGTGACCGACACAGTCACCTGGGATCGCCATCTTCTCGGTTATGCCGAGGCGCCGGAGCGCTTCGATGCGGACCGGTCGGGCTTCGAGCCGAACGGCGCCACGTTCATCGCTATCCACAATCCGCCGCTCCGTCTCGCCATCATCGGTGGGGCGCATGCCGCACAACCGCTCGCACTGATGGCGCGCGCGACCGGCTACGACGTGACGGTCATCGACCCGCGGGAGGCATTCGCCTCCGCCGCGCGTTTTCCCGGGGAGCACATCAGCAATGACTGGCCGGACGAGGCCCTGGCCGCGCATGGGCTCGACCTGCGCACGGCAGTCGTCACGTTGAGCCATGACCCGAAGATCGACGATCCCGCGATCATGGCGGCGTTGCGCAGTCCGGCATTCTACATCGGCGCCCTCGGCTCGACCCGCACCCATGCGCGGCGTGTCGAGCGTCTGAAGGCCGAAGGCTTTACGGCGGCTGAGATCGCGCGCATCGATGCCCCTGTCGGCGCCGATATCGGTGCCCGGACACCGGCCGAGATCGCCGTGAGTGTGATGGCCGAGATGACGGAGCGCCTGCGCCGCCCGGCTAGCCGGCCGGGGTCTGCTGCGCCGGGGATCGAGAACGCCGCGGAGAGCGTGGCGTGATCTTCGGTCCCGTGCCTCTCGGCATGGCCGAGGGGGCGATCCTGGCGCATTCCATCGTGCTGCCGACGGGCCGCCTGAAGAAGGGCCAGCCGCTCGGGCCCGCCGATCTCGCCGCCCTTGCCGCAGCGGGGCATCGGGAGGTTGTGGCAGCCAGGGTCGAGGCGGGTGACGTGCCGGAGGACGACGCAGCGGCGCGTATCGGAGCTGCGCTCGCCCCCGATCCTGCTGCCCAAGGGCTGGAGCGCGCCGCGCCCTTCACGGGGCGCTTGAACCTCTTCGCCGCCACCCATGGTCTCTTCGAGATCGACCCGGCGCGCATCACGGCACTCAACGCTCTCGATGAGGCCGTGACGCTCGCCACTCTGCCGGAGGCGGCCTGGGTTGCCGCCCGCCAGATGGTCGCAACGGTCAAGATCATCCCCTACGCCGCGCCTGAGCGCGCCGTCGCGGCGGCCGAGGCGATGCTGGCCGAGTTCGACGGCCCGGCGCTGCGCGTCGCCCCTCCGACGGTCAGTTCCGCGGGCCTCCTCCTAACCGTAACGCCAGGCATGAAGCCCGCGGTCGTCGAGAAGGGCGCGGAGGCCGTGCGGCGTCGCCTCCGTGCTCTCGGCATTGCCCTCGCAGCGGAGCGGGTCGTCCCGCATGAGACCGACGCCCTGGCGGAGGCGCTGGAGGGCTGCCCGGGCGGCATGCTCCTCATGCTCACCGGATCCGCCACCTCGGACCGAAGCGATGTCGGCCCCGCCGCTCTCACCGCGCGCGGCGGTCGGCTGGAGCGTTTCGGCATGCCGGTCGATCCGGGCAACCTCTTGTTTCTCGGAGATCTGGGCGGGCGCCCGGTGATCGGCCTGCCGGGCTGCGCGCGATCGCCCAAGCTCAACGGCGCGGACTGGGTGCTCGAACGGGTCGCAGCGGGGCGCCTGCCCGATGCAGCGGCGATCGGCGCAATGGGTGTGGGCGGGCTGCTGAAGGAAATCCCCTCGCGCCCGGCCCCCAGAGCAGCGGAGCGCAGTGGACCCGAGGCGCGCGCGGACCCGAGTGCGGCGCTGCGCCCGCGCATTTCGGGCCTCCTGCTCGCAGCCGGGGCGTCCCGGCGCATGGCCGGGCGCGACAAGCTGCTGGAGGACACTGGCGGCGAAGCGATGATCGCGCGGGCGGCGCGGGCGCTTGCCGCATCGGGCGTCGATGAGGTCGTGGCGGTGCTCAGGCCCGGAGCCACGGCGCGGCGCGGCGCACTCGCGGGCCAAGGCTTGCGCGTCCTGGAGAACGCGCGGGCCGAGGACGGGATGGGTACATCGATCGCTGCGGGCCTCGCTGCCATCGACCCTGCGGCCGAGGGCGTGCTCATCGCGCTTGCCGACATGCCTGAGCTCGAGGCTGAGGATCATGCCCGCCTGATCGCCGCCTTCGACCCAGGCGAGGGACGGGAGATCGTGCGTGCCGCGGCGGCAGACGGCACGCCGGGCAACCCGGTGCTCATCGGCCGACGCTTCTTCGAGCCGCTCGGCCTCCTCTCCGCTGATGAAGGCGCCCGCGCGATTCTAGCCGAGCATGCGGAGTTCGTCGCCCATGTGCGCCTTCCCGGCCACCGGGCGCTGTTGGACCTCGACACGCCCGAGGCACTGGAGGCCTGGCGCGCTGGCCGCGCACTCTGATAGCCATCCCTAGCGCGCGACGAGGGCTAGGACCTTCTCATCACCCTGGCGGCTGAGGCGCACGCTCTCACCCCCGATGGCCGTCACCTGCCAACCCTCGGTCTGGTCGCCGATCCCGAGCCGCTGATATCGACCGTTCGGCAGCCGGAGGAGCGCTTGTCGGCCGTCTTCGAGCTCGAAGACGCCGATCAGCGTCATCTCCCCAAGCGACAGATGCCCTTCCTTCGCACCTCGCTGCACGCGCGCCGGGAGGCTGGCGGAGAGCCCGATCGGCACGGTCTGGACACGCCGCTGCTGCGGGCGCGTCGCCCGCGGGCCGTCGGCCGTGCGCGCTGCACTACCCGCGCCCAGCCGCACCAGGCTGCCCCGCGCGGTCGGTGGCACTGTCTTCGGCCGTCTGGCGGGTGTCGGTGCCGCGGCTGCCGCAAGAACGGATGGGGGCGCTTCATCGATGGTCGGCTCCGCCGCGGCATCCTCGGTCGTGGATCCCTCGGCCCAGGCCGCATCCGCAGGTACCCCCGCTTCCGCTTCCTCCTCGTCGTCCTTGGCGGGTTGGGTTGGCGGCAAGGGCACGGCTTCGCCCGCGACCGGCGCGACGGCGGCTAGCGTCTCTGCCTCTTCTCCCTCCTCCTCGGATGCAGCGCTCGGGCGTGGCCGCGGCAGGAGGTCGAGCGTCTGGGGCGCAGCGGCGGTTGGCGTAAGGTCGAGCCCCCGGCCTTCATCCTCGGCGAGAGGTGCGAGGGGCGGAATGACAGGCAGCGATGGGGCAATACCCTCCAAGGCGCTTTGCAGAAGCCTGGCCCCCGACAACGGGTCGAGGGGAAGGGGTCTCTCGACGACCTGCGGGTTGAGTGACGCAAGGACCGTCTCGGCCGTCGATGACCCCTCGGCCAAATCGGCCGGCAGGATCGGCGCCACGACATCCGGCTGCGGCGCTGCAGGTGCTGCCGCTGGTCCGGACAGGGCAGCCTGTTCGAGCGAGGCGGCGCCGCTCGGCGCCTCGGGGGCAAGACCCACCTCCGCATCCGGCATCACCTCCGCTGCGTCGGCTGCAACTTCGACTGTCGGGGCGACGGCCGTCTCCTCGGCCACCGGCGCAATCGGTGCTGCGGGCTTCACGGCCTCGGCCGGTGCCTCGGACACCAGCGCCGGTGCCGCCTCGGGGAGCGCAAGGAGTGCCACACCCGTCGATGGCGGCGCAGGGACCAGACGGCGCTCCTCGAGAGCAAGTGCGCCCGGGCTCGACCGCGCGAAGTCTCCGCGGCGGAGGGCAGGCGGCGGAGCCAGCGCGACGTCCTGTGCCCCGACTGTCGCGAGCACCGCCGGCCTGCCGGGCAGCCTCGGTTCCGGCAACGCAGGAAGCGGGTCTTCGCTCTCCGCCTGCTCGGACAGGCGAGTTGGAGCTTCCACCTCAGCCGGCGCCCTTTCGGCTGTCGCGAGTTCCGTTGCCTTGTCGAGACTGTCTGCGCGGTCCCCGATCAGGGGGCCGACCTCGGTCCCGAGGAAGAATGCCAGCATTGCGATCGCTACCGCCGCGGCCGTGATCGCCCCAACCCTGGGCCTTGCGCGCGCCGGCTCCCGCGGTGGATTGGCTGCTTCAGCCCTTAGGCGCGGCTCGACCCTCGGCGTCGCCTCTGCCCGGGCGCGGAGCGTGCTGACCTCTGTCAGGGACCGTGGCGGGCCCGCCGGCGCATCGCTCCCATCGAGCCCGGGCGCCGCCGTCACCACGCCTGTCCGAAAACCCCAGCCATCGGCATAGGCCTGAGCCTCCCGCACCGTCTGAGCGAAGGCCGCGACGACCAGACGAGACCGACCATTCTCCGAAGCATGGCCGATGGAAAGCGCCAGATCTTCCGGCGGCTGCCCGGTCTGCGCGACCGCTGCGGCGACGGCCGCCTCCAGCCGCTCGCCTGCGCCAAGACCCGGCTCGAGCTCGAGCCAGAGGCGCACGACATGCTCCTCCGGCAGCCATAGCTGCACGCGCGGACGCGCCTCGGCGAGCGGATCCGCGAGCCTTCCGGCCTCGTGCAGGGCCGCGACGCCGCGTGCCTGACCATTGCCATCGAGCGGCGCTTCGGCCCGTTCAGACCACGCGCCGCTGGCGTCCCGGACCATGAGAACCACGGCCTCGGGCGTGAACCAAAGCGCGATGGGCGGCCAGCCCGCCTCATCGCCCGGCGCCGCCGCTGCGGCGCGCCCCACATTACTACTGCCAGCAGACCGATATCCGGACTGCGCCCCCCCATTGGCTTTCTCGCGCGCTTTTCCGCTCACGGCGCCTCACAGGTTGTTACAGCGGCGTGACCCTAGACCATAGGGCAGGTTGGCCACAACGCCGCTTGCGCAACCTACGGACCCCATGCCATGCAGCCCACAACAAGGGCGGTGGTGGCACGGCTTGTCGGCCAGCGGAAACATCGCCAGCGATTGCGACATCGGAGACCGCCATGAGCATCATCCCCCAGCGCCCTGTCCTTGCGGAGACGTTTCTGCCCGTCACTGGCGATGCAGAGACGGGGATCTGGCTGCGTCGCGCGCTTCTGGTCGCCCTCGGGATCGGCGCGCTGGTGCTGGCGGCCAAGATCCGGGTGCCTTTCTGGCCGGTGCCGATGACGATGCAGACCTTCGCGGTGCTTGCCATCGGTGCTGCATACGGCGCGCGGCTCGGCGGGGTGACGCTGCTCGGCTACCTCGCCATCGGCGCCCTCGGGTTCGACGTCTTCACCTCGTCCTCGGCCGAGAACAACGGCCTCGTCTACATGATGGGCGGCACGGGGGGGTATCTTCTCGGCTTCCTGCTTGCGGCGCTCACGCTCGGCGCGCTCGCCCGCCGTGGCTGGGACCGCAACCCGATGCAGATGGGCATCGCCATGGGCCTCGGCCAGGTCCTGATCTTCCTGCCAGGGGTGCTCTGGCTCGGACACCTCTTCGCGGATGCCAAGGGCTGGGCCTGGGTTGTCGAGGTCGGGCTCACGAACTTCCTCGTCGCCGAGGTCCTGAAGGTCGCGCTGGCCATGCTTCTCTTCCCGGTGCTGTGGCGGATGGTCGGTAACGCGCGCAGCTGACGCGTTGCCGGGCCGGGCAGCGGACGCCATCTTCCGCGCATGCTGCCCATCGTCCATCACCCCGACTATCAGGCGCCGCTTCGAGAGGGGCACCGCTTCCCGATGTCGAAATACGGCTACCTGCGGGAAGCGCTGTTCCGCAGGGGCCTGATGACGCCTGGCCGCTACCTCGCGCCTGCACCGGCGAGCGCGGGGCAGATCGGCCTCGCCCATGACCGCAGCTATGTAGACCGGGTCTTCGCACAGACGCTGACGGAGGCTGAGGTCAGGCGCATCGGCCTGCCAGGGACCGAGCGGGTGGCGCGACGCGCCCGCCTCTCCGCTGCCGGCACCTTCCTCGCCGCACTCCTTGCGCTCGAGCACGGGCTGGCCGCCAATTCCGCTGGCGGCTCGCACCATGCGGGGCCAGAGGGGGGGGCGGGCTTCTGCGTCTTCAACGATGTGGCCGTCGCCGTTCGAAACCTGCTCGCCCAGGGCCATCCGGGCCGCGTCCTGATCGTCGATTGCGACGTGCATCAGGGTGATGGGACGGCGCGCATCTTCGAGGGCGATGACCGCGTCTTCACCTTCTCCCTCCACGCCGCCAAGAATTATCCGGTGAAGAAGGCACGTTCCGATCTCGATCTCGAATTGCCGGACGGTGTTGGGGACGCGGCCTATCTCGACGCTCTCGCCGCCGGGCTCGAGCGGGCGCTCGCCGCCGCGGGGCCCTCCATCGTCTTCTACAATGCGGGCGTCGATATCTGGGAGGGCGACCGCCTCGGCCGCCTCGCTGTCTCCCTCGATGGTATTCGCAGGCGCGACGCGATGGTGCTGGAACGCCTGCGCGCGGCGGGCCTGCCGACGGTTGCCGTGATCGGCGGCGGCTATGGCGACAGTCCCGAGCAGGTGGCGGAACGACACACAATCCTGTTCGAGGAGGCAGCGCGGGTCGCCGGTAGCGCGCTCGCGCCCACGGGTTGACCCGCTCAGCCCTGCTGCGCCCGCCGCGCCATCGCCCGCTTCATCGCGATTGACCACGCCAGCGTGCCGGTGGCGACAAGCCCGATCAGGATCGTCGCAATCGCGTTGATCTCGGGCGTCACGCCGAGCCGCACGGCGCTGAAGATCTTCATCGGCAGCGTCGTCGCCCCGGGCCCGGTCGTGAAGCTCGCGATTACTAGGTCGTCGAGCGACAGCGTGAAGCTCAGGAGCCAGCCCGCCACGATCCCGGGCACGATGAGCGGCAGGGTAACGCGCCAGAAGACCGTCGCGGGGCGCGCCCCCAGATCCGCCGCCGCCTCCTCCACGGATCGGTCGAAGCCCGCAAGCCGCGCCTGCACCACCACCGCCACATAGCACATCGAGAAAGTGGCATGCGCGATGATCAGCGTGACGAACCCCCGGTCCATCCCGATGGCGATGAAGGTGAGGAGGAGCGAGAGCCCCGTGATCACTTCCGGCATCACCAGCGGCGCCAGTACCATGCCCGTGAAGAGCGTGCGCCCCAGGAACCGTGGCACCCGCGCGAGCGTCAGCCCCGCCATCGTGCCCAGCACCGTCGCAAGGGTCGAGGCCGACGCCGCCACGATCAGCGAGACCCAGAGCGCATCGAGCAGCTGGTCGTTCTGAAACAGCGACTCGTACCACCGCAGCGACCACCCGCCCCAAACGCTCACCAGCTTCGATGCGTTGAACGAGTAGATCACCAGGATGACGATGGGCGCATAGAGGAACGCAAAGCCCAAGAGCATCATGATGCGGAGTGTTAAGCCCGGCCCGCGCGTCATACGCCGCCCTCCCGCCGCGCATAGCGCTGGAAGATGACGATGGGCACCACCAGCACGAGCAGCAGCAGCACAGCGACGGCGGAGGCGAGCGGCCAGTCGCGGTTATTGAAGAATTCGGCGTAGAGCGTCGAGCCGATCATCTGCGTCGACGAGCCGCCGAGCAGCTCCGGTATCACGAACTCCCCCACCGCCGGGATGAAGACGAGGAAGGACCCCGCCAGGATCCCCGGCACGCTCAGCGGCAGGGTCACGCGCAAGAATGTGGTGACGGGTCGCGCCCCCAGATCCGCCGACGCCTCCAGCAAGGCCGGGTCCAGTTTCTCCAGCGTCGCGTAGAGCGGCAGGATCATGAAGGGCAGGTAGCTGTAGACGATGCCGATATAGACGGCGAACTCGCTCGGGTAGAACTGGAACGGCTCGTCCGTCAGGCCGATCCAGATCAGCGCACCGTTCAGGATCCCTTCCGTCGAGAGGATGCCGATCCAAGAATAGACCCGGATCAGGAACGACGTCCAAAAGGGCAAGATCACCAGCGCCAGCAGCGCCCCGCGCCAGGCTGTCCCGCACCGCGCGATGCCATAGGCGACGGGATACCCGATCAGCAGCGTGATGACGGTAGAGATCGCCGCGATGCGCAGGGAGTTGAAGTACGAGTCCACATAGAGCGCGTCTTCGAAGAGAAACTCGTAGTTATAGAAGTCGATGTTCGTGAGGTGGTCGATCACCGCCTGAAGGCTGTCCCAGGTCGGGGTGTAGGGCGGCTGCGCGATGGCCGCTTCGCTGAAGGAGATCTTTAGCACGATCAGGAAGGGCGCGAGGAAAAACGCCAGCAACCAGAGATAGGGCAGCAGGATCGTGATGCGTCTCGACCAGCCCATCGGCCCCTCTCCCATGCGCTCGACTGCGCTCCTTGCCCACGCTATCGGCGATGGTCATCGATGCAAGGGCTCTCACGGTGGGCAATCGTCGCTTTCTGCCTCTTTTCGCGCCCCGACCCGGGCGCTAGGGTGCCCGCAAAACAACGCTGCAACGGTCACAGGGAAAGGACTGTTCGTATGAAGGCTCTTCTTGGCGGCGCCGCGCTTGCCGCGCTCCTTGCCGTGCCCGCCCTCGGCGCTGAGGGCACTGTCCGGATCTACAACTGGTCTGACTATATCGACGAGGACATCCTGGCGGAGTTCACGGCCGAGACCGGGATCGAGGTGGTCTACGACGTCTTCGATTCGAACGAGGTGCTCGAGACCAAGCTCCTCGCCGGCGGCACGGGCTACGATCTCGTGGTGCCGACGGGCGACTTCCTGCAGCGCCAGATCCAGGCGGGCGTGTTCCAGAAGCTCGATGCCTCGAAGATTCCAAACCTCACGAACATGTGGGACGAGATCCGCGCCCGGACCGAGGCGTTCGATCCGGGTCACGAATACTCGGTCAATTACATGTGGGGCACCACCGGCATCGGCTACAATGTCGAGGCGGTGCAGGAGCGGCTGGGCGTCGATGCCATCGACAGCTGGGACGTGATCTTCAAGCCTGAGATGATCTCGAAGTTCGCCGATTGCGGCGTCTTCATCCTCGATGCGCCCACCGAGCTCATCCCGGCCGCGCTCAATTACCTGGGCCACGACCCGAACAGCCGGGACAATGACCAGATTGAGGAAGCGGCAAGCCTGCTAGAGGGCATCCGCCCGCATGTGACGCAGTTCCACTCCTCGCAATACATCAACGCCCTTGCCAACGGTGATGCCTGTCTCGCGGTCGGCTGGTCCGGTGACGTGCTGCAGGCACGGGACCGCGCGGCGGAAGCCGATAACGGCATCACGGTCGAGTATGCGATCCCGAAGGAAGGGGCGCTCATGTGGTTCGATCAGATGGCGATCCCGTCCGATGCGCCGAACCCGGAGGCAGCGCATGCCTTCCTCGACTATCTGCAGCGCCCCGAGGTGATCGCGAAGGCGTCGAATTACGTCTACTACGCGAACGGCAATGCGGCGTCGAAGGAGTTCTTGGTCGAGGATGTGATTGGCGATCCGGCGATCTACCCGCCCGAGGAGACGATTGCGAATACCTGGACCGCCGTGCCCTATCCGCCCAAGACCCAGCGGGTGGTGACGCGCGCCTGGACCCGCATCAAGACGGGCTCCTGATCGTGGCGGAGACGGCGGCGCCCGGTCAGGCACCCGGTCAACTGGCCGAGCGCCGCCGCCCGCGCAAGGACAATCCTGCGGTCTGCCAGACCCGACCGTGGAACGACCCGGCCGCCACGCCCTATCTCCGGGTCGTGGATCTCGTGAAGCGCTACGGCGAGACGACCGCCGTCGACCATGTCTCGCTCGACATCCATGCGGCCGAGTTCTTTTCGCTGCTCGGCCCCTCGGGCTGTGGCAAGACCACGCTTCTGCGCATGCTCGCCGGTTTCGAGACGCCGGATGCGGGGCAAATCCTGCTCGACGGCGAGGATCTGTCGCGCATCCCGCCTTTCGAGCGGCCGGTGAACATGATGTTCCAGTCCTACGCGCTCTTTCCGCATATGACGGTGGAGAAGAACATCGCCTTCGGTCTTGAGATGGAGGGGATGGACAAGTCGGTCCGGAAGACGCGGGTCGAGGAGATGCTGGCGCTGACGCATCTCGAGCGCTTCGCGCGGCGCAAGCCCGACCAGCTCTCGGGCGGGCAACGCCAGCGTGTGGCGCTCGCTCGGGCGCTGGCCAAGAAGCCCAAACTGTTGCTGCTGGATGAGCCCTTGGGTGCGCTCGATCGCAAGCTGCGCGAAGCGACGCAGTTCGAGCTCGTGACGATCCAGGAGGAGCTTGGCCTCACCTTCGTGATCGTGACGCATGACCAGGAAGAGGCGATGACTGTCTCGACCCGGATCGCGGTGATGCGCGAGGGGCAGGTGGCGCAGCTCGGCGAGCCGCGCGAGGTCTATGAGAAGCCGAACGACCGCTATGTCGCCGAGTTCATCGGGGATGTGAACATCTTCCAGGGACAGGCCGAGGGCGGCGTGCTTCGGCTAGGAGAGGGCGCGAGCCTGCAGGCGCGAGGGACCGAGACGCTCTCCGATGGGACGAAGGCGGCCGTTTCGATCAGACCCGAGAAGATCTCGATCGCGCGTGGCGACGAGGCTGGCGCGGGCGAAAACCGGCTTGTCGGCGCCGTCGAGGATATCGCCTATCTTGGCGACATTTCCGTCTTCCACGTGCGCCTGGCGGGTCAGGGTGGCGGTGTCGTGAAGGCAACGCGAACCAACCGCGTGCGTGGTGAGGAAGCCGAGATCACTTGGGAGGATCCGGTGACGCTTAGCTGGGACGTGAGTGCGGGCGTCCTGCTCTCCGCTTGAATTGTTGGCGGGGCTGCGCCCGCGGGCATGGCACCGCGTCGAGCGGCAACTCAAGTGTGGCCCTCGAACTAGTTCGCTGCGATCAACGCCATGTTGCGCGCCAGCCGGTCGCCCCCCCGCCCAGCCATCCGGCGTCTGCCGGATTGGGGACGTGACGGGGCCGATTGGCTGAACGGGGTCGTGGCATTGCGCGGGTCATGAGCTGGGAGATCCGTCGCTCTTATCTCTTGAGCTCTCCTTGGGTCAGCTATCTTCCTCGAGCGCGAGCATCCGAAGCTCGCCCCGTTGCTCCAGCGCCCTGATGGCCGCGACCACGGCAGCTTCGGCTTGCTCGCCATCCTTGCGGCGTACCTTGTCGATCTCTGCAAGCTCGCCCCGCAACTGATCTCCGATACGCGAGGCGATGTTGCTGAGGATGAACTCGCCGGCTTCGGAGCCGAGATCCTGACCATGACGGAGCGCCTTGAGGAGCTGATCCCGGTCCGTCTCTCGCACCACCATCGCGACATCCCGCGGTGCGATCCGCTTCGGGATATCGTCGAAGGTGAACATTTTGCGCCTAATCTCTTCGGCAAACTCGGGTTGCGTATCGTCGAAATGGCCGAGCACATTGTCCCGCGTGTCCGCCGTCACGAAGTTCATGATGGCGCCCACCCGCTCAGCCGGGTTGCGGCGCGGCGCGGCGTGCATGTTCGTCGCAAGGAAGTCGCGGCTGACTGAGAACCCGATCGCCTCGATGACGTTCGGGTCGAGCGACTGGGCCCGGGTGATGCCGAGCACCACCTCACGCGCCCGCTCGGGCTCGAGACGGTTCAGGACCTTGGCGGCATGCTCGGAGGAGAGTTTCGAGAGGATCACCGCCGCGGTCTGCGAATGCTCGCGCGCCAGGAAGTCCGCCAGCGCCTCCTCGTTCACCTTGCCAAGCTTCTTCCACACATTGCTGGTGCTTGGGCTGTCGATATCGTCGAGGAGGCGCGTGAGAAGCCCATCGTTCACATAGGGTTGTAGCACCTCGCGGGCGCGGCCGACGCCACCGCGCACGACGGTGTCCTGTTCGCGCAGGGCATCGAGGAACTCGGCGATCACGTTGCGCACGACAGTGGGCTCGACCCGGCGCAGCCTGACCATCGCCGCTGTGAAGGCGCGCAGGGCACTTTCATCCAGCATCTCTAGGATCGGCCCCGCCGCTTCCGTGCCGAGGGCGCCGATCACGATGGCGGCCTTCTCGGCCCCGTTGAGGCTGCCGGTCGCCGTCTTTGTCAGGCGGTTTCGGGACGCGGCCTCGGCCAGCGCGTCCTCTGCGGCTCGAAGATCCTCGTTCATGCGTACCCCCGCACCAGAGCGCTGGCGACCAGCGACCAGCCATCCGCCACGACGAAGAAGGCCAGCTTCAACGGTAATGAGACGACGATTGGCGGCACCATCATCATGCCCATCGACATGAGGATCGAGGCCACCACGAGGTCGATGATCACGAAGGGCAGAAAGAGCATGAAGCCGATCGTGAAGGCTCGCGCGATCTCGGACAGCATGAAGGCAGGGACGAGCAGCGAGAGAGGGGCCGCACGGGGATCGATGCCATCGGCCGTCGGCGCTTCTCCGAGGGGCTGGCCAGGTGCTACCGCAGCGAGATCGGCAAGCGTCTCTGCCTCGACGCGCGATGCCATGAAACGCCGGAAGGGCTCGCTTCCGGTCTCGAGCGCGGCGTCGGGTTCGATCCTACCGTCGATGAGCGGAGCGATGGCTGTGTCCCAGACTTCGGTCAAGACGGGCTCCATCACGAACCAGGTCAGAAAGAGCGCGAGGCTCACCAGCAGCATGTTGGGGGGCGAGGCCTGAAGGCCGAGGCCCTGGCGCAGGATCGAGAGCACGGTGATCATGAAAGGAAAGCAGGTCACCATGATCGCGATGCCGGGCGCTATGCTCAGCACCGTGACGATGAGAAAGAGCTGGATTACCCGCCCGGTGAGCGTGCCGGCATCCTCCCCTTGGCGCTCGGGGCCAAGGTCGAGGGTCAGGCTCTGCGCCTCGGCGGAGCCTGACATCAGAAGGCCGATCGCGATCCCCGCGAGGAGCGCGCAGGCGATCCTTGCCAGAGCGTCCCCACGCGAGCGTTCAGAAAAGATCGCTGACATCGACGACTTCCGTGAGACGCACGCCGAGCCGGCCGCCGTCATCGCCCAGTTCTTCTAGCTCACCGCGGGCGATGATCCGGTCGCCCACCATGATCTGCACCGGATCATCGACCCGCGCCGCAAGGGGCAGGACAGTGTCGCGGCGCATCGCCAGAAGCTCACCGATCACCGGCTGGGCCTGACCTACGGCGACGACGACATCGATCGGCACCGAGAAGATTGCGCGGCGATAGGGGGTGTCGCCCATCCCAGCCTCCGACCCCTCCGTGGCATCGGAGACGGCATCTGCGTTGTCGTCGGCCGGAGCGGATGATGCGGCAGTGTCCGCGGTGCCGGGTGCGGCTGCGGGCGGTGTCTTGCCGCCGGTGTCGTCGGCTGTCATGCGGTCTCTCCTCGTTGATCGTGCTGGGGCGCGGTCTCGGATGGGGCGGCGTTCTCGCCACGCTCGGCTGGGGCCTGCTCTCCCAGGCGCCGATGGAGTAACTCGAGGGCCGCTGTCGCCATGCGATCTGCCACGATCTTGGCGCCCCCCTCGGGCCAGTCGATTTGCACGCAGCCGGGCTTGATCGCTGCGTCGGCCTCGAGCCGGAACCCGATCTCGGGGTCTCGTGCTTCGAGCGCGGCGGCGACGGGGTGCAGATCCTCTGGCGAAAGCGTCAGGACGAGCGTCTCCTCCCGTCCCTCCCGAGCCAGCGAGAGGCAGACATCGGCGACCTCATCCGCGAAGCCGGCCCGGGCAAGGACTGGCACACAGCTCTCTGCAGCTGCGCCGAAGCAGGCAGCAGCCCGACGCTCGGCCCCGTCTCGAAAAGCCTCGAGCTGCTGGCCGATGCCGTGGATCTCCGCCGCCAGGGTTTCGAGGTGTCGTGTGGCCGTCGTTTCTCGGGTCTCGCCCAAACTGGCGTCCGCCGCGTCCCGAGGCATCGCCGCTTCCGGAGCACACTCCCGCGCGCTTTCCGCTCGCTCTGGCTCCGTCTGCCCTGGTTGCGGGGCCGCGGCATCGCCAGTTGCGACCCGCTTGTCCTCAGGGCCGGCGGGTTCTACTGCAGCACCTCGGTTTCCCTCCGGGCCCCTCGAACACAATTGTTCAGACACAACTCGCAGTTCGGCGGCCGATGGCAGCGGCATTACTTCACCGACCCAGTGCGGAAGGCGGGCAGGGCGGGTGGGCGTCGAGGCGGGATGGAGCGTGCCCTGACGCCCCTCACGATCACCGATCGTGGGTTCGACGGTGTCGCCATCTCTCTGCAAACGGTTCATGCGGCATCCTCATCGCCCTGGTCGAGCCAGTCGCGCAGGGTAGAGGCGCTCTGCTCGGGAAATTGGTTCACCGCGGCGCGCAGCGTCTCCCGATCCGGAAGGTTGAAGAGCGCGTCACCGAACTCCTCGTTCTCTCCGGGCGCATCGATGGCGACGGCCTCGCCGCCGGCCTCACCGGCGAGCCCGAGTGCGGCAGGGCCTTCGCCGTCGGCGAGCAGTGGCAGTTCAGGCCCGCGCGGGCGGAGAAGGAGCGGGCGCAGGACCGTCAAGACGATCACCAGAACAACGCCCGCCAGCACCAGGATCTGCAGCATGGCGAACGCATTCCTCTCAAAGAACCGCTCTGCAACGCCGCTCTCCGCCGAGGTGCCGAGTTCGGGTGGAGGCTGGAAGGCCATGCTCTCGACTGTCACCACGTCGCCGCGCGCCTCGTCATAGCCGACGGCCGCGCGCACGAGACCGCGGAGAGCGTCGAGCTCCTGCTGGGGCCGCGGCTGCCATTCGCTGGTGCCGTCATCCGCGACCGTCCGGATACCATCGACCAGCACAGCTACGCTCAGCCGTTGGACGGCACCGGGGCTCTTGACGCGCTCGCGTCGCGTTTCGTCATAGTCGAAGTTCGAGCGTTCCCGGCTTTCGGTGCGCGTGGCCGAACGCTCTCCGCCCGCCGCCGCCTCGCCGTCGGGCAGGTTGCTTGCCACCGTGACCGACGGATCGCTGCCCCGGCTCTCATCGGCGATCTCCTCGGTGTCAGAATGCACCACCACCCGGCTCTCCGGGTCCAGGCGCCGTTCGCTCAGCGTCTCCGCTGAACGGTCAATCTCCACACTGACGCTTACCCTCGCATTCTGCGGCCCCACGCGGGCCGCGAGCAGCGCCTCGATCTCCCCTCTAAGCCGATCCTCCCGCGCGGCGGCGGCGCCATTGAGCGCGACTGCCGGCGTCTCGGCGCCGGGGGCGAGGATCACGCCGTTTCGGCTGTCGATCACGGCGACCTGCTCGGGGGAGAGCCCGGGCACGGCCAGTGCCACCAGGAACCGAAAGCCGCTCGCAGCGGAGACGGGCACGGCGCCGCCGGCAGCGGTTACGGTGATGCTCGCACTCGGCGGCGCGGGCTGTCGCGCAAAGCCTTGCTGGCCCGGCGGGGCGATATGCACGCGCGCCGCGCGCACCGCGGGGCTTGCCGCGATCGTGCGTGCAAGCTCACCTTCCTTCGCGCGCCAGAAGGCGGCGTTGAACATGTCCGTCGTCGTGGAAAAGCCTGAGATCGTGTCGAGGAGTTCGTAGCCTGCCTGACCCTGCTGCGGTAGCCCGTCCCGGGCCAGCGCCAGGCGCGCGCGATCCCGCTCCCCCTCCGCCACGCGGATAGCGTCGCCTGCGAGCTCATAGGGGATCCCCATCTGCTCGAGCGCGCCCACGACCTCCCCGGCCGCTGCCGGATCTAGCCCCGAATAAAGAAGCGCCATCCCCGGCTTCGACGCGTACTGACCGATCAGCAGGACGCCGCCGAGCGCCAGCACCGTGGCGCCCACCAGCATGATTCTCCGACGCACATCCAGTGCACGCCATGTGGCGAGAAGCCCGTCCATCAGCTCAGTGGCCCACCCATCGCGAATCCGGTTCTCCGGCTTGCCCCCGTATTCACCCATCCGGCTTTAGGCGGAGTTAAGGGCTTTGGCGCTATGCCGTGTTCACCGGCAGTACGGCCGGGAATGGGTTGCGGCGGGGGCAACGGTCTGGTGGCGGACGCAGCGGCGGCAGGACAGGGTGGGGCAGGGTCGGACGGCCAGTCGGGGCAAGCGTCCGGCGAGCCGTCCGGTGGGCGGCGGCGTGGTCGTCTGCTCGGCTTGTTGCTGCCGTTGGTCGCGGCACCCGCGCTGGGGGCCGGGGCCTATTTCGCGGTGACGGGTGGCTATGTGCCTGGGCCTCTAGAGGCGGCGGAGAAGCTTGTGGCGGATGCAATGGCGCCGACGCCCAAAGCACCTCCGGCAGCCTTCGTGACCTTGCCGCGCCTCACGATCTCGCTGGGGCCGAGCGCGCGGGCGCGGCACCTGCGGGTCGCCGTGACACTGGAGGTCGAGCCCGGGACGGAGGACGCCGTGACCGAGGCGTCGCCCCGGCTGGTCGCGGCCCTCACGCGCTTTCTCCGCGCGGTCGACGAACGGGACTTCGAGCAGCCGGCATTGATGGCGCGGCTGCAGGAGCAGCTTCTTCGGCGGCTCGAGTTCAATGCACCGCCCGGCGCGCTCCGCGCCGTGCTCTTCCAGGAATTCCTGCTCAACTGAGGGCGCGATGGACGGTATCGGATTGGAACTCGTCGCTGATGGCTTGCTGATCGTTACAGCACTCGCGGCGGCCATGTATTGCGCGGTGCTGTCGCGCCGCCTGCGCCGTCTTTCGAGCACCGAGGACGGTATCGGCGGCCAGATCACCGCTCTCAACACGGCTGTCGAGGAGACGCGCCTGGCCCTTGCCACTGCGCAGGAGCGGATCGATGCGCTGAAGAGCCAGTCGGGGCAGTCGAGCGAGCGCGTGCGCCGCGAGATGGCACAGGCCCGGAAGCTCTCCGAAGAACTCGCCGAAGCGGCGACGGAGGCGCGCGCGCTGCTCGACAAGATCTACACGGCGGAATTGCCAGCTCGGCCGTCGCAGAGCCCGCCCGACGAGGCAGGGCAAACTGGCGATGCGGGCGTGGCCGCCGCCGAGACTGACGCCGAGGGCGAGGACTTCGCTGTGGTCGGTGCGGAGGCGGATCCGCTCGCCAAATGGGCCGAGGTTGAACTTGAGGGTCGAGCGGCCTCAGGCACTGCCCAAGCTGACGAAGCGTCGATGGATGCCGCTTTCGAGGAGGCCGAGGACGGGAGCTACTCCTTCGGCTCTGACGCCGCACTCGAGGGCCCCGACCAGCCGAAGGCTCCCGCCAAGGCGTCGGCCGAACGCGCTGATGACAGCGCTGCCCAGCAGGTCGCCGCGGGCGGTGGCCGGGCGCTCAGACTGCAAAGGATGGCATTTTGATGCAGACCCGTCAGATGCGCACGGGCGCGCTCGCCGTGCTGGCCGCGTGCTTTCTGCTCTCCGCTCTGCTCAGGGCGAGCGAGGTTGTCGCCGAGCTTGCAGAGCGGCCTGACCTGGCCGCGGCGCGGGAGGCGTACCTCGATCGTCTCGAACCCGGCCTCGCCGAGGCGGGTGCGCTTTCCCGCGTCCTCGACGAACGTGAAGCGGCGCTCGCGGCGGGAGAGGCGGCGCTCGAAGAGCGGCGCGCAGCCCTATCGGAGGCGGAGGCCCGCGTCGCCGAACGCCTCGGCCAGCTGAAGGCGCTGCGCGAAGATCTGGCGGAGACACTGGCCGAGGCCCGGGGTGCGGCGGCGAAGGACGTCGCCCATCTTGCCGCCACCTATGCGCGGATGAAGCCGAAGCAGGCCGGTGCGGTCTTCAACACCATGGAGCCGACCTTCGCGGCCGGGTTCCTTGCGGAGATGCCGCCGGACTCTGCCGCCGGGATCCTCGCATCCATGGACCCCGAGCGCGCATACGCCCTCAGCATCCTGCTCGCAAGCCGGCATTCGAGCCTCGATGCCGCAGCCGGCGACCATGCAACTGCGGAGCCTTCGCAATGATCGCCATTATTGGCATGGTCCTCGTGATCGGGCTCGTCTTCGGCGGCTATCTTCTCGCCGGCGGAAAGATCGGCATCATCCTAGCGGCGCTGCCGTTCGAGTTGATGATGATCGGCGGTGCGGCGGTCGGTGCCTTTTGCATCGCCAATGACATGCACACGATCAAGCACACGCTGAAGGATCTGAAGCGGGTAGTTAAAGGACCGCAGTGGCAACCCTCGGACTATGAGGACCTGCTCTGCCTCCTGTTCTCGCTCATCAAGATCGGCCGGCGCGACGCGGTGGCGCTCGACACGCATGTCGAGGAGCCCGAGTCGTCTCCCGTCTTCCAGGCCTATCCCCGCGTTCTCGCGGACAAGGAGACGACGGGGATCATCTGCGACACGCTGCGGATCAGCATGATGAATTACGACGACCCGCATCAGCTTGAGCCTGTCCTCGAGAAGCAGCTCGACGGACGTCTCAAGAACGCCCTCCACAGCAGCCATGCGCTGCAGACGGTCGCGGACGGTTTGCCCGCCCTCGGCATCGTCGCGGCCGTTCTCGGCATCATCAAGACAATGGCCTCGATCGACCAGCCGCCAGAGGTATTGGGTAAGATGATCGGTGCCGCCCTCGTCGGCACCTTCCTTGGCGTCTTCCTCGCCTATGGCTTCGTCGCGCCCATGGCCGCGCGGGTGAAGACGAGCATCGAGGAGGATCAGAAATTCTACGAGCTGATCCGCGACACGATGGTCGCGAGCATGCACAAGCACAGCCCGCAGATCTGCGTCGAGGTCGCCCGCCAGCATCTGCCGTCGCATCTGAAGCCGAGCTTCGACAAGCTTGACGCCGCCCTCAAAGCAGCCGGGGAGGCGGCATGAAGCGCCCGCGCGTCTCTGCAGCGGCTCTTAGCGCGACCCTGGCCTTCGGCGTTGCGCTGCAACCGCAGGCTCAAGCCCTACCGCCTGAGATCTCCCCTGTGCCTCTTCCCGCGCCAGCGACTGGCGACCGCGGTGCTTCACCCGCGCGATCGCCTGGAAAGCCGCCTACGGACAGTGCGCCGGGACAAAGCACCGGGTCCTCCGCATCCGACGAGTCGGCGTCGGGTCTCGAAGACCGATCCGAGGCGCTTCGCCGCCTCACCGACCTTCTGAGCTCACCGTCGGCTCGTCAAATCATCGTCCCCGCCGATCGGTCGAACCTTGCAGAGCGCCCAGCGGAGCCTTCAACTGCTCTATCGAGCCCATCGACGTCGGCGTCGCCGTCCGAGCAAGAAGCGTTAGAGCTCACTGGACCGGCAGCTGATTCGGTCGCATCCGTCGGCCAGCCGAGCGCAACCGGCCCCAGTTTCACCTGCCTCTCCGCCGACACGCTTCCCGATGCCATCTGGCAGGATCTCTTGAATGCAGCGGCGCTCGCCACGCTCTCTGAGGACACGGAGTCTGCTCGAGACGGGCCTGAGGGCGCTGCCGAGCTCCGCCGCCTCGCGCAGGCTGCGGACGCGCTCGTGAAGCGGCCCGCTGATCCGGTAACCGCGGCCGTCTTCGCCGGCATGCTGCCCGACTGTACCCTTGCAGACGCCGCCGCGGCAGCCGTCGCGGAGGCCATGCACGAACCCCAACGGGTAGGGCGCGTCCAGCCGGTGCCGCTCTCGGAGACCGAGGCATGGCAGACCTTCGTGCGCCAGCTCCTCGCGGCACCGGAAACACTGCGCGAGGAGCTCGCATTCCGCCTCGCCGCCGCCTTCGTCGAGACCGGGGCGTCGGAAGCATTGGCGCTGATCGAGCCGCATGCCGTGTCTCCAGACGACGCCATCTCGCACCTGCCGCGCCGAGCGTTGATCGAAGCGGAGCTTGCCTTCGCGCGCGGCGATCGCGAGGCCGCCCTCGATGCGCTCCGCTCGCTAGCCGGGCCGCAACACAGCGCGCGCCAGGCTGCGGCGATCCTCCTCGCCGAACGTCTCGATCCCGTGACCGAGACACCGATTTCTGCGGGCTGGCTTGCCCATCTCGACCTCACGGGCTCGATCGCGCTCGAAGCTTCGGGTACGCCGCTGGCCGAGCGTGCGGCGCTGGCGGAAGTGCGCCTTGCGGAGGAAGTTCTGGGTCCAGCGGACGCTCTTCGCCGTCTTTCCCTCGCGCACCAGCGCGGTCTTGTGTCCACCGACGTCCTCGCAGCGGTTGCAGAGCGGATCGACGGCACCGAAGACGCGGTCGAACCGGTGCCACTGCCCATCCTTCGAGCGTTCGATCCTCGCAGCTTCGCCAGTCTCGAAGCTCTCGACCGCCCCCCTCCCGACCTGCGCGCCGATACGTCGGCAAGCCCAACCCCAAGGAAGTCCGTCCCTGTACCTCAGTCTTCCGCTGCCTCTGGAGCACCGGCAACGCGCCCGATGCGAGACTGGCGCTCGCTCGTATCCGCCGCGGGAGCGGGCGACGCGCCCGTGCCGCCTTCGGAAGAGAGGTCGAGACCAGGCGAGGCGAATGCAGGTCCGGCAGAGGCTGCCGACAATCTTGAGAGCGCTGACGCAACCCTCACACCACCCGGTGCTCTCGAGCTATCGACGGCCGAGAGCCCGAGGGATCAATCACCAAGGGACGATCTGCTCGACGATGTCGAGCGGTTCCTTTCGATCACCGAGCGCGATCTCACCCGCATCGAGGAGCTTCTTGACGATGGATAAAGCCGCCTCCCCCGTTCTCATGGCTGCGCAACGCGTCCTGCAACGCCGGATGGACGTCGTTGCCAACAACATCGCCAATCTCGGAACCGGCGGCTTTCGTGCGCAACGTATGATGACATCTGAGAGCGTTACCTCGTCCGGCGGTGCCTCCGTCTCGCTCCCGCGTATGGCGAGCGCACTCACGGATACAGGCGCGGGAGAGATGACGCCGACTGGCGGGGCGCTCGATTTCGCGATCGACGGCGCGGGCTTTTTCATGCTTCAGGACGCGGACGGGTCACGTTTCCTGACGCGTAGCGGCAGCTTTGGCATCGATGCAGCCGGCCGCGTGACAGATGCGGCAGGGGCCGTTCTGCTAGACCGCGGCGGCGCACCTGTTGTCCTCCCGCCCGGCGACGGCCCCGTCGCAGCCGCGGCGGACGGCACTCTCAGCCGTGGCGAAGACATCCTCGGCGCGATCGGTATATGGGACACGGCCGACACGCCGGCACGACGAGGGGCAGCCCGTTTCGAGGCACCGGGTGACGCTGCCGTTCTGCCGGAGGTGCGCGTTATCCAGGGCATGCTAGAACGCTCCAATGTGAGCCCCGTGCACGAGCTTGCCCAGATGATCGAGACCTCGCGAACCTACGCGCTCGTGCAGGACCTCGTGGAACGTGAAGACAGCCGCATTCGAAACGTCATCGAAACCTTTGCCAGGGCAAGCTAGCGCCGCGGTCGAGAAACGGCTGGGTTCCACACGCGGACCTCGCGCGACCGATTGAGCCGGGTCTTCGCGGAGGACAGAATGCAGGCGCTAAAAATCGCGGCGACGGGGATGGCAGCACAGCAGCTCCGCGTCGACGTAACCTCCAACAACATCGCCAATATGGGCACCACTGCCTACGACGCGCGCCGCGCGGAGTTTGCGGATCTCCACTATCAGCTCCTCCGCCGCCCCGGCACCCTCACCGCCGCCTCAGGCGAAGAGCTTCCGGCGGGGGTGGAAGTCGGGCTCGGTGTTCGCCCGGCCACCGTCGCGCCCGAACAGGCGCAAGGGGCGCTCCGCGCGACAAACGGTGAACTGGACATCGCGATTGAGGGTATGGGCCTCATGGAGATCGAGCTGCCGGACGGAACGGCCGCCTACACCCGCGATGGTGCGCTGAAGCTCTCGGCGGAGGGCGAGATCGTGACCGCGCTTGGCTATCGCTTGGCCGCCGGTATCACGGTGCCGGAGGAGGCGGAGCGGATCGCCATCGCACCGGACGGTGTGGTGAGCGCTCTCTTCGGCGACGATGCCTTGCCGCAGCAGATAGGCACCATCGAGCTTGTGCGGTTCATCAACGAGAAGGGCCTCGAGCCGCTCGGCGACAATCTCTTCCGGGAAACTGCTGCCTCCGGCGCTCCGGCGATCGATACGGCAGGCGAGGAGGGTCGGGGGACCTTCCGACAGGGTTTCTTGGAGGACAGCTCAGTCAACGTGGTGGCGGAGATCACCGAGCTGATCGAAGCGCAACGAGGCTACGAGCTCAATGCCCGCGTGATGTCGGCGGCGGACGAGATGCTCTCGGCGATGTCGCGCATCCGATGAGGTTCGGTCGACGCCCTCCCATGATGCCGATGCGTGCCGTGATCCTTGCCCTCGCCGCTCATGTCCTTGTTCTGAGCGCTATGGCTCTGCCGGCGAGAGGGGCGGAACAGGCGGTGCGCGCGGCGCGGTTGCTGCCGCCTGGCACGGTCCTCGCGGCGGCGGACCTCACCGTCATGAACGCCGGCGATCATGCATCGCCGTCGCTGCTCAGACCGCTGGTCGGCATGCGGCTCCGACATGCCATTGCCGCCGGTGCGGCAATCGGACCGCGCGATGTCGCGCGCCCCTATGTGATCGAGCGCAACCGGCTCGTGGTGATGCGCTACCTCGCAGGTGGGCTGGTCATCCGAACGGAGGGACGCGCTCTTGGTAGCGCCGCACTCGGAGAACGCGTCTCGGTGATGAACCTCACTTCGAAGGAAACGGTGACCGCGATCGCAACTGGCGCAGGTTCGGTAGAGATCCGCCGATGAGGAGCCTGCGCAACCCTGCGGTCTCCCTCGGCTTACTCCTCCTGACGGGATGCGCCGGACAGCTCGATCATCTGGGCAAGCCGCCGACCGTGAGCGCGCCCGGCGCGGAGGAGTATCTGGACGTTCCGACCCCGTCCCCCGAACGGGTTGCGCTGTCCAGCCCCCCGGCCACCGCACCATCCCCGCTTACAGCCACCCCGGCCTCGCTCTGGCGCTCGGGGCCAAGCTCGCTCTTCGGCGATCGCCGTGCAAAGGGGCGTGGCGACATCCTCACCGTGGTGATCGAGATCGACGAAGAGGCCGAGATCTCGAACACAACCGCCCGTGGCCGCAGCGGTGATGACCAGATCAGCGTGAGTGCGTTTCTCGGCATCGCCGGCTTGATCGAGACGATCCTGCCGCAGGACGGGACGCTCGATCCGGCCGTCCGTGCGGGTTCATCACAAAACAGTCAGGGCACGGGCTCGATCAGCCGGGAGGAGGAGATAACGCTCCGCCTTGCCGCCACGGTCGAACGCGTGCTGCCGAACGGCCATCTTGCGATCCGCGGCAGCCAGGAGATCCGCATCAACTTCGAGCTGCGGGAAATCCAGGTGAGCGGCATTGTCAGGCCTGAGGACATCACGCGCACGAATGAAATCACGCTGGAGAAGATCGCCGACGCGCGCATCGTCTATGGCGGCCGCGGGCAAATCACCGACCTGCAGCAGCCGCGCTACGGTCAACAGATCGTCGACCTCGTCTCTCCGTTCTGAGCCTTCATTCATCTCGGTTGCGCCCAGTCAGCCGGCAGCCACAGTGCCCAGAGAGGCCCAAAGATGCGCATGATCCTGATGCTTCTCCCCTTGATGGCACTGATCGGCGGCGCCATTGCCGGCGAGCTGCTCCGCCCGACGGGCGATGAAGCGGTTGCCCAAGAGCAAGAAGGCCCTGCGGAAGAGCCTGTCGCAGCGGAAGATACGGAGCGCCAGATCGTCCGGCTCGACCGGCGGCTGATCGTGCCTATCGTCACCCAACGCGAGACGCGCGCGGTGGTCCTGATCGACGTCGCGGTGGATGTCCCCTTGGAAGCGAGCGAGGCCGCCCACACGCAGCTGCCTCGGCTAAGGGATGCCTTCCTGCGCACCATGCTCGCACTCGCGGCGGGTGGCGCCTTCGGCACCGGCGTGGCTGCGCCGGACACGATCGAGGAGACCCGGCGCCTTCTCCGCGCCGATGCCCGACGCGTTCTCGGCGTTCGGGAGATCGAAGTTCTGATCCTCGAAGCCCTTGTTCGCAGCGTCTGACCGCCCAGCCAGTGGGGAAACGATGTTGTCCCGTGGGCCAGCATCTGGTCTGCGACATACAAATGCCGCCGAGGAGCCCGCCCATCACTGCGAGCCATCCATAGCGCCGAGGCGACCGGGTTAGCTCAGTAAGCCAGCGCTTGTGCGATTGCCGGACGGTAGCTTCGGCCACGGCACAACAGGGACCTGCCATGATGCTGCCTGGGCGTGTCTACCGGACGAAGAGCAGCCCCATACTGTCTTTCAGGGTCAGCGGGCCGCCAAGATAGTCCTCACCGATCGGGGGGGTGCGGAGCGCGACTTGCCATCCATCCCCCTCGGTCCCCGGCACGCCAAGCGCCGTTGGCTCGATCTCATGGACTGGTCCTCCCTCGAGATGGGCGACCGTGAAGACCTGCTCGCCCGCCGGACCGTTCCGCAACGCCGTGAAGAGCGCCGTCCCATCCACCGGTCGGCAATAGTCGAAATAGTCGCCAGGCCCGAGCTTGCGCCGCAGCCATGGCCGCGCCCCGCGGAAACGCCTTAGCGTCAGGTTGAAGCTCGTCTGCGCGTCCGACAGCAGATCCTGATAGGCGGAGACGTTGCAGTAATCGTGCATGTCGTCCATCCAGGCCCGCGCAATCTCCTTCAGCACCGGCACGGTATAGGGCTCAGGCCCCTCCAGCGGCGGATCGACCTCGTTCAAGAGCTTGGCGATGACATCGAGATCGTATTCCGTCACCTCGACCAGCGCGGGCAGGAACTCTAGGAACCGCGCCAGAGCCGCGCGCGTCTCGAAGCCCATCTCCTTCAGCCGCCGGAAGGCCCCGGGCATGGAGTAGGCGTACTCGTCCACCTGCCATTTCAGCGAAATGGCCTCCTCCGCCACCACCTTCACGCCATAGCGGTCGTCCTGATTGCGGATGAAGCCCCAGCTCGCCCGCGCGGAGGCGTTCAAAAAATCCATCGGCACCCCCGGCAGCGCGCCATAGGTGACAAGGTTCACGCCGGGATTGTCGTAGGCCTTGTCGAGGATAT
This sequence comes from Pseudomonadota bacterium, assembly GCA_039815685.1. Lineage (GTDB taxonomy): Bacteria > Pseudomonadota > Alphaproteobacteria > Rhodobacterales > Rhodobacteraceae > Thermohalobaculum. The sequence continues at coordinate 62,846 of JBCBYV010000011.1, read as the reverse complement.
CCATCCGCGTCTCGCCAAGACGCGTGTTGATATTGAGCTTCGGGTTGATCTGCGTGCCCCGGCGCAGCGTGTCGTGGTTCGCGCAGCCCGAGATCCAGTTCTCACCATGCTCAAGGATCTCGCGAATGCGCCACCATTTCGAGAGCCAGAACGTGTAGAGGAAGGGCGTGTTGTGGGCGAAGGTCAGCGGGCCCCACTGAAAGACGTCGTCGTCCCGCTGCGCTTCGATGACCGCGCGATAGGTCGATGAGAGCTCCCAGTCCTCCTGCGGCCATGGCCGGCCATCCTCGAAGATGAACCACGGGCGGTATTGGGCGCCGCCGACCTCCTGCACGACATCCGACATCGATTGCAGGTATTCGTCGTCGTGGCGGTTCTGCTCGGCCTGGCTGTCCCACCACTTGAAGTCCTGCGCGCCGTCGACGCGCACGCCATCCGCGCCGAAATCGACCTTGCGCCGCTGCATCTCGAGCAGGATCGCGCGCACGGTCCAGTTCCGGTAGTTGATGTTCTGGCCATACATGTTCGGCCCGGCGAAGAAGTGGCTGTTGAGCGCGTCCAGCCCCTGGTTGTCCGCATGGCCATAGACGACATCGATGATCAGGCGCTTGGGTTTCTTCGGCCAGTTGTGGAGCACGCTGGCGAGGTCGACCAACTCGTCGGGCCGGCCGCTTTCGAGCAGTGCCGGGTTCACCGCCGCCATGCCCGCGATGACGACGTCATAGCCCCAGTTTGTGGTGTCCGGCCGGCGCAGGTCGACGCTCAGCACGTCGTCGGCATCGCCCGCTTCCTCGGTCCAGAAATCGGGGCCCGCCTCGTAGACCGTCGTCGGCTCCACCGGCAGGAGCTGGATCGCCTCGTAGCCCGCGAACAGCCGATCCGCCGCTTCGAGCGGCAGGTCACGACCCACGCGCTCCGCCACATGCTCGAGGTGCCGGGTGAGGGAAGCCAATGTGCGCCCGGCCGTCGCCGTCGGCACATGGATCTGCAGAATGCTCGCAGCAGGCCCGATTTTCACCGGCGCCTCAGCGGTCCCTCCCAATGCTTCGAAATAGGCGCGATCCCCCCGCGCGGCCTGCATCGCCGCCACGTCGTAGTACTCCGCCGGGGCGAAGGCACCGAAGGGCAGAGAGGCTGACAGCGGGTCGAGGACGCGCCTCCACTCCCCCTCCGCATCCCGCCAGGCGAGCGCATAGAAGCTGCCGAGCGTCTCCCGGTCTCCGGCCGTCATCCCCTCGACCGCGATAAACGCGTAGGCGTCGTAGCGCGCCATCGGCAGCCGGTGGCGGCGGAACCTCACCTGCTGGCGCGCGGTGGTGAGGTGCAGCGGTTCCTCCGCCTCCAACACCTCGAGAAAGATGTCGCCGTCCGGCACCCGGTTCTCAAGGAGCTCCGGCGCCCAAAACCCTACCTCGCAGACCGCACCGTTCTTCTGTGCGCCGAGCCGCCGTGCGATGGCGCGCGCCGCATCGAAGCTCGTCTCCGCCCCCGCCATCTCTTCGCGCACGAACTCGATCAGTGCGTCCGTGGCGGCATCGTTGCGGCTCACGCTGGCGGCGGACTGCATGATGTTCATCGGCTGCCCCTCACTCGGGCTGATGCTGGAAGAAGAGGGCGGAGAGCGGTGGCAATGTCACCTCGATCGAGAAGGGCTTGCCATGTTCCGGCTCCGCCGTCGCGATACGCCCCCCGGGGTTGCCCCGGCCGGAGCCGCCATAAAGCCCCGCATCGGTGTTCAGCACCTCGGCCCACTGCCCGGCGAGCGGCACACCGAAGCGCCAGCCCTGCCGTTCGTGATGCGTGAAGTTCACGATGCAGAGCACCGGCGCCGTACTGTCAGGCCCCCAGCGGAGCCAGCTCAGGACCGATGCGTCGCTGTTCCCGCCATCGACCCACTCGAACCCTTCCGCTTCCACATCGCGGGCATAGAGCGCCGGCGTCTCCCGCATCAGCCGGTTGAGGTCCCGCACCAGCAGCCTCACCCCGTCATGCAGCGGATAGTCGAGGCTCGGCCAGGGCAGGGCTTCCTGATGGTTCCACTCGTCGCGCTGCCCGAACTCGGACCCCATGAAGAGCAGCTTCTTTCCCGGATGCCCCCACATGAAGCCGTAATAGGCACGAAGGTTCGCGAAGCGCTGCCACTCGTCGCCGGGCATGCGGCCGAGGATCGAGCCCTTGCCGTGCACCACCTCGTCATGGCTGAGCGGCAGGACGAAGTTCTCGCTGAAGGCGTAGTGCAGGCCGAAGGTCGTCAGGTTGTGGTGATGCTTCCGGTGCTCATGGCTCTCGCTCATGTAGCGAAGGGTGTCGTTCATCCAGCCCATGTTCCATTTGAAGCCGAAGCCGAGCCCGCCCTCATACACCGGGCGGGAGACGCCGGGCCAGGCGGTCGATTCCTCCGCCACCGTCATGACCGAGCCGTCGACGCCATAGACCTCGCGGTTCACCCGCTGCAGGAACGCGATAGCCTCGAGGTTCTCTCTCCCGCCATACTGGTTCGGCAGCCACTCGCCGTCCTCGCGGCTGTAGTCGCGGTAGAGCATCGAGGCGACCGCGTCCACGCGCAGCGCGTCGATATGGTACTCCTCGATCCAGTAGCGCGCATTCGCGACCAGGAAGTTCTCCACCTCGCGCCGGCCGTAGTTGAAGATCAGCGTGTTCCAGTCCTTGTGGAACCCCTCGCGCGGGTCAGCGTGCTCGTAGAGCGGCGTGCCGTCGAACCGGCCGAGGCCATGCGCGTCCGTCGGAAAGTGTCCGACCACCCAGTCGAGAATGATGCCGAGCCCGGTCCGGTGTGCCGCATCAACGAAGGCGCGGAACTCGTTCGGCCCCCCGTGGCGCGAGGTCGGCGCATAGAGCCCGATCGGCTGGTAGCCCCAGGAGCCGTCAAAGGGATACTCGCTCACCGGCATCAGCTCGATATGGCTGAAGCCGAGTTCCTGGACATAGGGGATCAGCCGCTCGGCAAGCTCCCCCCAGCTCAGCGGCTCGCCATCGTCGCCCCGTTGCCAGGACGGAAGATGCACCTCGTAGATCGAGATCGGCGCCAGCCTGTCCTGCCGCGCCGCGCGGGTCTGCATCCAAGCCTGATCACCCCAGCGATAGTCCCGGATATCCCGCACGACCGAGGCGTTAGCAGGTGGATGCTCTGCGCCGAAACCCACCGGATCAGCCTTGAGATGGATCGCACCGTCTGCGCCCAGGATTTCGTACTTGTACCGGGCCCCGTCGCCCAATCCGGGCACGAAGATCTCTGCGACACCCGTCGCCCCGCGCCAGCGCATCACGTGCCGCCGACCGTCCCAGTCGTTGAAATCGCCGACCACCGAGACGCGTTTCGCGGCCGGTGCCCAGACCGCGAAGCTGACGCCCTCAACACCCTCGTGCCGCCTCAGATGAGCGCCCATAACGCGCCAGAGCCGCTCATGCGTTCCCTCCGCGATCAGATGCTCGTCCAGCTCCCCGATCACGGGGCCGAAACGGTAGGGATCCTCGACATGCCAATGGTCGCCCCGACGCTCGGCGGCCAGCCGGTAAGCACCCGGGTGCTCGTCGATCTCCGCCACGAAGAGCCCGTCGCCCGCAGCCGTTGCCTCCGCAACCACCTGCCCTGCCGCGCCGATAACGCGCAGGCGCTCCGCCCCAGGCACGAGGCTCCGGATCACCCAGCGGCCCGAGGGCAGCCTGTGGGGCCCCAAAACACCGAAGGGGTTGCTGTGCCCACCGCTCGCAAGGGCCTGCGCCTCCTCGGGCGGTAGATCTGGCTTAATCTGCATGTGCGCGCTCCCGCAGTCGCTTGGGAGGGGCCGGAAGATGCGCGTCATCTAGGCATCGACCCGAATTTGCCCGGCAAGCGGGCACCCCTGGGGTCTCAGTGCAGACCATACCGGACCATCCCGCACTGCACACCCCCAGAACACCCACAGAGCCGCAGCAGTTGCAGAGAGCTTCCGAACATTGAAACCTTGTCCGGTCGGCAAAAGCGTCCCTGCGTAGCTCCCTTGCATCGCGTTTGACATGCATCGCCGGCCGGTTAGCTCGACTGACAACGATCGCCAGAAGAAACCTCGGGAGGCCTCGATGACCGCACCCTGGACCAAGGCAGTCGCCGCCTTTGCCCTTACCGCAGGTCTCGCGCCCGCATCACACGCCGCAGAGATCTCGATCTCCTGCGGCGCACTCGGCATCGAGCTCGAGCTCTGCAAGGAGGCGACCCAGCGCTGGGCGGAGAAGACGGGCCACACCGTCACCGTCGTCTCGACGCCCAACAGCACGACCGAGCGGCTGGCGCTCTATCAGCAGATGCTCGCCGCCGAGGCGGGCGATATCGACGTCTTCCAGGTCGATGTGATCTGGCCCGGCATCCTCGGCGCCCATTTCATCGACCTCAAACCCTTCACGGGCGGGAGCGAGGCCGAGCATTTCGACGCCATCGTCGAGAACAACACCGTCGATGGCGAGCTCAAGGCCATGCCGCTCTACACGGATGCGGGCGTGCTCTATTATCGCAAGGATCTCCTCGAAAAACACGGCCAGGCCGTCCCGACCACCTGGGCACAGATGCGCGGCATCGCGGACATGGTGATGCAGGCGGAGCGGGCCGGGGGGGCGGACGGCCTCTGGGGCTACGTCTTCCAGGGTCGCGCCTATGAGGGCCTCACCTGCAACGCTCTCGAATGGGTCGACGCCTATGGTGGCGGCTCCATCGTGGACGCGGACGGCGAGATCACCATCAACAACCCCCAGGCCATCGCCGCGCTCGACGAAGCCGGCAAATGGGTCGAGGCCATCGCACCCCAGGGCGTGCTGAACTACACCGAAGAGGAAGCGCGCGGCGTCTTCCAATCGGGTAACGCGGTCTTCATGCGCAACTGGCCCTACGCCTGGGCGCTCAGCCAGTCCGACGACAGCCCCGTCAAAGGCAAGGTCGGCGTGACCGCGCTGCCGAAGGGCGGTGAGGACGGCAAGAACACCGGCGTCCTCGGCGGCTGGAACCTCGCCGTCTCGAAGTACTCGGAGAACCCCGAGATCGCGGCGGACCTCGTGATGCATCTCGTCTCGGCCGAGGAGCAGAAGATCCGCGCCGTCCGTGGCTCCTACAATCCGACGATGCCCGCGCTCTATGAGGACGCGGACATCCTCGAGGCGAGCCCGCTCTTCGGCGAGCTCTACGAGACCTTCACCAGTGCGGTGGGCCGTCCGAGCCGCGTGACGGGTGAGCACTACAACCGCGTCTCGACCGCCTTCTGGCAGGCGAGCCACGACGTCCTCTCGGGCGAGGCGTCGGCGGCGGACGCCCTCGCCGCCCTCGAGGGTGAGCTGCAACGGATCAAGCGCCGCGGTTGGTGAGTCATGGCGGCCGGCCTCGAGACGACGCGCCGCCGCTCGGCGCTGCTCTTTCTCGCGCCGATGCTGGCGCTGCTGGCGCTCGCCGCGGGCTGGCCGCTCCTGCGCACCATCTGGTTCAGCTTCACCGATGCGCGGCTCTCAGGCGGGGACTACGGCTTCGTCGGCGTCGAGAACTTCTACAACGAGAGCTGGGGCGGCCTCCTCGCCGATCCGGGCTGGTGGAACGCCGTCTACAACACGCTCTGGTTCACCGCCGTCTCCGTAGGGCTCGAGACCGCACTCGGCCTGATGGTTGCCCTGGCACTCAACGTCGAGTTTCCGGGCCGTGGCATCGTCCGCGCGGCCGTCCTCATTCCCTGGGCCATCCCCACCATCGTCAGCGCCAAGATGTGGGGCTGGATGCTGCATGATCAGTTCGGGATGGTGAACGACGTGCTGCTGACCCTCGGCCTGATCGCCGCACCCATAGCCTGGACGGCGGATCCGGACCTCGCGCTCTGGTCGGTCGTCATGATCGACGTCTGGAAGACGACGCCCTTTATGGCCCTCCTGATCCTCGCCGCACTGCAGATGCTGCCGCGCGATATCTACGAGGCGGCCCGCCTCGACGGTGTGCACCCCATCCGTGTCTTCTGGCGCATCACACTGCCGCTCATCTGGCCCGCGTTGCTTGTGGCGGTCATCTTCCGCGCGCTCGACGCGCTCCGGATGTTCGACCTCGTCTACGCGCTCACGGGCAATAGCGAGCACACGATGACGATGTCGGTCTATGCCCGCCAGCAGCTGGTGGAGTTCCAGGACGTGGGCTACGGCTCCGCCGCCGCGACACTCCTCTTTCTCATCATCGCGATCCTCGTCGCCTGCGTCCTCACCCTCGGCCGGGTGAAGCTGACGGAGCCCGCACGATGACCTGGTCGCCGCTCCAACGCATCGGTTTCGCAGCCCTTCTCGGCGTCATCGTGCTCGCTGCGATCTTCCCGTTCTACTACGCCGTGATCTCCAGCTTCCGCCAGGGCTCCGAGCTCTTCGAGGTGAGCTACCTCGCCACGCCTTCTCTCGCCAACTACATTGCCGTCTTCACGGAGCAGCCCTTCGGCCGGAACATCCTCAACTCCGTCATCGTCGCCTTTGCGGTCGTCGCCGTCTCCCTCGGCCTCGGCGTCACAGCGGCCTATGCGCTCGCCCGCGTCCATTTCCGCGGCCGGGGCCTCCTGCTGGTGACCATCCTCTCGGTCTCCATGTTCCCGCAGGTCGCGGTCCTCTCGGGCATGTTCGAGCTCATTCGCAGCCTCGGCCTCTACAACAGCCTCGCAGGTCTCATCCTCGCAAACCTCCTGCTGACGCTGCCCTTCACGGTCTGGGTCCTGACCACGTTCATGCGCGAGCTGCCGAAGGAACTCGAGGACGCTGCCTATATGGATGGCGCGACACCCTTCCAGGTGATCCGCCACGTCTTCCTGCCGCTTCTCGGTCCCGCCATGGCGGCAACGGGGCTCCTCGCCTTCATCGTCGCCTGGAACGAGTTCCTCTTCGCCCTCACCTTCACCCTCTCGAACGAGATGCGGACCGTGCCCGTCGCCATCGCCCTCATCACCGGCGCCTCGACCTTCGAGCTGCCATGGGGGAACATCATGGCAGCCTCCGTCATCGTCACCGTCCCGCTGATCGCGCTCGTGCTGATCTTCCAGCGCCGCATCGTCGCCGGCCTCACCGCCGGCGCGGTAAAGGGGTGAGCCAATGAGCGGGATCAGGCTTCAAGGTATCAAGAAGCGCTTCGGCCGGGTCGAGACCATCCACGGCATCGATCTCGAGATCGGGGAGGGCGAGTTCGTCGTCTTCGTCGGCCCCTCGGGCTGCGGGAAATCGACGCTCCTCCGCCTGATCGCGGGCCTTGATGCGGTCACCGAGGGCGTGCTCGAGATCGGCGGGCGCAAAGTCAACGATACCGCCCCGGCGGAGCGCGGCGTCGCCATGGTCTTCCAGTCCTATGCGCTCTACCCGCACATGACGGTCTACGAGAACATGGCCTTCGGCCTGAAGCTCGCGAAGGCCGAGAAGGCGAGGATTGACGTCAAGGTACGCGAGGCCGCCCGCGTGCTCGAACTCGACACGCTGCTCGATCGCAAGCCCGCGCAGCTCTCGGGCGGGCAGCGCCAGCGGGTCGCCATCGGCCGGGCCATCACCCGCGATCCCGGCGTCTTCCTCTTCGACGAGCCGCTCTCGAACCTCGATGCCGGCCTGCGCGGCCAGATGCGGGGCGAGATCGCGCGGCTGCACGCCCGCCTCGGTGCGACAATGGTCTACGTCACCCACGACCAGACCGAGGCCATGACGCTCGCCGACCGCATCGTCGTCCTCCGCGACGGCCGCGTCGAGCAGGTCGGCACCCCGCTCGAGCTCTACCACCGCCCGGCGAATCGCTTCGTGGCAGGCTTCATCGGCTCGCCCCCGATGAATTTCCTCTCGGCGGACGCCCTCGATCTCGCAACCGAGGGCACGGTGGAGATCGGCGTCCGCCCCGAGGACCTGCGAGAGGTGGGGAGCGGCCAGTTCAAGGGCGAGATCACGCTGGTCGAGGAACTCGGCGAGGCGCATCTCATCCACCTCGAAACCCCGGCCGGCCCCATCGTCGCCAAGCTCCCCGGCGCCGCGACCCATGCCCGCGGCAGCGAGGTCCACCTCGACGCAGCGAGAGAGCGCCTCCACCGCTTCGATGCCGAGGGCAACGCCATCTTCTCAGCGTCAGCTTCCTAAGGTCGGGCCGGGTCAAGGATGGCCTGCCACCGGCAAAGCCGGCGCCCGCGATCCTTCATCGTGTGTGTCCTTGACGCGGCCCGACCTTAGGAGAGCGTTCGGACAAGCGCTCTCGCGGCACCTCCCCAGCCCCTCTCGGAATGGCTGCAGCAAGCCCACACCTAGTCGAGCGAACCTGAAACCGATCCAGCAGCGACCACGAAGATGTATCCCGGCGACCAGCCGGGATGCCGCTTGATCGAAGCCACAGCTCTCAGAACACCGCACCGCGCGCATCGACCCGCCAGACCTGCTCGACCACCGCCCCTTCCGGCCTGTCCCTGAACGCGATGATCCAGTCATGGAGGTTCACGGTCGGATCGCAATGAGAGGGCACGAGCCGCACAGTGTCGCCAAGCCCCGGGCGCGCTTCCGGCAAGGCAAGGGTCGCGTGTTCGTCCGAAAGCCCCGTCAGCCGCCCGCCCTCGACACCCCAGAGCAGCGGCAGCCCGCTCTCGCCCGAGAGCGCCTTCAGCCCCGCATCCACCACACCATGCCCTTCCCGGTGGCTCATGACCCCGGCAAGCACGAAGAGCGCGTGTTCATAGGGCGCCTCGGTCTCGTTGGCGGCGTAGTCGACATCCATGAAGACGTAGGAGCCAGGCTGGATCTCGTTCCAGAGGCCGGTCGTCGCCTCGATGGGATAGGTCCCGGTGCCTGCCCCGCCGATCACCGCACAGGGCAGACCGGCCGCCGCAAACGCATCGGTGGTCTCCCGCGCCCTCTCGCCCGCGCGCGCGATGGCGTCGTTCCGCTCCTGCGCTGTTCGGAAATGCTGAGCCGCACCATGATAGGCCTGCAGACCGTCGAGCCTCAGCCCCGGCAGCGTCGTCACTTCGGCGGCGAGCGCCACCGCCTCGGCACCCGGCGCCGCGCCGCAGCGACCCTGACCCACATCGATCTCGACCAGCACGCCGAGGGTCGTCCCCGCCGCGACCGCAGCCTCCGACGCCGCCCGCGCGGGCGCCGCCGCATCGACGCAGAGCCCCACGCTCGCGCGCCCCGCCAAAGCCGCGAGCCGGGCGAGCTTCGAGGGGCGCACCACCTCATTCGTCACCAGCACATCCTCGATCCCGGCGGCAACCAGGATTTCGGCCTCGCCCACCTTCTGGCAGCAGAGGCCGACTGCACCCGCCGCGACCTGAAGCCGGGCGATCTCACTGCATTTGTGGGTCTTTCCGTGCGGGCGGAGGCGCACACCTGCTGCCGCCGCCTCCCGCGCCATCCGAGCAATGTTTCGCTCCAGCGCGCCCATCTCGACCGCGAGCGCCGGCGTGTCCACCGCCTCGATGGGATCTCCGGGTCGGGCGGGGGCAGGGATCCCATTGAAGGTCATGCCTCCTCGAGGAGAGCCATGCGCACGGCCCTGAGCTTGTTCTCCAGGTGCTCGCGCAGAAGCCGCGCGAGAAGCCCAGCATTGCGCGCCTTCAGGGCGGCGGTGAAGGCCTCATGCTCTGTGACGGCAGCAGTCCACCTGGTCTCGGTCAGGTTCGCCTGATAGCGGGCCCGGCGAAGACGGAAGCCGAGCGAGAGCGCCGTGCGCGTGAGCGTCGGGTTCCCCGCCGCCTCGTAGAGCGCGCCGTGGATGGCCTCGTTCAACCGGAAATAGGCCGCGCGGTCCCGCGCTTCGTAATGGGCCAGCATCTCGCCATGCAGCCGCTCGATCGCTCCGATCTCGGCATCGCTTGCCTTCTGCGCCGCAAGCTCGCCCGTCAGCGCCTCGAGCGCGCAGAGGACGGGGAAAACCTCCTCCAGCTCGTCGAGCGTGATCGGCGTCACCGCCGCACCGCGATGCGGTGTGACCGCGACAAGTCCCTCTGCTGCTAGGAGATTTATCGCCTCGCGAAATGGCGTCCGGCTCACCCCGAAGCTCTCGCAGAGCGCGCGTTCATTGATCTTCTCGCCCGGCTTGAGGCTGCCTTCCACGATCATCTGACGCAGCGCGTCGACAAGGCTCGCGCGCAACGGCACGCGCTCGATGGGTCGTAGGAGTTGGGCCTCAGGCCTGTTCATGCTGCATCCCGCCGCTTCGGTTCGGAGCCCGATACTAACGCGTCGGCCAGTACCTGCGCCACATGCACGGCGTGCCGGCCCGCACCATCCGTGATCTGATGGCGGCAGGATGTCCCGTCGGCCACGATCAGCGTATCCTCATCGGCGGCCCGGACCGCGGGCAGAAGGTTCGCCTCCGCCATGGCGCGGGAGGCATGCAGTGTTTCGGCCTGGTAGCCGAAGCTGCCGGCCATTCCACAGCAGGAACTCTCGACCATCTCGACTTCGAGCTCCGGAACGAGGCCGAGGATACGCTGGACCGCCCCCATCTGTGCGAAGGCCTTCTGGTGGCAGTGGCCGTGGAGGAGCGCACGCTTCTGCGGCAGGGCGCCAAGGGGCAGATCGAGCCGACCGTCTTCAGCGAGGGTCGCAAGAAATTCCTCAAACAACATCAAACGCTTTCCAAGGTCTTCTGACCATGCATCGCTAAGGAGGCGGGGCGCCTCGTCCCGGAAGGTAAGGAGGCAGGAGGGCTCGAGCCCCACCACGGGCACGCCCTTCTCCAAGGCGGGCCGCAGAGCATCAGCGGTGCGCGCGATCTCGGCCCGCGCCTTCTCGGCAAGACCCGTGGCGAGGTAGGTGCGCCCGCAGCAGAGCGGGCGCCCGTGGTCCGGCGCTTGCGCATGGGCGACTTTCAGCCCGGCAGCGCGGAGAACCTTTTCGGCTGCGCGCAGATGGTCGGGCTCGAACCAGCGGTTGAAGCTGTCGGCGAAGAGGATGACGTCCGCGTCCATCAGATCGCGCCAGGTTCCGCGCTCGCGAAAGAAGTCCCGGCGCCAGGCGGGCAGGGGTCGCTCCGCCGCAAGCCCTGTACACCGTTCCATAATATTTGCCAGCCATGGCAGATAGTTACGGAGGTTTGTGAAGGGCGCCAGCCGTGCTGCGAAGGGCGCATAACTCGGCATGTGCGCAACCAGCCGGTCGCGGAGCGAGAGACCGCGCCGCTCCGCCCGCGCCGCCTGCGTCTCGATCTTCAGCTTCGCCATATCCACCGACATCGGGCACTCGCGGCGGCACGCCTTGCAGCTCACGCAGAGCTTCATCGTGTCCTCCATCGCGTCCGAGGCGAAGGCGTCCTCGCCAAGCTGGCCCGAAAGTGCGAGGCGCAGCGTGTTGGCGCGCCCCCGCACACTGTGCACCTCCTCGCGCGTGACGCGGTAGGACGGGCACATCGCACCGCCCTCGAGCTTGCGACAGGCGCCGTTGTTGTTACACATCTCGACCGCGCCCTGGAGGCCGCTGGCAGCCCCCGTATAGCCCGGCCAGTCGAAAACCGTCTTCCGTTCTTTCACTTTATAATCAGCGGGATAGCGGAAGAGGCTGCGATCGTCGATGCGCGGTGGGCGTACGATCTTGCCGGGGTTTAGCCGGCCATCGGGATCGAAACGGTCCTTCACATTCTCGAAGGCGCGGACGAGGCGGCTGCCGAACATCGGCTCGTGAAACTCGGAGCGGACGATGCCGTCGCCATGCTCGCCCGAATGGCTGCCCTCGTAGTCGCGAACGAGAGCGAACGCTTCCTCCGCGATATTGCGCAACGCCTTCACGCCGAGGTCATTCTTCAGGTTCAGAACCGGGCGGACATGGAGGGTCCCGACGCTCGCATGGGCATACCAGGTGCCATCGGTCCCATGCTTATGGAAAATCGCCGTGAGCCGCTCGGTATAGTCGGCAAGGTGTTCGAGGCGGACGCAGCAGTCCTCCACGAAGCTCACCGGTTTGCCGTCCGACTTCATCGACATCATGATGTTGAGGCCCTGCTTTCGGACCTCGGCGATGCGGTTCTGCAGGCCAGGATCGACCGCCTCCACGACGCCGCCGACCTTCCTCGCCCCGCTCCAGCCATAGCCGAGATCCGCCATCAGGCCGTGCAGCGCATCGAGCCTGCGGCGGTTCTCTGACATGTCGTCTTCGGCGAACTCGACGAGGAGGAGGGCGGCGGGCTCGCCCTTCACGAACTCCTCTAGGATCGGACGGAAGACGGCATTGTCGCGCGCGAGGCCGATCATGTTGTGGTCGATGAGCTCGATACCCACGGGGTCGAGGCCCACGATATGCTGCGGCGCCTCCATCGCGTCCCGGAAGGTCGGGAAATGGCAGATCCCGACGAGCTTCTGGCCGAGGAGAGGGGAGAGCTTGAGCGTGATCCGCTCGGAGATGGCGAGCGTCCCCTCGCTGCCGACGAGCAGATGGGCGAGATTCTGCGGCGCGCCCGGTACCAGCGCGTCGAGGTTGTAGCCGCCGACCCGCCGGTCGACCTTGGGGAAGCGTGCATCGATCTCCGGCGCCTCGCGATGGGCGATGGCGAGGAGGTCGTTGACCAGCGCTTCATCCGGCCCCCCGGGCGCGTTCGTGGCGGGGCCGAAATGGGCGCGCGTGCCGTCCGCCATGAGCGCATCGATGGCGATCACGTTGTCGCGGCTCGTCCCGAAGCGGCGGGAGCGGGCGCCGCAGGAGTTGTTGGCGGTCATCCCCCCGATGGTCGCGCGCGAGGCGGTCGAGACATCGACCGGGTACCAGAGCCCGTGTGGCTTCAGCGCCTTGTTGAGAACGTCCAGCACGCAGCCCGGTTCGACGATAGCGCGGCGGTTCTCCACATCGATCTCGAGGATGCGGTTCATGTGGCGCGTGAAGTCGAGCACCACCGCTTCGTTGACCGTCTGGCCGCATTGCGAGGTGCCGCCGCCCCGGGGCAGGACCGGGATGCCTTCATCGGCGGCGAGCGATAGCGTGGCGGAGAGATCGTCGCCGCCCTTCGGCACCACGACGCCGGCCGGGGTCATCTGGTAGATCGAGGCGTCGGTCGAGTAACGGCCGCGGCTGAAGGCGTCGAACATCACTTCGCCCTGGACCGCGCCCTGCAGGCGGCGGGCAAGGCGGCTGTTGCTCGCGTCTCCGATGACACGCGCCATCTATGTTGACTCCCCGCCACATCTGTATTTTGTATTCAAACCGCGTCGCACGAACGGAATGCGAAGGCAAGCGGTGCATCGACGCAGGAAAATTTCGACAGGCGAACTAGGTCGCGAATGGACGCAGACCACGTCGCTGCCGAGCCCGCGGGAGGAGACAGGCGATGAGCAATGAGAAGGGCCGGATCGCCGGCCGGCATTTCCTCCAGATCCCCGGGCCCACGAATGTGCCCGACCGTGTGCTGCGCGCGATGGATTATCCGACCATCGATCATCGGAGCGCGAGCTTCGCCGATATCGGGCGCCGGGCGCTCGACGGCATGAAGTCGATCTTCAAGACCGAAGCGCATGTCGTCATCTATCCCGCCTCCGGCACCGGCGCGTGGGAGGCGGCGCTCGTCAACACGCTCTCCCCTGGCGACCGGGTGCTGATGTGCGAGACGGGGCATTTCGCGACGCTCTGGAAGAAGATGGCTGACAAGCTCGGCCTCGTGACCGAGTTCATCTCGACGGACTGGCGCGTCGGCGCGGATGAGGCGGCGATCGAGGCGCGGCTGCGAGAGGACAGCGCGGGCGAGATCAAGGCCGTCTGCGTCGTCCATAACGAAACCTCGACCGGCTGCACCTCGGACATTTCGGCTGTGCGCAAGGCGATCGATGCGGCGGGGCACGCTGCACTCCTGATGGTCGACACGATCTCGTCGCTGGCCTCCATCGACTACCGGCACGACGAGTGGGGCGTGGATGTCACCGTCAGCGGCAGCCAGAAGGGCCTGATGCTGCCGCCGGGCCTCTCCTTCAACGCCGTGAGTGAAAGGGCGATGGCGGCGACGGCGAATGCGCGCCTCACGCGCAGCTACTGGGACTGGACCGAGATGCAGGGGCCGAACGGCAAGGGCTTCTTCCCCTACACGCCGGCCACCAACCTGCTCTACGGCCTCGTCGAGGCGGTGGAGATGCTGCATGAGGAGGGGCTCGACCGTGTCTTCGCGCGGCACGAGCGGCATGCAGCCGCGACCCGGGCGGCGGTCAATGCCTGGGGGCTGGAGATCCTCTGCCGCGAGCCGCGGTTCTATTCGGGCTCGCTGACGGCGGTGATGATGCCGGAGGGGCATTCGGCGGATGCGTTCCGGGCGGTGGTGTTGGAGCATTTCGACATGTCGCTTGGCGCGGGGCTCTCGAAGCTCGCGGACAGGATTTTCCGCATCGGCCATCTCGGCGATTTCAACGACCTCACCCTCATCGGCACCCTCGGCGGTGTCGAGATGGGTCTCGACCTCGCCGGCGTGCCGCATGCCAAGGGCGGGGTGGATGCGGCGATGGCGCTGCTGTCCGGCCGTTCGGATGCGGCCGCGGCGGCGGCCGAGTAGTTTGAGGCGGGTGGATTAAGGGCAATGGTTGATCAACAGAAGCTTGTCGCCTTGTTCAACCTGCTCGAAGCGCGCGCGAAAGATGTTTATGGCGACCCGTTGATGACGGTGGCGGAGTTCTTCGACGGTAATGACCAAGACTATTCGTTTGCCGCCAACGTAGAGAAGCCGCCGCTATCCGAGATCCAGGCCATGCTCGAACGAGTGGAGACCGCAGATGGTGTTTCGGCCGTTCGGCTTGTCTCAACCCATCTCAACGAGCGGGACTATTGTATCGAAGTGGGCGATTGGCCCTACACAGATACGGTGCTGGTAGTTGCCTCACTCGAGGAGAAGCAGGTTTCTCAACTCTTCGACGTCCTCGAGCCAGATGACATCTGGGTAGGAACTGAAGAGCGCTATGTCGGACTGCCGCCCATCCCGTCGGGCGCACAACTCTACAACGTTTGGTGGGACTGAAGCGTGCTCAAGCGAACTGCCAATGCAGTCGACCATCCAAAGAAAAACCAGGGAGGAAGCAAATGAAGTTCAGTAAGATCGTCGCGACCAGCGCCGTCGCACTCGGCCTCGCCACCACGGCTGGGGCCGTCGAGTTCAAGTTCGGCCATGTCGGCGCGCCTGGCTCGCTCTTCGAAGCGTCGGCCAATGAGTTTGCGCGCTGCGTGAGCGAGACCTCGGGCGGGGAGCATACGGTGGCGACCTTCGGGTCCTCGCAGCTCGGCAAGGACCGGGAACTCCTGCAGAAGCTTAAGCTCGGCCAGGTGCAGTTCGCGCTGCCCTCCTCGGTCATGAGCTCGGTGTCCGAGACCTTCGGCGTCTTCGAGATGCCCTACATCATCCAGGATCGCGCTCATATCCGTGCGGTGACCGGTGAGCTGGGCGACACGTTCCAGAAGGCGGCGAACGACAACGGCTTCCACATCGCGGCCTATTGGGAGAACGGCTTCCGCCACATCACCAACAACACCCGCCCGATCGACAAGCCGGAGGATCTGGCGGGCATCAAGCTGCGCACGCCCAAGGGCGCGTGGCGCGTGAAGATGTTCCAGCTCTACGGCGCCAACCCGACGCCGATGTCCTTCTCCGAGGTCTTCACCGCGCTCAAGACCGGCGTGATCGACGGGCAGGAGAACCCCTACGCCCAGATCGCCTCGGCCAAGTTCCAGGAGGTGCAGAAGTATCTCTCGATCACCGGGCATGTCTACACGCCCGCCTACCTCCTGACCTCGAAGAGCCAGTGGGACAGCTGGCCGGCGGAGGCGCAGGAGCTGGTGTCGAAATGCGGGGCCGAGACCCAGAACTTCGTCTACGACAAGGCCGCCAAGCTCGAGACGGAGCTCCTGCAGGTCATCAAGGATGCGGGCGTCGCGGTGAACGAGGCGGACAAGGATGCCTTCATCGCCGCCTCCAAGCCGATCTATGATGAGTTCTCCAGCAGCGTCGAGGGTGGCGGTGCGCTCGTCGAGAACGTGCAGAACCTCGCCGGCGGTTCCTGAGCCGCCGCGATGGCCGGTGCCCCGCGCGGGCGCCGGCCGCAGCGGTAAGGTGGGGTTCTACCCCGCCGCCCATGGTGGGCGCCGACCCCCACCCGACGGAGAATTCCGATGATCGCGACGGCTTCGCGGGCGCTCGAAGTGCTGCTCGAATGGGTGGTGATCCTGCTGATGGTCGTGCTGACGGCCGTGGTGGTCGTCGCAGTCGTCGTGCGCTTCGCCGGCAATTCCTTCAGCTGGTACGACGAGGTGGCGTCGGTGCTCTTGGCCTGGATCACCTATTACGGCGCGGGCCTCGCGGCGCTGAAGCGCAAGCATATCGGCTTCGATGGCGTGCTGCTCTCGCTGCCGATGCCCTTGCGGCTCTACGCGGCCTATGTGGCGGAGGCGGTGACCATCGCCTTCTTCGTGCTTATGGCCTGGGCGGGGTTCGAGGTGCTGACCGTGCTCGAGGGCATGTCGCTGACCTCGCTCACCTGGGTGCCGGTGCAGCTCACGCAATCGGTCATCCCCATCGGCGCGCTCCTCTTCATACTCTGCTCGCTCCTTTCGCTGCCCGCCTATCTCGACATGGTGACGCTCGGGGAGAGTGCTGAGCACGCGGAGATCGAAGCGGAGATCGCGGAGGCGGAGAAGACCTTCGGCACGGGCCGGGATACGGGCCCTGGCTCGGAGAGGGAGGGGCG
Source organism: Pseudomonadota bacterium (assembly GCA_039815685.1). Taxonomy (GTDB): domain Bacteria; phylum Pseudomonadota; class Alphaproteobacteria; order Rhodobacterales; family Rhodobacteraceae; genus Thermohalobaculum. The sequence goes on along the minus strand of JBCBYV010000011.1, from coordinate 46,191 downwards.
CTGAGATGCTGATGCTGATCATCTTCCTGACGCTGATCGTCCTCATCTGCCTCAACGTGCCCATCGCGGTGGCGCTCGCCGTCTCGGGTGTCGTCGGGCTTCTCGTGAACGAGGGGACGTCGAGCCTCGTGACCGTGGCGCTCGATATGTATGACGGCGCCACCAAGTTCTCGCTCATCGCGATCCCGATGTTCGTGCTGGCCGGGGCCATCATGAATGCGGGTGGCGTGACGGACCGGCTGATCGCCTTCGTCACCGCCATCGTGGGCTTCATCCGCGGTGGGCTCGCGATGGTGAATATCGGCGTCTCGCTCTTCTTCGCGGAGATCTCGGGCTCGGCCGTCGCGGATGTGGCAGCACTCGGCTCGGTGCTGATCCCGCAGATGAAGAAGCGAGGCTATTCCGCACCCTTCTCCGCCGCGGTCACCTCGTCCTCGGCGAGCCTCGCGATCATCATCCCGCCCTCGATCCCGATGATCCTCTATGCGACCTCGGCCAACACTTCCGTCGAGCAGCTCTTCGTCGCGGGCTTCGTGCCGGGGCTCCTGGGTGCTGCGGGGCTGATGGGCGTCGCCTATGTCTTCGCGCGGCGCTACAACCTGCCGACCGAAGAGGCCTTCAACGTCAAGCGGCTGCGCGAGACCTTCGTCGATGCGCTCCCGGCCTTCTCGCTGCCCATCATCATCCTCGGCGGCATCTTCGGCGGGATCGTGACGGCCACCGAGGCCGCGGGCCTCGCGGTGCTGGCAGCCTTCGTCGTCGGCCTCTGGTACGGCGACATGGATTTCCGCCACCTCCGCCGCGCGATGCTGGACGGGGGCATGCAGACGGCCGTGGTCATGGTGCTCGTCGCGGCGTCGGTGCTGATGGGTGGGTTCCTCACTCGTGCGCAAATCCCGCAGGAGCTGGCGGCCCAGATCCTGGCCTTCACCGATCAGACCTGGGTGATCCTTTTGATCCTAAACGTCTTCTTCCTGATCGTGGGCTTCTTCCTGCACTCCGCTGCCGCGATCATCCTGGTCATTCCCATCGTCATCCCGCTCATCCAGCAGGCAGGGATCGATCCGGTGCATTTCGGGCTGATCGTGACGCTCAACCTGGCGATCGGGCAGCAGACACCGCCGGTGGCGAGCGTGCTGATCACCGCGTGCTCCGTGGCGAACGCCAGGATCTGGGACGTGACCAAGGTGAACGTCTACTTCGTCGCCGTGCTGCTCACGGTGCTCCTGATCTGCACCTATGTCCCAGCGGTACCTATGTTCCTGGTTGAGTACTTCTACCGGTGATATCGGGAAACACCGGAATGATGCCGTAATCCCGCCCAACTGCCTCCACGCACGGTCCTTAGCTCAGCTGCTCGAAGGACTGTTCGGAGACGTGTGATGCGTTCTAGGTTTGCGGGGCTTGCTGCCTTGTTGGGTATGTCGATGGCTGCACCTGCAGGGGCGGCGCAGGTCGATGTCACGAGCGTCGTCGGCATATGGACGTCGGCGGACACAGCCGTCACAGGGCTGAACACCAGCGCCGTGGAATGGGGCACAGCCGCGACGGGCTCCGGCCGAAGCGGTTACGTCTTCAGCGGTGCAGCGCCGCCCAATCTTGGACCTCTTTCACCGAATGTGAGCGTCGTTGTGGGTGATTTCACGCACAACAACTTCCCGATCATTGTTGATGCGACCATTCCGACGCAAGTTGAGCTTGTGGTCACCGTGCAAGGCACCATCAGCGAGGGTGCCCAGAGCACGAGCTTCACGCTCTTCGACACGCTCAACTTCGGTCACCTTGAGACAACCAATAACGCGAACCCTTGCGCGGCCGGCGGAGTCAGTCCCTGCCCGGACCAGGTGACGCTCACGCAGGTCAACGTGCCCGATGTCACGATCGATTTTCTCGGCGTCACCTACGGCTTCAATGTGAACGGCTTCCTTAATGGCAGCAATCAGGTGGTGAACCAGATCCTGACGCTCGAGAACGCGGTGAATACTGTGAACATCCAAGGCGTCTTCACAGCGACGGCCGTGCCGCTTCCTGCGGGCCATTGGTTCCTGATCGCGGCCCTTGGCGCCTTCGCCTACGTCTCCCGCAGAAGCATCTGACAGCGGCCGCGGCGCCGCGCGCCCGCCCAGTTCCAAGCTTGCCGCTTTGCGTTCGACGGTGCAGACACGGTCTGAACCGGAGGGCGCGATGAGCGAGTTGCTACACACTGTGGAAGACGGGATTGCGACGGTCACGTTCAACCGTCCTGAGAGCCGCAATGCCCTGACTTATGCGATGTATGACGGGCTGGCGGACATTTGCCGGGCTGCGCCCACCGATGGCTCGGTCAAGGCCATTGTCGTGACCGGCGCTGGGGGCCGGGCTTTCGCGGCGGGCACGGATATGGCGCAGTTCCGCGGCTTTTCGACGCCCGAGGATGCCTGGGGCTACGAGCACCGGATGGAGGCCGTCTTCGACGCCATCGAACGCTGCCCGCTGCCGACGATCGCGGCAGTCACCGGGGCCTGTACCGGGGGTGGGGCCGCCATCGCGGGGTGCTGCGACATCCGGATCAGCGATGCGCGCCTCAAATTCGGCTTTCCCATTGCGCGCACCCTCGGCAACTGTCTCAGCATCAAGAACCTCGCCCGGCTTTCTGCGCTGATGGGGGCAGGGCGCGTGCGCGAGATGATCTTCACCGCCCGGCTGATCGAGGCGGAGGAGGGGTTGCGCCTCGGCCTTGTTACCGAGGTCTTGCCGGATGCCGAGGCCGTGGCCGCGCGGGCGCAGGAACTGGCGCGCCACCTCGCCGGCATGGCGCCCCTCACGCTCCGTGCCACCAAGGAGGGCCTGCGCCGCGCCTTTGCCGAGGGCCCCGGCGCGGACGATGCGGATCTCGTCTCGCTTGCCTACATGTCCGCGGACTTCAAGGAGGGCATGGACGCCTTTCTCTCGAAGCGCGCGCCCGGGTGGAAGGGACGATGAGCGACGCCGCCCCGGCCCGCCCGAAAGGCCCGCTCGACGGCCTCCGCGTGGTCGAGCTTTCGCACATCATGGCCGGGCCCGTCTGCGGGCTGATGCTGGCGGATATGGGCGCCGACGTGATCAAGGTCGAGCGTCCCGGCGGCGATGACAGCCGGCGCATGGTGCCGCCGACCATCGCGGGCGAGAGTGCGGCCTTCATGATGATGAACCGCAACAAGCGCGGCATCTCCCTCGACCTCAAGCAGGAGACGGCGCGGGCGGCGCTGCTGCGGCTCCTCGACGGCGCGGATATCGTAATTGAGAACTACCGGCTCGGTACGATGGAGAAGCTCGGCCTCGGCTACGAGGCGCTGAAGGCGCGCAATCCGGGCCTTGTCTATGTGGAGATCTCGGGCTTCGGGCGGACGGGGCCTTACGCAGAGCGAGCGGGGTTCGACCTGATCGCGCAAGGCATGGGCGGGCTCATGAGCATTACCGGGGAGGGGCCGGGCCGCCCGCCGGTGAAGGTCGGCGCACCCGTCTCGGACATCACGGCTGGCATCCTCGCGGCCATCGGGGCGCTTGCGGCCGTGTACAGGCGTCGCGAGACGGGGGAGGGACAGCGCGTCGACACCTCGCTCTTCGAGGCCGCCATCACCCATACCTACTGGCAGTCCGCCATCGCCTTCGCGACCGAGGAAAGCCCGGGGCCGATGGGCTCGGCCCATCCGCTCAACGCGCCCTACCAGGCCTTCGAGACGGCGGATGGCTGGATCAATATCGGGGCTGCGAACCAGCGGAACTGGGAGCGGTTGGTGGCGCTGATCGGCGCGCCGGGGCTGGCGGAGGATCCGCGCTTTCTCAGCAATGCCGACCGCATTGCGAACCGGGAGGTGCTGGCCGAGGCGCTGAACGCGGTGCTGCGCGGGCGCGCGACGGCAGAGTGGTTGGCGGTGATGGAGGAGGGCGGCTTGCCCGCGGGCCCCGTGCTCTCGATCCGCGAGATGCAGGCCGATCCCCAGGCGCGCGCCCGGGGCATGGTGACCGAGACCGAGCACCCCGTGGCCGGCCCGGTCGATACCCTCGGCCTGCCCGTGACCTTCCACGACACGCCCGGCAGCGTGCGCCGACCCGCCCCGCGGCTCGGCGAGCACACCGCCGAGGTTCTGGCCGAGGCTGGGTTCGCGGAGGATGAGATCGAGGCGATGCTCTCGACCGGTGCTGCGGTCGCGCGCGCGTGACCCTTTACTGCCGAGCCGCCGCGGAGGAAGCTGCCGCTGCGCGCGCTTTGGGGGGTGGCGAGGATGGCGGCAAAGGACGGTAGCGACGGAAACGCCCCAGCGGGGGCGACGCCCGAGGTGCAGCCCTTACCGCATCTCTCCCAGGCCGAGGAGAGCTTCCTGCGCGCCAAATACGCGCTCGATCGCGAACTCGAGCTTGAGCTCAACCGTGGGGCGGCGGCCTACGAGCAGGAGGTTCTGCGCACGCTCGTGCTGCTGAACGGCGGCGCGGCGGCCGCATTTCTCGGCCTCTACGGTGCGCTGGCGGAGACGGGGGCCGCCTCGCCGCCCGCGCTCATGCCGACGGTCCTTGCGCTGGTGGCCTGGGGCGGTGGGCTGCTCTCGGCGGGCACGGCCTCGGTCCTCGGGCTCTGGGCGCAGCAGCGCTTTGCGCAGGCGCGGCGGCTGAAGCGCCAGGCGCTCGAACGGCTCTTCCGTTTCGGCAGCGAGCGGCAGCGGGCGGAGGAACGCACGGCGCTGGAGCTGCGGGGCGAGGCGAAGTTCACGGGCGCGAAGGCGTCGCTCGAGCGGAGCAAACGGCTGGCCTATGCCGCTCTCTTCGCGTTTGCCCTTGGGCTTGCGGCCGCAAGCTATGCGGTGATCGCCCCCTCCGTCGGCTGAAGGCTCTCGCACCCGATCACGCGGCTATCGGACGCGAGCGGCTTGACCGGGTTCAGCGTCGCCGCACCTCCCGCGCCATGACGGATTTCGCGCATCTGGGTGAGGGGTTCGAGGCGGCCGTGATCGGCGCGTCGGGCGGCATCGGTGCGGCCTTCGTACGGGCCCTCGACGGCATGGGCCGCGTCAGCCGCGTCCACGCCTTCAGCCGGTCGGGCCGTGTGCCCGAGGGCGAGAAGGTCGTGGCCGGTCGGATCGATCTCGAGGCGCCCGAGACCATCGCCGCCGCGGCGGAGACCCTGGGCGAAGGCCTCCGCCTCGTGATCGTCGCGACCGGGCTGCTGCATGACAGTGCGATGCAGCCAGAGAAGACCTGGCGCGACCTCGACGCCGCGGCCTTCGCCCGCTCCTTCGCCGTGAACGCAACGGGCCCCGCGCTTGTCGCGCAGCATTTCCTGCCGCGCCTGCCGCGTCAGGAACCCGCGGTCTTCGCAGCGCTCTCCGCGCGCGTCGGCTCCGTCTCCGACAACGAGGCGGGCGGGTGGTACGCTTATCGCGCCTCGAAGGCGGCGCTGAACCAGCTCCTTAAATGCCTCGCGATCGAGGAGGCGCGGCGGCGGAAGCACCTCGTGATCGCGGGCCTCCAGCCTGGAACGGTGGCGACCCCGCTCTCGGCACCCTTCCGGAATTTCGTGAAGGAGGACGACCTTTTCGAGCCGGACGTGACGGCGGGCCACCTCCTCAGCGTCCTCTCGAGCCTGCAGTCTGCGCAAAGCGGCCGGCTCTTCGACTGGCAGGGCGAGGAATTCGCCCCCTGAGCGATGCCGCGAGACGCCTCAACCTCGCGACACGGTCTGTAGGGGTGGAGCGGGCAGCGGGAATCGAACCCGCACCAAGAGCTTGGAAGGCTCGTGTGATACCATTTCACCATGCCCGCCCTCCGCGAGGGGATAGGATCTCGACCCGTCCCCGTCAACTCAGCGGTGCGCGTCGCACGCTCCGAGGGTTCCCTTCACGGGCATGTCCATGACCGCCCCCTCCCACGTCAGAATACATCGCCGAATAGAAACATATAGTGAACATCTGTCGCCGGAAGTTCGCCAGTTGTTCATCAACCAGCGGCAACACTGACGCGGGTGGGCGCGGGCGCGGTCTTCGCGCGGCGTGCCAAACGCGCCACCCTCCGCGAGGTCGCTCAACCGGATCAGCCGAGGGCCGCCTTGAAGTCGGCGACGCAGGCGCGCGCGCCCTGCAGGATCCAGGCGTGCTCGGAGGCGAAGAAGAACATGCTGACGCCGAGCGCGCGGAGCGGCTCGGTCATCGCGGGGGAGGGGGCGAAGGTCACGGCAGCCTTGCCATGCGCCGCCGCTGCGGCGCCGACCTTGCCGATGGCATCGCGGACCTTCGCGTCGGCGATATCCGTGACACCATAGCAGACGGCGAGGTCGGCGGGGCCCACGAAAAGCCCGTCCATGCCCTCGACGGCCGCGATCGCATCCACCGCGGCCACGCCCTCCGGCTCCTCGATCTGGCCGAGCACCACCGCTTCGTCGTCCATGGCCAGCACGTCTGCCATCGGCTTCGTTGCAAAGCCCGCCCAGCGGGTGGAGCCCGCGAAACCGCGCCCGCCCTCCCCGAAATGTGCCGCGCGCGCGACGGCCTCGGCCTTCTCGACCGAGTAGCAATGGGGCACCACGACGCCCACGGCCCCGCTGTCGAGCGCCATCAGCACCTGCGCGGCCGTCCCTTCCGGCACCCGCACCAGCGCCGGCAGATCCAGCGCCCGCGCCATGGCGAGGCAGAGATCCATGCGCGCCCGGTCGAAGGCCGCGTGCTCGGCATCGAGGCAGACGAAATCGAGCCCGCTCATCGCCAGAAGCTCCATCATCTCATGGCTCGGCGTCTTGACGAAAGTGCCGCAGAGCGGCTCGCGGGCGAGGATGCGGGCGCGCAGGCCGGTGGGGTTCATGACGGCTCCTCCCAGGGGGCTCGAACGCGGGACGCGTCGGCGGCGCGGTGACGGGCTGCCCCGCGCTTCTTGCTGCGCGACGATGGCGCGTCGGGAGGCGGCGCACAAGGACCGTGGCGCGGGCCTTGCCCCCAAGCCTCGGTCCGGGCCTCTATCCGAGCGCGCCCTCGATGCGCGCCCAGATCGCATCGATATCGGCCTCGGGGTTCGCCGCCACCTGCCGCAGCCAGAGCGCCTCGGTCGTCCGTAGCGTCGAACTCGTGCCGCGCAGACGCTCCGCCAAAGCCGCTGCATCGCCTGCCGCGGGTCGCCAGTTCAGGACGCCTGTGGCCGCCGGTTGGCGCAGGATCAGCCGCGGATCCGCGTCGATCCGGGCGGCCAGCGCCTCGGCCGCGGCGACGCAGCGCTCGAGCCGGGCGGCCAGACCCTCCCGTCCCCAGGCAAGGAGCGTGGCGAGGAGCGTGAGCGCCACCGCGCCGCGCGATCCCTGCACGCCGGTGTTGGGCCGGGCGAGATAGCCACCGCCGAAACTCACCGACGCCTCCGCCGCGGGATCGCGGAACAGCACGAGGGCGCTGTCCTTCGGCTGAAAGAGCCATTTGTGGGCGGAGATCGCGACGCTGTCCGCCGCCTCGATCCCGTCGAGCAGGCCGGCATGGCGCGTCAGCCGGAGCGGCCCGGCCCAGGCTGCGTCCACATGAAGCCAGCGGCAGTTCGCGGGGCGCGCGAGCGGGTCTACCACCCCGCGCCCCGTGCTTCCCGCCGTCAGCACCAGCGCCGCATCCACAAGTCCGGGCAACGCGCCCGCGTCGAGCCGGCCTACCGCATCCACCGCCACCGGCTCATAGGTCATGCCGAGGATATGCGCAGCCTTCGCCACCGAGAGATGCGCCTCCACCGAGGCGACGACGCGGCGCGCCCCATGCTCCCGCGCGGCCCACAGCGCCGTCAGGTTGGCGAGCGTCGAGCCGCCGCACATATGCCCCGCACTCATGCCGAAGGCAGGCGCGAGCCAGCCGATCATCCGCGCCTCCGCCGCTGTCGCCAACGGGCTCAGATCGGGATGGAGGAGGTTCTGGTTGAGTGCCGCGTTCAGCCCCGCGACCTCCGCCGCGATCCTCGGCGGGGCAGGGTCCATATGGGCAAAGGCCACCCCACCGCCGAGGGCTGCGGAACGTGCCATCATGACAGGACGCAGCCGCTCGAGCACCGCGTCCTCGCCGAGCCCGCCATCCGGGAGCGTCTCGGGCAACGTCTCGGGCCATTCGTTCATGCTCTCCCCTTGGATCGGTCTCGCACTGCGCCCTATCTGTCGCACAAGGGTTGCCCCGGTTTCGAGAGCGTGGCGTGCCGCTCCGGCCTCGAACGACAATCGGAGAGCACTCGGCCCTCCATCCTGGCCTCCATACTGGCGGGGAAGAGCGCTGGCCGCGCGCCGGATGCCATGGTTTGATGCAGGCTCATCACCGCCTCTGCACTTGCCCCACGCCTGCCCCGCCCCTGTCCAAACAGGCTCCCATGCCGACGCCCGACCCGACCCTTCGCGACGCCGAACTGCCCGCGTCACCGCGCGCGGGCCCGAGCCGGTCCGGGCTCGACCGCGCCGTCACCGTCGCGCTCCTCACGGTCATGGGCTCGGAGCTTCTCTACCTCGCCACGGGCCTCGGCCTTGCGAACTGGGCCGCGGACATCGCGGTGATTGCGGTTGCCTGCCTGACCTTCCCGCGCTTCGGGCTTCGCGAGGTCTATCTGCTCACCTTCTGCGCGACGCTGGTCGGCCTTGCGCTCTGGCTCGCGGAGGATCCGAGCGCGGTGCTGCGCAGCGCCTTCGATCAGGCAGCCTTTCTGATGGCCTTTATCCTGCTCATCGGCCTGATCCAGCAGGCCGCCGCGACTTCGCGGGCGATCCGCGACTGCGGGCTCTACCTCACGAAGCAGCCTTCCGGCCGGCGCTATTTCTCGATCTTTCTCGGCACGCATTTCATGGCGCAGCTCTTCAATCTCGGCACTGTGAGCCTGCTGACCCCGCTCATCCGTGGTGGCTCGGAGGCGAACGCAGGGGACGCCCTCCAGCCCATTCGGGAGCGTCGCCAGCTCACCGCCATGCTGCGTGGCTTCGCCTGGGCCGTTGTCTGGTCCCCGACGGCGGTGGCGCCGGTGGTGCTCGCGACCCTGCTGCCCGACGCGGAGCGGCTGCCCTGGATCGCCGTCGCCTTCGCCATCGCGATGGGCATAGTCTTGATCGGCTGGGCGGAGGACCGCTGGACCTGGGCCGCGGTGCGCCGCCGGCTTGCCGCCAACGCCCCTGCGGCCGCACCACCCTTTCCGCAGGCCGCCTACGCGCAGTTCGCGGGCGTGGCTCTCGCGCTCCTCGGCCTCACGCTCTCGGCCATGGCGATCTTCGGCGGCTCGGTCGTCTTCGGGCTGATGATGGCAAGTCCGATCATCATGCTCGGTTGGCTGGGCCTGCAGGTCGACGGATCGCCCACGACCCGCGCGCGCGCCGCAGCCGGGCGCGCGGCGGCGATCCTGCGCGCCTACCTGCCGGGCGCCGCTCCCCTGGCGGTGACGCTCGCCTGCTCGGGCTTCATCGGGCGCGCGGCGGCGGGCATCATCCCCTCGGCCGAATGGGCCGAGTTCATCGGGCTCGGCCTCATGCCCGGCTGGCTCTTCCTCCTCGCCCTTTCGGTCAGCGTCGCCGTTCTCAGCCAGTTGGCGCTCAGCCCCATCATGATGGCGGTCTTCATCGGCAGCCTGATCGCCGAGCTGCCTACGATCCCGGCGGATGTGACCTGGGCCGCCCTCGCCATCTCCTGCGGCTGGGCGCTCTCGATGACGACGTCACCCTTCGCTACCGTCGTGCTCATGATCGAGCAATCGACCGGCCATCGCGGCCGTGCGATGACATGGTTCTGGAACTGGCGCTTCTCGCTTCTCTCGACCCTCTTTCTCGCCGCCGTCTACTGGGTGCTGACGGGCGGGGCATGAGCAGCGGTGGGGTGGAACCCCACCCTACCGGGCTTGGCGGGTGACAGCGCGCGGCGGACAGGCAAGGATGACCCCAGCCCCGCCGCCAGACGCGGGTCGCCAGGGAGGACATCATGACAAAGGCTTACGACGAGCTGCGGAGCGCCCGCTGGCTCGCGCAGGATGACACGCAGAGGAGCTGGAACCACCGCAGCCGGATCATGCAGATGGGCTACGGCGCCGAGGACTGGACCGGCAAGCCCGTGATCGCCCTCATCAATACCTGGTCCGACATCAACCAGTGCCACGCCCATTTCCGCGAGCGCGTGGCGGATGTGAAGCGCGGCGTCTACCAGGCCGGCGGCTTCCCGCTCGAGCTGCCCGCGATCTCGCTCTCCGAGCCCATCGTGAAGCCCTCCACCATGATGTACCGGAACTTCCTCGCCATGGAGACGGAGGAGCTCCTGCGCTCCCACCCGATCGACGGCGCGGTCCTCATGGGCGGCTGCGACAAGACCACGCCGGGCCTCCTGATGGGCGCGATCTCCATGGGCCTGCCCTGCCTCTACCTGCCCGCGGGACCCATGCTCCGTGGCAATGCCAAGGGCGAGGTGCTGGGGTCCGGCTCCGATATCTGGAAGAACTGGGAGAATGTGCGCGCGGGCGTGACCTCCATGGCCGAATGGCAGGATGTGGTCGCCGGCATCGCCCGCTCCTACGGCCACTGCATGACCATGGGTACCGCCAGCACCATGACCGGCATCGCCGACGCCCTCGGCATCTGCCTGCCCGGTACCTCCTCGATCCCCGCGGCCGATGCGGGGCATATCCGCATGTCCGCCGCCTGCGGGCGTCGCGTCGTCGAGATGGTGTGGGAGGACCTCGTGCCTTCGCGCATCCTCACCCGCACCGCCTTCCTCAACGCCATCGCGGTCGCCATGGCCATGGGCTGCTCGACCAACGCCATCATCCACGTGATTGCCATGGCGCGCCGGGCTGGCCACGCCATCGGCCTAGACGATTTCGAGGCGGCGTCCCGCAAGGTCCCGGTCATCGCGAACATCCGTCCCTCGGGCAGCGCGTATCTCATGGAGGACTTCTTCTATGCCGGCGGTTTCAAGGGCCTGATGAAGCAACTCTCCCCCGTGCTCGAGCTCTCGGCCCTTACCGCGTCGGGCCGCTCCTGGGGTGAGGAGCTGGAGGGTGCGGAGGTCTGGAACGACGACGTCATCCGACCCCTCGACCGCCCGATCTACCGCGAGGGCGCCCTCGCGGTCCTCAAGGGCAATATCGCCCCCGACGGCGCGGTCGTGAAACCGTCCGCCATGGACCCGAAGTTCCAGAAGCATCGCGGCCCGGCGGTGGTCTTCGACAGCTACGAGGAGATGAAGGCCTGGGCCGACGATCCGGAGGCGGACGTGACCCCCGACCATGTGATGGTCTTTCGCAATGCAGGCCCCGTGGGCGGGCCCGGCATGCCCGAATGGGGCATGCTGCCGATCCCGCGAAAGCTGCTGGCCCAGGGCATTCGGGACATGGTGCGGATCTCAGACTGCCGCATGTCCGGCACGTCCTATGGCTGCTGCATCCTGCACGCGGCACCCGAGGCCTTCATCGGCGGCCCCCTCGCGCTTGTGCGCAGCGGCGACACGATCGCCATCGATATCGACGCCCGCACCATCGACGTCGACCTCACCGATGCCGAACTCGCCACCCGCCGCGCCGAATGGTCCCCGCCCGCCCCGCGCTACACCCGCGGCTATGGCTGGCTCTATGCCCAGCATATCGGTCAGGCCGATACCGGCTGCGACTTCGACTGCCTCGAGACGGGCTTCGGCGGCGCGACCCCCGAGCCCGCCATCTGGTAGCCCCAGGCTCAAGGCCGCAAGGGTCGGGCCGGGTCAAGGATCGCGGCACGCGACGGGCGAAGCCCGCTCGTCCTTGACGCGGCCCGACCCTTGCAGAACGCTCGCGAGAGACCCGCCCCGCGGGTCCTCCTCAGCCCCCCTTCTTCTTGGCCACGAGCACCGACCTGGCCCCGCGCCGCGAGCGCGATGATCTCACACGCGGAACGCCAGACGCGGCGCCCAGTCTCGGCAGCGTCAGCTGCCGAGAAGCCGGGGCAGGAAGAGCGCGATCTCCGGGAAGATCAGCACGAGCGCAAGCCCGATGATCTGCAGGCAGATGAAGGGCAGCACGGCGGCGAAGATCTGCTGCAGCGTGATATGCGCGGGCGCCACGGATTTGAGCCAGAAGCAGGCCGGCCCGAAGGGCGGCGACAGGAAATAGATCTGGATGTTCATGACGAACAGCACACCGAACCACACCGCCGCCCAGGACGGCTCGAGCCCCAGCTCCGGCGCCATGTCCCGCACCACCGGCGCGAAGACCGGCACGGTGATGAAGACGATGGCAATCCACTCCATGAAGGTGCCGAGGATAATCAGGATCCCCATCATCACGAAGATGATCCCGATCGCCGGCAGGCCGAGATCGGCGAAGAGCGAGCGCATGAAGTTCGCCCCCCCGATCAGGTTGTAGATACCCACGAAGGCGACGGCACCCAGAATGAGCCAGATGATCGTGCCGACGGTGCTCATCGTGCCCGCCAGCGCCTGCTGGAACATCGTCCAGTTGAACTGGAGCCGCACCAGCGCGACGATGATCGCGCCGAAGACGCCGACGGCCGCGGCCTCCGTCACGCTCGCGATGCCCGCATAGATCGAGCCCATGACCGCACCGATCAACAGGATGCACATGGCGACGGCGAGGCGCTTCTCGCCCGTCATCTCGATCGGGCCCTGCAGCCGCGCCACCTCCTCCGCCGTCGGCGCGAGATCATGGTTCATGTTGCAGCGCACGACGACATAGATCGCGTAGAAGGTCGCCAGCATCAGCCCCGGCACGGCACCGGCCAGGAACAGGTCCCCGATGGCGACATCCGCCGAGAGCCCGTAGACGATCATGATGATCGATGGCGGGATCAGCGTCGCAAGCGACCCCGCCGCACAGATCACCCCGATGGCGATGTATTTGTTGTAGCCGAGGCGCAGCATTTGCGGCAGCGCCACCAGCCCCAGCATCACGATCTCGCCGCCCATCACGCCCGACATCGCGGCCAGCACCACGGCGACGCCCACGGTCTGCACCGCCACGCCGCCGCGGAAATTGCCCGCAAAGATGTTCATGGCGTCGAAGAGGTCCCGCGCCACGCCCGCCTTCTCCAGGATCGAGGCCATCAGCACGAAGAGCGGCACCGCCACCAATGGGTACTTCTCCAGCAAGCCGAAGGCGTTCGAGGACACCAAATAAAGCCCATTCGGCCCGAAGAACGCCAGCGCCGTCAGCACCGAGACGAAGAGCGTCACGATCCCGAGCGGCATCCCCGTCGTCATGAGCAGCAGCAGGAGCGCCACGATGCAGAGGCTGACGGTGCCGAGATCATAAGCCCGCGCATCCACATAGTCCTTGGGGTTGAAGATCTCGCCGAAGGCCGAGAACGCGCCGTGCACCTGGCCCAGAACCCCCTCCGCCCCGGTGTAATGCGTCACCCCGGTCAGGCCGAGACGCAGGAAGATCAGCGCCCCGATGGCGAGCACGATGTTCCTCGCAAGCGGGCTCTCGAAATGCCGCCAGAGCTGCACGGTGAGCTGCAGGAGATAGACGAGCGCCCCCACCAGCAGCACGGTCTTCAACAGCATCGGCTGGGGCGAGTTGAACGCGCTCCCGGTCTTCTCCACGAGGTCGATGCTCTCGAGCGCCCGGATCATCGTGTCGTCGGCGAGCAAAAAAAGCGCCAGCACGCCCACGCCATAGGCCAGGAGGTCGAGCCACCAGCGCGTGCCCTCGCCCGCCATGATGTAGAAAACCGTAATCCCAATATGCCGCTTCTTCAGCGTCACATAGCCGGCGGAGACCATCCAGGCGACGGCGCAGACCACCATCGCCACCTCAAAGGCCCAGTCCGTCGGCGCGTTGAAGACGTAGCGTGAGATCACCTCGTAGACCGTCACGGCCGCGCAGACCAAGTAAAGCTGCGCAACAGCGAGCCCCGAGAACCGGCTGATATGGTCGACCCAGCCGAAGCCGTCCTTCGCAACTGCAATATCGCGGTGCAGCATTTCATCCGCTGTCGGCTCAAGCGTCTGCATCGTCATGGTGTTTTCACTTTCCCGAGCCGCGACAGTACTCTGCCCTTTGCGTTGACAACTGCAACTTTAGCCTGTCGTATGGTCGGCGGAGGGTCAATCCCTGCCATCCCGACAGGTCTCTGAAGGACGAACTAGATGAGCGAAGAGGGCGGCCGCCAGGATCCCATTCACCACTACGGACCCTGGGCTGCGATCGCGGGCTTCGCGCTGGCGGGTGGGCTGATCTGGATCCTGTTCGCGCTGGCCGATCCCTTTAGCTGACCAAGGCTGAGCATCGGCGGCGCCAATCACAATTCCCGGGAGGAACACGATGAAGAAGACCGCAGTTCTGGCCGCGGCACTGTTGCTCGGCACCGGCCTCGGCCTCTCCGCCGGCACGGCGGATGCGCGCACGCTCCAGCTTCAGGCGAGCTCCAAGGCGGGCGACTGGGCGCATCGCTTCATGACCGACGACTGGCAGGGCAAGTTCAACGCCATGACCGGGCCGGACGGCGTCAAGATGGAGGTGCTGCCGACCAAGGCCGTGGTGCCGCATCGCGAGACGATCGACGCCGTTGCCAACGGCATCCTCGACGGCGACCTCAACGCGGTCTCGTACTTCACCGGCCGCGACCCGGCCTTCGCGATCCTCGGCGACCTGATCGCGGGCTACGACACGGTCGACCAGATGCAGACCTTCTGCCAGTACGGTGGCGGCAAGGAGATCCTGCAGAAGCTCTACGACAAGTACACCAAGGGCAAGATCCACGTGGTCGGCTGCGGGCCCTATGCGCGCGAGGCGCTGGTCAGCTCCATCCCGATCAAGTCGGTCGCCGATCTGGAGGGCGTGAAGATCCGCTCACCCGAAGGGCTGGCCGCGGAAGTCTTCAAGCGCGCAGGCGCGGCCCCCGTCTCGCTGCCCTTTTCCGAGGTCTACACCTCGCTCGAGAAGGGCCTCGTCGAGGCGGCCGATGCCTCGGCCTACGTGAACAACAACGCCTCCGGCATGTACAAGGTGGCGAAGTATCCGGTCTACCCTGGCATCCACTCCATGGCCGTGCTGCAGTTCATCGTGAACAAGGACGTCTGGGACAGCCTCTCCGAATCTGAGCAGGCCGCGATGGAGGTCTGGTACTACGCCGCCTATTCCTCGATGCGCCGCCTCGCCGATCTCGAGGACAAGCGCCTCGTCGCCGAGCACAAGGCGGGCGGGGACATCACGGTGATCGACTGGCCGCAGGAGGAGCGCGACAAGTTCCGCCAGATTGCGGTCGATGCCTGGCGCGACGTGGCGGCGAAGTCCGAGCTCGCCCAGGAAGCGCTCGACGCCCATATCGCCTTCATGACCCAGCTCGGCCTCCTCGAATCCGAAAGCCAGTAACGGCATGGCGGCGCCCTCGTCAGGGGGCGCCGCTTTCCCACTTCAGCGGCCCCGTGCCGCCTTCCCGCGATCACCGTCAGCGGATCCGCAGCACCGCACGTCAGACCCACCGCGCAATCCGAGCCATCGGTCGCCGCCAGGGCATCGCCCGAGCTGACAGAACCGGTCGAGCAATCCTGTCGTCCCTCGGCGTGACCGGGGAGCCAACACCAGAACCCAGCGTTTGGCGCCTCGATCGCAAGGTGTAGTCCGGCGATGCTGAGAGCGGTGGGCGCCTTTCAGATCGCGCTCCATCGGTTCGACCAAGACGCTCGGCGCCGTCACTGCCGGACTTGATCCGGCAATCCAGATGATTGCGAGATGGCTGAAGCCGCGCGGCCTTCCTGATCGCGGGGTCAAGCTTGGGGATAGCGTCGCACGGGCGCTTCCCTCTCGAGCCTGCCACGAGAGCGTCTAATGCGCGTGTGCCGCGTGCTGCGCGGCGGATTTGTTCCGAAAGCTCTCCATACCGCATGCGAATTCGTTGAAACTTATCTCTTAAACGCAGGAATTTGACCGCTGTCCCGGAAAACTCGCGTCCACGCCGACTTGTCGATGGCGCACTGATAGCCGGATCACAAAGTGAAGTTTCTGCACTCAATTTGCGCAGGGTGGAAATCCGCCGTCTTCAGGTGGCTCCCGACAGGATGTCGCATGGTGAAGGCGCGGCGCGCGCCCATGTCCCGAACGTGCAATCGAATGCTGAGGAGAGTGACATGACCGCAGTAACGATGATCTTGCGCGCCAGCCAGGACCTGCCGGCCCTTCTTTGGGCCCATTGGCTCCTACGCCTGCCTCTAGCTTTGATTATCTTCCAACAGGGCGCCACGAAAACGCCCATCACCGCTGAAGACGCAGCCTCCTATGGCCTGCCGCTAGCCGCATGGGCCCTGGCGGCCCTTGGCGAAATGGCGGCCGGCATCGGCCTCATCGCCGGCGGGTTTGTCCGTGGGTGGCAGGGCGACCTCATGACCCGACTGGCTGGCGCAGCGCTCGCGACCATCGTGGTCGGTGTGCTGATCGTCGTCTACTGGGCGCCGCCGCTCGAGATCCTGCTCTACAACCAGTTCCATCTGCTCCTTCTGCTGGGCGGCCTGTTCTTCGCCTTCCGTGGCAACCGGGCCTGAGCACCCACGGGCCCTCCCGGCCCGATGAGACGTTGAAGAGGACCTGCGCGCCAACGC
Source organism: Pseudomonadota bacterium (assembly GCA_039815685.1). Classification (GTDB taxonomy): domain Bacteria; phylum Pseudomonadota; class Alphaproteobacteria; order Rhodobacterales; family Rhodobacteraceae; genus Thermohalobaculum. The sequence continues at coordinate 29,683 of JBCBYV010000011.1, read as the reverse complement.
GTGCAGGTCCTCTTTCGTTTCCTATGGGTGTTCAGTGTCAGCGCATGCCCGTCTCCCGCTCGATGGAAACACCAGGCGCGCGCTGTTCGCACTGTTAGACGCTTCGCTAGATGACCGCCATCTCGGGCGCCAGCCGGCCATCGATGAAGTCGAGGATGTTCTCCGCAGCTCCCGTCGCCATGCGGCGCGCGGCCTCCGCCGTCATCGCAGCACTGTGCGGTGTCAGGATGACGTCGTCGCGGGCGAGCAGCGGATCGTCCGGCGCAGGCGGCTCATCGGCGAGCACGTCCGTGGCGTAGCGTGCAAGGCGGCCCGTCTCCAGCGCCGCCAGCACCGCCCCTTCGTCCACGATCCCGCCGCGCGCGGTGTTGACGAGGACCGCGCCGGGGCGAAGCCGCCTGAGCAGGTCCGCACCGATCAGGCCCATCGTCGCCGGCAGCCGCGGTATGTGGATGGTCACGAAATCCGCCTCTGCCATCGCCTCCGACAGGGCGGGCGCGGCCGCGAAGGGTGGCGTCTCGGCAAAGGCCGGATCATGCACCCGGACCCGGGCGCCGAGCGCGGCGCACCGCTCCGCTACCGCCCGCCCGATCCGGCCATAGCCGACCACCAGCACGTCGCTTCCCGCGATCTCCCGCGTGCCGAGCGCGTCCCGTACCGCCCATCGCCCCTCCCGCACTGCCCGGTCGCCGACATGCAGCGCCTTGGCCGCCGCGAACATCAGCGCAAGCGTATGCTCCGCGACCGAGAGCCAGTTTGCATCGGCGCTGATCGCGACGCGCACGCCCTGCGCGCGCAGGAGGTCGAGATCGAGATTGTCGCAACCGACCCCGTGACGCGAGATGAGGCGGAGCCGCTCCGCCCCCTCGAACATCGCCCGCGGCAGGGTCCGCCCGCGAAGGAGCAGCACCTCCGCCTCGCAGAGATGCGCCGCGATGTCATGGGTGTCGGGCTCGGGCAGATAGTCGAGGGCAATGTCCGTGCGGGCGCGGAGGAGGGCGAGGCCGTCCTCATGGATCGGATCGAGCACCAGAACCGCGACCATCGCGTCCTCCCGCAAACGCTCCGTCAGCAGTATTCCGAGAGCGCCATCGCCGCGTCCAGCAGCGTTTGGCGATGCGCGAGTGCGGCATCGACCTCGAGGCGCAGGAGCGGCGCATGGAAGGCGATGGAGGCCGCATAGCGCCCGTCCCGGTCATGGATCGGTGCTGCGAGCGCGATCATGCCTTCCATGAACTCCTCGCGGTCCATCGCAAAGCCCTGCGCGTCGATCTCGGCGAGCTCGTCGAGCAGCGCCGAGATATCCGTGATCGTATTCGGTGTCAGTTTCTCGAGCGACAGCGTCCTCACCATCCGCTCGCGTGCTGCCTGCGGCAGGCTCGCGAGGAAGGTCTTGCCGCTCGCCGTGCAGTGAAAGGGCACGTTGCTGCCGATCGGCAGCTGGATGCGGAGCGCCCAGCCGGTCTCGACCCGGTCGCGATAGCGCATGCCCTTGGGCTCGGGCACCACGAAGTTGACAGTCTCGCCCACCGCCTCCGAGAGCTTGCGCAGCACCTGGTGGCGGGCGATGTGGAGATGGCTGCCATTGAGCGTGCCGCTGGCCATCGCGCGGAGCCGACGGCCCGGGCGGAGCCGCGTGCCCGCCCCCTCGCGCGCCAGAAACCCCTCATCCGCGAGCGTGTTGCAGAGCCTGTGCGCCGTCTGCTTTGGCAGGCCGAGGCGCGCATTGATCTCGGATGGCGTCAACGGCTCGGCAGCCTCCGCCACGATCTCCAGGATACGAAGCGTGCGCAGATTGGTCGGGATCGTATCGTCTTCGTCTGTCATGGGGCCGTTCGGGAATGGATGCGCCTGCCAATAATGCCTTTTGAGGTGTTAGGGGAGGGGGGCAGTCCCAGTAAATGGGACTCTCGAGGAATGATTGCGAAAATCGAGCATCTTGCGGGCGACTGTGCCCATCCGGTGCCCGCCGTCCTGCGAAGCGTCGCCGGTATGAGGTGGAGGATCTCAGGGGGCAAGGCTCGAAAAAAGACGGCACCGGGCGGGCCGGGGTGGGGGGGTCGGCCAGGCCCGATGCCGCAAGTCTACGGGGTACGGCCCCGCTAGTCGGGTACAGGAAAGCCCGGGATAAGCACGCAGGATCCGGGCGGCACGCAAGGGGAGAACCGAGAGGCGCCCTTAGCGGAGGGCGCCGAGAAGAATGCCGATCTCGCGGAAGGCATGCTGCGCATTGCCGTCCTCGAGCAGCCAGAACCCGCCGGCGAGCGCTGCGGCGATCATCGCGGTCTCGAAGCACAGGCGGAAAACAACGTCGGAATTGTCCATGACACCCTCACTCGTCACTGTCTCTGCGGTGTGGCTGCGTCGTTCCTTGGCTCTGCCATCCCGCGTCCCTGGGGAGGACTTTGGTCCGGTGAGGGGTCTTCCGGATGTGCGGTTCTTCACGTGTCGCTCGAAAAATGTGCAGAGCGCGCTCATGATGGGCGATGGCTGCGGACTTGACCGCACCGACCGCGCGGCGGAGATGGAGGGCGGGCGCGGCGGGGCGCCCCGGGTCAGGAGCGTGCAGCCATGTCATTCGATCGCCGCATCAGGATCGCGCCCTCGATCCTCTCAGCCGATTTCGCAGATTTCGGTGCGGAGTGCCGGGCCATCGAGGCTGAAGGTGCGGACTGGGTCCATGTGGATGTGATGGACGGGCATTTCGTGCCGAACATCACCTTTGGCCCGCAGCTCGTGAAGGCGATCCGGCCGCATGTGGCGACGGTGATGGATGTGCATCTGATGATCGCGCCCGTGGATCCCTACATCGCCGCCTTCGCCGAGGCGGGGGCGGATGTACTGACCGCGCATGCGGAGGCAGGCCCCCATCTCGACCGGACGTTGCAGGCGATCCGGGATGCGGGCTGCCGTGCGGGCGTCGCGCTCAATCCCGCAACACCTGCGGAGGCCGTCGCGCATGTGCTCGATCGCATCGACCTTGTCTGCGTCATGACGGTGAACCCGGGCTTCGGGGGGCAGGCCTTCATCCCGGCGATGATCGAGAAGGTGCGCCGCCTCCGCGCCATGATCGGGGATCGGCCGATCCATATCGAGATCGACGGCGGCGTGACGGTCGAGACCGCGCCGTTGGTCGCGGCCGCCGGTGCCGATCTGCTGGTCGCGGGCTCCGCCGTCTTCCGCGGCGGCTCCGTCGCAGCGCCTGGTGCCTATGGCGAGAACATCCGCGCCATTCGCGCCGCAGCCGAGGGCGCGCTGGCTGACGCGTGAGAAAGGGCGGGCTGACGGCTGCCCGTCACCGCCGCGCCTCGCCTGCGCTCGCGCGGACGGACGCCCACCCGCCAGCCCGCCCCCAACGGTCATGTTGGCAGGCCATGGCTTCAGGTGGCGAAGGGGTGGGGGCCGTCGAAGCTCTCGACATAGCTGAGCTGGGACTGGAGGCGGCCGAAAGGGCACCCAACGGCTGCCTGCCAGCGGTGGAGGAGCACGGCGCCCGGCTCGAGGCGGAAGGTGGCGGGAGCGCCCGCTGCATGGTCTAGGCTGACCGCATGGGCGGGGGCGGGTGCGATGAGGCAGGGTGGCGCGCCTGCCGCGCTGCCCGTCGTCGCGATCATGCGATGGACATGGCCCGAGGCGACAAGCTGCACGTTCGGATGGTTCGCGAGGCGGGCCAGGAGCTCTTCGCCGTTCAGGAGCCGCTGGCGGTCCATATGCCGGATCCCTGTGTCGAAGGGAGGGTGGTGGGTGAAGACGATCGCAGGCGTCTCCGCCGCCGCGGCGAGCTCCCCCTCGAGCCAGTCGAGCGTCCCCTCATCGAGATGCCCATGGGGCTTGCCCGGTACGGTGGTGTCGAGGCCGATGGCGAGGAGGTTCCCGATCCGATGGCTCCAGCAGAGAGGGCTGTCCGGATCGTTTACATCAGCCAGTTCCAGTCCCTCCCGCATCGGGCTGCGCGCGTCATGATTGCCCGGGATCGCGAGAAGCGGTGGCGCGAGCGGTGCCGCGATCTCACGGAAGGCGGCGTACTCCTCGGGCGTCGCGCGGTCGGTGAGATCGCCCGTCAGGACCACGGCGTCGATCGTTCCCACAGTCTCGGGCAGGGCGTTGATATGGGCGACAGCTCGCTCCAGTGCCGCATGGGTGTCGACCCTGCCATAGGCGAGGCGGCCCGGCGCGGTGATATGCGTATCGGTCAACTGGACGATGAGGGTGATGGTGTATGCCCTTCCTGGTGGTGGTCGTGCGCCTCCGGCAGCGCTGGGAGTGCGCCCGGACGGAAGGAGAGTGTGAAGACAACCATCGGCGGTGCAAGCGCTCCGGTCCGGTCGGGATTGCGTGCTGGGGCACGCACTGGGTGGCTCCTCGATGAGACTGCCGCCGGGTATCAAATTCCTTTGAAGGAATTTGCAAATCTCTTGCAAGAGATTTGCGTGCCCGGGGCTCCAACGGCACCCGGCGAAGTGGGCACCGCGCATGCTTGCTGCACTTCCGCCGGAGGGCGCTCGCCGAAGCCGGCCCGGGCCGTCTCCATCTTGAAGTGGTCGCCGGCGGGTCGGAACCGGCTCGCCACCGGCTCCAGGAGCCCGACGGGCCTTGCAGGGCGCAGATCGGCGCTGGTCCGGATCGACCGACCCTCATCCGAGACTGTGGGGTCCAGCGTCGTCACGGCGCGTTGCGGGTTCGGGGCGTTCGCGACCTTGCTCGCCATGTATGGGACCGCGACCGAGCCTTCCGTCGTTCGAGCAACCGGTTGCGCAAGCTTCGATGTGGTTTTGGCTGAGCTTTGATGACCGCGACCGATCTAGGACGTGGTGCATTTGGTTCGCGATCACTCTCCGCTGTCCCACTAAGGATCGTCAAAGCAGCCGCCATCGCCCGCACAGCCGCTGCTTTCAGGCCTTGTCCAAGTTGTGCTACCCAAGCAGTGTGGTGCGGGGGGCGTGCATGCTTAGAGGGCGACAAGCGTTGATTGCTGTTAGTTCCATCGCTTTTGGCGTGTGTGGCGCAACCACCCTGCGTTTCGATTTGAAGTGCAGAGAATTTACCGGTGTCAGCGCGAGACGGGTCGAGACGTGCTGATGTCACTCACCGATGGAGACCGCAGCGCGGATCCGCAGACGGTGGACCCGAAGCCGCTGGACCCGACAAGCCCGCGCGCCCCGGTCGGTTGGCCGCTCAGCCTGCGCTTTTTGGCACTGCTCGTGCCGGTCGTCGCCGTCGTTCTTCTACCGGCGCTCACGATCCCGCCTTACCTCCAGTACCGGGTGCAGATCGATGAGCTCGACAACAAGCTCGAGCGCATGATCCAGAACCACTCGATCGTCCTCAGCCGCGCCGTCTCCACGCTCGACAAGCGGATGACCAACCTCGTGATGGCGAGCGTCTTCTCGGACGCGGATGTCGTCTTCGCCGAGATCATCGCCCGCAATGGGGAGGTGGTGCTGCGCCTCGGCAACCCGCCCGAGAAAGGCACGGTGAGGAGCGGCCCGATCCGCTACGTCGTCGACGACAAGCTGGTCCAGGCGGGCACTGTGCGCATGGGCGCGAGCTACGAGCGTGCCGTCGGCGAATTCAGACGCTCCATGATCTTCGCCGCGGCGACGGCACTCCTTGCTGCCATCGCCCTCTGCGTGGCGACCTGGCTCATCTTCAGCGCGATGATCAGCGATCGCCTCCGCCGATTGCAGCGCGCGATGAGCCGCTGGCGCGCGGGCGAGCCCGAGCGGGTCCAGGCGCGCGGTGGCAATGACGAGATCGCCCAGCTCTGGCGGACCTTCGACGAGCTGCAGGAGGCCCGCCTCAGCCATGAGCAGAGCCTCGAGGAGATCCGCGGCGATCTCGAGCGTCGGGTCGACGAACGCACGCTCGAGCTGAGCGTCGCGCGCGACGCCGCCGAGCGGGCCTCCCGCGCCAAGGCGGACTTCCTCGCCGCCGTCAGCCATGAGATCCGCACCCCGCTCAACGCCATCCTCGGCATAGCCGGGGCGCTTGACGGCAGCGGCAGCGGCGGCGCCAGCGGCGCGGAGCACAGGCGAAAGCTCTCCCTCATCGAGGAGAGCGGCAAGAGCCTCCGCGCCCTCCTAGACGACGTGCTCGATCTCTCCAAGGCCGAGGCGGGCTACATGCGCATCGTGCCGACGCCGGAGGATCTTGCGATGCTGCTAGACAGCATCTGCGCCTTCTGGCGGGAGGAGGCGGAGAGCAAGGGCCTCAAGCTTAGCCTCGATATGGGAAGCCCGCCGCCGCCGAAGCTGATGGTCGACGCCCTCCGGATGCGCCAGGCGGTCGGCAACCTCATCTCCAACGCCGTCAAGTTCACCGATCAGGGCGAGGTCCGCGTCGATGTGCGTGCGAGACCCATCTATCCCGATGCCGATGACGGGCCCTGGCGTCTGACGGTGCGCGTCAGCGACACCGGTATCGGCATGTCCGCCCAGACCCTCCGTCGTCTGTTCCAGGCCTTCGAACAAGGTGATAACTCAATTACTCGACGTTTCGGCGGTACTGGTCTCGGCCTCGCGCTTACGCGACATCTTGTTGGCTTGATGGATGGTGAGATTACGGTTGAGAGTACTCTGGGCACGGGCAGCAGTTTCACGATGACGATGCGGCTCGACGCCGCAAAGACGGAAAGGACCGGAGCAAGCTTGCAGACCGATGCGACATCGCGGGCAGGGCTGGACGGCCGACGCGTGCTGGTGGTCGATGACGTCACGACCAATCGGCTCGTCGCCCGCCTGATGCTCGAGCCTCTGGGCGCCATCGTCGAGGAGGCCGCATCTGCCGAGCACGCGCTGGCCGAGCTCGAGCGGGAGCCCGCCGATCTCGTGCTCGTCGATCTGCATATGCCGGTGCTCGACGGCGTGGCCATGGTCCGCCGCATGCGGGCGACGCAAAGGCTCGCTCGGGTCCCGGTTCTCCTGCTCACCGCGGACACGACAGCGGATCTGGGGGCGGAGCGCCGGACGCTGCGTATCGCGGGCCTCGTCATGAAGCCCGTCGACCCGGAAGAACTGCAGGGCGCCTGCATCGCTGCGATGACGATGGTTTTTCCCGACCCCGAACCGGTGACGACCGGGGCGGGCTAGTGGTTCGGCCACGACCGAAGTGACCGTCCCAGGTCATCCCCGGGCGTGACCCGTGGATCCAGCAAACCTCTCAATTTCATCCGCCCAAAAACCCAGATCGCCGCCAATCGATCAGAATAGATGACCTCGCCAGATCTCCATGCCGTGCCGGGCGATGATCTCAACGGGATCGTGCGGTCTCAATCAACCGACTGTCTGGCACGGGAAGTGCCGCATGCCTGTTGGCTGAACGCACAGTGCAGACGCCATGCGCCCCGTGCGTCGCGCGCATCATCACATTGCAGATCGTCGGGTACTGCGCGGCGCCAACTGGGCTAAACACTGGCCCAGCAGAAGGAGCATCGCCATGGAACTGAATGCCGATTTCACCGCCCGCGTCATCGTCCGCGATGCGGAGAACACGTGGCGCGCTTCGCCGATGCGGGGCGTCGAGCGGAAGATGCTCGACCGGATCGGGGACGAGGTGGCGCGCGCGACGACCGTCGTCCGCTTCGCGCCAAACGCCGAGTTCCACGCCCACACCCATGACGGGGGCGAGGAGTTCCTGGTGCTCGACGGCGTCTTCGAGGACGAGCACGGCGCGTTCCCGGCGGGCAGCTACATCCGCAATCCGCCGACGTCGCACCATGCGCCTTCGGCACCGCAGGGCACGACGATCCTCGTCAAGCTCCATCAGTTCGACCCCGAGGACCGGACGCATGTGCGCATCGCCACGCAGAAATCGGTGCCCGTGCCGGCGGCGGGTCGGCCGGGTGTGAGCGTTCTGCCCCTCTTCGTCGATGGGCGCGAGGATGTGCGGATCGAGACCTGGGCGCCGAAGGCGGATGTGCGGATCGAGGGTCATGAGGGTCTCGAGGTCTTCGTCCTATCAGGCGGCTTCGCGGAAGGTGGCGAGGAGCTCGGTCCCTGGGACTGGCTGCGCCTGCCGCCTGCGCAGACGCTCGAGGCCGTTGCAGGGCCGGAAGGGGCGAAGGTCTGGGTAAAGACCGGCCATCTCGCGGCGATGGTCTGAGCCAGTGCGCCCCGATTGCGAGGTGGCGATCATCGGCGGCGGGCTCTCCGGGCTCGCCATAGCCGATGCGCTCCACCGCGCGGGCCGGGACTGGGTGCTGCTTGAGGCGCGCGATCGCCTGGGCGGTCGCATCCTCTCGCAATCCGCGCCTGGCGCTCCCGACGGCGCCCAGCGCTACGACCTCGGCCCGACCTGGGCCTGGCCTCACAATTCTCGCCTCCTCGGCCTTGCCGAACGCCTCGGCGTTCCGGTCTTCGAGCAATACGCCACCGGCCGCCTCGTCTTCGAGGACGGTGCCGGCCGGGTGCGCCGCGATCTCGACTTTCAACCGATGGCGGGCGCGTTGCGGCTGACGGGCGGTATGCGCGCGCTGACCGACGGCCTCGCCGCAGGTCTGCCAGCCGACCGCACGCACCTCTCGACGGCAGTGCGTCGGGTCGCGCATCGCGACGACGGTAAGCTCATCGAGGGCTCGGAAGGTGAGCCTAAGTTACTGACAAAGAACGTGATCCTGGCTCTGCCGCCACGCCTGATTGACGGCATCTCATTCGATCCCGCCTTGCCGGCTGAGGCTGCGCGGGCCCTCTCGGGCATGCCCACCTGGATGGCCGGCCACGCCAAGGCCGTTGCACTATACGATCGCCCTTTCTGGCGCGAAGCCGGCCTCTCGGGCTCCGCCATGAGCCATCGCGCCCCCCTCGCCGAGATCCACGACGCCAGCCCGGCCGCAGGCGGGGAAGGCGCGCTCTTCGGCTTTATCGGCATCCCCGCCGACGCCCGAGCAGCGCACCGCACTGAACTAGAGAGCGCTATCATCTCACAGCTCACCCACCTCTTCGGCCCGGGCGCCGCAAACCCGCGCGCCGTCATGCTGCAGGATTGGGCCGCGGAGGCGGAGACAGCGGTCGAGGCGGACCGCGACCCTCCCGCCGGGCACCCCGCCTATGGCATGACGCCGCCACTTGCGGCACTGGCGGCGCGTGGCCTCCACGTCGCGGGGAGCGAGGTGGCGGCACAGGATGGCGGGTTCCTTGAGGGCGCGCTGGTGGCGGCGGAGGCTGCGGTCGCAGCGCTCGGCGTTGAAACCCGACGTAGCCTAACCGCCTGAAACACAGCGCAGAAACACTTCGATGTTGTCGCTCAAAGCGGCCGAGAGATAGCCGCCCTCTTGCGTGATCACGACTGGCACATCGAGCTTTGCCAGCAGTCTGCCTGCAGCCCCGATCCCCTCTGTCGTGATCGCGAGACCCTTGAGCGGATCGTCCTCATGCACGTCGAGGCCGAGGGCCAGCACCACTGCATCCGGTGCGAAGGCACTCAACCTGTCGAGAGCGCGGTCGAGCGTCTCGAGCCACACGGCATCCTCGCTGCCGATCGGCAGGGGCAGGTTCAGGTTCGCGCCCTCGCCCGCGCCATCCCCGGTCTCGTGAGCGTGGCCGACATAGAAGGGATAGAAGTTGTGCGGGTCGGCATGGATCGAGACGGTCAGCACGTCGCCGCGGTCGTAGAAGATGCTCTGCGTCCCGTTGCCATGATGCACATCGATGTCCAGCACGGCGACGCGGCCATGGCGCCGCCGCAGCCGCTCGACCGCGATGGCCGCATTGTTGAGGAAGCAATGCCCGCCGGCCATGTCGCGATAGGCGTGATGCCCCGGCGGTCGGCAGAGGGCGTAGGCCCGCGGCGCACCGTCGAGCACCGCATCGGCAGCTGCGACCGCGCAGTCGGCGGCATGACGGGCCGCCGCCCATGTCCCCTCCCCGATAGGTGCCGCCGTGTCGGCCATGTGCCAGCCCGCCCGGGCGACGAGAGCGTCTGGATAAGTGCCCCGGCCGCGGTGCGGATGGATGTTGGCCACGACCTCCGGCCCGGCGCCCGGCAGCGCCTGCCACTGCTCCCAAGCAGTTGAAAGAAAACCGAGATACTCTGCGCTATGCACCGCCAGCGGCGCTTCGTCGTCGCACCGAGCCGCCGCTTCGGGCCTCAAACCAAGCCGGGCGATGCCGTCGAGCAGACGCGCCGTCCGTGCCGGTCGCTCCTCGTTCGCCACGACCCGCCCGCGCACCATGAAGAAGTGCGGATCATGTGCATTAGTGCCCGGATGATGGAAGACGCGCATCCCTTTGGCCTTTTGCTATCGCCCATTGTCGAGGCCGCGTTCTATCACCCCCGCACGGCTCAACAACCTCATCGGCTACTGGCCTTAACGAGGGGCGGCCCTCTATGGCGGTTGCCGGAGGACTCTCGGAAAGCGATGCTCAGAGGGCGCTCTGTCGATGAGCTTCGAACCAAGTCGAAGAAACGCGGCACAAAGAGCCATCACTTGCCGCGTTCTTTCGTTGCTTAATGAAATCCGTCATCATTGGCGCGATCTCTGCTAGGCTAACTCTAAGGGTGGGTGCGTTCCGGGTCTTTCACGTAGTTCAGGCGATGTCGAATGTCGGACCTTGTCGATTGGCTGAAAGGGCACGGGCTGGAACGGTACGCGCCAGTCTTCGCCGCCAACGATGTCGACCTTTCTACGCTTGATCTTCTCGACGACAACGATCTCGCCTCGCTTGGCATAAGCCTCGGCAACCGGCGGCGCCTGCTCGCCGCGCTGTCACGCATGGCCGAAGGTCGGGCGGTCTCGAAACGCGAACTGCTCTCGGCGGGCGAGCCGGAGCGACGTATTCTGAGTGTCGTCTTCATCGACATCGTCGGATCGGTCGAGCTTTTCCAGCGGATCGATGCCGAGGAGATGCACGAGCTCACCAAGCAGTTCCAATCCGCCGTCACGGCGGCGACGCTCCGCTACGGCGGCTATGTTGCACAATTCGCAGGCGATGGCGTGCTGTCCTATTTCGGCTGGCCGCAGGCGCATGAGGACGACGCGGAGCGGGCGGTGCGCGCGGCGCGGGAGGCCCATGAGGCGATAGGCGCGATCCTCCATGATAGTGAGCCGGTGCTCAAGGCACGCGCCGGCGTCGCCACGGGCGAGGTCGTGGTCGGTACGATCGAAGGCGAGATCCTGAAGGACGACGGCGCCGCGATCGGAGCGACGCTCGGACTGGCGTCGCGGCTGCAGCATCTCGCGCGTCCCTTCGAGGTCGTTATCGGTCCGCTCACCCGCAAGCTGCTAGCGGGTACCTTCGCGCTCGAGGATATCGGCGAGTACACGCTCAAGGGCTTCGCGGCTCCGATCCGGGCATGGCGTATCGCCGGCGAGGAGACGGGGGTGACGCGCTACGAGCGCGCTCGCGCACCCGGGCGAAGCAAACTGGTGGGGCGCGCGGGCGATCTTCGCACCCTGCGCGCGGGCTGGGACGCCGCTAAGGCAGGGGACGGGAGGCTGATCTCGATCTCGGGCGACCCGGGCATCGGCAAGTCCCGCCTCCTCGAGGAGTTCCGCACGGAGCTTCACGGCGAGAGGCGTTTCGGGTTTCGCTACCAGTGCTCGCCGCACCACACCAACACCGCGCTCTACCCCGCGATCCAGAACCTGCGGCGCACGGCGGGCCTGGCGGCTGCGGAGAGTGATGCCGCGCGTATCGAGAAACTTCGCCGCTATCTGAGCCTCGCCCCGGAACTCTTGGAGCACGCCTTGCCGCGCCTGGCGGCGCTCTTGCGGATCGACTGGTCGGGCCGAGCTGCGATGGATGCGCTTCCGGCACAGGCGCTCCGACGCGAGGTGATCGCATGCCTCGTCGAGCACGTTCTGGCCATGAGCAAGCAGCACACGGTGCTGCTTGCCGTTGAAGATGTGCATTGGGCCGATGCCACGACGCTCGACTTCATCGCGCAGCTGGCCGAGCGCATCGCGGGGCGTCCGATCCTGATGCTGTTGACGCATCGGCCCGAGTTCGAACCGGAGTGGCAGCATCTCGCTCATTGGGAAGGGCTCGACCTGCAGCGCGTCGGGCGGCGTCAGGCAATCCGGTTGGCCCGGTCCATCGCGCCAGAAGGGCTGGACGAGGAAACAGCGACGCAGATCGTTGCGCGTGCCGATGGTGTGCCTCTCTTCATCGAAGAGATCACCCGCGCCGTGCTCGACAGCGGGCTCGAAGCCGGGGTTGCCGAGGTCCCGGCGACGCTGCAGACTTCGCTTCTCGCGCGCCTCGACGCCATGGGTCCCGGAAAGATCGTGGCGCAGATCGGCGCCGTCATCGGCCGCACCTTCGCGCATCGTCACATCGATCGCCTCGCAGCACTCTACGGGGTGGAGCCGGAACCCGCCCTGGAGCAACTCGTTGAGAGTGGGATCCTCTTTCGCCACGGCGTGCCGCCCGAGGCCTACTACACCTTCAAGCATGCGCTGCTGCAGGACGAGGCTTACGCCACACTCCTCATGCGCCGGCGCCGCGAGATCCACCTTGCCTATGCCGATATGCTCGACGAGCAGCGCGGTCAGGGTGAGGGTCGTGCGGGTCTCGTTGGCCATCATGCATTCGCGGCGGGGGACTGGGTCCGCGCCTTCGATGCGTTCGCAGAAGCTGGGCATGACGCGGTCGCTCGCTCAGCGCTCGTCGAGGCCTCCGGACAGTTCCGCCGCGCGCTTGACGCCTTCGGCAGGCTGCCCGAGACGCCCGAATGCGCGGAGGCGGGTATCGATCTCATGTTCTCGCTCCGAAACGTGCTCTGGGCGACCGGCAGGTTTGAGGCCATTCTTGAGCCGCTCGAGCGCGCCGAGGAACTGGCTGCGCGCGCAAAGGACAGGGTGCGCCTCGGCTGGGTCTCGGTCTATCGCGCCGCGAGCCTTTGGCAGCTCGGTCAAGCAGTGATGTCGTCCGCCGCCTGCGAGCGGGCTGCGCGCATCGGCGAGGAGACAGGAGACCGCCCGCTCGCCGTCGCCTCGGACTTCTACCGCGGATGCATCGCCGTCACCGGTGGTAACTTGAACGAGGCGCAACGTCACTTCGAGGCTGTGATCGAACGGTTGCCGGGTGATGCAGCGCTTGAGCTTTGCGGTCTACCCTTCGCGCCTGCCGTCATTTCCCGGTCATGGCTCGTCTTCGTTCATGCCGAGCGCGGCACCTTCGGCGCGGCCGATCGGGAGGCTGCCGAAGCACTCGCTCTGGCCGAGCGCATCGGCACGCCCTTTAACCGCGCCCATATCGGCTACGACATCGGGTATCAGCACCTTGTCGCACGCGACTGCGATGCCGCCCGGGAGGTTCTCGGCGACACGCTCGACATGATCGAGCGGTGGGGCCTGACCTATCTCGCTCCTTTCACGCGCGGGTTCCTCGGCTATGCGGAGATGCTGACGGGCGAGGCGGGGCAGGGTGCCGTGCGGCTGCGCAAGGCCGTCGGCGAGCACGATGTGCTCGGCCTCGGGCTCTTTCATGCGCTCGTGCAGGCCATGTCCGCCGAGGCTCATCTTGCGGACGGTCAGTTGGAGGAGGCCCGGGTCGGGGCCGCCGCCGCTCTGGCCTGCGCGCGATCACGGGGCGAGCGGGGCTTCGAGGCCTATGCGCTCCTCGTCCTCGGTCTGGTAAAGGCGGAGGAGAGAGCCATCGACGAAGCGCGGACCTCCTTGGAGGCTGCGATCGCTATTGCAGAGCCGCTCTCCTTCCGGCCGCTTGCCGCCAGATGTCACGTGGTCCTTGCGGAACTTCTGGGCGCAGGTCTCGCTTCTGAACGCCACATCGCCGCCGCCGAAGCGCTCAGGGCGCCGCCGCATTGAGTACCACTGCGGGCCGCTCCTAGCCCCGGCATGCAGGGCCAGGGAACGCCGCCCGGGTGCGCAACGTCAGATCGGGTCGTCGGCCCCAAGTCGGAGATCCGGTCCAAAGGCCCGCTGCGGACGGCGATCCCAACGCGCGGCAGGCAGATTTCTGGTTCTGGATCGGGTAGAGTTCCCAGTGGCGTGGGTCGGGGTGCTCTTCCACCGGGAGAATGGCAGCCATGACAGAGTACGATCTCGGGCACTACGGACGGACGGTCACCACGACGCGTGCCGACGCGCAGCTCTGGTTCGACCGCGGCCTGGTTTGGACCTACGCTTACAACCACGAAGAGGCCGTCGTCTGCTTCGAGGAGGCGGTGAAGGCAGATCCGGCATGCGCGATGGCGCATTGGGGCATCGCCTACGCGCTTGGGCCGAATTACAACAAGCCCTGGGAGGCCTTCGAGCCCGACGAGAAGCCGGATGCGCTCGAGAGGGCCCGTGCAGCGCTCGAGGCGGCGAGCAACGCCGCGACAAACCCCGTCGAACAGGCGTTCATCGAGGCGCTCTCAGAGCGCTACCCTGCTTCCGCCGACGTAGAGAGCTTCGATCCATGGAACGACGCCTATGCGGATGCGATGCGGGCGGTTCACCGGGCGCATCCTCACGACCTTGATGTCACGGCGCTCTTCGCCGAGGCGATCATGAACCGGACGCCCTGGCAGCTATGGGACCTTGCAACGGGCGAGCCAAAGCAGGGTGCTGATACGGCGGAGGCTATCGCGGTGCTGGACCGGGCCTTCGAAAGCCAGGAGCAGGCGTGGCGGCATCCCGGCTTGCTCCACATGTACATTCATCTCATGGAGATGTCGCCGCATCCCGAGCGCGCCCTTCGACATGGCGATGCCCTCACGACGCTCGTGCCCGATGCCGGCCATCTGGTTCACATGGCGACGCATATCGATGCTCTCTGCGGCGACTATCAGAACGTCGTTGCGCGGAACCAAGCTGCCGTGATGGTCGACCGGAAGTATCTCGCGCACCGCGGTGCCGAGAACTTCTACTCGGTCTATCGCTGCCACAACTATCACTTCGTGATCTATGGGGCGATGTTCCTCGGCCAGCCGGAGCCTGCGCTCGCAGCCGCGGACGAGCTGATCGAGACGCTGCCGGCCGAGACACTGCGGCCGATGGCGGACTGGTTCGAGGGCTTCGTGCCGATGCGCCAGCACGTGCTCATCCGTTTCGGGATGTGGGAGGCGATCCTCGAGCAGAGCCTGCCCGAGGACGTCGGGCTATTCTGCGTGACCACCGCGATGCTGCGCTATGCGCGCACCGTAGCATTCGCGAACCTTGGCCGGACCGCCGATGCTGCGCGCGAGTTGCAGGCGTTCCGGGAGGCGTTGGACGCCGTGCCCGAGAGCCGCATGCTCTTCAACAACACCTGCCGCGATATCCTCGCCGTGGCAGAGCGCATGGCTGAGAGTGAGCTCGCCTATCATCAGCGTCGGTATGAAGATGCGTTCGCGTCACTGCGCGATGCCGTTCGGATGGACGACACGTTGCCCTATGACGAGCCATGGGCCTGGATGCAGCCCGCACGCCATGCCCTGGGCGCGCTTCTGCTGGAACAAGGGCGGACGGACGAGGCGGAAGCGGTGTACCGCGCGGATCTCGGGCTCGACCCGACGCTCGCGCGGGCCTGCCAGCATCCCGACAACATCTGGAGCCTGCATGGACTGGTCGAGTGTCTCGAACGGCGCGGTGCAAGCGGCGATCTCGAGACAAGGCTCCTGCGCCAGCGCCTCGATCGCGCCCTTGCCCGTGCCTCGGTCGAGATCAAGGCCTCCTGCTATTGCCGCGGCCGACAAGCTGCGTGACCGCCCGGTCGACGGGGCGGGCGCGGTTTGGACGAGGAGCGAGCGAGCTCGCCGGGAGCCGGGTCGGAGTCGTTTCTAGGACTGTGGCGTTTTCGAGGGCCCTGTCGTTGCCCGGACCAGCAGATTGGTCGGAAAGATCTGGTTCCTAGGCCCGACATCCGGTCCAAGCAGAATGGCCTCGGAGACGAGCTTCGCTGCCATGGAGCCAATCTCGCCAATAGATTGGCGAATGGTCGTCAGCGAGATCATGCTCCAGCTCGCCATCGGAATGTCGTCCATGCCGATGATGGAGAGCGCGCCCGGCACGTCGATGACCATCTTGCGGGCCGTATCCAGGGCGCCGATGGCGATGACATCGTTCGCGCAGAAGATCGCCGTTGGCGGGTCGCTCGACCGCATGGGCTGCACGCAGCCCGAATAGCCGCCTTCATGCGTGATCTCCGTATGGAAGAGCAGGTCGGTGTGAAGGGGAATGCCCGCTTTCTCGAGCACCGAGCGCGCGCCTGCCAGACGGCCGATCGTCGTGGATGTCGTCGCGGGTCCCATGAGGAGGGCGATGCGGCGATGCCCTAGCCCGACGAGATGTTCGAGGGCCTCGGCACCCGCCGCCACGTTATCGCTCTCGGCGACATGGGCGTTGTTGCGCATGTTGGAGTGGATCGCGAGCACGGAGGGTACGCCGCGATCAACGAGGAAGTCGACCACGGGAGAGCCGATCATCGCCGTCGTGACGATCACGCCATCCAACGTGTCGATGAGCGAGCGCAGCTTCCGTCCGGCGGGGTCGCGCGTGATCTCGTCGATGATCAGCACCATGTCGAAGCCGAGATCGTCGAGCTCGTTGTGCAGCCGGTCGACGAGGTAGGGGTAGAACGAGTTGTTGAGGGCCGCCACGACCACGCCGATCACGCCCCGCCGTCGCGGTGTGTCTACGAGCGAAGACTGCGCTCTTCCCGCGGTCTCGTAGCCCAGTCGCGCGGCGGCATCGGCGATGCGGCGTCGCGTCTTTTCGGAAAGCTGGCCGCTGCCTGCCAGGGCGCGAGAGGCCGTCGCTTCGGCGACGCCTGCGGCGGCTGCCACGTCTCGCAGCGTTACTTTCGTGGCCATCGCTCCCTCCTCGCGCCCGCGGGCCGCCCGGGTCCGGTGCATGTGGACATCCCACTCGACATTCAGTCGGCGGAGACGGATATCGATCTGCAGGACCTGACCAAGCGCCTGCCCACCGGCCGTCAGCGCGCCGAGAGCAGCGCTATCGAGGCGGCCATCGAGCTGCTGCTGAACGCTGAGCGACCCTGCATCGTGGCGGGCGGCGGCGCGATCACCGCCAACGCGTCGCCCGCGCTTAGGCGGCTTGTCGAGCGGCGCGGCATCCCTGTCGTCTTCACCTCGAACGGCAAGGGCGCACTGCCCGAGGATCACCCGATGAACGCCGGCACCGTCGGCTGGCCGGCCTCCCAGACGGGCAACACCATCGCCTCCGAGGCCGATGTGGTCATGTCGCTCGGCTGCAAGTTCACCGACTGGTCGGCCTCGTACTGGCGCAAGGGCGTGAGCTTTTCGATCCCGGACTCGAAGCTCATCCATGTGGATATCGACCCGCGGGAGATCGGCAAGAACTACCTGGTCGAGGTCGGTATCGTTGCGGATATCGCGCTCATTCTAGAGGATATCGATGCCGGGATCGCGGACGAACAGGCGCGCAAGGCCTTTGAACGGCGGACCCATCACGACCGGCTCGCCAGCCTCTGGGCGGAGTGGAACGCGATCATGGGGCAGCGGCGTTCCCACGATAAGATCCCGACGACCATGCTCACCACGCTGCGGGAGCTGCGCAAGATCCTCCCCCGCCACGGCATCGTGACGGTCGGATCGGGCCATCCGCAGAGCTCGACGAAGCAGGACTTCCCGATCTACGAGCCGCGCACCCACATCACGCCCGGCAGCTATTCGCCAATGGGCTTTGCCCTGCAAGCGGCCATTGGTGCGACGCTCGCGAAGCCGGACGCACCGGTCGTCTGCATCATCGGCGATGGCGACTTCATGATGTGCATGCAGGAGCTTGCGACCTGTGTGGCCTATAATATTCCGGTCGTGTTCGTGACGCTCAACAACAGCGGCCACATCTCGATCCGCGATGGGCAGGATGCGCTGATGGAGCGGAACATCATCTCAGAGTTCTCGACCCGGGGTGCTAACGCCGAGCCCCACTCGGTGCAGTTCCCGGCATTGGCGGAGTCCTTCGGTTTCGACTTCGCCACGCAAGTGCAACGGGTCGATGAGATCGGGTCGACGATCAAGGCGGCGCTCCAAAGCGGTGGGCCGGCCCTTGTCGAGGTGCCGATCACCCGGGATGTCAGCATCGCGGCCTCCAACGTCGTGGGCTGGTGGGACTTCCCGCCGGTGCCTACCGCGCCCCAGGCGGTGCGCAACGGCTATGCCGCTGGTTTTGCCGCTGAGCAGCATCAGGGCCGCGACACCTCAAACGTGAAGATCGTGCAAGCGGAGGGCGCCGTCGGCTGACGGCCTCGCCCATCCCATCCAACGACAAGCCTCAGGAACCCAGTTCTCATGGGAGGATCGACTATGTCTGCAACGCTCACCAAACTCGCATTGGGTGCCGCCCTTGCGCTCGCTCCGGCCATGGCCGCCGCTGATGATGGATACCAGGACCTGCCCCGCACGTTCCTGTGGAACCCGAATTTCAACAAGGTGGTCGAGACGGCCGACTTCGCGGGCGAAGGGCCGCTCACTATCGGGTTCTCCAATGCCTCGCAGGGTGATGGCTGGCTCGGTACCTTCTATCACTCGATCCAGTACGGCGTGTCGCAGAGCGCGGACAAGATCACGCGTTTCATCGTCACCGATGCGAATGGTGACCCGACCAAGCAGATCTCTGACATCCAGGACCTAATGGAGCAGGATATCGACCTGCTGTTGGTGAACCCGGCGACGGCCGATGCCCTCGATCCGATCCTCGGCCGCGCGATGCGCCGCGGGGTGCCGGTCGTGACCGTCGCCCGCCGGGTGGAGACCGAGGACAATTTCGTCAGCTTCGTCACCGCGTCGGGCACGGCGCTGGCCCGCATGAGCGCCACTTGGATGGCAGAGACGCTGGGCGGTGAGGGGCGCATCGTGCTGCTGCCGGGCAAAGCGGGGGCGAGCCCTGCTGAGATGCGTCTTCAGGCCGCCAAGGAGGTCTTCCCGCAGTTCCCCGGCATCGAGGTCGTCGACACGCAGTATACCGGCTGGAGCCCGGCCAATGGCCGGCAGATCATGGCCGCGGTCATTCAGCGCGAGAGTGCGGAGAACATCGACGTTGTCTGGGCGGACTCCGGCCTGCAGGGCTCGGTCGAGGCCTTTATCGGCGCGGGTCTGACGGGCGCCGATATCCCGCCGCATACGGGCGGCGATCTCAATGGCATCTATCAGCTTGCCAATGAGCATGGTTTCCCGTTCGCGGGCATCAACTACACGCCCTCGATCGGGGCGGCTGCGGTCAACCTCGCGATCGACGTGCTGGAGGGTACGCCCGTGCCGCAGCGCCTGGACGTGAACTTCCAGGTCGTCATTTCGCCGGGTCACGAGACGCGCTCGATCTCGGCCGATGTGCTGCTGCCGGATTAGGTGGCCGTGGATTGGCCGGGTGAACTGAACATGGGCAGCGGTATCCCCGACTACGACCCGGACACCTTCTCAGTCGCTTTGCCGAACTGACGCCCCCCTCCTGGCGCAGTTCCCGGCCCGGCTTGTCCGGGCCGGGCCTTTCCCCCGGCAATCGAGGTGCCCAATGATCCGGCTCGACGGCATCACCAAGATCTCTCCCGGCGTCAAACCCCTCGACAATGTCAGCTTCGAGGCCCGCGCCGGCGAGATCCACGCGCTTCTCGGCGAGAACGGCGCGGGCAAATCCACGCTGATCAAGATCATCGCCGGGGCCTTTATCCCCGAGGCCGGCAGCATCGAATTCGATGGCGAACGTCGGGCCTGTTCCTCGCCCAAAGAGGCCAAGGACGCTGGCATCCACATCATCTGCCAGGAGCTGATGCTGTTCCCGGAGATGA
This sequence comes from Pseudomonadota bacterium, assembly GCA_039815685.1. GTDB lineage: Bacteria > Pseudomonadota > Alphaproteobacteria > Rhodobacterales > Rhodobacteraceae > Thermohalobaculum. Next base: position 9,995 of record JBCBYV010000011.1, on the reverse strand, counting down.
CGGTCGCCGAGAACATCTTCATCGGTGCGGCGCCGCGCAACCGGCTTGGCCTGGTCGACTACCGTACGATGTATGCGCGCGCGGCGGAGGCGCTTGAGAGGCTTGGCTACCACCTCGACCCGCGTGCGTTGATCAAGGATCTGAGCATCGCCGATCAGAAATGGTCGAGATCGCGAAGGCTCTGGTGGGGGAGGCGAAGCTTCTCGTTCTCGATGAACCGACGGCCGTGATCTCGGGTCGCGAGGCTGAGCTTCTCTTTGACCGCGTGAAGCGTCTGCGCGATCAGGGCGTCTGCATCATCTACATCTCCCATCGCCTGGAGGAGATTTTCACCATCGCCGACCGGGTGACGGTGCTGAAAGACGGGCAGTGTGTCGGCACGCGCGAGATCGCCGATCTCAACCGCGATCAGCTCGTCGCGATGATGGTGGGTCGTGAGCTTGCCGATATCTTCCCGGCGAAGAAGGGCGCGCGCACGGATGCGGCGCCCGCGCTGACGGTGCGCGATCTGCAGGCGCCGCCGACGGTCAAGAACGTGTCCTTCGACCTTTATCCCGGTGAGATCCTGGGTTTGGCGGGGCTGGTGGGTGCTGGGCGATCTGAAGTTGCGCATGCGATCTTCGGCTCGATGCCGCGCGCGGATGGTGCCGTGACGCTCGGTGGCGAGGCCTTCAACACGCCCACCCCGCGCGCCGCCATCGTTCGTGGGCTCGGGTTTCTGACGGAGGACCGGAAGGGCGAGGGGCTGATGATACTCCTCGATATGGCGGCGAATGTGACGGCGCCGGTGCTGCCCGAGTTCACCACCGGGCTCGGTTTGGATCGCGGTCACGAGGTGCTGGCGGCGGAGGACGAGATCAAGCGGTTCCGGATCGCCATTCCTGGCTCGAAATCCGGCGTCAGCCAGCTCTTGGGCGGCAATCATCAGAAGATCCTGTTCGGCCGCTGGACCCGTGCCTGCCGACGCCGCCTTACGGGGAGGATGAGAATGGCGCATTTAGATTCGCATCCGAGGGTAAGGCGACTGCCGCTCGATCCGTCGCTGATCATCGTCGTGCTGTTGCTGGCGGGCGTCGTGATCGCGGGTTTGAGCCTCAGCGACCGGTTCGGGACGCTGCGCAATTTCGCCAATGTGCTGGAGCAGGCGGCGGCGCTGGGCTTTGCGAGCCTTGGGCAGGCGCTTGTGGTGATCGTCGGCGGGATCGATCTCTCGATTGGGGCGATCGTGACGGCCTCTACCGTATTGATGGCCTCGGTCGTGGAGCTGCACCCCGCGCTGATGATCCCGATGATCTTTGGCATGTTGGCCTTTGGTGCGCTGATCGGCTTCATCAACGGCTATGTGACGATCAAGACGGGGGTGCATCCGCTCATCGTCACGCTCGGTACGGCGTCCATCCTGAACGATGCTGTCCTGATCTTCACCCTCCAGCCGACGGGCGGCGTGCCCTTCTGGTTCGAGGAATTCGCCTATGGGCGCATCGGCGGGGTGATGCCGATCTCGGGTCTCGTGATGCTGCTCTGCTTCGCGCTCGCCTGGGGCTTCGTGCGCTACACGCCGACGGGCCGCGCCTTCTATGCCGTCGGGGGCAGTCCCGAGACTGCGCGGCTGACCGGTATCAGATCGAACCGCATGACGCTGATGGCCTATTCGGCGAGCGGTTTCTTCGCGGCGATGGCGGGGGCATACTTCGTCAGCCGCACAGGCGTCGGCGATCCGCGGGTGGGCGACCCGATCACGCTCGCCTCGATAACACCCGTCATCCTCGGCGGGCTGATCCTGGGCGGAGGCAAGGGCAGCATCCTCGGTGTGCTGTTGGGTGTCTTCCTCATCTCGCTGCTCAGCAACCTCCTGAATTACATAAATGTCTCGAACTTCATTCAGTGGGTGATCCAGGGGCTCATCATCATCATCTTCGCCGCCGCCCTTTTCGCGCGGGCCCAGGAGGCCTGGTCCGCGGCACCTTACCAAGGAGAGACCGCATGGCGATCAAGCATCTCAAAGAGAGCAAATCGGCCGAAGCGCGCGCCGAGGACGACGCCAAGACCCGGTACATTGTCGAGGCGACGCTTAAGGATATCGAGACGCGCGGTGATGCGGCGGTGCGCGAGCTGAGCCAGAAGTTCGACAATTACGCGCCGCCGGCCTTCCGGCTCAGCGACAGCGAGGTTGAAGCCAGCACCTCAAAGGTCTCGACCCGCGAGATGGCGGATATCCGGTTCGCTCATGACCAAGTGGTAGCGTTCGCCCAGGCGCAACGCGACTCGATGCTGGACATCGAGGTCGAGACCCTGCCGGGCGTGGTGCTTGGCCACCGCAACATCCCCTCCAGTCTGTCGGCTGCTATGTCCCGGGCGGGAAGTTCCCGATGGTCGCCTCGGCGCATATGTCCGTCGCCACGGCCAAGATCGCCAAGGTGCCGCGCATCATCGCAGCGATGCCTCCCTTTTAGGGTGAGCCGAACCCGGGCGTGATCGCCGCCATGAGGATTGGCGGGGCGCATGAGATGTACGTCCTGGGCGGCATCCAGGCCGTGGGTGCCATGGCCATCGGCGCCGAGACGATCGAGCCCGTCCACATGCTCGTGGGCCCCGGCAACGCCTTCGTGGCAGAGGCCAAGCGCCAGCTCTACGGGCGCGTCGGCATCGACCTCTTCGCCGGACCCACCGAGACCATGGTGATCGCGGACGAGACGGCTGCGGATGCAGAACTCTGCGCGACCGACCTGCTCGGTCAGGCAGAACACGGCTACAACAGCCCCTGCGTGCTGATCACTAACTCGGAGAAGCTGGCCCGTGAGACGCTGGCCGAGATCCACCGACTCCTCTCGATGCTGCCGACGGCCGAGACGGCGCGGGCAAGCTGTGAGACCTATGGCGAGGTCATCGTCTGCGACAGCTATGACGAGATGCTCGACGTCGCCAACGACATCGCCTCCGAGCATGTGCAGGTGATGACCGATCGCGACGACTGGTTCCTCGAGAAAATGCACTCCTACGGCGCGCTGTTCCTCGGCCCCCGCACCAATGTGGCCAATGGCGACAAGGTGATCGGCACGAACCATACGCTGCCGACCAAGAAGGCCGGCCGCTATACCGGCGGTCTCTGGGTCGGCAAGTACATAAAGACCCACAGCTATCAGAGGGTGATGACCGACGAGGCGGCGACGATGATGGGCGAATACGGATCGCGCCTCTGCATCCTCGAAGGTTTCGTCGGCCACGCGGAGCAGTGCAATGTCCGCGTTCGCCGCTATGGGGGCCTCAACGTCCCCTATGGAGAGCCGGCACCCTGGCGCAAAGCTGCAGAATGACCTTAGGTCCGTGCAGGCGCCTTGATTTGCGGTCGCCCGGGCAGGGTTTGCCAGGTTCACGGCGGACTAGAAGCTCGGACCGATCGTATCAACCTGACTGCCCAGGCTCGAAGGAAAGGATTACGACAGAACCGCTTCGGCCAGGCAGAGAACGGCGGCACTCTGCAGGTTCTTGCGGAACCGCCAAATGCGAGGGCTTGGCGACGTCGATCCGCAGGATGGTGGGTTCAGCCTTCACTTGAGCGCCGGCTTGGCGGTGTTGCGGTCCTTCAGACGGGAGCTTGCAACCAGCTTATTCCGTGAGGCCTCGACGTTGGTGTCGAGCCTCAGGTTGGTCTGCGCGAGCGTGCTGCGGTTGCAGCGTCCGCAGTGGCCTAAGGGAGTTCGCAGAGCGGGGTTCGCGGCTCCCCTCGCGCCCTCGGTGACATGAGCAGCGTGCAGGTATCGTAGCCGGCTTGCCCGAACCTCGTCTCGATCGCCTTCAAGGTTTCCGGCGCAAGGCGCTCCTCGCGGGCCAGGATCCAGCCATACTCGCGGGATGGGTGGCCGATCGCCGTCCAGCGGTACTCGGGGTCGATCGCGATCACGATGTACTCGCCGGAGAGCGGCCAGAGCCAGTAGCCGAGGAGGCTGACGAAGGTTACCTCAAGCCCGCCTTGGTCCGTAGGGCCTGTGAAGCGCGCGCGCCCCTCGGCCATGCTCCGAGACCCGTCTTCCTCAAGACAGCTGTTGAGGACCGTGATCCCCTCGAAGCCCTCGGCGGTCCCGTAGTCAGCGGTCGTCGCGGCAACGCAATCCTCCTGGAACCAGTTCGGTATCGAGGCGATCTCGTGCCAGACGCCGAGATACCGCTCGACGTCGAAACCGGTCACCGGCGTCACGCTCGCCGTTGTGTCGGCCCGCACCGGGGCGGCCGAACTGAGCGCGCCGATAAGCGCAGCCAGCGCCGCGGCTTTGAAGCGACAACCGATGATGTCCATGCCCACTCCGTTTCGCCGCGCTTCCTGTCGTGCTCAGCCTGACATGCATTGATCCCCAGGGCCACGGTGGCTTGCGGGCGCACGAGGCGTGGCCGGTTGCCGCCCCTCTGCAGGCGCGACGGCAGATCGACCAATGCCGGGGAAGCGTCACAAACGACGGTTCTTCAATGTGCCATCAACTCAACGCCTGCGCCGGCCAAGGAATCTCCTTCCTTCGCAGGAACTTGATGCATCCGAAAGCAGGGGGTCTTGGACCTTCCAAGCGTTGAATGAGCGCACCTCCACTACTGGTTGTTTACAGCCGCTCGCAGATAGTTAACCTAACGTCGGCTTAGAGGCCCAAGGTCGGGACAAACCCGATCAGTGATGAAGCTTTGGAGGGAGGAAAACAGTGGCACTGGACAATGAGAAATCTCCGCAGCGCGCGGAGTCGTACTTCGCAGAGGACCCCGCCGCCGCGGATCGGGCGTTCTTCGGCAGGGTGGCCCACCGGGACCGGCGCGGGTTCCTGCGCGGCGCAGGCCTCGCCACGATGACCGCGATGATCGGCACGGCGATCCCGTTCCACCGGAACATGCCGCAGGGCCTGATCCCAGCTGCCTTCGCCTCGGATGACGTGCTGTTCGGCAAGGACGGCCTCACCCTGCTGAACGACCGCCCGGTGAATGCGGAGACACCGCCGCACCTGCTCGATGATGCGATCACGCCGACCGACCGGCACTTCATTCGCAACAATGGCCAGGTCCCCGACGATATGTCGGCAGAGGGCTGGACGCTCACCATCGACGGGATGGTCGACAACCCGATGACGCTCTCGATCGCGGATCTGCGCGAACAGTTCGAGGTCGTCACCATGGCGCTGACGATCGAATGCGGCGGCAATGGGCGGGCCTTCTTCGACCCGCCTGCCTCCGGCAACCAGTGGACCTATGGTGCCGTGGCCTGTTCGGAGTGGACGGGCGTGCGGCTGCGCGATGTGCTGGAGAAGGCCGGCGTCCAGGATGGCGTCGTCTACACCGCCCATGTGGGCGCCGACACCCACTTGTCGGGCGATCCGGACAAGCTGCCGATCTCGCGCGGCCTGCCCATCGACAAGGCGCTGACGGACACTGTGTTGATCGCCTTCGGCATGAACGGCACCGACCTGCATCCGATGAATGGCGCCCCCCTGCGCCTCGTCGTGCCGGGCTGGCCGGGTTCGTGCTCGCAGAAATGGCTCACGCGCATCTGGCTCCGCGATCAGGTACATGACGGGCCGAAGATGACGGGCACGTCCTACCGCGTGCCGAACCGCCCCGTCTCGCCGGGCGAGGAGGTGGACAAGGCGGATTTCGACATCATGGAGCGGATGCCTGTGAAGTCGCTGATCACTTTCCCCGAGAACAATGCGACGGCCGGCGGCAGCACCGAGGTGCGGGGTCATGCCTGGTCCGGCGACCGCTGGATCACCGCGCTCGACATCTCGATCGATTTCGGGGCGACCTGGACCCGGGCCGAGCTCGACGCACCGGTCAACGAGGGCGCCTGGCAGAACTGGCGGACGACCGTCGAGTTCCCGCAGGCCGGCTACTACGAGGTCTGGGCCCGCGCGACGGACAGCGCGGGAGCGATGCAGCCCTTCGCGATCGACTGGAACCCGAAGGGCTATCTCAACAACACCATGCATCGCGTCGCACTGCGCGCGAGCTGATCGAGCGGGGCGGCGACCGATAGTGCCGCCCCCAAGCCAACATCTTTGCTGGAGAGGCCATGATGCGCACTGCGTCTGCTGCCTTGGTTGCCTGCAGCCTTCTCGCGGGTCCCGCGCTCGCCGATGAGTATGGCGTACTCTTCGAGGCCGAGGGCGTCGAGGAGACCTACTACAACTGCGCCGGTTGCCACTCGGAACGGCTCGTTGCACAGCAAGGCATGACGAGGGAACGGTGGGACAGCCTGCTCGACTGGATGGTCGAGGAGCAGGGGATGGCGGAGCTTATTCCCGAGGAACGCACTGTGATCCTCGATTACCTCGCCACGCACTACAACACGGACCGTCCGAACTTCCCGCGCTGAGGCCGCTCTGTTGGCGTTCCAGGTATCGAGCTGATGATGCTCGGGAGATCAGAGTAGTGGTCCGTGCGCGCGCTCTGCAAGAGGATGGCCGTGAACGCAGCCATCCGCCTCGACCGATCCCTCTCCCCGTCAGAAGTTGACCTGGACCGAGGTCTGGAGGCGCAGGGCCGTGTCATCCGCCCCGTCCGCGTTCTCGCGCATCCCGAAGATCACCTCTCCCCCGAAGGTCACGCGGTCGAAGGGGGTGAAGAACGCCGAGGCATGGAGTGTCTGCAGGGTGTCGATGTCGTCCGGCAGGAACGTGTCAAAGACATCGAAGCGACCATAGGCAACCGCAAGGGTGAGATCGTCGGTCACCTTCTGCTGCAGTTGCGCCGAGAAGCCCAGCGATTGGATCGTATCTACATCGCCGTCCGCATCGATCACGCCATCCAGACCGACGCCATCGATGATGTATCGACCGACACCGTCCCCCCAGGTGAGCGATGCGAGCCCCGTGGCTCCCTCCCAGAGATTGAGCCTCGCGGCCGCGTTCAGACCGTAGCCGAAGGCGCCGTCGCCGCCGTCCTGCCCGCCGAAGCGACGCCCGACCACGGCACCGCGCACCAGCCCGAAGTCGCCTGTGTAGAGCGCCGTGAGCGTCACATCGGGTGCGACATCGAGCGAGGCCTCCAGCCCGCCCAGCGTACCCGGTGCCGTATCACCGAAGGGAAGAAGATCGGTCGTCGTGGGGTCGCCATCCGCATCGATGCGCCCGGAGAACTCCGAATTCTCCACCGAGGCGCGCAGCACGAGGTTGTCGCCAACGGGCTGTGTGAAGCGAAGCTGCGCCTGGCGGATGAACGACGCACCCGCCGTGCCCTGGAAGTCTACCGTTCGCGCAAAGGTTTCGATCGGCATGAAGTTCGTCCAGAATTGTCCACCGCCGATCGGGCCCACCTCACCAAAGAGATGGCGGATCCGGAACGAAAAGCTGTTTGTCAGCACCTCGGTGCCGACCGGTCCGAACCCGAAGAAATCGCCTTCGAACAGTGTCTTGATCGGCCCGAAGCTGCTGGGCGTCGTCGTGCGGACTGAGAGCCTGGATTCGCGCGCATGGGCCGTGAAGCGACGATCGTCCCCCTCATCCACGCCGATGGACGAGGCGACGAACAGGTCATCCGCGCCGATATCCCCGCTCGCGTCGTAGATGAAGTCACCCTTCACGAAGCCGCCGATCTGGATGCGCGTACCCGTGCCCGGCAGAATGAAGTCGCCGAGCGAGTTTCCGGAGCGTACGACCTCGGTCTCGATCGTCTCCTCGACCTCCGCCACGCGTTCGGTCTGAACGGCGTTCTCGGCTTCCAGCTGCTCGATCCGCTCAGACAGCGCTTGCAGTTGTTGCTTGAGGAGTTCCAGCTCGGTCTGTGCGACGGCGGGGTGAGCAGTTCCGATGAGTGTCGCCGAAAAACTAAGCCCTGCCAACAAGGCAAGGTCGAATGCTTCCCGAAACAAAATGATGCGCTGCCGGTCCATGGTGGCTCTCCTCACTCGCCAGACGTCGAGGGTCCTTGAGGAGAGAGTGCGCATCCACAATTGTCAGCAATCAGTACAAGAAAAATTGAAGAAAGTTGATTTGTTGTGAGGATATCGGGGCGCGTTCACGAAAGTTGATGCTGCATTTGCTAAGTATTTCTATTTCGCTGTGTTGTCCAGTGCTACTTGGTGCAATTGTTTCTGATGGCAAGTGGGAAGACTAGTATGGCGATCGGCCGGTACACTTTGATGATCTGGCTCGCCCTCGGCAGCGTCGCTGCCGGCGGAGAGCGGTTGGCGTTGCCGGATGGCGGCGTCATTCCCGTGCGCGACAGCGGCCTCATACAGCTCTCGCTATTGCGTCTGGCCTTCGGACTCGAGATCGAGCCCGTCGTCGAACGTGCAGGCGCCGAACCTCGGCCCGTCACGGATGACGATCTTCTGTTGGCCTGCCGGAACGTGCTCGCGACGGACGGGGTGCGGCTCGGCAACACGCTGCCGGAATACGTGTTCTTCGCTGTGTCGAAGCGCGAGGTAGGCTTCAGCTTCCTTCGCCTCACCCGCAGCGAGAAGACTTGGTTCACCACCCGCGGCGGCAACTGCCGTCCGACGCGCGAGCCACTTGAACACTACAAGTGACCACGTGAACGGCACCCCGCGCTGAAGTCAGTGTCTCATCGAGATCGCCAACGTCCCTTCCGAATTGGTCGAGCTCAACGCGGGACAGCCTCACGCACCTGGGCAACCCGCTTTGTTGGCGGCATGCAGGGGCTGCCTCACGCCGAGTCCAGCCCAAAGCGCAAGAGCTTCAGTGAGTAAGCCCGGCGTGGACTGCCCCACCGAGCGGTCCGCGTGATTTGTCGGTGCATGACTGGAGTGCCCCCACTGAAGTAGTCCACCGGCTGGGATAGGATTATCCTGCCGGGACCTGCTCCGATTTTTGGTCCGGTTTTTATGCGAGCTTCCGGGCTGGTTACAGTTGGCCGTTGAACTCGGCGGGGGTCAAGCCGCCGGGGGCCGAGTGGGGGCGGTTGTGGTTGTAGTCGGTCCGCCATGCGTCGATGCGGGCGGGCGCGTCGTCCATGGACAGGAACCAGGATGCATTCAGGCGCTCGGGACGGAGCCGGCCGTTGAAGGCCTCGATATATGCGTTGTCACTGGGCTTTCCCGGCCGTGAGAGTGAGGCGCTAGCGCGCCATTGGTCCGAGCGCCGCGCCGAACGAGCTCGACCTTGTTGAGATAAGCCCACCGGTCGAGCAGACGGCCCGCGAACTCAGTCCCGTAGCACATCGGGGAGCGGTCGGTTTGGGAGGTCACGGCCGGCTGCGGAGCCCCCACATAGCTCAGCAGTCGGCCATGGCCGGGCTCGAGGTCTCTTGACGCGTGATGTGGCCAAACGCCACCGAAGAGGAGACCGATCATGACCTTGTCCGAGGATATGCCGGATCGCACCGTGCTGGTAGCGATCGATGTCGCCAGGCACCGTAACGACATTCTGATAGAGATGCCCGGACGGGCGCGCCGCCGGCGTCTGACGGTCCTGAACACGCGCGTCGAGCATGACCGGTTCGTCGAGACGCTCAAGGCGTTCGAGGCCCCCGTCGTCGCCGGCTTCGAGGGTGAAGCGGAGCAGTGATCGATCCGGTGGATCGATCACCCGCTGAACGGGCAACTACCATCGGCCGCTGGCGCACCGGTTGCTCTCGGCCGGGATCGAGCTGCGGCTGATCTCGTCGCTTGCTCTGGCCCGGACCCGCGAGGCGATCACCAATGGCTGGGACAGTCGCAGCGACCGTGGCGCCAGTGGCGCCGCGTAAGCGCGGAGACGGACCCGAAGGACGCGCAGATCATCCTGAATATGGTCCGCATCGGGCACGTGCAGCGCTACTGCGATCCGCTCGCGCATAGGCTTGTCGACATTCAGGAGCTCTCCAAGACCCACGAGGCGATCTCGAAGGCCAAGACCGAGCTCTGGCACCGGCTGCTGACCCACTACCTGTCGCTCTACTTCCCCGAAGCCGAGCGCTTCCGCGGCAGTGAGCCGGAAGGGCCCACCGTCCACCGGGCGGTCGGCCCGGCGAACGCGCAGCGACTGATTTCTTGCCTTCCTCGAGATGTTCCCGCACCCGGCGGT
>JBCBYV010000014.1:0-113051 GCA_039815685.1 Pseudomonadota bacterium | reverse complement strand
CCCGGGGGGGGCCCCCCCCGGCGCCCCCCGCCGCTGCCCGGGGCAGTCGGCGCCGCCGGGCCCGGCGCGCTGCCGCGGGCGATCGTGATCGCGTCCTGTTCGCGGCCGATGAGGGGGGCGAAGCGCGCGGCCCAGCGGATGAGCGCGCCGACGAATGCGTCGAGCCGTTCCGGTGCTGCCGACCGGGTCACCAATGCGGGGCAGATCGCGCGCGCATCCGAGAGGCCCATGCCCACCGAAAGGCCCGCTTCCATCCCCGCCGCATTGAGCGAGACGACGCGCAGCGCCCCGGCCTCCTGCCCCGCCAGCGCGAAGGGGCGGGTGAGCCCGGTCAGCCCCTCCCGCCGCAGCCGGTGCTCGGCGGCGAGATGAGGCAGCGCGACCACGATGATCCGGCGGCCCATGCGTCCTTTTCCCGGTCCTTCTCCAACGACATCCCGGCGCCACATCGGCAAAGCTATGGCGCCAAAAGCACTCGGCGAGCAGTGCTTGGGATGGCAGATAGCCGCTGGCCGCCGTGCTCAGGCACCCATGGAGCCAATGGCGCCGATGGCGCGGATGCTTCCAATCGGCGTGACCCCGCCACCGCGCGGATCTGCGCCATGCCGGGCCGCGAGCCCCGCGGCGGCGGGATCGGTGACAGTAGGCGCGGCTCTTCCGACGCTCCTTCCCCGGCCGATCTCAGTCGCTGCGTTCAGGCTCACCTCCCAGGCGCCGAGGGCGCCGCGCTTGTTCTTTACGAGCTCCCAGAGCTGCAGCGCGCCGGTCGGTCGCCAGTCTTCCTGCGCACCATGCGCATCCGCCGCACGCCGCTCCTCGCCCGTCCCCGCCGTCCCGGGAGCGGCGAGCGGACGGCACCGCCACCGCGTCTCCGCCGCGTTGGTCGCGAGCCGGTTTTCCGGCACGAGGCAGAGCCCCCACCCCCCGCCCGTACCCGCCGCGAGCTGCAGCCGGCGGCTTTGCGTAAGATCCGGCGCCGCCTCGAGCTCGGCCAGCACCAGCGGCGCCGCCCCTGAGCGCAACGCCTCCTCCATCACCTGGAGTGCCGCGATCAGCCCCGTCGGCCGCGCCAGCACGAGGCGCGCCGGGTCCAAAAATCGCGCGATGCCATGCGGACAGGGCCGGTCCCGCCGCGTCGCCTCCGCGATCCAAAGCACCGGCCCCCGCGCCTCGCCCGCCATCGCCAGCGCGAAGGCCAGCCGCCCGCTGCCACAGACCTCATGCACCCGCCCCGCCGCGAGGGCTGCCAGACCGGGCGGCAGCGAGGACGCCGCGCCATTGCCGAGCCCGCGAACACCGTCTTGCACCACCGCCATCACCATGCCCCTCAAGAGTAAATGTTCCTATAATGTTCTAAATCGATTCGAGCACTCCGGTCCATCGCCGCCCGCCGCCAGCCTTATGGCCAGATGTCGCGATCTGGACTGTAGCGGAGGTGTAATGTGCGGCCCGCGAACGGCCAGGTCGGGTCTGATTGAAGTTGACACAAACCTTGCTCATGAGGCAGCCGGCGGGTTGTCCACACGCCTTCCTCGGCCCGCGAAATCGAAAAAGTGCGACAAAACGTACTTTCTGCGGAACGACACGAAGCTCTGCCCGCCCACTTGCGTTGCATTACGCAACTGACTGATCGCCAAGCAAAAGAGACAATCCCGGCGACGCGCCATTCAGGACCGCCAGCGCTGTAGGGCCGCGCAGCTTGAATCGAAATTCACCATATACTTCAGAGACTAAGCTCTGGATGCACACCTTGTCACCCGCCAGCCGCCACGCTGCAGTGCAGCGCGCCCGTCCCGCCCGCCCGGACAATGTGACGATAACGGCATCCAACCGTTGCGTGTAAGTATGAGACGATAAGTTGCATTCATCAGAACATTTTTCCGGCTCGCGGCCTCGCAACCAAGCGATCTCAGGAAAAGCGAATGGTTGAAGCCTCGTCCGGGCGCGCGTCTTTCCACTAAGTTATCCACAGCGCTCTCAACAGATCCCATGCCGCTTGCACTGCCGATGATCGCATTGTAGCCCGCAGCGCTTCAGCTCGGAGGACGCCATGACCAGCACGCAAAAGGGCACGATCTTTGCCGTCGCAGCGATGGCGGTGATCGTCACGGTGTCGAACATCCTCGTTCAGGTGCCGTTCAATACCTGGCTGACCTGGGGCGCCTTCACCTATCCCTTCGCCTTTCTGGTGACGGATCTCGCGAACCGGCTGCACGGGCCTGCGGTCGCGCGGCGCGTGGTGCTGGCGGGCTTCGGGCTCGCCGTCCTCCTTTCGATCTGGTTCGCGACCCCGCGCATCGCCCTCGCCTCGGGTACTGCGTTCCTCGTGGCGCAGATGCTCGATGTGGCCGTCTTCGACCGGCTGCGGCAGGGGTCGTGGTGGCGCGCGCCTGCGGTCTCGAGCCTCCTTGGCTCGGCCGTCGATACAGCACTCTTCTTCAGCCTCGCCTTCGCGCCGGCCTTCGCGTTCCTGGGCGACGATACCGGATGGGCGCAGGAGCAGGTACCGCTTCTCGGGATCGGCGCGCCGGTCGCCTTCTGGGTCAGCCTCGCGGTCGGGGACTTCCTGGTGAAGCTCGCGCTCATCGGCGTCGCGCTCGTGCCCTTCCGCCTGATCCTCGGCGTCGCCGCGCCCTCGGGCGCCGCCGGGCGCTGAGGCGGCTCCCGTGCCCGTGCGCGTTACCGACGGGATCACGCTGGAGGATTGGGAGCTGACCGAGACATTCGCGCGCGCCTCCGGCCCCGGCGGTCAGAACGTCAACAAGGTCGAGACCGCGGTGATCCTGCGCTTCGAGGCGGCGCGCTCGCCCAACCTGCCGGGTGACGTCAAGGCCCGCCTCCGCCGCCTCGCCGGCCGGCGCTGGACCGAGGATGGGGCCATCGTGATCAAGGCGGATGGGGAGCGCAGCCAGCTCCGCAACCGGGCAGAGGCGGTCGAACGGCTCGTCGCGCTCATCCGGGCCGCCGCCGTCCGGCCCAAGCGGCGCATCCCGACTAAGCCCACGCGTGCCTCCAAGGAACGCCGGCTGACCGCCAAGAAGGAACGCGGGTCGGTGAAGGCCCTCCGCCGCCCGCCGCCGTCGGATTGAAATCGGCCTATCTTCGCGCATTCACCGTGCTTCGAAAGCTCCCGATAACCCGCCCCCCGCATCTTCGTGCGCAGAGACGCGTGGGAGGATGGGATGCGGAGCGTGACGATGCGATGCTTGAGACTGATCGGAACGAAGGCTTGCTGGCGCGGCGCTCGGGCTGGTGTCGTCCTGGTCGCCCTCGTCGCGCTCCCCCTCATCCCAGACGGATCGCGGGCAGTCGCCGCGTCGCTCGCTCCGGTCATCGGCGGCGAGCTGGCGTCGCTGGACATCACGGGGCTTCCGTCGATGATCGGAGGCGACACTCGGCCGACGGGCTCAAACGCGGCTGCGGGGGCGGTGCGCGTCGCGGGTTTCGGTCCGCCGCTCGTCTTGCTCGAGGAGGATGGCCCTCTCGCAGGTCCCCTCGGCGCTCAGGCCGGCGCCGCCCTGCACGCCGACCGGATGCTGGCCCTCGCCGCGTTTCTCGCTGCGCTCTGCCTCATGCGCCTCACGGCGATGCGCGTCAGCTGATCCCCGCCTGATCCGCGCCCGGTCCCCGCCCCACCGTAGCGGTCAGGGATCGAAGCCCTGAAGCGCGCCGGCGGGCACGCTGTCGGCGCCGAGATGCGGGGCGAGGACAGCGGCCGCCGCCGCCACACCGGACCCGCCCATGGGCGCCTGCATCGATTGCAGCACGGCCTCGATGGTGCCGAGCGTGCCGAGCAGCATCGGCGGGTTCAGGTGCCCCATATGCCCGATGCGGAACGCCGTGCCTTCGAAGGGTCCGAGCCCGATGCCGAGCGTCAGGCCCGCCTTGGCCTCCGCGATGGCGCGCAGGCGCTTCGCATCGATCCCGCCCGTCAGCACCGTCGTGACCACATCGGACCGCTCGGATGGCTCGGCCACGTTGAAATCGAGCCCGCCCGGCGCCGACCATGCCGTGACCGCCGCGCGCACCGCATCGGCGAGCGCCGCGTGCCGTGTCCAGATCCGCTCCAGCCCCTCCTCCGCGATCATGGCCAGCGCCTCCGTCATCGCGAAGATGTGGCTGACGGGCGGCGTGCCGCAGTAGCGCAGATAGTGCTGGCCGTCGCGCCCGCGCGCGGTCCAGTCCCAGTAGGCGGTGCGCAGGTCGGCCTTCTGATGCGCCGCCCAGGCCTTTTCGTTCGCCCAGGTGAAGCCCAGACCCGGCGGCACCATCAGCCCCTTCTGGCTGCCCGCCACCGTCACATCGACGCCCCAGGCATCCATCTCGTATGCGACGCAGCCGAGGCAGGCGATGCAGTCGACCATATAGAGGGCGGGATGCCCCGCGGCGTCGATGGCCCCGCGGATCGCCGCGATATCGTTCCAGACCGACGACGCGGTGTCGATCTGCACCACCAGCACCGCCTTGATCGCATGGGCAGCATCCGCGCGGAGCCGCGCCTCGACGGCGGCGGGGTCCACCGCCCGGCGCTCCCGCCCGGCCAGCACCTCGACCTCGAGGCCCAGCACCTTGCCCATCTCGCCCCAGCCCACCGCGAAGCGGCCGGACTCGAGCACCAGCACCTTGTCGCCCCGGCTCAGCGTGTTCGTCAGCGCCATCTCCCAGGCGCCGTGCCCATTCGAGACGGCGCAGAAGGCGCGGCCCGAGGTGCGCGCGATGCCGGGCAGGGCCTTCAGCATCCGCTGGGATGTCTCGACCAGTTCTCCCTCGTAGATATTGGGCATCGGCTTCGCCATCGCCGCCAGCACGCGGTCGGGCATGACGGAGGGGCCGGGGATCGAGACGAAGTGCCGACCGAAGGCCAGCCCCTGGCTGTCAAGCGGCGCGCCCGCGTCGGTGCCGATGGTCAATCCCGCCTGCTCGTTCACTGCCCATCCTCCGCTGCGCTGCACCAAACCTAGCATATCGAGGCTATCTTTGCCCGCTGTGATGGCAAGGGGTCCGTTCGTCACTTTACGTTATGGCCAACCTGACGGACCGCGATGAATGCGGGATTACGGCGGCGCATTACTCCCGCCGCAGCAGCCTGTCCGTCACCATCGTGCCAAGCGCCGGGGGGCTGAAGGCCCGCCGCATCTTGAAGCGGTCATAGCGCTCCGCCACCCAGCGTCGGAGCGGCATCCCCTCCGCCGGCCCCCCGGGCGCCGTCTCCTCGGCGAAACGCTCGAAGAAGAAGTCGAGGATGCCGGTCTTCGAGGCGCGGATATGCCCGTATCGGATCGAGAGCTGGGCCCGCGCCGCTTCGAGGCTCGCGCTCTCCCGCACCATGAGCCAGAGGGCGGCCATGAAGCCCGCCCGGTCCGCCCCGGACTTGCAGTGGAAGAGCACCGGCGTCTCGATCTCGTCAAGCGCGTCGATGATGCCCAGAAGCTCCTCCGCCGGCGGCAAGTCGCGGGAGCGGAGCACGATGGTCTGGAAATCCAGCCCGTACTCCTCGCAGGCCTCGGCCTCCAGCGGCAGGGAGCCGAACATCTGGCCCCCCCTCAGCGTCACCACCGTCCGCCCGCCTTCCTTCGCGAACCGGCGGATGTGATGGGGCAGGGGCTGGGCCGAGCGCCACATGAGCGGCGTGACCTGCCAGAAATTCGGATAGATCGCGCGGATGAAGCCGTGATCGACCAGCAGCATGTTGAGCCAGGCGCGGAGCCGGTCACGCTTGCGCGTCAGCGGGCGGCGCCAGCGGTTGATGCGCCTCAGCCGCGTCGCGGCCCAGGCCCGCTTGCCCGGATCCTCCATCGTCTCGGGATCGGTCGTGAGCAGCGGATCGGCCCGAACCGGAAAGCGCGGCAGGTTCGTCGAGGGTCGGCGCCGCGCCGCCTTGGCAGCGCTCGCTTCCGACCCGTCGTCCCCATCCACACCAGGGGCCGCCCCTCCGGGAGAGGCGCGATCCGGTTCATCACGATTTGTCATCTCGCCGGAGATAGCGGCGCAAGGCGCGCCTAACAACGCAATCCTGCATTGCACAGGGCCTTCTGTATCATCCTTGCCTGCCGCGCCGCGTCCAAGTCTTTTGACGCGAGGGTGATTGTTCGCCTATTGCACATGCGTAACCAACCGCCTAGGTCGGGATCAGTTGACCGCGGCCGAGCTGTGGGAATTCTTGTCACACAGTCTGAGGATGTAGAATGACGCTGTCCGAGAACCCCGCCGTCAGCACGCCCGACGAAGTGCTCGTCGGAGGCCAGCCCACCGGCTTCCCCGCCCCCTCCAACGTCTTCGCCGAGAAGGTGACGGAGGTGCAGCACTACACCGACCGGCTCTTCCGCTTCCGCATCACCCGGCCCGGCACCTTCCGCTTCCGCTCGGGCGAGTTCGTGATGATCGGTCTGCCGAATGCCGAGAAGCCCGTCTTCCGCGCCTATTCCATCGCGTCGCCCTCCTGGGACGAGGGGCTCGAATTCTTCTCGATCAAGGTCGAGGACGGCCCGCTCACTGAGCATCTGCAGAAGATCTTGGAGGGCGACACGGTCCTCATGAAGAAGAAGCCTGTCGGCACGCTCGTGAACGATGCGCTGATCCCCGGCAAGCGTCTCTACCTCTTCGCCACCGGCACCGGCATCGCGCCCTTCGCCAGCATCATCCGCGACCCAGAGACCTATGAGAAGTTCGAGCAGGTCGTGCTCTGCCACACCACGCGGCTCGGGGCGGAGCTGACCTATGGCTACGATCTCGTCGCCGCCGTGAAGGAGGACCCGCTGGTCGGTGAGGAGGCGAGCGCCAAGCTCGTCCACTACGCCACCACCACGCGGGAGGAGACGGCGCGCATGGGCCGGATCACCGACAATATCGAAAGCGGCAAGCTCTTCGAGGATCTCGGCGTGCCGCCGCTCGACCCCGCCATCGACCGTGGCATGATCTGCGGCTCGATGGCTCTCCTCAAGGATCTCAAGGAAATCCTCGAGGCCCGCGGCTTCACTGAAGGCGCCAACTCGAAGCCCGCCGAATTCGTCGTCGAACGCGCCTTCGTGGACTGAGGCTGACGTAACGGCGGGCGGTGACGCGCCGCCCGGAAAAGCTTATGCTCCTCCCGCATTGAGGGGGAGCGTTCATGCGATTTTCAATCCTTTCCATCACGGCCGCCGCCGCGGTCGCCCTGTCCTCGTCGGCAATGAGCCAGGAGACGACCCGCGCGGCAGAAACGCCGAAGATCGGGCCGAGCGGTGCCGAGCTTTCGGGGCGTCTGCCGGAGAACTTCGTCAACAATCTCGCGCGGCGACCTGAGGCGGCGCGCAAGCAGATGCTCGATTCCTTCCTGAACCTGGCGAACGGCGGCGTCGTCACCGAGGAGTCGCTCCTGCGTGCGAACCAGGTCGAGCGTAGCATCGCCCGCGCGCAGGAGCTTCAGAGGACGCATTTGGTCGGCGATCTGGATGGCGACGGCGCCGTCACGCCCGCCGAGCGCAACGATGCGATCGGGGCGCTCGATCGTCGCTACGCCGCGCAATTCGTCCTCTTCCAGCAGGAGGCGGACGCCGATGGCGACGGCACGGTCACGATGAAGGAGGCTTCGGCCCAGGCCGACGCGAAGGCCAAGAACAACGCCCGCTCGCGCAGGCATCTCAGCCCGCGCTCCTTCCTGCAGTTCGATCTGAACGAGGATGGCGAGATCACGCTGGAGGAGCTCTTCGAGGGCCTCGACCGTATCCAGGACTATCGTTCGGGAGAGAACGGGCTGACGAACAGAAGGAAGCGCGCCACCCGTACGCCCGCGACACCCCAACCCACACCGACCAGGTCCACACCGAGCACCGCCAACACCCAGGGATTGCCGAAGCGCACCGCCGCCCCGAGCGTCTTCAGGACGCAAACGGCGCAGGGCTGCACCGTGCCGCAGCCGCCCGACGGGGCGGAGATCGTTCTGCTCTCGGGCTATGAGGGCGGCGCACTCTCTACCCTCGCCGTTGCCGGCCAGGAGCGCGAGGCGGAGGTGACGAAGGTCCGCATCGAACGGGGTCCGCGCCCGCTCTGGATCCTCGCCTCCGCCTTCACGCCCATGGTCTGGAGCCTCGACGGCGCGACCGAGCGCGTCGCACATTTCATCGTCGAGGGCAGTGTTCCCGTCAAGGGGGTGCGCGAGGGGCAGGTCGCCGCCGCCGTTGCGGGGCTGCCGGCCGAGAAGGTCCGGTTCCTGCCGAAAGGCGCCTGCGCCGGCGAAAGCTGGAAGACCGATCCGGCGGAGCAGCGTCTCTTCACCGTTCGGGCCGCCCGCCGTCTCGGCTTCGAGCCGACGCATGTTGCGACCCGCTACACCATGGGCACCGTCATGCTCCCCTCGGGTCGGTTCGAGGAGCCGGGGGATCGGCAGACTAGCAACGTCTTCCGGCAGGGTTGGGGGATCAGTGCGACGGACGGTCTCGTCGCAACCGGGCAACAGGACGATCTACAGCGTCAGAGCACCAATACGCTCATGTCACTCCTTCGCTTCAGCCCCGGCGGCGTGATCGCGGTCGACCCGGCCACGGTGGTCGCCGACGGACCGGTCGAGCCCTTCGAGGTGCTGCCCCAGCAGGCCGGCCTCCTCCAGCTCATCCAGTCCGGCGCCATCCGGCAGATCGATCGCGAGAGCTATGTGGTGGAGAAGCCGATCCCCCGCTTTCCGGCCGGCCTCAGCGGAGCGCACAGCGTCCGGTTCATCCTGGCCGAGGGCGTACCGATGCCCGTGGGTGACGCCGGGCATTCCACCGTGGTTTCGGCCGAGACGGGGGAATGCCTCTCCGGCGCTCTCTGCCGGCGCTGAGATCTCGGGGCAGGCGCGGTCTCCTGCCCTCAAGCCGCGCGGAAGTCGAAGGGGGGTGGAGTGAAGCGCCCCTCGAGCGCCCGCCGCTCCCGTGGTCGTTCCGCTGGCAGCCGGGCATGGATGCCGAGCGTGTTGATGACGATCAGCGTGTTCGGCGCTGCCGTAAACACCGCCGGCCGGCCGCCGAGGCGCCGCGCTTCCGCCTCGCTCAGCAGAAAGCGCCCGCTCTTGCTGAACGTCGCCCCGCGCAGGGTCGCACAGCGCCGCGCGACCATCGCCTCCCAGGCCAGCCGCTCGTCGCTCAGCCGATGGCTGCCGGGCATATAGGCGAGCGGCCCGTCCCCGTCGCCGACAGGCGTGAGCGTCAGCCAGAACCGCAGCCCGGGACAGAACGCGTCGCGATGCCAAAACTCCGTCGGCTCGCTCACATCGCTCGCCCGTTCCGCGGTCTCGGCCGCCGCGATCCGCGCCCCAGCCACCGGAAAGGGCAGGCCGAGGGCGCGCCGCGAGAGATTGTCGAGCACCGGTTTCAAAGCCTGACGCGCCGCCTCCACCGCCTCCTCACTGGGGGTCGGCGACGCGGCAAGCAGCGCGAACACTTCCTCGGGCAGCGCCTCCGGCAGCACGCAGCACCCATCTTCGGCCAGTCGCGCAGCCGCCTCCAGCACCCGGGGCGGCGCGGCCGATCGCTGGGCCCGCGACGCCCGGAGCTGGGCGCAATAGGCCGCAAGCCGCATCCTCAGCGCATGAAGCGGCAGGCGCGTGTTCAGCCAGCGATGCCCTACCCAGGGGTCGTCGAAGGATTTCTCCGCCGTCAGAAGCGACAGCATGGCAGCACTCCACCCCGCCGGCCCCCTCGCCTCGGGATGCCGGCCCTGCAACCCTTGGCCGGCCCCTTCTGGCGCCGGCCCACTCTACAGCGGCGCCCCGCCGGATGTCATCTCGACATCGCCCGGTCCCGCGCACGCGGCGCCGGTCACTCCACCTCCGTCCATCGCACGCGGTAGAGGTCGAACCGCCGGTCGCGCAGATTGCGCACCGAGCCCTGCGCCCGCGCCCAGGAAAGGGTCGAGAGGTTGAGATCCGCCACCGCCACCATCTCGATGTTCTCTGAGGTCTCCGCCGCGATCCCGTCCCGCGCGAAGGGGAAGTCACAGGGCGTGTAGATCGCGGATTGCGCGTACTGGATGTCCATGTTCTCGACATCCGGCAGGTTGCCCGTGTTGCCCGCAGTCACGACATAGGCCTGGTTCTCCACCGCCCGCGCCTGGCAGCAGTATTTCACGCGCAGATGCCCGTGCCGCGTGTCGGTGCAGAAGGGCACGAACAGGATCCGCGCCCCCTGATCCACCAGCCTTCGTGCAAGTTCCGGGAATTCGCTATCGTAGCAGATCATCACGCCGATCGGCCCGCAATCGGTCTGGATCGCGTTGATCTCGTCGCCGCCCTTGATGTTCCACCAGTACCGCTCGTCGGGTGTGGGGTGCAGCTTCTCCTGCGCATGCATCGACCCGTCGCGCAGCGCCACATAGGCGACGTTCTGAATGTCCCCGTCTTCCGTCCGCGTCGGGTGGCTGCCGCCGATGATGTTGATGTTGTAACCGATGGCCCAGTTGCGGAGCTTCTCGACGAACTCCTCGGTGTATTCCGAGAGCCGCTCGATCGCCTCTTCCGGCGGCAGCTTCCGCTTCTCGGCCGAGAGCATCTGCAGTGTGAAGAGCTCCGGGAACACCACGAAATCGGACTGGTAGTCGGCGGCGGCATCGATGAAGTGCTCGAGCACGCGGTAGAATTCCTCCCGGCTCTCCACGGCGCGCGCCTGCATCTGCACCGTCGTGATGCGGGCGGTGTCCGGGTTGCGCCGGTACGATGTCCGCTCGTCGAAATCCGGGTCGTAATAGGGGTTGCGCCAGACCATGAGCGCCGCGTGCCCGCCGCTCTCCTTGTCGTCGGCATGGTAGCCGCGCAGCACCCGCAACGGCTCGAAGCCCGAGCGGAGGTGGAACGAGGCCACCGGGTCCCGCACTTCCTTGTCGATCACCGCCTGCAGGTAGTCCTCGGGCTTGGCGAATTGCTTCCTCTTGCGATGATAGCCCGGCAGGCGCCCGCCGAAGACGATGCCCTTCAGCCCCATGTCCTGGCAAAGGCGCTTCCGCGCCTCGTAAAGCCGCTTGCCGATGCGCAGCCGCCGGCGCGTGCCGTCGACGCAGACCTCCATGCCATAGAGCCAGTCGCCGCCCGGATCGTGCCGTGCTGCATGCCCGTTGCCGGTGATCGCCTCCCAGGTGTGGTCCGCCAGCGCCAGCCGCTCCTTGACGCAGAAGGTGGCGGCATAGCCCACGACCTCCCCGTCATAGGTCACGACGAACTGGCCCTCGGGAAAGGTGTTGATCTGCCCCCGCACCTGACCGTGGGTGTAGGGCGCCTGGCCCGGATAGGCGCGCCCCGTCAGAGCCACGATGTCCCCGATGTCGCCCAGCTCCGCGTTCCGGATCTCCAGCGCCGCCGGCGTCAGGCTCCGATCCTCGATCTCGACCGTGGCGGGCTCGCCCGCGCGCTTGTCCGTGCGCCCGCCCGTGCATTCGTCCGTGCGCTTGTCCATCGCGGCCTCCCAGGCTCATCTCCCTCAAGGCCCGTGACATAGCAGCCCAACCCGGGCATTTCGATCAGGGTCGACGACGCCGAGCGGCAGAAAGCGCCGCTACCGTATGGGAAGACGATGACTTGGGGAGATCGGCGCCATGGGGCGGCACCGTGATCACTGGCGAGCCAAGCTTAATCTCGATGACCAGTTGCCCGCCTCGTTCAAGTGCGCTCGGTCTCGGGTGATGTACATTGAATGTAAGGCCGATGGTCTGGAAGGGCCAGCAGTCATCGGTCGGGTCTACTTCTCCAAGACTGGCAAGACGCTCTATTATCGGGGTCTGAGGTTCCAGAGCCTCAAGGGCGCAGGCTACAAGGCGAATTACTTCGAGACGACGACAGGCGATCCGTACTGGATTTCCGGCCCGCGCACGGATGGGCATGACCACTTATACGGGGGCAGTGAGGGGGTCGTCGTCGATGAAGATGTGGCCGCCGAGTATGCGGCGCTGACCGGATCTGACCGATAGTCCCCGTTCGGGCTGTCCCGTCGCGAGGCCCGGCGTCGTGTGCCAAGCCGGCCGCGGGCACCGTTAGCGCTAGGCAGGGGTGTTGAGAGCCGAGGCATCGCGGTAACGAGGGCGCCATGATCACCATCCATTCCGAGAAGCACCGCCTGCGCGCCGCCAAGACCGAGCTCTATGGCGGCGAGCTTGTGCCTCCATTCGAGTGCCCGGAGCGGGTCGACTACATCCTCGGCCGCGTGCGCGAGGTCGGGCTCGGGGAGGTGCGGGCGCCGGCGGAGCACGGGCTCGACCCGCTCCGCCGCATCCATCACGCCGACTATCTGAGCTTTCTCGAGACCGCCTGGGAGGAATGGCAGGCGGCGGGCATGCAGGGGGAGGCAATCCCCACCGTCTGGCCCTCCCGCCGCATGCCCCGCATGGTCGTGCCGAGCTTCATCGACGGCAAGCTCGGCTACTACTGCCTTGCGGGCGAAACCTCGATCTCCGGCGGGACGTGGGAGGCCGCGCGCGCCAGCGCCGATGTCGCCCTTACCGCGGCCGGGATCGTCGCGGGCGGGGAGCGTGCGGCCTTCGCCCTCTGCCGCCCGCCCGGCCATCATGCGGCACAGGACAAGTATGGCGGCTACTGCTTTCTCAATAACGCAGCCCTCGCAGCACAGTCGTTGCGCGACCAGGGCGCCGCCAAGCTCGCCATACTCGACGTCGACTTCCACCACGGCAACGGGACCCAGGCGATCTTCTACGACCGGGCCGATGTCCTCTTCCTGTCCCTCCACGGCGATCCGATGGAGGCGTTCCCGCACTACCTTGGCGGCGCGGATGAGACGGGGGAGGGCGCGGGCGCAGGCTGCAACGTCAACTACCCGCTGCCCCGCGACACCGCATGGCCCGCCTGGTCCGCAGCCCTCGACGACGCCCTCGCGCGGCTGACGGCCTTCGGGGCGGAGGCCATCGTCGTCTCCCTCGGCGTCGACACCTTCAAGGAAGACCCGATCAGCTTCTTCCGTCTCGAGAGCGCGCATTTCACCGAGATGGGCGCCCGGATCGCCGCCGCCGGCCTGCCGACGCTCTTTGTCATGGAGGGCGGCTACGCGGTCGCGGAGGTCGGGATCAACACCGTCAACGTCCTGACCGGCTTCGAAGGAACATGATTGCCCGCGGCACCTTCAAACCTTGCCGATTCTATCATATCGAATCGAGGAGCAGACATCGGCAGGGGCCCCTTGGGCCTTGCGGTCCCCGAGAGGCGACGGCGCGTGACCCGCACATACCGACTTCTCCGGCGCCCCGGCCGACAGGCCGTCTGGGCGGTTGTCGTCACCCTTGCAGCCTGCGGCGGCGGGCAGGACTTCGAGCAACCCGTGGAGTTCGAGGCGCCCGAGACGCTGGTGGACTATGAAGTCGTCGTCGAAGGCGCCCCGAGCGAGGAGATCGGCGAACTGATCGAGGAGAGCCTCCTCCTCTTCCGGCGTCAGGAGGACGGCGCCCAATCCATCCCCTTCCTCCGCCGCCGCGCGCAGGGCGATATCCCGACGGTCGAGAAGATCCTGCGCTCCTACGGCTACTATCAGCCGAGCGTGACGACCGAGGTGGCGGAGAAGACCGCCGAGACTGACGGGGAGGCACCGGCCGCGGCAACAGAGACCCCCGAGGCCGAACCCGAAGAAGCCGGGTCCGAGGAAGCCGAAACCGACGGTGAGGCCGAGGAGATCAAGGCCGTCGCGACCGTGCGTATCGATCCCGGCCCCGCCTTCGTCCTTGCCCGGCAGGACTTCGCCCTCGCAGGCCACGGCGACGGCCCCCAGCCTGCTCTCGGCCCTGCCGAGGCCTATGGCGCCCCCATCGGCCAGGCGGCGGAAGCGCAGCTCATCCTCAATGCCGAGGGCGGCGCCCTCGCCGCCATCACCGCCCAGGGCTTCCCTTATGCCGAGGGGCGGGGGCGCGACGCCGTCGCCGATCTCGACGCCAGCACCATCGAGATCGACAGCCGCATCTTCACCGGCCGCCAGCACCGCTTCGGCCCCGTGACGATCAAGGGCGCGCCCAATGTCGATGACGACTACATCCTCACCTACCTAACCTTTGCCGAGGGCGACCTCGCCGACCCGGCCAAGCTCTCGGAGTTCCAGCGCGAGCTCCTCGGCACCGGCCTCTTCCGCGCGGGCTTCGTGACGCTGCCCGCGGAGCCGCCGGAGGGTGAGACCGCACCCGTCACTGTCGAGCTCGAGGAGGCCCCCTTCCGCACCTTCACCGCCGGCGGCCGCTTCGACAGCGATGACGGCCCCGGCGTCCGCCTCGGCTTCGAGCACCGCAACCTCTTCGGTGCCAACGAAACCCTCAACCTCGTCCTCGATGCCAGCGTCGATGAGCAGCGTTTCACCGCCACGGGCGAGAAGCCGCAGTTCAAGCGCGACGGCCAGTCGCTCATCGGCACGGCGGAGGCGCGCCGGATCGACGACGATGCCTTCGAGGAGATCGGCGGCACGGTCTCCCTCGCCGTCGCGCGCGAGCTTTCGGAGCGCTGGACCGTCTCGGGCGGCGGGCTCTTCGAGGCGAGCCAGATCGACGACGGGGAGAGGGACGCCACCGCCTATCTCTTCGGCATCCCGCTCCAGGCCGACTATGACGGCAGCGACGACAAGCTGAACCCGACGCGGGGCGAGCGGCTCAACATCCAGCTCACCCCCTTCGGCGGCGTCTTCGACAGCGAGGGCGTCGGCTTCCTCGTTGCCGATTTTCGCGGCAGCCTCTATCGCCACCTCACCTCCGATGGCCGCTATGTCGCCGCCTTCCGCGGGCGTTTCGGCGCCATCCCGTCGGGCGATCTCGACGACGTTCCGGCCACCCGCCGGCTCTATTCGGGCGGGGCCAGCAGCGTCCGCGGCTTCGAGCAGGACTTCGTCGGCCCCCTCGACGAGGATGACGATCCCATCGGCGGCCGCTCAGTGATCGAGGCCGGGGCCGAGCTCCGCTTCCCGATCTTCGGCGATGTGGGCGGCGTCGCCTTCATCGAGGGCGGCAGCGTCTCCACCGACATCTTCCCAAGCTTCGAGGAGGACTTCCTCATCGCCGCCGGCGGCGGCGTCCGCTACTATTCCCCCGTCGGCCCCATCCGCTTCGATATCGGCTTCCCGATCAACGGGCGCGACGCGGACGACGCGTTCCAGTTCTACATCAGCATCGGCCAGGCCTTCTGAGCCAGGCCCCCAGACCAGTCCTGAGCGGGCTACGAACGAGCTACGGAGAAACGCATGAGACGCCTCACTATAGCGACCCTCCTGCTCCTTGCCCTCCTGGCACCGCCCGCGGCCGCACAGCTCTCCTTCCTCGGGCTCAAGAACAACCTCGTGCAGCTCCTTCTCGGGCAGATCAGCGTGCCGGGGGAGTTCGAGGTGACGGCGGACGAGGTCATCGAACCCGATGACGGCTCCACCGCGCTTCGCGGGCTCGCCATCGCCGATGCAGACGGGATCTGGCTCCGTATCGGCCAGGTCTCGCTCGACTGGAACGCCACCGCCCTTCTCGGCGGCACGATCGAGATCCGGCGCCTCGCCGCCCAGGACGTGGAGTATCTCCGCGCTCCCGGCGCCGCGGTCACGGTAAAGGAGGGTGAGGCGGAGCCGGCGGAGGATGAGGCGGAAGCCGGGTTCGAATGGCCCCGTGCGCCGCTGACCACCATTGTCGAGGAATTGCGCCTCGACCGCGTCCAGATCGCGCCCGGCGCCATCGCCGAGCAGGGCCTCGCCTTCGATGCCCTCGGCAACGCCCGCGACCAGGGCGACGAGCAGGCGCTGAAGCTCGAGGTCACGCGCACCGACGCCGTCACCGGCAAGATCCTGATCGACTATCTCCGCACTTTCGACGCCAACACGCTCGCCCTCAAGCTCGAGGCGGACGAGGCGGCAGGCGGCCTCGTCGCCGAGGTCGCGGGCCTGCCGGCGACAAGCGCCAGCCGGGCGCTCATCGATGCCTCGGGCCCCCTCACCGACTGGCAGCTCCAGCTCAGCGTCGCCTCGGACAACGTGATCGATGTCGATGGCGCCCTCACCGTGCAGCTCGAAGGGGCGACCAACGTCGTCGCCGACCTCACGGTCGATCCGGGCGACGCGCTCTCCCCCACCGCCCGTCGGCTGCTCGAACCCCAGGCGACCCTCGCGCTCTCGGTCGTTGAAGGGGACGATGGCGTCATCCGGATTGAGCGGGGCAGCGTCACGAGTCCCGAGATCAATCTCACCTCCTCGGGCTTTTACGACACCGGCTCCGGCGCGGTGGATCTCGACCTGGACCTCTCGGCCAATCCGGGCCTCCTGTCGGACGCCGAGGGAGTGAATTTCGAGACCATGGGCCTCACGGCCCGCATCGACGGCGACGGCACGAACCTCGACGCCACGGGAGAGCTCCGCGTCGCGAGCTTCGCCAGCCCCTCCGCCGATATCGGCCTTGCCCTCCTCGAGACCCGGGTCACCCAGCGCGGCGAGCGGCTGGACTTCGCTGTCGATGGCGACCTCAACACCCTCCGCATCGACCGTCTCGGGCCGCAGCTCCTCGGCGACGGCACGCTGACCATGCGCGGCAGCAGCGAGGGCGCGGTCTTCGAGCTTTCGGAGTTCACCTTCGCCTCCGACCCTCTGCAGATGACCGCCAGCGGTCGCGCGGATACCGAGGCGAACAGCCTCGGCTTCGACTACGGCGCCACGGCCGACCGCATCGCCCCCAT
Source organism: Pseudomonadota bacterium (assembly GCA_039815685.1). Lineage (GTDB taxonomy): Bacteria > Pseudomonadota > Alphaproteobacteria > Rhodobacterales > Rhodobacteraceae > Thermohalobaculum. Next base: position 96,427 of record JBCBYV010000014.1, on the reverse strand, counting down.
CGCCGCGGCCTATGACGCGAACGCGACCGGTGCGCTCCGCCTCGACGGCCGTGTCGAGGGCACGCCCGAGATCCCGCAACTCTCCGGCACCCTCGCCTTCGAGGAACTGAGCTTCGATGGCGAGCAGTACGGCGCCGTCCGCCTCGACCACCAGGCGACCATCGGGGAGGCACCGGCCGGCCAGATCGCGCTCACGGCCGACGGCTCGCGCTTCGGCCCGGCGGAGCTCAGCACCTTCTTCCGCCTCGCAGGCTCCGAGCTCGCCCTCACCAGCCTCGTCCTCCGCGCGCTCGATGCCGAGGTTGATGGCAACGTCACCGTCGATCTCGACACGACACTGATGACGGGGGAGGTCGTGATGGCGGTCCCGTCCCTCGAACGCGCCGAGGCCGCGACGGGTGTGGCGCTCAGCGGCAGTGCCGATGGCCGCATCATCCTCGGCACCGAGACGCTGGAACAGAATTTCGGTACCTCGCGCGAGATGCAGGTGGCCGATATCGCGTTCGCGATCAGCGAGTTCGCGGGCTTCGAGGCGGAGGTCGCCTCCCTCGGCATCGCGGGCCGTCTCACCGATCTCCTCGGCCAGCCCGGCGGCGACCTCACCATCGCGCTCGACGATGCCCGCCACCCGGCGGCCCGCGTGGCCAAGGGCGAGGTCGAGGCGGTCCTCGAGAGCCTTACCCGCAAGGGCCGCGCCGACATCCGCTATCGCCTCTCGGACATCACCGCACCTGACCAGGCGCGCGTCGCGGTCTTCGAGGGCTCGGCCATCCTCACCGATATCGACACCTCGCCCGCCGCCGCCATCGACGCCGTGGCGCGCGAGATCGAGATTGCTGCGGTCGAGGGCGGGCGCGTCGAGGAAGCCCGCCTGACCGCAAACCTCCAGGACCTCGCGGGCAGCCCCGGCGGCAACGTGACGGCGCAGATCGAGGCCATCCGTGCCGAGGGCTACGCCGTCCGCAGCCTCACCGCCGAGACCGATCTCGCGGACCTGACCGGTGAGGCCAGCGCCAAGGGCAGCCTGCTCGCAACCGGCGTCGAGGGGCCGGACGCCTCCCTCGCCAGCGCCGCCGTCGATTTCGACATGGCCGCCCTCACCACCGCCCCCGCCGGTCGCGTAAGCGCCGAGATCACCGAGATCGCCGCTGCGGGCTATAGCGTCGAGCGCGTCACCGCCGATACGGAACTCGCCGACCTCACGGGCAGCGCGGCCGCCAAGGGCACCGTCACGGCTGAGGCAGTCTCCGGCCCCGATGCGGGCCTTACCCGGGCCGAGATCGCCTTCGACATGGCCGATCTCACGGGCGATCCGGCCGGCACGGTCAACGCAGTCGTGACCCAGCTAACCGCCGCCGGCGCCAGCATCGAGCGCGTCGAGGCGGAAACCCGCCTCGCCACCCTCATCTCCGCCCCCGCGGTGCAAGTGACCGCCCGCACCGGCCGGATCGACGGGCCCGGCATCGCCGCCTCGGGCGCGCGCCTCGAGGCCGATCTCGCGGATCTCGCCGCGAATGGCCGCGGCACGGCAACCGTCACCCTCGACGGCGTCAGCGGCAGCGCCTCGGCCCGCCGCATCGCGGTCGAGGCCGAGATGACTGGCCTCATCCGACCCGCAGGCACGGTGCAACTCCGCACCGAGGGCCTTGCGGCGGGCGGGGCCGAAATCGGGGCCGCCCGCGCCAATGCCCGCCTCACGGATCGCGACGGCCGGACGGATGTCGCCGCCACGCTCTCCGCCCCCGCCATCGCGGCGGGGGGGCTCGCGGTCACCGGCGTCAGCCTCGACGCCGCAATCAGGGACGCCCTCGGCCGACCGGGTCTCGACGCGACCCTCGGCGTCGAGCGCGTCGAGGGCAGCGGCCTCGCGCTCGGGGTCACGAAGCTGCAGGCATCCGGCCCCCTCTCGGCCCTCGCCATCGCGCTCGACACCGCCGGCACGCTCGACCGCAGGGACCTCGCGGCCACCCTCCGCGCCCGGGTGAACGCCGACGGCCCGCTCGCGGCGGAGGTCGACACGCTCGCGCTCACGCTCGGTGAGGCGGAGGTCGCCCTCGACAACCCCCTCAGGGTCCGCACCCGCGGTGGCGCTACGGCGGTAGAAGGCCTCGCCCTCCGTCTGCCCGGCGGCCGGGTCACGGGCGATGCTACGCTCTTCGCCACCGGTGCGGCCGGCAGCCTCGCCGTCGATTTCGACGATCTCGGCCAGCTCAAGACGCTGAGCGCAGAGAGTCCCGTCCAGCGCGGCACCCTCGATCTCGCCGCGCGCTTCGACACCCGCCGCGGCCGCGCGGGCGCCGAGATCGACGGGCAGGCACGCGGGCTCGCCTTCGACGAGGCCGTGGCCGCCATCGGCGATCTCGGTCTCGACCTGACCAGCCGGTGGGACGGGCGACGGCTCGAGAACGACATCGCGCTCACCGGCCCCTTTGGCAACCCCTTCCGGATCAACGCGGCCCTCGGCCTCGTCCCCTCCGGCGGCCCCACCCCCCGCGTCCCGGAGAACGCCGCGCTCGACGGCACGGTGCGCTGGCAGGGGGATGTGGGCGATCTCTGGGTCCTCGTCCCGCTGCCCGACCATGTGCTCGACGGCAGCCTCCTGATCGACCTCGCCCTCACCGGCACGCTCGATACACCGCAGGTCGACGGCCGGGTCGAGATGCGGGACGGCCAGTACCAGAACCTCGATGCGGGCACGATCCTGACCGGCCTCACCCTCGATACCGAGCTGCAGTCGACCGACACTTTCACGGTCGTCTTCAGCGGACGGGACGGCGCCTCCGGCACGCTCGACGGCCGCATTGCCCTCTCCCCCGCGGGCCTCGACGCCGCGATCGGAGCCGACAGCGCGGTCCTTGTGCGCCGGGACGACGTCACCGCCCAGATCAGCACCGATATCGCCGTCAAGGGCCCCCTCGACAGCCTCGCCGTCACCGGCCGCACGCTGATCGAGCGGGCGGAGGTCCGCCTCGTCAACGCCACGCCCCCTTCCGTCGCCACCCTCGGCGATGTGCGCATCAAGGGCGAGCCCGTGCCCGATGACGAACCCGGGGCCGGCAGCAGCATCGACCTCGACCTCACCGTCGAGGCACCCGGCGGCGTCTTCGTCCGCGGCCGCGGGCTCGACAGCGAGTGGCAAGTGAACCTCGACATCAGCGGCACCGCCGCGCGCCCGCGCATCGTTGGCAGCGTGGAGCGGCTGAGAGGCGCGCTCGACGTCCTCGGCAAGTCCTTCGATCTCACCGAGGGCGAGGTCCAGTTCACCGGTGGGCGCAACATCGATCCCCGCCTCACGGTCTCGCTCGCCCACACCAACGATGGCGTGACGGGCTTCATCAATGTTCGCGGCAACGCGTCCGACCCGCAGATCAGCTTCACCTCCGAGCCGTCGCTGCCGGAGGAGGAGGTGCTGCCGCGGACCGTCTTCGGCCAGTCCTCCCAGTCCCTCTCCCCCAGCCAGGCGATCCAGCTCGCCGCCGCAGTCACCACGCTCCTCGACGGCTCCGGCGGCGCCCTCGACGATATCCGGAGTGCTGTGGGCGTCGACGTGCTGCGCTTCGACACCGACGCCGAGGGCGCGGCGGAGATCACCGTCGGGCGCAACGTGGCCGAGGGCGTCTTTGTCGGCGCCACCCAGCCCGTCGCCGGGGGCGAGAGCAAGGTGACGGTCGAGGTCGAGGTCTTCGGCGACGTGACCGTCGACGGCGAGGTCGGCAGCGAGGGCTCCACCAGCGTCGGCATCAACTGGCGCAAGGACTTCTGAGAACCCCGGCAGACCTACGGCACACCCGTCAAAGGGACCACACCGGCCTTGTTCACGGCGACAACACGCTTCCGCAAGGTCGTAAGGAGGAAGTTGCCAATAGGGACGTGCACCGCGCCCTAGCCGTGATAATCCTTGGCGAGGCTGCGCGACATCGCAGCCAGTCGAAGGAGCCGTTCATGCCGCCACGCATTCTCCAGACCGCCACGTCCGCGAGCCACCGATCCCCGGTGTTGGCGGCCGCCCTTGCGCTGATCGCGTGGCCTGCCGCTGCGCAGATGCCGCCGAACCCGCCCGTCGAGATCGCGACACCGCTGAGCGCGGAGGTGACCGATTACGACGTCTTCACCGGGCGGTTCGAGGCGACGCGCGAGGTCGAGCTGCGGGCCCGCGTCTCGGGCTATCTCGACAGCGTGACCTTCGAGGACGGCACCATGGTCAAGGAGGGTGATGTCCTCTTCACAATCGACCAGCGCCCGTTCGAGGCGGCCGTGCGCCGGGCCGAGGCCGCGCTCGCCTCGGCGGAGGCCTCGGCGGAACTCGCCCAGATCGAGCTCGACCGCGCCACCCAGCTCGCCGAGCGGAATGTCGGCACGGAGCAGGAAGTCGACCGGACGCAGGCCCAGCTCTCCGAGACGCTGGCGCAGGTGCAGGTCGCGCAGGCCGATCTCGTGACCGCACGGCTCGACCTCGAATTCACCACCATCGAGGCGCCCTTCGACGGCCGCGTCTCCGATACGACGGTCGATCCCGGCAACCTCGTCGTCGGCGGCACCTCCAGCACGATGCCGCTCACCACGCTCGTCTCGGTCGCACCGATCTACTTCACCTTCACGGTGTCCGAGGCGGACTTCCTGCGCTATTCGCGCTTCGTGCCCACCGGTGACCGACCCGCCGCAACCGGTGGCGGGGATTGGCCCGTGCGCATCCGCCTCCTCGACGAGGACGACTTCGTGCATGAGGGCCGGCTCGACTTCGTCGACAACCGGCTCAATCCGAACTCCGGCACCGTCAGCGTCCGCGCCATCATCGACGATCCGGCAAGCCAGCTGGTGCCCGGCGTCTTCGGCCGCATCCGGGTGGCAGCGAGCGCGCCCTACGACGCCCTCCTGATCCCCGACGAGGCGATCCTCTCGGATCAGGACAGCAAGATCGTGATGACCGTCGTGCCGGCGGAGCAAGACGGTGTCGTCACCGTCCGCCCGGCTCGGGTCACCCTAGGCCCCCTCTACCGCGGTCTGCGCGTCATCCGCTCCGGGATCGAGGCGGAGAGCCGCGTGATCGTCTCTGGCGTGCAGCGCGCCCGGCCGGGCAGCACCGTCACGCCCGAGGAGCAGACGCTCTCCTTCGCGGACGAGGCCGGCACGGCCGAGGCACGCAGCACCGGCAATTGAGATCGGCGATCTGAAGCGGGCAGGGCGGTCGGTCTGAGCCGCCTGAAACAACAAGAGCGGGCAGGGTCTCATGGGCGGCTTCTCACATTTCTTCATCGACCGGCCGATCTTCGCCGCCGTCGTCTCCATCCTGCTCGTGATCATCGGGGCGGTGTCCTACGGCTCGCTCCCGGTGACGCAGTACCCCGAGATCGCGCCGCCCACGATCCAGGTCACCGCGAGCTACCCCGGTGCCTCGGCCGAAACCGTCGCCGATACTGTCGCCTCCGTGATCGAGCAGGAGGTGAACGGCGTCGAGGACATGCTCTACATGTTCAGCCAGTCGACCGGCGACGGGAACATGACGCTGAGCGTGGTCTTCGAGCTCGGCACGGATATCGACCAGGCCCAGGTGCTCGTGCAGAACCGCGTGACCTCGGCCGAGCCCCGACTGCCTGAAGAAGTGCGCCGTCAGGGCGTGGTGACGGAGAAGTCCTCGCCCGACCTCATGATGGTCATCCACATGCTCTCGCCCGACGGGAGCCGCGACCAGCTCTACATCTCGAACTACGCCAAGAGCCAGGTGGTCGACCGCCTCGCCCGGATCGACGGCGTCGGCCAGGCGACGATCTTCGCTGAACGGGCCTATTCGATGCGCGTCTGGCTCGACCCCGAACTCGTGGCGGCCCGCGGTCTTACGGCAGGCGAGGTTCTGGGCGCCCTCCGCGCCAACAACACCCAGGTCGCCTCCGGCATCATCAACCGCCTGCCCGTCCCGGACCAGCGCGCCTTCGAGCTCCAGGTCGTGACCGACGGCCGCCTGATCGAGCCCGAGGCCTTCGCCGAAGTGGTGGTCGCGACCGACGATCAGGGCGGCCTGATCCGCATTGCCGATATCGGCCGGGTCGAGCTCGGCGCCCAGGACTACTCGATCAACGGCTATCTCGACGGCAACACCGCCCTGCCCATCGGCGTCTTCCAGCGACCGGGCTCGAACGCGCTCGACACCGCCGACCAGATCCTGACCCTCATGGACAGTCTGGCGGAGGAGTTCCCGGAAGGCGTCGAGTACACCGTCGTCTACAACCCGACCGAATTCATCCAGCAGTCCATCGACGAGGTGAACCAGACGCTCTTCGAAGCGATCGCGCTCGTCATCCTCGTCATCGTCATTTTCCTGCAGTCGATCCGCACCGCGATCATCCCCGTCATCGCCATCCCGGTCTCGCTGGTCGCCACCTTCGCGGCCATGGCGCTCTTCGGCTTCTCGCTCAACAACCTCTCGCTCTTCGGCCTCGTGCTGGCCATCGGCATCGTGGTCGATGACGCCATCGTGGTGGTCGAGAACATGGAGCGCTTCCTGCGCGAGGGCATGAAACCGCGCGACGCCGCCCGCCAGACCATGACCGAGGTCTCCGGCGCGCTCGTCGCCACCTCGCTCGTGATGATGGCGGTCTTTCTGCCCGTTGCCTCGGTCGCTGGCATCAGCGGGCAGTTCTACCAGCAGTTCGCGCTCACCATCGCCGCCTCGACGGCGATCTCGACCGTGGTCTCGCTCACGCTCTCGCCGGCCCTCGCCGTTCTCTTCATGCGCGCGCCGGGCGATCGCGGGCAGGGTGCGCTCGCGCGCATCGGCGAGATCGTCAGCCTGCCGCTCACGCTCTTCGGCAAGGGATTCAACTGGGCCTTCGACAAGCTTGCCCACGGCTACGCCTGGCTCGTCCGGCTGATCCTAGGCGGCGTGGCCATCGCCCTCGTCGTCTATGCCGGTCTCATCTGGCTCGCGGTGGACCGCTTCCAGGCCGCGCCCCAGGGCTTCATCCCGGCACAGGATCAGGGCTACCTGATCACCGTCATTCAGCTCCCCGCGGGCTCGGCGCTCAGCCGCAGCGACGCGGTCGCGCGCCGGGCCGAGCAGATCATCCAGAACCACCCGGCCGTCGAGCACACCGTCCCGATCGTCGGTCTCGACGGCGCCACGTTCACCAACGCGCCCAATGTCGGCGTGATCTTCGTGCCCATGAAGGACTTCTCCTGGCGCACGGCGAACGGCTACCCGGCGGGTCGGGTGATCGGCGAGTTGCAGGGCCAGCTCTTCGGCCAGATCAAGGATGCCGTGATCTTCCTGCTCGAGCCGCCGCCCGTGCGCGGCATCGGCAATTCCGGTGGCTGGAAGCTCTACGTGCAGGACGAGCGGGGCCGCGGCCTCGACGCGCTTCAGGAAGCCGCCCAGGCCATGGCCGCCGCGGCAAACGGGACCGAGGGCATCGCCGGCGCCTTCACGCTCTACAATACCGGCACGCCCCGCATCTATGCCGATATCGACCGCGTGAAATCCGAGATCATCGGCATCACGGCGGCGCAGGTGAACGAGACGCTCGAGGTCTATCTCGGCTCTTCCTTCGTCAACGACTTCAACTTCATCGGCCAGACCTACCGGGTCACGGCACAGGCCGACGGCGCGTTCCGCGCGAGCCCCGAGGACATTGCGCGCCTTCGAACCCGGTCGAGCTCGGGCGACATGGCCCCCATCGGTGCCGTCGCGACCTTCGAGGATCGCACCGGCCCCTGGCGGGTCGCGCGCTACAACCTCTTCAATGGTGCCGCGATCCAGGGCGGCACGCTGCCGGGCGTCTCGACCGGTCAGGCGATCGAACGGCTCGAGGCCGCGGCGGCCGAGACGCTGCCCTCGGGCTTCGGCTTCGAGTGGACCGAGCTTGCCCTCCAGGAGAAGCTCGCCGCCGGCAATATCGGCTTTCTCTTCGGCTTCGCGGTGGTCGCCGTCTTCCTCGTGCTCGCCGCACAGTACGAAAGCTGGCTCTTACCGCTCGCCGTGATCCTGATCGTGCCGATGTGCCTCCTTGCGGCGATCGAGGGCGTTCTCTTCCGGGGCATGGACAACAACATCCTGACCCAGATCGGGCTCGTGGTGCTCGTCGGTCTCGCCTCGAAGAACGCCATCCTGATCGTGGAGTTCGCCAAGCAGGCGGAGGACCGGGGCCTCAGCCGTGTCGAGGCGGCGGTCGATGCCGCGCGCCTCCGTCTCCGCCCGATCCTGATGACCGCACTATCCTTCATCCTCGGCGTCGTGCCGCTGGTAGTCGCGACAGGGGCGGGGGCGGAGATGCGTCAGGCGCTCGGCACCGCCGTCTTCGCCGGCATGATCGGGGTCACCGTCTTCGGCCTCTTCTTCACGCCGGTCTTCTACGTCTTCGTCCGCTGGATCGGCGCTACGATCCGCCGGTTGACGGGGGCCGACAAGGCGCAGGCGGCGGCGGAAGGTACGGATGCGCTACGCTAACGCGTGTGACACACGAAAGTGAGCCTTTCCAACCTGTGTAAATCCGGCTTGGAGTTTACCTTCTCAGCACATAGCTGAGCTTGTGTCTTTCAGTGTGTCCCCACTGATGTAACTCCATGACGTGCCTCCGCGACCACCGGTGATCCGCATGACCCGCTATCGAGCACTTCTTTCCGCGGCCGCTCTCTCGCTTCTTGCCGTTCCCACGGTGGAGGCGAACCAGAGCGGCGTGCTTGGTCACTGGCTGACCGAGAACGGCAAGGCGATCATCGAGATCGTGCCCTGTGGCGAGCGGCTCTGCGGTCGTATCGCCTGGCTCCGGCGCGGCCTTGACGGCACGGGCCGGCCAAAGCTCGACGCGAACAACCCCGATCCCGGCTCCCGGGCACGCCCGCTCTGTGGCCTGCAGCTCATCGACAGCCTCGCGCATGAGGGCGGGCAGAGCTTCGGAGAGGGGCGCATCTACAACGCCAAGAACGGCAAGACCTACGGGCTCGAGGTCAATCTCGTGGACGGCAACACGCTCGAGGTGCGCGGCTATTACGGCATCTCGCTGCTCGGCCGGACGCAGTCCTGGCAACGGGCGGAAAGCGACCGCGGCGGCTGCACCATGCGCTTCGAGACCGCAGGCCCCATCACCAACTGACGCTGCCGCTTGGCCGCATGGGCGGGCCGACAGGTGCCCGGCCTCCTCGCCTGCGCGGGCCTTCGCCCACGCAGGCATCCGCGGCCGCCCACCCGCCGGCCCGCCCCCAGTACGGTGCCTTGTCATCTTGGGCGACGGTGCGCGGGCCTACGGGCCCTTGGCGGCGCCGCGACCCTTGGTTAACGATCTCTGACAAGCCAAGGAGCAAGGCCGGAGGGCGCGCGAACGATGGGGCATGTCATCCTGCTGACGCAGCAGAAGGGCGGCGCGGGCAAGACCACGGTGCTGACCTCGCTCGCGGCCGAGCGTGCCGGGCGGGGCGCGCGCGTCGCCGTGCTCGATCTCGACCCGCAGCGCTCGACGGCGACCTGGGCCAAGGCGCGGGCGGCGCGGGACCTGCCCTCGGTCGATCTCATCGAAAGTGCCGAGTGGCGAGCCCGGTCCGACATCCTCGATGCGGCCAAGGGAGCGGACTGGATCTTCGTCGATGCCCCCGGCTCGGCCGACAGCATCGGCCGTGCGGCGATGCGGGCGGCAAGCCTCGCCCTCATTCCCTGCCAGCCCTCCGCCGCGGATGTCTGGGCCACGGGGGCGACGCTCGACCATCTCCGCGATCTCGGCATCGCCCATGCGATCCTCTTCAACCGCGTCCCGCCGCGCGGCCGCGTCGCCGAAGCCGTCATGATCGAGGCGGAGGATCTGGAGGCCCCGATCCTCGCCTCCCGCCTCGGCGCCCGCTCGGCCTTCGCCGAGGCGTTCATGACCGGCCATGGCGCGGGCGAGATGCGTCGCGCTGGCAAGGCGGGCGAAGAGGTCACAGCCCTCGCCGCCGAGCTCGACCGTCTCCTCGCCGGCTGAGCCGCGTGGTTTTCCCGCGCCGCCGCATCGGCTAGGGGGTTCTGCAGGCGTCGTCGCGCGTGAGGGTAGGAGGACCAAGCGATGAAGGATCAGCTCCCGTTCGAGAAGGGCTTTCACGTCTCCTGGGAGCAGATGCATCGCGACAGCCGCGCCCTTGCCTGGCGCCTCGACAAGGGCGGCCCGCTCGAGGACGGCGCCTGGAAGGCGGTCGTCGCCATCACCCGCGGTGGCATGGTCCCCGCCTGCATCGTGGCGCGCGAGCTCGACGTGCGCACGGTCGATACCATCAGCGTCAAGTCCTACGACCATCAGACCCAGTCAGAGGCGCATGTCCTCAAGAGCCCCGACGCCGCCATCGTGGGCGACGGTGAGGGCGTGCTCGTGATCGACGATCTCGCGGATACGGGCCGCACGCTCGAGCTCGTCCGCGCGCGCTACCCCAAGGCCCATTTCGCCACGGTCTACGCCAAGCCCAAGGGGGCGGCGATGGTCGACACCTTCATCACCGAGGTGAGCCAGGACACCTGGATCTTCTTCCCCTGGGACATGGCGCTCCTCTATGTCGATCCCCTGAGGACTGCGCGCTGATGGACGCCGCGGTGGCGGAGGGCGCCGCCCGGCCGGCGCCGTTGATCGAGGCGCGGGGGCTCAGCAAGCGCTTCGGCGCCTTCACTGCGCTCGACGATGTCTCGCTCGCGATCCGGCCGGGCGAGCGTCATGCGCTGGTCGGCGAGAACGGGGCCGGCAAATCGACGCTGGTGAAGATCCTCTACGGGCTGCTGGCCCCAGATGCCGGCACGCTCCACTGGGACGGCAAGCCTGTGCGCATCGCCAGCCCCGCCGCCGCGCGCCGTCTCGGCATCGGCATGGTCTTCCAGCATTTCTCCGTCTTCGACGCGCTGACGGTGTCCGAGAACGTCGCCCTCGCCCTGCCCGGGGAGCCGCTCGCGAGCCTGCCCGCCCGGATCGAGGCGATCGCTGGTACCTATGGCCTCCGGCTCGATCCGCACCGGCGCGTCCATACCCTTTCGGCGGGCGCCAAGCAGCGCGTGGAGATCGTGCGCGCGCTCCTTCAGAAACCCCGTCTCCTGATCATGGATGAGCCCACATCGGTGCTCACGCCGCAGGAGGCGGAGACGCTCTTCCGCGCCCTCCGCCGCCTCTCCGAGGACGGTGTCGCCGTGCTCTATATCAGCCACAAGCTCCAGGAGGTCGCGGATCTCTGCGAGGCGGGCAGCGTGCTTCGCCGGGGCCGCCTCGTCGGCCAGCCCGACCCGCGCATCGCCGCCCCCGCCGAGATCGCGGCCATGATGGTGGGCGAGCGCGTGCGCGGCGTCGAGAAGCCGCCCCCGCCCGAGACCGAAGGCGTCGTCCGTCTCCAGATCAGCGGCCTCAACGCGCCGGCCATCGGCGGCGGGCGCGGTGCGGCGGGCGATAACGGCCGTGGCGGGCGGGCGCTCAAGAACATCAACCTCACCGTCCGGGCCTTCGAGGTGATCGGCATCGCCGGCATCGCGGGCGAGGGGCAGGACGAGCTGATGGCAGCCCTCACCGGGGAGAGGCCGAGCAGCTACAAGGGCACGATCGAGCTCAATGGCCGCCGCCTCGCGCACAAGGGCCCGATCCAGCGGCGGAAGGCCGGCTGCGGCTTCGTCGTCGAGGAAAGGCTCGGCCACGGCGCCGTGCCAGGCATGTCGCTCTGGGAGAACATCGTCCTCACCCGGCATGCCGAGCGCGACTTCACCGAGAACGGGCTCATCAACCGCACGGCCGCCGAAGCGCGCGTCGAGCGGATCCGTGACACCTATGACGTCCGCGCAAGCTCCGAGAAGCCGCTGGCTGGCGCACTCTCGGGCGGCAATCTCCAGAAATTCGTGGTGGGGCGGGAGATCGAGCGTCGCCCTCGGCTCCTGGTGGTCAATCAGCCGACCTGGGGGGTCGATGCGGCCGCGGCACGCACCATCCGCCAGTCGATCCTGGACCTCGCAGCGGGCGGGGCCGGGGTGCTGATCATTAGCCAGGATCTCGATGAACTCTTCGAGCTCTGCGACAAGATCGCCGTCATCTATCGCGGCCGGCTGAGCGCGCTCCGCCCGGTCGACCGGCTCGATGCCGCGACCCTCGGCCTTCTCATGGCGGGCAAGAAGCCGCGCATCCAGCACGAAGCGGAAGAGGCCGTGCCGTGAGGATCGTGCTCGAGCCGCGGGCCGCCCCCTCGACGCGCGCCCTCGTCCTCGCGCCGGTCGCCGCCATCGCGGCGACGCTGGTGACGGGCGGGCTGCTCCTCGCGATCCTCGGCCACCCGGCGCTCGAGGCGCTGTGGGTCTATTTCGTCTCGCCGCTCCTCGATGGCTACAGCCGGTCCGAGGTGCTGGTGAAGGCCGTGCCGCTTGCCCTCATCGGGGCCGGGCTCGCCGTCTCCTTCCGCGCCAATGTCTGGAACATCGGGGCGGCGGGGCAGTATGTGCTCGGCGCGCTCGCCGCCGGCATCGTGGCGCTCGCCCTGCCGGCGGAGGAGACGGGGCTCGAATGGCTCGCCGTCTACCTCGCGGCCGGGATCGCCGGCGGCATGGCATGGGCGGCGATCCCGGCCCTCCTCGCGACCCGGGCGCGGACGAACGAGATCCTGGTCTCGTTGATGCTGACCTATGTCGCGGCCCTGCTCCTCGACTGGGCGGTGCGCGGCCCGCTGCGCGATCCCGCAGGCTTCGGCTTTCCGCAGTCGCAGGACTTCCCCCCCGCCGTCCTCATGCCCGTGATCCTCGAGGGCACGCGGCTCCATGCAGGGCTCATCATCGCCGTCGTCGTCGCGCTCGGCCTCGCCTACATGATGCGCTTCGCCTTGAAGGGATTCGAGCTCCGCGTGCTCGGCGATGCCCCGCGCGCCGGCGCCTTTGCCGGGTTCTCGCGGCCGCGGGCGGTGTGGTTTGCGCTGCTCGTCTCGGGCGGGCTCGCAGGGCTTGCGGGCGCCATCGAAGTCTCCGCCACCGTGCAGCAGCTCCAGCCCGACATCTCGGCGGGCTATGGCTTCACGGCGATCATCGTCGCCTTTCTCGGCCGGCTGAACCCGGCCGGCGCGCTGGTCGGTGCGGTGCTCATGGGGGTGAGCTTCATCGGGGGCGAGAACGCGCAGATCCAGCTCCAGCTCCCCCGCAACGTGACCGGCATCTTCCAGGGCATGCTGCTCTTCTACCTCCTCGCCGCCGATACGAGCCTGCGCTATCGCCTACGCATCGGGCGGCCGCCAGCTCCTGACATCGCCAAGCTTGACGACGACGACGCGGCCGAGTGGGAGGAGGTGCGCTGATGGAAGCCTTCATCGCCTCCGTCATCGTGGCCGCAACCCCCTTTCTCTTTGCCGGAATCGGGGAGTTGGTGGCTGAGCGCTCGGGCGTCCTGAACCTCGGTGTCGAGGGCATGATGCTGGTGGGCGCCGTCGCGGCGTTCGCCGTGACCTTCTCGACTGGTAGCCCCTGGCTCGGGATCCTCGCGGGTGCGCTCGCGGGGGCGGCGATGGCGCTGGTCTTCGTCGTGGTCTCCGTGCTGCTGCTGGCGAACCAGGCGGCGACGGGGCTCGCGCTCACTATCTTCGGAATCGGGGTCTCGGGCCTTGCCGGGCAGCCCTTCGTCGGCCAGACCGTCGCGCCGCCCGCCGGGCTCGCGCTGCCCGGCGTGACAGATGGCGGTCTCGGTGGGCTTTTGCTGGGCCAGGATCCGCTGGTCTATCTCGCGCTCATGCTCGCTGCCGCGGTCTGGTTCCTGCTCGCGCGCACCCGCGCGGGTCTCGCGCTGCGGGCGGTCGGGGACAGCCCGGAGGCCGCGCACGCGCTCGGCCTCTCGGTTGTCGGCGTGCGCGCGCTGGCGGTGCTTTTCGGCGGGGCCTGCGCGGGGCTTGGCGGCGCCTATCTCAGCCTCGTCTACACGCCCATGTGGGGGGAGAACATGACCGCCGGGCGCGGCTGGATTGCCGTGGCTCTGGTGGTCTTCGCGACCTGGAAGCCGGGGCGGCTGGTTGCCGGTGCGTATCTCTTCGCTGCCTTCACCCAGCTGCAGTTCTACGGCCAGGACTGGGGGATCGCCGTGCCCTCGCAGTTCCTCGCCATGGTGCCGTATCTTGCGACGGTGGTAGCGCTCGTGATGATCAGCCGGAACCCCGCTGTGGCCCGCGCGAACCAGCCCGCCGCCATCGGCCGCAGCTTCCGCGCCGACCGGTAGACGAGCGCGGGCTGACTGGTCGCCCCGACTTCGGCCGCTTCGCGCCCTCAGCGGCCCGCCCGCCAGCCTCGCGCCCAGCCATGAATGCCGCGCCTGCTTCAGTCCTCGGCAAGCTTGTAGAGCGGTGTGAGGTTGAGCGCGATGGAGATGCGCACATCGTCCCCGTGATAGGGGCGCACGGCGTGGCTGAGCCAGGACGGGAACATCACCATCAGCCCCGGCAGCGGGCGCACCGTCTCGGACATGCCGACCGAGAGCCCGTTCGGCGTCCGGAAGCCGAGCTCCGGCGCCAGCATCGCCGGGCCGATGCCGCGGGGGTCCGCGATCTCGAACTCCCCGCCAAGGGCCGGGTCCGCCGTACAGCCGCCGTCACGCACATAATAGGTCGCCGACCAGTAGGCGCCGGGATGGGTGTGGAACTCGTTCCCCTGGCCCTGCCGGTTCACATTCGCCCATGAATTCAGCCGCCAACGTGTCTCCACCGGCCTGCCCTGTCGGTCGCAGGTGAGCTGATTTGCAAGATGCGTCGCGGTCTTCAGCACCGCCTGGCCCGCCTGGCCCGACCATTGCGCGAAATCCGTCGGGCTCTGCCAGCCGCCGAGATTGGAGTGCTGGACGGATGCGACGGCCTTCTCCCGCGCGAAGATCGCCTCCTCCAGCGCGGCGTTGATCCGCGCATGGTCCGGCAGGCGGTAGGTGACGATGGGCGTGGGAAAGAGCTGCGCGACCTGCACTTCGGCCGCAGGCTGCGCCTGTCCCTGGGGCTGGCTTCCAGCGGTGCCGGGGCCGCCCGGCTTGGGGGGAATCGGGCTTTGCATGGCCGCGATCCTAGCCGAGCGCGCCTCCGCTGCCAGCCTTGCCCTAGGGGCGGATTGTTCCTGAAATCCCGGAACATCGGCTGCCGGCGGCGGTCCAGATCAGACCGGTCAAGCGCAAATGCCGGGCAGGCGGGCCGGTCGCTGCCTAGACAGCGATCACCATGCGGCCTTCCGCCGAAAAACCCGGCTTTGCATCGGCGCGGTGTTCGTGCTTTCTGTCGCGCCGAGTTTCCTTGTCCTAGACCCCCAACCGGAGACCCCGCATGCAGCGCCGCCACCTCCTCGCCCTCGCCCTTCTGCCCGCTCTGGGCCTCGCCAGCCCCACGCCGGCAGCCGACCCACTCAAGATCGGCTTCGTCTATGTCGGCCCCGTCGGCGACCATGGCTGGACCTACCAGCACGATCAGGGGCGCCAGGCCGTCGAGGCCGAGTTCGGCGACCGGGTCGAGACGACCTTTGTCGAGAGCGTGAGCGAGGGGCCGGATGCCGAGCGGGTGATCCGGCAACTCGCCTCCTCGGGCCACGGGCTCATCTTCACGACCTCCTTCGGCTTCATGGACCCGACCATCAAGGTCGCGAAGCAGTTTCCGGACGTGAAGTTCGAGCATGCGACGGGCTTTAAGCGCGCCGACAATGTCAGCACCTATTCGGCGCGGTTCTACGAGGGGCGGCATGTCATCGGCCTTATCGCCGCCGAGATGACCAAGACGAACAAGATCGGCTATATCGCGAGCTTCCCGATCCCCGAGGTGGTGCGCGGGATCAACGCGGCGACGCTGGCCGCGCGCTCGATCAACCCGGAGATCGAGGTGCAGGTCGTCTGGGTGAACACCTGGTACGACCCGGGCAAGGAGGCGGATGCGGCCAAGGCGCTGATCGCGCAAGGCGCCGATATCATCATGCAGCACACGGACAGCCCGGCAGCCCTTCAGGCGGCCGAGGCGGCGGGCGTCATGGCATTCGGGCAGGCCTCGGACATGGCGCGCTTTGCGCCCACCGCGCAGCTCACGGCGATCATCGACGACTGGTCCCCCTACTATATCGAGCGGACGCGCGCCGTGCTGGACGGGACCTGGGAGAGCGGGGATAGCTGGAAGGGCATCGCGGCGGGTGAGGTCGTGATGGCGCCATACAAGAACATGCCCGAGGAGATCGCCGCGATGGCGAAGGAAGCGGAGGAGGCGATCGCCGCCGGCACGCTCCATCCATTCACGGGCCCCATCTCGACGCGCGAGGGCGAGCTGAAGATCCCCGAGGGCGAGACCGCATCCGATGAGATGATGCTGGGCATGAACTGGTTCGTCGAAGGGGTGAGCGGCGATCTGCCGAACTGACCGGCCCGGGCGCCGCCAGCGGGGTTTGCCGCGGTGGCGCTCTCGTCGCGTTGACGACGCTCCAGCGTGTGATGTTCGCACTATGTTCTGAGCCCCTTGCGAAAGTCGCAATGTCGCGCTGAAGAACCCGTTAATGATCGCAGCGGGTGGCGGTTTCTAAACGCCACGGTGGTCATGTCGCATCTTTCCCGAGCGGTTTCCGGCGCGTGGCAGCGGGCCGTTTGGTGGCGGAGCGGGGCTTGACCGCGCCCGTCCCGCGATGCGCCATGGAGGCCGTGCCTTTCGAAGGAGCGCGATGTGAGCGCCTATAACCAGCCGCTCGGCGGCAACGAGATGCCGCGTTTTGCCGGGCCGGTGACGTTTATGCGCCTGCCGGCGGCGGAGAGCGCGAAGGGGCTAGATGCGGCCTTCCTCGGCATCCCGCTCGATATCGGCGCCTCGCACCGGAGCGGGACGCGCTTTGGGCCCCGCCAGATCCGGGCCGAAAGCGCCATGATCCGCCCCTACAATATGGGCACCGGTGCGGCCCCCTTCGACAGCCTGCAGGTCGCGGATATCGGCGACGTCGCGATCAACACCTTCAACCTGCCGGCCAATGTGAAGATCATCGAGGAGGCGGTTGCCGAGATTCTGACCGAAGGGGCCGTGCCACTAACCCTCGGGGGCGACCACACCATCACCTACCCCATCTTGCGAGCGATTAAGGCTAAGCACGGGCCCGTGGCGCTCGTCCATGTCGATGCGCATGCCGACATCAATGCGCATATGTTCGGCGAAGCGGTCGCCCACGGCACGCCCTTTCGCCGGGCGGTGGAGGAGGGGCTCCTCGATTGCGAGCGGACGGTGCAGATTGGCCTTCGCGGTACAGGCTATGGCCCGGACGACTTCCAGTGGTCGCGCGATCAGGGCTTTATGGTGATCCCGGCCGAAGAATGCTGGCATCGCTCCCTCAAGCCCATGATGGGCAAGCTCAGGAAGGCCGTGGGCGAGGCGCCGGTCTATCTCAGCTTCGATATCGACAGCCTCGATCCGGGCTTCGCGCCCGGCACCGGCACGGTCGAGATGGGCGGGCTCACGACGATCCAGGCCCTCGAGATCGTGCGGGGGATGCGCGGGCTCAACATCGTCGGCTGCGACCTTGTCGAGGTCTCCCCGCCTTACGATCTCTCCGGCAACACCGCACTCATCGCCTCGAACCTCCTCTACGAGATGCTTTGCGTGCTGCCGGGCGTGCGCTATCCCGATGAAAAGACTGAAGAAACGACAGGAGTGAACGATGCGGACTTCTCTGCTGGCCATGATTGCGGTCCTGGTTGCGGGTGCCACTGAGGCCGAGGAGCTGAACGCGCTCGTCTGGTGCGACCACACGGATGACGCGCTGATCGAGCCCTTCGAGGAGGCGCATGGCGTCACCGTCAACCTAAAGGAATACGAGGGCACGGGAGCTGCGCTCTCGCTCATCGAGCAGAGCCAGCCGGGCGACTGGGATTTGCTGGTGATCGACGGGATCGACGTGCCGCGGGCCGTGGCGGCCGGGATCCTGGCGCCTTTGCCCGAGGACGCGTTGCCGACGGGCGATCTCTTCCCCGAACTCGTCATGGCCGAGAACCATGTGATCGACGGCAAGACCTACGCGATCAGCGAGAAGTTCGGCTACAACACGATCAGCTACAACAAGGCCAAGGTCGACCCCGTGGACATGACGGACATGTCGATCATCTGGTCCGACAAATACGCGGGCAGGATCGCGATCTACGACTACTACCTGCCGGTGATGGGCATGGTCGCCGTGGGGCTCGGCAAGGAGACGGCGGCCCTCTCGGAGGACGACCTCCCCGCGATCAAGGAGAAGCTCTTCGCCATGAAGGCCTCGGCGAAGTCCGTCGGCGAAGTCGTCGCCTCGCAGACGGCGATCGCGACGGGCGAGGTCGATATCCTGGTGGGCGGGGGCGAGTGGGTGACCGCCTCGCTCACATCGGAGCTGCCGGATCTCGACTGGGTGCTGCCCGAGCAGGGGGCGGTGCGCTGGTCGCAGTCGATCGGCGTTTTCGCGGACAGCGAGAAGCAGGACCTCGCCCTCAAATTCGTCCAGCACGTCCTCTCGCCCGAAGGGCAGGCAGCGCTTGCGACCTCGTCCTGCTACTGGGCGATGCCGGCGAATATGAAGGCGGGGCAAGTGCTTACGGATGCACAGAAGGCGGCACTCCGCTGGGACGAGCAGGCCGAGTACCTGAAGCGCGCGCAGCTCTATCCCGCGCCTTCAGCCGAGCTCGACCGGGCGATGCAGGATGCCTGGACCGAGATGCTGCAGCAGTGAGGCGGCTGTCTGACGGGCGGCCCGTTCGCGCGCTGCGGGGCGGTGCCCAGCAGCTAGCTCCGCCCACCCGCCAGCCAGCCGCCCGTTCGGGGGCCGGGCCGGCATGAGCGTTATTGTGCGGGAGCGGGCATCGGCCTTCGCGGCGGTGTTGCCCGCACTTATCTGGACGCTCGTCTTCTTTGCCGCCCCTTTCGGCGTGATGGCGGCGATGAGCCTCTGGCGCCGGGGCGAAGAGGGGATCGAGCGGGTCTGGGATCTCGGCAACTATGCGGCGTTCCTCGAGCGCCCGGCCATGGTCGAGGCGCTCCTGAACTCGCTGGAGATCACGGTGATCGTGACCGTGGTCTCGGTGCTCCTCGCCTACCCGCTCGCCGCCATCATCGCGTTCCGCGTGCCGCGACGCTGGCAGCGTCTCGTGCTGGCCTTGGCGGTCCTGCCATTCTGGACGTCCTATGTGGTGCGCTCCTATGCGTGGATGCTGGTTCTCGCTTCCAACGGGCCGCTCAACCGGGGGCTCGAGGTCATCGGGCTGCCTGCGCTGGAGATCGCTGCGAGCCGGGCGGCGACAGTCACGGGTTTCGTGCACTTCTTCGTCATGCTGCTGACCCTGACGATCTACGCCTCGCTCGCGCAGTTGCCGCGTGGCTATGCGAAGGCGGCGGCGGATCTCGGTGCCGGACCCGTGGCGCGGTTCCGGCATATCATCCTGCCGCTGACCCTGCCTGGCGTGGCAGTCGGAGCGTTTCTCACTTTCGTGCTCTGCATCGGCGACTACGTCACGCCCCAGATCCTGGGCGGTGGGGCGGAGCTCACACTGCCGCAGGTCATCATGCTGCAAGTCGGCCGGCGGGCGGATCTGCCGATGGCGGCGGCCCTCTCGATCCTTCTCATGGTCATCGTCACCCTGGTCTGGCTCGCCAGCGCCCGCTGGCTGAGGCTCGACCGCGTGTGACCGCCCGCGCCAATCATCGCCGTCTCTGTGCCGACGCTGCCGCAGCGGGCCATTTGCACCGGCGCCGGCTGGGCGCCGCGGGCATGAGCGTGCGACCGGTGCGGTCTCAGACGCGGCGCCTTGGGGACATGTGGTGAGGATTGCGAGCGGGCTTCTCGCAGCGGGCTATGTGCTCCTGCTCTACGCCTTCATCTATCTGCCTGTCGTCGTGCTGGTGCTCTTCTCCTTCCATGACGGCCGTCTGCCGATCCCGCCCTTCCGGCCCGCGACGTTGCGCTGGTATGACGAGGTGCTAAGCGACGATGATGTGGTGGAGGCGCTCCTGAACTCACTGGGCGTCGCTGCCCTCTCCTCGGCTGCCGCCTGCAGCCTCGGCTTCCTCGCGGCCTGGGGGCTCGCGCGTGCGGCGCTCCCGGGTTCGGGAGCGATGCGCACGCTCCTCATGGCGCCCCTCACCGTCAGCTATCTCATCATCGGGCTCGGGCTCCTCATCTCCTTCAACCTCACCGGCATCGACCGGTCGCTGCTGACGACCGGGATCGGGCATGCGGTGATCAACACGCCGCTCTGCTTCGCGATCTGCGCGGCCTCCATGGGTGCGCAGCACGCGAACCTCGAGCGGGCGGCGCGGGACCTTGGCGCGACGGAGCTTCGCGTGCTCGCCCTCGTCACCGCGCCTGTGCTCTGGCCCGCCATCCTCGCGGCCTTCGCGCTCAGCCTCACCTTCTCCTGGGACGAGTTCGTGATCGCCTTCCTGCTGACCCGCTTCGAAGTGACCCTGCCGGTCGAGATCTGGTCGCTGCTCCGCTCGGGCCTCAGCCCCAAAACGAATGCCGCGGGCTCCATCGTCTTCCTCGTCTCCGTGATCGCGGTGCTGCTCGCCGAGCTTCTCCTCTTCCGGCGGCGGCGCTCATGAGCGCGGGGTTGGCGGTCGAGCGCGCGACCAAGCGCTATGGCAGCACCGCGGCGCTGGATGCTGTGTCGCTTCAGGTGCCGGAGGGCGCCTATGCGGTGATCCTCGGCCCATCCGGCTCCGGCAAATCGACGCTTCTCGGGCTCCTCGGTGGGTTCATCGACCCCGATAGCGGGCGGGTGCTGATCGGCGGGAAGGACGTCACAGCCATCGGTCCGGTGAAACGGCCGACCACGACCGTCTTTCAGGACTACGCGCTCTTTCCGCATATGGACCTCGCCGACAATGTCGCCTTCGGCCTCCGCATGCGTGGCTGGAAGCGGGGGCCGCGGCGAGCGCGGGCGGCGGAGATGCTGGCGCTTGTCGGGCTTGAGGGGGCGGAGGACCGGCGTCCCCACGCGCTTTCGGGCGGACAGCGACAGCGCGTGGCGCTCGCCAGGGCGCTCGCCGTGGAGCCCGAGGTACTGCTCCTCGACGAGCCGCTCGGCGCGCTCGACCTCGCTCTTCGCCGGGCCATGCAGCGTGAGCTCAAGGCGATCCAGCGCCGGCTCGGGACGACCTTCGTCCATGTCACGCATGATCAGGAGGAGGCGATGGCGATCGCCGATATAGTGGTGGTGATGAACGAGGGACGCATCGCCGATGCCGGCCCGCCGGAGCGGGTCTATCTGCGTCCTGTGAGCCGGTTCGCGGCATCCTTCATGGGCGAGATCAACCTGGTCCCAGCTCGGGCCCTGCCGGAGCGGGACGGGCGCGCGATGCTCGACACACCGCTGGGACCCCTCCCAGCACCTTCCGGCGAAGCGCTTCCGGCCGGCGACGCTGCCCTTGGCATCAGGCCCGAGCATCTCGGGCTTTCAGGCGGCGAGGGTGGCGTGCAGGTCCCGGGGACCGTGATCGAGAGCGCCTTTTTCGGCACCCATCACCGTGTAGTGCTCGAGCCGCGCCCGGCCGGCCCGCCGCTCATCGCGCATCTGCCCCAGCGTGCCGATCCCGCGCCGGGCCAGCGACTGGTGCTCGCCTTCGAGCCGGGCGACGCCGTCATCCTGCCAGGAGAGGATCCGAAATGACCGACTTTGACCGTGCAAGGCCAGCGGATTGGTGGCGCGTCACCCGCCTGGCGGACGACATCAGCCTGATCGACGAGCCGCATATCAAGCCGATGTATCGCTGCAACTGCTGGCACATCCGGGGGCGCGACCGTGACCTGCTGATCGACAGCGGCATGGGTGTCGTGAGCCTCCGCCGCTGGGTCCCGCTCGTAAGCGAGAAGCCGTTGCTCGCGGTCGCCAGCCACACGCATTTCGACCATATCGGCTGTCATCACGAGTTCGAGCATCGCGCCGTGCACAGGGCCGAGGCCGCCCTCCTTGCGGCGCCGACGCGGGCGGCGACCCTCGCCGATCCGTATGTCACGGACGAGATCTTCACGACCCTGCCGCCCGAGCCCTATGACAGCCCGTACTACGAGGTGACGCCGGCGCCGGCGACGCAACTGCTCGAGGACGGGGAGGTGCTCGACACCGGCGATCGCCGGTTCGAGGTGGTGCACACGCCGGGGCACTCGCCAGGCGGCATAGCGCTCTGGGAAGAGGCGACGGCGACGCTGATTTCCGGCGACATCGTCTATGATGGCCCGCTGATCGAGGACACCTACCACGCGGATGCGGCGGACTACGTGGCCTCGATGAAGCGGCTTCTGACGCTGCCGGTGCGGACGGTCCATGGTGGTCACTTCCCGAGCTATGACGGCGCGCGGCATCGGGCGCTGATCAGGGCATGGCTCGATGCGAAAGGGGCGTGAGGTGCCGCCAAGCGCGTGGGCCTTTCGGCGCCGTCCATTGCCGCTTGCCACCCTGTCGGGCGGCAGCTATGCGTTGCCGGGCACGCAGGCCGAGGGGCGCATCGCAGGATGACCAAGAGCTTACGCCACGATTATTCGGGCGATGTTGTTGGTAGCCTTCTCCCGACGAAGTTGCAGCGGATCTATCGCCTGCTTTCGATTGCGGCGGTCGTAATAGGCGTCTCGCTCGCGCTGATCCGCCTTGGCATCATCATCTACAATATGTCGCCGGACTTCGCCCGGATCGACTTCAGGTTCTTCTACGTCGCGGCGCGATCCTTTGTGGAGGGTGTCTCGGTCTACTCGGACGAGTATGTCCGGCTGGGCGCGGAGATCTATGACGGCACGTTTCGAGCCTTGTTCTTCTATCCACCAACCCTCCTGCCCGTCATTTCGCCCTTGGCCTTGTTCGACTGGGCGCCGGCATCGGGCGTCTTCATGGCGACCGATGCCTGCATAACGGTCGCGAGCCTTTTCGGTGCCTGCTGGCTCCTGCGGACGCGGCGCATGGTGATCGACTGGCGCATGGCGACCGGGATCGCGGTGCTGCTCGGCTCCGCGATCCTGACGCCATCGGTCAGCGTGCTCTGGCTCGGGCAGGTGAAGTTCGTGATGCTGGCGGGTCTCGTACTCTGGATCGCGGGGATCGAGCGGCGGAGCCTCATCCTACAGGCGGTCGGTCTCACGCTCCTGATGATGATGCCGCAGGTCGGTATCGTGCTCTCGCTGGTGGCCCTCGCGACGCCGTCCTGGCGGCTGGGGCTCATCTCTGCCGGTATCCTATCGCTCCTGATCTATGCGGCGACGGCCTGGCCGCATGGGCTCTTCGCCTACGGGATCGACTTCGTCACGGCGCTCTCGACCTATGCCGAGCAGCCGGAGAACGACACAAGCCGCCTGGTCGGGCTGGCGTTCCTGCTGGGACAGCTTGGTGTCCCGCTCGGACCATTCGTGACCGTGGCGCTCTGCATCATGGCCGCCGGGGCGATCTTCCTGTTCTTCGATGGTGAGCGCGACCCCTATGCCGCCGCCATGCTCGCGACCGCCGTCGGTATCTTCATCGCGCCCGGCCACAGCACGAACGCGCTCTTGCTGATGCCGGGGCTCGCGCTGGCGATGACCGCGGGGTCCGTCCTGCCGCGCGCGCTTCTTTTGGGGTCGCTCCTGGTGATCGGGGGGATCGAGCACATCATCTCGCCGCTCGATTGGACGGTGCGGGAGGGCGTTACCTATCAGTGGATCTACACGACCGCGCTCGGCGTCCTTTGTGCCGCGCTCGCGATGATGAGC
Source organism: Pseudomonadota bacterium (assembly GCA_039815685.1). GTDB lineage: Bacteria > Pseudomonadota > Alphaproteobacteria > Rhodobacterales > Rhodobacteraceae > Thermohalobaculum. The sequence continues at coordinate 72,804 of JBCBYV010000014.1, read as the reverse complement.
CTGCGGGCAGAGCCGCTCCTCGTCCGTCGCCGCAGCGCCTGAGGCTCACCCGCCGCGTGTCGTCAAGCTACGCGGTCGCCCGGCTCACGGCCTGCGAAGAAGGCGTCGAGATTGTCGAGGGCGCGGAAGCCCATGGCGTCCCGCGTCTCCGAGGTCGCGGAGCCGATATGCGGGAGCAGGAAGACGTTCGGCAGGGCGGCGATCTCCGCGTTCCCGCCCGGCTCGTCGCGGAAGACGTCGAGCCCCGCGGCGAAGAGCCGGCCTGAGCGGAGCGCGTCGACCAACGCCGCCTCGTCGATCAGCGCGCCGCGGGCCGTGTTGACGAGGATGGCGCCTTCGGGAAGCCGCGCGAAGGCCGCGGCGTCCATCATGCCGGTCGTCTCCGGCCCCGCAGGGCAGTGGAGCGAGAGCACGTCCGAGACCGCGAGCAGGCTGTCGAGCGTGTCATGGAAGACGGCGCCCTTCTCGAGCGCGGGCTCTAGGCGGCGGCGATTGTGGTAATGGATCTCCATGCCGAAGCCGCGCGCCCGCTCGGCCGTGACCTGTCCGACACGGCCCATGCCGACGACGCCAAAGCGCTTGCCCGTCACCTGCCGGCCGACCATGAAGGCGGGGGACCAGAAGTCCCACTTGCCCTCGCGCACCATGATGTGGCCTTCGGCACCCCGGCGGGCGGCGCCCAGCATGCAGAGCATCGCGATCTCGGCCGTGGCGTCGGAGAGGACGTCGGGCGTGTTGGTGACGGTCAAGCCATGCGCCTTGGCGGCGGCGAGGTCCACGTGGTCGACGCCGACGGAGTGATTGGCGATGATCTGAAGGCGCTCGGGCAATGCCGCGATCACCTCGGCTGAGAAGTGCTCGGAGTGGCAGGGCAGGACCGCATCGACCTCCTGACAGGCGGCCACAAGCTCGTCGCGCGTGAAGACCCGGTCTTCCATGTTGAGGATGGCGTCGTAGTCCCGCTGAGCCCGCTCATGCACCGCGTCCGTCAGGCGGCGCGTGATCAGGAGACGCTTCATCAGCGCAGGCCGCGGATCTTGATCGTGATCTCACGCAGGAAGTCGAAGACGGCCATGCCGACGACAAGGCCGATGATCACGATGAGCTCGATCTGCGGCACGAAGCTGACGATCACGTAGAGAAACCCTCCGAAGCCTGCGAGGGCTAGGATGGCGAGGACAATCTCGAGGAGGATCATGAGGTCTCTCCGTTCGTGGTGAGGGTGCGGACGAGCCAGCGGGCGGTGCGCAGAAGCCTGGCGTCGTCGCCATGCGGGCCGACGAGTTGGACGCCCATGGGCAGGCCGGCAGGGCCGGTGAGGAGCGGGAGCGTGATCGCGGGCAGGCCCGTGAAGGACCAGAGGCTGCAGAAGGCGGGGTTGCCGGTCGTCTCGGGGCCCGGCGCCTCGCCGGGGGCGGCGGGGGTCACGAGCGCGTCGACCTCGTCGAAGATTTCCGCGAAGGCTGCGCGGAGGCGCGTCTGCAGCGCACGGCTCTCGAGATAGTCGAGGGCGGAGACGCGGCGGCCCGTGCGGATGACCTCGACATAGAGCGGATGCACGGTCTGGGGCGCGTCGTCGTAGTAGTGGCCGAGGAGATGGGCAGCCTCGACCTGCATGATGCAGGCGATCAGGTCCTTGATGCCGATCAGCAGGCTCGGTGTCGCGATGTGCCGACAGCCCGGGATGGCCGCAACGAGCTCCGCGAAGGCCTCCGGCGTGCCCTCCGCCGCGTCGCGCCATGTCGGTCCCTCGAAGAACCCGAGGACGGGCGGCAGTGGGGGCTCTCCGGCGGTCGTGGTGCTCAGTGGCAGGCGATGGGGCAGGGCGTGGTCGTCCGCGCCGTCCGGGCCGGTCATGTGTTCGAGGAGCGCCACGTCCTCGACGCTCCGCCCCATCAGCCCGACATGGTCGAGCGAGGTGCTGACGGGCAGGACGCCGGTGCGCGGGACCGCACCGAAGCTCGCCTTCAGCCCGACGATCCCGCAGAAGCTCGAGGGACGGATGACCGATCCGTTCGTCTGCGTGCCGAGGGCGAGGGGAACGTGGCCGGCAGCGACAGCAGCGGCCGAGCCTGCGGAAGACCCACCGGGGGTGCGCGTGGCGTCGTGTGGGTTCCGGGTGACGGAGGGCGGCGCGCCCGCCATCTCCGTCGTCACGGTCTTGCCGAGGATGATCGCACCCGCCGCCTTCAGCCGGCGGACACAGGTCGCGTCCTCCCTCGGCATCCGGCCGGCATCGAGGGGCGCGCCGTTCTCGCAGGGCATGCCGGCGACGTCGATGATGTCCTTGACGCCGATCGGCAGCCCGTGAAGCGCACCGATCGGCAGGCCGCGCTTACGATGCGCATCCCGGGCGCGGGCCGTGAGCATCGCCCCTTCCCGATCGACATGCTTCCAGGCGCGGAGGTCGCCGTCGGAAGCGTCGATGCGAGCGACGCAGGCGGCGACCAGCGCCTCGGCGCTCAGCGCGCCCGAGGCGAGGGCTGCACGCGCCTCCGTCGCCGTCAGGTCTGCAGGGTTGGGCTTGCCACCGTCTGCCATGCCCGCCTCAGCCGTAGATGGCGTTGGGCAGCCAGAGATAGATGCCCGGGAAGTTGTAGACGAGGACCATCGCGGTGACGATCAGCACGAGGAACGGCATCACGCCCTTGAAGATCTGCGTCAGCTCCACGCCGGGTGGCGCGACCCCTTTGAGGTAGTAGGCCGCCATCGCCATCGGCGGTGTGAGGAACGAGGTCTGCAGGTTCAGCGCGATCAGGATGCCGAAGAAGAGCGGATCGATCTCGAAGAACGGCAGGAGCGGCAGGAAGATCGGCACGAAGATGATAATGATCTCCGACCACTCGAGCGGCCAGCCCAGGATGAAGATGATCACCTGCGCCATGATCAGGAACTGGATCGGGGTGAGGTCGAGGCCGAGGACAAACTCCTCGATGAGCGCCTCCCCGCCGAGATAGGAGAAGACGCTGGCGAAGGTCCAGGCACCGACGAACATCCAGCAGACCATCGCCGAGGTCTTCATCGTGAGATAGACGCTCTCGCGCAGCCGCTCCCAGGTCAGCGAGCGGTAGGCGACGGCGAGCACGAGCCCGCCGAGCGCGCCGAGGGAGGCCGCCTCGGACGGGGTTGCGAGGCCGAAGAGGATGGCGCCCAGGACCGAGAGGATCAGGATCGCGAGCGGGAAGAAGGAGGTGGCGAGCCGGATCGTCACCTCCGCATAAGAAAGGTCTTCCGTCTCGCTCTCGGGCGGCTTCGGCGCAAGGCGCGGCTGCAGTGCCGCGCGGCCCACGACGTAGACCATGTAGAGGCCCGCGAGCAGGAAGCCGGGAATGAGCGCGCCCGCATAGAGCTGCACGATCGAGACATTGGAGGTCGCCGCATAGACGATCAGCATGATCGAGGGCGGGATCAGGATGCCGAGGCAGCCGCCCGCACAGATCACGCCGCTGGCGAAGGAGACATCGTAGCGCGCCTTCAGCATCGAGGGCAGCGCGAGCATGCCCATGAGCGTCACGACCGCACCGATGATGCCGGTAGCCGTGGCGAAGAGCGCGCAAGTGGCGAGGGCAGCGACCGCCATCGCGCCCGGTAGACGCTTTGCCGTGACGTAGAGCGTGTCGAAGAGGCGGGTGACGATGTTCGCGCGCTCAACGATATAGCCCATGAAAAGGAATAGCGGGATCGCCGTCAGCACGTCATTCGACATGACTGAGTAGGTCTGGTTCACGAAGAGGTCGAAGATCCGGTTGTTCAGGAAGCCGCCGAGATACTCACCGACATACTGCGTCGTGGTGGCGTCTTCGCCCAGCCGGTCCAGCCCGCGCCACTGCCGGTCCGCATCGAAATACGCATAGTACCCGAAGATCACGGCAACGGCCATCAGCGTGAAGGCGACAGGGAAGCCTAGGAAGATCGTCAGTATAAAGATCGCGAGCATCAGGATCGCGATTTGCGGATCGGTCATTTTTGTTGTTCCTTAGTTCCGCGGGGTGCCGCCGCCGAGGCCCTTTTCACGCGCCTCGCGCAGGATGACGTCCTCAAGCTCCTCCACATCCTCGTCATGTCCGATCCACTCATTGTAGCGGATGGCCCAGAGGCAGCGGAGGACCTGCGCGATGCCCTGCAGCAGCAGCAGGACGCCGGCGGCGACGATCAGCACCTTGAACTGAAAGATCGGCATGCCGGCGGGGCTCATCACGCTCACCTCGGTGAAGCGGATCGAGCGCTCTGCATATTTCCACCCGGCGAAGATGAGGGCGAGCACGCCGGGGAAGAAGAAGATGAAGTAGAGCACGACCTCAACGCGGCCCTGCCAGCGCGGCGACCAGAGCCGGTAGAGGAAATCGCCGCGCACATGGGCGTTGGTGGCCAGCGCGTAGGCGCCGCCCATCATGAAGAGTGCGCCGTACATCATGTAGCTGAGGTCGAAGGCCCAGGCGGTGGGCGCGCCGAAGAGGTATCGGCTGAAGACCTCGTAGGCGACGCCGAAGGTCATGATCAGGATGCACCAGGCGAAGGCCCGGCCGAACCAGCTGGTCAGCCGGTCGATGAAGTGGATGGCAGCGATCATGGGACGCTCCGACTAGGCGAGAGCCGAGCGCCCATTGGGGGCGCCCGGCAGCATCGCTACACAGACCGCGATCAGAAGGGCAGCTTGCCCGGGAAGTAGTGATCGTAGGCAAGCTTGTAGTCGGCAGCGTTCAGCAGGTCGTAGAACGCACAGCGCTCGGCCCAGGCCTTCTGGCTGTCGACCACCTTCTTGAAGAACGCATCCTGGTTCAGGTCTTCCAGAACCGCGTCCCAGGCGCCGAGCTGCTCCTGCAGGATCGAGGTCGGTGTGCGGTAGACGTTCACGCCGTCCTCGTTGATCAGCTTCTGCAGATCTGCCGAATACTTGTCCATGGCCAGACCGTAGTTAGCGGTGTTGGCTGCTTCCGCCGCGTATTCGAGGATCGACTGTTGCTCTTCGGAGAGGCCGTCGAAGACATCGCGGTTGAAGATGATCTCGAAGAACTCCGCCGCCTGATGGTAGCTCGACATGTGGTAGTGCTTCGAGACGTCCTGCGCACCAAACTGGCTGTCCGAGGTCGGGTTGTTGAACTCGAACGCGTCGATCACGCCGCGCTCGAGCGCCGGGACGATCTCGCCACCCGGAAGCTGGGTCACGGCGACGCCCGCCTGCTGCATGACGTCCGCTGCGAGGCCGACGGTGCGCCACTTCAGGCCCTTCATGTCGTCGAGGCTCGTCACCTCCTGCTTGAACCAGCCGAGAGGCTGTGTTGGCATGGGCATGCAGAAGAAGCCGACGAGGTTGAGGCCGAGCACGTCCTGGATGAGCTCGTCATAGAGCGCCTTGCCGCCGCCATACTGGATCCAGGCAAGCATCTGCGCGGCGTTCGCGCCAAAGACGGGGCCGGTGCCGAAGAGCGAGGCGGCCTTGTTCTTGCCGTACCAGTAGGCGGTCACGTGGTGCCCGCCGTCGAGGACGCCGTCCGCAACGGCATCCTGGATCTGGAACGCCTTCACGACCGCGCCCGAGGGCAGATAGTCGACCTGCATGCGCCCGCCGGACATCTTGTTGACGCGATCTACATACTGCTTGGCGAAGTCGGAGAAGACGTTGGCGTCGGGCCAGGCGCCCTGCATCTTGATGGTGACGGTCTGAGCGCGGCTGACCTGCGGCGCCGCGAGGGTGGCTGCAGCGGCGCCGCCTGCCAGTAGGCCCCCGCGAAGGAAAGAGCGGCGGGTGTTGGTGGTGTCAGTCATGTGGTTCCTCCCAAGGGATGGAGCGCCCCTCTAAGGGCTGTTTTTTAACGCACGCAATGTTCATTCACGCGGCGCACACGCGGAGGTAGTGCCGTTGCCTGCGGAATCACTGGTTACACAATCTTCATTCGCCCTGTCAGCATGAACCACGGTGATTGTCTGTGCGTTTGTGCGGCTAACGTGCGGTCTTTCCGTGGAATGGATGGTGAGGCGCCGTGTCGGACCGGTGTTTCAAGGTTTGCCGGTCCTTCGGCTCAGGATGGAATGCCCAAAAATGGGGCTGTCCTTCGCGTCCGGCACCTCAGCCATTGTGTCCGTGCAACTCCCCTGGCGAAGTTTGGCGGTGTCGGCACGGCGCTGTGGCAGGCAAAGCCTCCGGACGATAGGGTGCAGCGCGAAATTCGCTGCATCTGCGCGGCATTGCGGAGGAGAGTTGGCATGACGCTGAACCGGACGATGATGGGCGTTGGCCTGGGCCTTGGCCTTCTGCTGGCCGGCTGTGGCGGCATGAGCGACACCGAAGTGGCGCTCTTGAAGGCGCGGGCGGCGGTCGAGAACGCGATGACCAACCAGGCGGCGAGCTATGCGTCCGAGCGGCTCTTCGAAGCGCAGGCCGAACTGACCGCGGCCGAGGATCTGGCGGCGACGGGCCAGAAGGACGAGGCGATCGGTCTGGCCGAGTCCGCCCGTCTCAAGGCCCGCCAGGCCTCCGCCCTCGCCACCGAGGGCCGACTGGAGACGCTGGCGGAAGAGGATGCCGAGGAAACGGCCGAGCGCGCCATCGAACTCGCCCGCGAAGCAGAAGGCGAGAGCTGATCGTCCGTTTGCGGGCGCCGCAGTCGTAGCGCTTCCTGTCGCCGGAGGGTAATCCCTTCGGACCGTCCCGAAACAGTGGTGGGTTTCCCTTGAAGCTCTCGGTCGTCGTCCCCTGCTACAACGAGGCCGACGGCTTGGTCGAATTGCGGCGCCGGGTAGTGGCGGCCTGCGAGGCGGTCGTGGGCAACGATTTCGAGATCGTGCTGATCGATGACGGCTCGCGTGATGAAACGCGCGCCATGATCACACGCTTCCATGACGAAGATCGCCGCTTCGTCGGCTGTCTGCTTGCCCGCAACCATGGGCACCAGCTTGCGCTCACGGCGGGGTTGAGCGTCGCGCGCGGGGAGCGGGTGATGGTGCTGGATGCCGATCTGCAGGATCCGCCCGAACTGCTCGGTCCGATGATGGAGCTGATGGATCAGGGCTTTGACGTCGTCTACGGGCAGCGTCGTGAGCGGACGGGCGAGACATATTTCAAGAAGAAGTCCGCCTCCCTCTTCTATCGGCTGCTGAACCTGATGGTGGATACAGCCATTCCCAAGGACACCGGGGACTTCCGCCTGATGAGCAGTCGCGTCGTCGAAGTGCTCCAGGGGATGCCAGAGCGCCAGAGATACATCCGTGGCATGGTGGCGTGGATCGGCTTTCGACAGACCGCGATCGAGTATGACAGAGATCCGAGGTTTGCCGGTGAGACCAAGTATCCGCTGGCGAAGATGCTGCGCCTCGCCCTCGATGCGATCACAGCATTTTCCACCGTACCCCTCAGGCTCGCGACCTGGATGGGCTTTGCGCTGGCTTTCGTTTCGTGCTTGCTGATCCTTTATACGCTGGCCGTCTGGGTCGCCGGACGAACGGTCGACGGCTGGACCTCGCTGATGATGATCGTGCTGCTGATTGGCGGGATGCAGATGATCATGATCGGTGTCCTGGGGGAGTATCTCGGCCGGCTCTACATGGAGTCGAAGCGCCGCCCGATCTTCATCATCGAGACCGTCCTGCGCGCAGAGACCAAGGCGCCCGAGGTGGCACGCCGCGCTGCCGATTGAGGATGGGGCGGCCCTAAGCCTTGGTGTGTCTCACCCGGCGCGTCGGTAGGGCTGGCAGGGGCCGTTCGCCGATCAGCGCTTCCGCCACGCGTTTGGCCAAGGCCGGGGCGAGGGCGATGCCGATACCGTGGCCGCCGGTCAGCATCCAGAGGCCGGGGCGGGCCGGGATCGGGCCTGCTTGCGGCAGGCGCGCTGGCGGGCGGGGGCGGATGCCGGCCCAGCGCGAGAGGACCGGAGCGCGCTTCAGCGCCGGCACGAACTCGGCGGCGCGGTCGATGACCTCGTCGAGCTGAGCGTTGGTCGCGAGATCGGTGCGGCCGGCCTCTCGGGTGCTGCCGACGCCGACGCGGGGCGCGCCATCGGGCCCAGGTGAATGCGGCACGATGAAGAGGCCCGGCGCCTGCACGACCGGGGCGCCGTCCGGCAGGCGGGCCTTCAGCATGGCGGCCTGCCCCTTCACCGGGCGGCCGGCGTCCATGCCCATGGCGGAAGCGAAGGCCGCCGCACTATGGCCCGAAGCGACGACCACCGCATCGGCCGGGAGGCGCCCTCGCGGACCGATGGCGGCCGCGCGCCCGCCCGCCGCTTGCGCCGCGGCGAGGTGACCAACCGGCCAGGCGTCGAGGATCGTACCGTTCGGATGGTTGGAGACGGCGGCGCGGAGCGCCCGGAGGAGCATCGCTGCATCGATGCGCGCGGTCACGGTGTCGACCATGCCGCCATGTGCCGCGGCGTCTGGGGCCAAGAAGCCATGCGGGATGGCGGTGTGGAGCTGCCCCGCCCCGAGCGCACACAGCGGTGGTGCGGTCTCCGTTGGGCGATGGCCTGCGGCCTGCTGCGCCGCCGCGATCGCCCCGAAGCGCGCGATCGCCTCTGCCGTCGTCTTCGGATCGGCGATCGGGGTGACCCGTCCCACCACCCGGTACCCGGGGTCGATGCGCGTCTCCGCTGCGAGTGCTGCTGCAAGGCCCGGCATGGCGGTGAGGCCATCGGTCTGCAGCGCTGCCAGTGGATCGTCGGGCGCGGCACGCGGCAGGGGCATGAGGGCGCCGACCGGCGTGGCGGACGCAGGCGGTGCGCCACCGTCGAGCACGGTGACGCGCGCTCCCCGGGCCAGCAGCTCCCGCGCCAGGGTCAACCCCGCGACCCCGGCGCCGACAACCGCAACCTCAAAACCCGACACCAGCCCTGCCATGCAGCCTTCCTTGCCAATCTCTCCGGCCAAGTCCATCAGGGTCAGGGCAGCAGGCCGGTGAGAGGGCCCAGAGCATGGGGATAGCCGAAGACGGTCTTGACTGGGTCACCGGCGGCCCGGGCCCGGTGCCGTTTTCGCGCCGCTACAATGATCCCTTCTACGCGCCGGCCGACGGGTTTGCGGAGACGCGGCACGTCTATCTCGACGGCAACGAGCTGCCCCGCCGATGGTCGGAGGGAGGGATGGGAGCCGGTGAAGGCTTCCGGACCGGCGAGCTCGGCTTCGGGGCGGGGCTTGCGACGCTGGCGGCCTGGTCGCTCTGGCGCCAGCTGGCGGTGCCTGGCGCGGTGCTTGAGCATGTGAGCTTCGAGGAGGCACCGCTCGACCGCGCCGCCCTTGCACGGGCGCTCGGCCCCTTCCCGTCGCTGAGGCTCGAGGCGGCGGAGTTGCTCGGCGCCTGGCCGGATAGTCCGCCCGTCGACGGCACCATCGGGCTCGATCTTGGCGATCTGCGTCTCGAGGTCCGCGTCGGGGATGCGCGCGTGCGCGTGCCGAGCTTCGCGCTCGATAACCGCCCCGTGGATGCGTGGTTCCTCGACGGGTTCGCCCCCTCCCGCAATCCTGAGATGTGGGAGCCGCCGCTGCTGGCCGCCGTTGCCCGGGCAACGCGCCCCGGCGGGACGGCCGCGAGCTACACCGCGGCAGGCGCCGTGCGCCGCGCGCTTCGCGCTGCCGGCTTCGTCGTGAAGAAGCGCGCGGGCTTCGGCTCAAAGCGGGAGATGGTGACCGCGCGATTGCAGGACGGGCGAGGAGCGACCGACGGGGCATCGGCATGACCCTCGAGATCCGCGCGCTTTCGCGGGCCGAGGTCGAAGCGCGGCTCGACGACCTCGCGACGCTTCGCATCACCGTCTTCCGCGCCTTTCCCTATCTATACGACGGGGATCGGTCCTATGAGGCATCCTATCTATGCGCCTATACCGAGAGCCCCGACGCCCTTGTGGTCGGCTGTTTCGATGGTGAGCGTCTGGTCGGCGCGGCGACGGGCGCCCCGATGGAGGACCATGCGGCTGAGTTCGCGGAGGCCCTCGCCGCCGCGGGGATCGATCCGGCCCAGACCTGGTATTGCGGGGAGAGCGTTCTCCTGCCGGCGTGCCGGGGTCAGGGGGTCTATCGGCGCTTTTTCGAGTTACGCGAGGCTGCCGGTCGGGCGCTGAGGCGCCGCCACTCCGTCTTCTGCGCCGTCATTCGCCGGCCTGACGATCCGCGACGTCCGGCGGACTACGCCCCCCTCGATCCGATCTGGCAGCGCTATGGCTACCGGTGCATCGAGCATGCGGAAGCCCGCTTTCCGTGGCGCGACATCGGCGACGCCGCGGAGACCGAAAAGCCGATGAGCCTTTGGATGAAAGCGCTTTAGGCGAGCGGCCACACCACCCATCACGCCGCTATCACCATTATATCATGGGACAGTGATCGAGCCTCCAGCGAGATTGCGCGACGCGAGGGCAAGCGCACCACCAGAGCGCACATGCAGACGGAGGCCAGAATGACTGAGATCCGCATTACGGTTGAGAATCTTTCGCCCGAAGGAGGGACGGTTCTCACTCCCTTCTGGTTCGGGGTGCATGACGAAGGCTTTGATCTCTTCGAGGTAGGCGAGACGGCGTCCGAGGGGCTCGAGCGGATCGCCGAGGACGGCACCTTCATGACGATTGCCGAGGAGCTCGTCGCGGCCGACCCCGAAGGACTGGGTGGGATCGTGACCGGTGCGGCCGGGCCCATCGCGACCGAGGAGACGGCTTCCGTCAATGTCGGGATCGCCGACAGCACGGATACGCGTTTTCTGAGCCTCGCCGCGATGTTGTTGCCGTCGAACGATGCCTTTGTCGGCACAGAGGAGGAGATCGCGATCTACGACGAGGCGGGCGACTTCCTCGGCACGCAGACGATCACCTTCCTCGGCACCGACGTCCTTGATGCCGGGACCGAAGTGAACACGGAGATGGACGCGGCCTTCATCAACCAGGGGCAGAACGACGACGGGATCGAGGAAGGCGGTGTGATCGCTGCGCATCCCGGCTTCAACGGCTCGCTGGGGCTGCCGGAGCCCGAATTCGAGCAGATCATCCTGGGTGGCACGAACGCGTTCGGTGACTTCATCGACCCGGTGATCGCCGACTTCACGCAGCCCGGAGCCCAGATCGCAGCCGTGACGATCGAGGAAGTGATCGTGACCCTCGGCACCGATGGCGATGACAGCCTCTCGGTCTCCTTCGACGGGCTGAACCGCATCGATGGCGGGGACGGAGACGACACCGTCGATATCGACGCCGCTCTCGCGGGGCTCGAGGTCGTGCGGGCGGGCACCGGGTTCCGCTTCATCGAGGCGGATGGCGACGAGGTCGAGGTCGGCGGTGTCGAGCAGATCGACTTCACCGATGCGAGCCTCGGGGTGACGACCGATGCGGCGGCCGTGGCGATCGGCCTGCTCTACGACATCGCCCTCGACCGGGAGGCGGATGCCGCGGGTCTCGCCTTCTGGACGGAGATCCTGCTCGGCGGGCAGAGCATCGCCTCGATCGCGGATGCTTTCGTTGCGTCTGGCGAGTTTGCCGCGGCGGGCGGGGATGCGTCCGACAGCGATGCGCTGCTCGACTTCGTCTACCAGAATGCGGTGGAGCGGGGGCCCGATGAGGGTGGTGCTGCCTTCTGGTCGGCGCAGCTTGCCGAGGATGACTTCGACGCGGGCGATCTGATCGCGGCGTTTGTTGGCGCGTCTGAGACGGAGACGGTCAACGCCGAGACGATCGAGGACGGATTCCTGATCCTCGCCTGAACCGCCGCGTCCTAAGCACCCATCCGCCGCTCTCGGTCAGAGTGCGGCGGATCTGCTTCGAGGCGTTGGCTGACCCTTGGGACAACCACAATCGGCCCGCTTCTCCGGGCTGCCGGGATCATCCGACGCCCGGGATCATCGCCTCCAGCGTCTCCAGCCGATCCGCCTCCTCCGCCGGCTTGTCCCAACGGATGCGCTTGATGCGGGGGAAGCGCATGGCGATGCCGGACTTGTGACGGGTCGAGCGCTGCACGGCATCGAAGGCAACCTCGAGGACCAGCGCCGGTTCGACCGAGCGCACGGGGCCGTAGCGCTCGATCGTATTGTTACGGATCCAGCGGTCGAGCTTCTTCAGCTCTTCGTCCGTATAGCCCGAATAGGCCTTCCCGACCGGCACGAGGCTGAGTGCGTTGTCACCGGGTTTCGCAGGCGTCCAGGCGGCGAAGGTGTAGTCGGAGTAGAAGCTCGAGCGCTTGCCGTGGCCGCGTTGGGCGTAGACCAGCACGCAATCAGCGGTGAGCGGCTCGCGCTTCCACTTGAACCAAGGGCCGACCGGGCGTCCGCCGGCATAGATGCTGTCATGCCGCTTCAGCATGAGCCCTTCCTGGCCCTCGGCGCGTGCGCCTTCCCGCAGTTCCTCCAGCGTCGACCAGGTCTCGAAGGGGACGAGTTCCGAGAGGTCTGTTCGGTCGGGCGCGAAGCGGGTGTGCCAGGCTTCGAGGGCGGTGCGTCGGGCGTCGAAGGGCAGGGGGCGGGTATCCTGCTCCCCGTCGTGAAGTATGTCGTAAAGGCGCATCGCCGCCGGTGCCTCAGCCAGCAGCCTCGCGCCGACCTGCTTGCGGCCGAGCCGGCGCTGGAGGTCGGCGAAGGGGGCGACATGGCCGTCCCGGATCACCAGCAGTTCGCCGTCGACGCAGCCTTCCCAGTCCATGCTCGCGATCACGTCCGGGAAGGCCTCGGCGATGTCCTCGCCCGTCCGGCTGTAGAGCCTGCGTGCGCCGCCGAAGCTCACCGCCTGCACGCGGATGCCGTCCCACTTCCACTCGGCTCGATAGGCCTTTGGGTCGAGTTCGGACCAACGCTCTTCGACCGGGTGGGCTAGCATCATGGGGCGGAAGGCGAGGCTGAGATCGACCGCGGGCTCGTCGCCGCCATCGAGCCAGGCGAAGAGGGGCCCGTAGGGCTGATCGATCCCGAACCAGAGTTCCTCGATCCTGTCGAGTGGGCGGCCCGAATACTGCGCCAGCGCCGTGCGGGCGAGGCGCGCACTCACGCCGACACGCATGCCGCGGGTCACGAGCTTGATGAGCGCGAGGCGTTCGGAGGGGCCCATGCGGTCGAGAAGGGCTGCGAAGACGCCGCCGATCTCGGTGCGCGAGGCCGCGCGCAACCTGTCGACGACCTCGCCGAGCCTCGGCGTCTCGCCGGTGCCGTCGGTCGATGAGGCGCCCTCCGGCACGGGCCATATGAGCGCGACGGTCTCCGCGAGATCGCCGACATAGTCGTATGAAAGCGCGAAGAGGACCGGGTCGACCCGCTCTTCGACGAGGCCCCGGATGCGGCTGGCGGAGATGGCGGGCAGTTCCACGCCGTCCGAGAGGGCCGCCAGGGCCCAGCCGCGATCCGGGTCCGGCGTCTCCTCGAAATAGCGCGCCATGAGTCGCAGCTTCGCGTTTCGCGACGGCGTGAAAAGGAGGCTTTCGAGGAGGCTGGCAAAGGCGCGCATGGGCGGGAGCATAGGGCTGGCGTCGAGCCACGCCAGCCGCGGCAGGGCCGTTGTGCAGTGTCGGTGGGCGCGATAGGCGGGCGCATGCTCTCCTATCAGCACGCCTACCATGCAGGCTCGCCTGCCGATCTGCACAAGCACGTGGCGCTTGCGGTGTTGCTGACGCCGCTCGCGGGTCGCGGGGCGCTTTATGTCGAGAGCCATGCGGGGCGGGGGCTCTACGATCTTTCGAGCCCGGAGGCTGCGAAGACGGGTGAGGCGGCCGAGGGGCTGGGACGGCTTGCCGAAGCCCTGCCCGATGGGCCGCCGGACGGGTCCTTCTGGGACGTGTTGCTGGCCCTCCGGGCGCGCGACGGTGGGACGGCATATCCGGGTTCACCCGCCTTGGCGGCGAGCCTTTTTGAGCCCGGGGATCGGGTGCTGCTCCATGAGCGGCACCCAGCGGAGCATCGGGCGCTTCTCCGGGCGCGCGGGCACCTCGATGCGCGCGGGCGCGGGCGTCGAGGGGCGCTGATCGAGATCTCGTCGGAGGATGGGCATGACGCTCTGCGGGGTCTCCGCCCCGGGGCGCGGCCGGGACTGGCGCTGATCGACCCGTCCTACGAGGTGAAGGCCGAGTATCGGCAGGCGGCGGACACAATGATCGCGCTTGCCGAAGCCTGGCCCGCGGGCATCGTGATGCTCTGGTACCCGATTCTCCCGGCTGGCCGGCACGGCGCCATGGCCGAAACCGTCATGCGAGCGATAGGGCGCCAGGTGTTGCGCCACGAGGCGCCCTATCGAAACCCGCCGACGCGGGGCATGACCGGGTCGGGTCTCCTGATCGCGGGGCTCGACGACACCATGGCGGATGCGGTTGCAAAGGCGTGGCAACCGCTTTCGCCGGTCTTGCAGGATGCCCCTCTGAGCTTCGGGTGATGGGCCTCTGCGGCACTCAAAGGCTCTGCTTGGCGTCGCTCCAGTGGCCCGACGCTCGCTCATGAGCCCGTTCAGGTGACTGGCGGGCCAGGCCCAAGGATCCGGAATACCGAAAGCGCTCTCGCGCCCTGCAATGACGGTCTTCGGCGTCTCGTTCAGAACACTCAGAGTGCGGGGAGCGGGACGGCGGGGGCAGCGGCGAGGTGGCCGGTCGCGATCAGTTGTGCCGCGCGGTCGATTTCGGGCGACAGAATGCGGTCCTCAACCAGCGGCGGGATCTCAGCGCGGAGCGCGGTGATGGCGCGGGCGAGGGCGGGGCTCGTCGTGAGAGGGCTACGGAACTCGACGCCCTGGGCGGCGCAGAGGAGTTCGACGCCGAGGATGCGTTCGAGGTTCGTGACCATCGGCGGCAGGCGGCGGGCGCCGTGGGCAGCCATGGAGACATGGTCCTCCTGGTTGGCGGAGGTGGGCGTCGAGTCCGTCACCGTGGGGTGGGCGAGGTGCTTGTTCTCGGACATGAGCGCCGCGGTGGTCACCTCCGCGATCATGAAGCCCGAGTTGAGGCCCGGCGCGGGCGTAAGGAACGGCGGCAGGTCGTGGCTGAGTGCCGGGTCGACCATTAGGGCCACGCGCCGCTGCGCGATCGCGCCGATCTCGGCCACCGCGAGCGCGATCATGTCCGCGGCGAAGCCCACGGGCTCCGCATGGAAATTGCCGCCGGAGACGATGCGCGATGGCTCGGCAAGGACGAGCGGGTTGTCGGTCGCCGCGTTCGCCTCGATCTCGAGGGTGCCCGCGGCCATGCGCAGGACGTCCATCGCGGCCCCGACCACCTGTGCCTGGCAGCGGATGCAGTAGGGGTCCTGGACGCGGGTGTCGTCCTCGCGGTGGCTCTCCCGGATCTCGGAGCCCTCGAGGAGCGCGCGCATGCTCGCCGCCGCTTCGATCTGGCCGCGATGGCCGCGGAGGGCGTGGATCTCCGGCTGCAAGGGCGCGGTGCTGCCCATCACGGCGTCGGTCGAGAGCGCGGTGGTGACGAGCGAGGCCTGCGCCGCGATCCAGGCGGAGAAGAGGCCGGCGAGGGCGAGGGCGGTTGAGAACTGCGTGCCGTTTATGAGGGCGAGGCCCTCCTTGGGTCCGAGGGCGACCGGGGCGAGGCCCGCGGCGGCGAGGGCCTCGGCGCCCGGCAGGATGCGGCCCGCGACCTCGGCCTCCCCCTCCCCGATCATCACGGCGGTCATGTGGGCCAGCGGGGCGAGGTCGCCCGACGCCCCGACGGAGCCCTTCACCGGCACGACGGGGGTGACGCCGGCGGCGAGCATGCCTTCGAGGAGTGTGACGATCTCCCATCGCGTACCCGACGCGCCGCGGCCGAGGGAGGCGAGCTTGAGCGCCATCATCAGGCGCGCGGGCCCGAGCGGCAGCGTGTCGCCGACGCCGGCGCAGTGGCTCAGGATCAGGTTCCGCTGGAGGGTCGCGGTGTCCTCCGCCGGGATGCGGATGCTGGCGAGCTTCCCGAAGCCCGTGTTGACGCCGTAGACCGGGTCGTCCCCTGCGGCGGCTTCTGCCACGCGGGCAGCGGCGGCTTCGACGGCGGGGCGGCAGGCTCGGTCGAGGCGCGCAGGGCGACCCTCGGCCAGGAGCGTTCGCAGGGTGCCGAGTGTCACCGCGCCGGGGGTCAGCGTGAGCGCTTCGGCGGTCATCCGCGGCCTCCGAGAATGCGACGCGCAAGGGGCGCCCAGCCAATGCGCCAGGAGAGCTCTGCGGGGTGCTCCACCTCCCAGATCGCGAGGTCAGCGCGGAGGCCTTGGCGGAGGATACCGCGATCCGTGAGGCCAAGGGCGCGGGCCGCGTTGCGCGTGACACCGGTCAGCGCCTCCTCCGGCGTGAGGCGGAAGAGGGTGCAGGCCATGTTCATCGCGAGGAGGAGGGAGACCATGGGCGAGGAGCCCGGGTTCGCGTCCGTGGCGACCGCCATCGGAATGCCGGCGGCGCGGAGCTGTTCTATCGGCGGGGCCTGCGTCTCGCGCAAGGTGTAGAAGGCGCCAGGCAGCAGGACGGCGACGGTCCCGGCTGCCGCCATTGCGTCGATGCCATCCTGATCGAGGTACTCGATATGGTCGGCGGAGAGCGCCCCATGCCGCGCCGCGAGCGCTGCCCCGCCGATGTTGGAGAGCTGTTCTGCGTGCAGTTTCACCGGCAGTCCCAGCGCCTTGGCCGCCTTGAACAGATGGTCGATCTCTTCGGTCGAGAAGGCGATGCCCTCGCAGAACCCGTCAACGGCGTCGGCAAGACCCTGCTCGGCGGCGGCGCGTAGGGCGGGCAGGCAGGTCTCGTCGAGGTAGGCGCGGTTCCGGTCCTTGAAGGCTGGCGGGATGGCATGGGCGCCCAGGAAGCTAGTCACGACGGTGATGTCCCGCTTCTCGGCCACGCGCCTGGCTGCGCGGAGCATGCGAAGCTCGGTCTCGATGTCCAGCCCGTAGCCCGATTTGATCTCGATGGTGCCGACGCCCTCCGCGAGAAGCCGGTCGACCCAGCGGAGGGCGTTCTCGAGAAGGTCGTCCTCGGTCGCCGCCCGGGTCGCCGTCACGGTGCTGAGGATGCCACCGCCGGCCGCTGCAATCTCGGCATAGCTCGCGCCTTTGAGCCGCTGCTCGAACTCGCCCGCCCGGCTGCCCGCATGCACGATATGGGTGTGGCAGTCGATGAGCGCGGGGGTCACGAGGCGACCCTCGCAGGCGTCGGACGGCGCGCTACGGTGCTCAGTGGGCAGCGCGGCACTGGAACCTGTCCAGGCGATCCGGCCACCCTCGATCACGACCGTGCCGTCGTCGATCAGGCCGTAGGGTGTGGGAAGGCTCGGGTCCATCGTGGCGAGGCGTGCGCCTGTGAGAAGCCTTTTGTCGCCCGTCATCGCCGCTCGACCTCCGCCGCTTCGGAATGCACCGTAAGGCGGACGGCTGGCGCGTGCCTAGGGGAGATGTTCATGGCTGAAAGGAGCGGGCGCGCGCTGCATGCGGGATCGGCGCTCTTGCCGGATGGCTGGGCGTGCGATGTGCGCGTGACCATGGCGGACAGCCATATCGCGGGCGTCGAAGTGGGTACCGCTGCGGCGCCGGGCGATCTGCGGGTGCCGGTACTGCTTCCCGCGCCGGGCAACCTGCATTCTCACAGCTTCCAGCGCGCGATGGCAGGGCTGGGGGAGGCAGCACGGCCGGGCCGGGACAGCTTCTGGACTTGGCGCACGCTCATGTACCGCTTTCTCGACCGGCTGACGCCCGATGATGTCGAGGCCATCGCGGCGCAGGTCTTCGTCGAGATGCTGGAGGCGGGCTACGCGGCGGTTGGTGAGTTCCATTATCTCCATCACCAGCCCGGCGGCGCGCCCTACGAGGACCGGGCGGAGCTCTCGCGCCGGATCGCAGGTGCTGCGGTCGAGACAGGGATCGGGCTCACGCATCTCCCGGTGCTCTATCAGTACGGCGGGGCGCGGAACGCGCCACTCGACGGTGGACAGCGGCGCTTCGGGCACGCGCCCGATGGTTTCCTCGGACTTCTCGAAACCTGCCGGTCGATCCTGTCCGAGGCGACTGAAGATGCGCGCCTGGGCCTCGCCTTCCATTCGCTCAGGGCCTGCGATGAAGCTGGGATGCGTGCGGTGCTGGAGGCAGTGCCGAGCGGGCCCGTGCACATTCACGCAGCAGAGCAGACGCGCGAGGTGGAGGAGATCGAAACCTGGCTTGGGCAGCGTCCGATCGCCTGGCTGCTCCGCAGGTTCCTCGATTCGCGATGGTGCGTCGTGCATGCGACACACATGATCGCGGAGGAGACCGAGGGGCTGGCCCGAAGCGGGGCGGTCGCAGGCTTATGCCCGATCACCGAGGCCAATCTTGGCGACGGGATCTTTCCCGGCCCCGACTTCCTTCGCGCAGGCGGACGGCTCGGGGTCGGGTCGGACTCGAATGTCCGGATCGCGCTTGGGGAGGAGTTGCGCATGCTTGAATACGGCCAGCGGCTGACGATGCGGGCCCGGGGCTGCATGGTGCCCGAGGGCGGTGAGGGCGCGCCGCCCGTCTCCACCGGCGAGACACTCTGGCGGGCGGCGGCGGAAGGGGCGGCACAGGCGCTCGACCGGCGCGCGGGCCGGATCGCGGAGGGACATCTTGCCGACCTGCTCGCGCCAAACCTCTCCCACTCCGCGCTTGCGCCCCTGCCGCTCTATGCGTTGATCGACGGCATGGTCTTCGCGGCAGGGGACGGCACGATCGCTGAGCTCTGGTCCGCCGGACGCCATGTAGTGCAGGAGGGCCGCCATCCGCAGCGCGAAACAGTCGAGGGGCGATTTCTAGAGACGATGCGTCGTCTCATCGACACCGGCTGACGTAGTGACCCACTAAAGCCCATCCGAAACCGCAGTGCAGGAGACTGTGGGCTCCCCCATAGCGGTATAACATTTCATTTATTGCAAAACGCTTGTGCGGTCTCGTCTTGCGCCTGTCCGGGGCACCTTATACGGTCCCCCGCGCTTGTGTTGCCGGGGGGCATCGGGCGGGTCGGATAGCCGCATGCGCTAACGGACCCGACGCGGTTTCGTCCAAAGCGCGCTGGCAACCGACAAAACAAAGTACACCGGAGGATCATCCACCATGGAACGTCGTAACTTCCTCGCAGGCGCTGCTGCTGCGGGTGTGGCCGCGCCGCTCGCGGCACCGGCCGTCGCACAGGGCAAGATCGACATGGTCATCGTGTCGACCTGGCCGCGGGACTTCCCCGGCCTCGGCGTCAGCGCCCAGCGTCTTGCCGCGCGCATCCCGGAGCTGACCGAGGGCCGCATCAACGTCCAGTACTTCGCTGCGGGCGAGCGTGTCGGCGCCTTCGACAGCTTCGATGAGGTCGCGAGCGGCAACGCGCAGGCCTACATCGCCGCCGACTACTACTGGAAGGGCAAGCATCCGGGCTGGGCGCCGTTCACGGCTGTCCCCTTCGGCCTCACCTACACCGAGATCGACGCCTGGATTAAGTATGCTGGCGGTCAGCAGCTCTGGGACAAGCTTGCCGGTGAGTTCGGCCTCAAGAACTTCGCCTGCGGCAACACCGGCGTGCAGATGGGCGGCTGGTTCAACAAGGAGATCGAGAGCGCCGACGACCTCAAGGGTCTTAAGATGCGTATCCCGGGTCTCGGCGGCGACGTCATGGCCAAGCTCGGCGCCTCCCCCGTCTCGCTGCCGGGCGGTCAGATCTACGAGAACTTGGTATCGGGTGCCGTGGACGCGACGGAGTGGGTCGGCCCCTACAACGACTACTTCATGAAGTTCTACGAGGCGGCCAAGTTCTACTACTGGCCGGGCATGCACGAGCCGGGCTCGCAGCTCGCTCTCGGCATGAACGCTTCCTGGTGGGGCGGCCTCTCGGCCACCGATCAGGCGATCATCGAGGCGGCGGCGAACGAAGAGAACGCCCGTCAGATGGCCGAGACGAACGCCAACAACGGTACCTTCCTCACCCGCCTCGTCACGGAGAACGGCGTCGAGCTCAAGGAGTTCAACGACGACGTCTACGAGAGCTTCGGAGAGGCTGCGGCCGAGGTCATCGAGGAAGCGCGGGATCACAGCCCGCTGGCGAAGGAGATCTTCGACAGCTTCCTGCTGGCGCGGAAGGACATCGGTAGCTGGACGGCCATTTCCGACCAGGCCTTCGTGCAGAAGCGCAACCGCGTCCTCGATCTCTGAGGCGTAGAGGGGGCGGGCCTTCGGGCCTGCCCCTACTTCTTTATGGACCGGGTCGGTCGCGGGGCCGTCCTGCTCGTCCAGCTATCCGGAGCGGAGAGGACGTATGGCTGAAAGCATGACGGCTTCGGCGACTGGTGACGTGCATGCCGGCGCGAGCGGCGGATCTACGGCTCTCGTCCGCGGCTTCGGATGGCTCATGCTGAGCCTGCTCGCAGTCTTCCTGCTGAACTCGATCCTGACCTTCTGGGTCGGCTTTCCGGGTGTCGAGAGCTTGTTCGGCAGCGGTGGCGAGGGCTCCACCGGTCTCGCTGTCGTGCAGCTCATCATCTATCTCGCAGCCCCCGCCTTTACGGTCTGGCACGTCGCTCGAACGGCCGAGACGAGCCTTCGGTCCGATGCGGCGCGCGTCGCGGCCTTCAATGCCTTCCTCGTGCGCGCGGCCTTCTGGGCCGTCTTCCTCGTGGGCGTCGGAGACGCGGCGATGTCGTTCCTGCGCGTCGAGGGGATGCTGGAGGGCTATGTCGGTGAGGAGATGGCGGGCGATCTCGGCCGGTCTGCATACCGGGGGCTCTACTTTCACACGCCACTGGTTCTGCTCGGGATCGTGATCGCCTTCTTCACGCGGACACTCGGCTTCACCTGGCTCGCGCTCCTCGTCGTCGTGGCCGAACTCCTGATCGTCGTCTGCCGCTTCGTCTTCTCATACGAGCAGGCCTTCATGGCCGATCTCGTGCGGTTCTGGTACGGCGCGCTCTTCCTCTTCGCCTCCGCCTACACGCTGCTCGAGGACGGACATGTGAGGGTCGACCTCTTCTACGCAGGCATGTCGCAGCGGGGGCAGGGGCTCGTGAACAGCCTGGGCTCGATCCTGCTCGGGATGTCGGTCTGCTGGACCATCCTCTATTTCGGCTTCAGCTCTGCGAACGCGGTCATCGTGAGCCCGATCCTCGTCTTCGAGGTGACGCAGGCCGGCTTCGGCATGTACGTGAAGTACTTCATGGCCGGGTTCCTCGGCGTCTTCGCCGCCACCATGCTAATCCAGTTCGTCAGCCAGCTCTTCGACGGGGTGGCGGATCGGCGCGGCGAGCCGGGGCATCGCGAGTCGCATATGGAACCGCTCTGACGACCACGGCGCGCCGCCCGGCGCGCTGCGTGCCTGCTTAACCATAACGAGAACGACAAGGGCGGCGTCCCATGGAACTCTACTTCCTCCTCCTCCTCGTGGTCATCATGGCGTTCGCGCTCGGCTCCGGTTACCCGGTTGCCTTCGCGCTGCCTGGTGCCGCGATCATCACGATCGCGGCGGCCGCCATCTCGGGCTATCTGTTCGCGGGGGACACGGACGCCTACTTCGCTTCCGGCGGACCGTCGCAGTGGCTGTCGGCGGGGGTCACGAACCTTCGAGGGGTGTACTGGGAACCCGATCGAGATACCCTGATCGCCATTCCGCTCTTCATCTTCATGGGCATCATGCTCCAGCGGTCGAAGATCGCGGAGGATCTGCTCGTCACGATGGCGCAGCTCTTCGGGCCGGTTCCCGGGGGTCTCGGCATCTCGGTCGTCTTCGTGGGTGCGCTGCTGGCGGCGACGACCGGCATTGTCGGTGCCACCGTTGTCGCCATGGGCCTGATCTCGCTCCCGGCCATGATGCAGCGTGGCTATTCCAACCCGCTTGCCACGGGCACCATCGCGGCCTCCGGCACGCTGGGGCAGATCATTCCGCCCTCCATCGTGCTGATCATCCTCGCCGACCAGTTGGCGAGTGCGGTCGACCAGGCGGATACGTCTCGGAAGGAGCTCTACAAGGAAGCGACTGGCGAGATCGTGATGCCGTCCGAATACGGTGTCGTCTCCACCTCCGCCGGCGACATGTTCCTCGGCGCGCTCGTGCCCGGCCTGCTGCTGGTCGGGCTCTACATCGCTTTCATCCTGGCCTTCGCGCTCGTCCGGCCGAAGCTTGCGCCGCCGGTGCCCTATGACGGCAAGTACGATGCGCGCTTCGCCGGCAAGGTGGCGCTCGCTCTCATCCCGCCGCTCCTGCTGATCTTCCTCGTGCTCGGCTCGATCATCGGCGGCATCGCGACGGTGAACCAGGCAGGCGCCATCGGTGCTGTCGGCGCGATGATCATGGCGGGCTATCGGCTGCACAAGGGCGGAGCGCTGACCTTCGTGCCCGCGATCATGGCGCTCATCGGCCTCGCCATCATCGGCTACGTGCTCGCGAACTACGACACCAACATCAAGGCGATCGACACGCCCGAGGACGTGACGGGTGTGACGCTCGCGCTGATCGGCGTCGGCATCACGGCCGTCGGCCTCCTCTGGTCGGGCTGGCGCACCTACACGACCGACGACACGCTCCAGGGCGTGATGGTCGAGACGGCGAAGACCACCTCGCTCGTCTTCATCATCCTCCTCGGTGCCGCGATGCTGACGGCCGCCTTCCGGGCCTTCGGCGGCGAGGAACTGGTCAAGCACTTCCTCGAAGGGCTGCCGGGCGGGTTCTGGACGCGCTTTGTCATCGTGATGCTGGTGATCTTCGTCCTCGGCTTCTTCCTGGACTTCATCGAGATCGCCGTGGTCGTCGTGCCCATCGTGGCGCCGATCCTGCTGGCCGACCCGGGCGCGAACGTGACCGCTGTCTGGCTCGGCGTCATGATCGGGCTCAACATCCAGACATCGTTCCTCACGCCGCCCTTCGGCTTTGCGCTCTTCTATCTGCGCGGCGTGGCGCCGGCGGCGGTACGGACGATCCAGATGTACAAGGGCGTCATCGCCTTCATCTCGCTGCAG
Organism: Pseudomonadota bacterium; assembly: GCA_039815685.1. Taxonomy (GTDB): domain Bacteria; phylum Pseudomonadota; class Alphaproteobacteria; order Rhodobacterales; family Rhodobacteraceae; genus Thermohalobaculum. The sequence goes on along the minus strand of JBCBYV010000014.1, from coordinate 49,970 downwards.
CTCATCGCGCTCGTGATCGTGGGCTTCAATCCGAGCCTCGTGAACTATCTGCCGACGCGTTCCTCGCTGACGGCGGAGACGGCGCCGCCGCCCCTCAACCCACGCTTGCAGTACTGCATGGAGAACTTCATCCACGAGCAGTTCACTGAGAACCGTGCGGAGCTCGAGGCGGCGATCGGTCGGATGGAGGGGGTCGATCTCTCCTACCTGCCGGAAGACCTGCGCGAGGAGTTCGAGGAAGGTCTCGAGAACGCGCGGGAGAGCTTCGAGCACATGGCCGAGATCAAGGCGGTCGAGCAGCGCCTGGACGAGGGAGCGGGCGACTATCGCCCGGCACATACGCTCGTTCGAGCGCTCCAGCGCGATGCCCGCCAGATCGATGCCGTCCTCGAAGATTTGCGCCAGAGCGTCAACTTTGCGCAGGGCAATGAGGAGCTGATCGCCGACGCAGAGGCCGAGATCGTGGTGCTGGAGGCGGACAAGGAAGCGCTCCTCGCCCAGATCCCCGGCGACTGGACCGAGGTGCAGGAAGCCTATGTCGCGATCACGCGCGACGACCGGAACGCGCGGAACGCCTATCGCCGTTCGGTCGATGCCGCCTACAAGCCCGTGATGGAGCTGTCCGCCATCCTCGCGGATACGGACGCGCTGCTGGCGCTCGAGGAGCCGCTGCGCGAGCTTGAGGGTGAGTGGCGGAACTTCCAGGGTGAGGCGGCGGAGGAGCGTTTTGCGCCCATTGAGCAGATGATCGGCGCCATCGAAGGGGCGGGCGACATCCGCTCCGGTATCGCCGGGGCACGGCGCGATATCGACGACGATACGCCTGACTATGAGGACGCCGAGGAGGAGTTTGCCGAGGGGATGGAGGCGTTCGAGTTCGAGAAGGCCTGGCGTCTGCAGGCGCGCGAGGCCGGGCTGCTCGCCGTGATCGAGGAATACGATGCTGCGATCCAGAACACGATCGGCCTTCGCCAGCAGTCCCGTCTGCCGCGTGAACAGGCGCTCTACGTCGCAGCCTGCAGCGCCGATCACCGCGACATCTCGCTGAATTTCTGACGGCGGCGATGCGTTATCGGGCGGTGGCGTGCGAGCGCCCCCGCTTATCTCAGATCTTTCCAGTGGTACGACCGAGACGTTCGTCAGCTTCACTGCCAGACTTGTTCCGGCAGTGAAGCCTGCCGCCACAAGCTTGGACTGCATCGGGTTTGTCGAGTCCCGGGTTGAGCCTCGGGGCTGACCGTGAACGGTTTCAGCCATCTCGTTCTTACGACTGGGGCAGCGTCCGGTCTGACGGGATCAATTGAACGATCCTGCCATGCCCCGGCATGATCTTGGGGCAATATCGTGACTCAGCGCCCGGTACCTTGGACCGCCGGGCCTACCCCGGCGGATGATCACGGTGGTGCAAGCTGATCGGATGGCGCTCTGGCTCCATCTCTCCCGTCTCTGCCCACGCAAAATCCGCGAGTAAGGTCACCGCTCTTGTTTCTCTAGAAGAACTGATGTTTCTTCCAGAGAAAGCATGGGAGTCGCGGCATGTGTGGCATCGTCGGCCTATTCCTGAAGGATCGCAGGCTCGAGGGTGAGCTCGGTGGCATGCTGTCCGACATGCTGGTGACGATGACGGAACGGGGACCGGACAGCGCCGGGATCGCCGTCTACACGCCCGAGGCAGAGCGGACGGTCAAACTCACATTGCGGAGTGCCGTGCCTGATGACGATTTTCCGGCAATCGAGGCCACGCTCTGCGAGCGGCCCTCGACCCACGGCGCCAGCATCGAGCGCAAGGACACGCATGGCGTCCTGCGCTGTGCCTCCAATACGGAGGCGGCGGTGCGCGCGCTGCTGAGGGAGAGCTTTCCGGATGTGAGTGTCATGAGCGCGGGCGGTGCCATTGAGATCTACAAGGAGGTCGGCGCCCCCGCTTCGGTCTCGCAGCGCTTCGGTCTCGGCAGGATGAAGGGGCGGCACGGGATCGGGCATACGCGCATGGCGACGGAGAGTGCGGTGACGACCCTCGGCGCCCACCCGTTCTCCACCGGTCCCGATCAGTGCCTTGTGCACAATGGCTCACTCTCGAACCACAACCGGCTGCGTCGGAAGCTGGAGGCGGAGGGGCATCATTTCGACACCGAGAACGATAGCGAGGTGGCCGCGGCCTTTCTCACCGGACGGATGCGCCAAGGGCGCAATCTGGGGGGGGCGCTGGAGGACGGCATCGATGAACTCGACGGCTTCTTCACCTTCGTCGTGGGCACGGCCACGGGCTTCGGCGTCCTGCGCGACCCCATCGCTTGCAAGCCTGCGGTAATGGCGGAGACCCCGGGCTATGTCGCCTTCGGCTCGGAGTACCGCGCCTTGGCGGTCCTGCCGGGGATCGCCAAGGCCCGGCTCTGGGAGCCGGAACCCGCCACCGTCTATTTCTGGGAGCACTGATGCAGCGGCTCGATCTTTCCACCAGCCCCCTCCGGCAGGTGAACATGGCCCTGCAGGCGGCCAATGCGCCTGCCTTCGAGGTAGCCAATCCCGGCGGGCGCCATGCCATCGCTGTGGGCCTCGACGCGCCGGTCGAGGTGCGGGTTGCGGGCCCGGCGGGGTATTACTGTGCGGGCATGAACGCGCAGGCGACCGTCCGGATCGCGGGCAATGCGGGGCCGGGTGTCGCCGAGAACATGATGTCCGGCACAGTCGTCGTGGATGGCGATGCGAGCCAGTACGCAGGTGCCACGGGTCGCGGCGGGCTGCTGATCATTCGTGGCAACGCCTCGTCGCGCTGTGGGATCTCCATGAAGGGGATCGACATCGTGGTTGGCGGGCGGATCGGCCATATGGGCGCCTTCATGGGTCAGGCCGGGCGGCTCGTCGTCTGTGGCGATGCGGGCGATGCGCTGGGCGACAGCCTCTATGAGGCGGAGATCTATGTCGGTGGCCAGGTAAAGAGCCTCGGCGCCGATTGCGAGGAGAAGGAGATGGACGCAGCCTCCCTCCGCTGGCTGACGGGTCAGCTCGAGGCCTGCTTCATGGATGCCGACCCTGCCCGCTTCCGCCGCTTCGGCTCGGCCCGACGGCTCTACAACTTCGAGCCCGATGATGCGTATTGAGGCCCGTCATGGATGACACGCCCCTGAAACTGGGCCGAGAGGCGCCCCGGACCCTGCCGCGCTACTCCGCGACCTTCACGCCTGAGGTGAATGCGGAGATCCGGAGGGCGGCGGCGACGGGCATCTACGATATTCGGGGCGGCGGCGTGAAGCGGGCGGTGCCGCATTTCGACGACCTGCTGTTTCTGGGCGCCTCGATGTCCCGCTACCCGCTCGAGGGGTATCGCGAGGCCTGCGACACGAGCGTGATGCTTGGCACTCGGCATGCCTCGAAACCGCTGGAGCTGAAGATCCCCGTGACGATTGCGGGTATGAGCTTCGGCGCGCTTTCCGGTCAGGCGAAGGAGGCGCTGGGCCGCGGCGCGACGCTCGCCGGCACATCGACGACCACCGGCGATGGCGGCATGACGGAGGAGGAGCGCGGGCACTCGGAGCTGCTGGTCTATCAGCTTCTCCCCTCCCGCTACGGTATGAACCCGCACGATCTGCGGCGGGCGGACGCCATCGAGGTGGTCGTGGGCCAGGGCGCGAAGCCCGGAGGCGGCGGCATGCTCATGGGCCAGAAGATCGATGACCGCGTGGCGGAGATGCGCACCCTGCCGCCGGGTATCGACCAGCGCTCGGCCTGCCGGCATCCGGACTGGACGGGGCCCGACGATCTCGAGATCAAGATCCTGGAGCTCCGAGAGATCACCGGCTGGGAGAAGCCGATCTTCATCAAGGTCGGCGGCGCGCGTCCTTACTACGACACGGCGCTGGCGGTGAAGGCCGGTGCGGATGTCGTGGTGCTCGACGGCATGCAGGGCGGCACAGCGGCGACGCAGGATGTTTTCATCGAACATGTGGGCCAACCCACGCTCGCCTGCATCCGTCCGGCGGTGCGCGCACTCGAGGAGTTGGGCATGCACCGTCGGGTGCAGCTCGTCGTCTCCGGCGGCATCCGGAACGGTGCCGACATGGCCAAGGCGCTGGCGCTAGGTGCGGATGCGGTGAGCATCGGGACCGCCGCGCTCATCGCGCTCGGCGATAACGACCCGCGCTGGGAGGAGGACTATCGCGCTCTCGGCACCACCGCGGGCGCCTATGACGACTGGCACGAAGGCCGTGACCCTGCCGGCATCACGACGCAGGACCCGGAGCTCTCCGCCCGGCTCGACCCGGTGCTGGGTGGGCGGCGCCTCCATAACTTCCTGAAGGTCATGACGCTTGAGGCGCAGACCATCGCGCGAGCCTGCGGCAAGAACGATGTACGGAACCTGGAGCCGGAGGACCTATGCGCCCTTACGGTCGAAGCCGCCGCGATGGCGCAGGTCCCGCTGGCGGGAACCGAGTGGATACCGGGCCGAAACGGCTACTGAAGAGGGGATGGCATGTCTGCAAGTCTGAGCGAGTTCGCGGCGGAGCATAACGTCAAGTACTTCCTGGTGTCGTTCACCGACCTCTTCGGCGTGCAGCGCTCGAAGCTCGTACCGACGCAGGCGATCGGCATGATGCAGGATGAAGGCGCCGGGTTTGCGGGCTTTGCCGCCCATCTCGACATGAGCCCCGCGCATCCTGACATGCTCGCGCTTCCAGATCCGCACTCGGTCATTCAGCTCCCTTGGAAGCCGGAAGTCGCCTGGGTTGCCGCCGACTGCATGATGGAGGGGATCGAGGTCGCGCAGGCGCCGCGCAATGTGCTCCGCCGTCAGATCCTCGCCGCGCAAAGCGTGAATATGCGGGTGAAGTCGGGCGTCGAGGCGGAGTTCTTCCTGCTGAACCCCGACGGCACGGAGATCAGCGACCCGCACGATACGCAGGCCAAGCCCTGCTACGATCAGCAGGCGGTGATGCGCCGCTATGATGTGATCGCCGAGATCTCGGACGCGATGCTGCATCTTGGCTGGCTGCCCTATCAGAACGACCACGAGGACGCGAACGGCCAGTTCGAGATGAACTGGGAATTCGACGATGCGCTGGCGACGGCGGACAAGCACTCGTTCTTCAAGTTCATGGTGAAGTCGATTGCGGAGAAACACGGGCTCCGTGCGACCTTCATGCCGAAGCCGATCGAGCGGCTGACGGGCAATGGTTGCCACGCGCATGTCAGTGTCTGGGATCCTGCCGGCAAGAAGAACCTCTTCGAGGACGAGTCGAAGGAGCTTGGCCTCGCCACGCAAGGCCGACACTTCCTGGGCGGGATCATGGCGCATGCGGAGGCGCTGGCGGCGATCACCAACCCGACCGTCAACAGCTACAAGCGGATCAACGCCCCGGTGACGCATTCGGGGGCGACCTGGGCGCCCAACACGGTTACCTGGTCCGGCAACAACCGAACGCATATGGTCCGCGTGCCCGGCCCGGGGCGCTTCGAGCTGCGTCTCGCGGACGGGGCGGCGAACCCCTACCTCCTGCAGGCGGCGATTATCGCGGCCGGGCTCTCGGGGCTGATCAACAAGGCCGATCCGGGCCCGAAGTCCGACTTCGACATGTATGCCGATGCGGCCTTCGTGCCCGATGCGCGGCGGCTGCCGCTCAACCTGCTCGACGCACTCCGCACCTTCGATGCGGATACGGAGTTGAAGGAGGCCTTGGGCGAGAGTTTCGCGGGCGCCTATGTGAAGCTCAAGACGCAGGAATGGCACGACTACACCGCCCATTTCTCGGATTGGGAGCGGACCAACACGCTGGATATCTGAGCCGATGCGCGGCCGCCTGGCGCAGGACCCCCACCGGTCGAGCGAGGGCGGGAGCGAGGTGCTGGAGGTCGCCATCGGTCATCAGGTGCGGAGCCTTCGCACCCAGGCGGGCCTCGGCCTCGGCGCACTGGCGGAGGTGGCGGGGCTCAGTGCCGGCATGCTCTCAAAGATCGAGAACGGGCTGATCTCCCCGTCGCTCGCCACCTTGCAGGCGCTCTCCCGTGCGCTTGCCGTGCCGATCACCACCTTCTTCCAGCGCTTCGAGGAGGCCCGTCGGGCCGTGCATGTCCGAGCGGGGGAGGGATTAAGCGTCGAGCGCATGGGTACCCGCGCGGGACACCAGTACAGCCTCCTCGGGCATCTCGCCGGTTCGGGCGCAGGGGTGGTGACGGAGCCCTATCTCATCACCTTGTCCGACGAATCGGATGTGTTTCCGACGTTTCGGCATGACGGGGTCGAGTTCCTGTATTTGCTCGAAGGTGAGGTCGGTTATCGCCACGGTGACACGGTCTTCCATCTAAGACCCGGCGATGCGCTGTTCTTCGAAGCGGACGCGCCGCACGGTCCGGACGCCCTGATCCGGCTCCCGGCGCGCTTCCTGTCGGTCATCAGCTACGCCCAGGCGTCTTAAGCGCGCAAATTCGCTCATCCCCGCTTTCGAACGAAGTCTCGCACTGACGATGTTTCGGCTCCTTCTGGAGCGAAATTTCGAGCCTTCTCGCTGCTTTTCTCGCTTTCGCTATTTGACAGATGCGCGCAAAGTGGTTGAATTAGGAACAAGAACGAAAGCCATATAGCTTCGCTTTTGCGCGTTCCTGTGCGGGATTGACGGGTGCGTTGCAGGCGAGCACGAATGGCACAACCCGGCCGAGAGTTGGGGCGCGACACGGGAGGAAGCATGACACTGACCCTCGAGGGGGTGAGCCGCGTCGCCGGTGCGTCGATGCACATCCACCCGACCGATCTGACGCTAGAGCCCGGCACGATGAACGTGCTGCTGGGGCCGACGCTATCCGGCAAGACCTCGCTGATGCGCCTGATGGCCGGGCTGGATGCGCCGACGACGGGCCGCGTGCTGTGGCAGGGTCAGGACGTGACGGGCGTGCGGGTGCAGGATCGCGGTGTCGCGATGGTCTATCAGCAGTTCATCAACTACCCCTCACTCAGTGTCTACGAGAACATTGCCTCCCCCCTCCGCCTCAAGGGCGCCTCGAAGGACGAGGTCGACCGGCGGGTGCGCGCGACCGCGGAGATGATGCGCCTCGAGGGTTTCCTCGACCGCAAGCCGCTGGAGCTTTCGGGCGGACAGCAGCAGCGCTGCGCCATGGGTCGGGCGCTCGTGAAGGGGGCGGGTCTCGTTCTCCTCGACGAGCCCTTGGCCAATCTCGACTACAAGCTGCGCGAGGAACTGCGCGCCGAGATCCCGAAGATCTTCCAGGAATCCGGCGCGATCTTCGTCTATGCGACGACTGAGCCAGAGGAGGCGCTGCTTCTGGGCGGGCAGTGCGCAGCCATTTGGGAAGGGCAAGTGACGCAGTTCGGCCCGACGGTCGAGGTCTATCGTCAGCCTCAGGATGCGACGACGGCGCGGGTCTTTTCCGACCCGCCGATGAACTTCCTGGCTATCTCGAAGAACGGCACGAAGCTGCTCTTCGGGGAGGGGCAGAGCGTTGCGGCCACAGGCCCACTCGCTGAGATCCCAGACGGGCGCTATCGCGCGGGCTTCAGGCCCAACCATCTTGGCCTCGAGCGCCAGTCGCCGGAAGCACTTGAGTTCCGGGGGCATGTCGCGGTGACTGAGATCACCGGTTCGGAGAGCTTCATCCACCTCGATCACGGGACCGACCGCTGGGTGTCGTTGAGCCATGGCGTGCGGCATCTGGAGATCGGGTCGGTGCAGTCCTTCTTCGTGCGCCCCGAGCACATCTACATCTTCGCGGAGGACGGGCCGCTGGTCGCCCCGGCCTCCTACGCGATTGCAGCCTGAGGAAGACGCCGATGGCCCGCATCACGCTCGAGAACCTCGCCCACAGCTACAGCGCCAAGCCGAAGGGCGAGGCCGACTATCAGCTGAAGCGCATGAACCATGTCTGGCAGGACGGGGATGCCTATGCGCTCCTCGGGCCTTCCGGCTGCGGGAAGTCCACTCTCCTCAACATCATCTCCGGGTTGCTGGAACCCTCCGAGGGGCGCATCTATTTCGGCGAGCAGGACGTGACGCACGCAACGACCGCCGAGCGCAACATCGCGCAGGTGTTCCAGTTCCCCGTCGTCTACGACACCATGACTGTCCGCGAGAACCTGGCCTTCCCGCTCAAGAACCGCGGCTCGGACGCGGTCTATGTGGCCAAGCGGGTGCAGGAAATCGCCGATATGATCGGGTTTGGCGACGCGCTCGACAAGAAGTGCAAGGGGCTGACCGCGGACGCGAAGCAGAAGATCAGCCTCGGCCGAGGTATGGTGCGGGAGGATGTGAACGCGATCCTCTTCGACGAGCCTCTGACGGTCATCGACCCGCATATGAAGTGGGAGCTGCGCACGCAGCTGAAGGCGCTGCACCAGCAGTTCCGCCACACGATGATCTACGTCACCCACGACCAGACCGAGGCGCTCACCTTCGCGGATAAGGTGGTGGTCATGTACGATGGCCGCGTCGTGCAGATCGGCACGCCCGAGGAGCTCTTCGAGCGGCCCGCGCATACCTTTGTCGGCTACTTCATCGGCTCGCCGGGCATGAACGTCCTGCCTGCCGAGATCGTCGGCAACCGCGCGAGCATCCACGGCACCGAGATCATGCTGCCGAAGGGCTATGCGCCCGAAGGCACCAAGATCGAGCTCGGAGTCCGGCCGGAATTCGTCCGCCTCACCTCGGATCAGTCGAACAGCCTGCCGGTGCGCGTGCGGCGCGTGGAGGATGTCGGCCGACACAAGATCGTGCGCGCGGAGTGCTTCGGCCGGGAGATCAACATCCTGGCGCCTGAGGGCGCATCGATCGGCGCGGACGACACCCGCGTCGCCTTCGACCCCCGCGGCATCAACGTCTACGCCGATGACTGGCGTGTTGCCTCGACCGAGCAGTCGGAGGCCGCGTGATGGAGAAGACCTGGAACAATCGCGCCTGGTTCCTGGTGCTGCCGGTGCTGGTGATCGTGGCGTTCTCGGCTGTGATCCCGCTGATGACGGTCGTCAACTACTCGATTCAGGATGCCTTCGGCGGCGAGTTCTATCCGCTCGATGACAAGTTCGAGTGGTTTGGCGAGGTCCTTGCGTCCGAGCGCCTGCACAACGCCTTCCTGCGGCAGGTCTTCTTTACGCTCACGATCCTCGCCATCGAGATCCCGCTTGGCGTCTATATCGCACTCCACATGCCTAAGAAGGGGATCTGGGCGACGGTGTGCCTCGTGCTCGTGGCACTGCCGCTGCTGATCCCCTGGAACGTCGTCGGTACCATCTGGCGGATCTTCGCGCGGGAAGACATCGGGCTTCTGGGCGCGGCGGTGAACGGCATCGGCATTCCCTACAACTACGCGCAGGACGCGGTTGCCGCCTGGATCACGATCATCGTCATGGATGTCTGGCACTGGACGTCGCTGGTGGTCCTCCTCGCCTATGCAGGGCTCCAATCCATCCCGCAGGCCTACTACCAAGCCGCGCGGATCGATCAGGCGAGCCGGTGGAAGGTCTTCCGCTACATCGAGCTGCCCAAGATGATGGGTGTCCTCACCATCGCGATCCTCCTGCGCTTCATGGACAGCTTCAAGATCTACACCGAGATCATCGTGGTCACGGGAGGTGGACCCGGTAACGCGACGACGCTCCTCTCCATCGACCTCGTGAAGCAGGCGCTGGGGCAGTTCGATCTCGGGCCGGCTGGCGCCTTCTCGATCATCTACTTCCTGGTGATCCTGCTCGTCTCCTGGGTCTTCTTCACGGTGATGACGAACCTCGACAAGAAGGAGGGTTCGTGATGGCCGATGCGGCTGCGACTGCGGCCCGCAGCGGGGGCATGTCCCTGCCGGCAGTGAACCGGTCGGCGGTGGTGATGACGGCCTACATCGTCTTTCTCATGTTGCCGATCTACTGGCTCCTGATGATGAGCCTCAAGACGAACGAGGAGATCCTCTCGACCTTCACGCTCTGGCCGAATGAGATCACCTTCCGGAACTACATCGAGATCTTCACCAACCCCGCCTGGTATTGGGGCTACATCAACACGATCATCTATGTGGTGATGAACACCGTGATCTCGGTCACCGTGGCGCTGCCGGCGGCCTATGCCTTCAGCCGCTACAACTTCATGGGCGACAAGCATCTCTTCTTTTGGCTGCTGACGAACCGCATGGCGCCGCCCGCGGTCTTCGCGCTGCCCTTCTTCCAGCTCTACTCGGCCGTGAACCTGTTCGATACACATATCGCCGTGGCGTTGGCGCATTGCCTCTTCAACGTGCCCTTGGCGGTCTGGATCCTCGAGGGCTTCATGCGCGGCGTGCCGAAGGAGATCGACGAGACAGCCTATATCGACGGCTACTCGTTCGGGCGCTTCTTCACGCGCATCTTTATGCCGCTGATCGCAAGCGGGATCGGCGTGGCGGCGTTCTTCTGCTTCATGTTCTCCTGGGTCGAGCTCTTGCTCTCCTCGCAGCTTACCGCCACCGATGCGAAGCCTATTGCCGCCACGATGACGCGTACGGTCTCCGCCGCGGGGATCGACTGGGGGCTGCTCTCAGCCGCGGGCGTGCTCACCATCATCCCCGGCGCGCTCGTGATCTACTTCGTCCGCAACTACATCGCCAAGGGCTTTGCCCTGGGCCGGGTCTGAGGGAGAAGCACGATGGCATGGATGGCCTGGACCTTCGAGACGGCGCTCTTCTTTGTCGTGATTGCCTGCCTGCTTGGCCTCTTCACCTTCCTCGCGATCCGGTTTCCGGAGACGCCGCGCACGGGCATTCTGCGTATAGAGACGACGCGAGGCGACCGGCTCTTCATCTCGCTCCTCGGCACCGCCTTCATCTGTCTCGGCTGGCTCGCCGCCATGGGCACCCCGCTCTGGGGTGCGCTCGGCGTCGCGGCGGTCTGGTGGGCCTTCGTTTTCCGCTTCGTCTGAGGCAACGTCATCCCCGCCGCAGCGCACTGCCACGGCGACGGACATCACCATCCGATCAACGACAACTCCTGGGAGGAGGAACACGGTGAAACACACGATCCTGACCACAACCGCGCTGGCACTTGCCATGCTCGCGCAGCCTGCATTCGCTGGCATGGAGGAGGCGCGACAGTTCCTCGACGCCGAGATCGGCGATCTCTCCGTCCTCTCCCGAGAGGAGCAGGAGGCGGAGATGCAGTTCTTCGTCGATGCTGCGAAGCCCTTCGAGGGCATGGAGATCAAGGTCGTCTCCGAGACGATCACGACGCATGCCTACGAATCCGAAGTGCTCGCGCCCGCGTTCTCCGCCATCACCGGCATCCAGGTCACGCACGACCTGATCGGTGAGGGCGACGTCGTCCAGAAGCTTCAGACGCAGATGCAGTCGGGCGAGAACATCTACGACGCCTATGTGAACGATAGCGATCTCATCGGCACGCACTGGCGCTACCAGCAGGTGCGCAACCTCACCGACTGGATGGCGGGCGAGGGTGCGGACGTGACGCTCCCGACCCTCGATGTCGGGGATTTCATCGGAACGCAGTTCACGACGGGGCCCGACGGCAAGCTCTACCAGCTCCCGGACCAGCAGTTCGCGAACCTCTACTGGTTCCGCTACGACTGGTTCAACGACGATAAGAACAAGGCGGACTTCAAGGCAAAGTACGGCTACGACCTCGGCGTGCCGCGCAACTGGTCGGCCTATGAGGACATCGCCGAGTTCTTCACCGGCCGCGAGATCGACGGCAAGACCGTCTACGGCCACATGGACTACGGCAAGAAGGACCCTTCGCTCGGCTGGCGCTTTACCGATGCCTGGATGTCGATGGCCGGCATGGGCGATGTGGGCGAGCCGAATGGTCTGCCGGTGGACGAGTGGGGTATCCGGGTCGATGAGAACTCCCGCCCCACGGGCTCCTGCGTGGCGCGTGGCGGGGCGACGAACTCCCCGGCTGCCGTCTATGCCGTGCAGAAATACGTCGACTGGCTGCAGGAGTATGCTCCGCCCGCCGCGGCCGGCATGGTCTTCTCCGAGGCCGGTCCGGTGCCGGCGCAGGGTGAGATCGCCCAGCAGATGTTCTGGTACACCGCCTTTACCGCCGACATGGTCAAGGACGGCCTGCCGGTCGTGAACGAGGACGGCTCGCCCAAGTGGCGCATGGCCCCCAGCCCGCACGGCGCCTACTGGGAAGACGGCATGAAGGTCGGCTATCAGGACGCGGGCTCCTGGACCCTCATGAAGTCGACGCCCGTGGATCGCGCCAAAGCCGCTTGGCTTTACGCGCAGTTCGTGGTCTCGAAGACCGTGGACCTGAAGAAGAGCCACACGGGCCTCACCTTCATCCGCGAGAGCTCGATCAACGATGAGAGCTTCACGGAGCGGGCGCCGAAGCTCGGCGGCCTCGTCGAGTTCTACCGCTCGCCGGCGCGCGTCCGCTGGTCGCCCACCGGCACCAACGTGCCTGACTACCCGAAGCTCGCTCAGCTCTGGTGGCAGAACATCGGCGATGCGTCCTCGGGCGCGAAGACGGCGCAGGAAGCGCTCGACGCGCTCTGCGATGCGCAGGAGCGCGTGCTGCAGCGCCTAGAGCGGGCAGGCATCCAGGGCGATATCGGTCCGAAGCTCAACGAGGAGCAGGACGCGTCGGTCTGGCTCGAGCAGGAGGGCGCACCGAAAGCCAAGCTCGACAACGAGAAACCGGCGCCCGAGACCATCAGCTACGACGAACTGATCAAGAGCTGGGAAGGCTGATCTAACCAGCGCTTCAGCATGATGAAGGGGCGCCCAGTCGGCGCCCCTTCTTTCATTTGATGTAACCTGTTGACCACTAAAGGCTCACGGCAGATGGTCCCCGGAAGACGCCCGGGGGTCTGGGGCAAAGACGGGGGCGCGAAGCGGTGTCGCGGGCCATTGGCTATCTTGTGTCGAGCGGCGCCTTCGCGGCGCGCGTTCTCCCCGCCACGTTCCTTGTGATCTGGCTTGCCGGACTGGTGCCGCTCGGCCTTCTCTACACCACGATCCCTGGCTCACCGGATCAGGCGATCTTCGACTACATCGGTTGGCTCGGCACGCAAGGCTTCAGTTACTACAGCGACGCCTTCGATCATGCTTGGCCCGGCGGCTTTCTGGCTCATGAGATCGCGATCAGGCTCTTCGGCGTCGAGAGCTGGAGCTTCCGCACCCTCGACTATGCCATCATGCAGCTTTCGACGCTGGCAGGTGCAGCGTTCCTGCTGCGGTCGGGGCATGCGGTCGCAGCAACGGCGTTCCTGGCGCTCTATCCGCCGATCTACGTCACCGGCGGCTACTGGATGGTCGGGCAGAACGACATGCTCGGTGCCAATTTCCTGCTGGGTGCGATGGCGCTCTCGATCGGCCGAAGGCCCGCCGGAGGCCGGCGCATCGCACTCGAAGGACTGCTGGCAGGGCTGCTGCTTGCCGGGGCCGTCTTCCTCCGCCCGACATATCTCGCTTTCGCCGCCGGTCTGGGTGGTCTGATCGCCCTGCAGGCTGTGCTGAAGCTCCGAGGTGCTCGGATGCAGGAAGGCGGGAGGGTCGATCTCCGCCGGTTGACCTGGATGACTGCCGGTCTCTTCGGTGGTTTTGCAGCAGCTGCTCTCTGGGCGCTCGCAGCCGGCAATCTGTCAGCCTGGGCGGAGCAGGCCGTGTTATTCAATTTGGGTGCCTATAATGACGGCTCGTTCACCTTGAACCCAGTGCATACGATGAAGCGGGTGCTGTGGTTCGTATGGCACTGGATCACGGTTCTGGGTCTGGTCGGCGCTGCCGTCTGGCTTTGGTCCTGCGGCGAGACCATGCGGCATGGGGAGGACGGGGCGCGCAGTCGGCTTGCGCTGCTCGCCACCCTCGGGCTCGGGCTGACGGCTCTCGTGTCCTTCGCTGTGCAACGGAAGGGCTTCGACTATCATCTGATGGCGCTTCTGCCAGCCCTCGTACTTCTGATCGCGATGATGGCGGACTGGGGAGCGAGGGCGGCGTTGGGCATTGGCGGCCCCACCGGCATGCTGTGGCAAATGACCCGACGCCTTGCGGGAACCCTCTTGCTCTTCGGCTGGCTCGCCGTTGTATCGGTCGGCACGCTCGCGAAGCTGCCGTCGCTCTCACCCGCTGCTGCGGCCGTATCCGGGGCGGTGATGGATGAAGGACGCTGGCGGGCGCCACTGCTCGCCCCGAACGCTCCATCCACCGCGCTGCTGGATGCGGCTGAGGACATCATGCGAGCGCCGAAAGCCCCTGAAGGCACCTTTCTTCAGTTCGGGCGCGCATACGAGCTGGCCTTCCTTTCGGAGCGGCTGCCGCCGACCCGTTTCATCGCGGTCGAGGCTGCCATGGTAGTCGATCCGGAGAGTGTTCTCGGTCAGCGCTGGAACGCCGAGTTCGCGGCGGCCTTGGAGGCCGAGATGCCTGCTTTCGTCTTCATCGCCGCCCGGCATTTGCCGCTCGATCCGCTGGCTCATCCGATGAAGGCGAGCCTTGCTGAGCTTCTGGCGTACGAACGCTATCTCGAGGTCCTGCGAGGGCGCGAGGGCGTGCTCTATCAGCGCAGCGAGTGACCCGGCCGATCCCGGCGCGCTTGCTAGGGGCAGCGCTCTGCGGTCCATTGCCCGGCGAGCGTGCCGCGGGCGCAGAGGTTCTGTCGCCATAGCTCATCGAGGCGCCAGCCATCGGGATGGGGACTGGCGAAGAGAACGAAGCGCACGCCGGTGACGGAGTCGTCCGGATATCCGGTGCCCGTGGCGTGTACCTCCAGCCGCGGGCCGTCGGGCCCATCACCGGGGCTGCGGGCGATCTCGATATCCACGGTCGGCCGCCCTTCGACGGTCGTGGGGAAGCCGCGCACGAGGCGGGGCAGGAGGTCCACCACCCGCGGCGCCGTCAGTTTGCCCCAGCGCGGTCGGTCCATCCCCTTCCACGCACTCTCAAGCACCTCAGGCTCGATGCCTTTCGCGCCCTCGGGCGCCGTGCAGCTCTGCGCCTCGGTCGTAAGGTCCAGCACGCCCTGATAGGCACCGTCGGCCAGCACGCGGTATCGCCGGGCGCCGAGGCTTTCGACTGTCACCTGCTCGATGACCCCGCCCCCGCAATCGGCCGTTGCGATGCCATTCGCCGGAACCTGGTAGCGAAAGGCGCCCTCGATGCTGATGGTTGCCCGCTCCTCCTCGACGGTCACTGCCGGGCTTCCCGCCAGCCGCTCGAAACTCGAGCTTTGGCAGCCGGAGGAGAGCGTGAGCGTCCCGCCCTCGGCCCCGCTGCGAAGGGCGCAGAGCTGCGGTGTGACCGCGCGTTCCTCACCCCAGACTGTGCCGGGCAACGCGATTGCCGAGAGCAGCGCGATTCCCAGGCCAACCCTTGGTGCAGCTCTCAGACCGAACCGGCGCCGCTTGGCGAATGGGGCCGGGAGGCACCGTGTGATAGCGGGGCGGTTCATGGACGGATCTCCGGCGCATGGGCTGCGAAAGGGCTCGGCGCCAACCTGCCCAGAGGGGCGGAGCAGGGCAAGCACTCCGCACGACATTGCGACGGTCAGTACCCGCTTCGGCTTGCCTGATCCGCCATCCAGACGGAATGCAGTGCCGCAACGGCACAGGAGGCAAGGCGCGCCTTGTCGTCATCCGCCCGGCTCGTGAGGATCACCGGCACTGAGGCGCCGAGCACGACGCCGGCGGCCTCCGCATGGCTCACATAGGTGAGCTGCTTTGCCAGCATGTTGCCCGCATCGATGCCCGGCACGACCAGCACCTCGGCCATCCCGGCGACCGCGCCGCCGATCCCCTTGGTTCGCGCGGCCTTGATGTCGATGGCGTTGTCCATCGCCAGCGGTCCGTCGACGAGCCCGCCCTTGATCTGACCCCGGTCTGCCATCTTGGCGATAAGGGCCGCATCGACCGAACTCTGGATGGCTGTGTTCACCGTCTCGACCGCCGAGAGCACGCCGACCTTCGGCTCTTCGATCCCGATGGCACGGGCGAGGTCGATCGCATTCTGAACGATATCGACCTTAGTCGCGAGATCGGGCGCGATGTTGATCGCGGCATCCGTGACGAGGAGCGGGTGGGCGAGCCCCGGCACATCCATCACGAAGACATGGGTGAAGCGGCGCCCGGCACGAAGGCCGCGGTCACGGCGGAGACAGGCGCGCAGGAGCTCGTCCGTGTGCAGATGTCCCTTCATCACTGCGCGGGCCCGTCCGTCCGCGACGAGATCGACCGCCGCATGGGCTGCGTCCTCATGGGTGGCTGCTGCGACGATCTCGATACCGTCGGTGGAGGCACCCGCCGCCTTCGCCGCCGCCGCGATCCGCCCCGGCGCGCCGACCAGAATGGGCGTGATGATGGTGTGGCGCATCGCGAGGAGGGCGCCCGCCAGGCTGTTCGGATCTTCTGGCACCACGACGGCCGTGGGGATCGGGTCGAGCGGCTCGGCCTGGGCCAGGAGCGCGTCGAAATGCCGGTGTCGCTCGACTAGGAGCCCGGGCACATCCACGCCTTCGAAACGCAGCCGTTTCTCCGGCGCCTTGACCCACGCTTCGCCATCCAGCAGCAGCGCGCCATCCGCCGGGCGTCGAACCGTGGTGGCGAGCTTGACGCTCCGCTCGGGCCCGGTCTCCAGCACCTCGACCGCCGCCAGCAGTTCGTCGCCCACCGCAGCACGGTTGTGAAAGCGGAAGCTCTGCGAGAGGTAGACCGTGCCCGCCCCCGGCAGCATCGTGCCCAGCACCGCCGAGATCAGACTGCCAACGAAGAGCGCCGGCGCAATCGCCTCGGGTGAGCCGTCTCCGTCGCCGTCATGGTCGCTCAGATGCAGCGGATTGTGGTTCCCCGTCGTCGCGGCGAAGGCGTAGAAGTCGTCTTCCGTGCAGAGCCGGCGCAGCTCCGCCGACTGGCCCGGGACGATGGCGTCAAAGGGCGTGTTCTCTAGGGTCGTCATCCCGGCTCCGTTCGGTTGCGGCGCGTCGTGGCGATTGGAGCAGGCGGCGGTGACAGTCCGATGTCACGGGCGGGCGCCCCCGAGCTTCACGCTTTCTCCACCATATCCGCCCATCACGGGCGCTGCGAGTGCTTGCGGGAGAGGGCGATGGCTGGAGTGGCAGTGGTGGCCGATATGGCGGCGCCGGGTGGCGTAGCGGCGATAGAGGCGCGCAACGCGCGGGCCATGGCTGAAGTTGCGGCGTTCCAGGCAGCGCGCGAGGCGGGCGAGCACGGCCGCATCGATGCGCGCTTCCACCGCTTCAAGAACCGTTTTCCCTATCACGGCTTCGTGGAGGTGGAGGTGGCGGGGGAGCGCTTTGCCATGCTCTCCACGAATGACGATCTCGTGGCCATGAGCTTCTTCTGGCACGGGGCCGATGCTTGGGAGCCGATGTCGACGCGGCTCTGGCGCGGTTGGGCGGCGGAGGCTTCATGCGTCCTCGATATCGGGGCCTTCTCGGGCCTCTACAGCCTGCTGGCCGCGTCCGTCTCGCCGCGGGTCGAGGTGCTGGCGGTGGAGGCCGCGCGTCGGACCTATGGCCGGCTCCTCTCGAACATCCAGGCGAACGGGCTTGAGGGACGGGTCCGCGCGGTGAACCGCGCGGCGTCGGACGGCCCCGGCAGCGCGACCTTTAAGCGGTTTCGGGGGGAGAATATTCTCGGGATCGGCGACAGCCTCTTCGAGAAGCGAGGCCTCGCGATACAGGCAGCAGATGAACGCGTGGAGACGGTCGCAATCGACAGACTGCTCGCGGCTGAGGGTTTTGTGCCGGATATCGTGAAGATCGATGTCGAGGGGGCAGAGCTTTCTGCCCTCCGGGGTATGGCGGCGCTGCTGGGCGAGCGCCGGCCGCGCCTGCTGTTGGAAGTGACGCCGGAGACGGTCGATGATGTCGTCGGTCTTCTCGACGGCCATGGGTATCGCTGCCAGGCGGTCGATGAGGCGGCGGCGCGGTTGCTGCCCCTCTCTGCAGGGGCGAGGCGTGTCGGTAACCTTCTCGCCGAGCATCCGGCTTTCCGATGAGAACGTGCCCTAGGAAGAACTCGATCATGGCTCCTGGCTGCCGAGCCGTTCGCGCAGCGCCGTTTTGAGCACCTTGCCATAGTTGTTCTTCGGCAGGTCATCGCAGAGGAAGTATGCCTTGGGGCGCTTGAAGCGAGCGATGCAGTCGCGGCAATGGGCGTCCAGATCGGCCTCGGCGATTTCGACGCCCGGGGCTGGCACGACGAAGGCGACGACTTCCTCGCCCCAGTCGTCATGGGCGCGGCCGATGACAGCGGTCTCGTGCACAGCGGGGTGCTCGAGCAGGGCCTCCTCCACCTCCCGCGGGTAGATGTTGGTACCGCCCGAGATGATCACGTCCTTCGAGCGGTCGATTAGCGTCAGGAGGCCGTCTTCATCGAGCCGGCCAAGATCGCCCGTGTGGAGCCAGCCGTCTCGGATCGTTTCGGCCGTCGCCATTGGGTTTTGCCAGTAGCCAGCCATCACGGTGGGGCCCGCGACGAGGATCTCACCGGTTTCCCCCGGTGCTACGTCCTCCCCTGCGGTGTCTGCGATGCGAAGGCTGACGAGCGACTGTGGCGTACCGACCGAGCCGAGGCGTTGCCGCCATCGCGGATGCTGCCGATCGGATACGAGATCGCGCGCGAGGGCGGTGATGGTCATCGGGCTCTCGCCCTGCCCGTAGATCTGCACGAAGCGGGGGCCTAGGACGCGCACGGCGTCCTCGACATCGGCGAGATACATCGGCCCGCCGCCGTAGACGATCGTGCGGATGCCCTCGCCGTTACTGCCCGCCGATCGGGCGGCATCGGTCAGGCGGCGGAGCATGGTCGGCGCCGCGAACATGTGGACGCTGCCGAGCCGCGGCGCGAGGTCAAGGATCTCCGCGGCATCGAAGCCGCCCGATGGCGGCACCGAGTGCCGCGCGCCGCGAATGACATGCATGAAGTTGTAGAGGCCCGCGCCGTGGGACATGGGTGCTGCGTAGAGCGCCGTGTCGTCCCGGCGCACCTCGTCGACATCCATGAAGTAGCAGGCGGTCATGGCGGCGATGTTGCCCGCGGTGATCATCACGCCTTTCGGCCGGCCGGTTGTCCCGGAAGTGTAGAAGAGCCAGACGAGGCTCCGATCGGTCATCCGGGCAGGGCCGGTTTCCGACGCCGCTGATCGTTCTGCTGCTGCCTCCCACGCGGCGCCGCCGGGCTCGATGACCGCTTCGACACTGTCGGGGAGATGTGGATCGAGGGCTGCGACCAGCGGCGCGTTGGCGATGACGAGACGCGTGCCGCTGTCGGCGAGGATCCAGGCGGCCTCACGCGCATGCAGCTTGGCGTTGATCGGGACGACCGCGGCGCCCGCGTGCCAGGTTGCGTAGAGCGCTTCGAGATAGGACGGGTCGTTCGGCATGAAGATCGCCACCCGGTCGCCGCCGACGATGCCGTAATGGTAGCGGAACATCGCTGCGAGGCTCGCCGCGCGCTGCGCGAAGGCCGCGTAGTCCGCGAGACACTCGGTGCCGCGCAGGAGGGCAGGGGTGTCCGGCCAGCGGCGGGCCGCGCGCTGCAGCCATTCGGCGGGGTTCATCGCCGGCTCGCGGCTATGGGCTGCGTGGCGCGGGCTGTCCGGCGCCCCGACTTCGGGGGCTCCGCCCCCTCAGCGGCCCGCCCGCCATCCACGCGCCGGCCGGTGGAATTCTCGATCCCGTTCTCAGGCATCGCGGCCGAAGGCGGCTCGGGCATCGCGGAGGCGGAGCGCGATATCGGCGGCCGGCATGAACCAGGGGCGCCCGCGATGCCACCAGCGCGTCTCGAAGCGCGTGTGGGCGAAGGCGGTCTCCCCTGCCGGATCACCGAGCATCGAGAGGGCTGCCTTGTGACCGAGATAGGGGGCCATGGCGTTGCCGGAGCCGGAATAGCCCATCGCGTTCCAGAGGCCGTCGATCTCGCCCATATGCGGCAAGGTCTCGAAGGTGAAGCCGGTGAAACCGCGCCAGCTATGGCTGAGTGCTACGGGGCCGAGATCGGGGAAGATCTGTGCGAGGAGGCCCGTGAGTTGGTGGCGAACGAAGCGCTCCGGCGCATCGGTCATCGCGGCCCGGCCGCCGAAGACGATGCGGTCTCCGGCGGGAGAGGGGCGGTAGTAGCAATGCCTATCCCGGCTCTCGACGGTCATCCGGCCCTTGGGGAAGAGCGCCTTCATGCGGTTCGCGCCCAAGGGCTCCGTTGCGATGATGAAGCTCGGCACGGGCACGATGCGGCGGCGCAACGCGGGCGTGGCCGCGGATGTATAGCCGTTGGTGGCGATCAGGACCTGCCCTGCGCGGACGGTGCCGCGCGGGGTCTCGATCCTGTGGCCCTCGGCATCCCGCTCGATGCGGAGGACGGGTGTGTCGCCTTGGATCGTCGCGCCATGGCGGGTTGCGGCGGCGAGCAGGCCCTTGACCCATTTCGCAGGGTTGAGGCCGCCATGCGACGGGAAGACGATGCCGCCGCGGTAGAGGGGCGAGCCGGTCTCCTCATGCTGGCGGGCGCGCGGGATCATCTCGTAGTCGAGGGGGATGAGGCCGGCGAGCGTCTCCATCGCTCCGGCGGTGCTGTCATAGTCGCGCGCGGCCCAGAAGCCGCGAAAGCGGCCTGTTTGCCGGAAATCCGGGTCAATGCCCTCGTCCGCCATGAGGGTGCGGCAGAAGGCGAGGCTCTCGATATGCGCCTCATGGAGCAGTCGGCGGGCGAGATCGGGCCCGTAGCGTGCGCGGAGCGCCTCTGGCGAGAGGCGGTGGCCCCCGCCGATCATGCCGCCATTGCGGCTGGAGGCGCCGATGCCAGGGGCGCCGGCATCCAGCAGCAGGACTGAGCGGCCGGCGCGGGCGAGCGTGCGAGCGGCCGAGGCGCCAGTGAGGCCGGCTCCGACGATCACCACATCCGCCGTGTCGGGCAGGGGGGAGGGCGCGGGCGCGCTCGGCGCGCCGGCATCCTCCCACCAGAAGGGTGTGGTCTTGGTCATCCGCCATCCCGCGCGTTCCAGTGATCGAAGAAGAGCCTGCCGCGAGGTTGAGCGCAAGCGGTCGGGCTGGACGGCGCGGCGCGGGCGGGTCTCAATGAGATGTCAGCAAGGGGGCGTCGCATGAAGCCGCATCGGGAGTTCTTTGCCATCGATGAGAGCGCGTGGGTGGCGCAGGAGGGCTATCCGGCCGGGTTCGAGGTTCAGGTGCTGTCGGATGATCTTGACCATGCCACGCGCCGCGGATCGCGTACCGTGCTGCAGCGGATCGCGCCCGGTGCGGCCACGGACGGCGTGCTGACCCATGAGGAGTGCGAGGAGGTCTTCGTCTGGCACGGGGACTTGATCGCCGCGGGCGTGCGGTTCGAAGCGCCTGCCTATGCTTGCCGCCCCGGCGGCATGCCGCACGGGCCTTTCCGGTCCGAGGGCGGGTGTCTGTTGCTTGCCGTTTTCTACTATGCGGACGGGCCTTGAGGGTTCAGGCAATCACGGGCAGCGCTTCTATTCGGTAGGAAAGCGCAATTGTCCGACCGGCAGCAGGGTCGTGGAGCCGCGCCCGGAAATGCGGGGTCGGGCGGACGCCACCGATGGCGGGGACGGTGCCGCAGAAGAGCAGCGTTCCCGCGCCGAGCCGGCCAGCGCTCGCGCCGGGTGCGCCGTCGATCAGCGTCTGAAGCGGGAGCATCGCAGTGAGGCTGTCGGCCTGGTAGGACTGCCAAGACGCCCCGTCCGCGGAGATCTCGCTCTCGAGCGTGAGGGCGTCGAGACGCGCTGCGACCGCCTCGAGCGGCCAGGCCGCGGTCGCGAGGGGTTTGGGGCAGACGGCTTTGGAATGGGCGACGGAGGCGGCTTCGAGACCGCGATCCGTGTGGTCGGAGCCGAGGGTCAGCCAGAGGCGCTCGCCATCGTCGAGGATTACGGGCTCGGACTCTCCGCCTGTTTCCGCCGAGAGCACCTCGTAGGCGGCCTCCTGTGCCGCGAGCGCTGCAGGCACGCGGTAATAGAGCGGCGTCGTGGAGGGCGGGGCGACTCCAATGGCCGCCAGCTCCTCGATATGATGGGCGACCTTCGCGGGATCCCGACCCGTCCAGCCCGCGATCAGACAGCGGCGAGGCGTGACCTCCAGCGCGCCCTCAGGCGTCTCGAAGCGGAGCGGCATGGGCCTCTCCTAGCCGAGGCTCGGCAGCCAGAGCGCGAGGCCCGGGACGGCGAGCAGCAGAAAGGCCATGAGCAGCATAACGACGGCATAGGGCGCTGCTCCCTGCATTACGACGCCGAGCCCGCCGGGCGCGCCGGCGGCGCGTCGTGCAGCTTGCACGACGAAGAGGTTGAGACCGACGGGCGGCGTGATCAGCGCCATCTCCACCAGAAGGATCAGCATGATGCCGAACCAGACGGGGTCGTAGCCTATGGCGATGACGATTGGCGCTACGATGGGGATCGTGGCGACCATCAGGCTCAGGGTCTCGATGAAGAAGCCGAGGATGATGTAGAGCACGATGATCGCCAGCATGGTCTCGAGCGGTCCGAGTTGCAGGCTGTCGAGCAGCGCCTGCAGCTCTCGGCCAAGGCCCGCGGCGCCGAGCGTGTAGTTGAGGAAGGAGGCGGCGAGGATGATGAAGATAATCATCCCCGTCACCTTCACCGTGCCGAGGAGGGCTGCGTGCACGGCGGCGAGCGTGAGCCCGCCGACGGATGCGGCGATGACGGCGGCGATGGCCACGCCCACGGCCGCGGCCTCCGTCGGCGTGGCCCAGCCGGCATAGATCGAGCCGACGATGGCGGCGAATAGGATCAGCACCGGCACGAGATCCCAGAGCCCGCGGAGGCGCGCGTTCCAGTCGACTTTCGTTCCCGGGCCGCCATAGGACGGCTTTAGCGAGCAGATGAGGGCTGTCACGCCCATGAACATGAGCGCGAGCAGGATCCCCGGAATGAGCCCGGCAAGGAAGAGCTGCGGGATCGAGGTCTGGGTCAGAAACCCGTAGACGATCAGGTTGATTGAGGGCGGGATCATGATGCCGAGCGTTCCCCCGGCAGCGATCGCGCCGGCAAAAAGGCGCGGGTCGTAGCCGAGCTTCGTGCCCTGTGGCGTCGCCACGGTCGCTACAGTTGCAGCCGTGGCCACCGAAGAGCCGGAGGTGGCGGAGAACGCCGTCGCCGTCGCGATATTCGCGTGGATGAGCCCGCCGGGCAGCCAGGAGAGCCAGGCATCGAGCGCCTTGTAGGTGCGCGCGGCAACGCCGGATCGGACCAGTAGCTCGCCCAGGAAGATGAAGAAAGGGATGGCGATGAGGAGAGCGGAGTTCGAGGAACTCCAGATCACCTGTCCCATCCCGCGGGAGAGGGGGAATGCCGAGAAGAACCAGTCCACCCCGAAGGCCAGCACGAAGAGCGTGAGCCCCACAGGCGCGGAGACCACCAGCAGCGCGAGGAGGGCGATGGTGAGACGCGTGATCATGTCGTCCGCCGCCCCTCTTCTTCGTTCAACGCAGTCTCGACCGCGCTTTCGTCGGTCTCGGGCGCCGCCAGCGCGGCGGCGTTCGACCAGTCGGCCGAGAGCGCGAAGCGAATGGTGAGAACGAGCAGCACCAGTGCCGCGACCGCGAACCATACCCAGCCGAGGAGCCAGATGAGCTGGGGTATCCAGAGCGGTGTCTCGAGCGGCGTGTTGGCGGTCGATCCGGCACTCAGCGACTTCGAGAGGACCCCGCCGCCGTGGTAGAGGAGCGTGAGCGATACCGCAAAGAGACCGCCGAGGCTCAGGATGTCGAGTAGCGTCCGCGCCACCGCCGGCAGTCGGCGGTGCAGGATGTCGATGCGAATATGGGCGCGCTCGACCAGCGCATAGCCGGCAGCGAAGCTCGCGACCCCAGCCATCACGTAGCCCGAGATCTCGTCCGTGCCGCCGAAGATGCCGAAGGCGACCCGGCGCATCACGATCTCGAGCAGGATGAAGGCGCAGGCGGCGAGCAGCACCAGCCCGCAGCCAAGCCCCACGCCGGCATTCACGCGGCGCAGGGCGGCAAGGGTCCGTTCGGCGGTCACCGCTCGGGCTTAGGGAATGGCCACGCCGGTCGCAGCGCCGACGCTCTCGTTCCAGCGGGTCTTCCAGTCGCCGCCCGCCCGCTCGGCCCAGTCCGGTAGCACGGTACCGACCAGGATCTCGCGCGCCGTCGCCTCGTCCTCGGCCGTGACCGGCACTAGGGTCATCGAGGCGGGGTCGCCCATCGGGCAGTCGGCCCGGCCGGTGAGGCAGTCGAGATCGGTCTCGAGGCTCGCAGCCGCGGTCTCCCAGGCGGGCGTCTCGAACTTCTCGGCGATCTCCTTCTGGATGAGCGCCTGCGTCTCGGCGTCGAGGCTGTTCCAGCGGTCGAGGTTCATGGCGGTCACGACCGGGTCCCAGCCACCGAGCGGCAGGGGCATCACATGCGTTGTCACCTCGTGCCAGCCGGCGTTGTAGCCCGAGCCGGAACCGGTGATCGCGCAGTCCACGACGCCGCGCTGGAGCGCGCCCGGCACCTCGGAGAAGCCGACATTGACGCCCTCGGCGCCGAGCGCCTCAAGAAGTTTCGTTGTCATCCGGCCCGAGCCGCGGATCTTCAGCCCCTGAAGGTCGCTGAGCTTCGACACCTCCGGCTTGCAGAAGATGATCTGCGGCGGGTAGGGCGCAATCGCGAGCATCTTGGCCCCGAAGGACTGCTCCATGATGTCCGCCACCATGGGGCGCGCTGCATCCACGGCCTTGCGCGCCGTGGCCGCATCGGTGGCGATCAGGGGCACATCGAGGCCTTCGAGTTCCGGCGCGTCGCCGACCGTATAGTCCGCCACGGTCATGCCCACGTCGAAGACGCCGTCATTGAGCAGGCGGAAGACGTCGCCGCCCTTGACGCCCATCTGGTTGAAGGTGGTCATTTCGACGGCGATGTTGCCGCCCGACGCCTCGGGCAGCTGCGTCGTCCAGAAGGGCGCCTCGTAGTCGTTGTAGAGCGGCAGGGACGACCAGCTGCCGACGACCGAGAATGTCTCGGCCGCGGGTGCCGCAGTGGCGGCGAGCGCGAGGGCCGTGGCGGCGGAGGCGATAAGGCGGGTGGTCATTGATACTCTCCTCGTCTCTTCTTTTCATTCGTCGGCAGGCGGGGGCCGCCACGCGGCGGGACGTCAGGCAGCGGCCCAGGCGGCGAGGCCCGGCGCCGAGGCATCAAGGTCCGTCACCAGCATGTGGCCGGGTTCATGCGCGGCAGCGAGGGTCAAGCGCGCGTGGCGAAGCGCGATCTGCGCCGTCACCCCGCAGGCCCAGAAGGCGAGCACGTCGCCCTCCTCCACGTATGGGTCATCGCCAAAATCCGGCTTTGCGATGTCTGTGATCCCGATCTCCGCCGGGTCGCCGATATGCACCGGCGCGCCGTGGGCAAAGGGGAAACGGGAGCAGAGCGCCTGTAGCTCACTTGCTCGGTCCGCGGGCACGCCGCGCATGCTCACGACCATCTTGCCGCCGAAGGGCCCCGAGGGCTTCGTGTCGATGTTCGAGAGATACATCGGGACGTTCGCCCGACGCTGCCAGTGACGCACCGGAATGCCGGCCCCTTCCATCGCCGCTTCGAAGGAGAACGAGCAGCCGATGGCAAAGACCACGGTCTGATCCGCCCAGATCGGCTCAAGCGTATCGAGCTTTTCGGCCGGGGCGCCGTGACGGAGCACGCGGTAGGCCGGTACGTCACGCGCGATGTCGAGGTCGTGGGCAAGTTCCGGGATCTCCCGGCGCCCAGGCGCGGTGCGGCCCAGCAGGGGGCAGGGTCGAGGGTTCAGGTGGCAGAACGTCTCGAAGGCCTCGGCATGGGAGGCCGGCATGACCGCGAGGTTCGCCTGCAGCGCGCCATGCGCGGCGCCGGTGGTGGGGCCTTTCCACTCGCCGCTCCGCACACGCTTGCGGAAGGACCGGGCATCCGTGGCGATCTCGTCGGGCGTTCTGCCGGCCATGGCTTCAACCTCCGTACGAAGACACGCCACCAGAGATTGTTGTCATCGTCAATCGATCAAATGATGATCAATATGTTCGGCTAAACCGAACACTATGGGGAAGGTAGCGATGTTCGGACTGAGGGATGCGGAGATCGTGCGCGAAATCGCCCGTGCCGGAGGATTTCGGGCGGCGGCTGAAGTGCTGAAGGTTGCACCCTCCGCGGTGTCGGAGCGAATCTCGCATCTCGAGGAGACGCTCGGCCTTGTCCTCTTCGACCGGTCGCGGCGCGGTGCGCGGCTTGCGCCGGAGGGGCGGCGCTTTCTCGAACGGGCCAACCTGCTCCTCGATCTGCGCGACAGCATCGCGGCGGAGCTGTCGGCCGGGGAAGGGATGGAGGGCACGCTGCGCATAGGCGTGGCGGAGACGATCGTTCACTCCGCCCTGCCGCAGCTTCTGGAACGTCTGCGCGAGGCCGCGCCGAAGATACGGCTCGAACTCTCGGTGGATGTCTCAGAGGACCTGCAGCGCGCCCTGACCGAGGATGCCATCGACATCGCGCTTCTGCTGCGCCAATGGGTGCCGGGCGGGGCGCCATCGCAACCCATCGAGCGGGTGAGCCTCGGCTGGTACGCCGCCCCCGGTCTGCTCCCCCATCGCCTCGGGCCGCTGGAGCCGGCCGCTTTCCTCGATGTGCTGGCGGCGCGTGACCTTGCCGTGATCACCTTTGCCCGGCGCACGCCGCCCGCGCGCGAAGTGCTCAGACTGCTGACCGTACCAGGGGCGCCGGCGCCGGTGCTGCACGGCTCGTCCTCGCTCGCAACCATGACGCATCTTGCGCGCGCGGGCTTCGGCATCGGCACATTGCCCGACCGGCTGGTGGCGGACGAAGTGGCCGAAGGGCGGCTCGAACGCATCGTGCCGGGCCCGCTCCTCCGCCTCACGCCGATGGAGTTCGAGCTCTGCTACCTCGCCCCCTCGGCCGCGCCCTTTGCCGCGATCCTTGCGCCGCCCGCAATTGAGCCTTGAGGTGCTGCGGCTTGCCAACGCGCACGCAGGGCATAGCTGCGCCGAAACGCGCCTCGCGAAAGGACTCCTCCCCATGAGCAAGCTCTTCGAGCCCCTGGACCTCGGCGGTCTCCGCCTCGAGAACCGCATCATCATCGCGCCAATGTGCCAATACTCCGCCCAGAACGGCTCGGCGACGGACTGGCACATGATGCATCTCGGCAGCCTGTCGCTCTCGGGGGCTGGGCTCCTGATACTGGAAGCGACGGGGGTGAGCGCTGAGGCGGGCATCACGGCCTGGGATCTTGGCCTCTGGTCGGATGAGAACGAGGCGGCGCTCGCGAAGGTGCTGGCGGGGATACGCGTGCATTCCGATATCCCGGTCGCGATTCAACTCGCCCATGCCGGGCGAAAGGGATCGAGCCTGCCGCCATGGGAGGGGGGCATTCAGATCCCGGCGGCCACACCGCATGGATGGCGCACCGTGTCATCCTCAGCCCTGCCGCATGGGGCGGGGGAGGAGGCGCCCCTCGCACTCGACGAGGTCGGGCTCGAGAAGGTGAAGGGGGATTTCGTCGCCGCAGCCAGGCGTGCTGCCCGGCTCGGCATCGACGCGATCGAGCTTCACTTCGCCCATGGCTACCTCTTCCACCAGTTCCTCTCGCCCATCGCGAACAAGCGCAACGATGCCTATGGCGGCAGCCGCGAGGGGCGGATGCGCTTCCCGCTCGAGATATTCGAGGCCGTGCGCGCCGCCTTCCCGGGGCATCGCCCGGTCTGGACCCGCATCTCAGCCTCCGACTGGGTCGACGGCGGGTGGGATATCGAGGACAGCGTAGCGTTGACGAAGGAGCTGGCCGCGCGAGGTGCGGCGGCAATCCATGTGAGTTCCGGCGGCGTCTCGCCCGAGCAGAAGATCGCCCTCGGCCCCGGCTATCAGGTGCCGTTCGCCGATCGCGTGAAGGCCGAGGCGGGGCTGCCGACGATCGCCGTGGGCCTGATCACCGAGCCCGAGCAGGCGGAGGAGATCGTCGCAAACGGGCAGGCCGATGCAATCGCCCTCGCCCGAGCGATGCTCTACAACCCCCGCTGGCCCTGGCACGCAGCGGCGAAGCTCGGCGCGAGCGTCGCTGCTCCGAAGCAGTACTGGCGAAGCCAACCGCGAGAGCTGAAACAGCTCTTCCACGGCGCCCGCACCGGCCAACGTTGAGTGTGTCGGGTTTTCCGCGATCCGCTGCGATCACTCATAGGCGCCTGCTAGAAAACAGACTTAACTGAGCCGTCTGAACGGTGTGCCTGTGGTTCGGCCGAGACACTCGTGGCGTTCATTGCCGGACTCGATCCGGCAATCCAAACCGCTGCAAGCGATTGTAGTCATGATGCTCTGTGGATCCTCGGGTAAAGCCCGGGCATGACCCCCAATGGTCTCTTCCGTTTCAGGCAAACCGCTAGCGCAGTCTCGTTCGCCTCCAGACTGCGTTGTGCGTCGGGGCCACTCCTCGTTCGCAAGTCTGTGGGACTTCCTGCGTGCCGATGATCCGAACGGGCGCTGGCCCGGCAATTATCGCAGCGATGTAGATGAGACTGTCGGTGCCGAATTGACGGCGCCTCGCACTGCGAGCCTGCGGAGCGGGTCAGGAGATCGGAAACCGCGCGATGCCCCCCCCCGACGGTGTCGCCCCTATGCGCAGAGGCGGCAGCGGGTCGCGTAGGGCACGGCGGTCAGGCGCTCCTCGGAAATCGCTTCGTGGCAGGCGGCGCAGGTGCCGTAGCTGCCATCCTCGATCCGCTTCAGTGCAGCCTCGATCTTGCGCAGCTCCGCGAGCCCCGCATTGCCGAGGCCCTCCAGCACCTCGTCGTCCTCGCGCTCGGTCGCCTGGTCTTCGATGTCCTTGTTGCCGGGTTGGTCGAGGTCGTGCTCGACGCTCTCGAGGCGCGCCATCAGCTCCGCCCGGCGCGAAAGAAGCTGCGACTCGTGGTTCGTATCCGTCATCATAGCCTCCTCGCGTGGCCCGGGCCTCGCCACCTTTGCGGGGCCTTGCCTGCAGGATGCGCTGATCGCGAGGGGCGCTGCCTCGATCTGGTTCAGTCCGACCCTGCGGATCTGCGCGCGGCGAAGAAGGCGCGGAGCAACTCGGCCGAGGCACGCTCGCCGATCCCGCCATAGACCTCCGGGCGGTGGTTGCAGGTCGCTTGGGCGAAGACGCGGGCACCATGGGCAACGCCGCCGCCCTTCGGGTCGTCGGCGCCGTAGTAGAGCCGTGCAATGCGGGCGTGGGCGATCGCGCCCGCGCACATCGGGCAGGGTTCGAGCGTCACATAGAGGTCGCAGCCCGTCAGCCGCTCCTGACCGAGCGCACGGGCAGCCGCGCGGATGACGTTCATCTCAGCATGGGCCGTGGGGTCAAAGCGCTCCCGCATCCGATTGCCATCCGCCGCGAGCAGCCGACCGTCCGGTGCGACAAGCGCGGCTCCGACCGGCGCCTCGCCCCGCTCCGCGGCGGCGATGGCTTCGGCAAGTGCCCGGTCCATATGGCTCGTGAACGACATGGCGCAGAGCTTGACCACAGCGCGCCGCAGGGTCCAAGGCCCCGGCAGGCACGAAGGAGAGCGTCATGGCGCGCGGCGATGGTGGAGGGAAGAGCGGTCGGAGACCGGGGCGCACGCCAACGCGCCCGGCGCGCGGCGATCCCGCCCCCAAGCAACCGGCCGCGCCTGATCAGGCACCCGGCGACGGTGCCGAGCGCATCGCCAAGCGCATGGCCCGGGCCGGTGTCGCGTCCCGGCGCGAGGCCGAGCGGATGATCGAGGAGGGTCGCGTCCGTCTCAACGGCAAGCGGCTCGAGACGCCGGCGATAACCGTTACCCTCGCTGACCGGATCGAGGTCGATGGCAAGGAGCTTGCCGCACCGGAGCCCGCGCGGCTCTGGCGCTATCACAAGCCCTCGGGCCTCGTGACCACCGCCCGGGACGAGCAGGGGCGCGCGACCGTCTTCGACCGGCTGCCGCCGGAGCTGCCCCGTGTGGTCAGCGTCGGACGGCTCGATCTCAGTTCCGAGGGTCTCCTGCTCCTCACCAATGACGGGGAGCTAAAGCGACGGCTCGAGCTTCCCTCGACCGGCTGGCTTCGAAAGTACCGCGTGCGCGTGCATGGCGCGCCGAGCGAGGCGGCCCTCGCTCGACTGGAGAAGGGGATCGAGGTCGAGGGCGAGCGGTTCCAGCCGATGACGGTGAGCCTCGACCGGCAGCAGGGGGCCAATGCCTGGCTCACGATCGGCCTTCGCGAGGGTAAGAACCGGGAGATCCGGCGCGCGCTCTCCGAGGTCGGGCTCGAGGTGAACCGGCTGATCCGCGTCTCCTACGGGCCGTTCCAGCTCGGTGATCTTGCCACCGGCGCCGTCGAAGAGGTGCGCGCAAAGGTGTTGGCCGACCAGCTCGGCACGCGGTCGTCGGCGAAGGAGGGTGCTGCCAAACCGCGCCGGCCGAAGCGTCCCCGTCCACCCACGCCCGCAAAGCGATAACACGCGCCGCTCGCCGCATCGTTACCGCAGCCCGCCCGCGCTTGACCGTTCCGGCGCCTCCGCCGAGGGTCGTGCGGCAGAGGGAGGCGACAGAATGCAGGGCAGGCTCGCGACGCTCACCCTCTTTACGCTCTTGGCATTTGCGGCGAACTCCATTCTCTGCCGCCTCGCCCTCCTGCCGAACCCGGGGCTGGCGGGCGGGGAGGTTGCAGGCAGCATCGATGCCGGGAGCTTCACGATCCTCCGTATCGGTTCGGGCGCGCTGGTCCTCGTCGCAGTCAGCACAATGCGCGGCGGCGGCGCGGGGGGCGCTGGGGGCGCGGGGTCGCTTCTCTCCTTCACCCGGCGCGATTTCTTCGCGGGCGCCATGCTCTTCATCTACATGGCTGGGTTCTCGCTCGCCTATCTGCGGCTTGGTGCCGGGCTCGGTGCGCTCGTCCTCTTCGGCGCGGTGCAGGTCACGATGCTGACGGCGGCGGTGCTCGGTGGGGAGCGTTTCGGGGTGATTGGGTGGACTGGGTTCGCCATCGCGCTCGGCGGCCTGGTCTGGCTGGTCTACCCGGGCACCACGGCCCCCGACCCGCTCGCCGCGGCGTCGATGGCTGCGGCCGGCATCGCCTGGGGTTTCTTCTCGCTCTCGGGCCGGGGCACGAGCGCGCCGCTCCTCTCCATGACCCGCGCCTTTCTCCTGAACGTGCCCGCGGCGATCGTCTTTCTCGCCGTCTATGCCGCAGTTGCTGAGCTTGGTGTCACGCTGCCGGGGCTCCTGCTGGCGCTCGCCTCGGGCGGGCTCGCCTCCGGTCTCGGCTACGTCATCTGGTACTCGGTGCTGCCGGAGCTTGGCGCGGGGCGGGCTGCCACGGTGCAGCTTGCCGTGCCGGCCATCGCAGCAGCCGTCGGCGTCGTCCTGATCGGTGAGCCTCTGACGCAGCGCCTGATCCTCTCCTCCCTCGCTGTTCTCGGTGGTGTCTTTCTGGTCCTCCGCACCCGCCGCGCGGCCTGAGCCTGCGACATAGAGAAATGTTCCATTATTGTTCTTTGGTCTCGCCCGCGCTCGGTTGAAGCGCTATAGTTCGCTGTCCGCGTCGGGCTCCCCGCCGCATCTGGTAGCTTGAGCCGAGAGGGACCGCCGATGACCGCCTTTCCCGCGCCCATCGCCGAGCAGATCTGGGACATGAAGTACCGGCTGAAACCGGCGCCTGGCGAAGGCAGCGCGGCGGAGGCGGATGTGGACGCGACTTTCGCACGCGTCGCGGCGGCCCTGGCCGAGACCGAGAGTGATCCGGCCGCCTGGGAGCAGCGCTTCCGATCGGCGTTGGAGGATTTCTGGTTCCTGCCCGCCGGCCGCATCTTGGCGGGGGCGGGTACGGGCCGGTCGGTGACGCTCTTCAATTGCTTTGTCATGGGAACAGTGCCCGACAGTCTCGAGGGCATATTCGAGATGCTGAAGGAAGCTGCGCTGACCATGCAGCAGGGCGGTGGCATAGGCTACGACTTCTCGACCCTCCGGCCCAAGGGTGCGCCGGTGAAGGGCGTCGGTGCTGACGCCTCGGGTCCGCTCAGCTTCATGGATGTCTGGGATGCGATGTGCCGCACGATCATGTCCGCAGGCTCCCGCCGCGGGGCGATGATGGCGACGATGCGCTGCGACCACCCGGATATCGAGGACTTCGTTGCGGCCAAGTCGGATGCCGCGCGCCTGCGCATGTTCAACCTCAGCGTCCTCGCCACCGACGCGTTCATGGCGGCGGTCGAGTCGGACGGGCCCTGGGAGCTGGTCTTCGAGGGGCGGGTCTACCGCACTCTCCGCGCGCGTGACCTCTGGCACCGGATCATGCGCGCGACCTACGACTACGCCGAGCCCGGCGTCATCTTCATCGACCGGGTGAACGCGGCCAACAACCTGCATTACGCAGAGACGATCGCGGCCACGAACCCCTGCGGCGAGCAGCCCTTGCCGCCCTACGGCGCCTGCCTTCTGGGCTCGATCAACCTCGCCGCGCTCGTGCGTCGCCCGTTCGAGGCGGATGCGGGGATCGACGGCGCGGCACTGGCCGAGCTGGTGGCGACCGCGGTGCGCATGATGGACAACGTCGTCGACGCCTCCCGCTTCCCGCTGGAAGCACAAGCGGCGGAAGCGCGGGCCAAGCGGCGCATCGGCCTTGGCGTGACCGGGCTGGCGGATGCCCTTCTGATGACCGGCCTCCGCTATGGCTCGGCGGAAGCGGTGGTGCAGACGGGCGACTGGCTCCGCCAGATCCGGGACGCGGCCTACCGCGCGAGCGTCGATCTGGCTGCGGAAAAGGGGCCGTTCCCGCTCTTCGACGCTGAGCCCTATCTCGCCGGTGCGACGATCCGGACGCTGCCGGAGGATATTCGGGAGGGGATCGCGGCGCACGGCATCCGCAATGCGCTCCTCACCTCCATCGCACCGACCGGCACGATCTCGCTCTTCGCTGGCAACGTGTCCTCGGGCATCGAGCCCGTGTTCGCGCTCAGCTACACCCGCAAGGTCTTGCAACCGGATGGCAGCCGGACCGAGGAGGAGGTCGTCGACTACGCGCTGGCTGAGTGGCGGCGTCTGAAGGGCAACGCGCCCCTGCCGGACCATTTCGTCACTGCCCAGGACCTCAGCCCGGCCGACCATGTGGCGATGCAGGCGGAGGCCCAGAAATACATCGACAGCTCGATCTCCAAGACGGTCAACGTGCCGGCGGACATCACTTTCGATGCGTTTGAGCAGGTCTATCTCGACGCCTATGCCCAGGGTTGTAAGGGCTGCACGACCTATAGGCCTAACGAGATCACGGGCTCGGTCCTCTCGGTCGCGGAGGAGAAGAAGGCCGAGGCGGCACCGGTGCCGACCGTGCTGGAGGACGAGGCCGCACCTGCCCGCGGCGATGTGGTCTGGATCTCGGAGCCGCTCGACCGGCCCGAGACGCTGGAGGGCGTGACCTACAAGCTCAAATGGCCCGAGAGCCCGCATGCCATGTACATCACCATGAACGACGTGATCGTGGGCGGGCGCAGGCGGCCCTTCGAGATCTTCGTGAACTCGAAGAACATGGAGCACTACGCCTGGACCCTCGCGCTCACGCGCATGATCTCCGCTGTGTTTCGCAGAGGTGGCGACGTCTCCTTCGTCGTCGAGGAGCTGAAGGCGGTCTTCGATCCTCGCGGCGGCGCTTGGATGAAGGGCCGCTATGTGCCCTCGATACTCGCGGCCCTCGGTGGGGTGATCGAGCGCCACCTTGTCGATATCGGCTTCATCGACGGGGAGGGCGCGGGCCTGACCGAGGACCCGGCTTCCGCCCGCGAAGCCATCGCGGTTGGGCAGGACCGGCCCGCCGCCAGCGCCTGCCCCACATGCGGCAGCTTCAACACCCAGATGAAGGAAGGTTGCGAGGTCTGCCTCGACTGCGGATTCTCAAAATGCGGCTGACGGGGTCGCAGCTCAGCGGTTCCAGCCGGCAATGGCACCGAGATGCGCGGTATCCACGAACTGGCGCATATCCGTGATCTTCCCGTCGCGAACGGTGACGAAATCGACGATGTCGGTCGTAAAGCTCTGCTGCGACGGCACGTGCTCGACGGTCAGTAGGTAGCGCACGACCACGAGGTCGCCGTCGGCCATGACCGTCTTGAAGTCGACATCGATCCAGCGCCAGTCGCGCAGGATCTCGTGGAGCGCGTGTTCGAAGCCCGCCTTGTCGATCACTTCCATCGCGATCGAGTTTTCTCGCAACTGGCCCGCGACCGAGAAGGTTGCGCCCTCGGCGAAGAACGGGCGTAGCGTGTCCGGATCGTTCTTTTTGCGCGCTTCGTGAAACTCGGTGAGCAGTGCTCTCGCCTCGGCGACGTCCATTGCAATGACCCTTCTGAATGTCTCGGATCCGCAGTGTGTGTCGGGGCCTTCCGTCAGGCAATACAGATCAGCCGCCGTACGGGATCAGAGCGACATTCGACCTGAGGTGCCAACAGAAGTTGCGTCATTGTCAGGCTTGACCCAGCTGCCCGGCGCCAGAAGCCTTGGATGCTCGGGTCAAGCCCGAGCACGACGTGCGTACGTTACGCAAGGAGTGCTCTAGCAGCCTCCACCCCCACCGCGATCGCGCAGCGGATCGCTAGCAGACGGCAATCGCCAAGGGTGTTGCACTGCCTCACGCTCCTCCGGAACGGCAGTGGCTATGGGGGCGGTATCTGAGGGCGCCGATCAGGGGTTCTCGAGCGGTTCGTCCTGTAGAGGTTTGCGCGACTTCTCGCGGTCGCTCGCTTGAGGGGTATCCGGACGTAGTTCCGGTTGCTCGTCGTTCTTCGCCGCGACGTCGCCCTCGGAACGCAGATGGACGGGCGGGGCCGCTCCGTCCTTTCCCTCACCCATCCAGACGGTCATGTGCGGGAAGGGGATCTCGATGCCGCGCTCGTCGCAGGCCTTCTTGAGGAGTTCGTTGTAGCGCCGACCGACCGCCCATTGTTTGCCCGGGCGGACCTTGATGCGCGCGCGCAGGACGACGGCGCTGTCGCCGAGGGACTGGACGCCGAACCACTCGAGCTCGCCGATGATGTCCCCGCGCCATTCCGGGTCCTCCTTCATCGCCCGGAAGCAGTCGAGCATGACCTCTTTGCCCTCATCCGTATTCTCCCGATACGCGATGCCGAGATCGGCGACGTGGTAGGCGAAGCCGCGCATGTAGTTCGAGACCATGTCGACGGAGGAGAACGGGATCACATGGAACGTCCCGTCGAGGTCGCGGAGGGAGACGGACCGGATCGTCAGCTTCTCCACCGTACCCGTCGTGCCGCCCACGGTGATCACGTCCCCCACATTGCAGGCATTCTCGAACTGGATGAAGATGCCGGTGATGATGTCCTGCACGAGTTTTTGCGCGCCGAAGCCGATGGCAAGGCCGAGGACACCGGCCGATGCGATCAGCGGCGCGATGTTGATGCCGAGCTCCGAGAGCGAGAACATCGTCGCGATCAGCAGGATCCCGATCGTAGCGGCATTGCGCAGGAGCGTGAGCAGAGTCTGCTCGCGCGAGGTTGCGATCCGATAACCCCGTGGCGTCAGCCTGTACTCGATCCAGCTCGAGAGCCCGAGCCAGACCGCGAAGGCTGCCAGGACGATGAGCACGACGCTTACGAACGTGGCGGCCGCGTCTCCGCCAAGCGTCGCGTCGAGCCAGCCGGTTACGTCGAAGAGCCCTGTGATCTCGATTGCCGCCCCGATCACCGCCAGGAAGACGATGAAGCGCACGATGGAGAGAAACGCGGGTACGAAGGTGTTCAGCCGACGCTCTAGGAGCGGCAGGGTCTCGGTCACCTTTCCCGGCAGTTGCACGCCGCGCCGGCTTGCGGCCGTCAGCACGCTTACCGCGGCCGAGCCGAGGCCGACGACCGCGATCACCTTCAGCGTGTCGAGCACGATGCTGGTCACCTGATCGGTATTGGCGACGGCAAAGATGAAGAGCGTGAAGAGATACGCGATGATCGCGAGCGGGAAGAGCGGTGCGACGGCGGCAATGGCACCGATGGTCACATCGCCGCCTTCCTCGGCTCGGCGCCGTTGGAAATAGGCCGTGGGTGCCCGCCTGTTCAGCAGCACGAGGACCATAGAGATCACGAGAAAGATCACGAAGATCAGCACCGAGGTCGCGCGCCCGGTGAAGATGTTGATCTCCGCGTTCACGATCGGCACCAGCATCATAATGCCGTAGCCGAGCAGGCTGATCAGCGCGTTCGACCAGGCATTCCAGTAGCGGGCCGCGCCGTCGGTGAGCGGCAATGGCCGGATGCGGCCCTCTGAGGGCGCGATGAAGATGCGAAGGACCGACTTGATCAGTTCGACAAAGAAGAAGGCGTTGAGGAAGAGCGCCTCCTCGACGTCGATCTGTCCAGGCTCTCCCCGCAGGAAGAGCGCCCCGAGATAGCCCGCCGCCCAGGCGAGCAGGACGACAACCACATCGATCACGGTCGAGGCGAGCAGGATGAGGATGCCGCGCCAGTAGCTTCCGGTCTTGGCGTAGCGTCCGAGGCGGAGCCAGAGCGGGCGGGCGAGCAGGCGCAGGGCGAAGAACACCGCGAAGGTCAAGACGAAGGCGGCGCCGACATCGATCGCGATGGCGAGCAGACGACCCTGTTCGACATCCGCGAAGCCGCTCAGCCTGCGCTGGGTCGCCATCAGTCCGATGAAAAAGCCGTTGACGGTCTCGAGGAGCTCCTCCACGCCAGCGCGGGTCGCATCCGCGACGCGGCGCCCCAACGATAGCCGCGGTGGTGAGACGGCTTGGGCTGCGCTTTCGCCCGCCCCCACGCCCGCCCTCGCCCCCGCGCCCGCCTCCGCCGCATCGTCCGCGCCCTCAGCAGGGCCCGCGACCGCGCCGTCGGCTCCCTCCGCATCGTCATCCGCCGCTTCGAGCGCAGCCAGCGCGCCGAGGAGTTTGGCGCGTGCCTCCGGATCCTCGATCACCCTGCGGAGCGCGCCTAGGCTATCCTCGCCCTCTTCGAAGCTCCCGGCGTCGGCGGTCGGCACAGTATTCGGTGCCGTCTCGGCGCTCTGCGTCGCGGGGCGGGTCGGGGCGGGCGCCGTTCTTTGCCTCGCTTGCCCTTCGCGGATGCCATCGAGGGATGTCGCCACGGTCGATGGGGTGGCGAGCGGCGCGCCTCCCTGTGACGCCCCGCCGGCGACCGCGCCCTCTGGCAAGGCGGGAGAGCGCTTTAGGACACCCTTTAGCGCCGGGTCGTCGGCCTCGCTCGACGCCGCCGCATCGGTGGTGGCGTTGTCCGTCGCCTGCGCGGCGGCCTGCGTCGACACGTGAGCAGCCGACAGGAGAAGCGTGAGCACGAAGATCAGGAACCTGCGCTGCATCGTCTGCCTGCTCCGGGCTGCTGCGGTCGTTGTCGAGGGTACTAGGCGTCTTCGAAGCCTCATCAAAGGTGCTGCATCCTGCCGGAAGGCTATAGCTGCCGTGCCCCTTCGGTGACATATCGCCCGGAGGCGCATCTGTCCGCTCTGCGCCTTGACCAACTGTGCTATTCACGCATCAGGGCCGGCGTTGTGGCCGGGGGGATCGGAGGGTCGTCAGCATGTTGGACGTGCTTGAGCAATTTGGGATCGATGGGTCGAGTGTGCTGGCGATTGCCGCGCTGGTCTTCGTCGTCTTCGCAATCATCACGGTCGCCCGCGCGGTGCGGACGGTGCCGCAGGGCGAGGAATGGACGGTTGAGCGCTTCGGGCGGTACAGCCGCACGCTCGAGCCCGGCCTGCGCTTCATGATCCCGCTGATCGACAAGGTCGGCCGGCAGATCAACATGATGGAGACCGTGCTCGACATCGACGGCCAGGACGTGATCACGCGCGACAATGCCCAGGTGCGGGCCGATGCGGTTGCGTTCTATCAGGTGACCGATGCCGCGCGGGCAGCCTATGAGGTGCGGGATCTCGAGCTCAGCCTCATCAACCTCGCGATGACCAACATCCGCTCGGTGATCGGCGCGATGGACCTCGACGACGTCCTGTCCAACCGCGACATGATCAACACCAAACTCCTGCAGATCATCGACGAGGCGGCGACGCCCTGGGGCGTCAAGGTGACGCGCGTCGAGATCAAGGACCTCAGCCCGCCGCAGGACATCGTCCTTGCCATGGGTAGCCAGATGAAGGCGGAGCGCGAGAAGCGTGCCGAGGTCTTGACTGCCGAGGGCGAGAAGCAGGCCGCCATCCTCAAGGCTGAGGGCCAGCGGGAGAGCCAGATCCGCGAAGCGGAAGGCCGGCGGGAGGCCGCATTCCTCGATGCTGAGGCGCGCGAGCGCGAGGCGGAGGCCGAAGCGAAGGCGACCCAGATGGTCTCCGCCGCGATCAGCCAAGGCGATGTGCAGGCGATCAACTACTTCGTCGCGCAGAAATACACCGAGGCGCTGGGTGCGATGGTGCAGAGCCCGAACGCCAAGACCATCATCCTGCCGATCGAAGCGTCGGGTATCGCGGGCGCCGTCTCCGGCATCGCGGAGCTGACTGGGGCGCTGCGCGGCGGTGGTGGCTCAGGGGGCGGGAGCGGGGGCGGCGGCGGCGCCCGGCCGCAGACGAGTCCGCAGGGGAGCGGCGGCCCCGAGGGGTCCGGCATGCGAGCCACATCCCCCGCGCTCGGTAGCGGGCCAAGCGCGACGCTCGGCCCGTGGCGGCAGAACGGCTAAGGTGGACGGTCAATGTCCTCGGGCTTCTTCGCCTTTCTCGACAACATCTCACCCTGGTGGTGGGTCGCCTTCGGGATCGCCC
The DNA here is from genome assembly GCA_039815685.1 of Pseudomonadota bacterium. Lineage (GTDB taxonomy): Bacteria > Pseudomonadota > Alphaproteobacteria > Rhodobacterales > Rhodobacteraceae > Thermohalobaculum. The sequence continues at coordinate 11,290 of JBCBYV010000014.1, read as the reverse complement.
TCGGCGCTGTCGAGGTAGCAACTGGTACGACCTACCTCCTCGGCCCCGCCGTCGCAGCGCTGGTGGTCGGAGGGCTCATCTTCCTGCAACCCGATCTAGGCGGTATCCTGCAGGTTACGATCTTTGGCGCGGCGGTGCTCCTCAGCGTCGTCATCGCCTGGTTCGTCACACGCCGCATGAAGCCGAGCGGCGGCCTTCACGGTCTCAACCGCCGTGGTGATGCGCTCACGGGGCGCATAGCGGAGGTTTCGGCGCCATTTCGGGCGGGAGTCGGCAGCGTCAGCATCGATGGCGTGGTCTGGCGGGCGCGGTTGGAGGGCGAGCAGGCCCACGATGCCGAACAGCCTGGACCGGGCAGATCGCTCCGCATCGCAGGCGTCGAAGGCGCGACCCTGCTCGTCGAGGTGCCCGGGGCGAATTGACCCAGAATGATCCAAAAAATGCCTTAATGACCCGTCACCGTCTCAGAGTGTCGACAGGATCGCTCATTTCGATATTGGGGGAGGCGGTTCATGCGAGGGAAGTGCCGGTCGGCGATGGCTGATCGGTGCGTCTGATATGTGCCGATGCCGCTGGGGAGCGGTGGGCACACAGCGCTGCAGTTCTTGAGGGGGGTTAAGTGATGAAGATGCATGCTTGTGCGGTGAGCGCGTGCGCGCTGCTGCTGGGTGCCGGTGTGGCGCTCAGCCCGGCGCCGGTTGAGGCTCAGGCCATCCAATGCGGTGGGGATTACCGCGTGGTTGCCGGCGATACGCTGAGCGAGATCGCCGTGCGCGCCTATGGCGCCGGACGCTTCGGCCCGATCTTCGATGCGAACCGTCCGCGTGTGCGCAGCCCGCAGACGCTCGAGGTTGGCGTCAACCTCTTCATTCCTTGCCTGGACGGTACCGGAAACCCGCTGCCCAGGGGTGTGCGGCCGCAGCCCGCTGCAGCACCCGCCACCACGCCGCCAGAGCCTGAGACCGAAACCGAGGCCGCAAGTCTCGACCCCACGACGAGTCCGACCTTCCTGACCGCACCGCAGGGTGTCGTCGCAAGCCTCACGACGACCGGCGACGTCGCCACGGCTAAGCTCCTCGCCGTGCGTCCGAACGCGCCGTTCGTGGGCGCGAAGCTGCCTGAGGGCGGGATGCTGACCGAGATCGTGCAGCGTGCGCTCCTCCGCGCGCCGGTGCCGATCGAATTCGACGTGACCTATGTCGGCGGCGAGAGCGCGGCGGATGTGGCCGAGGGCGGCTTCGACCTCGGCTATCCGGTCGCGCGCCCGAACTGCGCCGATGCCGGCAGCCTCGATGCGGCAAGCGCGGCTCTTTGCTCGAACTTCGTCTTCTCCGAGCCGATCTATGCGGCCGGTATCGGGATGTTCGTGACGACGGATGGCGATTTCGGCGGCGCGAACGGTGCCCGGGATCTCTTCGGAAGCCGCCTCTGCCGTCCGCGGGGCATGGGCGTCGGCGACCTCGCCGGCGTTGGGCTGGTTGCGCCGAACGTCAATCCGGTTTCGGTGAGCAGCGTGGACGAGTGCTTCCAGATGCTCGCGATGGGTGATGTGAACGTGGTGAGCGTGCCGGTGCCAGAGGGCGAGGCGGCAGCGAAGCGCCTCAACGTCGCCTCGCGCGTCCGCACGCTCAGCAGCATCGGCGAGGGGCAGACGCTCCACGTCGTCGCGCCGCGTTCCAGCGAGAACGGCGCCGCCTTCATCGCGGTCATCAATGGCGGTCTGGCGGATATGCGTCGCTCCGGGAGCTACGAGGCAATCGTGCAGAACCACCTGTCGTTCGAGCCCATCAACTGACGATCGGGCCAATGCCGGTCTGAGGCCCAACTAGCTGGCGGCACCGCGCGTGGCCGCCAGCGCCCGCACTCGGGCATCGAGCGCATCCAGCTCGCGATCCTCGATCCCGATGGCCCGCAGCTCCTCGACCGTGTTGTGCAGGTACTCGGCATTCGGCCCGCGTGGGCCCTCGGCCTCTGCGATGATCGCCGCCTGAGCTGCCAGATCAAGATCGCCGGCATATTGCGGGTGCATCCGGTCGAGGATGTAGCAGATCGCATCCACACACTGCTCCGAGCCACCCGCCTCCTCCGTCAGCAGTGTCACGGGGTGCAGCACCTCGAAATAGCTGCGCGTGACGAGCTCGCGCTCCGCCAGGTAATCCCGCACGCCGTCCCCCTTGGTCGGGCAGACGCGGAAGGCCATGCCGGTGCAGCTCGCATTCGGGTCCCAGTCGAGGCCGAGCACCAAGCCCGGCGCCTCCGGCGTGCCCCTGTAGCGCACTGAGCGCAGCTTGAAGGCGCGGCGATAACCCTTGAGCCTGGCGAGGCGCCGTTCGAGATACGGAAAGCCCGGTCGCCACATGAGCGAGCCATAGCCGAATACCCAAAAGCCACCCGTCTCATCCATGGCGCGCCCTCCCGGGCGCTCCTATACCCATGGGGAGCGCGCAGGCCAACGGTCGCCGGGCGCGGACGACGCGGCAGCATGGAGCCCGGCATGGGACGCATCGCAAAGTGGTTCGCGGGTATCGTGCTCGCGGCGGGGCTCGGCTGGCTCGGCTGGTGGTTCGCGGCGGCCGCCGGGCAGGAGGCAGCTCTGGAGGGCTGGCTCGAGGCCCGCGCGGCCGAAGGGTGGCAGGCGGAGGGGGAGGTTTCCGTCGAGGGCTTCCCGCTCGACTTCGCCCGTCGGATCGAGGGACCGGCGCTTGCCGACCCAGCCGCCGGCTGGGCCTGGCAGGCTGCTTTCCTAGAGGCGGCAAGCCCTGCATGGGACCCCACCAACATCGCCTTCCGACTGCCAGATGCGCAGGACTTCGCCGTGCCCCAGACCCGTGTAAAGGTCGCGAGCGAGCGTTTCGAGGGTCTCCTCTCGGTCGTGCCCGGCGTCTCGCTCCCTTTGCGTGCCCTAGGCCTCCATATCGCAGCGCTGGAGATGGAGGGGCGCGAGGGCTGGCGGGCCGGCGCTGAGCGGGTAGCGATCGACATCGCGCGGCGCACGGACGGCGCGCCCGAGAATACCTACAGCCTCGATCTGACCGCGGAAGCCGTGCGGCTGCCGGAGCGCCTGCTCGGCCGGCTCGGCATGGCGGGGGAGGGGGCGCTCCGCTTCGACGGACAGGTGGTGACGGACCGGCCGCTCGATCTCGACGTGGTGGAGACCGGTGTTGTGGGCGCCCGCACGCTGGTGATCCGGGAGGGGCGGCTGGCGCTCGGCTCCGCGGTGCTGGCCGCGCGCGGACGGCTCGATGCAGATGCGGATGGTCTTGCCGAAGGCAGCCTCGATATCGAGGCGGAGGATTGGCAGCGCCTCCTTGAGGGCCTCGTGGATGCCGGCGCGCTCGACCCGAGGATGGGGGAGGCAGTGTCGCGCGCGCTCGGCTTCGCAGCGCTCCTTGGCGGCCGCGACAAGCTCTCGATCACGCTCGGCTTCTCCGGGGGAGCCGTGCGCATCGGACCGATTGCCATTGGCAACGCACCCCGCCTCCTGCCGAAACGTTCACCGACGGGTTGAGCGGGCGGGCGTCAGCCTCGCCGGGCAGCCTGCGCCGCAGGTTCAGCGGGCGGCTCGGCCTCTGCCCTCGGTGCTGCCGCGCCGCGGCCGAAATCGGGGGCTGCGGTGTCCTGACCGGCCTCGATGATCGAGCGGCGAATGGCGCGCGTCCGGGTGAAGTAGTCCTCAAGCCATTGCGCGTCCTCGGTGCGGATCGCGCGGCGCAGCTCGTAGAGTTCCTCGGTGAAGCGGCCGAGGATATCGAGCGTCGCCTCTCGGTTGTTGAGGAAGACGTCGCGCCACATGACAGGGTCGGAGGCGGCGATGCGCGTGAAGTCCCGGAACCCGGCGGCGGAGAACTTCACCACCTCCGAGTCCGTGACGCGGGCGAGGTCGTCCGCCACGCCGACCATGGTGTAGGCGATGGCGTGGGGCACGTGGCTGGTGACGGCGAGGACCAGATCATGGTGCTCGGGCGTCATCTCCGTGACCATGGCGCCCAGCGCTTGCCAGAACGTGGTAAGTCGGGCGACGGGTGCGGGGTCGTCGCCGTCGCCGGGCGTCAGGATCACCCAGCGATTGTCGAAGAGCGCCGCGAACCCGGAGTCAGGCCCCGAATGCTCGGTCCCGGCGAGCGGATGGCCGGGCACGAAATGCACGCTCGCAGGCACATGCGGGGCAATCGCAGCGACGACCGCCGCCTTGACCGAGCCCACATCCGTCAGGATCGCGCCGGGGGCGAGGGACGGCGAGATCTCCTTCGCCACCGCCTCCGACGCACCGACGGGGACGGAGACGATGACGCAGTCAGCCCCGGTAACGGCTTCAGCGGCACTCTCGGCCACGTGATCGCAGAAGCCGAGGCGCCGGACGGTCGCGCGGGTCGCCTCGGAACGCGCGTATCCCACGACCTCCCGCGCGGCACCCGCCCGCCGCGCGGCATGCGCGATGGACGAGCCGATCAGGCCCAGGCCGATCAGCGCCAGCCGCTGGAACGGCGGCCGGAAGGCGGCGGCATCGGTCATGGGGCCGCGATGCAGAGGTTCGCGGCGACCTCCGCCACGCCCCGGCAGGCCGCTTCGTCACCGACCGTGATGCGAAGATGCTGCGGCAGGCCGTAGCCCTCCATGCGCCGGACCACGAAGCCGCGGGCCTTGAGTGCCGTGTCGAAGGCATCGACCCGGGCGCCCGCCTCAACCAGCAGGAAGTTCGCCCGGCTCGGCACGACGGTGAAGCCGGCCTTCTCGAGCGCCCGGGCGAGCCACTCGCGCCACGCTTCGTTCGCGACGGCGCAACGCTCGACCCAGTCGCGGTCGGCAACGGCAGCCGTCCCAGCCACGATCGCGGGCACCGTCACGTTGAAGGGCCCGCGCACCCGGTTCAGCACATCGATGACATGCGCCGGGCCGTATGCCCAGCCTAGGCGAAGGGCTGCCAGTCCGTGGATCTTCGAGAAGGTCCGCGTCATCACTACGTTGTCGCGGTCCCGCACGAGGGCGATGCCGCCATCCTCCCCATCCTCGCGCACATACTCGGCATAGGCCGCGTCGATCACCAGGAGCGCACCGTCGGGCAGGGCGTCGGCCAGCCGCGCGACCTCCGCCGCCCCGACCATCGTGCCCGTGGGGTTGTTCGGGTCTGCCAGAAACACGAGCCGGGTCGCCGGCGTCAGTGCCGCGATCATCGCGTCGATATCCGTCGTCAGCCCATGTTCCGGCGCGGTGACGTACTGCCCGCCAGCCGCCAGAGTGGAGAGGCGGTACATTAGGAAGCCGTTCTCCGAGGCGAGCACCTCGTCGCCCTCGCCCGCATAGGCCTTGCAGAGGAGTGCGATCAACTCGTCGCTGCCGGCGCCGCAGACGATGCGATCCATCTCGATTCCGTGAGCTGCGGCAATCGCCTCACGGAGCGCGAGCGCTCCGCCATCGGGATAGCTCTCCATGTGGTCGAGAGATGCCTTCGCCGCCTCGAGTGCCTTCGGTGACGGACCGTACGGGTTCTCGTTGGAGCTGAGCTTGGTCGTCCTGTTGGCGCCTGCCGCCTTCGAGGCACCGCCCACATAGGGTGAGATGTCGAGCACGCCGGGTCGCGGGCGGATCGTCGGATGGTCCATGGCACTCACGGCCGTGCTGGCGACTGCGCTGGCGTCGATACCTGGGGCTTGCTGCGTCTCTCTGCTCATCCTGGCGCTCCGAATGCTTGCATTCCGGCAAGAGCGCGCTGCCTAGCGCGGATGGCGCCACCGGGGAAGGGGCGCGGTGCCGCTCCCCGTCTGCCGCTTCTGCGGGGCCCTGCTCGCCGCCAGGATGCGCGATCGCTAGGCGTCAACCACAGATTGTGGCATTCTTGCCCGGTTATTCCTTACTCTCTTCACAATGCGTGGGTAACGATCATGAAAGGTGTCGTCAGAGGTTCAGGCGCAGGTAAGCGGTCTCCAGCCGGGGAACAGCTGTTGCTGTCTTCGGCGTTCGAGTATCGGGAACGGCCGACCACGACGCCGACGGGCTGGTTGCGGCACAACAGGGCGGCTGAGCCAGTCGTCGATGCGACGCTGTTAGGGACGCCGGGGGTCCTTGGGGAAGGACGGCGTCGCCGGAGGGGGAGAGAGTTTATGAACATTGCCGCGGAGGTTCAGGAGCAGCCGCAGGTCCGGGTCATACCCGCGCCCAAGGCACCGCGCAGTGTGGAGGAGACCGGGCTCGAAGAGGGCTTTCTGGTCGATCTCCTCTGCAAGACGATTTACCGCCAGGGGCTCGAGCGCTCGACGCAGATGAGCGCTGCGATGCGCCTGCCCGTGCCGATCATCGAGCGACTTCTCCATTCGGCGAAGGAAGGGAAGCTCATCGAGACCCTGGGCCAGCTCGGCGCCTCGATGCGGGCCGAGATGCGTTATGCGCTGACCTCCAAGGGCCGGGAATGGGCGCTATCGGCCCTCCAACAGTCCGAATATGTCGGCCCGGCGCCGATCACGATCGAGGCGTTCGGCGAACAGGTGCGAGCGCAGACCATTCGTTCCGAGCGGCTTTCCGAGGAGACGCTGCGCGAGGTCTTCAACGGTCTCGTGCTGCCCGACCAGCTCTATGACAGCCTCGGCCCGGCGATCAACTCGTTCTCAGCCATTCTGCTTTACGGCCCGCCGGGCAACGGTAAGTCGTCGATATCGAACGCCGTCACGGTGGCGTTCCGGGACCACATCTTCATCCCACACGCGCTCATCGTCGAACGCCAGGTGCTCGTGGTCTACGATCCGACGGTGCATGAAGCGCTCGAGATGAACACGATGGGCGACTTCCAGGGCGATGGGATCCGTCGCGAACGCCCCTTCGATCAGCGCTACATCGCCTGTGCGCGCCCCTCGATCACGACGGGCGGTGAGCTCACGCTCGACATGCTCGATCTCTCCTTCAACCCGGTTGCACGCACCTACGAGGCGCCGATCCAGCTCAAGGCTTCGGGCGGCGTGCTGGTGGTGGACGATTTCGGCCGTCAGCGCGAGACGCCGCAGCAGATCATGAACCGGCTCATCGTCCCGCTCGAGGAAGGCGTGGACTTCCTGGCACTCCAGTCGGGCCGGAAATTCCAGGTGCCCTTCGATGCGCTGGTGGTGTTCTCCACGAACATCCCGCCCAAGAAGCTGGTGGACGACGCGGCCCTTCGCCGTCTGCGCTACAAGATCCTGATCGACAGCCCTGATCAGGAGACGTTCCTGAAGATCCTGGTCTCGACCGCCGCGCGCTTCGGCATGGAAGTTGACGAGGAGAAGGTCGCCTTCATGCTGTTCGAGCTCTACGATCGCGACAAGGTGAAGTTCCAGGCCTTCCACGCCCGCTTTTTCTGCGATCAGGCCCGCGCCCTCGCCCAATACAAGGGCAGTCCGCCGGAACTCAGCGAACGCGCCCTCCGCAGCGCCTGGGGCAACCTCTTCACCAGTGAGTAGCCAAGAACGCTGGATCTGGGCCTGCGCGCAGGCGCTGGCTCAGTCACAATTGCCCCGAGGGTTTAGCGGTAGCTATGCGCAACGCTGAATTCTGAGATAGGCTTCCACGCCAAGATTGCTGTATGGAGGCATCTCGGATGTGTGGCATTTGCTCGATGGCGGGCGGGATCTGCGATTTCGAGAAATCGGCCGCGCACGGCCCGGCCGGCTCAACGCACAGCTCGACGGCTGGCGTTGCTGCAGAACTCCAGACGGGCGCTTCTCCTGTCGCCACCAACTTCGAGATTGACGGGCTCGATAGCCGCACAGGCTACTTTTTGCCTGGGCGGAAATGGGGCGAGGGCGAACTCGGCACTACTGGCGGTGTGGTGACCTGGAGCATCGCCGATGCCGGCGTCGATATCTCCGATTTCACCCGGTTCAGCACGACATTCGACCCAGATGATGTCTACAGTTTCGACGTCGAGGCCGTGATCCGCGAAGCCTTCGCGATCTGGTCGGCTGCTGCCAATATCGAGTTTATCCAGGTCGAGGATAGCGGCGTCGGCAGCACCGAGGGGCCGGTTGGCAATATTCGCGTTCTGCACGGGCAGCCCACGAGCTACGAGCGCATCGGCGTGGCGTACTTCCCCAATCCGACCGAGACCGGCGGGAACGTCGTGATCAGCGACTTTTCGGAATTGCGTTTCGACGAAGCGAATTATCTCGACCTTGTCCTGCACGAGCTCGGGCACGCTCTCGGCCTTGGGCACACCAACAACACTTTCTCCATCATGTTTGCGGGACGCCTGCAGTCTCAGACGACCCTCAACCAGCCAGATCTGAACATCATTCGCGAGATCTATGGCGCCCAGGACGACGGGCCCTTGGTCTACAATCTGCCTGAAGGTGAGCGCGATCTCTCGCTCGTCTATACCCCCGATCCTGTGACCGTCATCGGCAATGCCCTTGGCAACCGGCTCGAGGGCACTGCGGGGGCCGAGCGAATGGAGGGCGGTGGCGGCAACGACTGGTTCTCCGGCGAGGGAGGCGGCGACGTGCTAGACGGTGGCGCCGGCTTTGACACGGCGAGGATCGCATCTGTCTACGCGCCCGATGGGATCGTCTTCGCTGACACGGTCGTGGTCGCGGGAGAGGCAGGTGCAACGCTCATCAATACCGAGCGGATTGTGTTTGACGATGGGGTTCTGGCACTTCCCGGCGAAGAGCTGTTCTCGATCTCTGGGCTTTACTTCATCGCGCTTGGGCGAGCGCCAGATGCAGGCATTCTCTTCTGGCAGAACCGCCTTGCCGACGGGCTCTCGATCGATGCGATGGCCACTCTCTTCGTCAACAGCAACGAGTTTCTAGCCTCAGTGGCGGATGAGAGCGATCTAGCGTTCCTAGAAGCCCTCTACGCCAATCTCCGAGGCTCGTCAGGCGATCCGGACGGTGTCGCATTCTGGCAGGGGCGGCTGGCCGATGGCGTGACCCGGTCCCAGGCACTGCTCGCGTTTGCGAGGAGCGACGAGGTCTCGGTCCGAACGGCGGCACCCGAAGGCCTCTTCTTCGCGACCGATCCGGATGACATGATCTAGCGTTCTCCGGTGTGGGCGCCGCCGCATAATACCGCGCGCCCCGTGGCTGGTTTTGGGGGGGCGGGGACTGGGGGGGCCAGACCTTCGAGGACGCGGAGGGGTTGGCGGGCGCGTTCGCGGAGGCCGTTCTTCGGCGTGATGTAGACCATCTTGGTGGCCTCCACGAGCACGACGCCCGCGAGGCGCTGGAGGTCGAGCCTTGTGCCGAGGCGCTCGATCGGCGGGGCGAGGCGGAACCAGAACCCGTCATGCTTCGGCGGCATGTAGAGCGCGCCTGTATGTCGCTCGGCCCCGAAGCGCTGGTCGGCCAGCGTGCGCTCGAGCTGCCCGGTCGTGTAGGGGCGGCCGAAGCCGAAGGGCGTCCCCTCGCGCCTAGCCCACAGGCCTGCGCGGTTCGGCACCATGAAGACCGCGCGCCCCCCCGGCGTCAGCACGCGCCAGATCTCTGAGAGGAGCGCCTGGGGTCGCTCGCAGGTCTCGAGCCCGTGCACCACCAGCAGCCGGTCCACGCTGTCGGCGGCGACGGGCCAGAGCGTCTCCTCGATCAGCGTGCTGACATTCGGCCCCTCGCCGGGCCAGGGCACCACGCCCTGCTGCGCGGGCATCAGGCAGAGCACGCGGGCGGCTTCGGGCAGGTAGGGGCGCAGGAAGGGGGCGGCGAACCCGAACCCCGCGACGCACTGCCCCTGTGTCGACGGCCAGAGCGCGCGCAGCCGCGCGGTCAGAACCTGCTGCACCAGCCGGCCGAGCCGGGTCGCATAGTAGAACCGCCGAAGCTCCACCACGTCGAGATGCATGACCCCTCCACTGCCGGTCCCATCGGGGGCTGTTCGCCTACGTCCGAGAAGCTACTGTCTCCGCACCGTCCCGTCACGCCGTCCGGCACCCGAACGCCCAACCCGGAGAAGCCCCATGCCCGTCGAGATCGTCACCGTCCCCTGCCGGGAGGACAACTATGCCTATCTCGTGCGGGATGCGGGCTCGGGGAAGGTCGCGCTGATCGACGCGCCGGAGGAGCGGCCGATCCGGGCGGCGCTCGAGGCGCGGGGCTGGGCCCTCTCCCAGATCTGGGTGACGCATCATCATGACGACCATACGAGTGCCGTGGCGGCCTTGCGCGAGGGCGCGGCGGTCATCGGCAATACGGAGGATCGCGCGCGTCTGCCCGATCTCGACCGCGAGCTTTCGGATGGGGAGAGCTTCACGCTCGGCGAGACCTCGGTCGAGGTGCTCGACGTCTCGGGCCACACGGTGGGGCATATCGCGTTCCTGCTGCGCGGCGAGGGGGCGGTCTTCACGGCGGACAGCCTGATGGCGCTCGGCTGTGGGCGGGTCTTCGAGGGCACGCATCCGATGATGTGGGCGAGCCTCCAGCGGCTGATGGCCCTGCCGGACGAGACGCGGATCTATTCGGGCCACAACTATGGCCGGGCGAACGGGCGCTTCGCGCTCTCGATCGAGCCCCATAACGCAGCGCTCAAGGCCCGGATCGCGCGCATCGAGGCCGCGGATGCCGAGGGCAGCCCCATCGTCCCCTCGACCATGGCCGAGGAGAAGGCCACCAACCCCTTCCTCCGTGCCGTGGACCTGAGCGTTGCCGCGAGCCTCGGCCTCGAGGGCGGAGAGCCAGGCGCGGTCTTCAGCGAAATCCGCCAGCGCAAGGACAGGTTCTGAGGCCCTCGGGCTCGACGCAGGGGCCGCCCCGGGCGATGATCCACCATTCGCCTTGACCGGATTACCGCATGCCCCCCAGCGACCCGCCCCATTTCGAGCCCCCACCCGACCGCCGCAAGCTGGACCTTGGGCCGCTGCTCGAGCTTCTGATGTCGCTCTATCCCAATATGGGCGACTTCGAGATGGTGCTGAAACTCGGGCTCGGCCAGGACCTCGCCGATATCGCCCCCGAAACGCTCCCCCGCCGCCAGCGGTACCTCAAGGCGCTGGAAACCTTCGAGGCGCAGGGGAGCCTGCTCGACCTGCGCCGGGCGCTGCTGGACCAGGACGAGCTTGAACGGCGGCGAGAGGACGTCGAGAGCGCCTTCGACCGGGTGCTCCGCCCGCCGCCGCCGGAGGATTTCACCGACCGCGGAGATGTGGAGCACTGGTTAAGGGCGCATGATCCAGAAGTCGCAGTCGTCTTTGCAGCGCGCGCAGCGCTCCGGGCGGCGCCAATGCTCGGGTCCGACAGACGCGAGGAGGCGCCCTCCGCCCTCATTTTGCGGGTTGGTTGATGTACACGTTTTGCGCGCGTAATTTTTTGAAGAACTCCGACTGAAGTTGCGTCTGTTG
>JBCBYV010000006.1:0-201913 GCA_039815685.1 Pseudomonadota bacterium | reverse complement strand
GTGGCCTGCCCCCACTGAGTGGTCCGGTTGATTTGTTAGTGCATGATCGGCCTCTGGTCGACTGGGATGATCGCCTCGGGTGCCGGTGGCCGGTATCCGAGGGCGCTGTGGGGCCGAACGGTGTTGTAGTGGCGCCGCCACTGCTCGATCAGGATCTGCGCCCCATGGAGCGTGAAGAAGATCTCTCTGTTGAGCAGCTCGTCCCTGAAGCGGGCATTGAACGACTCGCAATAGCCGTTCTCCCAGGGTGAACCAGGCTCTATGAAGGCCGTCTTCGCGCCGACGGCTGCAATCCAGTCCCGCACCTTCTCGGCGATGAACTCGGGCCCGTTGTCTGAACGGATGAACTTCGGCGCGCCGCGGAGAATGAAGAGATCCGTCAGGGCGTCGACGACGTCGGCGGAGTTGAGCTTGCGATCGACACGAATCATTAGCGCCTCCCTAGTGTACTCGTCGATGATGTTCAGCGTCCGAAAGGCCCGACCGTCATGCGTGCGGTCCTGGACGAAATCGTAGGACCAGACATGGTTTGGCCGCTCCGGACGCAGCCGGATGCCGGAGCCGTCATTGAGCCAGAGCCGGCCCCTCTTGGGCTGTTTCTGTGGGACTTTCAGCCCCTCGCGCCGCCAGATCCGCTCCACCCGCTTGTGGTTCACATGCCAGCCGGCATTGTTCAGCAGCCCAGTCACCATGCGGTAGCCATAGCGCCCATAGTCACGGGCGAGCGCGATGATGTCCTCGGTCAGGAGCGCCTCGTCGGACCGACCTTGAGGTGCCTTGCGCTGCGTGGACCGGTGCTGCCCGAGCGTGCGGCAGGCGCGGCGCTCCGACACGCCGAGCGTCTGTCGCACGCTCTCGATGCAGCGTCGGCGGCGCGCGGGGCTTAGTAATTTCCCTTTGCTGCCTCCGCCAAGATGAGCTTGTCGAGCGTCAGATCGGAGACAGCCCGGCGCAGCCGCGTTCGCAAGCTCACCCCCTTCTCGAGCTCTTTCAGCCGACGGAGCTGTTCCCGGCCCATGCCACCGTAGAGCCGACGCCAGCGGTAATAGGTTTGCACCGTCACGCCGATCTGACGCACAGCATCCGCCACCGACATGCCCTGGCCCTGCAGCACCTCAACCTGGCGCAGCTTCACCACGATCTCTTCTGGTTTGTCTCGCTTCCCAGCCATCTATGGTCCTCCTCAAACGGGATAATCCTATCCCAGCAGGTGGACCACCTCAGCGGGGGCACTCCACGACTACAATGATTTGGTTTGCCAGGTGGTGAGAAAGCTCAGCCGACTCAGAATCGGATAGCTTGAGTGCTTCGAGCAAGTGATCTTCACTCATTTCGGCTTGATGACCAAAGAAAAATGGATTCCCGCTTTTTGAATTTTTGGTTAATGCTCTGCCGATGTTTAGAAGCGGAACGAATGAGACTATGCACATAATTGCCGCGAAGAGTGAGAAGAATGTCCCATTCAGAAGAAGATATTTGATGGCGTCATAATTATCACTGCGAAAGCCACTGATAGAGAAATAACATATTCAAACTGAGGCAGTGAGAGCAGCTCCATTCTTCGCCTCAGCTTAGACAAGCCAAGTCTTATTTTTGCGAAGTAGATCTAAAAGGAATTGTTGATTGCTCACAAGTATCGTCCGATTTCGAGCTCTCCGAGCGAGAGTGCTTTGACACAGGCTAAATGTCAACTTCGGGCCGGGCGGCGCAACGTTTTGGATTGCGCATATCGTCCGATTTGTGCGGCTATGTTGCGACCGATGACCTCGCCGGTGAGGACGCTCAGGGAGGCGAAGAGCGTGGTCGTGTATCGAACCGCCGGAATCTGCTCAGGTTAAGCCGCTAACTCGAAGACTGCGACGAGCCCTGCCGACGTCCTGCGGCGATCCGAAAGGCGCGACCAGGGCAAAGACGGGAGAGAGGAGCGCCAGGACGTAAGGGCAAGCGATCGCCAGATCGGAATTGAGACACGCCGTATCGACCCAAGAGCATTAAGCTCGGTTCGCTGATGAGCACCCAATCCGCGTATGACCATACCGGCCAGCGGTCATGATCCACTTAGGCACCGCACAACAGACCTGACACATGACCGCAGCGATCTCTCCGCTCAGACGTCTGAAAGCACCTTGACCCCGAGGGGGCATCCACCCATGGATCGATGCAATAGCTCAGAGCCACGTCGAATTAGGGTCCGAACATCTCGAAATCCACCGTTCCGCGAGTGTCTCGAGCCGGTCGCTGAGATCGCTCTGCCGCTTTATCCGGTCGTCGAAATCGAAGAACTCGGGCTGTCTCATCATGCCGATCCCCTGAGCCGATCTTGCACCGCGATTGAATCAGCAAAACACTCAGGTGGCGACGTTTCTCGAGGCCCTTAGCTGATTGGATGCTGGATGCCCATTGATTGGCGGACAACGAACGGCGTTAGGTTCGTTGTCGTGCCGTTCGTTTTCAGCGCGACCCGCCAACGTTAAAGCGGTGCCATGATCAGTCGAGCTGGCGCAGTCGAGATCAATCGGTTTGCCGTCAGCAGTATCGGATCTGCGGCTAGAAAGAGACTAAGCTGCTCTCGCTGTGGCGCTAAGGACTTGATTTATTGGCGCACCGGGGAGGATTCGAACTCCCGACCCCCAGATTCGTAGACTGGAAGCCCGGCCAGAACATCATCTAAAGCCACTTGCACGAGTTTGAGCCTAATCTGAGCCTAAGATCAGCGCACCATCTCCTAACCCCCTGATTTTGCTGGTGCCGGTAGAGGGACTCGAACCCCCGACCCCATCATTACGAATGACGTGCTCTACCATCTGAGCTATACCGGCGACGGCGGCGGACATAGCCGAGGAGCCACGGCGCCGCAAGGGGTAGGCGGGTGCTATCCGCCCGCCGCGATGGCCGTGACCCTCAGGCTTTCTGCAGACAGCGCCGGCCGAGCAACTCCGCGATCTGAACGGCGTTGAGTGCCGCCCCCTTCCTGAGGTTGTCGGAGACGCACCAGAAGCTGAGGGCGTTCTCCACCGTCGGGTCCGTGCGGAGGCGCGAGACATAGGTGGCGAACTCGCCCACGCACTCGACCGGCGTGATGTAGCCGCCCGGCTCGCGCTTATCGACGACCATGATCCCCGGCGCGCTTCGCAGGATCTCCCGCGCCTCGTCCTCGTCCAGCGGCTCCTCGAACTCGACGTTCACAGCCTCGGAATGGCCGACGAAGACGGGCACGCGCACGCAGGTCGCGTGCACCTTGATCTTCGGGTCGACGATCTTCTTCGTCTCCGCAACCATCTTCCACTCTTCCTTGGTCGAGCCGTCCTCCATGAAGACGTCGATCTGAGGGATGATGTTGAAGGCGATCTGCTTCTGGAACTTGTCGGGGTCGACCTCCTGACCCGGCACATACATGCCCTTGGTCTGGTTCCAGAGCTCGTCCATCGCCTCCTTCCCGGCGCCGGAGACGGACTGGTAGGTGCTGACCACCACCCGCCTGATCCGCGCCCGGTCATGGAGTGGCTTCAGGGCGACGACCATCTGTGCCGTCGAGCAGTTCGGGTTGGCGATGATGTTGCGCCTGCGGAACCCCTCGATCGCGTCCGGGTTCACCTCCGGCACGATCAGCGGCACGTCCGGCTCATAGCGGTAGAGCGACGAGTTATCGATCACCACGGCGCCCGCGCGCGCGGCCCGGGGAGCGTACTCCTTCGCGGGGCCCGAGCCTGCGGCGAAGAGCGCGATATCGACCTTGGACCAGTCGAAATGCTCCACATCGCCCGTCTTCAGCGTCTTGTCGCCATAGCTCGTCTCCGTGCCGAGCGAGCGGCGCGAAGCAAGGGCATAGACCTCGTCAGCGGGGAAAGCCCGCTCCGCGAGGATGTTGAGCATCTCCCGGCCGACAGCGCCGGTCGCGCCCACAACGGCGACACGATATCCCATGGCAGAGCCTCCTGAATGGACGCGGGCGTCTTAGGGGAGATCGCGCGGCGATGAAAGAGGCGGTCTGCCGCGCCCCACACGCATCGCGCGAGGTGCTCGCACCCGGCGCGAGCGTTCACTATCTATCGATGCATGGGTCGGGTGCGGGATATCTACGTCATCGATGACCGGGTGGATTGGGATGCGGGCCTGCGCGGCGCGTTCTGGGGCCCGTTCATCGCGCTCAACAAGCGGGGCGAGGCGCGCATGACCTCCGCCGAGGATATGGTGGGCAACGTCCTCGCACTCCTGCGTCCCGGGGAGAGGATCGGCGCGCTCCGCATCGTCGACCATGGCACCACGCAATATGTCGAACTCGGCGACGACATCGTCACGCCCGTCAGCATCCGCCGCCATGCCGAGGTGCTGTCGGCCCTCGGTCCCCGGTTCAGCCCCTGCGGCTATGCGCATTTCGTGGGCTGTCATGCAGGGCTCAACACGCGCCTCATGCGCGCCTTTGCCGCCCTCTGGCGGGTACCGGTCTTTGCGGGGCGCGGGATCACCAACGGCCTCGAGATCAATCTCGGCGGCTGGGTGCGCGTCTGCCCCGAGGGGCGGTATCGCGACCGCGTATCCTGGCCCCGCTGCGCCGAGGGGCTTGCGCGCCGTCCCTGAGGCCCCCGGCCATCAGGCAAGGGCACGGCGATAGCTCACGGCTTCCGCGATATGCGGCCGGCGGATGCTGCCGGCACCCTCCAGATCCGCAACAGTCCGGGCGAGGCGGAGCACGCGGTGATACCCCCGTGCCGAGAGCCGCAGTTTCTCCGCCGCCCGGCCCAGCAGCGCCTGGCTCTCCGGGTCCAGCCGGCACGCAGCCTCCAGCGCCTCGCCCTCCAGCAACGCATTCACGGCGCCCGGCCCATCCCGCGCCTCAGCCGCGGCCCGCGCTGCCGCAACCCGGCGCGCAACCTTGGCCGAGGTCTCTTCATGGGGTGGCAGGGACAGCGTCTCCGGGCTTACCGGCGGCACGTCGATCCTGATGTCGAACCGGTCGAGCAGCGGGCCGGAGAGCCGGTTCTGATACTTCTCCCCACAGCGCGGCGCCTGATTGCAGGCCCGAGACGCGTCCGCGAGGTACCCGCAGCGGCAGGGGTTCATGGCGGCGATCAACTGGAACCGTGCGGGGTAGGTGATGTGGTTCCCGGCTCGTGCGATCACCAGCTCCCCAGTCTCCAACGGCTCGCGCAGCGCTTCCAGCACGTCGCGGTCGAACTCTGGCAGCTCGTCGAGGAACAGCACGCCCTGATGCGCAAGGCTGATCTGACCCGGCCCGACCCGCGGGCCCCCACCGACCATCGCCGCCCGGCTGGCCGAGTGATGCGGCTGCCGGAAGGGCCGTGCCTGAGCCATCGCCCCTGTTCCGGGCTCCTCCGCCAGACTGCGGACCGTCGAGACCTCCAGCGCCTCCGGTGGGGTGAGTGGCGGCAGCAGACCGTTCAGGCAGCGCGCCAGCATCGACTTTCCCGAACCGGGCGGTCCGACCATCAGCATGTTGTGCCCACCTGCCGCCGCGACCTCCAGCGCCCGGCGCGCCACCTCCTGCCCCTTCACATCCGCCAGATCGTTCGTGTGGCCGATGGCCGCCACGGGCCCCGGCTCAGGGCTGCAGAGCGGGCTCTCCCCCTTGAAATGGTTCACCAGCGCAAGCAGCGATCCGGGCGCCAGAACCTCACAGGCGCCGACCCATGCCGCTTCCGCTCCCGATGCTGCAGGACAGCAGAGCGCCTTGTCCGACGCCGCCGCCAGAAGCGCAGCGGGCAGGGCGCCCTGCACAGCGCGAACCTCCCCGTCGAGGCTCAGCTCGCCGAGCGAGACCACCCGGTCTACCTCCCCCTTCGGCAGCACCTCCAGCGCGGCCATCAGCGCGAGCGCGATGGGCAGGTCGAAATGCGAGCCGGTCTTCGGCAGGTCCGCGGGCGAGAGATTAACTGTGACCCGCCCCGCCGGCATCGCCATGCCACAGGCCGTCAGTGCCGCCCGCACCCGCTCCTTGCTCTCGCTCACCGCCTTGTCCGGCAGCCCCACGATGCTGAAGGCCGGGATGCCGGCGGCGACGGCGCACTGCACCTCGACCGGCTTCGCCTCCACGCCCATGAAGGCGACGGTATGGGCACGCGCGACCATGTGAACTCCGAAGCGAGACGCAATGCGCGCATCACGCTCCCGGAATGGTTAAGGTGGCGTGAAAGCCGCCTCGGAGACTGCCATGCACCGCGCCCTTCTCATCCTCGCCCTCATCGCCTTTCTGCCCGTGACCGCCCCCGCCGGCCCCGCCGATGTCGTCGGCGCGGAGGCGACGGCCCAGGGCGACACCTGGCGGTTCAGTGCGACGGTCGCGCATGGCGACACGGGCTGGGACCACTATGCCGATGCCTGGCGGGTCGTGGGGCCCGATGGCACGGTCTACGGCACGCGCGAGCTTGCGCACCCCCATGTGAACGAACAGCCCTTCACCCGCTCGCTCTCGGGCGTGCGCATCCCCGACGATGTTGACGAGGTGCGCGTCGAGGCCCGGGACAGCGTCCACGGCTGGGGCGGCAAGAGCGTCACCGTCAAGCTCGAGCGCTGAGCCCCGCGGTCACGCAGAAATGTCGCCGCGTCACGCTGATAGACTGCTTTCGTTCACGCTTCATTCATGCCGTTCGGTCATAACCGATCAAGCGTAAGCGGTAAGGGTTCGTTGCGTGTGTCGGGTAAGGGGCTGCCGAATGCGTGTGTCCGGCCCTAGCACTGCCTGCCGGTCGAATGCCGGCGCGGCATAGGACATCGCGCTGCCCCATCTTGTGGGGCAGCGCAATCCATTTCGGAACGGGATTACCGTCACCGCCCCCGGCCGATGGGCGGTCTCAGGCCGCGCGCGCCTCGAGCGCTTCGAGGATCGCATCCCCCATCGCCACCGTCCCGATGGCGGCCGACGGATCGCCGCCAAGATCGCCCGTGCGGATGCCCTTCGCCAGCACATCCTGCACCGCCCCTTCGAGCATGTCAGCCTCCGCCCCCAGATCGAAGCTGTAGCGGAGCGCCATGGCAAAGCTCAGCACACAGGCGATGGGGTTCGCCTTGTCCTGCCCGGCGATGTCCGGCGCACTGCCATGCACTGGCTCATAGAGTGCCTTCGGCCGCCCGTTCGCCATCGGCGCGCCGAGCGACGCGGATGGCAGCATACCGAGCGAGCCCGTCAGCATCGCCGCCGCATCCGACAGAATGTCGCCGAAAAGATTGTCCGTCACGATCACGTCGAACTGCTTCGGATTGCGCACAAGCTGCATCGCCCCCGCATCCGCCAGCATGTGGGAGAGCTCCACATCCGGATACTCGTTGGCATGCACCCACTCGACCTCCTCGCGCCAGAGGATGCCGGCCTCCATGACGTTCATCTTCTCCATCGAGCACACCCGGTTGTCGCGCTTGCGCGCAAGCTCGAAGGCCGAGCGCGCGACCCGGCGCACTTCCTCGGTCGTGTAGCGATGGGTGTTGATGCCGACGCGGCTGCCGTCGTTCAGCGTCGTGATCCCGCGCGGCTCGCCGAAATAGACGCCGGAGGTCAGCTCGCGCACGATCATGATGTCGAGCCCCGCCACGATCTCCCGCTTTAGCGAGGAGAAATCCGCCAGCGCATCGAAGCACTGCGCCGGGCGGAGATTGGCATAAAGATCCATTTCCTTGCGGAGCCGCAGCAGGCCGCGCTCCGGCTTCACGGCGAAATCGAGCCCATCGTATTTCGGCCCGCCCACGGCGCCGAGGAGCACCGCATCGACCGCCTGCGCCTTCGCCATCGTCGCGTCGGAAAGCGGCGCACCGTGCGTATCGTAGGCAATGCCGCCCACGAGGTCCTCTTCGACGGAGAAATCGAGCCCACGTGCAACACGACACCACTCAATGATCCGACTGACCTGACCCATCACCTCAGGTCCGATACCATCGCCTGACAGAATCAGTAGTTTCATTTGCGCCATGTTGCTCATCTCCCTGCCGGCCGTTGCGGCGCCCTTCTGCGATATCCGTCTCTGTCGAGCAACGGGCGTCACATTACAGGCTGGCGTGAGCCCCTAAGCTGCTCACCGCGTTCGTATCAAAATGCGTCGAAATCTGAGACGATGCAGGCAGTGATGCATAGAGGCATGATGTGAGCTCGCTTCCGTCCACCACCAGTTCGACATCGAGCGGCGGGCACACCCTCGGCGCCGTGCTCGAACAGCTGAGCGACGGTATTCTGGTCGTCGGCGCGGATCGTCGGATCGTGACCTTCAACCAGCGCTATACGGAGATGTACAACCTCGCCGCGGATGACGTGAGCGTCGGCGACCGTGTCGAGGATCTGCTCGAACGCGTCGGCGCCCGCGGCGGCTTCCCCGTCGAGCCCGCTGCCCTCGTCGAAGAGATCGCCGCCAGGATCGCCGCATGGGGCAGCGACGCAGCCCGGTTCGAGCGCCGCCGCTTCCCGGACGGCCGCGTGATCGACATCACCCGCCAGCGCACGGCGGAGGGCAGCATCGTCGCGGTCCACAAGGACATGAGTGCCCGCGTCGCCGACGAGGTCGCGCTCGAGCGCAATCACGCCAGCATGCGGAGCATTCTCGACAACATCACCGACGGTGTCGTGCTGCTCGACGAGGCGGGCTACGTCATCGCCTTCAACGACCGGCTGCTCGCGCTCTACGACATTCCCCCGGAGCGCGCGCGGTGGGGCATGCATTTCCGTGAGATGGCCCGGCATTTCGGCGACCTCGCCAGGCTGACCCCCGAGCGCCGGCAAATGGAGATCGAGCGGCGCTACGCCTTCGCGACGGACCCGATGCAGCAGAACGTCCAGCGCCAGCTCTTCACCGGCGCGACGCTCGAGATCCACAAGGCACAGCTTCCCTTTGGCGGCTGCGTCCTCACCATCCGGGATGTCAGCAAGCAGATCCGGCAGGGCCGCATGCTCGAAGAGGAACGTCGGCGGGTCGAGGAATCGAGCCGTCAGAAGTCCCGCTTCCTCGCCCGCATGAGCCATGAGATGCGCACACCGCTCAACGGCATCCTCGGGATCGCCGCGCTCCTCGAGACGACTGATCTCGACCCGAAGCAGCGCACCTATTCGGGCGTGATCCGCGACAGCGGCGCGGTTCTCCTGCGCCTCATCGACGACCTGCTCGACACCGCCCGGATCGAGAGCGAGAGCTTCGAGCTGCGTGAGGCGCCCTTCAGCCCCGCCGCTGTGCTGCGGGAGGCTCTGGCGACCATCGAGCCGGAGGCTGCAACCAAGGGCATCGAGCTTCGCAGCTTCAAGGAGGGGATGCGGACCCCGCCGCTCCTCGGCGATGCGGTGCGCCTCAAGCAGATCGTCCTCAATCTCCTCACGAACGCGGTCAAATTCACCGAGGCAGGTCACGTCCTGCTGGATCTCGACGCACGCCTCGGCGCCGACCATGCGGGTCTCGTGATCAGCGTGAAGGACACCGGCATCGGCATCGCGTCGGACGAGATCGAGCGCGTCTTCAGCCAGTTCTACCAGGCCGACGGCAAGGGTCGGCGAAATGGCGACGGCGTGGGCCTCGGCCTCGCGATCAGCGACCGGCTCGTGCGTCAGATGGGTGGCCGCATCGCCGTTACATCGACATTGGGCGAGGGGACGACCTTCAAGGTCCACCTCACGCTTCCCTTCGCCCCGCAGGCGAGCGCCTGAGCCGTCAGTTCTGGGAGGCCAAGGCGGCCGACAGCCCCTCGAACCGCGCGAGAAAGGCGAGCCGCACGGCCTCCGCCGGCTCCGGGCGCAGCACGACGCTGCCCGCCCAGGCCGCTCTCGGCCGGGGAAAGAACTTGGCCGCCTCGCCCGGGCTGAAGCCGGCAAGCTGCGTGGCCTCGTACCAGGCCGAGATCCGGTCCGCCCGCTTGATCCGGGCCTCCAACGCCTCCGGCAGCTCCGCGGGCAGTCCGAAGCGGATATGCACCGCCGCCGCCAGCCGCGCCTCGAAGGCCCGATAGTCGAGACCGAGTGCAGCCTTGAAGGGAGAGATCATGTCCCCGATCACGTATTCGGGCGCATCGTGCAGGAGTGCTCCCAACCGCTCCCCGGCCGTCGCCTGCGGCCGGGCAAGACCCATCAGCTCCTCGACCAGCAAGCTGTGCTGCGCGACGCTGTAGGGGTGCTCGCCTTCAGTCTGACCGTTCCAGCGCGCAACACGGGAGAGGCCGTGCGCGATATCCTCGATCTCGACATCCAGCGGCGAGGGATCGAGCAGGTCGAGCCGCCGACCCGACAGCATGCGCTGCCAGGCCCGCGGTGCCGCCTCCTGCCGGCCCGCCCGTGGCGCCGCCCGGTGTACCGCCCTTTGCCCCGCCGATTGTCCGGCCCGTCGCGCCAAGCTTGCCCTCCTGTCACCGGCCCCTGCGCCGCGCGTCCCGGCCTCCGAGCCGGGACCTCTCGGATCCCCGCCGAAGCCCCAGACAACGGCCCCGACATAGGACCTGTAGAGCCCGTTGAAGCCCTGCCCGCGATCGCGTAAGCCGCCGGCCATGACCGAGCCCGCGCCCGCCGCCCCGCCACGCTTCACCGTCGTCGCCCATCCGCTCGTGCAGCACAAGCTGACGCGGATGCGCATGAAGGACACCTCGACCGCCAGCTTCCGCGATCTGCTGCGCGAGATCAGCCTGTTGCTCGCCTATGAGCTCCTCCGCGACCTGCCGCTCGAGAATGTCGAGATCGAGACGCCGGTCTCGCCCATGATGGCGCCAAGGCTCGCGGGCAAGAAGGTCTGCTTCGTCTCGATCCTTCGCGCGGGGGACGGGCTTTTGCAGGGCCTTCTCGACCTCGTCCCCTCCGCCCGCGTCGGCCATATCGGCCTATACCGCGACGAGGAGACCAAGAAGCCCGTCGAATATCTCGTGAAGCTGCCGGACGATCTCACGGACCGCGTCACTGTCCTCGTCGATCCGATGCTCGCAACCGCAGGCTCCGCCATCGAGGCCGTGCACATCGCCAAGCGCGCGGGCGCGCAGGACATCCGCTTCCTCGCCCTCGTCGCAGCGCCCGAGGGTGCGGCCCGCTTCGCCGCCGCACACCCTGACATCCCCGTCTGGGCCGCCGCGATGGATGAGCGGTTGAACGAGAACGCCTATATCGTCCCGGGCCTCGGCGATGCTGGCGACCGCCTCTTCGGCACCAAGGACCACCGCTCCGAGGACTGATGGTCGCAATGTCGCGCCGGGCGCGCCGTTAACGGTCGCAACCGGTGGCGTTTCGACGCCGCCACCGTGGCTATCAGCGCGTTGTTATCCCTCTTGTGGAATGATACCTGCCTCAGCCGAGGCGGCATCGCCGCAATGCAGCACGCAGCGCCCGAAAACGAGGGGACAAGGATGCCTGACAACGTTACCGATTACGCCGTCGCGGACATCGCGCTCGCCGATTACGGGCGCAAGGAGATCGAGATCGCCGAGACCGAGATGCCGGGTCTCATGGCCGCGCGGCAGGAGTTCGGCCAGGCCAAACCGCTCAAGGGTGCGCGCATCTCCGGCTCGCTGCACATGACGATCCAGACCGCCGTGCTGATCGAGACGCTGACGGCGCTCGGCGCGGATGTGCGCTGGGCCTCCTGCAACATCTTCTCGACCCAGGATCACGCGGCCTCCGCCATCGCCGCATCCGGCGTGCCGGTCTTCGCGATCAAGGGCGAAAGCCTCGAGGATTACTGGACTTACACCGACTCGATCTTCCAGTGGCCGGACGGCAAGCCGACCAACATGATCCTCGACGACGGCGGCGACGCGACGATGTACATCCTCCTCGGCGCGCGTGCGGAGGGCGGGGATACGGGCTTCCTCTCTAACCCCGGCTCGGAGGAGGAGGAGTATCTCTTTGCCCAGATCAGGAAGCGCCTCGACGCCTCCCCCGGCTGGTTCACCAATCAGAAGGAAGCGATCAAGGGCGTGACCGAGGAGACGACGACCGGCGTCAACCGCCTCTACCAGCTCCAGAAACGCGGCGAGTTGCCCTTCCCCGCGATCAATGTGAACGACAGCGTCACGAAGTCGAAATTCGACAATAAATACGGCTGCAAGGAGAGCCTCGTCGACGGCATCCGGCGCGCGACGGACGTGATGATGGCTGGCAAGGTCGCCGTCGTCTGCGGCTACGGCGATGTCGGCAAGGGCTCGGCCGCGTCCCTCGCCGGCGCCGGTGCCCGCGTCATGGTGACGGAGGCGGACCCGATCTGCGCGCTTCAGGCCGCGATGGACGGCTTCGAGGTCGTGACGCTGGAAGCAGCCGCGCCCAAGGCCGACATCGTCATCACCGCGACGGGCAACAAGGACGTCGTGACCGTCGACCACATGCGCCAGCTCAAGGACATGGCGATCGTCGGCAATATCGGCCACTTCGATAACGAGATCCAGGTCGCGTCGCTCAAGAACTTCAAATGGACCAACATCAAGCCGCAGGTCGACATGGTGGAGTTCCCGGATGGCAAGCGCATGCTGCTCCTGTCCGAGGGACGGCTCCTCAACCTCGGCAATGCCACGGGTCACCCAAGCTTCGTGATGTCCGCCAGCTTTACCAATCAGGTGCTCGCCCAGATCGAGCTCTGGACGAAGCCGGGCGAGTACAAGAACGAGGTCTACGTGCTCCCAAAGCACCTCGATGAGAAGGTTGCGACCCTCCATCTCGGCAAGCTCAACGTGGCGCTAACGACGCTCTCGGACGATCAGGCGAGCTATATCGGCGTCACGCCGCAGGGTCCCTTCAAGCCCGACCATTACCGCTACTGACGCCCTGCACGGTCCGGGCCCCGGCGCGAGCGGCGGGGCCGGCCGATCCCGGCGCTGTCAGAGACCGGTCAGTGTCAGCGCCGGCAACCACTGGGCGACGACGCGGCGTGGCTCCGCGTCGTACTGGCCGGGGAAGCGCAGAACCTGAATACGGCCCGGCGTGTAGACGCTGACCTCATGCCGGGCAAGGTCGAGAACGCCGTCCCCGTCGCTGTCGCGCATATCCGTGCGCGCCTTGAAGCGCCGCTCCCCGACCGAGCAGTCGAGCGCATCGGAAGCGGATGCGCCGCAGAGCGTGCCGAAGACGCGATAGGGCTGCTTCACATTGCCTTCCTGGCCGGCATTCGTGGAGAGGGCGGAGGTCTGGTGCTCGGCCCGCACGAAGAGGTTGAAGCGGCGGTCGCCGCCATAGCCGATGCCGACGATCGGGACGAGCGGGTTGGCCGGCAGCGAGCTGAAGAGCGGTGCGTCCCGCACGCCCAGGAACCGCGCGCTGTCGTCGACCTCGAGCGTCCAGACCACCAGCGGCCGGTCATCCTCGCCAGGACAGCGCAGCCAGCCGCGCTGGATCCCCGGCGCCAGGCCTTCGAGGGCAACGGGCTCATCCGTCGACGTTTCCTGACCCGGATGAAACCCGCAGGCAGCAGCAGGAGCCGCGCCCAACAGGAACAGGCAACACGCAATAAAACCGAGCCGCTTCATCTCGCCATCCCTCCGTGTCAGTCTCACGGCGCCACGCCTCCCTCACAACTAGGGTAGGCAACTAGCGTGCCGGCGTTGCGCAGCGACCCCTACTCACGCACGCGTGGTCGCCCGAGAGCGCAACGCCCGACCGTGGAGGAGCAGGATGCGCGTGCTGGAGACGGCGCTCTATGCCGAGAATCTGGAAGCAACCGCAGCGTTTTACGAGGATGTGCTCGGTCTCGAGCGGCTGACCCATCGCCCCGGACGGCACATCTTTTTTCGCATCGACGGTGGCGTCTTGCTCCTTTTTCGCCCGAGCGAAAGCCGCGTGCCGCCTCCCGAGGGCGCGCTGCCCGTGCCACCCCATGGCGCAGAAGGTCCCGGCCACGTCTGTTTCGCGGCCAGCGCTGCCGAGATCGATGGCTGGACCGAGAGGCTGGCCGCCGCCGGCGTCGCCGTCGAGAGCCGGGTGACATGGCCCCAGGGTGGCCGCTCGATCTATTTCCGCGACCCCGCCGGCAACTCCCTCGAATTCGCGGAGCCGCAGATCTGGGGCCTCGACTGACCCCTTTACATCCCCCACCCGCGCAGCGTTGATGGCGCGCCAACAGAACAGGGGAGGCAACCATGGCCACAGTCGAAGAAACGCTCGCTGAGATGGGCATCACCCTGCCGACGCCGGGGGCGCCGCTCGCGGCCTATGTGCCCTTCGTGCGCACGGGCAACCAGCTCTTCGTCTCGGGCCAGCTCCCGCTCGGCATCGATCCGCTGCCGAAGGGCCAACTGACGGCCGCCGACCACGTGGACGGGGCAGCGCCCGCGGGCAGCACGCTCGCCGCCGCTCAGGTCGCGGCCCGTCAATGTGCGATCAACGCCATTGCGCAGGCCAAGATCGCGACCGGCGATCTCGACGCCATCGCGCGGGTGGTCAAGCTCGTGGGCTTCGTGAACTCGGCCGCCGATTTCCAGCAGCAGCACCTCGTGGTGAACGGGGCGTCCGAGCTCATGCAGTCGGCCTTCGGCGAGAAGGGCAAGCACGCGCGCTCCGCCGTCGGCGTCGCCGCCCTGCCCATGGGCGTGATCGTGGAGGTCGAGGCGATCTTCGAGCTCGCCTGACCCCTCACGGCCCCGCGAAGTAGAGATCGGCCGCCAGGAATTTCGCGAGCCGACCGGCCTCCGCCACCGCCCGCTCCTCCGGCGCCGTCCCGATCAGCACGACGGTGTCGGAGGGCAGTCCGGGCACGCGCAGAAGGTCGTCCAGCGCCGCCGCCCGCGCACGGAAACTGGCGGGCTCTTCCGGCACGACACCAATGCCCGCCGTCTCGATGCGCTCGGCCCGCGACAGCGCTTCGGCAATACCGGCCACCCGCTCGCCTGCGGGCAGCAGGATCAGCTTGTCGCAGCGCTCGAGGCCCCGCAGCCGCTCGGCCTTGAGCCGGTCCATCTCCACAAGCCGCTCGAGCGTCCCGGCGACGGTCAGCCCCAGCGCCCCGGCGGTGAAGAGGAGCCCGCGCACATCCCGCCCCGTACCGAGCAGGATCGAGGCATAGGCCGGATAGGCGAGCCCAAGCTGCCGCGCCCGCGCCACCCGCCGCCGCACGACCTCCAGCGGGGCGGGCGGCGCGACAGCCTTCTTCGCCTGCTTCCAGCAATGGCGCCGCCAGGACCGCCCGCCCTCGAGCGATGGGCCATTGTTGTGCCCGATCCCCGGCAACCGTTCGGCCCCGAGCCGCGCAAAGGGGGAAATCGTCATCCTTTGTACTCCGCCATTTTGCAGATCAGCTGCCATTCCTTCGCCGCCACCGGCACGACCGACAGCCTGGACTGCTTTACCAGCGCGAATTCGGCGAGCTTCTCCTCCGCCTTGATCTCGGCCAGCGTCACGGGACGCGGCACCGGGCTCACCGCCTTGATGTCCACGCACTCCCAGCGCGCGTCATCGGTGGTGCTGTCGGGGTGGATCTCCTTGCAGACCTTGACGATGCCCACGATGCGCTTCTCGTTCACCGAGTGGTAGAAGAAGCCGAGATCGCCGAGCTTCATCTCGCGCATGTTGTTGCGCGCCTGGTAGTTGCGCACGCCGTCCCATTCCTCGCCCGCCTCGCCCTTGGCGACCTGGTCGTCCCAGCTCCAGGTGTCCGGTTCGGATTTGAACAGCCAATAGGCCATGGCGCATCTCCCTCTCATCGCCAGCGGGACCATAGCCGCCTCAGCGCTTTCGTCGAGAGGGGGCTTTCGTGGAGAGGGCGCGGCTGGCGGGCGGGCCGCTGAGGACCGCCAGGTCCGAAGTCGGGGCGTCCTCCAGCCCGCCCCAAAGGATCAGCCGAGCACGCGGTTCCAGGCCCGGATCTCCACCGACTGAAAGAGCCCGGCCAGCGCATAGGGGTCCGCCGCCGCCCAGGCCTCCACCGCCGCCCGGTCGTCCGAGGCGTAGATCAGGAGCGAGCCGCACATCTCGCCCGCATCGTCCAGGAACGGTCCCGCCTGCTGGATCGCGCCATCGGTGGACTTGATATGCGCAAGATGCGCCTCGCGGTTGGCCTTGCGGATCTCGAGCGCGCCGGGCTTGTCGATGCAGATGATGGCGTAGAGCATAAGTCTCCTCCTCGTTGCGTGGCCCGCCTTCTCCGCCGCGATGCCGCGCGCGGCAAGCCCGCATCCATCACGCCTTCGCGCCCTTCCGCCCCGCCCCCAGCATCGGTGCTGCGGCCGCGTCGAGCGGCCAGCGCGGGCGGGGGCGCACGGGCTCATCCGTGGCCGAGACGCCTGCCGCCAGACGCTCGGCCCCAGCCCAGGCGATCATCGCGCCGTTATCGGTGCAGAGCGGCAGCGGTGGGGCTACCGCGGCGAAACCGGCCTCCGCCGCCTCCGTCTCCAGCACCGCGCGCAGGGCTCGGTTGGCCGCAACACCGCCCGCGACGGCGATGATGGGCGTCTCCAGCGCAGGCCATTCATCGCGAAAGGCCCGCATCGCGCGCGCCGTCTTGGTACCCAACACATCGCGGACCGCCGCCTGGAACGCGGCACAGAGATCGGCGATGTCCTGCGACCAGAGCCCCCCTTGTGCGGTCACCAACCGGTCTCGCGCGCGAAGGACGGCGGTCTTCAGCCCTGAGAAACTCATCTCCGCCCCCGGCCGGTCGAGGAGCGGGCGCGGAAAGTCGAAGCGCTCCGGGTCGCCCTCCGCCGCGCGGCCCTCGACCTCCGGTCCGCCCGGAAAGCCGAGGCCCAGCATCTTCGCGACCTTGTCGAACGCCTCCCCCGGCGCGTCGTCGATCGTGCCGCCAAGCCTGCGATAACGGCCGAGCCCCTCGATGGCGAGGAGCTGGCAATGTCCGCCTGAGGCCAGCAGCAGGAGGTAAGGATAGGCGATGCCGTGGCTGAGCCGGGGGGTGAGCGCATGGCCCTCCAAATGGTTCACGCCCATGAGCGGCAGCCCGGCACCCAGCGCCAGCCCCTCCGCCGCCATCACGCCGGAGAGGACACCACCGATCAGCCCGGGCCCCGCCGTCACCGTCACCGCATCGAGATCGGCAAGCCCCACTCCGGCCTCCGCCAGGGCGCGCGCCACCACCAGATCGGCCCGCTCCGCATGGGCGCGCGCGGCAATCTCGGGCACGACGCCGCCAAAGGCCGCGTGGAGATCGGCCTGGCCGAAGACGGCGTTCGAGAGCACGGTGCCGCGCGGGTCTGGCCCCGCCGCGCCTTCCGCCCGCACCACGGCGGCCGCCGTCTCGTCGCAGCTCGTCTCGATGCCCAGCACCAGCGGCATGGCTCCGCGCTCCCTTCAGCCCCTTCTGCGCGACATTGCGCCCTGCGGAAGGCGCTTCTACTAAGGCAAGGTGGAGTGGTTGGCCACGTCCGACCCCGACGACACGACCCTGCCTGCCGGAGATGCCGATGCCCGAGAGCCTGCCAACGCCCGACGCGCCGCTGCGAATCGGCACCCGCGGCTCGCCGCTCGCCCTCGCGCAGGCGGAGGAGACCAAGGCGCGTCTCGTCGCGGCCCACGGCCTCGCGCCCGAGGCCTGCGAGATCGTCGTGATCAAGACCACCGGCGATGCGGTGCAGGACCGGGCGCTCTCCGAGATCGGGGGCAAGGGGCTCTTTACGAAGGAAATCGAGGAAGGCCTCCTGGAGGGCAGCATCGATATCGCCGTCCACTCGATGAAGGACATGCCGACTGTCCTGCCCGACGGGCTCGCCATCACGGCACTCCTGCCGCGGGAGGATGTGCGCGACGCCTTCATCAGCCCGCGTCATGAGAGCATCGCGGAACTGCCCGAGGGTGCGGTGGTCGGCACCTCGTCGCTCCGAAGGCGCGCCCAACTCCTCCACCGCCGGCCGGATCTGCAGATCGTGGAATTCCGCGGCAACGTGCAGACCCGGATGCGCAAGCTCGGCGAGGGCGTGGCGGAGGCGACATTCCTGGCCTGCGCCGGGCTCAACCGGCTTGGCATGGCCGGAGAGATGCGGGGCGCCATCGAGCCCGAAGAGATGCTGCCCGCCGTCGCGCAGGGGGCCATCGGTATCGAGAGCCGCTCGGATGACGACCGTATCCTGGCTCTCCTCGCGCCGCTCCACGATCGCGAGACGGGGCTGCGGCTCGCGGCGGAGCGCGCGTTCCTCGCGGGCCTCGACGGGTCGTGCCGCACGCCCATCGGCGGGCTCGCGCTCCTCGATGGCGACAACCTGTGGCTCCGGGGCGAGATCGTGCGGCCTGACGGCAGCGAGCGTCTCATGACCGAGCGGCGTGGGCCTTCGGCGGATGCCGCCGCCATGGGCTCGGACGCGGCGAAGGAGCTGCGCGCCCGCGGTGGCCACGGCTTCTTCGACGCCTGATCGCAGGCCGCCGTCTTGCCCGTGGGCACAGAGCAAGCGGGAGCCGGACGCGTCCTCGTCACGCGCCCCGCCGCGCGCGCAGCGGAGGATGCGGCAGCGCTTCGGGCGCAGGGCTTGGATGCCGTGATCGCGCCGCTAACACGGATCGAGCACAGCTCGCCGCCGCCTACAGTCCCGGAACGCGCTGAGGCCCTGATCTTCACCTCCGCCGAAGCGGTGGCGGTCATGGCAGGCGATCCGAGGGCGAGGGCGCTGCCCACGTATTGTGTCGGCCCGCAAACGCGCGCTGCGGCCGCGGCAGCTGGGTTCACTTGCGTCGGCGAGCCTGCCGGAGATGTCGAGGCGCTGGGCCAAGCGCTTCTCGCTGCGCCGGAAACCCGTTTCTTCCACCCGGCAGGGGAGCATGTGGCGGGCGATCTCGGCGGCGTGCTCTCCGCTGCCGGAAAATCGGTCGAGCGGCGGACGGCCTATGCTGCCGTGGTGATCCCGCTGCCTCCGGCGGTTGTCGCGATACTCGAGGCCGGAGACTTTGTGGCAGCCGGGTTCTGGTCACCGCGCAACGCAACCCTCTTCGCCGACGCAGCACGGGCGGCCGCCGGGCAGGGTAGGCCTTGGCGCCTTTCCGGCACTGTCGGCGTCGCCATGTCGCGCAATGTCGGTGAGGCCTTGCGCGACCTAGGATTTGCCCGGATCCGCCTGCCCGAAAGACCGGAAGGCACCGCTATGCGCGAGGCGCTGATCAATGCTGCACGCAGCCCTTGAAAGGTACGGCGCGGATCAGTGCACCCCGCCTATCTTCCGTGTCAGTCACGAACGAATTTGCCGCGCGGCTTCCCGTTTTTTACTGTAAACCTGCGCGAAGCGGCTGGGCATACCGGTCGCCATGGTGCCGGCGTCCGTCGTGCATCGTTCAGCAAGGCGCGTCCGAGAAACAAAAAAACGGCATAAGGCCGGGGGGATGACCGCAGAATGACCGATCCTAACGAACCGGAAAGCGGGAGCAGCCCAAGGCCTTACGCCGAGATGGCCGGGTTGAATGCTGAGATCGCGCGTCGGCGTGCGGCAGGGGAGACGGCGCCGGAGGCTGAGGCGGCGTCTGCGCCTCAACCTGCCGCGGCGCTGAAGCCCGCTGCCTCGACGGTCGGTCCGGCCGACTCGAAGCGCGCCAATGCCCAGCCCGCGCCGGCACCTGCGCGGAGCGCTGCGGGCGGCTGGCTGGCGCTGCTGCTCGGCGTCATTGCCGGTGCTGTTGGGATCACTGCTGTCGGTCCCTCGCTCGCGCCGCATCTGCCGCGCCCGATTGCGGACTTTCTGACCCAGCGCGGCGCGGGTCCGGACCCCGCCACGGAAGCGCTCACGGCGCGTATCGCCGCCCTTGAGAGCGAAGTGGACTTTGCGCCGGTCGAAGGCCGGATCGAGGCGCTGGAGAATGCGGTTGAGGGCAAGGCGGCCGCGGGTGCCACGCGCGACGGCTCGCTGGATTCGCTCGAGGAACAGATGGCGGCGGCGGCGGCGAGCCTCACAACCATTGAGGCGACGATTGCAGCGCAGGGCGAGGACCTCGCCGCCCTCAGCGCCCGCATCACCGCGCAGACCGAGGACATCGAGGCACTCGGGGCGCGCATCGGCACGCTCGAAGGCGCGGAGCCCTCAGTGGATGCCGCAGCCTTCGCCGCACTCGCCGACAAGGTCGACAATCGGGCGACCCGAGAGGCGGCGGCGGAGCTCGGCAGCCGGATCGCCACCCTGGAAAGCGGGCCGGTGGAGGCCACGAAGACCGAGCTCGATGCCATCAAAGCCGAAGTTGCCGAGATCCAGAGCGGGCTTGAGGCCGCTAGGGTTGCGGCGACACGTAAGGCCGAGGCTGCCGCCATCGCCGAGACGGGGCAGCAGCTTAGCCGTCGCCTGAACTCGGGCGAGAGCTATGCGGAGACCCTGTCGGGCCTCGAGACGCTTGCTGGCGCAACGGCTCCAGCGGCGCTTGCAGCGGGGGCAGAGGGTCTGGCCTCGACTGGCGCCCTCCTCGACGACTTCTCGGCCGCGGCGCAGGATGCGATCCGCGCCGACCTGGCGGCGACGGGTTCCGGCGAAGGCGGTAATGCCGTGCTCGGATGGCTGCAAAGCCAGGTGATCGTGCGCAGCACCGAGCCGCGGGCGGGCGACGATGTCGAAGCGGTGCTGAGCCGCGTGGAAGCAGCCTTCCGCTCAGGGGACGAGGTGGGCGCGCTTGCCGAGACGGACGCGCTGCCCGCGCATTCTCAGTCCGCCGCCGTGATGGCCGCCTGGATCGACAACCTCAGAAAACGTGTCGAGGCGCGCCAGGCGCTCGACGGCTGGCTGGCCGAGATCGGCGCGGCGGACAAAGGCTAAGGGAGCAGGACCGTGCTTAATTCCATCATCAAGTTCGCCGTCTTCATCTCGATTGTCGGCGGGCTCGCCTTCGTGGGACACATCCTCGCCACCGCGCCTGCGGGGGACGGCGTCTCGATCAAGTTCTACGATCTCGAGATCGAGAACATCCGGCCCGTGATCGCCGTGCTGCTGCTCGTGGCGCTGTTCCTCGCGCTCTATCTGCTGCTGAAGGTCTCGGGCTTCCTGATCGCGCTCTTCAACTTCATCGTTGGCAATGACTCGAGCTTCACCCGGTACTTCCAGCGCGCGGACGAGCGGAAGGGGGCCGAGGCGCTGGCGCAGGCTCAGGCCGCGATCGCCATGGGCGACGGGCGGAAAGCGAAGCAGAAGGCGGCGCTGGCCGAGCGCAAGCTGAAGCGGCCGAACGTGACCCGGCTGGTGAGCGCTCAGGCGGCGGAGCTTTCCGGCGACAAGGACAAGGCGAAGGCATATTACCGCGCGCTCGCCGATCATTCCGAGACGGCGCTCGTCGGGGTGAAGGGCCTCCTCCGCCTCGCCGAGACCGACGGTGAGCGTGAAACGGCCGAGATCCTGGCGCGCACGGCGGTGGGCCTGAAGACCGATGACAAGGAGACGCTCGAGGGTCTCTACGGCATGCAGGTCCAGAAGTTCGACTGGGATGGCGCGAAGGCGACGCTGGTCTCGCTCAAGCGTAACAACCTCATCACGAGCGAGGAGGCCGCGCGGCGGGAAGCCAATCTGGGCCTCGCCCGCGCCGCCGAGGCGCAGGATCAGGGCCGGTCGGGCGATGCGCTGAAGCTGGCGGTGGAGGCCGCGAAGGTCGATCCCTCGAACAGAGAGGCCACGGCCAAGGCCGCGAAGCACCTGGCCGAGACGGGCGCCACCAAGCAGGCGAGCAAGGTCATCGCCGATGCTTGGAAGGCGGCACCAGGTCCAGAGGTCGCCGCGGTCTTCGCCGATCTCGAGCCCGAAGAGACGCCCGAGGCGCGGCGGCAGCGCTTCGAGACCCTGTTCGCCTCGAACCCAGGCCATGCGCAGACGCATTACACGCGTGCCGAGCTCGCGCTGATGGAAGGCAAGTGGGACGACGCGCGGGCAGCACTCAAGCAGCTCAACGAGACCGAGCCTTCGGGCCGCTACTGCGCCATCCGAGCGGCGATCTCCCGCGGGGAGGGTCGGCCGGAGACGGAGGTGCGCACCTGGCTTGTGCGCGGCATCGGCGCACCGGGTGGCGGCGAGGGAATGATCGCGGACGCCGCTCTGCTGCCGCTCCTCGTCGGATCTGCCGGCGCTGGGAACGGTGCGGCTGCGGCACCCAGCGCGGCGGCGGCAGCGGAGCCGGAGAGCGCGACCACAGCGGGCTGATCGCCCATCATAGACTGCTACCCGACGGCCCGCCGAGCAGCGCCTAGGCGGGCCGCCTTGTTTTCGCCGGGGGCTGCCGCTACGCCCCGGCACGCACAGCGTAATGGAGAGCCTCATGCGGATTGCGATGATCGGGACGGGCTATGTCGGCCTCGTGTCAGGCGCCTGCTTCTCCGATTTCGGCCATGAGGTCACCTGTGTCGATGTCTCGACGAAGAAGATCGACGCGCTGAACGCCGGCGAGGTGCCGATCTTCGAGCCCGGGCTCGACATGTTGATCGCCCGCAATGCGCAGGCCGGTCGGCTTTCGTTCACAACCGAGCTTGGGCCTGCGGTCAAGTCGGCGGACGCGGTCTTCATCGCGGTGGGTACGCCGACGCGGCGCGGCGACGGGCACGCGGATCTGCAATATGTCTATGCGGCGGCGGAGGATGTCGCCCGCAACCTCGACGGCTACACGGTGGTCGTCACCAAATCGACCGTGCCCGTAGGCACCAATGCCGAGGTCGCGCGCCGTATCGCCGCCGCCGCACCCGGCGCGGCTTTCGACGTGGCCTCGAACCCCGAGTTCCTGCGCGAGGGTGCGGCAATCGAGGACTTCATGCGGCCCGACCGCGTCGTCGTCGGCTGCACCACGGAGCGGGCCGAGGAGGTCATGCGCGAGATCTACCGCCCGCTCTTCCTCCGCGAGACGCCCATCGTCGTCACCTCGCTCGAAAGCGCGGAGATCATCAAATACGCGGCCAACGCGTTCCTCGCGACCAAGATCACCTTCATCAACGAGATCGCGGATCTCTGCGAGAAGGCCGGCGGGGACGTGCAGCACGTGGCTAAGGGCATAGGGCTCGACGGGCGCATCGGCTCGAAGTTCCTGCATGCGGGGCCCGGCTATGGCGGCTCGTGCTTCCCGAAGGACACCTCGGCCCTCGCCCGCTCCGGCCAGGACTACGCCTCGCCGCTCCGCATTGTCGAGACGGTGATCAGCGTGAACGACATGCGCAAACGCCGCATGGTCGACAAGATCCTGGAGGCGATGGACGACAAGGTGGCGGGCAAGTCGATCGCCGTGCTGGGCGTGACCTTCAAGCCGAACACCGACGATATGCGGGATGCGCCCGCCCTGACGGTCGTGCCCGCGCTGATCGGTGCCGGTGCGCGCGTCGCCGTCACCGACCCGCATGGCCGGAAGGAGGGGGAGGCGCTGCTGCCTGGCGTCACCTGGTGCGAGGATGCCTATGCGGCCGCTCAGGAAGCCGATGCGGTCGTGATCCTGACGGAATGGAACGAGTTTCGCGCGCTCGACCTTACGCGTCTCCGCCAGGGCATGAAGCAGCCGCTGATGATCGATCTGCGCAACATCTACCGGTCGGAGGATGCGCGCGGCGCGGGCTTCGAATACGTCTCCGTCGGCCGGCCCTGAGGGCGCGGGATGGGGGATGCCATCCTGGTTACGGGGGCTGCGGGCTTTATCGGGGCAGCGCTCGCGGAGCGCCTGATCGACCAGGGCCGCCCGGTTCTCGGTATCGACAACTTCTCGCCCTACTACAATCCGGCACTGAAGGCTGAGCGTCTGAAGAGGCTCCAAGGCCGCGAAGGCTGGCGGTTCGAGGAACTGGACCTCGCGAACCGTGAGGCTGTCGCGATGCTCTTCGAGCGGGAACGGCCCTCGCGCGTGGTGCATCTGGCGGCGCAAGCGGGGGTGCGGCACGGGTTGAAGGCGCCGTTCGACTATGCCGACAGCAATCTCACGGGCTTTCTGGCGGTGCTTGAGGGGTGTCGGCATGCCAGCACGGGTCACCTGCTCTATGCCTCATCGAGCTCGGTTTACGGCGGGAACACGAAGGTGCCCTTCGCCGAGGAGGACAGCGTCGATCATCCCGTGAGCCTCTATGCAGCGACGAAAAAGGCGAACGAGTTGATGGCGCATTCCTATGCCCATCTCTTCGGGCTGCCGGCCACGGGGCTGCGCTTCTTCACCGTCTACGGACCCCGCGGCCGGCCGGACATGGCCTACTGGAAGTTCACGAAGGCGATCCTCGCGGGCCAGCCGATCGACGTCTACAACCATGGCAACATGCGCCGGGACTTCACGCATGTGGACGATGTGGTCGAGGCGGTGGCGCGGTTGATCGACCTGCCCGCCGAGCCGTCACCGGGCTTTGACCGCGCGGCCCCTGATCCTGCCACGTCCTGGGCGCCGCACCGGGTTTTCAACATCGGCAACAGCGCGCCGGAGGCGCTCGGCCGCTTCATCGACCTGCTGGAGGCCGCCTGCGGGCGCCGGGCGGAGCGGCGGCTTCTGCCGATGCAGCCCGGCGATGTGGAGGCGACGGCGGCGGATACCTCGAGGCTCGAGGCCGCCATCGGCTTCCGCCCCTCGACCCCGCTCGACGAGGGTCTCGCCGCCTTCGTGGCCTGGTATCGCGCCCATAACGGTTGCTGAGTGGTAGGTCCTTCGTATCGACAAAGAACTTTCTTTATCGGACGGCCAGCTTCCTCCCTTTGGTGACGGATCGTAAGTCTACGCTAACGTCAATGCGATCACATTAATATTATACGAAACTTTGATACTTGATCCCTGCAAGATTGTATCAAAATCAGAGTTTCAATCTTGGCGTTCATGCCGTACGCTCATGGTGGATGGAGTCGGAACTGGCCCGGGGTGGGTTGAACGGTTTCAAGTCTACGAAGACAGAGAGAGCGATGAAGTGTGTCCAAGAAATGGATGCGCTGCTCTGATGAAGTAATCGTCCTGCTGCCCGGGCATCTTTGTCTGGCAGCACCGTTGGTACTGTGTCGGTTCAAGAATGATATGCGTAATTTCGTCGAGATATCACAGATTGACGGCAACTACGATCTTGTCGTGATCGGTAGCGGTTTTGGATCTCTGTTCTTCCTGAAGGCCGCCCTGGAACGGTTGGACATCGCAGCGCGGATGCTTGTCGTCGAGCGTGGTGCCTACCTCCCGCATGAAAAACAGATCGCCCTTCAGACAAACGCAGTCGATCCGCTGAGGCCGGAGAGCCCGGTGATGGCCGAGCGGTTCTACGACCGTCCGGCAGGCAGCAAGGTCTGGAACTTCACCATCGGGCTTGGCGGCGGCACACTGTGCTGGTGGGGTCAGACGCCCCGCCTGCATCCGTCCGATTTCCGCATGAAGACGCTCTATGGCCGGGGCGAGGACTGGCCGATCTCCTACGACGACCTCGAGCCCTACTACTGCGATGCGGAGGAGATCATCGGCGTCGCCGGGGATGACGAGCGTGTCGGCCCGTTCTGGCGTTCTCGTCCCTATCCGCTGCCACCCTTTGTCGGGTCCAGCGTCGACATGGCGCTGCGTGAGCGCGATCCGCTGCAGATCGGCCTGCCTGCCGCGCGGGACAGCATCGGTCTCCGCCGCTCGCTATGCTGTGCATTCGGTGAGTGCCGGCTCTGCCCGAGCAACGCGAAGTTCACCGCGCTCAATGGCCTGCCTCATGTGCTGGAGGATCCAAGGGTGCGGTTTCTCACCGGCGCCAACGTGCTCGCCCTCGAAACCGAGGCCGGCACGATCAGGCGGCTGGTCTTCGAGCGTGAGGGCCGTCGGCACACGATCTCGGGCGACCATTTCGTTCTTGGGGCGAACGCCATCTACAACGCGGCGATCCTTGAACGCTCCGGCCTCCGGCATCGCGAACTTGGGCGCGGGATCGCCGAGCAGCACGGCATGAACGTCGAAGTGCAGTTCGAGGCTCTGTCCGGGGTGAACGGCGGCACGGCGGCGACGGGACAGTACACCAAGCTCCTCGATGGGGAGCATCGCCGCGAGCACGGGGCGGCCGTCTACTACTTCGACAACCGCTGGAAGTGGCAGAAGCTCCGGCTGGAGCGCGGCAAGCACCTAAATACGATGAACGTGCTGATGAACTCGGAGGCCCTCCGCGAGCGGAAGAACTTCATCGAGGTGCCCGAGGACTGGGGTGCCAACCCGATCATCCATCACGAGAGCCACGGCACTTACGCGGAGGAGGGGATGACCCATGCCCTCGACGCGCTGCCCGATGTCTTCGCCGGCATGGGCGTCGAGCATATCAGCGAGCCGGTTCTGCGGGAGACGGAGTCGCATCTGCAATGCACGACGCCCGCGGGCCACGACCCCGAGCGCAGTATCGTGGATGCGAGCCTTACCCACCATCAGGTCCGCAATCTCAACGTTGTCGGCACGAGCGTCTTTCCGACAGCACCTGTCGGCAACCCAAGCCTGACCGCGGCGGCCTGGTCGCTGCGCGCCGGTCGCAAGCTCGTTGGGGGGGCCTGACGGATGACCATGACGCGCCGCCGACTGCTGACGAATGGCGTGGGATTGATCGCCGTCGTGGCCATGGCCGAAGGCAGCCGCCGCTTTGTGCAATTCGATGTCGAGGACACGGTGGAGGCCATCCTGCGCCATTATCTCGGTGACGATGGGCTCGTGCCCGGGGCCGCAGCGGCCTTTGCGCGCGACTACGGCCCGGTTACGACGAAGAACTGGAAGTTCGAGATGGTGGCGGCCTCGGGGCTCTACCTGCTGCCGAGCTTTCGCGAGGCGTTGCCGAGCGGACTGCGGCAGCGGGTGGAACACTATGATCGGCGCGTGGTCACCGATTTTCTGTTGTCCTCGAGCTATGACGGCACGGCGTCCGAGGAACCGCTCGACTACCTTGCTCTCAACACCGATGCGGAGCGGTTCTGCAATCCTTTCGCGCGCTTCCGGGATGACATCTGATCTGACGCGAGGGTTTGGCGTTGGCGCTGAAACGATGAGGGGCCCGGCGCGATGGCCGGGCCCCTCGGGGACGCCCTAGGTGAGGTGTCGGGCGCCTATTCTGTGGCTTACATCAGGCTGCCGCCGATCTGCGTGACGAGCGGGGCGCGCCGGCCGCGCAGACGCTCCTCGATGCTCCGCACCGCCACGTAGAAGACGGGGGTGAAGAGGAGACCGAAGAGCGTCACACCCAGCATGCCAGAGAAGACCGAGACACCGAGGGACTGGCGCATCTCCGCCCCCGCACCCGTCGCGAGCATCAGCGGCACGACGCCGAGGATGAAGGCGAGTGAGGTCATCACGATCGGGCGGAGCCGGGTGCGCGCCGCCTGCACCGCGGCATCCCAGCGTCTCAGACCCTCATCCTCGGCCTGCTTGGCGAACTCGACGATCAGGATCGCGTTCTTGGAGGCGAGGGCCACGAGAACCACGAAGCCGATCTGCACCAGGATGTTGTTGTCGAGCCCGGCCAGCCACACGCCGGTGATGGCGGAGAGGAGCACCATCGGCACGATCAGGATAACCGCGGCAGGCAGCGCCCAGCTCTCATACTGTGCGGCGAGCACGAGGAAGACGAAGAGCACCGCGAAGCCAAAGACGAGAGCGGCCGTGTCGTCGGTGGTCTTCTCCTGGAAGGCAAGCTCCGTCCACTCGAAGGAGACACCCGCCGGCAGGACACGCTCGGCAATCGCCTCCATCTTGACCAGCGCCTCGGCCGAGGAGACGCCCGGTACGGCCTGACCCTGCACGGCAGCGGCGGCGTAGAGGTTGTAGCGGGGCTGACGCAGCGGGCCCGTCACATCCTCGAAGCTCGCGACTGCACCGAGCGGCACCATGGCACCGTCGTCCGAGCGGGTGCGCAGGCGGGCGACGTCGTCCGCCGTCTGCCGGTAGGGGGCATCCGCCTGGGCGATCACCCGGTAGGTCCGGCCGAAGAGGTTGAAGTCGTTCACATAGGCCGAGCCGAGATAGACCTCAAGCGCCTCGGTCACGCGGGCGACGGGCACGTTCAGCATCTCCGCCCGCTCCCGGTCGATCTCCGCCCAGACGCGCGGCGTGCCGGTGGAGTAGAGCGAGAAGACCGCGACGAGCTCAGGATCGGCATTGGCCTCGGCCGCCAGGGCCTGCGCCGCCTGCTCCAGCACCGCGGGGCCCACATCGCCCGTGTCCTGCAGCATCATCTTGAAGCCTCCGCCCGTACCGATGCCGCGCACCGGCGGCGGGGCGATGACGAAGATCGAGGCGTCGGTGATGCCGGCCATGCGACCGCGGGCCTCGGCCAGCACTTCCTCCGCCACCACGCCCGCTTCCTCACGCTCCGCGAAGGGGGTAGTGGTGAAGAAGATGACGCCGGTGTTGGACTCGGTGGTGAGCGTGGCACCGTTGAGGCCGGTGAAGACCGCCGCGTTCTCGACCCCGTGGATGTCCAGGAGCTCGGAAGTCGCCTGGCGTATGACGGCATCCGTCCGCTCGATCGACGCGCCCGGGGGAAGCTGCACGACGGTGATGTAGTAGCCCTGGTCCTGCTCGGGGATGAAGCCCGCAGGGACCTTGCCAAACTGGTGGTCCGTGGCGAGCAGCAGCCCGCCGAAGAGAGCCAGCATGATCATCGGCGCGCGCACGAGCCGGGTGGTGGCCCAGGCGTAGCCGTCCGAGGCACGATCGAAGCCACGGTCGAACTTGCCAAGCGCCCAGATCACGGGACGCATCAGGAGCCCCGACTTCTTCTCGCCATGGGGCTTCAGCAGCATCGCGGCGAGGGACGGCGAGAGGGTCAGAGAGACGAGCAGCGAGATCGCCGTGGCGGCCGTGATCGTCACCGCGAACTGGCGGTAGAATTGGCCCGAGATACCCGCGACGGCAGCCGTCGGGATGAAGACGGCAGCAAGCACAAGCGAGGTGGCGATGAGCGCACCCGAGACCTCGCGCATCGTCCGCTTGGCGGCATCGCGCGGGGAGAGGCCGCCCCGGATATGCTTCTCGATACCTTCGACCACGATGATGGCGTCGTCGACCACGATGCCCACCGCCAGCACGAGGCCGAAGAGCGAGAGGTTGTTGATCGAGTAGCCGAGGGCGGACATCACCGCGAAGGTGCCGACGAGGCTCACCGGGATGGCAAGGATCGGCGTCACGGCCGCGCGCCAGGTGCCGAGGAAGAGCAGCACCACGGCGACGACCAGCATCACCGCCTCGATCATCGTCGCGACTACGGCGTCAATGGAGGCCTGGATGAACTCGGTCGGGTTGTAGATCACGTCATAGGCGAGGCCTTCCGGGAACTCGGCCGACAGCCGCTCCATGGTGGCCTTCACGGCGTTCGCGGTCTCGAGCGCGTTGGTGCCGGGCCGCTGGTTGATGACGACGGCGACGGCGGAGTTTTCGTTGAGATAGGCGCGCGTCGTGTACTGGTCGGCGCCGAGCTCGACGCGGGCGATGTCGCCAAGGCGGACGATACGTCCCTCCTCGCCGCGCTTCACGATGATGCGCTCGAACTCCGCCGGATCGGCGAGCCGGCCTGCCGTCTGGAGCGACAGCTCGAAGGCTGCTGCATCGGGCGTCGGCTGCTGATTGAGAAGGCCGGAGGCGACCTGCGCATTCTGCGCCCGCACGGCAGCCAGCACCTCGGACGGCGTCATTTCCAGCGCTGCGATCCGCTCCGGGTCGAGCCAGATGCGCATCGCATAGTCGCGCGCACCGAAGATATTGACCTGGCCGACGCCGCCAAGTCGGGTCAGCTCGTCGCGCACACGCTGCGCCGCGCTGGTGATGTAGAGATCGTCGCGCGAGCCGTCGGGCGAGAACATGTGCACCACGATCAGAAGATCCGGAGACGCCTTCTGCGTGACGATGCCGAGGCGGCGCACCTCCTCCGGCAGCCGCGGCTCGGCGATGCTGACGCGGTTCTGCACCAGCACCTGCGCCTGATCGAGATCGGTGCCGAGCTCGAAGGTCACGGTGATGGTCAGGTTGCCGTCGCCGGTCGCCTGGCTCGAGAGGTAGAGCATCCCTTCGACGCCGTTGATCTGCTGCTCGAGCGGGGTGGCCACTGTCTCGGCAATGGTCTCGGCCGAGGCGCCGGGATACTGGGCCGTCACCTGCACGCTGGGCGGCGCGACCTCCGGATACTGGGCGACGGGCAGCGTGAAGTAGCTGAGCGCGCCGACGATGGTGATGAAGGCCGAGATCACGATGGCGAAAATCGGCCGGTCGATGAAGAATTGCGGGAGTTTCATTGGTCAGTCCTCACCTTGGGGGAAGTGGCGCGCGCCTCAGCGCGCGGCCAGCTCCACGGCGTCGCCGCTGTCGTCGCCATCGCGCAGCCGCGCGGTGACCTGGGCGCCGGGGCGCGCGATGTGGAGGCCGCTGACGACCACCTGTTCGCCGGGCGCGAGGCCCGCTTCGACGATGCGCAACGTCTCGTGACGGTCGCCGAGGGTGACGCTGCGACGTTCGACCGTGCCGTCGG
This sequence comes from Pseudomonadota bacterium, assembly GCA_039815685.1. Lineage (GTDB taxonomy): Bacteria > Pseudomonadota > Alphaproteobacteria > Rhodobacterales > Rhodobacteraceae > Thermohalobaculum. The sequence goes on along the minus strand of JBCBYV010000006.1, from coordinate 171,686 downwards.
CCGTGACGACGACGACGAACTTCATGGCTTGATCGGAGCCGATGGCCTCCTCGGGGATCAGCACCGTCTGCTCGTCCTCAGCAGTCGCAAGGCGGAGGCGGCCGAACATGCCGGGGGTCAGGAGGCCGTCGCCGTTCTTCAGCACCGCGCGGCCGCGGATCGTGCCCGTTGTCCGGTCGATCCGGTTGTCGACGAAGTCGATGGTGCCGCTGTGCTCGAAGCCCGGCTCGTCGATCAGGCGAACCTCGACCGCCGTGCGGCCGGCGCGGTTACGCAGCCCGTCCTCCGAGCTTGCGCGCATGTATTCGAGGTACTGCTGCTCGGTCGCATCGAAGACGAAGTGGATGGGGTCGAGCGAGACGATCGTGGTCAGCGCTTCGGAGCCTGCGCCGGCGGCGATCAGGTTGCCGGCGCTCACGGCGTCGTCGGAGATGCGGCCCGTCACGGGCGAGCGGATCTCGGTAAAGCTGAGGTCGAGCTTGGCGCGCTCGACGGTGGCCTCGGCCCCGGCGATGGCGGCGCGGGCGCTCTCGGCCTCCTGCACCGCGACGTCCAGCACCGACTGGCTGACATGGCCGCGGTCACGGAGCTGCGTCTGCCGCTCGAGCTCGGACTCGGCCAGCCTCAGTGCCGCCTGAAGCTCCGCGAGCCGGGCTTCGGCCTCGGCCAGCGCTGCCTCGAAGGGGCGGGGGTCGATGGTGAAGAGGAGGTCGCCCTTCTCCACAACCTCGCCGGCGCGGAAATGCACGGCGTCGAGATGGCCGGAGACGCGCGCCCGGATTGCCACCTCATCGACGGCCACGAAGCGGCCTGTGAACTCGTCCCAGCGCGTGATCGCCCGCGCCTCGGCCGCGACGACGTCGACGACCGGAAGCGAGGCTTCCACGGGCGGGACCGCCGCTTGTGCCGGGCTCACGAATGCGGAGAGGTCGATCCGATCCGCCGAGTACCAGAGCGCGCCGGCGAACAATGCGCCCAGGCTTGCACCGGTCAGCAGTGTCTTGGTCTGTGTCATCTCAAGGTCCTCACCTTCAGGCCGGGGCTGTCCGGCATTGGAGGCAAAGATGAGCGTCGTCGGCGCGAAGATAACCGCGCCGTTCGTCAGGGGATTGTTTCCTTCAAGTCAACGATCGCTGGCCAACGCCTGCCACTTCTCCCGCGTCGCCGTGCTTGCCAGGAAGTCGACGAAGGCCCGGATGCGCGGCGCGACGAGGCGCCGGTCGAGATAGACGATGGAGTAGGGGAAGCGGTCGAAGCGGACATCGGAGAGGATTTCGATGAGCCGACCTTCGCGGAGAGCATCCAGCGCCAGGAAATGCGGAAGCTGTGCAATGCCGATCCCGGCTTCCGCGGCCTGCAGGATTGCATCGACGCTGTTGGCGACGAGCGCGGGTTCCAACGTCTCGTAGACGGCTTCGCCCCCGACATCGAAGACGAAGGGGAAGAGCCGTCCGGTGTTTCGGATGCGGTAGTGGATGGCGCGGTGGCCGACCAGATCGCCAACGCGGCGCGGCTCGCCATGACGCTTTAGGTAGCTCGGCGAGGCGCAGGTATGCACCTGATCGTCGAAGAGCTTGCGAGCAACGAGATTGGCACCGTCGCCGAGATTGCCGATCCGGATTGCAACATCGATGCCCTCGGCCGCGAGGTCCACCTGGCGATCCTCGAAGCTCATCTCCACCTCGATATCCTCGTACTGGCACATGAAGGAGAGCACGCGTTCGGTCAGCAGTTTGCGCCCGAAGACCGCCGGGGCGGAGATCACCAGCCGGCCGCGCGGGTTGTCGATGCTGTCCGAGAACTCCTCCTCCAGCGTCTCGGCGGCGTCGAGCAGCCGGCGCGCCCCGTCGAGAAAGCGCTCGCCCTCGACCGTGAGGGATACCGAACGGGTGGTGCGGTTGAAGAGCTTCGCGCCGATCTCCTCCTCGAGGCGTGAGACGGCCTTCGAGCAGGCGGAGGTCGAGATGCCAAGGCGCTTTGCGGCCGGGGCGAAACCGCCGGCCTGCGCGACATGAGCGAAGATCGAGAGTGTCTGTAGGTTGTACAAATCCGCAAATCTCTCAGGGACCCGCCATGTGCGAACCCTTGCCGCCGAGCGCGATCATGGCCCGCTCAGAAGGTGGCCTCAACCGCCAATCAGATGACACGCGCTGCCACACGCTAGGCGCAGGCGTTCATGTTGGGGTTGTCGGACGTCGTTGTCGAACTGCGGAAGAAATGAGCAGTTGTCATCGAACTGACACCCAGTTGCTATACGGGCAAGAGGCCTCAATAACGACAGAGAGTCTCGATGACCCGTATCACCACCACCCTCACCGCCGTTACCATGATCGCCGCGCTGGGCATGACGCACCCTGCCAGCGCTGAGTTCAAGCTTGGCGAGCGCTACACCGATGGCGACGGCGACCTCGTCGCGGACACGCCCACCGATGCTTCCGAACAGATCGACCCGGACACGCTGATCTTCGCCTACACGCCTGTCGAGGATCCGGCGGTATATCGCGAGGTCTGGTCGGAGTTCCTGGACCACATGTCCGAGGTGACGGGGAAGTCCGTCCAGTTTTTCCCGGTCCAGTCGAACGCAGCGCAGATCGAGGCGATGCGCGCTGGGCGTCTGCATGTCGCCGGTTTCAACACGGGCTCGAACCCGATCGCCGTCGCCTGTGCCGGCTTCCGTCCGTTCGCGATGATGGCGGGCAATGACGGATCGTTCGGCTACGAGATGGAGGTGATCACCTACCCCGGCTCCGAGGTCGGTGAGGTCTCGGACATCAAGGGCCGGACGCTGACGCACACCTCACAGACCTCCAACTCGGGCTTCAAGGCGCCGACGGCGCTGATGAAGGCGGAGTTCGGGATGATCTCGGGCGAGGATTACGACACGCAGTTCTCGGGCAAGCATGACAACTCGATCCTCGGCGTCGCCAACAAGGACTACGAGGTGGCGACCGTCGCCAACTCGGTGAAGAAGCGCATGATCGACCGTGGCGTCGTGGCCGAGGATCAGTTCGAGATTCTTTATACTTCGCAAACCTTCCCGACGACCGGCTACGGCATGGTCTACAACCTGACACCCGATCTGCAGGAGAAGATCCGCGAGGCGTTCTTCAGCTTCGATTGGGAGGGCACCGGCCTTGCCGAGGAGTTCGGCAAGAACGGCGAAGAGAAGTTCATCGAGATCACCTTCAAGAAGGACTGGGAGGTGATCCGCAAGATCGACGCTGCGAACGAAGTGTCTTACGACTGCCAGTGAACCGACCGCAGGATTACTTTGGGCGCGGGGCGGTAACGCCTCGCGCTTCTGCGCGTTGGAGGGACACATGCTGCGCGTCGAGACGCTGACCAAGACCTACCGTTCGGGCGACAAGGCGCTGCACGGCGTCACCATCGAGGTGCCGAAGGGCCAGGTCGTCGGCCTGATCGGTCCATCGGGGGCGGGCAAGTCCACGCTCATCCGCTGCATCAACCGTCTGGTCGAGCCGACGGCGGGGCGGGTGATGCTTGGCGATATCGATCTCACCGCACTCTCGAAATCAGCTCTGCGCCGGCAGCGGCGGCGCATCGGCATGATCTTCCAGGAATACGCGTTAGTCGAGAGGCTGACGGTCATGGAGAACGTGCTCTCCGGCCGCCTCGGCTATCTGCCCTTCTGGCGGAGTTTCCTGCGCCGTTTCCCCGGGGAGGATGTCGCCAACGCGTTCCGCCTGCTCGAGCGTGTGGGGCTGGAGGGCCGTGCCGACAGCCGGGCCGATGCCCTCTCCGGCGGGCAGCGGCAGCGGGTCGGCATCGCCCGCGCGCTGGCGCAGGAGCCGGAACTTCTGCTCGTCGATGAACCGACCGCCTCGCTCGACCCGAAGACCTCGCGCCAGATCATGCGGCTCGTCACCGAGGTCTGTGCGGAGCGCGGCCTGTCGGCGATCATCAACATCCACGACGTGGTGCTTGCCCAGCAGTTCGCTGAGCGCATCATCGGCCTCCGCGCAGGGGCGGTCGTGTTCGACGGCCCGCCCGATGAGCTCGATACCGAAGCGCTGACGAGGATCTACGGCGAGGAGGACTGGACCGCGATGCGCCGCGCGGCCGAGGAGGACGCGGCCGCGGAGCGTGACGAGAACGAGCGGATGGCCGGGATCGCATGAGCGCCTATCCCACGACCTGGCGACGTCCGCCGCAGCTCATCCCGAACCCGACCGTCCGGCGCGCGGTGCAAGCCGGCGTCGCGATCTATCTGGTGGTTGCCATCTCGACGCTGGAGGTCGATTGGCTGCGCGTCTGGGACGGGCTCGATCGCGGCTGGCGGTTCGTCGAAGGGTTCCTGGCACCGGACTTTACGAGCCGGTGGCGCGATATCAGCGAGGGGCTGATCGAGAGCCTGACGATGACGGTCACCTCGACCATTCTCGGCATCGTGCTGTCGGTGCCCATCGGGATCGGGGCGGCCCGGAACATTGCGCCGCCGGTGATCTACTATGTCTGCCGGGCGATCATTGCGGTCAGCCGCTCGCTCCAGGAAATCATCATTGCGATTTTCCTGGTGGCGATGTTCGGTTTCGGGCCGTTCGCCGGGTTTCTCACGCTCTCTTTCGCGACCATCGGTTTTCTCGGGAAGCTCCTTGCCGAGAACATCGAGGAAATCGACGAGTCGCAGGCCGAAGCGATCCGCGCGACCGGCGCCTCCTGGTGGCAGGTGGTGAACTACGGGGTGCAGCCGCAGGTCATGCCCCGGCTCATCGGCCTCTCCCTCTACCGCCTCGACATCAATTTCCGGGAGAGTGCTGTGATAGGCATCGTCGGCGCGGGCGGGATCGGTGCTACGCTCAACACCGCCATCGACCGCTACGAGTATGACAGCGCCGGGGCGATCCTGCTCATCATCATCGGTATCGTGATGGCGGCGGAGTACGCCTCGGGCCATATCCGCCGGCTGGTGCAGTGATGGCGGTGCGCGAGACTGCAGACGGGCCGGCTTGGCGCCTCCGCACCCCGCGGGGCACGCTGATGCTCTGGGCCGGCTGGTTCGCCGTCGTGGCCCTCACCGTCTGGTGCTGGCAGTTGATGACCGAGACCACGATCTGGTCCTTCGTCTACGACGCACCCCGCCAGGCAGCCGATATCGGCAGCCGCATGGTGCCGCCCCGCTGGAGCTATCTGCCCGAGCTCTGGAAGCCGCTCTGGGACACGATCAACATCGCAACGCTCGGGACTGTTCTGGGCGTCGCCATCGCCACGCCCATCGCCTTTCTCGCGGCGCGCAACACGACGCCGAGCGTTGCGGTTCTGCGCCCCATCGCCCTCTTCATCATCGTGGCGTCGCGCTCGATCAACTCGCTCATCTGGGCACTGCTGCTTGTCTCGATGGTGGGGCCGGGGCTGCTTGCGGGTGTGATTGCCATCGCGCTCCGATCCATCGGCTTTGTCGGCAAGCTCCTCTACGAAGCGATCGAGGAGACGGATCGATCGCAGACCGAGGCCGTGGAGGCGACCGGAGCTGCACCCGCGCAGGTGCTGGTCTATGGGATCTGGCCGCAGGTCGCCCCGTCATTCTGGGCGATTTCGGTCTTCCGCTGGGACATCAACATCCGTGAGAGCACGGTGCTCGGCCTTGTCGGCGCTGGGGGTATCGGGCTGCAGCTCCAGGGCTCGCTCAACACGCTCGCCTGGCCACAGGTCACGATGATCCTGCTGCTGATCCTCGCCACGGTGCTCGTCAGCGAGTGGGTCTCGGCGAAGGTGCGCGCCGCCATCATCTGAATGGTCTGGCTGGAGGCCACGGGTCCCTGCGGAGTGAAGGTCCTTGGCAGCGCGCCTTCAGCGGCCGTCGCTCGGGTGCGCGTCGGGCACGCGGACATCGATGAGGCCGCGGATGCTCTGACCCTCCGCCCTTTTCGCGTTCAGCGATCTGCTGCAGGGTTACGCTGAGATTCGATGATTTGAGCCCGTGCGAGGACGACATGCGAACGCAACTCTCTCCCTATCGTCTGTTGATTGCCGGCTTGGTCATTGCCCATCTGATCGGCGCTCCGCAGAGGAGCGTCGCACAGGACACCGCTGCGTCGGATGCCGGCGCGGCAGAGGAAGTGGCCGACGGCGCGCCGCTGCTCACGGACGACGAGATCGATGAACTCGTCGCGCCCGTGGCACTCTTCCCGGACGCGCTTCTGGCTCAGGTGCTCGTTGCGGCGACCTTCCCGCTCGAAATCGTCAAGGCAGACCGCTGGGTGGCAGAGAACGCGGAGCTGGCCGAGGACGAACGTGCCACCGCCGCGGAGGCCGAGGGCTGGGACGAGAGCGTCTCGGTGCTCGCAGCCGGCTTCCCCACGGTGGTGCAGGGGATGGCGAAGGATATCGATCAGACCGAGATCCTTGGCGACGCGATGCTGGCCCAGAGCGACGATGTCCTCGACTCGGTGCAACGCCTGCGCGCTCAGGCCGATGCCGTGGGCAACCTTGAGACCAACGACGCACAGACCGTGACCGTCGAGGGCGACAATATCACCATCGCGCCGACCGATCCGCAGGTTGTCTATGTGCCGACCTATGACAGCCAGGCGGTCTACACGAGCGCCCCGACGAGCGCGCCTGTCGTCGTGGATTCGTCGAGCGACGGCTTCTCGACCGGGGCACTCGTGACAACGGGCCTGCTCTCGTTCGGTGCCGGCATGCTGGTCAACGAGATCTTCGATGATGACGATGACTGGTACGGCTATTGGGGGCCGCCGCGTGGGGGGTACTACGGCAGATACGGCCCGCCCATCGGCTGGGGTGGCGGCTATGTCCGGCCCCGCCCGCTGGTTGGTGGGATCGGTAACGACGTCAACATCGACATCAATCGCAACCGCGTTGGCGTCCGCGGTGGAGATCGCGTCGCCAACATCGATGCGGACGGGCGCTGGCGCCCCGACGAGCGACGTCGGAACGAGGCGCGCAACAAGCTCAACGATCGCAAGGGCCGCGATGGCGTGCGCGACCGGCCGACAGCCCGGGATCGCGATCGCGATGCCCTGAGGCGAAAGCTCGATACTAAGGGTGGTGGCGCGGCGAAGCTGAAGCAGAACCGTTCAGGCTCGGCGCAGCGCACTCTCGACGGGCTGAAGAAGCGTGAGGGCGGGGGCGCGCTCGCGAAGCGCAAGGTCGGCGGCAAGTCCGGCGCGGTCTCCCGCAAGGGTGGGCTTTCCGGAACAAAGAAGGCCGCGAACCGGGGCAAGCTCAGCCGCGACAAGGCTGGCCTCGCAAAATCGGCGAAGCGCAAGCCGCTCGCCAACAAGCAGCGGGCAGGCGGCGTCAAGCGACCGAAGAAGAACGCCGCTCTCGCCAAGCCGAAGAGGAAGGCTGGCGGCGGTCGGAAGGCGTTCGGTCGTAAGGCCGGAGGGGGCCGCAAGGCTGGCAAGGCCATGAAGCGCGGCGGCAAGAGCCGAGGCGGCAAGAAGTTCAGGCGCTGAAGCGACGTCATCGCTCAGCCTTCAAGGTGATCTCACGAGGAACACGATCATGAAAATGAAGCTCATTTGCGCCGCGACCGCGCTTGTCCTCACGCTTCCCGCTGCAAGTCTCGCCGAGCCGCAGAGCTTTGCCACCCCTGAGGAGGGTGCCGACGCGCTCATCACGGCGCTCCGGTCCGCCGATCGTGACGCCGTGCTCGCGGTCTTCGGCCCGGAGAGCGAGGACGTGATCATCTCCGACGATCCCGAGCGCAACCGCGAGGATCGTGAGGACTTCATCGCCGCCTGGGACGATCTCCACCGCGTCGCGGTGCAGGAAGACGGCTCGGCGCGCATCTATGTCGGACGGGATCAGCACCCCTTCGCGATCGCCCTGGTGGAGACGGACAAGGGCTGGCAGTTCGACGTGGAAGGTGGTCGCGAGGAGCTTATCGACCGGCGCATCGGTCAGAATGAGCTCGACGTTATCGAGCTCATGCAAGCCTATGTCCTCGTGCAGCAGCGGTTTCGCGAGACCGACTGGGACGGCGACGGCGTGATGGAGTTCGCGCATCATATCCTGTCGAGCGCGGAAGCCCGCGATGGCCTATACTGGCCGCCCGCGGAGGGCGTCCCGGAGAGCCTGATCGGCGATGCGGTCGCCCGTGCCGCGGCGCAGGGCTATGAGATCGGGGGCGAGGTCGTCGAGCCGGAACCTTATCTTGGTTACTACTTCCACATCCTCGAGGGTCAGGGTGAGGGCGCGCCAGGTGGTGCCTTCGGGTATCTGGTCAACGACAACATGGTTGCCGGTCACGCACTGATTGCCTTTCCGGCGGCCCATGGCGAGACGGGCGTCATGAGTTTCATGGTGTCAGAGAACGGCGTCATCTTCGAGCAGGATCTCGGCGACGATACGATCGAGGCGGCAAGCGCGATCGAGCTCTTCGACCCCAGCCAGGGCTGGGCGGAGGTCGATGAGCCCGCGAACTGACTAGATCTCCGTAGTGGGGTTGTCGCGGCGAGACCGACCGCCACCACTGCCATCCTCGTGCCGGGGCGCGCCTCCGGCAGCACTCGGTGTCTCTGCCCCGGCGCGCTGGGACTGGGCTCGGGGGTACCTGATGGCCGTATTGACGGCGATGTCGTCGCTTTCAGTGCGGGCCATGACCCTCCTGACCACCTGCCCATCCTCCACCGTCATGCAGACGGTCTCGACCACGTAGCGATAGGCCGTGATGTCCTCGAGCGAGAGGGTCGCGTACTCGGTGAACCGGCCGGGCATCGAGAAGTGGTGATGCGGATACCAGTCGTCGCCAATGCCGCCCGCGGCGCGGAGGTTGAGCGCGCGACGGTGCTGACCCTGCATGAAGGCAGCGGCCCTGGACTCGTCGTGGTCCGGTTGCACGACCGATAGGTCCAGCGGGTAGGCGCATTCGCGCGTGAGCCGCATCGTCGAGCGATTGTCGAGCCCGCTTTCGGCTGGCGGTGCCACGCCGATACCGATCTGCCCCCAGGCCGAGGTCGGCACATGGGCGCTTGGGTTCTGGTACTCCCGATAGCCGAAATGGCGCGCGAGCATCAGGTAGGACGCGTCGCGGAAGGCGTTCGACGGCACCGGGACCTCGCGTCCGTCCTCGGTCAGCGCCACGAAATAGGCGTGCCGGATCTGCGGGCTGTCGTACCATCCGAGCTTCGCGTTGTAGAAGATGCCGTGGCCGAAGATCGCCACGATGATGCCGACGGCAGTGGCGGTGTGGCTCCACCCCCGGCGCTCTCTCGAAACCGCTGCGACGATCAGGCTGTTCAGCAGGATCCAGGGGACAAAGAGAGCACCCGTCAGGATGAAGATCGCGATGTGCATCAGGTCGAAGAACGCGGCGAGGCCGATTGTCAGCCGGCGATGGATGAACGCCACGAAGCACAACACCTGTGCCGCGAGGACCACGACATTGAGCGGGATCTCGATCGCGCGGAATGCTTGGTAAGCCGTGGCAAAGCTCTCCGGCCAAAGCGAGAGCGGTGCGGTGCCGAGATTATAGCCTGCGAGCATCAGCGCGCTCGTCGGGTTTTCGAGCACCCAGCTCAGCGGTCCGCCGTCGAGCGAGATCTTCGCCATGCCCGAGAGGAAATAGTTGCCGAGATGCGCGCCAATGGCCACGGCAAGGATGAGATGCGCCGCGTCGCGTTCCACCACCTCCGGTGCGGCCGGGCGATCCTCGCGCCGGCGTAGGAACGATGAGAGCGCCGCGGATGCGAGAAGGGCCGCACCGAGAAAGAGGCCAATCTCAACGAGTGGAAGATAATCGTTCACGCCGAGCTCATGCGCGCCGGAAACGGAGCGCGAGAGGCCCTTGTGAACGGCCACGTAGATGCATGGGAAGAGCGCGAAGGAAGGTCTTATGAAGGAGAGCCCTGCCGCTGGCAGGAGGAGCAGCCAGCCCAGGTTGAGCCGATGGCGGAGGCTCTCGGCGAGCGAAGCGTCCTGAGAGGCGAGTGTTGTGCCGAGCGCCATGCCATAGAGGGCGAGTGCGATCGCGAGCCCGACCAGGATCAGCCGCGCCGCCCCGGCAGACGTTGGGTAGCGGAGCGACGAGAGCGCGATGCAGAGCCCGAATGCGAGGATCAGCGCTTCGGGGGCGTAAGCGGGCTCGTGCCATACCAGTGCAGAAACGAGCCGTGTCTCGAGGACAACGAAGGCCGCACCGGCGACGGCGGGTGCCAGGGCGAGCCCGAGATGGAGCAGTCTTGTCCCTGCCACGCTGCCGGGTCGGCGCGTCGCCTCTACCGTAATGCTCATATTGCCTTGTCCCTGTTTGCATCAAATGTCTTGGTGCCGGTGCCGCTCGGTCTGCATCCCGAGGGCATGGCTTCGAGTGGTCTCGCGCCCGGACTGCCGCTAGGGTTCAGCTACCCGCCGGCGGTCAGCTGCGCGATCAGGCGTGGGGAGGACCGGTTGCGCGGAGGAGCGGCCAGACCGTCCCGTGCGGTGCAGGCTCAATCAGCACGGCCAGTGCGCCTCGATGAAGCGGTGCCGTCGTCACGGTCATCGTGGGTGCCGACGGCCAGAACCGCTGCTGCTCGGTGTTTAGGCGGCTGAAACAGTCATACGGCGGTAAGAACCTGCTGCCATGGGCAGGCCGCCGCTTCTTGCGAGCCGGAGGATCTGATGTCGAGTGCGCAGCGACCTCTCGCCGATCGGCGCAACGAAATTCTGAAAACGACTTTGACGTCTCGCTCATCGGGCTACTCACACACACTACACACATCGCCCGCAAAAGCAGGCGGCTACTCTACAAGAACACTGGATGCGAAACCCTCGCACACACCCATTCCGTGTGTTTGAGTGTTCGGGCGCAGAAGGTCGCAATCAAGCAGAATCTTGCTGATCGGCGGCTTCGCTGGCTCACAATTGCCTGATGATCAGGTTGGCGACGTGTCGTCGTTCCGACGCATCGATCATGCTCGGAACGTCGGCGCTCCGCCGGATACCGGGCCGCCGTCCTGTCATCAGTCTCTGCCGCAACCTTGTGGCTAGTGGCGCGCCTCCAAAGCTTGGAACCCGGACCGGTCATCCTCCGGCTCGACCGGAGGATCCAGAAAAAGTCGGAGTTTCAGCGCTGTATATTGTCGGGTGAGATACCGGCGATGATGGGCTTATTCGATCCGGCCGTAACGCAAGGTCGGGAACCTCGTTCAGAAGAACAGTTTGAGACGGGCACCGAAGCGTCTTGTGGGGCCCACTGCACCGTTGAGGGGAGCGGGGCCGAAGATCGGGAAGATGACCGTCGTGGCATAGGTCTCGTTGAGGACGTTCTCGGCGAAGACCTCCGCCTCGAAGCGCTCCCCCCTGAGCCCCGCTCGCAGGTTCAGGATATCGAAGCCGTCGATCTCGCTGGCGCCTTCGTCGATCACGCTCGAGAAGCTCGTCCGGAAGTTGTATTCGGCCCGGATGAACGGAAAGGCGTCGAGGATCGGATCAATGGGCGGCTCATAGTCGCCGATGATCGAAAGCGTGTGTCGCGAGGCGTTGGGTAGCCGCTCGCCGGAGAGGTCGTCGGGCAGACCATCCCCGTCGAAGTCAGGACCCGAAGTGAACTCCGTCAGGCTCGCGAAATTGACGCCCCAGTTGGCCTGCAGCGTAAGCCCCGGTACCGGGCGCGCGCTGATGCCGAGCTCGCCACCAACGGACCGGCTTCGCTCGGCGTTGGCGATGGTCGGCACGCTGAGACCGTCGATGATCTCCACACCCGTCACCTGCGCATCGTTGTTGTTGAGGAGGAATGCGCTCGCAGTCAGCGCGAGGCGGTCGTCGAGACCACGCCAGCGGACGCCGACTTCATATTGGAGAGCGAACTCCTCGTCGAAGGTGTCAGGGCCGATGATCGTCGTGGTAAAGCCACCAGCGCGAAACCCGGTCGAGAACGAGAAGTAGGTCGAGAGGTCCTCGGTCCAGTCGTACTTGATCGAGGCGCTCGGCGTGAGGGCGCTGAAGACGCCATCGTCGATCACGAGCGGCGAGCCCGGCACGATCAGGGAGGTGACGCCCGTGCTGACAGTCTCGCCTGCTTCCGTGATCGCATCGCGGTTGTAGCGGAGGCCCGCTGCGATCTCCATGCGGTCCGTCGGGCGGTACCGAAGCTCGCCGAAGACGCCGAGATTGAAGACCTCTTGATCGGAGATGAGGGCGAAGTTGCTGCCGTCATCGGGGAACGGGGCGCCGGCGCCAGGGTCTGTGATGCTGGTCGAGTTGAAGTCGGTGAAGCCGACATTGGCGCCGCTGATGAAAGACCAGGTGCCATAGCCGCCGGGCGCGTCGAAGTCGGTGCTCTCGAACCGGATCTCGCCGCTGGCGATCTGCTGCTCTTGGAAGAGCGAATTCTCCACGAGCTCGATCGCCAGCAGGTCGGTGTCCGTGAACTGGTCCGCATCAGATCGGAAGAAGCTCCCCTTCAGTTTGAGGAGACCGATGTCGAAGTCCTGAGCGATCTCGACGCTGCTGCGGATCCGGTCGATCTCGGACTTCTCGATGAAGGTGCCCTCGAAGACCGGGTCGTCGTCGTCGATCTCGTCGAAGGGTGCGAAGTTGCCCTCGTCGAAGACAGAGCGTTCGAAGGCGAAGGTCGCATCGATCGTGAGCCTGTCGGTGGGCTGCGATCTGAGGCTCAGGCGGCCGCCGAAATTGTTGATGTTGATCGAATCCGGCTTGCCGCCGGCGGCGAAATCCACGTACCCGTCAGAGGCGTCGCCGAAGCCCACGAAACGGGCGGAGAGAAGCCCGTCCTCGATTATGGGCGCGTTGAGCACCACTGTGCCGCGCCCATCCGGGAAGGAGCCGATCTCACCCTCCACCGAGGCCTCGAACTGATCGGTGGGCTTCTTGGTCACGAAGTTGATCGCGCCGCCGATGGTGCCGCGGCCGAAGGTATTGTTCTGCGGACCGAAGACCGTCTCGATCCGTTCGAGATCGAGCGTGTTGCCCTGGGCCGTGATGCCCTGAAGCCCGCTCGCCGGGTTGACGATCTGCCCGTCGACGAAAACGCCGACGGCCGGCGATGTCGCGCCGTCGCCGATCAGGTTGGAGACGCCGCGGATCGAGGGCTGGAGGAAGCCTGGGCTGGCACCACCGGTGAAATTGACGTTCGGGATGTTGTTGAAGGCCTCCGAGGCGCTGTCGGTGGCGGAGCGGTCCAGGAAGAGGTCGTCGAGGACGTGGACGCTCTGCGGCACGTCGCTCAGCGACTCTTCGCTGCGCCGCGCCGTGACGGTCAGCTCATCCAGCACCAACGCGCCGCGATCCACCACTGGCGCGGCCTGTTTCACCACGACCAGCCCGGTGTCGGAGACCTGCTGCACCGCGAGGCCCGACCCTGCGATCATCACCTCCAGCGCATCCCTGGGCGTCATCTCACCGATGACGGGGTTGCTGGAAATGCCGCCGAAATCGTCGATGGCGCCGCCGATCTCCCAGCCGGTCTCGCGGCCGAGTTCGATGATGGCTGCCGTGAGCGGTTGGGCCGGGACATCGATCGCCTGAACGCTCTGAGCCGTTGCGGCGGACGAGAGTGTCAGCGCGGCGACGATACTGACGGAGCCGATGGAGCGGCCCGATGGCGAGTTACGCATTCGAGATCCCTTCCAGGTGCCGGCGCAAATGCGCCCCTCACCTATCCAACGACCGCGAAGGCACGATCCTTAGGGTTGGCGCCTCAGAAGTCCTGCGGGAACATCACGGTCATGAGAGGGGGTGCCGCGTAGACCGTCGCGCCATGGATCGCCGCGAGGGTCCGCAGGGCATTGAGGGGGTTCTCGAGATCGAAGATACCGGCGACGCGGGCCTCGGCGAACGCGCTGTCCAGGATGACGATCTGTCCGGGAAGGCGGCGGTCGATCACCGCGGCGACCTGCGCGACGGTCATGCCGTCGACGATGAACTGGCCTCGGCGCCACGTGGCCACGTCATCGAGATCGACCTCGGTGACCGACAGTGCGCCGTCGTCCGTGCGTGTGAGACGGTCGCCGGCTTCGAGCTGGCGGGATGCGCCGTCGGTCCGCACCTCGACTTCTCCTTCTCCCACTGTGACCGCAACCTCATCCTCGATGACGGCGACCTCGAATGCAGTTCCCAACACCTCGATCTCGACATCGTCGACCGAGACGAGAAACGGTCGGCCGTCAGGCGCGACGTCGAAATAGGCTGCTCCTCGAAGCAGTTGGACATCGCGGTCGCCGTCCCCGCTCTCGTCCACGAGCGCCGAGCCGGCATCGAGCGTCACCGCATCGCCGGATGCGAGACGGGCGCCCTGGGGCTCGCGGCTTGTGCTGAGATCCGCGAGCGTCGCGATGCGTATCGGTTCCGCCAGCAGCATCGCGCCGGCCCCTGCGGCGGCGATCAGCAGGATGAGTTTGAGTGGCCCGCCGCGCCGCGGATGACTGGTGGCCCGCCATGCGTTCTGCGCTTTCTCATAGGCGGCGCGTTCGGCCGGGCCACGTGCGAGGAAGGCGTCCCTTTCGGCGAGGATCGCATGGTCGTCCGGTCTGTCGCGGAGCCGCAAGAAGAGCTGGACGGCTCGCTCGAGCACCTCGTCCTCGTTCTGACCCATCGTCGCCTTCGCCCAACTGCCGCATCTCGGTCAGAGCATACCGCCCTTCGTCGTCGCTGATGCCATTATGGCCGATCAGCGATCCAGGCGCTTGATGACATGAATGAGGGCGGAACCGACGAGTTGGTAGGCGCGGGACTCGGAGATGCCAAGGCGACGCCCGATCTCGACGCAGGGAAGGCCATCCACGCGGCTCATCCGGAAGGCACGGACGGTGCGGGCTGGTAACTCCCTCAGTGCGTTGATGACGATCTCGAGTTCCTGGCGTGCATTCACCACCTGCTCGAGGTCGGGGGCGGCGTGCTGCAAAAGCTTCTGCGCCTCCATGCCCGCCCGTTCGCGCCGCCGCCGCCGATGCCAGTCGATCGCAAGGTTCTTCACGATGCGCACGAGTATCGGTCGAGCACGCGTCGCCGGATAGCTGTGCGCGTCCCACCGCATCCAGCTATCCTGCACGATGTCTTCGGCACAGAAAGGGCAGTTGACGATGAGCCGCGCGACTTCGACGAGGTCGCTTCGATGTTGCACGAAGGCGTCGACGCTTAACTCACCGGATGTCTTCGTCATGAGCGCCTGCACGATAGTCCACGTCGTCGCCTGGCTCTGGCTATCGAAGCTGCTGGGCCCCAAATCATTATGGCGCAACCGGCGTCCGCGCATGGCTTGTCGCACCGAGATGCGTCGTTTTGGTCTCAGTGTGGCGACTGAGCCTCGCGAGGCTCTGCTTGCCCGTTTGAGTGGAGTAAGTTGGGCCTGCCGGGCGCGTTACGACCGGACGCGGAACGCCTTGGCACCGTATCTGGCGTAGAGGACGTAGCCTGTGACGACTGCGCCGGAGAGCAGGTAGAGGGCCGACGCGCCGAGCCCGAACTGGACCGTTAGCGCGAGGCCGACGAGCGGTGCGAAGGCGGCGCCCACGATCCAGGAGAGGTTCGTCGACATCGCGGCGCCTGCGTAGCGATGCTCCGGCTTGAAGCGGGCGGGCGCGATGGCGCTCGACTGACCATGGGCGAGCCCGAGCAGCACGAAGCCGAAGATGATGTAGATCGCGGGGTAGGAGTCGAGCGTTGGGATCGTCAGGCACAGAAGCGGGATCAGGAGCGTGCAGAGCCCGAGCGTCCGCGCCCGGCCATAACGGTCGGACAGCACGCCAGAGGCGATGGTGGAGAAGACGCCGAGCATGCCGCCGATGAGCTGCAGCATCAGGATGTGATCGATGTCGTGACTGCCGAAGAGCAGTGCATGGGCGAGCGGAAAGACCGTCACCATGTGAAAGAGCGCGTAGCTCGCGAGCGGCATGAAGGTCGAGATCAGGATCGGCTGCCACTGCTCGCGGAAGAGCTGGGCAAGCGGCGTCGCACTCGGCTGCAGGCGCTCGACGCCAAGATCGGCGGTCAGCAGCCGGAGGCGCGCGAAGAGCGAGACGACATTCACGGCCATCACGCCGAAGAACGCGAAGCGCCAGCCATAGTCGATGAATTCCTGATCCGTGAGGAACCCGGTCAGGACGTAGAAGAGCGAGGCGGCCACGCAGAAACCGATGGGGCCGCCGAGTTGCGGGACCATGCCGTAGAGCCCTCGCCGCCCGTCCGGTGCCGCGTTCTGTAGCTGGGCCGTGATGCCGTCCCATGCAGCGCCGAGCCCGATACCTTGCGCGATGCGCAGGACCGCCAGCAGAAACGGCGCGAGCCAGCCGATGCTGTAGAAGCTCGGCAGAAGACCAATTGCCGCAGTCGAGGTGCCGAGGATCATCAGGGCGAGCGCGATCCGACCGGTCTGGCCGATGCGCTTCTGCACAAGCTCACCGAGAAGGCTGCCGATGGGCCGCGCCAGAAACGCGAGGGAGAATACGGCGAAGGAAAGCAGCGTGCCGTTAACTGGTTCGAATGTAGGGAAAAAAAGTCGAGGGAAGACAAGTGCCGAGGCGATGGCATAGACAAAGAAACCGAAGAAATCCGTCACGCGCGCCATGATCACCGTGGTGATCACCTCGTCGATGGATACACGGTGCGAGCGCTCGGAGCTGATGTCTTCCACGTCACGGCCCAGTTTGCTTGGTCGTACTGATATCGGTCCACCCAACCGGATGTGACCATGTTATGGTGCACCATGTCGCACAGACCACAAAGCGCTCTCTTGAAGAGGGGCCTGCGACTTTGGCACCATCACGACAGGAAACTCGACGCTCAAGGACCCGGTGATCCGCGATGAGGGCGATCAAGAGACTCGTTTGTATCCTGGGCGCGAGCCTCCTTGCGGGCTGCGAGATGGTGGTGCTCGATGCTCCGGGTGACGTTGCGGCACAGCAGGGCGAGCTGATCGTCTACTCGACGGTGCTCATGCTGATCGTCATCGTGCCGGTGATGGCGCTGACGGTGTTCTTCGCCTGGCGATACCGGGAGGATAACAAAGAGGCGACCTACGAGCCGGACTGGGATCACTCGATCAGTCTCGAGATCGTGGTCTGGTCCGTGCCGCTCGCCATCATCATCTGTCTCGCTGGGCTGACCTGGGTCGCGACCCACCGCCTCGATCCCTACCAGCCGTTGCGTCGCATTTCCGCCGACATCCCCATCAACACGGACGTAAAACCGATGGAGGTGCAGGTCGTCGCGCTCGATTGGAAGTGGCTCTTCATCTACCCGGAATACGGCATCGCGACAGTGAACGAGGCCGCGGCCATTGTGGACCGGCCGATCGAGTTCAAGCTGACCTCGACGACCGTGATGAACGCGTTCTACGTGCCCGCACTCTCCGGCATGATCTACGCCATGGCGGGGATGGAGACCGAGCTCAACGCGGTGATGAACGAGCCGGGCACCTATCACGGCCTTTCCGCCAACTATAGTGGCATCGGCTTCTCGCATATGCATTTCGACTTCCATACCTTCGACGAAGAAGGGTTCGAGGCCTGGGTGGCGAAGGTGAAGGACGGGAGCGGCATGCTCGATCGCGATGAGATGATCGCGCTGGAGGAGCCGTCGATCAATCATCCGGTAAAGTACTTCGATGGCGTGGAGGAGAACCTCTGGGACCGTATCGTCAACATGTGCATCGGTTATGACGATTTCTGCCAGAACGACATGATGATGGTCGATGCGCTGGGCGGTGGCGGCATCGACGGTCTCTTCAATCGTGAGCTTTACCGTGGCCTCTGCTCGGCCGACGATCCGCGGGCGCTCTTCGCCATCCTGAAGCCCTCGAAGCTCAAGGGCGACGAGGGCTCCGCGATCATCGCGTCGCTGCTCCCCGGCACGGTCCACCAGCAGTCGCTCCCCATCCTGCAGTCCTCCCCCAGACCGAACTGAGCACCATGGCGGCATCCTCGTTGATCCACGGCACTGCGGGCGCGCTTGAGGCGGATCCGTTCTGGGGCAAGCTGACCTGGGACATCTTCCCGTTCTATGACCCGATCGTCTTCACGACCTTCATCGGTACGATGATCCTGGGAACGGCACTGGTCGGCATCATCACCTACTACCGGCTTTGGGGCTATCTCTGGCACGAGTGGTTCACGTCGATCGACCACAAGAAGATTGGCATCATGTACATGATCCTCGGCACCGTGATGCTGGTCCGGGGGTTTGCCGATGCGCTGCTGATGCGCGGGCACCAGGCGCTCGCCTCATCGGGGTATGTCGGCTATCTCGACGCGCATCACTATGATCAGATCTTCACCGCCCACGGCGTGATCATGATCTTCTTCGTGGCGATGCCGTTCGTCACGGGCTTCATGAACTACGTGATGCCGTTGCAGATCGGGGCGCGCGACGTCGCCTTCCCGTTCCTCAACAACTTCAGCTTCTGGCTCACCGTCTCGGGCGCGATCCTGATCATGGCGTCGCTCTTCGTGGGCGAGTTCGCGAAAACCGGCTGGCTTGCCTATCCACCGCTCTCCGGGCTCACCTTCAGCCCAGGCGTCGGCATGGACTACTATTTGTGGTCGTTGAACATCGCCGGCATCGGAACGACCCTGTCGGGCATCAACCTGATCGTGACGCTGGTGAAGATGCGCGCGCCGGGCATGACCTGGATGAAGATGCCGGTCTTCTGCTGGACGACGCTATGCACCAACGTGCTGATCGTCGCGACCTTCCCGGTCCTCTCGGCCACGCTCGCGCTGCTTACCGCCGACCGCTATATCGGCACGCACTTCTTCACGAACGACATGGGCGGCAACCCCATGATGTACGTGAACCTGATCTGGATCTGGGGGCATCCGGAGGTCTACATCCTCACCCTGCCGATCTTCGGCATCTTCTCGGAGGTCGTGCCGACCTTCTGCCGCAAGCGCCTCTTCGGCTATCAGTCGATGGTCTACGCGACCTGCGTCATCATGATCCTCAGTTACATCGTCTGGCTCCACCACTTCTTCACGATGGGGGCGGGTGCGGACGTGAATTCGTTCTTCGGGATCACGACGATGATCATCTCGATCCCGACGGGCGCGAAGCTCTTCAATTGGCTCTTCACCATGTACAAGGGCCGGATCAAATACGATGTGCCGATGCTCTGGGTCGTCGGCTTCATGCTGACCTTCGTCATTGGAGGCATGACCGGCGTGCTGCTGGCAGTGCCGCCGGCGGACTATGTGCTGCATAACAGCCTGTTCCTCGTCGCCCATTTCCACAACGTGATCATCGGCGGCGTCGTCTTCGGCATCTTCGCCGGCATCAACTACTGGTTCCCCAAAGCCTTCGGTTTCAAGCTCGACCCCTTCTGGGGGAAGGTCAGCTTCTGGGGCTGGCTGATCGGCTTCTACCTGGCGTTCATGCCGCTCTACGTGTTGGGCCTGATGGGCGTCACGCGCCGCCTCAGCCAGTTCGAGGACACGGTCTACGGCGCGTACTTCGTCGTTGCGGCACTCGGCGCCCTCTTCGTTGCCGTCGGCATCGTGGCCTTCCTCGTCCAGATCTACGTCTCGATCCGCGACCGGAACACCGAGCGTCTGCGTGATGCGACGGGCGATCCGTGGGGCGGCCGGACGCTCGAGTGGTCCACCACCTCGCCGCCGCCGTTCTACAACTTCGCCTTCACACCCCGGGTCTACGAGCTCGATGCCTGGGACCACATGAAGCGCAACGGCTACCGGCCGAAAGGCGAGGGTTTTGCGCCGATCCATATGCCGCACTACACGGCGACGGGCGTGATCCTGTCGGGTCTGATGACCGTCATGGGCTTCGCGCTCGTCTGGCACATCTGGTGGCTGGCGGCGGCGAGCTTCGTCGCCACCCTCGCCTACGGGATCATGCACACCTTCAATTACAACCGCGACTACTACGTCCCCGCGGATGAGGTTCGGGACATCGAGGCCAGCCGCGGCGGCTTGATTGCGAGGGCGGCCGAGTAATGGCGAGCCCACCGTCAGACGCGACATTCGACGGCAGCTTCGAGCCGCAGCGACCGCGCCGCGCCGCCCAGAGCTACGACTTCCACGTGGTCGAGCATGCCCACGGAGCGGATGATCACGCGAGCCACGAGACCGGCACGATGCTCGGCTTCTGGCTCTACCTGATGAGCGATTGCCTGATCTTCGGCATTCTCTTCGCCGTCCACGCGGTCGTCGGTCAGAACTATGCGGCAGGCCCCGCACCGGCGGATCTCTTCGAGATCGAGATGATCCTGCTGGCAACCTTCATGCTGCTGTTCTCCTCGATCACCTACGGCTTCGCGATGATCAAGATGCAGGAGGACGATCAGCGCGGTCTCATCTTCTGGCTGATCGTGACGGGCCTCTTCGGCCTCGGCTTCCTCGTGCTCGAAGTGATCGAGTTCAGCCACCTCATCCATATCGGGGCGACACCGGGGGCGAGCGCGTTCCTGTCCTCGTTCTTCGTGCTCGTAGGCACCCACGGTCTGCACGTTACCGCGGGCTCAATCTGGCTGGTGGTGTTGATCGCGCAGGTGCGCATGCATGGGCTCGTCCCGGAGAACCGGCGGCGCATCATGTGCCTCAGCCTCTTCTGGCACTTCCTCGACCTGATCTGGATCGGGGTCTTCTCCTTTGTCTATCTCACGGGAGTTATCCTATGAGCGCGCCCTCCCATGAGCCGCACGGGTCCTACCGGAGCTACCTGATCGGCTTCGGCCTCTCGGTCGTCCTGACGATTATCCCGTTCGGCGTGGTGATGGCGGACCTTACGGACAATCTGGCCTGGGCGCTCGTCGTCATCTTCGGCATGGGTGCGGCACAGATCCTGGTGCACGTGCACTATTTCCTGCACGTGTCGCTGAAGGTCGAGCAGGGCTGGCAGGCAATGTCTCTGGTCTTCACGGCGATCATTCTGGTGATCGTCCTGGCTGGATCGATCTGGGTAATGTTCCATCTGCATGAGAACATGATGCCGGCGCATGAGCAGATCGAGCGGGTGCGCAACCTGCCGTGACCCGGGCGCGGCGGGCCAGACGTTCTCATTGGATCGACGTTACGCTGCTGTTGCTCGCCGGCGCCGTGTTCCTGTCCCTGATTGGGCTCGGCAACTGGCAGCTGCGCCGCCTCGACTGGAAGCTGGGACTGATCGAGGCGGTCGAGACCCGCGCCTTCGCGGCGCCGGTGGCCCCACCCGACGACCCGATCTCGGTGGAGGATCACGCCTATCGTCGCGTGAGCGTCACGGGCGACCTGCGCCATGACCTTACCCGCAGGGTCAAGGCGATTACCGAACTCGGACCCGGCCACTGGCTGCTCACCCCTCTGCAGACGCGAGACGGGCACGTCTGGATCAACCGCGGCTTCGCGCCTGCAGGAACCGGGGTAGCGGACTGGACCGCGCCGGTCGGGTCCCGCACGGTCGAGGGTCTGCTGCGCGCAAGCGAGCCGGGTGGTACGTTGCTCGAGAGCAATGCGCCCGAGGATGGTCGCTGGGTCTCACGCGATGTCGCGGCTTTGAGCGCTGATGCAGGTCTTCTCGACGCCGCTCCGTTCTTTGTCGACGCCGACCATCAAGGATCACCGGAGGCCTGGCCGCGCGGCGGTCTGACGATCCTGGCGTTTCGGAACAACCATCTCGCCTATGCCCTCACGTGGTACGCTATGGCGGCGCTGTTCTTCGCAGCGATGGTCTACGCCGTCCGTGATCGCTCGCGATCGGGGCGGAGGGCTGTGAGCGATGATGAAGGTGGATCGAGCCCCGTCTGACGCCGTTGCCTGCTGGCGCCACCGAGGGCAAGGCCCACCTCCACGCCGCACACTCCCGGATTTCCTGCAGCCCCGGCTGGTTCAGTCGCCGCGACGGGCGCTCGCGTAGCGTTCCGAAGCCTCGTAGTAGGCGTCGAAACCGATGCGGTTGCGTAGCTCCTTGAAGTCCATGAGATGTCCCGTTCGCGGCTCGCCAGCAGCCATGGTCGCGAGTGTCTCGACCATCGCCTTCATGGCGGCTGCCATCAGGCTGAGCGGGTAGGCTGCTATCCGGTAACCGATGTCGGCCAGCAGCGCCGGGGGCAGGTCCGGCGTCTCGCCCCCTTCCACGATATTGGCCATGTTCGGCTTCGGCAGGTTCTTGCAGACCTCGCGCATCTCGGCTTCCGTCTTCGGCGCCTCGACGAAGAGGATGTCTGCGCCGAGTTCGGCGAAGCGCTCCGCGCGGGCGATCGCCTCCGCTAGGCCGAGCGTATGCCGCGCATCGGTCCGGGCGAGGATCAGGATATCAGCGCCGTCTCCGCGCGCATCTACGGCGGCGCGGATGCGGTCGTAGGCCTCGTCGCGCCCGACGACATCCTTTCCGGGCGTATGCCCGCAGCGCTTCGGAGCGAGCTGATCCTCGATCATGACGGCGGCCGCGCCAGCCTTGGCCATGCCCGCAACGGTGCGCCGCACGTTCATCGCATTCCCGTAGCCCGTATCGCCGTCGGCGATGAGCGGGATCGAGATCGCATCGGCGATGTTGCCCGCCTGATCCTGCACCTCCGCGTAGCTCATCAGGCCGAGATCGGGCTGTCCGATCCGGCTGGCCGAGGCAGCGAAGCCGGACATGAAGGTGAGGTCGAAACCCGCCTGCTCGATCAGCTTCGCAGACAGCGCATCATAGCAGCAGGGCATGGTCAGCAGCCGATCCTCGGCGAGGAGGCTGCGCAGTCGGGCCGAGGGGCTCATGGGTCGCTCCTTCTCGAGGGCGTCACGTCACAATCTGAACGGGATGTAGAGCGCGAGATCGGGCCATACGTAGAGCAGCGCCACAGCCAAGAACATGATCAGGAGGAATGGCACGACGCCACGCGCAACCTCGCCCATCGTCGTTCTTGCGACGGCCTGGATCACGTAGAGGTTCAGCCCGACAGGCGGCGTGATCAGCGCGCATTCGACCATGATGACCATGAAGATGCCGAACCAGATTGGGTCGAGACCGAGCCCCACCGCCGCAGGCAGGAGAACCGGTGTCATGATCAGCACCATGGAAAGCGCCTCGAAGACGAGCCCCATGATCAGAAGCACGATGGCAACCACGGCGACGAAGGCGAGGGGCGTGTCGATCACTTGACCGACGAAGGTCGAGATCTCCTGCGGCAGGCGATAGAGCGCGATCGCCTTGCCGAAGACCTTGGCGCCCGCCACGATCAGAAGGATGGCGACGGTGGTGGCCATAGACTCGATCGCGGCCTCTCTCAGCCCTTGCCAGCTCAGCGTCCTCAGGAGCACGCCGGTGATGACGAGGGCCGCGGCGAAGCCGATGGCGGCTGCTTCCGTCGGGGTGGCAGCGCCAGTGTAGATCACGCCGATGACGATGACGGCCAGCACGAGCGACGGGAGCGCCCGGATCGAAGCCTCACGCCGCTCCGCCCAGCTCGCGACCTCCGCCCGGCCCATTCCGCGTGCCGCGGCATGGGCCATGGAGAAGAGGACGAAGAGGGTGAGGAGCGCGAGGCCGGGTCCGATACCCGCCAGGAAGAGCGCGATGACCGACTCCTCGGTGACGAAACCGTAGACGATCATCGGGATCGAGGGTGGGATCAGGATGCCGAGCGTGCCCCCTGCGGCGAGCAGGCCGTAGACGAAGCGTTTCTCGTAGCCGCGGTTCAGCATCTCGGGGATTGCAACGGTGCCGATCGTCGCCGCGGTGGCCACGGAGGAGCCCGAGATCGCGGCGAAGATCCCGCAGCTCAGGATCGTGGCGACGGCCAGCCCGCCCGGCCAGTGACCGACCCAGGCTTGCACGGCGGCGAAGAGGTCGCGTCCGACGCCGCCCTTCAAGAGCACATTCGACATCAGGAGGAAGAGCGGCACCGCCAGCAGGATGAAGCCGTCGAGCGTCGACAAGATCGCCTGCGGGGCTATGAGGGGGGAGAAGCCGCCCGCCAGCAGCATGGCAAGCCCGATCCCGCCGAGGGCGAAGGCGACCGGCACGCCTGCCAGCAGCAGCGCGAAGAGCCCGCCGAGGATCAGGATGACCGTCATTCGCCGTGGGCCCCATCCTCAGGCACTTCGCCCCGTATGGCCCGCATCGCCTCGATCACCGCCTGCGCCAGCAGCACCGCGAACCCGAATGGTACCGCGAACTCGGCGATCCAGATCGGCAGGTCGAGCATCGACCCTGTGGTGCGGCCCCGCTCGAAACTGTCCCAGAAGATCTCAAAACCCTTCCAGACGACGAGGCTGGAGAACAGAGCGACCGCCAACATCGCCACGGCTTCCATCACCAGCCGCGGTGCGTCCGGCAGCAGGCCGGTGATGGCCGTGATGCGGATGTGCCGCCGCTCGCGCAGGCACCAGGCCATGGCGATGAGCGATCCCCAGATCAGACAGAGCTGGCTGAGTTCCGCCGCCCAGATCGTTGGCGCCGTGAAGAAGTAGCGCGCGGCAACCTCGTAGCTCAGCATAGCGCCCGACGCGACGAAGAGCGCCGCCGCCAGCCAGGCCAGGAGCGTCACGAAAAGGGCGAAGACGGCCATGTGGCTCTCGATCAGCGGCGAAGCCCCGGCGCTGCCGGGGCTTCCCTTTAGTCAGAGGCCGGCGGCCGCGTCGATCAGCTTCCCGCCCATGTCACCTGCCTTCTCGCGGTAGCTCTCGTAGACGGGCTGGGCTGCGGTGCGCCAGGCGTTGATCTCGTCGGCCGTCGGGCGGTAGACGGTCATGCCGTTCTCCTCGGCGGCGGCATAGGCCTCCGCCTCGATGGTCGCCATCTTGTCGCGCACATCTGCCTCGGCCTTGAGACCAGCGGTCTCGATCATGCCGCGCTGCTCATCGGTCAGCCCTTCCCACCACTCGGTGTTGACGACGACGATGAACTCGATGTCGGCGTGGTTGGTGACTGTGATCGTGTCCATCACCTCCCAGAGCTTACGGCTCTTCACGCCCGAGACGCCCGTCATGCCGATATCTACCGTGCCGCGCTGGTAGGCGAGGTACTGCTCCGAGCCGGAGATGAGCGTCGGCGCGCCGCCGGTCGCGGTCACGAAGTCACCCAGTGTCTTGCCGAAGACGCGGGCCTTCTTGCCTTTCATGTCGTCGGGCGTCTTCACAGGTCCGCCGTTCGAAAGCAGGATCGCACCGCCATAGGCCTGCCACCAGAGCACGGTGGAGCCGGTGTCCTTGATCGCCTCGTCGATAGGGCCTCGCACGGCCGATCCGGGTGCCACGGCGGCGCGCACCTTCTCCTCGGTGTTGAAGAGGAACGGCATGTAGAAGACGTCGACCGCCGGGACGTCGCCGACATAGCGGGTCAGCGAGGCGACGCCTGCCTCGATGGCGCCCGAGCCGACGGCGGCAGGCACTTCCTTGTCCTTGTAGAGCTGGGCGCTGTCGTAGATCTCCACCGCGATCGAGCCGCCGGAGGCCTTCTCGACCTCGTCCTTGAAGAGGACCAGGTTCTGGCCGAGATGGCTCTTCAGCGGAAGCTGCAGCGAGATCCGCATCGTCACGTCCGCCGCAGCGGCGGGCAGCGCGATCGCGGCGCAGAGGACCGTCCCGGCAATCCAGGTGAAAGGCTTCATCGTGCTCCTCCCTTGAAGCGTGTTCTTATCCCCGTGGTCTAGGCCGCCGCCTCGCGCTACGTCAATCGAGAGGCCGGGGCTCTTCGACCCACGGCCATCGTCAGGAGCCGCGGTCCTCGGCGATGCGAGCCCGAACACCGCTCTTGCGGAAACGTCGACCTCGCCTGAGGGTGAGCCGGCGGCCTCGGTTCCGGATGGGAGGCTCATCCTTAGGGGGAAGGTTAGTCGTGTCCTGCTTCTTGGTGACTGGAGGGGCAGGGTTCATCGGATCGTGGCTGGCAGACCGGCTTCTCGCCGCCGGTCACGGCGTGAGGGTTCTAGACGATCTCTCCACCGGCAGCACGGCGAACCTTGCCTCGGAAGTGACCTTCCTTCGCGGCGATGTTCGCGACCCGGCGGTTCTCGAAAGTGCTCTCAGCGGCGTCGATGGCGTGTTCTGGTTCGCGGCCCGGGCATCGGTGCCCTACTGTGCTGCTCACCCCGAGGACGCGCTTGCCGTCAACCTGACATCGGTGACCTCGCTGCTGACGCTCCTTCGCGCCTCGGCGCGCCTCGCCGGGGTTCCCGTGGTCTTCGCCTCCTCCTCGGCGGTCTACGGCAACGCCGCACCACCGCTCGTCAACGAAGACCATGCGCCGGCGCCGGTCTCAGCCTATGGGCAGCACAAGGCGGCGGCGGAGAGGCAGCTCGCGGAGGCGGCCGCCCGGGGAGACGCCCGAACGCTGTCGCTGCGCTTTTTCAACGCCTACGGGCCGCGTCAGTCGGACGGTGCTGCCTATGGCGGCGTACTGGCCCTTCTGAGAGCGCGGCTCAGAGACGGGCATCCCTTCGTGATCCATGGCGATGGCGTGCAGGCCCGCGATTTCATCCATGTCTCGGACGTCGCCCAAGTCTGCCATCGGGCCATGGAGGCATTACTCTCCGGCGATCCCTCACCACCGTTACCCGCGCTAAACGTCTGCACGGGGCGGGCGGTGACCGTTCTGGAGGCCGTCGCTCAGGCTAGGAAAGAAGGCCCCCTAACGATCACGCATGGTCCTTCGAGGTCGGATGACATCCGGCACTCCTCCGGCGCGAACGGGGCGCTGCGGGACTGGTTGGGCATGACCGAGTTCGTGCCCTTCGAAGAGGGTTTCGCGAGATACCTCCGCTGATCTCCGAGCAGGATTTGGCTTCCCGCCCTTTGCGGGTCTTGGCAGAATGTCAGGCGGACCTCTGAGGCTAACGAGGCGCAGGGATGTGGGGCATCGGGATACGGCAGCTTGTTTGTGTTGGCGCGCTGCTCCTGCTCATGGCGTGCGACAGTGTCGAGGAGCGGGCAGCGAAGCACCATGCGCGCGGGCTCGACCTCCTCGTCGCGGGTGAGACAGCCAAAGCAAGGCTAGAGTTCCGCAATGCGCTGCGCCTCGACGCGACACTGGTGCCTGCGCATCTCGCCATGGCTGAGCTCTCCGAGCGGGCAGGGCAGTTGCACGCCGCGGTCCGGCATCTCGGTGAGGCGGTCGATCATGAGCCGACGAACGTCGAGGCGCGGCGACGGCTGGCCCGTCATCTTGCGACGCTGGGGGACTACGAGGCTGTGCTGCGCCACGGCACGACCATCGCCGAGCAGCGCCCCGATGAGGCGGCGGGTTATGCGCTCCGCGCCGTCGCCCATCTGAATCTCGATGATCTGGAGGCCGCGGCGAAGGATGCGGATGCCGCCCTTGCGCGCGCGCCCGGGCATGCAGCAGCGCTGATGGTGCGGGCTGAGGTGCTCGCCGCGACGGAACGAGAGGACGCGGCCGCCGACATCCTGATCACTGCCCTTCCATCCGCCTCCGAGACTGCGCGCTTCCACCACCGTCGCGTCCATCTGCTGCAACAGCTCGGCCGCTTCGAAGACCTCGTCGGCATCACGCAGCAGCTCACCGAGCGTTTTCCTGAGGATGTCTACCTTTGGCAGCAGCATGTGAACCATCTGGTGCTGACCGGCCAAATGGAGGCGGCGGAAGCTGCTCTCCGTCAGATGCTGGATGCGCAGATCGGGGGTGAGGAAACCCGTTCAGCACATTTGCGCTTCGTCGCCGGTGTCCGTGGGGAGGAGGCCGCGCGCGCCGAATTGCGGGCGGAGGTGGATCGGCTGCCGAAGCGCTGGGACCTGCGCCTTGAGCTTGCGGACTTCGACCAAAGGACGGGTCGAGTGGCGGAGGCCGAGGAAGCGCTCGCCACCATCGCAGCCACGGCCCCTGGCGAGGGGGTGCGCAACGCGGCGCGCGTGCGGCTGGGCCGGTTGGCCCTTGGGCGACGCGACTTCATCGAGGCCATGGCGCTTTCGGAGACCGTCTTGGCGACCGATCCCAGCGAGTTCCAGGCGCTCGCCATCCGGGCGGCCGTTCTTGAGGTCGCGGGCGAGACGGACCAGGCGCTGGATGCGGTACGGGAGGCGCTGAACGAGACCGTCGACGAGGTCGACCTGATCCTCCTGCACGCGCGGCTCCTGGAGAGGGAGGGTCGTCCATTGCTCGCAACGGATGAGGTGAACCGAGCCCTGCGGCTCACCGGTGGCCGACCGGATATCGCGCTCCGCTACGCCTCGCTCTCGCTGCGCCAGTCCGGCCGCCCGCGCGCTATACGGGCGCTTGAGGATGCGCTCGTGCAGCATCCAGCGCATCCGCGGCTCCTCCTCGCGCTGGGCCTTCATCATCTCGCGAACGGCGATCCTGATGAACTCTCGGACATTGCCTCTAGGCTCGACGGGATCGACACCCGCTACGGCCAGAGCATGCGCGCGGTGGGAGCGCTCCATCGCGGGCAGCCAGCGGAGGCCGCCTTACTGCTTGAAGATGTAGTCGCGGCTGAAGGGGCACCGCCGGTCATATCGGTTCTGCTGTTCGGTGTACGGATGGATCTCGATGCTCCGGCCACCGCTGTAGGCGGTGTGGCGGATTTGGGCGCCGAGTTTAAAGAGAAGGCGCTGGCGCCGCTTCTCTCGGCTGCCGCAATGGCCGAGGCCGGAGCGACGGCGGAGGTTGCCCGGGTGCTGGAGGCTGAGTTTGGGGAAGGTCCGGGGGATTCTGCCTTGGCGCTCGGCGCGGCGCGGCTGTTGGCTGAGGTCTCAGCGCCAGACGTCGCCACCGCGCTGATAGACAGCGCGATGCGACATGCCCACCTCAATCAGGCGCTCTGGCTCGCAGGCATTGCAGAGGCACCGGCCGCTGAGCATGGGTCGGACGAGCGCGAGACGGACGGGTCGGTTTCGTCGCGAGAGCCCGTCGCCGAAAACACCGCCCATGCGTTCTGGAGCGACCTCGCTCACCCGCCGCCCGGGGTATCGCTCGGGGCATTCATCGACCGCTACCGCTGGTTGCTCGAGGCGACGCTCACGATGAATAATCCGCCTCTAGCGCTTTCCCCGCCCACAGAGGCGATTTCAAGTAGCGCTTGGGCGCAGTATCGGATGGGCGAGGCGCTGATGAAGATCGGTCTCTTCGAGCGTGGTCGATCCCATCTAGAGGCAGCGCTCTCCCTCACCGAGAACCAGCCGTTCGAACCGCGCGCGGACGTGGAAGCGTTGCTGCAGTCAACCTTGTAGCTGCAGATGGACGCAGAGCCTGCGGTGATCAGACGTCGTCCTCGGCGTCACTCGCGTCGCCTGTGTCCGCCTTCGGTGCACACCTACGCTTCGCCATCCGGTGCAGCGCCGCCGCGCCTGCGATCCCAGACGCCAGCAGCAGTGCAGCCGGTGGCAGCGGGATCGCGTTCTCCCCGGTGCCATTGCCGTTCCCGCCGCCCGGCGCTGTCGTCGTGATGGTCGGCGGGTCTGTCGGGAATGGGGTGGTCGGGACCACAGTTCCTGTCGTGGTCGGCGCAAAGGTCGTGGTTGGCCCGAAAGTCGTTGTTGGGGTGGTGATTGGGAAGGTCGTCGGCCCAGGGCTCGTCGTGATGATCGTGACCTGGGCATGGGCCCCACTGGCCAGCCCGCCGAGGTTCAGGATCTCCACCGCCGGCAGGAGCGCCGCGCCCGCGACTGTTTCCTTAAGGAACCTGCGACGCCGCTCGGCATGCGCAAGGCGCTTCCTCTCTAAATCGTCGCCACTCATCGTCA
Source organism: Pseudomonadota bacterium (assembly GCA_039815685.1). Taxonomy (GTDB): domain Bacteria; phylum Pseudomonadota; class Alphaproteobacteria; order Rhodobacterales; family Rhodobacteraceae; genus Thermohalobaculum. Next base: position 142,152 of record JBCBYV010000006.1, on the reverse strand, counting down.
CTCCCCCGTGGCGGCAGAGTGATTGCCGCGTTCCCCAAAGGTCAGTGTCAGGATGACCGTATTGCGCTTTGCACGCAATGACGAAGCGCCGTGCCAGTGAAGGAGCGTGGCATGGCGTCCACAGATGACCCGTCAACCGCGGAGGATCGCTTCTGCTGCAGCATCGGCGGAGGATGCCCGGATCCGGTACGCCCGCCGTCCTTCGATCCAGGAGATCAGCGCCAGGGCATCGTCGACGGACCGCGGCTTTGGCAGGTGCCGAGCGTATCTGAGCACCTCGAAGAGCATTTCCGCCGGCTCAGCCGCATCTCTGCGGACCGATCCCCGATGACGCGGGTCGATATCAAGGAGGACAAGGTCCTGCGCGTCGAACGGCTCATCTGGGCCCGACGCGAATGGTACCGCCCTTACCGGTCGTTCTGCGAAGCCCCCATGGTGCCCTGGGGCGGCCGCGTCTGCCACGAGGGTCCCGAGTTGCGTCTCGAGCTCGGTGAAGAAAAGCTGCGGCCGCCGTATCAGCCGGACCGCGCCATCCTCCTTGCCGATCCGAAAGGCGAGCGGGCCGCTGGCTGCTTTGAGCAGTGTGACGCTCTGCGGCTCGAGGACGGGCGGTAAGCCTCTGCCATCCATTCGATCGATGACCCTTCCCGCAGTTTCGGAGGCTTGGGGGCCGAGAACGAGCGCGGTTCGTCTCGCGCCCGTGCCGCAGATGCAGGCGTCGAGGTGGAGGAGTGCGGTGTCGTCCTCTCCTTCGATCTGGCCCAAAGCCGTCAACACCGCGGCGAGCGCGTGACGTTCGTCTGCGAACCGGATCGGCGGCACGAGATCGTCGACGACGGCGTAGTTGAAGCCACTGGCGGTGATCAGGCGGATGAACCTCCGACCCGCTGCTTCTGTCACGCCGGAAATCGTTTCGTAGGTCGCGAGTGCCCGGTGAACGGCATCGAACACTGGCTGATCATAATACTCGATGACAACGTTGCCGGGCACGAGCGCGTATGTGTGGGCGGCGCAAAGCGCTTCGGGATCGGTCACCGGGGCCAGCCTTGGTCGCACGGCAGTGATGACCGCGCGCGCCTCTACATCGCTCGGATTGGCGGTCTCGACGACGCTTCGAAGCACGCCCCAGGTCTGCCAGTGGCAGAGCTGGACGTAGACGGCTTGGTGTAGCCGCGCTTTGTCGAACTCTGGCACGAAGGCTGCGACCCGGGTGATAATGCCGTCCAGATCAGTCGTCTCGCAGAGCGCGCACCAAATCGCCGTCGCCATCGCATTCAACTGGTAGAACCGGCGATAGCGACCGCAGAAGAGCGCGCCGCAGTCCCCGAGAATAAAGAGCTCGGCATCCTCGGCAGGTGTGATGTCGCTCTCCTCAAGGAGCGTGCGGCATACTTCCTCGGTGTAGACGAAGGGGAAGAAGCGCGTGAAGCTCGCCACACTGCGCGCGCCCACGTCGACACCCGCGAACGCCTGGTAGTCGTAGAGGCTGCGGTCAGTCCCCAGATCGTAGACGCCGAGGGCTGATGCATCGCCGGGGCGCGGCTGCATGAGCTGCGCCATCCGCGCGATCGTCCGCTCAGTCGGCCGTGCGGGGCTAGCATCGTCCCATGGCCGCCGGCTCTCTACCCTCCGATAGTAGTGATAGATCAGGGGCTTCCGCGGAGAGAAAAGATCGAAGCCGTGGGTGAAGAGGCGCACGGCCAGATTGGGCTCCTCGCCGAGGAAGTAGATCTCCGGGTCAGAGGGCACGTCCTCGATCATGCGCGACGCGCCGAAGACGAAGCCACCTGCGAGGCTCGCGGTCGGGCTCGGCGCTTCGAGCGTCACCTCCTTCGGCACATAGTTCACCGTGAACTGCGGGATGCCATGCGCATGGACGCCCATCACCGTCTGGACCGGGACCTGCTCACCCTCGCCGTCGAGGAGCTGGTCCGGCGGGAGATAGCCTGGCGGATAGATGGTGAGGACAGGCCAGCGTGATGGACAGGCGGCGAGCTCACGCAGCATCTCGACATCCCAACCGGGGATGAAGCGCATGTGGCTGTCGATCTGGAGCGTGTACTCTTCGCCGGCCCACAATGACTGCGCCTGTGCGCGAGCCCAGCCGAGGCCCTTGGCATCACGGTAGTCGAAGTCGATACGGCGGACATTGGGATGCCCGGGATCGACCTCGAAGCACTCCTGATCGCGCTCGGCGTCGTACTGCCAGCAGACGCCGACGAAGACGCGGTCGGGGAAGCTGGCCTTGGCGAAGAGATCGCGGATCGTGTGCTGACACTCTCGGTCGCGATAGCTCGGGATCTGCACGAAAATGCGGGCCGATGAGATCTCTGCCGTCGTAGGCCGCGAGTCTCGCGTCATGCCCGTTGCACTTCCAAAAGACCGAAATGGTCCCGGATCGCAGGGGACTGGTAGGGAAGAAGCGCAGGTGTCGTCGCGACCATGGGGTGGGCGACAAAGCGATCCTCGCAACGCGCAACGGTTGCCTCGAGCGCCCCGCGATCGTCCTCCGAGAGATAGCTCGCTCGCGCGGGATCGCTGGGCGCAAGGTCGCCGACGTAGTTGCCGAGGCGCGCGGGCTCGCCGGGCAGCATCTCGAGAAGCTCGTCGATTGCCCGCGCATTGTAGAGGTTGGCGAAGGCACCGACGTTCTGCTCTGCCGGCAGCAGGGTCGCTTTGCCAGCATCTGCAACGCGGGAGAGCAGGGCCATCATCAGTCCGAGATGCAGGACGGTCCAGTCGACCTCGTCGAGCGCAGTGATGAGCCCGTGCAGTCGAGAGGCGGCGTCTTCGACGAGCAGGCAGTTGGCCTCCAGCACGAGCAGCGTGCTCGCACCTGCCTCCGCCGCCTCTGCGAAGGCCACCCGATGGTCGTGGACCCGCCGGGTCTGGTGGCAGAAGATGTCGAGCGTGGGCTGGATCTCCTTGGCAGGGCTCGTGAGGCCGAGGCGCTGGGCCTGCCGTGCGATCTCGCCCTCGGGCAGTTGGTCCGCACTCGTGCGAACAAGGCGAACCATGTCGATCACGTCGCTCTCCCCCGGTCGAGCATGTGCCCGATGCGCTGATACCTTGAGCGCGGATCGTTCAGCCGGCGCAACCTGAAACTGCGCAAAGGGTCGGGCGCTTGCGGATGCCGCGCGCTGCAATAGCGGCCGATGAGCACTGCCTCCAACACCGGCCCGGTCGTTGGCAGACGCGGCTTGGATTGAACATCACAGGTGACCACGCGGCCCGAAGGCGGCGCTGTTTTGGTGTGCCGTCTTTCCATGCCGGACGGCATGCGAAGATGCGGCGCTAGTAGGTTGCCTCATAGGCGCGGCAGCGGGCCTCCGCGTCCATCTCTGCGACATGGGCGATCTCAGCCTCTTTGTGGAGGCGGTAGACGGGGAGGACCTCGTCGCCGAACCATGAGGAGACCACCGCGTTTCTTGTCATTCGATCGAGCGCTTCTTCGAGTGTGGTCGGCAGGCGGTGAAGGCCCTTCGCGGCAAGGTCGTCTTCGTGGAGCAAAGAGAGGTCTTCCTCCGTCGGCGTCGGTGCTGGCAGGTCGTCCTCGATCCCCTGGCAGCCCGCATGGACGATGGCCGCGAGTGCGAGGTGCGGACAGGCCGCGGCGTCGGCTGCCCGGTATTCGAGGTTGAACTGCCGCGCGATGCTGGCAGGCTCCTTCGCCGTTACGGGGCAGACCCGCAGCGATGCCTCGCGGTCCCGGTAGCCGAGATTGTTGTAGGCCGCGGACCAGCGGTGCGGCGTCAGCCTGAGATAGGAGATCACCGATGGCGCAGTGAGGGCGAGGATCGCGTCGAGATAGGTCAGCACCCCGCCTGCGAAGGCCCCTGCCAACCGCGACATGCCATAGGGGCGATCTGCGTCATAGGTCGCGGGTTCGCCGTCGGCGCCGACGAAGCTCATATGAATATGGACGCCGTTGCCGACGCCTGTGGGATTGCGGATCGGCGTGAAGGTTGCCGCCTCGCCCAGATGGCGCGCGGTGGCGCGGGTGAGTTCGCGCAGGATCACGGCGGCATCGGCAGCGCGGACGCCGAGCTCGGGGCCGATCACCACCTCGAACTGGTTCGGCGCGTACTCCTTCATGATGCTGTCGGGCGAAAGGCCTGCCTCTGCGAGCTGGTGCATCAGGTTCTCGCAGAGCTTTCGTCCAGCCTCGAAACCTGCGCGGCCGTAGCCTTCGCCGGCAAGCGGGCTTTCGGCCTTGAGCTGGAACTCGTGCTCGAAGGCGGCGAGGAGCTGTACGCCCGCAACCGCCTCCAGCCGCGCGAGCGCGCGCTTCAGGATGGCGCGGGTGCAAAGCGCCCAGGGCTCGCCGTCGAGTGAGACGATGTCGCCGAGCATGAAATGCTCGGTCTGTGTCTCGAATGTCGCTCGCACCTCGGTCGCCGGATCGGGGATCAGCAGGAGGTCGCCGAGGGCGCCGAAAGGGCTTTCGCCGATGCCGTCGAAGCAGTTGATCTGTACATTGGTGGGCGTCCAACCGACCCCTCGGATCAGCCGCCGTTCCAGGTCCGCCGCCGGAAAGGCCTTGCCACGGACCTTTCCGGAGAGATCGCAGGTCGCCGCGAAAATGAGGGGCATCATCGGCTGTCGTCTCCGTCTATGTCGCGCGCGGCGTCCCAGGCGGTGATCCGCGCGCGCACCTTGTTCCAGTCCTCGCTCGCCACGCGGGCGGCCATGGCCTCGATCACGGCAAGGGCAGCGGCGTAGCTGTCCCAGATCGTGCCGGTTTCGATTGGTACGGCAAGGACTTCCGATGCGGCGCGATTGATCGGTGAGAGCCACTTGTCCGTCACCACCACCACCTTTGCCTTGCGGTCTTCGGCTGCCTTCTCCGCGAGCGTAGCGAGTGCCGGCTCGTAGCGGCGAAAGTCGAAGACGAAGAAGACATCGCCCGGCTGCATGCGCAGGAGGTATTCCGGCCATACCTCGGGATCGCGTGAGAGATGGAAGACGTTCGAGCGCGCCTGGCCAAGGTGAAAGGCAAGGTGGCGGGCGACATTGTCACTCACCCTTCCCCCGATGGTGTAGAAGGCGCGCCGCGGGTTGGCGGCCAGTGCTGAGATGCGGTCGAACTGTGCCTCGGTGATCGCCGTTGCGGCGGACTTCACCTGCGAGGCTGCGCGAGACAGGAACTCAGCCAGATATCCGTTTTCGATCGTCTCCGAAGCTTCGTGGATCTCGACGGGGGACAACGTGCCTTGGCGAAGCTCGCTGAGGAGCGCGCGCTGCATCTCTGCGTAGCCAGAGAGACCGACCTTGACGACGAAGCGGGACACCGATGGCGGGCTGACTTCGGCCCGCTCCGCCAGCTCCTGCATCGGCATGAGCCCTGCGTAGGGGTAATCGGACAGGAGAGCCGCCACGAGCTTCCGCTCGGTTTGCGTGAGACTGCCTGAATGTTGCTCAATCTTGCTTCTGACTGACATCGCCTTTGGCATCTCTGCGAAATCTCTTTCAGTAAATGCAATTCTGACTCGCATTGAAAGTCTGATTTCGCCAGGCTTGTCCCATGTTGGCGCGTTCCCCCTCCAGGCTCCTCGGCCCCAACGATCCTGATCCCGTGGAGGTGCTGCATCCCGATAGCGCGGCTGCGGTGGTTCTGGTGTGCGAGCATGCCGGGCGCGCGGTGCCATCGGCGCTCGATGGTCTGGGGGTGAGCGACGCGGTGCTGGAAAGCCATCGGGGTTGGGACATCGGGGCCGAGGCGGTGGCGCGGCAGCTCGCCTGCCTCCTCGGCGCGCCGCTCGTGCTGCAGCGCTATTCGCGGCTCGTGCTGGATGCGAACCGCCCGCCGTGGAGCGCAACCTCGATCCCAGAGGTCAGCCACGGCGCCGAGATCCCGGCCAATCGCGGGCTTAGCGCGGCCGAGCAGCAGGACCGCGTCACCGATATCCTGGAGCCGATGGACCGCGCCATCGAGCGGGCCTTTGCTACCCATCCAAGGCGGGCCGCGTTCTCGATCCACAGCTACACGCCGGAACTCGGCGGTGTGGCGCGGCCCTGGCAGGCCGGCATGCTGACGCGTCGCTCGCTTATGACCGGGAAGGGCCTCATCGCCTCGCTCAGGCGTCAGGACCCGGACCTGATGCTGGCGATGAACGAACCCTACCGGATCGAGGATGACGGGGACTGGTTCATCCCCCACCATGCCGAGCCGCGCGGTATCCCGCATACGCTCATCGAGATCCGGAACGATGAGATCGCCGACGATGCGGGGGCCGAGCGCTGGGCGGCACTTCTGGCCACCGCCATAACCGATGTCTTGGAGGAGCTCACATGACCCTGACCCGGGAGGTGCCGCTCGACCCCGCGCAATCCGCGCTGCTCTTCATCGATGTGCAGAACTTCTGCGCGCGGCGCGACGGCGGGGAGTTCAAGGACGTGCTCAAGGCCCAATTCGAGCGCGACTACGGCTGGTTCTTCGATGAGCTGGAGGGCCGGGTCATCCCCAACATGGCCCGCATCCAGGCCGCCTGTCGCAATGCGGGTGTCGAGGTGATGTACACGACCATCGAGAGCCTGACGCTCGACGGCCGGGATCGCTCGCTCGACTACAAGATCACGGGCTTTCATGTGCCCAAGGGCTCGTGGGACGGCAAGGTGATCGACCAGATCGCGCCTATGGGCGACGAGATCGTGCTGCCCAAGACCTCGTCCTCCGTCTTCGTCTCCACCCATGTCGATTACATCCTGCGCAATCTTGGTGTCCGGCAGCTCGTGCTCGCCGGGCTGGTGACGGATCAGTGCGTTGAGAGCGCGATCCGCGATGCTTGTGACCTCGGCTATCTGGTCACGCAGGTCACGGATGCCTGTCTCACCTACACGCAGGAGCGCCACGAGCATTCGTTGCGGACGATCAAGGGCTATTGCCGCCAGATCGATAGCGACGCTTTGGTCGCTGAGCTTGGAGTGCTGGCTGCGTGACCGCACCACTCACCACCCTGCCCGGACGCCTCCGGGCCGCCAATCTGGCGCAGACGGTGGTCTGTCTGGCGTTGGTGACGGTGGTTGTGGTGGCCCTCATCACGCTCTTCGGGCGGACGGGGGAGCGCATCGCCGTGCTGATGAGCGTCAACGTCGCGGCGGTCGTGGCTCTCGGCGTCTTCTGCGGCAATACCGGGATCGTATCATTCGGCCACGGGGCCTTCATGCTTCTCGGCGCCTACACCTCGGGCATTCTCACCATGTCGGCGTCGCTCCAGCGCACCGCCCTGCCGGCGCTGCCGGAGTTTCTGGCGGGGCACGAGTTGAGCCTGATCGCCGCGATACCCGTCGTAGCACTCATGGGCCTCGCGCTCGCTGCCGCGAGCGGCAGCGCCATCGCGCGCCTCGCGGGCGCATCGGCGACGATCTCGACGCTCGGGCTCTTGATCATCCTGCACAGCCTCGCCGTCGGTGCGCGTGAGATCACGCGGGGCAGCCAGACCTTCTACGGCATCACCCGGATCACCGATGTGGTGCCGATCCTGGCCGTGGCTGCCACTTTCATCGTCATCGCGCGGTTTTTTCGGGAGAGCCGGTGGGGCCTGATGGCGCGTGCCGTGCGCGACGATGCGGCGGCTGCCGAGGCGCTTGGCATCAATCCGCGGCGGACACGGTTCACGGCCTGGTGCCTCTCCGGCACGATGGCCGCACTCGCTGGGGCGCTTTATGGCCATATGCTGGGTGCCTTTTCGCCCGCCTCCTTCTACCTCTCCCTCGTCTTCGCCCAGGTCGCGATGCTGATCGTCGGTGGCATGACCTCCGTGAGCGGCGCGATTACGGGCGTGATCGCCGTCACCCTGCTGCAGGACGGAGTACGGCGACTCGAGGGCGGCATCACCGTGCTCGGCCTTGAGCTGCCCGCGGTCTTCGGCCTCACGACGATATCGCTCGGGCTCGCGATCCTGCTGGTGATCTGGCTGCGACCGGCGGGGCTCATCGGCACTCAGGAGCTCGGGCCAACGGCCGATGCACGCCTCTTTGCCAATCTCGGCGGCGCGTCCGAGGCTGCGCCGGCAGCGGTGGCCCGTGCGACGACGGTGCTGCGCGCCCAGGGCCTCTCAAAGAGTTTCGCAGGGGTGCACGCCGTCGCCGATGCGGGCCTGACGGCGCCCATGGGCAAGATCACCGGGCTCATCGGGCCGAACGGTGCGGGCAAGTCGACGCTCGTGAACCTTCTGACCCGCGCCTATGATGCGGATCGGGGATCGGCGCTCTTCGGCGAGGCGGACCTGCTCGCAGCCCGGCGCGATGGGATCGCGGGGCTCGGCGTTGCGCGCACCTTCCAGAACCTGCGCCTCTTCGACGGGCTCACCGTCTACCAGAACGTCCTGGTCTCGGCGATGGCGGCGGGGCACGGAGACCGTGCTGCGTCGGCCATCGCTCTGCGCGAGCTTGCAGCCTTCGACCTTAGCGATCTCGCTTCCCAACGCGCGGCGGCGCTGCCTTACGGGGCGCGCAAAAGGCTCGAGATCGCGCGTGCCATGGCGCAGGACCCCGGCGTCATCCTCCTCGACGAACCGGCCGCCGGCATGAACCCCGCCGAGACCGACGATCTGGCCGACCGCTTGATCCGCGTCGTCGAGGAGCGCGGCACCGGCATGCTGCTGATCGATCACGATCTGCGCTTCGTGAACCGGCTCAGCACCCGCATCGTCGTGATGAACCGCGGCGCCGTCATCGCCGAAGGAACGCCCGAGACCATCCGCGCCGACCCGCGCGTCATCGAGGCCTATGTGGGCCGCGGCCGCACCGCAGCCGAAGCCCGTGAAAGAAAGCCCCTAGCAGGAGAGGAAGTCGTATCATGAATATCAGACACTGCTTGCTGGCCGCCACCAGCATCATCGCCCTGGCCGGAGCCGCCGCCGCGGACGACAGCTATATCATCGGCGTGATGTCGGCGCAGTCCGGCTATCTCGCCCCCTATGACGGGCCGGCCTATGCGGGCTTCCAGTTCTGCGTCGACGAAATCAACGCAGCCGGCGGCCTGAACGGGACGCTCCCCGTGGAGCTCATCGTCGAGGACACGCGCTCCGACATCGCGGTCGGTGTTCAGGTCGTGCAGGAGATGCTCGACCAGGGTGCGCAGTTCATCGTCTCCTCGGCGGACGCAGACCCGACCATCGCTGCCGCGCAGATCACGCTGCCCGACGGCGTGCCGACCATGACCTTCGCCGGCACCGCACCCGTTCTCACCCAGGTGGGCGAGCATGTCTTCGGCAGCTATCCGGCGGACAACCAGCAGGGCACGGTGCTCGCCACCTATGCCCGCGACCAGGGTTTCGAGCGGGTCTGGCTCGTAAAATCGCCCGACGCCGCCTACACGCTCGGTGGGCCGGAATACTTCGGCACGGCCTTCGAGAGCCTCGGCGGCAAGGTCGTGGGCACGTCGCTCTACTCCCTCAACCAGCCGGACTTCTCCGCGATCGTGACGACCATCGCTGCGGCCGATCCCGCACCGGATGTGATCGTCACCTGGGCGTGGGAGCCTGATTTCCCCGCCTTTATCCGTGCCCTCCGCGGCGCCGGGATCGACACACAGGTGATGGGCGGGGACGTGCTCGACACGCCGACGGTCCGCGGGCTCGGCGAGGTCGTCGACGGCGTCGTGCACACCTCCGGCGGGTTCCCGGATGCGGGCTCGCAATACGCCGACTTCATCGCCCGCTTCGAGAAGGCCACCGGCACGACGCCAGACAACAACTACTACGTCAACGGCTGCGATATCGCCTACATGATCGAGACTGCGGTCGCCGCCGCCGGCACCACCGATCCGCGTGCCGTCGCCGCCGCCATGGCCGGGATCGAGAACGGCGACGGCATCATGTCGGACTACACCTTCAAGGGGACGGACCGGATGCCGCTGCGCGATGTGGTCGTCGCCCGGATCACCGGTGGCGGGGAGAAGGAGTTCATCCTCCGCTCCGCCGCCAATCCGGACATCCTCCCGGATCCCTGAGGGTACGCGATGACCGACGCCGTTCTCGAGGTCGACGCGCTGGATGTGCGCTACGGACAGGTGCATGCCGTCCGGGCCGTTTCCTTGAGCGTGACCCGGGGCGGCGTCACCGCGCTCCTTGGCGCGAACGGCGCCGGCAAGACTTCCACCGTTATGGCCGTGGCGGGTGCGCGCTCCATTGCGTCCGGCACGGTCCGGATCTTCGGGCAGGACATGACGGGCGCGGCGCCGGAGGAGATCGTGCGTTCTGGCGTTGCCATCTCGGCGGAGGGACGGCGGATCTTTGCCTCGCTGAGCGTCGAGGAGAACCTGAAGGTGGCGGGCGCCGTCGTGGCGGAGCCTGCTGTCGAGGCTGAGCGGCGCGAGGGGCTCATGGACCGCTTCCCGATCCTAGGTCAGCGCCGCCGCCAGCTTGCGGGGCTTCTTTCGGGCGGGGAGCAGCAGATGCTGGCGGTCGCCCGTGCCTTGATGAGCGCGCCAAGGCTGCTCCTGCTCGACGAGCCCTCCCTCGGGCTCGCACCGCAGATGGTCGACCAGATCTTCGACATCGTCGAGGAGCTGAGGGACGAGGGCATCTCCATCCTGCTCGTCGAGCAGAACGCGACGCTCGCGCTGCAGGTCGCGAGCGACGCCGTCGTGCTCGCCAACGGTGCCGTCGCGGCCGCCGGCGATGCGCAGGCCATCGCGTCCGACGCGGTGCTCCGCGAAGCGTATCTGGCAGCCTGAGCAATGGACTTCGTCATCCAGCAGATCATCAACGCGGTCAGCCTCGGCGGCGTCTATGCGATGCTCGCTCTCGGCCTCGCGATCGTGTTCTCCATCGTCCGGCTCATAAATTTCGCCCATGGCGAGATCATGACTGTCGGTGGCTACGGCATCTTTCTCTCGCTTGCCTTCGGTATGCCGCCGCTCGGCGCGCTTGCCGTGGGCGTCGGTGCCTCGGTCGTCATGGCGCTGGCGATGGAGCGGGCGGCCTTTCGCGCCATGCGCGGCGCCGATGTGGTGGCGCTGCTCATCACCAGCTTCGCAGTCTCCGAGATCCTGAAGGTGCTCTTCCAGAACACCATCTCGCCGCGCCCGGTGCCGATCTCTCTGCCGGCGGCATGGTCAAGCAGCTATCGTGTCGGCGATGTGGTCGTGGGGGTCGGGCCGACGATCTCCATCGTCGTAGCCCTCCTCGCCCTGGCCGGGCTGACGCTTTTCCTGCGCCGCACGACGACAGGCTTGGCAATGCGCGCTGCGGCTGAGGACTTCGAGATGCTGCGCCTCCTCGGCGTCCGCGCGAGCCGCGTCGTCGCCACGGCCTTCGCCATCTCCGGCGTACTCGCGGGTGCCGCCGCGGTCGTCTGGACCGCGCAGCGCGGTTCGGTCGATCCGATGATGGGTTTCTTCCCCGTGCTCAAGGCCTTCATCGCGACCGTCCTCGGTGGGCTTGGCAGTCTTGGCGGCGCGGTGCTGGGCGGCTTCGTCGTCGGCGCCATCGAAGTGATGACGCAGGCCTTCCTGCCCGAGGCGCTGTCGCCCTATCGCGACGCCATCGTGCTCGCCTGCGTGATTGCTGCCCTCCTCCTGCGCCCCGATGGGCTCTTGCCGGCACGTTCCGGCGCCCGGTCATGAGACTGCCCGACGCCAAAACCTCGAAGGATCAGAACCGATGACGACGACGATCGACTGGCGCCCAGAGAACATGACATTCGGTTTCTTCGACGCCGACCGTGCGCCCGTGGCGTCGATTGCTTCCGGCGACGAGGTGGTCTTTCACTGCTTGCCGGCCGCTGCCCGGAACGCTCTGCCTGCGGATGGTGCAGGCATCCTGCCGGAACACGTCGCGGCGCTCGACTACCATGAGCCGCGTCAGGGCGCGACGTCGCACATGATCTCGGGTCCGGTGCATGTGGAAGGCGCTGAACCGGGCGACGTCCTTCAGGTCGATATCCTAGAAGCACTGCCGGCACAGGACTGGGGATACGCCGCGATCCTGCCGTTGATGGGGGCGCTGCCCGATGACTTTCCGGACCGGGAACTCATCCATATCCCCATCGACCGTGCGCGCAGCATCTGTCGCCTGCCCTGGGGGTTGGAGGTGCCGCTCGATCCCTTCTTCGGCATCATGGCGGTGGCGCCGCCGAAAGCCTGGGGTCGGGTCGGCGCGGCCGAGCCGCGTGCGTTCGGTGGCAACATGGACAATAAGGAGCTGACGCCCGGCACCACGCTCTACCTGCCTGTTTTCCAGGAGGGCGCGCTCTTTATGGCAGGCGACGGACATGGCTGTCAGGGCGATGGCGAGGTCTGCCTCACGGGCCTCGAGACCGCGCTGACGGGCCGCTTCCGTCTCACGGTCCGCAAGGACATGTCCCTCTCGATGCCCTTTGCCGAGAACGAAAGTCACCTGATCTCCATGGGTTTTCACGAGAGCCTCGACGAAGCCATGCGCCGGGCGCTGCGCCAGATGATCGGTATGGTAGCCGATCGCGTCGGACTCACTCGGGGCGAGGCCTACATGCTCCTCTCGCTCGCAGGTGACCTGCGCATCACCCAGGTCGTGGACGGTGAGAAGGGCGTTCACATGATGCTCTCCAAGGCATTGCTGAAGAAGGCGTAGGGTCGCTCTCTCAGCCTGGTCCGCCGAGAACGCTGAAGGCGCCCTGGCAAAGGCCATCGGACTGTTTCGCCACGGCGATCGCTCCCTTCGATGCCTTGCCGAATGTGGGAAACGATGTTGCGCTGCGATAAGGTTTGACGAGAGGATCTGTCGCATGGCTGCGACAGTTCCGTCTTGGAACCGTTGAAAGGCACTATTCCCGGGCCCCCATCTCTGTTCATCTAGTGGAGCAATGATCCGCTCTTTGGAACAGGAGGCGTGAATGGCCTGGACTACCCCGATGCTCGACGAGCTCTGCTGCGGCATGGAAATCAACATGTATGTCGCTGCCGAGATCGACGAAGACGCCGAGATCTGACGGCTCGCGTCCGCCTATCCTGGCGGACGCGTATGCTGCACGTGCCTTGCCCGCGAGATCGACGAAAGATCGATGCCGGGTCCCGGGAACCGGGGAATTGGGAGGAGAAACGATGCGACACGCCGAACAGGTCCGCGCCGCTGTCGAAGCGCGCGACGATCATTCGCCCCGCACGGTTTCATGGCGCCGCTGCGTCGCTTTGCACGGCCTCGACCCCGAGCGCCGGCTCGAACCCGTGGTGGTCGAGGAGCAGTGGCTGGTGGAAGCGCGCGAGCGTGCCCGCCCCGTCCTCGATGCCGCACAACCTGAACTGGACAAACTATTCAGCGTCTTCGGCCGGGCGGGATGCTGCCTCGTGCTGACCGACGAGACCGGTCTCGCGATCGAGCGCCGGGGCGTCCCCGCAGACGACAGAGCCTTTCGCGATGTGGGCCTGATGCCGGGCGCGCGCTGGGACGAGCAGAGCGTCGGCACGAACGGGATTGGAACCGCGCTGGCGGAGACGCGGCCAATCGGCATCTTTCGCGACGAACACTTCCTGACGGCCTGCGCCGGGCTCTCCTGCGCCACGGCGCCCATTCGCGACCATCGCGGACGGCTGGCAGGCGCGCTCGATCTCTCCTCGGCGCGCGACGATATGAACGAGGTCATTCTCGGCCTCTACCTTCATGCCGCGCGCGAGGCAGCGAGCCAGGTGGAGGCACGGCTCTTCAGGGCTGCCTTCCCGAAGGCGCGCATCGTGCTTGCCGGTGGCGCCGGAGGCAGACACGGGCTGGTGGCGCTTGATCGGGATGACATCGTGATCGGTGCGAACGCCGCGGCGCGGCGCGCCCTCTCCATCGATGACGCTTGGCTTGCCTCCGGGCATCCCGCCTCGGATCTTTTCGGTGAGGATTGTCTGGTGTCGGGCGGCGGTTTCGAGGCGGCGGAACGGCGCACGGTGCGCGCGGCCCTCGCTAAGGCAGATGGGAATGTGTCCGCTGCTGCCAAGGCGCTGGGCATCAGTCGCGCAACCCTCCATCGGAAGATAAGCCGGCTGGAAATCCGCTAAAGATGTGTCTCAAGGTTGAGACAGTCTAGAATTCAGAAAATATTGGCTAAGCTTACGTACGGATAGAATCAATTTATACTGCTCCTAGACAGCGAAGAATCGCAGATCAGGAGGAAACAGATGTTCGATACTCTACTTGGCAAAGCGCCTTTTAAGGAGAAGTACGAGAATTTTGTTGGTGGTGATTGGCGCGCGCCCTCTGATGGCGGCTACTTCGACAACGTCTCGCCGCTGACGGGCGAAGTCGTGGGGCGCATCGCGCGCTCCAGCGCCGCGGATATAGAGACCGCTCTCGATGCTGCCCATGCCGCCGCTCCCGCCTGGGGTCGCACCTCCCCGACCGAGCGCGCGCTGATCCTCAATAAGATCGCGGACCGCATGGAGGAGAACCTCGAAGCGCTGGCCATTGCGGAGACATGGGACAACGGCAAACCGATCCGCGAGACGACGATGGCCGACATCCCCCTCGCCATCGACCATTTCCGCTACTTTGCGGGCGCGATCCGCTCGCAGGAAGGCTCGATCGCGCCGATCGACGACTCGACCTATGCCTATCACTTCCACGAGCCGCTGGGCGTCGTTGGCCAGATCATCCCATGGAACTTTCCGATCCTGATGGCGGTCTGGAAGCTCGCCCCGGCGCTTGCCGCAGGCAATGCCGTGGTCCTGAAGCCCGCGGAGCAGACGCCGGCCTCGATCATGGTCCTGATGGAGCTGATCGGCGACCTCCTGCCCCCTGGCGTCGTCAACGTCGTGAACGGCTTCGGCGTGGAGGCCGGCAAGCCACTCGCGCAATCGACCCGGGTCGCAAAGGTCGCCTTTACAGGCGAGACGACGACCGGCCGGCTGATCATGCAGTATGCGAGCCAGAACCTCATCCCGGTCACACTCGAGCTAGGCGGTAAATCCCCGAACATCTTCTTCGAGGACGTGCTCGACGAGGACGACGACTATTTCGACAAGTGCCTCGAAGGCTTTGCGATGTTCGCCCTCAACCAGGGCGAGGTCTGCACCTGCCCGAGCCGGGCGCTCGTGCAGAAATCGGTCTACGACCGGTTCATGGAACGCGCGATCGAGCGCGTGGGCCGCATCGTCCAGGGCAACCCGCTCGATGCCGGCACGATGATCGGCGCGCAGGCCTCGTCGGAGCAGCTCGAGAAGATCCTCTCCTACATCGATCTCGGCCAACAGGAAGGCGCCGACGTTCTGGCCGGCGGCACGCGCGCAACGCTCGGCGGCCCGCTCGACAACGGCTACTACGTGACGCCGACTGTCTTCGCCGGGCACAACAAGATGCGGATCTTCCAGGAGGAGATCTTCGGGCCCGTCCTCTCCGTCACGACCTTCGAGGATGAGGACGAGGCGATGGAGATCGCCAACGACACGCTCTACGGCCTCGGCGCCGGCGTCTGGTCGCGCGATGCGAACCGCTGCTTCAAGTTCGGCCGCGGGATCCAGGCGGGTCGTGTCTGGACGAACTGCTACCACCTCTATCCCGCCCACGCGGCCTTCGGTGGCTACAAGCAGTCCGGCATCGGACGTGAGAACCACAAGATGATGCTCGACCACTACCAACAGACGAAGAACATGTTGGTGAGCTACAGCCCGAAAGCGCTCGGCTTCTTCTGAACTCCCTGTCGACTGGCCGCCCTCTCCTTCAGGGGGCGGTCCTTTTCCCTGCTCGTCGGAGACAAAGATGACCGGCACCGACCTATCGGAGCGCGTTGTGGCAACACCTGCCGCGGTAGCCTTCATCGAGGAGATCAGGGCAGAGCACGGCCCGGTGATGTTTCACCAGTCCGGCGGCTGCTGTGACGGATCTTCGCCGATGTGCTTCGCGCAGGACGACTATGTGCTGGGCGACGCCGATATTTTGCTCGGCTTCATCGCCGGAGCGCCCGTCTACATCCACGAAAGCCAGTTCGCACTTTGGGCGCGCACCCAGCTCGTTATCGACGTCGTGAACGGCAACGGTGGTTCGTTCTCCCTCGACGGCGGCACGGGCAAGCGCTTCCTCGCGCGGTCCCGCGTCATGGGGGCGGAGGAGAGGTCGGGGATGCATCACGCATGACGCGCCAGCCCGCCATCGACGAAACGATCCGCTCTCAGGAAATAAGGGCGAGATCAGAGACACTTAGATCGCTCTTGTCCCGCGTCATGGAAACGCATTCCAAAAATGCGATTTCCGAACGATCCTGATCTGCAACGGAGGAACCGAGATGAATAACAGCCTGTTCAATGGCGCTCTTCTGACCTGCGCGACCGCCCTCGTTGCAACGATAGCCCTCGGCCATGGCGACATGACCCCTCAGGCAGTCGACACAAAGGGCTTGCCCGAGGTTGGCGAGGAGTGGCTTGCGGAGAACCCATATCGCAATGCCGAGGGTGACGTGCGGGCACGCGCCATCGAAGTGGGTGCGGCCGGCTTCAACTCGAACTGTGCGCGCTGCCATGGTCTTGAAGCGATCTCGGGCGGCCTCGCGCCGGATCTGCGGTACCTGGAGCCGTCGGCCTGGGGGGACGAGTGGTATCTTGAGCGCTTCCGCAGCGGCTACACTCAGAACGGCGTGACCAAGATGCCGAGTTTCGAGGGCCTGCTGAGCCAGGAGGCCGCCTGGGCCATTCGAACCTACGCGGAAACGCGCCCCGATCTTGACCAGCTCGAAGCGATCGCATCGGAGCGTCGGTCTCTGATGCAAAAGGTCGATGAGGCCGCCGGCGATCCAGCGACACTTTCTGCATTGGCCGACGAGCTTGCCGCGCTGTCGGAGACGGTGGCCACCGCCTATGGCGAAGGTACTGCCGATACGCCGATGGCGCGGGCGGCCGTGCTCCTGCGTGCATCGCCCGAGGCCGCGGAGAAGGCAGTCTCCGTGCTCGCCGATGGGCTCGACTGAGGCGGTTGAGATGGACCGATCGACCATAGGCCCTGCGGGCGGCGCGCTTCTTTCCCAGGGTGCTGCCGCCGCCGGAGCGGTGCGGCAGGATCCCTTCAACAGCGGGATGTGGGAGACCCATCTTGAGATTGCGCTCGAGAGCCCGTCCGACTGGGCTTTCGACCCCGCCGTCCGCTTGCTCGCGCCGCGTGAAGCGGACGATGCCCGCCATCTGCCGCTGATGCTCGATGCAACGGCATTGGGTCCCGTCTCGAAGATCGTGGTGACGGCCGATTACAGCCCGTTCCCGGTCGTCTTCTCGTTCAAGCCCGGGCGGGCGGCGGCGAAGCTCGGCTTCGGCATGAAGATCGAGGAGGCGACGCCCATCCGGGTCAGCGCGCAACGGCCCGATGGGTCGTGGCGGGTCGGCGGCGAGTATGTGCGGGCAGCCGGCGGTGGCTGCGGCGTGCCTGCGAAGGCGCATGAGCGGCCCGACTGGCAGGCGACGCTGGGCGAGACGCGAGCGCGGCTCTGGCCCGAGGGCCGGTTGAGGCTGCGCATCACCCACCCGATGGACACGGGCCTTGCCGATGGCGCGCCCATCTTCTTCCTCACGGAACTGACCATCCTCGACCGCCGGGACGACGAGATTGCATCGCTCGAGATCGGTGTGCCGGTGGAGGAGAACCCGTCCTTCGCCTTCGACCTGCCCACAGAGATCGCGACGGAGGGCGTGCGGATCTTGGCGCGCGACAACATGGGCTATGAAATCGAGCACGACGTGCCGGGAGCGGCGTCATGAGCGAGCAACCGACACGGCGCGCCGTTCTAGTGGCCGCAGCGGCGCTGCCTGCCCTGCCGGCCGTCGCGCGTGAAGGCGCGTTCCTCGAGCAGGTTGCCGACGGGATCTGGATGCATGTCGGGGACACCGACGTCTTCACCAAGGCCAATGCAGGCGACATCGCGAATGTCGCGGTCCTTGAGACCGCAGATGGTGCGCTGATCATCGACGCCGGGTCGACCCGCGCGTTCGGTGAGCGCTTGCGTTCGGAGGTGGAGACGCGCTTCGGCGGGCTCCTAGCGACGATCCTGACCCATCACCACCCGGACCACACCTTCGGCACGCAGGCGCTGGCCGATAAGCCGATCATGGCCCTGCCCAAGGCCGCGGCGAAGATCGAGGCGAACAAGGCCGACTATGCCGATCTCCTCTACCGCACGGTCGGTAGCGCCATGGGTGGCACCAACCCCGTCATGCCGAACCAGTCCATCGGCGAAGGGCCGATTACATTCGGCGGGCGGAACCTCGAGATGCTGGCGCTAGCCGGGCACACAAGCGCCGATCTCGCGGTGCTCGACCCGGCGACCGGGACGCTCATCGCCGGAGACCTCCTCTTCCTCGAGCGCGCACCCACGGTGCCGGATGCCGACATCGCGCTCTGGTACGAGAGCCTGGACAAGCTGGCGGCAATCGCACCCTCCGGCTGGCTGCCGGGCCACGGTCCCTTCGACCGCCAGGGCACGGCGCTCCGCGAGACCCGCGCCTATCTCGACTGGCTCGACGCACGACTGACCGACGCCGCGAACCGAGGTCTCAGCGCGATAGAGGCGATGCGCGAGCCGCCACCGGAGCGCTGGGCTGCCCTCGGCGCGAACCCCGAAGAGTACGGTCGATCCGTCGTCCAGACCTTCGCCCGCTACGAGAACGAGGCACTGCCGCTCCTGCGATAGCGCCTTCCAACCAGAAGCCACGACACACGGCCAACCCCGAAAATCACAACTGCTGGGAGAACATCCATGAAAAGGCATCTTACCGCGACCGTCGCGACGCTCGGGCTTCTTGCCCTCGCGGGTGGCGCATTTGCTGGAGACAGCTCCAAGGTGAGTTGGGAGGACATTCTCAACGACCACAAGACGACCGACGACGTGCTGATGTACGGCTTCGGCAATAATGCGCAGCGCCATTCCTCGCTCAGCCAGATCAACACGAGCAATGTCGAAGGTCTGCGCCCTGCCTGGGCATTCTCCTTCGGTGACGAGAAGCAGCGCGGGCAGGAGACCCAGGCGCTGGTGCATGAGGGCGTGATCTACGTGACCGGCTCCTATAGCCGGATGTGGGCGCTCGATGCCCGCACGGGCGAGCGGCTCTGGAAGTTCGAGGCGCGCCTGCCCGAGGATATCCGCCCCTGCTGCGACGTGGTGAACCGCGGCGCCGCAATCTACGGCGACAAGGTCTTCCTCGGCACGCTCGACGGTGCTGTCTACGCGCTCAACAAGGACACCGGGAAGGTTGTCTGGCGCAAGAAGTTCGGCGACCACAAGATCGGCTACACGATGACCGGCGCGCCGACGATCATCAAAGACGCCGCCACCGACCGCGTGATGCTGATCCACGGTTCCTCGGGCGATGAGTTCGGCGTCGTCGGCAAGCTCTTCGCACGCGACGTGGATACGGGCGAAGAGATCTGGATGCGCCCCTTCGTCGAGGGTCATGTGGGCAAGCTAAACGGCGAGGATGGTGCGACGACCGGCGACGCCTCCGCGCCCTCCTGGCCGAACGATGAGAACGGCGAGAAGAAGGAGGCCTGGCACCACGGCGGCGGCGCACCCTGGCAGTCGGCCAGCTTCGATGTCGAGACCAACACGATCGTCGTCGGTACCGGCAACCCGGCACCCTGGAACACATGGGCCCGCTCGGACGGTGACAATTTCCAGGACTACGACAGCCTTTATACCTCGGGTCAGGCCTATGTTGACCCTACGACGGGCGAGATGGTGGGCTTCTACCAGCACACGCCGAACGACGCCTGGGACTTCTCGGGCAATAACGAGATCATCCTCTTCGACTTCGAGAAGGCGGATGGCACCACGGTCCGCGCCGGCGCCCATGCCGACCGGAACGGCTTCTTCTACGTGACCGATATCGCGAAGCTTGCGGAGCGGGGCACCGACATCAACAAGCCGACCGCGCTTCTGAACGCTTTCCCCTTCGTCGATGAGATCACCTGGGCCACCCATATCGATCTTGAGACCGGGCGCCCCGTCGAGGTCGAGGGCCAGCGCCCGCCGCTGCCGGCAGAGGGTGAGGATCGCGGCGCCACGATCCAGGTCACGCCGCCGTTCCTCGGCGGCAAGAACTGGAACCCGATGTCTTACAGCCCGGAGACCGGCCTCTTCTACGTGCCGGCCAATAACTGGACCGAGGACTACTGGACGACCGAGGTCACCTATCAGGCCGGCGCGGCCTATCTGGGCCAGGGCTTCCGCATCAAGCGGCTCTATGACGACCACATCGGCACGCTCCGCGCCTACGACCCGCAGACGGGCGAGAAGGTATGGGAGCATAACGAGGAGTTCCCGCTCTGGGCGGGTACGATGACGACCGGCGGCGGCCTCGTCTTCACCGGCACGTCCGACGGCTACTTCAAGGCCCTCGACGCGAAGTCCGGTGAAGAGCTCTGGGCGTTCCAGACCGGCTCCGGCATCGTCTCCTCCCCGATCACCTGGGAGATGGACGGCAAGCAGTTCATAGGCATCGCCTCTGGCTATGGCGGTGCTGTGCCGCTCTGGGGCGGGGACATGGCTCAGCTCACGACGCAGGTGAGCCAGGGCGGCTCCTTCTGGGTCTTTGAGGTGCCTGACGTCCGTTCCGATGCTGGCACCGGCGAAGGCGACCGCGCCTCGCTCGAGATCGAGTGATCGACCGGGCCGCCCCGCCTGGCCGGGCGGGGCGGCCCATTCTTTGCCCTTGGAGATCACGATGACCCTATTGAGAAGCATCGCCACGGCGCTGACCGTCACGCTCTTCGCCTCAGGTCCTGCGATCGCTGCCGACTGGAAGGTGATCGAGGACACGCCGGAGCCGCGCGTCGGCCCCCTCGTCATCAACGGCTGCACCATCGAGCCTGGCGCCGAGTGTCCTGGCGTCGATCTCCGCCACGCCGATCTCAAGGGCGCGAAGCTCAACGGTGCGAACCTCCGTGGTGCCAACCTCGCTCGCGCCGACCTCTCGCTGGCGGTGCTGAAAGGTGCCGACCTTTCGGGCGCCGATCTCCGCGGCGCGACGATGGAGAAGGTCATGATGCAGGGCGCCAAGGCCCGCGGCACCGACTTCACCGGCGCCGATATCGACTTCTCCCGCATGGCCGGTGCCGACATGACGGGCGCAAACCTCACGGCGGCTTCGATGGAGTTCGTCTGGGCACCGAAGGCGCGTTTTGTCGGCGCCACGCTCACCTCCGCCCACCTTCAGGAAGCGAAGTTCTATCATTCGGACTTTGCCGAAGCGGCCATGGAAGGCGCGCAGATACGCTACGCCATCTGGGAAGGCGTCCATATGGAAGGCTGCACTGGGTGCCCGTTCGACTGGTGAGGGCTGCGCCGCTCGTCGCGACGATCATGCTCCTGGCTGGGGCCGGCCCCGAAGATCTCGAGGCCGGCCTTGCCCGCTGCGCGACACTTGCGCCCGACGCAGAAAGGCTCGCCTGTTTCGATGAGTTGGCCAAGCGCTCCGTCGCCCATGTGTATGCTGGCAAGGGCGGCGGCACGACCGCACCGTTCAGTGTCGATGCCCCACGTCTTCTCCACTTCGAGTCCGGCGACGTCATCATGGTCGCCACGCTCCTTCGCGAAGACGGCACGGTCGCGCAGAACCTTCATCTCGGCGGACGCGGTACCGGACGGCACCTCATCGACGAACCGGGGACTTACCGCGTGCAAGTAAACGCTTCGGGAAGCTGGCGCATCTGGCTGACCGAGACCTCCGGCGACTGAGACGACAATCTCGGTCCCTTGGTGACGGAGCCATAGGCGAGGACTGGGCGAACTATGGGCTCCTCGATCTCCGTCTTGCGCCCACGGCCGGCATCCCGGCACGGCGCGACGCGGCCTGCGTGGCGTATGCTTCCCTCCCCAACCCCGAGACCGCTTCTCTGTCGGAGGAACGGGCTTCCGTGACCCTGCGACCTCTGCAGCCCATTCGAGCAGAATGCCACGGAAATGCGCAGCCTCGGGGCACTGATTTCCGCCCGCGAGCAATCTTTCGTCCCGACACTACCGTCTAACGTGCGCTATCCCGTGAGCTTGCGCTGTGGTTGTCCTCGCGTGGCACGCTATGTGCATCGTGATCTGTGGTGATCACGCCCGACACCGCGTTGCACGACCGGGAGGAAGCGAGATGGTCTGGATCGTTCTCGGCGCCATTGTCCTTTTCATTGTCGTCATCCTGCTTCTCAACCGGTTCTACATGAAGGCGAGCCGAGAGGTCGCGCTCGTGCGCACGGGGCTTGGCGGTCAACGGGTCGTGCTCGATGGCGGTGTCCTGAGCCTGCCGTTCCTGCACCGCACGGCCGAGGTCAACATGCGCACGATGCGCCTTGAAGTGGAGCGGGCGAGCGAGACCTCGATCATCACGGCGGACCGCCTGCGCATCGACGCGACGGCCGAGTTCTATGTTCGCGTCGATCCAAGCGCCGAGGGCGTCGCTACCGCGGCCCAGGCGCTCGGCTCCAAGGCCTTTCGGGCGAGCGACCTTGCCGATCTTCTCGAAGGCAAGCTCGTGGACGCGCTTTTGTCGGTTGCCGCGACTTACACGATGGACACGCTGCAGGATGACCGCGGGAAGTATGTCGCCGAGGTCGGAGGGGTGCTCGAGCCGCGTCTGAAGGCGAACGGGCTTCTCCTCGAAGCCGTCTCGCTGACCCGGCTCGACCAGACGCCGTTCCAGAACCTCGACCAGAACAACGCCTTCAACGCCGTCGGCATGCGGCGCCTCGCCGAGGTGATCGCGACGAACAAGAAGGAGCGGGCCGAGATCGAGAACGCGGCCGAGACCGCCGTGCGCCAGAGTCATCTCGATGCCGCAAAGCGCCGTCTGCTTATCGAGCAAGAGGAGGAGGAGGCGCAGCTCTCGCAGGGCAAGGCCGTGGAGGCTGCCCGCGCGAAGACGATGGCCGAGATTGCCGAAGCCCAGGCCGAGGGGGAGGAGCGTCGCGAATACGCTCGCATCCAGCGCGACATGGAGGTGCGCGCCAAGCAGATCCAGTCCGACCGCGAAGTGGCCGAGATCGACTACCAGGCAGAACTCGCGCGACGGAGCGCCAAGGCCGACAGCGAGGTGAAGATCGCTGCCAAGAAGGCCGAGGCTGCGACGGCGCAGGCGGCGGCCGCCGATGCCATCGCCTCCGAGGTGGTCGGGCGCGAGCGCGTGATCACCGCGAAGGAGACGGCGATGGCGGAGCGGTTGAAGGCCCTCGCCGTCATCGAGGCCCAGAAGGCCGCGGCCGTCGATGACACGCGGGTCGAGTCTGAAGCCGGCACCGTGCGCGCCATGGCGGAGGCCGAGGCGCGGGCCGAGGAGATGAAGGCGGCATCCGCCAAGGCCCGGCTTCTCGCGCAGGCAGAAGGTGAAGCAGCTCTCTTCGCAGCACAGAACGCTCAGGCCGATGCAATCGTGCAGATGAAGGTCGACCTCGCGAAGATCGATGCGCTCCCCGAGGTGGTGCGCGAGATGGTGAAGCCGGCGGAGAAGATCGACTCGATCCGCATCAACCACGTCACTGGCTTCGGCGCGATCAATGGCGGTGGGGGCAGCACCTCGGACGGGCCGATGGTCAACCAGGTGATCGACGGCATCCTCGGCATGGCGCTGCAGCTGCCGGCTGTCCAGAAGCTCGGCGAAGAGATCGGGATGAATGTGGGCGGCGGGCTCGGCGATGTGGCGGGTCGCCTCAAGACCGGGACCGAAGTGCCGAATGGCGCCGCTGCAAAGAGCACGGCGACGGCGAAAACCGACTGAGCCCGGCGTGACGATGCGGTCCCCGCGACCAGCCCGCCGGCTCCAACCATGCCCGCTCAAGACGGGCGCCAGCGACAGAGGAGAAGACCCATGACCCCGACGCGCTTGACCCGGCGCGGCCTCCTGCAGGCCAGCACCGCCACGGCGGCCACCCTCGCGGCGCCCTCGATCCTCCGTGCGGCGGATCCGATCAAGATGGCGGCCATCCTGGACCAGTCGGGCGGGCTCGAGCTCCTGGGCCGCCCGATGCTGACCGCGACCGAGATGGCCGTGGCGGAGATCAACGATGCGGGCGGGCTCCTCGGCCGGCCGATCGAGCTCATCGCCTATGACCCGCAGACGACGATTCAGTTCTACACCCAGTTCGCGACCCAGGCCGCGGCGGGCGACCGCGTAGATGTGGTCCACGCCGGCATCACCTCTGCCTCGCGTGAGGCGATCAGGCCAGTGCTGAACCGCTTCCAGACCCTCTACTTCTACAACACGCTCTATGAAGGCGGGGTCTGCGACTATAACAACTTCTGCACCGGCTCGACACCTGCCCAGACCGTCGAGAAACTGGTACCCTATGCGATGAACAAGTGGGGCAAGAAGGTCTACATCATCGCGGCCGACTACAACTACGGCCACATCACCGCCGACTGGGTGCAGAAATACGTCCGCGACAATGGCGGTGAGAGCGTGGAGGTCGAGTTCTTCCCGCTCGATGTCACGAACTTCGGACCGACGATCAAGAAGATCCAGACGGCGAAACCGGACTTCGTGATGTCCGCGCTCGTCGGCGCCGCGCATATCTCGTTCTACCGCCAATACGGTGCGGCCGGGGTGAACAAGGAGATCCCGCTGGCCTCAACCACCTTCACGCTCGGCGGCGAGCACAAGCTCGTCTCGGCCGAAGAGGGCAACGGGATGATCGTCTCCTTCGCTTATTTTGAGGAGATCGACACGCCGGCGAACAAGAAGTTCGTGGAGGATCTGCGCGCCTTCTCGTCCGAGGACATCAACTACATCTCCGAGACGACGGCGCGCTCCTACGAAGGCGTCTATCTCTGGGCGCAGGCGGTGGAGAAGGCCGGCACAACGGACCGCGCCGCGGTGATCGAGGCGCTGCGCTCACCCGTCAGCTTCGAGGGCCCTTCTGGCACCGTGACGATCGAGCCCAAGACCAACCATCTCGTCCAGAACGTCGCCATCGCGGAGCTGCAGGATCAGGTGCTGAACGTGCTCGAGACCTTCGAGGCGCAGCCGCCGGCGGACACGCTCCTCGTCTGCGACCTCGACGCCGATCCAAGCCAGTCGACCTTTTTCTTCGAGAACGGTCTCGCCGCTGCCGGGATAGAGTAAGCTCACTCTCCATGGTCGCCGCCCCGCGGTCCCGGGCCTGACCCGGGACCTCTACGAACCCCGCACCGTTCCGGAGTACCGTTTTGGACCTCTTCCTCGCCCTCGTGCTGCAGATCGTCTACGGCATCTCGAACCTCGCACTGATCGGGCTCGGGCTAGCGATCATCTTCGGCATGATGCGGGTGATCAATCTCGCCCATGGCGAGTTCCTGATGCTCGGCGGCTATACGGTGATCGTGGCGACGAACAACGGCGTGAACATCTGGGTCGCGATGCTCGTCTGCGCGCCGCTGGTGGTCGGGCTGATAGGCGTGATCGTCGAGCGGGTACTGATCCGGTTCCTCTATGGCCGTATGATCGACACGCTGCTCGCGACCTGGGGCCTCTCGCTATTCCTCATCGGGCTCGTGACCACGATCTTCGGGCCGCAGACCACAACCACGATCTCGCCGCCCATCGGCGCCATCCAGATCGGTGAGTATGGCACGTCGGGCTATGAGATGTTCCTGATCGTGATGACGTTGCTCGCCATCGGCGGGGTCTACGCCGTGCTGCGCTTCACCAAGCTCGGGCTGCTCGCGCGCGGCACCATGCAGCGGGCGGACATGGCGGCCGCCCTCGGCGTCTCGACGCCGCGGATCTACATGCTGACATTCGGTTTCGGCTCCGCGATGGCGGGGCTTGCCGGCGGACTGCTCGCGCCGATCACCGGGGTCGTGCCGACCATCGGGGCGATCTATATCGCGAAGGCCTTCATCACCGTCATCTCCGGGGGCGCTGCGATCTTGGCCGGAACGCTGTCGGCGGCGACGCTGCTCGGCTCGGTTAACGGCATCATCGCCTGGGCAACGGGCCCGACGCTCGGGGAGGTCGCGCTCCTGCTGACCGCTGTGATCTTGATCCGGCTGATGCCCCAGGGCATCACGGGCCGGTTCTTTCGGAAATCGCTGTGAGGCGGGCGGAGAACACTCGGCTCTGGCTGCTCGCCGCCCTCGCGCTCGCCTTCATGTTCGGCGCGCCCGAGGTGCTGCAGCTATTCACCATCATCAACCTGACGACCGCCATCGCCCTTGCGCTGCTCGCGCTCAGCCTCGGCCTGATCTGGGGCTACGGCGGGATCCTCTGCTTCGGTCAGACTGCATTCTTCGGGCTTGGAGCCTACACCTATGCGATCTGGGCGCAGAATTTCGGGGAGACGACGGGAGGCGTCATCGCTGCGGTGCTCATCGGTGCGGCCTTCGCCGGCGCACTCGGATACTTCGTCTTCTACGGTCGCGTGTCGGACGTCTATCTCGGCGCAATCACGCTCGTCGTGACGCTCGTTTTCTTCAACCTCATCCGGCGCACCTCGGGCCCTGAATACAAGATCGGCGACGCGCTCCTCGGCGGCTTCAACGGCACCGCCGCCCCGCCACTGACCCTGCCTTGGGATCCCTCGGCCATCCTGTTCCCGAACCAGGTCTTCTATGTCGCGATGGGGACGCTCATCCTCTGCTACTTCGGCTGCGTCTGGCTCACGCGCACCCATTTTGGGCGGGTCTGCGCCTCGATCCGCGAGAACGAGACGCGGGCGGAACTGCTGGGCTACGACGCACGCCTCTACAAGCTCGGCCTCTTCGCGGTTGGGGGTGGCCTTGCGGGCCTAGCCGGCGTGCTGATGGCAAACGGCGTGGGACGGGTCACGCCGGATCTCTTCAACCTCGGCTATGCCGCGCAGGCGATCATCTGGGTGATCGTCGGCGGTCGCGGCACGCTGATCGGTCCGATCCTAGCAGCCTTCGGGCTATTCTACCTCACCGCCTGGCTCGGTCAGCAGGGGACGCTCGATCTCAACATGGTGCTCGGCATCGTGCTCATTCTCTTCGTCCTCCTTCTGCCGCGCGGTGTCGTGCCCGCGGCAATGGAGCTTGGCAGCGCGCGCATCGGCCGGACCCGCGGTCTCAAGCGCGCGCGGCGGAACGGCCGGCGGCGCCGCGCCACGCTCGAGCCTGCGGAGTGAGCGATGCCGGAGGTTGAGACCAGCACCCGCGCCCGCCGCACCCGCGCACCGCGCCGTCGCGAGGCGGTGGTGGAGACGCGCGGTCTGACGATGCGCTTCGGCGGCGTGGTGGCCAACGAAAACGTCGACTTCCGGCTCGATTCAGGCGAGCTCCGCTGCCTCATTGGGCCGAACGGTGCGGGCAAGAGCACCTTCTTCAAATGCCTCACCGGTCAGCTCACGCCGACGGAAGGCACGGTGCTGATCCGCGACCTCGACGTGACCGGCGCCAACCCGCATGAGATCGCACAGCTCGGCGTCGGCATCAAAACCCAGGTGCCGAATGTCTTCGACGGGCTGACGGTCGAGGAGAGCATCTGGCTCGCCGCCCGGCGGGCCCACGGCGCCGAGCGTGCCCAGCGGCTGACGGCGGACACGGTGGAGCGCGTGCGCCTCGGCGATATCCGCACCGCGAACGTCGGCAATCTCGCTCACGGTCAGCGACAGTGGGTCGAACTCGGCATGGTTATGGCCTCCGAACCCTGGCTCGTGCTGCTTGACGAGCCCGCTGCTGGCATGACGGACGAGGAGACGGTCTTCACCGCCGATCTCATCCGCGAGCTCAACCGCACCACGGCGATGATCGTGGTGGAGCATGACATGAACTTCATCCGCGCCATCGCCGCCAAGGTGACCGTCTTCCATCGCGGTGCGGTGCTGATGGAAGGCAGCATGGACGAGGTCTCGGCCGATGAGACGGTGCGGGACGTCTATCTGGGGCACAAGCATTGAGCGGGGACGTGCTTCTCGAGGTCAGGGGCCTCCGCTCGGGCTATGGCCGCGTGCCGGTGCTGCAGGGCGTGGACCTGACGGTAGGCGAGGGTGAGATCGTCGGCATCCTTGGCCATAACGGCATGGGCAAGAGCACGCTTCTGAAGACCGTGATAGGCCTCGTGAAGGCGAGCGGCGGCAGCGTCGAGTTCGACGGTCTCGACATCACGCGGGAGGAGCCCCATGCCCGCGCCCGCCTCGGCCTCGGCTATGTGCCCCAGGGTCGCGGCATCTTCCCGACGCTCTCGGTCATCGACAATCTGCGCATGGGGGTCGCGAGCCACGGGCTCGACGACGAGGCTGCCGCCATTGAGGGCGTGATCGCGGAGTTCCCGCAGCTCGAGCGGCTGCTCGAGCGACAGGGCGGTGCGCTGTCGGGAGGGGAACAGCAGCTTCTGGCGCTTGCACGCTGCCTCGTCTCCGGCCCCGACCTCCTGCTCCTCGACGAGCCGACCGAGGGCATCCAGCCCTCCATCGTCGATATGATCGAGGACAAGCTCAGCGAACTTGCGCGGGACCGCGGGCTCTCGATCCTGCTCGTCGAGCAGAACCTCGAATTCATCACCTCGCTCTCGGACAAGGTTCTGGTGCTGCAGAAGGGGCAGGTGAAGGGCGAGATCGGCGGGCACAACATGGACAGCGCTCTGATCGACGAGTTCACCGGCTTCACCAGCGCTTCGTCCAAACCGCCGGTGATCGCGATCCCGGCGGAGAGTGCGCCCGCCCCCTCCGGCAGCCCCAAGCCCCCCGGCTACGTGCCGCCCCAAGCGCAACCCAACGCAGCCCCCGTCCCGATGACCGAAAGGCTCGCCCGCATGACCGTCCAGCGTCCCACGTTCAGCCAGCTCAAGGGCATCGTCGAGGATTTCGGCATGCATCTATCGGACGAGCGGATTGCGGAGTTCCTAGACCTCATGGAGAGCTCCATGAAGCACTACGACACCCTAGATGCGATGCCCGACAACCTGCCGACGGTCGAGTTCCCGCGCACGGCCGGTCGGCGGCCGACGGCGGAGGAGGATCCGCTGCATGCCTGGTACGTAAAGGTCGATGTGCAGGGGGCGCCGCGTGGACCGCTTTCGGGCAAGACGGTCGCGCTCAAGGACAATGTGTGCCTTGCCGGCGTGCCGATGATGAACGGCGCCTCGACGCTGAAGGGCTACACGCCCGATCTCGACGCCACGATCGTGACCCGCATCCTGGAGGCGGGCGGGACGATCAAGGGCAAGGTGCATTGCGAGCATTTCTGTCTCTCCTCGGGCAGCCACACGAACTCGACGGGCCATACGCACAACCCGCATAAGCGCGGCTTTTCTGCGGGCGGCTCCTCCTCGGGATCGGGCGCCGTGGTGGGTGCGGGCGAGGTCGACATGGCCATCGGAGGCGATCAGGGCGGCTCGATCCGCATGCCCGCCAGCTTCTGCGGTATCTACGGCATGAAGCCGACCCATGGGCTCGTACCCTACACGGGCGTGATGCCCATCGAGAACACCATCGACCATACGGGGCCGATGACGCAGACGGTTGCCGACAACGCCCTGCTCCTCGAGGTGTTGGCAGGCGCCGACGGTCTCGACCCCCGCCAATACGCGCCGAAGACCGATGCCTACACAGCGGCGCTATCCCGCGGGGCGCAAGGCCTGCGCATCGCCATCCTGCGCGAGGGCTTCGGCCGGCCGGAGAGCGAGGCGGTCGTCGATGCCGCCGTGATGCGTGCGGCCGAGACCTTCCGCAGCCTTGGCGCGACGGTCGATGAGGTCTCGATGCCCATGCACAACAAGGCGATGGCCGTGTGGCTGCCCATCGCCGCGGAGGGCTCGACCAACCAGATGATGAAGGGCAACGGCATGGGCACCGGTTGGGAGGGGCTCTACACCACCTCGCTCCTCGATGCCCATGCCAACTGGCGCGCGCGGGCCGACGAGCTTTCGGACAGCCTCAAGATTACAATGTTCACCGGGGAGTACTTCCAGCGCCACCATCGCGGGCACTACTACGCCAAGGCGCAGAACGTCTCGCGGCGGTTGCGGGCGGCCTATGATCAGATGCTGGGGGCCTACGATCTCCTGCTCATGCCGACGACGCCGATGCGGGCGACGCCCTTGCCCGGCCCGGACGCGCCGCTCGCCGAGATCCTGCAGCGTGCCTTCGAGCCGCTGGAGAACACGGCGCCCTTCGACGTGACTGGCCATCCGGGTATGAACATCCCCTGCGGCATGGCAGACGGTCTGCCTATCGGCGCCATGCTGGTTGGCCGCCACTATGCCGAGAGCACGATCTATGCCGCAGCCGCAGCGTTCGAGGGTGCCGGCGACTGGAAGGCGATGTGACCCCCTTGGCGCTGTGCAGGCCCACGTTTGCCGTGGATGGAACCCCATGAGCATCAGACGGCCGACAGCTCACGAGGTGCGCGAGGCGGGCGCGGAGCTCGGCCTCACTCTCTCACCAGCCGATGCGGAGAGTTTTCTCGGTCTCATGCAGGGGCTCTTCGACAGCTACGACATCGTGGACGAGATGGTGGAGCCGTTGCCGGAGGTCCGGTACCCCCGCACCCCCGGGCACCGGCCTGAGCCGGCGGACAATCCCTTCGGCGCCTGGGCGGTCCTCAGCACGATCCGGGGGGCCACGCGCGGGCCGCTCATGGGTAAGACCGTCGCCATCAAGGACAATGTCTGCGTCGCAGGCCTGCCGATGCAGAACGGCGCCTCGATCCTCGAGGGTTATGTGCCCGAGATCGACGCCACCATCGTCACGCGATTGCTGGATGCAGGCGCCGAGATCTGGGGCAAGGCGGTCTGCGAGTACTATTGCGCCTCGGGCGGGAGCCATACGAGCGTGCCGGGTCCGGTCGATAACCCGGCCGTGCCGGGGCACAACGCTGGGGGCTCGTCCTCGGGGTCCGCGGCCCTCGTCGCCGCCGGCATCGTGGATATGGCGACAGGCGGCGATCAGGGTGGCTCGGTGCGTATCCCTGCGAGCTTCTGCGGCATTGTCGGGCTCAAACCCACCCATGGGCTCGTCCCCTATACCGGCATCTTCGCGGTCGAGCTGACGGTCGACCATGCCGGCCCGATGACCCGGACCGTCGCCGAAAACGCACTGATGCTGGAGGCCATGGCGGGGCCCGATGGCCTCGATCCGCGTCAGGCCGCTCTACCGTCCGACCTGAAGCCAGGTGGCTATTTCCAGGCCCTCGCCCACGGCGTGGCGGGCATGAAGGTCGCGCTGGTCAAGGAGAGCTTCGCGATGCCCGGCGCGGAGGAGGCGGTGAACGAGCGTGTGCGCGCAGTTGCCGATACCCTCACCCGCCTCGGCGCCCATGTCAGTGAGATCTCGATGCCGCTCCATGGCGTCGGTGCCGCGATCTGGACGCCGATCTTCCTCGAAGGCGCGACCGAGCTGATGATGCGCCAGAACGCCTACGGCACCAACATGAAGGGGGTGTTCCTCGAGAGCCTGCTCGACGCCCATGCCCGCTGGCGCGACCGAGCGGACGAGCTGTCCGAGACGCTGAAGCTCGGTATCCTGATGGGGCACTATATGAGCTCGCGGCATCGCGGGCGCTACTACGGCCAGGCACAGAACCTCAACCGGCGCCTGACGGCCGAGTACGACGCGGCGCTTGCCGAGCACGATCTCCTGCTGATGCCGACAACGCCCATGGCAGCGCAGCCCTTGCCCGGACCTGGCGCCAGCCGGGAGGAAGTGGTGGCGGCCGCGTTCTCCATGCTGCCCAACACCGCACCGACCTGTGCCACGGGCCACCCGGCGATCTCGCTTCCCTGCGGCCTTACGCCGGATGGCCGCCCGGTCGGCGCTCAGCTCGTCGGCCGCCCCTTCGGAGAGGCGACGATCTATCGGGTGGCCGCCGCGCTCGAGCGGGCGCTGAGCACCGCCCAACGCAAAGCCGAGCGCGTCTGAGAGCTCCCATTCTCCCTCCGGGAGCAAAGCGACTGCGCGGCACTGGATGCGCGATGCCCCACCCTCATGCGCGCACATCCCGTGTGCTCGGTGCAATCTGCGGCGTGCAGTCGCTCTCACGAAGGGGTGGCGATTGTGATCAGGTTTTTGAGCCCTTTCACCATATCATCCCGTCAAAGCGCTGTTTGATAAAAGGCGAGGACGATGGAGCGCGGGTGCGGGAAGAGGCGAGTGGCCCTGATCTTGGGTGCCCTTCTGCTGGCGGTTGCGGGGTGTACGGAGCCGACGCGCTACATGCCGGCGGTCGAACGCGACGGCTATTCGGATCGGGCGGTGGAGGACAACCGCTTTCGGGTGACCTTTGCCGGCAATACGCGGACGCCCAGGGAGACCGTGGAGACCTATCTGCTCTACCGCGCTGCCGAAGTGACGCTCGCCTCGGGCAAGGACTGGTTCAAGGTGGCGGCGCAGGACACGGAGGCCGAGACGCGCTTCCGCTCCTTCTCGACCGGGTTCGGCAGGCGCGGGTTCGGACCCTTCTTCTTCCGCTCCGGTTTCCGGCACGGCTTCTTCGGTGGGTTCGGGGGCTTCACCACGACACGCCCGATCACGCGATACGAGGCCTTCGCGAACATTCTCGTCTTCGACGGCGAGAAGCCCGAGGACGATCCGGCAGCCTATGACGCCCGCTCCGTCATCGAAACGCTCGGCCCCGAGATCATCCGCCCCGAGGTAGTTGTGAACGCCGCCGGCTAGGGCGCTGCGGGCGCCCGTAGCGAGGCCGCTCCCGCACCGATACCGCGCTACGCCGCGTCAGTGCCGGGCGTTTGTGTCGCTGCGACGGGCTCAGGCGGCCACCGCCTTCATGAACCGGTCGCGGATCACCACCGGGTCCATCGTGATCACCGGAAGCTTGATGTTCCCGCTGTCGCATTTGCAGACGATGATCGTTTTCTTCCGGTCGTCGATCGCCTGCTGCAGCACGGGGCCGAGGTCCTTGTCCTGCACCTCGATCACGTTCTCGCAGCCGCAGGCCGTCGCCACCGCCGCGAGCGAGGTCTTCCGGCCCGCATAGGTCGGCTGGTCCCCGGTCGAGCCGTAGGAGCCGTTGTCGATTAGCAGCAGAATGAAGTTGTCTGCATGGTTGTTGGCGATGGTCGGCAGCGTGCCGAGGTTCGTCAGGACCGACCCGTCGCCGTCGATGGAGATCACGGTCTTGTCCTGAGCCAGGGCAAGGCCGAAGCCGATGGAGGACGAAAGCCCCATCGTGCCGAGCATGTAGAAGTTGGTCGGCTGATCGTCGATCGCGTGCAGCTCCTGGCTCGGCAGACCGATGTTGCAGATCACCAGGTGGTCGCGAAGGATAGGCGCGATCTCGCGCAGGATTTCAGAGCGGATCATTGGTCGCCGTAGCCTCCCCAGAAGTTGGCATCGGTCAGGATCGCGACCGGTTTGTTGCACATGAAGGTGTATTTCAGGATCATGTCGAGCTCCTCGACATCGTCCTGCTTATGGAAGTGGTAGGTCGGGATATTCATCTGCGCGAGCAGCGCCTTGGTGTGAACGGCCATCTCGACCTGGCATGCGACGGGTTCGCGCAGTTCGCCACGATAGCTGATGAGCATCGGCAGCGGAAAGCGGTAGTACTGGATCAGCGTCGCCAGCGTGTTGATCGTCACGCCGATGGCCGTGTTCTGCATGATGATGCAGGGCCGTTTGCCGCCCATGAAGGCACCGGCGCACAGCCCCATGCCCTCGTCTTCCTTGTTCGAGGGTATGTGAAAGACCTCGTTCCGCGCCTCGACCTCGTCGATGACGCCGGCCAACTGTTTGCACGGCACGGTCGTCACGAAGGAGACGTCGTTGGCGACAAGGTCGTCCACGATCCTTTTGTCGATGTTCATCTTGGCGATCTTTCTGATGGGGGATGCCGCGGGGGTGGTCGTCAGGACCAGGGGTCGAGCACGATCTTGGGTGCTGCAACAGCGCCGGATCTGAGGTCCTTGAAGGCGTGCGCGCCGTCACCGAGCGGCCGGGTCTCGAACCAGTCGAGGGGGCCGAGCCGGCCGTCGAAGATGGCGGCCGCCGTGTCGCGGAAGTCCTGCGCCGTGTAGGTATAGGTGCCGATGAAGGTGATCTCCTGCAGCGTCATGCGTCGGATATCGAGGCCGCCCGCGTTCTCGCCGAGGCCCACATGCGCGATCACGCCCCCGGGGGTGGCGAGGGCTGAGGCGACGCCCCGTGTGGCCGCGTAGCCAACGGCGTCGACGACGATTGGGAAAGCGCCTTGAGCCTTGGCGACCGCCTTCTGGCCGCACCGGCCTTCGAGGAAGGCGCGGCGTTCGGCATTCGGCTCGACGACGGTCACGTCCGGGAGGTTCATGGCCCGGAGAGCGAGCGCCGCGGCCAACCCGATAGCACCGCCGCCGAGGACGAGGGCCCGGCGCTCATCCGCCGGATGCAGGGCGCCGAGCGCTAGCTTCGCTGCGTGCCAGCTCACGGCCAGCGGCTCGGCAAGCGCTGCTTTGTCGAGCGGCACGCTATCCGGCACGGTCACCAGATTGGCTGGCGGGATCGAGATGTACTGCGCAAAGGCTCCCTCGCGCGGGGGCATCGAGATGATCTGACGCTTCGGGCACAGATTCTCGCGCCCGCTCCGGCAGGCGGGGCAGTCGCCGCAGCTGACCAGCGGGTTCACGGTGACGCGCTCGCCGTCGCGCGGCCCTCCGACGATGGTTCCCGCCGCCTCGTGGCCGAGGATCAGCGGGGCGGGCCGTCGCGCGTCATGGCCGAGATAGGCGTGCATGTCCGAGCCGCAGACGCCGACCGCCTCCACCTTGACCAGCAGCTCGCCGTCACGAGGAACAGGCTCCGGCGCGTCCCGGTAGGCCAGCGTCTCGACGCCCTCATAGACAAGCGCTTTCATTTCGCCGTGAACCCTCCGTCGACCATCAGGACCTGGCCGGTGACGTAGCCGGACGCCTCGGAGCAGAGAAAAAGGAGCGGCCCGTCGATATCGGAGAGCGCCCCATTGCGCCCGATGCAGGTCTGTGCCGCGTTGCGCGCAGCGCGCTCGGGGTCCGAGAACACGGCAGAGGTGAGTTCGGTCGGGAAGAAGCCCGGGGCGATGGCGTTGGCGGTGATGCCGCTCGCCGACCAGGCTTCCGCCATCGCGCGGGTGAGCTGAGCGATCCCGCCCTTCGAGGCGCCATAGGCGATGCCCGACGGAAAGGCGCGGAAGCTCTGAAGCGACGCGAAGTTGACGATCCGGCCCCAGCCTTTCGACAGCATCGCCGGCGCCAGGGCCTGGCTGAGGAAGAAAGGAACCGAGAGATTGAGCTCTATCGTCCGGTCCCAGCCCTCCGCCGTCACCTCATCTGCGG
This sequence comes from Pseudomonadota bacterium, assembly GCA_039815685.1. Taxonomy (GTDB): domain Bacteria; phylum Pseudomonadota; class Alphaproteobacteria; order Rhodobacterales; family Rhodobacteraceae; genus Thermohalobaculum. The sequence goes on along the minus strand of JBCBYV010000006.1, from coordinate 107,057 downwards.
GCTCCCGCATGTTCACGCCCGCGGCATGGACGACGATATCGGGCGGGCCGAACGGTGCGGACACTGCATCGCGCAGGCTCTCGAGAGCGGCGCGGTCGGCGATATCGGCGGTGACGGTGGCGACCCGGTTCCCGCCCTCATCGCTGAGTGAGCGCAGCGCCTCCTCCCGCCGTGCGACGCCCACGACGGACGCGCCCGCGGCCGCGAGGGTAAGGGCTGCGCGCCTGCCGAGCCCGGCGCTTGCGCCCGTGACGCAGGCGATCCGGCCCGAGAGGTCAAAAAGGGAGCGCGGGTCACGCATCCGCGGTCAGGTCGAAGTTCTCGCCCGGGAAATACTTCGCGAGGCGGACATCCGCTGCACGCGCATGACCCTCCATCCCCTCGAGCCGGGAGATCCGGGCAGTCGCTTCGGCCACGGCCTTTGCTCCTTCTCGCGTTGCCCGCTGCCAGGTCACGATCTTCATGAACTTGTGGACGCTGAGCCCGCCCGTGTAGCTCGCCGCCCCGGAGGTCGGGAGCACATGGTTCGTGCCCGCTGCCTTATCGCCATAGGAGACGGTCGTCTCCTCGCCCAGGAAGAGCGAGCCGTAGCAGGTTAGCCGGTCCAGCCACCAGTCGAGATCCTCGGCCTGCACCGTCAGGTGCTCGGGCGCATATTCGTCGGAGCATGCGGCCATCGCCTCGCGGTCCGCGCAGAGGATGACCTCGGCATAATCGCGCCAGGCGGCGGTCGCGTTGTCGCGATTGAGCTCCGGTAGATCGTCGATCAGGCGCGGCACCATCTCCATGACGGTCTCCGCCAGGTCGCGGTCGTCGGTCACAAGCCATACTGGCGAGTTGTAGCCGTGCTCCGCCTGGCTCACGAGGTCCGTGGCGACGATATGCGCATCCGCGGTCTTGTCGGCGAGGATCAGGCTGTCCGTCGGTCCCGCGATCATGTCGATTCCGACGCGGCCGAAGAGGATGCGCTTGGCTTCGGCGACGAACTGATTGCCGGGACCGACCAGGATGTTTGCCTTCGGCAGGCCAAAGAGCCCGAAGGTCATCGCCGCCACGCCCTGCACGCCACCCATCGCCATGATCTTGTCGGCGCCGCAGATATGGGCGGCATAGACGATGGCCGGAGCGACGCCTGCGCCGGGGCGTGGGGGGGAGCAGGCCGTGATGTGGCCGCACCCCGCGACCTTCGCCGTCGTCACCGTCATGATCGCGCTTGCGACATGGCTGTAGCGTCCCCCCGGCGCATAGCAGCCTGCCGCATCGACCGGGATCGCTTTCTGCCCGGCCGTGAAGCCGGGGCGCACTTCCAATTCAACATCGGCGACCGTCGATTTCTGCGTCTCCGCGAAACGCCGGATGTTGTCGTGGGCGAACTGGATGTCCTGCTTCAGCTTCTCCGGCACCAGCGCGCAGGCCGCCTCGATCTCCTCCGCCGTGAGGATGACGTTCCCGTCGTAGCGGTCGAATTTGGCCGCGTACTCAAGCGCCTTCGCGTCGCCGCCCGCCTCGATTTCGTCGAGAATGGCCTGAACGGTCTCGTGCACCGACGACGCGTCGGACCTCGCCGTGAGTGTCGCCTTCTTGAGGTATTCGCGGGTCATGGGCGGGGCTCCTGGTGCGAGGGGGGCTCGGGATGCCGGGGGCATCCACAACGCGAGTCGCTCGATCTGCGCTTCGTGTAAGCGCTTACATAGCGTAGTGCAAGCGCTTACATTCATCTGAAATCGAAGGTATCGTCGCCCGCATGGCGCCGCGGGATCAGGACCAAGGATGCTTAACGACCGTGTGACACCAACGCTGGAAGACGTCTCGAAGCGTGCCGGTGTGTCGACCGCCACGGTGTCGCGCTGTCTGAACGCGCCCGACCGGGTCGCCGACGCGACGCGAGAGCGGGTGATGAAGGCCGTCGCGGATCTCGGCTATACACCGAATTTCGCTGCGCGCGTCATGGCCGCCAAGCGCACCAACACCATCGGCGCCATCGTGCCGACGATGGAGAACGCCATCTTCGCGCGGGGCATTCAGGCCTTTCAGGAAGAACTCTACCGCGCGGGCTACACGCTGCTCGTCGCCAGCGCGGGCTATCGCCTGGAGATGGAGGAGACGCAGATCAGAACCATGGTCGCCCGGGGTGCCGACGCGCTGCTCTTGATCGGCCATGAGCGAAGCGACGCGATCTACGACTATCTCGCAACGCAGCGCGTGCCCGCGGTGATCGCGTGGTCGTATGACCCGGATCGCCCGCAGGTCTCGGTCGGGTTCGACAACCGGCAGGCGATGCGAGAGATCGCCGAGGCTGTCCTCCGGCTCGGCCATCGACGTCTCGGGGTCATCTCGGGTCTGAAGGCGGGCAACGACCGTGTGCGCCTGCGTCTCGAGGGCATCGCTGAGGCGGCATCCGGGTTTGGCCTCGACGCAGCCACCATCCGGGTCGTGGAGAAGGACTACGGCATCGAGAGCGGCGCCAGCGCCTTCGATGAGCTGGTGGCGACCTTGCCGGCGCCGACCGCGATCATCTGCGTCAACGACGTGCTCGCTGCCGGTGCGCTTCGGCGGGCGCAGGCTCGGGGCTATGATGTGCCCGCCGAGATGTCGATCACCGGCTTCGACGATCTCGACTACGCAACCATCGTCACGCCTGCCCTGACCACGGTCCATGTGCCCCATCGGGAGATGGGCGAGCGCGCAGCGCGAGAGCTCGTCGCCATGGTCGAGAGCGCGGTCCCAGGGCGGTCGATCCGCCTCGAGACCGCAGTGACGATGCGTGGTTCTCTCGCGGCACCGAGGGACTGAGGCGCCTAACGCGACCTGAAGCCGTCGCACCGCATGCCGGTCCGGAGCGCTACCGGGACGCCGCCCCGGGCGCTTGCCCAAAGAGCGTCGCGTAGATCAGCTTGTACAGGTCGCTGTTGTCCATGAGCGGCTCGACCATGTCGTGGTTGAGGCCCGCGGCGCGCACCAGGATACCGCCCGCAACGTCGCTGTAGCCCGTGAAGGCGATGGCGAAAGGCAGCCGTTCGCCTGCGGCGTTGGGCTCTGCGAGGAACAGCTCCCCGAAGGCGCCCTGCTGGCCCCTGAGAACGCTGCCGCCCACGGTTGCCGCCCCGACGAAGCCGTCCTTCGAGAAGGCTCTGGTATCGGTGTAGACCTGCATGCCCCCCGCATCCGAGTCCGCCGCCATCAGGAGCATCGTGCCCGGGCTCTGGTCGATGAAATCGAGGATCACGCCCGTGGCTTCGTCAGCGCGGGCGAGGGCCTCTAGCGTGCCGGCCGCGTTCATGTTGTTGGGGATGTTGTCCGTCCCCTCCTCCTCGATCACGGCAAAGAAGCCGTCCTCGTCGCGCGAGACGATCTCGAGAGCCACGCTCGTCATCTCCGCGATCGTTGCTGCACCCTTGGCATAAGTCGGCAGGCCCGCAATCGCGTTCCGCTCGAACTCCTGATCGTTGAAGGTGTGATTGTGGGCGAAGATGCCGAGGAGCTTGTCGATGCCGCTGGTGTCGAGCGTCATCAGCTCGTCGCGCGTGTAGATGATGGTGTAGCCGAGCTCCTCGGCGCGTTCGATCAGGTTGAGACCGTCGGTGCGGCTGCCGCTCCCATGACGCCCCCCCGCGCCCTCGGGCAGAAGATACCGCTCACCGCCCGCCATGATCACCTGAGCGCCTGACTCGATGACCTGCTTTGCGATTTCGTTGCGATTGCTGCGGCTCTTGACCGACGCGACGAAGGCGGCAGTGCCGGGTTCGGCGATATGGCCCGTCTGCACGAGTGCGACGGCCTTGCCGGCATCCATAGCCTCCTCGGCGATGGACATCTGGCGCCCGGACGCGGCGGTGATCGTCTCTTTGCCGTCGAGGCCGAAACTGTCGGCGACCGTCTTGATGCCATAGGCATGCGTCGTCGCCCCGCCGTGGGAAGTGGCGGTCAGCCGGTCGCGCATGTGGCCGGTATAGACACCGATACCCGGCAGGCGATCCCAGTTGAGCTGTCCGTCCGGCCCGACGGTGTGCATCCGCGCCGCCGTCCAATGGTTCACGCCCGTGCCGTCAGGGTGAAAGAACACGACGTTGCCAACCTCCTGACTTAAGGCCGGGGCGGAAAGGGCAACGGCGAGGGCCAAGCCCGTCGAGACACGCCTTCTGGTCATCGTGATTGCTCCTCGAGAATGCGATGGGCGCTGAGGCACGTTTAGGCCGCCTTGGCTCCTCCAGATCTAGCGTTGCTCGGAAACACTATCGTGACATCCGGCCGTCACTACGCTGGAAGTCGTGAGCGAAAGCCGCGAGCGGGCTCAGCGGCGTCGCAGACTGAGAGCGACCACCATATAGGTGCCGCCGAGGAGAGCGGCCACGAGCCCCACAGGAAGCTGGATCGGGTGGAGCGCCGTTCGCCCGATCCAGTCCGCTGCGAGCATCAGGAGCGCTCCCGTCAGCGCAGAGAGGCAAAGCTCGCCGCGGGCGCTGGAGGCGGTGAGGAGCCGGGCGATATGGGGTGCGGCGAGCCCAACGAATGGTGCAAGCCCGATGGTGGCCGTCGCGACGCCGGTCGCCGTTCCTGCGATCACGAGAAAGACCGGTATCGCCAACGCCACGGGGACACCACGCGCCGCAGCCTCGAACCGGCCGAGCGTGAGTAGGTCGAGCCAGCGGGCGAGCAGGAGTGTCATCACTATCAGTGGCAGCATGAGTGCCGTCAGCCGCAGCGCAGCGGGGCCACCGACCCGCAGCGTCGAGCCTGAAAGCCAGCCGAGGAGGCTGAAGACCTCCTCCCCGCCCCAGGCGAGGCCGAGGGAGAGCAACGCCTCGAGCAGGGCTGCGAGCGAGAGCCCGGTGAGCGCGAGGACGAAGGGATCGCCCGGCCGCAGGCGCGCGAGGAGCAGGAGCGCGCCGAGCGCGGTGCTCGCCCCCAGCGCTGCCGCGGGCATGGCCGCGTCGCCAAGGCTGATCCCGAGGATCAGTACCGAGAGCACGACCCCGAACGCGGCCCCGCCGCTCACCCCGATCACGTCCGGGCTCGCCAACGGATTGCGGAGAAGCCGCTGCAGCACCGACCCCGCGATCGCGAGCGCCATCCCCGCCGCGGCGGCGGCGAGCGCGCGGGGCCAGCGAAAGCCGAATTCCAGCGCCGTGGGCAGGGCGACGCTCCAGCTTCCGCTCTGTCGGCCAACGAGCAGCGCGCCGAGCGATGTCAGCGCAAGTGCGGCGGCGAGGCTTAGCGCGATGCGGAGGACCGGGCGGCGGTTGACAGCGCTGGTGATCCAGGAAGACGGCAGCTCCGCGCCACGTCTCTGCAGCAGCAGGAGGATCAGCACGGGCGCGCCGATCAGCGGGGCGATGGCGCCGCTGGTGATGAGCTGTGCGGCCCAGCCGGTCGATACGATTGCAACAGCGTCGGTGCCGAGAAGGGCGGCGGCGCCAAGCCCCGCGGCGGCGATCAGTTCGTCGCGGCTGCTTGCGGCGCCAGCCAGGCGGGCGATGGCGGGGGCGAGCAGGCCGACGAAGGCGATGGGCCCGACGGCGGCGATGGCGCTCGCGGTAAGTCCGAGCGCGGCGAGACCGACCACCGGTGCGAAGAAGGCGAGTGCGAGGCCTCGCCCGGATGCCACGTCGAAACCGAGCCGCAGCAGCGTCAGTGCGCGGGAGCAGGCAAGCGCGCCGAGGAGACCGGTCAGAAGGACAGGCAGCAGGAGTGAGAGATCCGCCCATGTCGCCTGACCGAGATCGCCCGCTGCCCAGATGCCGAGATCGCGCGCGCGCTGATCCTCGAGCAGCACAAAGGCGCGGGCGAGCGCGCCGAGAAGGAGGCTCACGGCCATGCCCGCAAGGATCGCGGGGAGGCCCGCCATGCCGCGCGGCCCCGCAATGGCGAAGACCATCGCACCCGCCAGCACTGCACCGCCAAAGGCGAACAGCACCCCATTCGCCGCGGCGGCCGCCGGCGCCAGCACCGTGCCGGCGACCAGCCCCAGCCAAGCGCCGGACGCCACGCCGAGGGTCGTGGGGGAGGCCAGTGGATTGCGCAGGAGCTGCTGCAGCAGGCTCCCCGCAAGCCCGAGCATCGCGCCAACCACGGCGGCAGCGGTCGTGCGGGCCAGGCTTGCATTCACGAAGACCACCTCCCGGAAGTCGGCCGGCTCCGCGCCGAGGGCGAGCGCGAGGCTGCGCCCGGCTGGCGGTGGGGCTTGGGCGAGGAGGTGGAGAATGGCGAGGGTTAGTAGGCTGGCGAGAAGGGCGATCAGCCTCATTGCGGCGCGGCGGCCAGCAGCACTTTCGCGATCTCGTCCGCTAGGACCCCGACGGAGAGCGCGCCGCCATAGGTCCATGTCGGCGGGATCGCGTGCACCCGGTCCGCGCGCACGACCGGCATCGCCTGCCAGACTGGGGAGGCAAAGAGGGCATCCGCCTCCTCCAACGGCTCGATGTAGAGCACATGCCCGTCCTCGAGTTCGCCAAGATCGAGGATCGGCCGGGTGGTGAGACCCCAGCGGGAGGGCGGTTGCGGCCAGGCATTCTCGAGGCCGAGGGCATGCAGCGCCGCCTCTGCCATGGAGTTGGCGCCATAGACCCGGAGGTTCGTCGCGTCGGCGAACCGCACAACCGCAACCTTCGGCGGATTGCCGCCATAGGCTTCCGATAGGGCTTCGGACTTTGCGGCCAGCCGCTCGTCTAGGGCGGACAACGCCGCATTGGCCTCCGCGTCCTTCCCGAACAGGCGGGCAAGGTCGAGGAACGTCGAGCGAGAGACCGCGGCGTTGTCATGCGCCTCGTCGAAGAGGCGGAACTGCAGGACCGGCGCGACGCGTTCGAGGAGCGGTGTGAAGTCGCGCTGCAGGTCGCCAAGCAGGATGAGATCGGGCGAGAGGCTCGCGATCTGCTCGAAGTTCGGCGCATGACGGAGGCCGGTGTCGCTGACGCCGTCGGGGATCGGGGGGCGCACGACCCAGGTGTTGTAGCCGTCGATATCCGCCGCGCCGACTGGCTCGACGCCGAGGCTCAGGAGCTGTTCCGTCAGCGCCCAGTTGAGGACCACCACCCCCTCGGGCGCAGCATCGATGGTCTGCATGCCACGCCCATCCTCGATCTCGACCGGTTCTGCGAAAGCAGGAGCGGCGAGTAGTGAGGCACCGGCCAGGCCTACCGCGAGGAAAGCACGCATCGCCGTCATCCGACCAGCGCGACGGGCGTGCCGGCGCGCGGATGGGTCGCGAGGCACATCTCGACATCGAAGACGGCGGAGAGCCGCTCTGCCTCCATGAAGCTGCGCGGGGCGCCATCGAACACAACGCGCCCACGTCGGAGGGCCACCACCCGGTCAGCATAGCGGCAGGCGAGGTTGATGTCGTGGAGGACGGCGACGATGGCGCGGCCCTGATCGGCAAGGTCGCGCAGGAGCTTCAGAGCTTCGACCTGCAGGCCGATATCGAGGGCCGAGGTGGGCTCATCGATCAGCAGGACCTCGGTCTCCTGCGCCAGCAGCATGGCGATCCAGGCGCGCTGACGCTCCCCGCCGGAGAGGGTGTCGACCAGCCGGTCGGCGAGGGCCCCCAGCGCCACCTTCTCGATGCTCGCAGCAACGATGGCATCGTCCTGCGGCCGCATCGGCGCAAAGGGCCCGCGCCAGGGAAAGCGGCCAAGACCGACCAGCTCGCGCACCGTGAGCCCCGGGGCCGAGGGCATCAGCTGGCCGAGATGGCCGACGCGCCGGGCAAAGGCCGTCGCCCCGAGCTTGCCCACAGGCTGCCCGGACAGCACGACAGTGCCGGCCGAAGGCGGAAACCGGCGCGACAGGAGCCCGATGAGGGTGGATTTGCCTGAGCCGTTCTGCCCGAGAACTGCGGTGAAGCCCGGCTCGCCAAGGTCGAGCGCGCCGATCTCAAGCGCCGTGTGGCTGCCATACCGCCGCTCTACGTCCCGCAAGGCAAAGACCGGCTCGGGCGCCATCAGAAGCTGACCTTGTAGGCGAGCGACGCGGTGATGCCCGGCCCGCGCGCATTGGCGAAGGCGAGATCGAAGGCCTGGTTGATGAGCGGTGTGTAGTCGTTGTTGAGGAGGTTCTGGATACCGAACTCGACCGCGCCCGGCCCCACATCCGCGGTCGCAAAGAAGTCGACCACCGTGTAGCTGTCGATATCGGCCGTACCGCCGAAAGCCGTGCTGTCCGGCTCGCGCGTGCCAACATGCGTCACCTGAAGCCGCGTCGACGCCCAGGGCACGGGGCTGTAATCGGCAAAGCCGGTGATCTTGAGCGGCGGGATCCGGGTCGAGGGCAGATCCTCGTCGAAGTCGCCGTCGTCGTCGGTGTCCACGCGGCCGCGCAGCCAGGTGATCGTCCCACCGATCCTCAGGTCCTCGCGCACCTGGACCGCACCGGATGCCTCGACGCCGAAGATCCGCTCCGGCTGCTTGGCGATATCGAGCGTGTCGACCTGGAAGGTGGTGCCGTTGTCGGACTTGCTGAGGAAGCCGACGACCGAGCCGTCGAACCTGCCGTCGCCGTAGCGGATGCCAAGCTCGAAGTTGTTCGTCCGCTGCGCCTCGGACTCCGCCTCGCTGGCATTGGCGAACGTCCCGTCGGTGATCGAGCGGACGATGTCGGCCACCGTGAAGCCTTGCGAGAAACCGCCATAGATGTCGATCTCTTCCGTCACGAACACGGTACCGGTCACGTTGAAGAGGGTCTCGCTGTAGGTGAGCTCTCCGCCGCCGACATCGACGCCCACATCATTGGTGAAGTCCGAGACATCCACATTGATCGCCTCGTGCCGGACGCCTGCGGAGATCTTGCCATAGGTCAGGATCGGAACGTCGAACTGGGCGAAGCCGGCAATGGCGAACTGCTCGGCCAGCGGGCTCGTCGTGGGCCCGTCGGTCGCGGTTTGTTCCGTCTCGTCGTGCAGGATGTCGATGCCCCAGGTGATGTCGAAGGGCAGCACCTTGAGCGGCACCGGCGTGTTCACGGTCACTCGGCCGCCGATCTTCTCGCTCTCGATCCGGGTCTGCGAGAAGCCGGGAAACTTGCCGAAGACCACATCGTTGTCGGTGTAATATCCCTGCGCCTTCACCGTGGAGCCGAAAAAGTCGGAATGGCTGTACTCGAGCGTGGCGTTGAAGTTCTCCGTACTCGGGTCGACCGGGTTGAAGTTGCCGAAGGCGGCGGGCGTGCGGATATCGAGGGCCGGCACGCCATCGTTGCTGATGGCCGCGAAGTCGCTGTCCTGCTCGAAGTCGTAATAGAAGGCGCCGATCTGCACGCGCTGGCGGTCTTCGTCGAAGTTGTAGCCGAGCTTGCCGAAGACGTTGATGCTGTCGCTGTCTGCGAGGCCGCCTTGAATGCCGGTGGAGTCCGCGGGGATCCGGAGGCCGTCGGCATCGAAAAAGGCGCCGCGCGAGATGTAGGAGCCGCCGGCGAGATAGTCGACCGCGCCGACGCGGCCAGAAACCTCGCCGGAGCCCTCATAGGTCAGCGAATCTCCCACCGGATTGGTGAGCGAGAGCTCGATCCCGGTGCGCGCCTTCACGTTGAACGTGCCGTCCTCCGGTCGCTTGGTGATGATGTTGATGAGGCCGCCGGTGGCGCCGAAGCCGTAGGCTGCCGTGCCGCCCCGCACCACCTCGATGCGCTCGATGGAGTCCGGATCGACCGAGTTGAGCGCTCGGCGCCCGTCGCGGAGCGGCGTCGACTGCGGCACGCCGTCGACGAGGGTCAGGAAGGTGCGGCCGCGCAGCGTCTGGCCGAAATCCGACTGCGCCTCGTTGCTGGGGCTGAAGCCGGGCGTCGTGGTCGCGAGGATGTCGCCCACATTGCGCGTCAGGTTGCGCTGAACCTCGAGCTCCTCCTCGGTCACCACCGTGACGGAGCGTGTGGATTCATCGAGTGGGGTCTCGATCCGGTTGTCCGCCTCTACCACGATCTCGGGCAAGGTCAGGACGATCTCCCCGTCCACATCCTGTGCGGCGGCCCCGGTCGCCCCGGTCGCCGCGGCCGCAACAATGAATGCGATCCGACGTGTCATGCTGTCCCTCAGCGCTTGGTGTTATGATTGATCGCCTGGCGAAGCGCTGGGTATTCGTTGTCTCAGGAAACCGAGTCTTTTTGTCAATGTTAATGGATGCAGTGCGCGCCTGTGTCCCCCAACCCGTTGAAAGGACGCAGCGTAACGGTCTTGCCGGTCACGGAGGATTGCCCTATCGGCAGCGGGCCAGCGTGCGAGAGCCAGCCCGGAGACTGCGAGATCGGAGCGTGGCGATGACACATCCAAACTACACGCATGAAGCTTTCGCCGATCTGCCGGGGGTCGCCTTCTCGGCGATACGGCAGGTCATCATGATGCAGGCAAAGGCGTCCAGCCTGCGCGTACTGGAGGACGAGGAGGGGCGGCTCACGGTCGAGACGGCGCATGGCCTCATCGGCCTGCGCCCCGGCACGGCGGCGGAGACGGCGGGCATGGTCGCTGCACAAGATGCGCGCTGGCTCTTCGTCATGAAGAACGCCGTCGTCGATCAGATGCAGCACATGATGCCTGCAGTCGCGCAGGCGATGCGGTGGTCGGATGGTGACCGCACGGGGAGCCTGCCGCCGAACTTCCAGTTCGTGCGCGTCACGGACGTCTCGCGGCTCGGCCAGGTGTTCTACCGGGTCACACTGCAGGGCGAGGATCTGTCGAGCTACGGGACCGACGCGATCCACTTCCGGCTGGTCCAGCCGCCCGTGGAGGCGGAGCCGGAATGGCCGTCGGTTGCGCCCAACGGCTCGACGCGCTGGCCGGACGGGCCGGGCGCGCCGCACAAGCCCGTCTACACCGTGCGCTCGGTCGATTATGCCCGCAACACGCTCGAGACAGACGTATTCATCCATGCCGGCGGCCGGACGACCGCCTGGGCGGAAGAGGTGATAGGCGGAGAGAATGCGCGCCGGGTCGTGGGCATTGTCGGCCCTGGCGGTGGTGGTCTCCTAAACGACGATCGGGTGCTGATCGCCAGCGACGAGACGGGGTTTCCTTCGGTCGCCCGTTTCCTCGAGACCTTGCCGGGGGGTACGTCGGGCGAAGTGCTGCTCGAAGCGCAGGAGGGTGCGGATTGCGCCTATCCGATCCCGGTGCATCCGAACCTGCATGTCACCTGGCTTTCGCGATCCCGCGGGGATGCGCTGGGCCCGGCCGCGCTCTCCGCGCTCGCGGGTTTCGAGGGCGGCACGATCTGGTTTGCTGGCGAGAAGGCGGATGCAGGTCGGCTCCGCGAAGCCGCCAAGACGATCGGCTGGCCGCGCGAAAAGCTCCGCATTTCGAGCTTCTGGCGCGCCTGACGCGATTTGAGGCAACCACTGCCTGACGCACTTTTGCCCATGAGGGCGCACAAGGCTGCTCAAGACTTGTGCATCTTGGCTGTCTGATACCGAAAGTTGCGCTTCGTGCTTGGCGCGCCAGCAGCCCGGCACTACCGTCCGACCCGCAGGCTTCCTAGGGTTCCGCTCGCCAGTGCGAGGGCTGGTCCGAGAGGAGGCGCCGCAGCGGCAAATTCCGACTGCGGTACACGGCGGGGGAAAAACCCGGGAGGTCCACTGCGACGGCCGCGCCGCCCGACCCTCTCGTTCCGCCTGCGGCGCCGGTTCCACGTGATCGGCGGGACGCGGACGGGAGAGTGAAGATGAAGCTTAAGTGCCTTGCCGCCGCCACCATGGCCGCCGGCCTAGCATTCGCATCGCCGGGCGTTCAGGCCGAGGAGAAGACATCGTTCCGCCTCGCCTGGTCGATCTATGTCGGCTGGATGCCGTGGGGCTATCTTGAAGACAGCGGCATCATGGACAAATGGGCCGAGAAGTACGGCATCGATGTCGAGATCGTGCAGATCAACGACTATGTCGAATCGATCAATCTCTACACGGCCGGGCAGTTCGATGGCGTCTCTGCGACCAATATGGACACGCTCTCCATCCCCGCGGGCGGCGGCGTCGATACGACGGCGCTGATCGTTGGCGACTTCTCCAACGGCAACGACGCGATCATTCTGAAGGGCGAGGGCGGTCTCGCAGACCTCGCTGGCAAGCCGGTCAATCTCGTCGAACTCTCGGTCTCGCATTACCTGCTGGCCCGCGGGCTCGACAGCGTGGGCTTGGCCGAAGCGGATCTTTCGGCGGTCATCAACACGTCGGACGCAGACATGATCGCCGCCTTTGCCACCGACGATGTCGAGGCGGTCGTGACCTGGAACCCGCTCGTCTCAACCATCCTCGAGGAGCCGAACGCCACCAAGCTCTTCGACAGCTCCGACATTCCCGGCGAGATCATCGACATGATGGTCGTGAATACCGAGGTGCTGCAGGCCAATCCCGCCTTTGGCAAGGCCGTGGCCAGCGCCTGGTATGAGGTCATGGGTCTCATGAAGGCCGGCGATGAGGAAGTGCTGACGGCGCTCGCCGAAGCCTCCGGCACGGATCTCGAAGGCTACAAGGCCCAGCTCGCCTCGACCGAGATGTTCTGGGAGCCCGCCGACGCGGTCGCCTTTGTTCAAAGCGAGGCGCTGCCGAGCACGATGGTGAACGTCGCCGAGTTCCTGTTCGACAAGGGCATCCTGGGCGAGGGTGCGCCGAGTGCGGATTTCGTGGGCGTTGCCTATCCGGACGGTTCCACCACGGGCGACCCGGAGAACGTCAATCTGCGCTATGACGTGACCTACATGCAGATGGCTGCGGACGGCGCGCTCTGAGCCGAGGCGTCTTCCCGGCCGAACTCGCCGGGAAGGCCCGCCCATGCGCCTCCTCAACCGCAAGCCCGGGCGCGTGCTCGCGCTCCTCCTCCTGATCCTGCCGTTTCTGGCGGTCTTTCTCGCCTATTCGGTGGGATCGGAGATCAGGCGGGCCGAGAACCCGCGGGACAAGCTGTTGCCCGCCCCTGCCGCTATCGTCCAGACGGCGGAGCGGTTGCTGACGGAGCCCGACCGCCGCTCGGGCCGTATCCTCTTCTGGAACGATACGCTGGTCAGCCTTGAGCGGCTGGTGATCGGCGTCGGGATCGCGGCGGCGATCGGGCTCCTCTTCGGCGTGCTGATCGGGCTGCTGCCCTGGGTGCGCGCGACCTTCGACGGGTTCGTTGGCGTCGTCTCCATGGTCCCGCCGCTTGCGATCTTGCCGATCCTCTTCATCGTCTTCGGGCTTGGCGAGATCTCGAAGATCGCGCTGATCGTGATTGGGGTTGCCCCGTTCCTCGTTCGCGACCTCAGCCAGCGGGTGCGCGAGATCCCGCTTGAGCAGATCATCAAGGCGCAGACGCTCGGCGCCACCTCCCTCGTCATCGCCCTCAGGGTGGCGGTGCCGCAGGTGATGCCGCGGCTGGTGCAGGCCGTGCGCCTCTCCCTAGGCCCCGCCTGGCTATTCCTGATCGCCTCCGAGGCCATCGCGTCGGATGCGGGCCTCGGCTACCGGATCTTCCTCGTGCGCCGCTATCTCGCGATGGACGTGATCCTGGCATATGTCGTCTGGATCACCTTCCTCGCGTTCCTGATGGACTACCTCCTCCGCGTCCTCGGCCGACGGGCCTTCCCCTGGTTCAAGGAGGGGGCGGCATGAGCTTTGTGAGCGTGCGTGACGTGCATCAGAGCTATGGCGGCCTGAAGATCCTGGAGCGGATCAATATCGAGGTCGACGAAGGCACCTTCGTCTCCATCGTCGGCGCGTCGGGCTGTGGGAAATCCACCTTCCTCCGCCTGATCCTGGCGCAGGAGACGCCGGCCCGCGGAGAGATCCGCATGGCAGGGGAGCCGCCGGCGAAGGAGCCCGACCGGGATCGCGGCGTCGTCTTCCAGCGCTACTCGGTCTTTCCGCACATGACGGTGCGTGACAACATCGTGGCGGCGGAGAGCTTCGGTGCGAGCCGGTTCGGCTGGTTCCTCGGCACGCATCTGCGCGCCGCACGGGAGCGGGCGGATGCGGTGCTCGAGCGCATCGGCCTCGGCCATATGGGCTCGGCCTATCCAGCCGCGCTCTCCGGCGGCATGCAGCAACGCCTCGCCATCGCGCAGGCGCTGACGGCGCGGCCCCGCATCCTACTCCTCGACGAGCCCTTCGGCGCGCTCGATCCGGGCACCCGCCTTTCGATGCACGATTTCCTGGCCGATATGCGGGCGGAGACGGGGATGACCGTCTTCATGGTGACCCACGACCTCTCCGAAGGCTTCAAACTCGGCGACCGGGTGCTGGTCTTCGACAAGGTGCGCTGGGACCCACAGGCGCCAGAGGCCTATGGCGCCACCATCACCTACGATATCGATGCCCGAAACGGCGGCATCCCCTTCCAGACGCCCGCCCCATCCCCGGAGGTTTCCCATGCTCCCCAGCCGTGAGCGCCGCAGCCGCTCCCACCACCCCCTCGCTCGGGCGCGCCCGGAAAGGCGCCATCACCACCCCGACCTCTCGAAGCTGCAGGGCTGGAAGGCGATGCGGGCGGAGGCGGATATTCCGGGCGAGGAGTGGGAGAAGGAGAAGGCCTGGGCGCTCAAGATGGGGCTCACGGCGGCAGACAGCATCGAGGATCGCTCCATCCCCACCTTCGCGCGGGGGGAGCTGCCGCACTATGCCGGCATCAACACCTTCCTCAAGGCACCCTACACGGAAGATGTGTCGGAGGTCGGGCTCTATGACGCGACGGTGCTGGGCGCGCCCTTCGACGGGGGCACGACCTACCGCCCGGGCACGCGCTTCGGGCCGCAGGGGGTGCGCAAGATCTCCGCCCTCTACACGCCCTACAACTACGAGATCGGGGTGGATCTGAGGGAGCAGATGAGCCTCTGCGATGCGGGCGACATCTTCACGATCCCGGGCAATATCGAGAAGACCTTCGACCAGATCAGCCGGGCGGTCGCCCATGTGTTCAGCTCGGGCTCGATGCCGATCATCATCGGCGGCGACCATTCCATTGGATTTCCCTGCGTGCGCGGGATCGCGGAGTGCACCTCTAAGAAAATCGGCATCGTGCATTTCGACCGGCACGCGGACATCCAGGAAAAGGACCTCGACGAGCGGATGCACACCACGCCGTGGTTCCACTCGACCAACCTGCCGAACGTGCCGGCCAAGAACCTGGTGCAGGTTGGCATTGGCGGCTGGCAGGTCCCGCGCGAGGCCGTGAAGGTCGCGCGCGAGCGGGAGACCAACATCATCACGATGTCAGACATGGAGAAGATGGGGATCGATCGGACGGCCGAGATGGCGCTGGAGATGGCCTGGGACGGCGTCGACATGGTCTACATGTCCTTCGACATCGACAGCATCGATTGCGGCTTCGTCCCCGGCACCGGCTGGCCCGAGCCCGGCGGGTTCCTGCCGCGCGAGGCGTTGGCGCTGGCCTCCAAGGTCGCGGCGGAGGGGATCTGCGGCATGGAGCTTGTCGAGGTCTCGCCCCCCTACGACACTTCCGAGATCACGGCGCTGATGGGCACGCGCGTGATTGTGGACGTGCTGGGGGCGCTCGTCTCGAACGGCACGCTCGGCAATCATCGCCCGCTTATCGACAAGCCCGTGAGCCTGCCTGCCGGGGAGTACTCCGAGGCGACCCACGGCCGCCGCTGGACCACGCGCGCCAAGCCCAAGGGGACCGGCGATGGCGCATGATAATCCGCACGGGCAAGGGCATGGCAATGCGCACGTGCATGGGCATGAGCGTCAGCATGGGCATAGTCACGGGCATGGGCATGGGGGTGGGCATAACCACGACCCTGCCGGTCATCTCCATTCGCACATGGCGCCGGAGGATGAGGCGGTGGATCTCCAGATCCTCTGCACCCAGTTCATCGAGGGGTTCCGGGAAGCGAGCGACAAGGCCGCCTATCTCCGCCTCGCCGGCGTGCCGCTGGAGCTGCCGGATGGCGAGGGTCGTGCGCCCCTGAAATTCGTCGATGTGCGGATCATCAGCGAATGGCAGGTGGGCACGGCGTCCCCCTCCTTCGGCTCGCGGGAGCTCAGCTACATGCCCTTTCCCGGCGAGATGGTGACGGAGCGGACCAACATGGCGTTTCTCTACGTCTCCCTCGACCGCACCGAAGAGACCGATCTTCGTGCGTTTCTGCAGGAGCGCCTTCTGCCGGAGAACGCACGGAGCTGATCGGCAGCCCGGCGGTGCTAGAATACCTTCTTACCTCACCTGCTCATGTCATGCTCGGGCTTGACCCGAGCATCCACGGCCGGTGGCGCAGGAGTGCAGGGTCAGGCCCGGCAATGACGTATTTGCAGTGAGCACGTCTGGTCGGTCCGCGCTCTAGTGGTGGGGCCGAGACGGAAGACAACATTCAATGTCATCCCCGGGCTTGCCCCGGGGATCCAGAAATTTGCTCGGTTCCGACCCTGAGGCAGCCATCTGGATTGCCGGATCACGTCCCGCAACGACGGTCCAAAGTGTCCGGGCCGAACCACTAGGCGGAGAGGGTTGCGACCGCCCGACGCCGCCCGTGCTCGATGCCGCGGGCGTTGAGGAGCGGTTCGTCCATGATCTTGGCGACCGTGGGGTGGCGGGCGTCGAGCGCGCCGTAGCGGACGAGGAGGGCGGCCATCGTCGCCTGCGCCGGGGCGGATGCCCCGTCGTCGATCTTGAGCGCGATGCCGATGCCGGGTTCCGGCAGGATCGCGATATAGACCCCTTCGGCGCCCGATTTGACGGCGGTCGGCCGGGTCGCTGCGCGCATGAGCTTGGTGTTCTCGCGGTCCTCCCCGGCGACGAGGGCGGGATGGGCGATCATCGCGTCGCGGAGCCGGGTGGCGGCGCGGGCCCGCACCCCGCCGAAGTGCGCCGTCGGCCGGGCGAAGCCGAGAACGGCGCGGGCGAGGCCGGCGAGGCTCACCGCGAAGTTGGGCGCGGAGCAGCCGTCGATGGCGAAGCCGGCCGGCTCCTCCCCGGAGGTCTCGGCAATCGCGTCCCGCACCGCGGTCTGCACCGGGTGATCCATCTCCAGGTATTCGGGGCCTGCCCTGAGGTGGCGGGTGAGGGTGAGGAACCCGGTATGCTTGCCCGAGCAGTTGTTGTGGGTCTGGAGGTTCGGCGCGTCGGCAGCACGCAGAGCTATCCGCGCCTCGCGATCCAGCGGCGCATGGGCGCCACAGCGGAGCGCGGTCTCGTCGAGCCCCAGATCGTCGAGCCACGCCGCCACGCGGTCGGTATGCATCGCCGCGCCGGAATGGCTCGCGCATGCGAGGGCGAGGCGCTCGGTGCAGAGCCCGGCTGCGTCCGCCGCCCCGCTCTCCACCAGCGGCAGGGCCTGCAGCATCTTGGCGGCGGAGCGGGGGAGGATGGCGCGGGAGACATCGCCGAGCGCCTCGATCAGCTCCCCGTCCGGGCCGACGACCGCGACGGACCCGCGGTGGACGCATTCAAGCACCTCGCCGCGCCAGACCTCCACGAGCACGGGGTTTGCGGCGGGGGCCAGCGCCCAGGGGGAACTTCGGCTGTCCTCGGTCATCACGGTCTCCGCCGGGCTGCATGCCAGCAGAGGCTGGCCCAGGCGACGGCAGCGCCGCAAGGGGTCAGGTGTCGTGCAGCTCCATCAGGAATTCGTCGCCCAGCGTTTCCCGCAACCTTCGGAAGCTGAGGCGGAGGCGCGATTTCACGGTACCGAGCGGCGTGCCCAACCGATCCGCGATCTCACTCTGGCTCAGGCCGGAGAAGAAGGCGAGGCGCACCACGGCCAGCTGATCCTCGGAGAGGGTCGAGAGCGCGCGGCGCACCCGCCGGTCCCGCACCTCGCCCGCGACGGAGACCTCGGCGCTCTTGACCGGGTCGGGTGTGAACATCGGATCGGTCGCATCCGGCTCCGGCCGCCGCTGCCGGCGCAGCATGTCGATCCGCTTGTTCCGCGCGATGGTGAAGAGCCAGGTGCTGACGGCGGCCCTATCGGGATCGAACTGCCCGGCCCGGCGCCAGAGGGTCACCATGACCTCCTGCGCCCCTTCCTCCGCCTCGTCATGGGCGGCGCCCGAACGCATGAGGAACGCCTTCACCCGGCCGGCATAGCGCGCAAAGAGCTCGGCAAAGGCGTCGCGCGAGGCATGCTCGGCGATCAGCGCCAGCAGCGCCTCGTCCTTCGAGCCAGCCAGACCGCGCGAGCCATCATCGGACGACGCAGCCGGCTGGTCATCGACCGGCACGTCGCGATCGTCGCTGGGGCCATGGCCCGGCAGTTTCGTGTCCTCAGTCACGTCGCCAGTCCTCGCGCGCGGGCGCTGCTCTCCCTAGGCCCTTCGCCCGGCATTCGCGTCACTCTCGCGTACACCCGGGCGTATCGGCTTCTCGGGCTGGAAATCCGCGCTGGCCTTAGAGTATGCTTCCTGAGCACGGCGAACAAACACTGATCCGAAACTAAGCGGCGCTAGGGGAAGGAAAAAACCTTAACGGCGCCGCATTTGAGGGGCGAGCATGAGCATGATTCACAGGCTGGCGGCGGTCACCCTGGTCGGCGTCTTTGTGGCCGGGGCGCCGGCGATCGAGGCGGAAGCGCAGACATCGACGCGTGTCGATGCGAAACGCGACTGGTCGATCTTCGAGGCCGAGGCTGACGGAAACAAGATCTGCTGGGTCGTCACCCAGCCGAAATCGAAGGCTGCATTCCGTGATGGCAAGCGGGTCGAGGTGCGCCGCGGGGACATCTTCCTGATGGTCGCCGTCCGCCCGGCGGACAACGTCACGAACGAAGTGAGCTTCATCGCGGGATACCCGTTCCAGCAGGGCTCGACCGTCGAGATCAAGGTCGGCACGAACAACTTTGAGGCGTTCACGGACGGTGAGAATGCCTGGCTCCGTTCGCCCGAGCAGGACTCGGAGGTCGTGGGAGCCTTCCGTCGCGGCGTGGATGCCGAGGTCAGGGGCACGTCCTCGCGCGGCTCGACCACGGTCGATACCTTCTCGCTTCTCGGCTTCACGGATGCGCTCGAGACGGCGACCTCGCGCTGCGGCGGCTGATCCGGGGCCGGCTGCTCCGAGGCCGGCTGGGGAGGGGATCGGATTGCCGCCCTTTCGTTTCGGGGTCATGGGCGCTACATGAGCGCCTTGATCCGAGCCGGAGGAAAGCCATGAGCGCCGTGGCGAAGCCAGCTCCAGCGACCGCGCCCAACGGGGACGCGCGGCCGCCGAGGGCAGCCATCGCACCCGATTTCGCGACGCTGCCAAGGGCGGCGGCGGAGCTTGGCGCGCGTCGAAATCTCGTCGGCCTTTCTCGCCCCGCCCTTGCCGATGCGCTGGTCGAAGCCGGCGTGCCGGCCAAGCAAGCGCGCATGCGCGCGGGTCAGCTCTGGCAGTGGATCTACCAGCGGGGCGTGCGCGATTTCTCGGAGATGACTAATATCTCCAAGGCTTTACGCGCCGAGCTGGACGCCGCCTTCGAGATCAGGCGCCCGGAGATCGTGAGCCGGCAGGTGAGCCGGGACGGGACGCGGAAGTACCTCCTCCGCATCGCGGGCGGGCACGAGGTCGAGGCCGTCTACATCCCCGAGACTGATCGCGGCACGCTCTGCATCTCCTCGCAGGTCGGCTGCACGCTCACCTGCACCTTCTGCCACACGGGCACGCAGAAGCTCGTCCGCAACCTCACGGCGGGCGAGATCGTGGGGCAGATCCTGGTGGCGCGGGACGATCTCGGCGAATGGCCGCGGGCGGGCGAGCGGCCGCCGGAGACGCGGCTCCTCTCGAACATCGTGCTGATGGGGATGGGCGAGCCCCTCTACAACACTGACAACGTGCGCGACGCCATGCTGATCGCGATGGATGGCGAGGGGCTGAGCCTCTCCCGCCGCCGGATCACGCTCTCCACCTCGGGCGTCGTGCCCGATATCGGGCGCTGGGGGGCGGAGGCCGGCACGCTCCTCGCCATATCGCTCCATGCGACAACGGACGAGCTTCGGAACGTGCTCGTGCCGATCAACCGGAAGTACCCACTCGAGGCGCTGATGCGGGCGTGTCGGGAGTATCCGCGCCTCTCCAACGCCGAGCGCATCACCTTCGAATATGTGATGCTGAAGGGCTTGAACGATGCGGATGCGGATGCGAAGCGGCTCCTGAGGCTCATCGCGGGCATCCCGGCGAAGATCAACCTCATCCCCTTCAACCCCTGGCCGGGCTCGCCCTATGAGCGCTCGGACTGGGACCGGATCGAGGGCTTCGCCGAGGTCGTGAACCGCGCGGGCTATGCCTCGCCGATCCGCACGCCCCGCGGCGACGACATCCTCGCCGCCTGCGGCCAGCTCAAATCCGCCACCGAACGCGCCCGAAAGAGCCGCGCACAGATCGCGGAGGAGACCGGCGCCTGAGCGAAAGCTCAATTTAGCCGCGAGTTTCGTCTGAGGCCTCGCAGTCAGGTTGTGCTCAGGAGCGCGTTCATGCGGCGAATCATGGTCATCGGCGGCGCTGGTGCGGGTAAATCGACCTTTGCGCGGGCTTTAGGGGATCGGTTGGGCCTGCCGGTCGTGCATCTCGACAGCCTTTACTGGGAAGCCGGTTGGGTGGAGGCGGAGGAGGCGGTTTTCCTCGATCGCGTTGAGCGCGCGGTGGCGGGCGATGCCTGGGTCATGGACGGCAACTACTCGCGCACCTGGCCGATGCGCCTCGCGCGGACCGACACGCTGGTGTTTCTCGATGTCGCCATGCCGGTCCGCCTGATCAGGGTCTTCCGCCGTTCGTTGCGGTATCGCGGGCGGACGCGTCCGGACCTTGCGTCGGGTTGCGATGAGAGGCTGCCGGACCGCGCCTTCCTGGACTGGATCATGCGCTATCGTCTGCGCGGCCGGCCGAAGGCGCTCGCCCTGATGGCAGCGGCACCATCGCATATCGCCTGCCACCATCTGCGGGGGTCTGCTGCGGCGGCGCGGTTTGTCGATGAGCTCCCCGCCCTTGCCCGGCCCGCGCAGCCGGTTAGCCTGCGGGCATGATCGGAACGGATGAGATCGAGGCCGCCGCTGCGCGGGTCGAGCGCCATGTCCGGGTGACCCCGGTGATGTCGGTCGATGGAGCGTTCGGGGTGGCCGGGCCGCTCGCCCTCAAGCTCGAATGCCTGCAGCACACCGGCAGCTTCAAGGCGCGCGGAGCTTTCAACAACCTGCTCGCCAAACCTGTGCCCGCCGCCGGGATCGTCGCGGCTTCGGGGGGCAATCACGGGGCTGCCGTTGCCTACGCTGCCCGCCAGCTCGGCCACCGCGCGCGTGTCTATGTGCCGAAGATCGCGGGGCTCGCAAAGATCGGGTTGATCGAGCGGACGGGCGCCGATCTGGTCGTCGTCGACGGCGCTTACGATGAGGCGCGCCAGCAGGCGGAGGCCTGGGAGGCGGAGACGGGTGCCATGCAGGTTCATGCCTATGACGACCCGCTGACGGTGGCGGGGCAGGGCGCGATGATGCGCGAGTGGGAGGCGCAGGGCCTCGATGCGGACACGGTGCTCATCGCGGTTGGCGGCGGGGGGCTGATTGCAGGCGCTCTCGCCTGGCTCGCCGGGCGGCGCAAGGTGGTGGCGGTGGAGCCCGAGGCGGCTCCGACCCTCGAGACGACCTTGCGGGAGGGGTGGGGCACGCGGGTGCCTGTGGGCGGGATCGCGGCCAACGCCCTCGGTGCGCGCTATCTCGGCCGGGCGTGCTACGACCTCGCGCATGCGCATGGGGTGGAGAGCGTGCTCGTGAGCGAGGCGTCGATCCAGGCCGCCCAGCATCGCCTTTGGCAGGACCTGCGGGTCCTGACCGAGCCCGCGGGGGCGGCGGCGCTGGCAGCGCTCATCGATGGCGCCTATCGCCCTGCGCCAGGGGAGCGGGTGGCGGTGCTTGTCTGTGGGGCGAACCCGGCGCCCGACCCGTTCGGCGAGGCCGTGGCCGAGCCCGATCCGGTGCCCGAGCGGCGGTGACGCGCATGCCGCTCCAGAACCGCGTCCTGCCGACGGGAGAGATCGTCGCCGCCATCTGGCGGGGCCACGTGATGGGCAACCGCGGTTGTCTGCACCGCACGGACCTGACGCTTGGCCCAGCGCGGTGGCGGCATGCTAACTGGGTCGCCTGCCGCCTCGCCTTTCGAGGGCGGAAGCGTGCGCCGATGCCGCTCCCCGGCAGCCCGACCGTCTACACTGCCCTCTTCTTCTGGGACGAAGCGGCGGCGTTCGCGGCAGGCCACCGTCCTTGTGCGGAGTGCCGCAACGCGGACTGGCGCCGGTTCCGGAAGGCATGGACGCGGGCGGGGTTGCCGGGGATGAGCGCCACGGAGATCGACCGCGTGCTGCAGCGCGCCCGCCTCTCGGACGGGCGCGGCCCACGTCCTCACCGTCGGCACGAGGCAGTGGCGTCGAGCCTGCCCGATGGCGCTTTCGTGCTGCATGAGGGGCAGCCCGCGATGATCAGGGGCGTCCGCCTTTTGCCCTGGCTGTCGTCGGGCGGTTACGGCGAGGCGCTGCCGAGGCCGGAGGGACGGGTCACGGTGCTGACGCCAAGACCTATCCTTGCCGCCATAATGGCCGGCTACGCTCCGGTGATGGATGCCCCGCTCCCTGAAGAAGCACGCTGACGACGGGACCTCACGACGGGGCCGGTGGGTGGGCGAGGGGCCGGCGAAGCCGGTCACGAGTGCACCCGGTGGCCCCTACTTCACCTCGCCGGGTGCGGGAGACGCAAGGTTGTCGAGCTGCGCCATGCCCGTGACGTGAAAGCCGCCGTCGACGAAGACGAGGTCGCCCGTCGTTCCGGCCCCGAGATCAGAGAGCAGGTAAAGCGCTGCCCCGCCCACATCCTCGAGCCGCGCGTTCCGGCGGAGGGGGGCGTTGTCCTGCGTCGCCTTGTAGACCCGCCGCGCCCCACCCACGGCGGAGCCTGCGAGTGTGCGCATCGGCCCCGGGCTGATCGCGTTCACCCGCACGCCCTGGGGTCCGAGATCGTTAGCAAGGTAGCGCACGGACGCCTCGAGTGCGGCCTTCGCCACGCCCATGACGTTGTAGTTGGGCAGCACGCGGGTCGAGCCGAGATAGGTCATCGTCAGCAGTGCTCCGCCATCGGGCATCAGCTCCGCCGCCCGGCGCGCCACATCCACGAAGCTGTAGCAGCTGATATCCATCGTGCGCAGGAAGTTCTCCCGCGTCGTGTCGGCGAAACGGCCCGTGAGTTCGTTCTTGTCCGAGAACGCGATGGCATGGACGACGAAATCGAGGCTGCCCCAGCGCTCGCTCACGGTCTCGAAGGCGCGGTCCATGCTCGCAGCATCCGTGACATCCGTATCGATCAGGATGTCGGCGCCGATGCTCTCGGCCAGCGGGCGCACTCGTCGCTCGAAGGACGCGCCCTGATAGGTGAAGGCCAGCTCTGCCCCATGCGCATGCAGCACCCGCGCGCAGCCCCAGGCGATGGAATGGTCGTTCGCCACCCCCATGATCAGGCCGCGCTTGCCGGCCATGATCCCGCCCTCGCGGCGCGCCGCGCTCTCGCTATCGCCCGTCATCGCGTTTCTCCCTAGTCCCCGCGATAGCGGCTGATGGCGAGCGTGCAGTTGGTGCCGCCGAAGCCGAAGCTGTTGGAAATAACGGTGTCGAGCCCCGCATCGTCGACGCGCTCCGTGACGACCGGCATGCCCTCGAACTCAGGATCCAGCGTCTCGACATTGGCGGAGGCGGCCACGTAGTCGCCCTGCAGCATGAGGAGGCAGTAGATCGTCTCCTGCACGCCCGTGGCGCCGAGCGAATGCCCGGTGAGCGACTTGGTGGAGGAGAAGCGCGGCGGCGCCTCGTTGCCGAAGACCGTGCGAATGGCCTCCACCTCCTTGGTGTCGCCGACCGGCGTCGAGGTGCCGTGGGTGTTGATATAGCCGACCTCGCGCTCGCCCAGCGTCGTCATGGCCTGGCGCATGCAGCGCACGGCCCCTTCGCCCGAAGGGGCGACCATGTCATAGCCGTCCGAGGTCGCGCCGTAGCCTGTGATCTCGCCATAGATCTTCGCCCCCCTGGCCTTGGCGCGCTCCATCTCCTCAAGCACCACGACGCCCGCACCCCCGGCGATCACGAAGCCGTCGCGCGCGGCGTCATAGGCGCGTGAGGCCTTTGCCGGCGTGTCGTTATACTTCGTGCTCATGGCCCCCATCGCATCGAAGAGGCAGGAGAGGGTCCAGTCGAGCTCCTCCCCCCCGCCGGCGAAGACGATGTCCTGCTTGCCCCACTGGATCTGCTCCGCTCCGTTGCCGATGCAGTGGGCGGAGGTCGAGCAGGCGGAGGTGATCGAGTAGTTCACGCCCTTGATCTTGAAGGGTGTCGCCAGCGTCGCCGAGTTCGTGCTCGACATCGTGCGCGGCACCATCAAGGGTCCCATGCGCCGCGGCCCCTTCGCCTTGGTGATCGTGGCCGCTTCGAAGAGGTTCTTGGTCGAGGGACCGCCCGAGCCCATGATGAGGCCCGTGCGCTCGTGGCTGACCTCGCCCTCCTCGAGCCCCGCATCCGCGATCGCCTGGGTCATCGCGATGTGGTTCCAGGCAGCACCGTCGCCCATGAAGCGGCGGACGCGCTTTTCGACATGCGCCTCGATATCGATCTCGGGCTTGCCATGGACCTGGCAGCGGAAGCCGAGCTCGGCATATTCCGGCGCGAAGACGATGCCGGAGCGGCCCGTCCTCAGCGACTGGTCTACCTCTGCGGCATCGCTGCCGATGGAGGAGACGATCCCGATCCCTGTGATGGCGACCCGTCGCATCGCAGTGCTCCCTGGCGGGCGGTGGGCCCGCGGTTTGGCTCGGCGCGCCGGGTGGGCCGCGCCGGCTCAGCCAGCCGCCGCCTCCGTGGTGAAAAGACCGACGCGCATATCCTTGGTGACGTAGATCACTTCGCCATCCGCTTCCATGGTGCCGTCGGCGATGCCGAGCTTGAGCTTCCGGTCGATGATCCGTTTGAGGTTCACGGTATAGCGCACGAGGCTGATCCCCGGTGTGACCATACCGGAGAATTTGACCTCCCCGACCCCAAGCGCGCGGCCGCGCCCGGGCATGCCGCGCCAGCCGAGAAAGAAGCCCGTGAGCTGCCAGAGAGCATCGAGGCCTAGGCAGCCCGGCATCACCGGATCGCCGAGGAAGTGGCACTGGAAGAACCAGAGATCCGGCTTCACGTCGAGCTCGGCCACGGCCTGACCCTTGCCCTCGGGGCCGCCATCCTCGGTGATCGAGGTGATACGGTCGAACATCAGCATCGGCGGCGCGGGAAGCTGCGCGTTGCCGGGACCGAAAAGGCGCCCCTCCGCACAGGAGATGAGCCCATCGTAGTCATAGCTGTTCGCCCGCGCCTGCATCCGCCTCCCCCGGCGTCGTCGCGCCCCTTGCCGGAGCATTCGGGCGCGACGCCTAGCATCGCCTAAAGGGGCGCACAAGCCGTGCCTGCCTTAGCGTCCGACGCTTCGTTCATACGCATCTGGCGCGGATTGAAGCTTCTTCGGCTGCGGAACAACTGCTGTTTTGCGTAATGACAGCATTATATGCTAGCTATCGGACAGTACGAAGAAACACGGTTTGACCGACGTGATGCAGAAGACCGCCACACTGTCGCCTGAGGAGCGTGCCCGCACTTGGCTGGCCAGCGCGGGACTCCGTCCGACGCGGCAGCGCCAGGCGCTCGCCATTCTGCTCGTCGGCGACGGCAATAACCGCCACGTGACTGCGGAGGGTCTCTACGAGGCGGCGCAGAAGGCGGGCGAGAAGGTTTCGCTCGCGACGGTCTACAACACGCTGCACAGCTTCACCGAGGCGGGTCTCATCACCGAGGTCCGGGTGGACGGCAGCCGGAGCTATTTCGACACCGACGTCTCCGACCATGCCCACTATTTCTGGGAAGACGAAGGCCGCGTGAGCGACGCGCCGGATGATGCCGTGCGGGTCGAGAGTATCGCACCGCCGCCCGATGGTGCGGAGATTGCGAAGATCGATGTGGTGATCCGCCTTCGCCGGCGCTGAATTCGCCGATCTTCTTCCTCATGCTCTGCCGACAACTGCCTGTCTTGGGAACCTGCCCTCAAACGGCTGCATTTATCCCGTGTTATGATGTTGCGAGCCCTATGGGTGCGGCATACGACCGGGAGTGGCGCCGTGAAGCTTATCGTTCAGATCCCGTGCTTTAACGAGGCCGAGACGCTGCCGCAGACGGTCGCGGCCATCCCGCGGCGCGTCCCGGGCTTCGACTGCGTGGAAATCCTGATCGTCGATGACGGCTCGACCGATGGCACGGCCGAGGTCGCGCGTCGGATCGGCGTCGATCACGTCGTTTGTCAGCCGCGCAACATGGGTCTGGCCCGCACCTTTGCACGCGGGCTCCGCGAGAGCCTGATCCGCGGGGCGGATGTCATCGTGAACACCGATGGCGACAACCAATACGACGCCGGCTGCATCGCGGACCTCACCGCCCCCATCGTCGCGCGCCAGGCCGATATCGCCATCGGCGACCGGGGCACGGATCGGATCTCGCACTTCTCGCCGCTGAAGCGGATGTTGCAGCGGTCGGGCAGCGCGGTGGTGCGCACGATCTCCGGGCTCAAGGTGGAGGATGCGGTCTCCGGCTTCCGGGCCTATTCGCGCGACGCGGCCCTGACGACGAATGTCCTGTCCGAGTTCAGCTACACGATCGAGACACTTATTCAGGCGGGCAACAACGGGATCGCCGTCGTCTCCGTTCCGGTGCGCACAAACCCGGTGACGCGCGAATCACGCCTGTTCAAGAGCATCCCGAGCTTTCTCTCGAAGCAGCTCATCACGCTGCTCCGCTCCTATGTGATGTACTATCCGCTGCGGGTCTTCACGGCGCTGGGCGCCTTGCTGATCGTGACCGGCATGCTGCCGGTGCTCCGTTTCGTCTGGTTCTACCTGCAGGGCGACGGTGATGGGCGGCTGCAGTCTCTCGTCATCGGCGGCGTGTTCGTCGTGGTCGGCGTCATCACGCTGACGCTCGCACTGCTCGCCGATGCGGTGGCGATGAACCGGCGCCTTTTGGAGCAGACCCTGCGGAGCGTCCGTCGCCTCGAGCTCGATGCCGCCAAGACGGCCGAGACCGAAGAAGCGGCGGCGCGCGAGCCGGTGAAAGCGGCCGAGACCATCCCACTCGAGCCCGCTCCCGAACGGGCGCGCCGCGCGGTCGGCTAGGCCAGCGCCCAACCTCACAGAACCAGTCGAACGCTTCTATCATTCCCCGGCTTGATAGGCGGACCCAACACCAGAACCCAGTATCTGCTCGGATCGCAGGGTCTAGCCCGGCGATGACGACAGTGCTGCGAGCTGATCGGAAGGCGCTCTGGGTGCCCTTGGGTCCGGCTTTGCTACCGCGGCCAGATCTCACCGCGATCGACGCCCCAGAGGACTTCCTTCGGCACCCAGCCGATGACGTCCGACGCCTCGATCTCGCACCAGTCGCGCCCGCATTGCCGGAGATCCGCAACGACGCCGCCTTCCGCCTCTGCCCGAAGTGCGGCCTCGGTCTCCGGCGCGCGCAGCAGCCGCGCCCGTTCGGCGGTCACAAGGACTGTGCGCCGCCCGGTCAGGAGGGAGTGGTAGACCCAGCCGCTCGCATTGTCGCTGTCCACGATCTGGCGCCAGTCGCGATACTCCCCGATCACCCGCACCGGCAGGCCCGCGCGCCGGAAGACCCAGTCCATGCGGTATTCGAGGCCCGGGCCGCGCCGCACGTTGATCTCGTCGGAACGGAGCGAGACGTAGCGCGGCATCGGCAGGTTGGTGACCGGACCTACCCCGATGGCGCCGGAGCGTGAGCCGCCGGGGCTGGCCGGTGGCGCCGGCGCGCTCAGCGTCTGGGGTGCGCCCAGCCCACCGGATTGTCCGCCCGCCTGAGCCATGCGCTCCGCAGCGCCCGCCACGCCCATGGCCGTGCCGAGGCAGAGCCCCAGGACTACGCGCGCCGCGGCCGCACTCAAGCCGCGCGCACGCCATATCGTCAAACACACCCCGGTCATCGATCCTCTCTGGCCGTTCATCGGTCGCACTAAGGCCCAGGCAACACCCGTTGCGCAATTTCCTTTCAATCAGGTCGCGGACCGGTCTACCAATCGATCCGGTCGCAAATATGGGGAAAATGCGGATGAGCCGGAAGCGCCTGACCGTTGTCGTCACTCGGAAATTACCCGAGGCGGTGGAGACACGCATGCGCGAGCTCTTCGAGGTGCGCCTCAATGAGAGCGACGAGGCGATGAGCCAGGCGGCGCTCGGCGAGGCCATGGAGAAGGCCGATGTGCTCGTCCCCACCGTGACGGACAAGATCGATGCCGGGCTTCTGGGGCGCGCGGGCGAGGGGTTGAAGCTCATCGCCAATTATGGCGCCGGGTTCGACCATATCGATGTCGAGACGGCGCGGGCGCGCGGCATCCTCGTCTCCAACACCCCCGGCGTGCTGACCGAGGATACGGCCGACATGACCATGGCGCTGATCCTCGCCGTGCCGCGGCGGGTCGCGGAGGGGCAGGCGCTGATGCAGTCGGGCGACTGGGCAGGGTGGAGCCCGACGGCGATCATGGGCCATCGGATCTGGGGTAAGCGTCTTGGTATCGTCGGCATGGGCCGGATCGGGCAGGCGGTGGCGCGGCGGGCTCGTGCCTTCGGTCTCCAGATCCACTACCACAACCGTCGGCGGCTCCATGAGGACATCGAGGCGGAGCTCGAGGCGACCTATTGGGAGAGCCTCGACCAGATGCTCGCCCGCATGGATATCGTAAGCGTCAACTGTCCGCACACGCCCGCGACCTTCCACCTCCTCTCGGCCCGCAGGCTCGCGCTAATGAAACCGTCGGCCTTCGTCGTGAATACGGCGCGGGGCGAGGTGATCGACGAGAACGCGCTCACCCGCATGCTGGTGAAGGGCCAGCTTTCGGGCGCGGGCCTTGATGTGTTCGAGAAGGAGCCGGGGGTGAACCCGCGCCTCATGGGATTGTCGAACGTCGTGCTGCTGCCGCATATGGCCTCGGCGACCGAGGAAGGGCGGCTGGAGATGGGTGAGAAGGTGATCATCAACATCAAGACTTTCGCCGACGGCCACCGCCCGCCCGATCAGGTCGTGCCCGCCATGCTCTGATCCCTGGGCCCGCCGAGGGCGGGGCAGATCGGTGGAGGATGATCATGGACCTCTTCGCCTTCGAGGCCGTCATCGTGCGGCCGGCCACATTCTCGGACGCCGCGGCAATCGCGACGATCCACGGCGATGCCTATGAGCAGAGCTACGGCCTGACCGGGGAGGCGCTGCGCGCGGCACGGGCGGAGCGGCAGGCGCGCTGGCCCCGCATTCTGGGCGGGGAGACCCGGCCTGTGACCGTGCTGGTGGCGGTGGTGCGGGAAGAGGTTGTGGCGTTCGCCGCGACCTATCCGGTCGAGGACGACTGGTCCTGGGAGTATCTGGCCAGTCTCTACGTGGCGGCCGGGGTGCAGAGCTCTGGCCTCGGCGCGCTCCTGCTGCGCGAGCTGGCGGACCGGTTGCTTGGCGTCGGTCGGCGGCGCCTCCGGGCCCTGGTGCTCGGCTCCAACGCGCGTGCCCGGGCCTTCTATGCCCGTATGGGCGCGCGGGAGGTGCGCGAGGTACCCGGCGAGCTCGGCGGCCAGCCGGTCACGGATGTGGTGCTCGAATGGGAGCGGATCGCGGATCTGGCAACGGGCGCGAGGCGCGCGCTCGATGCCCGGCTGTCGCCGCCGCACTCCCTACCGCTCGCCGAGGCGCCGGTCGTGCGCGGCAAGCCGCATCCCGATGGTGTGGCGGAGGCTGCACGCGAGCGCGTGAAGCACCGGCTGGGTGAGCCCTTCGGCCTCAGCCAGTTCGGGATAAACCGGCTGGAGCTGGCCCCCGGCTGCCACAGCGCGCCACCGCATCTGCACAGCCACGAGGACGAGTTCGTCACCGTGCTCGAAGGCGAGGTCTGGCTGGTCACGGGTGGGGAGGAGCGGCGTCTTGGTGCAGGCGACAGCGCGGGCTTCCCGGCGGGCACGGGTCGGGCGCATCACTTCGAGAACAGGACGGATCGCCCCGCCGTGCTGCTCGAGGTCGGAAGCCGTCTGCCCGACCGCGACGAGGTCGACTATCCGGGTCAGGACCTCGCCATCCGTCAGCAGCCGGACGGCCGCCGCGTCTATGTCCGGGCCGACGGCACGACGCCGGATGATCAAGTCTGACCTCGGTTTCTTGCCGCGGTGCAGCAGCGGAGGAGCACTCTGTCGGTAGCCGCGAGGCTGGCGCCGCGGCCCGCCCGGGTGTATCTCCGCGGCAGGGCGCGCGCGTCCCGAACGGCGGATGGCCGACGGTTGGAAGGGCGGAGAGAGGGCAGGGGCATGGCGGGCGACAGCACCGCTGACGACACGCTCTTCCGCCTCTGGCGCGACGGTGCCAAGGCGTTCTCGGCCCTCGCCGCAGGCTTCGATGCGGGCGATGAGCCGGGGGCTGGCGCGCGGGCAACACGCGGCGCCTGGGCCCAGGCCGGTGCAACCTTCGAGGCCTGGAGCCGTTTTCTGGAAGCGATGGCCGAAGCGCATGAAGCCCGGGCCGGACGCGCGGGTGCCAGCCCCTTCGATCCGGCTGGCTGGCTCCGCGGTGCGGGCGACGGGGGCATGGCGGATCTTTGGCGCTGGCTCGAGGGACCCGATTTTGCCGACATCTTCGGGGAGGAACGGCGTCTTCTGCGCGAGGGTCGCGAGTGGCTTCGCTTCACCGCCGCGCTCGAGCAGTTTCGCATGCTGGTGGCCGAGGGCTGGCTGCGGGCTTTCCGCAGCTTCGCCGAGAACCTCGCGGCCGATGACGGCGCCCCCGAGCCTCCCGGGCCACTCGCCGAGGCTGCGGGCGGTGCGGCCGATGCCCGGGATGCGGCAGCCTGGGATCGTCTCGTCGCCCATTGGCGGCGCGCCGCGGACGCGGAGATGGCCCGACTGCAATCATCCGAGGCTTACCTCAACGCGCAGCGGGACCTCCTCGACGCGGGCCTTGCCCTCCGCGCGAGCCTGCGCGCGCGGGCCGAGCGGATGGCGGCGTTCCTGGGCCTGCCGACGCGGGCGGAGCTCGACGACGTGCATGCCGAGCTTCACGCACTCCGCCGCGAGATGCGGGCGATGAAGCGCGGCCGCGGCGATGACGGTGGCGCGCGATGAGCGGCGCCGGCGGGGACTGGATGCGGGCCTTCCGCGAGAGCGCGCGCCCGGCCTGTGCGGTGATCGAGGCGACGCGCCGGATGATCGCTCTCATGGACAAGCTCGGCGAGGCGCAGCGACGGCGCGTCGAGATCGCGGAGACACCGAAGGACATCGTCTGGCAGCAGGGTAAAGTCACCCTCTCCCGCTACCGTGCCGATCCCGCGGTGCCGGAACGCCGGCTCGGCCCGCTCCTCATCGTCCACGGCCTTGTCGGGCGGCAGAGCATGACCGATCTCGAGCCGCGCCGCTCGCTGGTCCGGCGGCTGCTGGCGGTCGGGGTCGATACCTATGTGCTCGATTGGGGCAATCCGACGCGCGCGGACCGGTATTGCGACATGACGGACTATGCGGATCACCGGCTGGGCGATGCGCTGGAGGTTGCGCTCGAGACGTCGGACCGGTCTAGGGCCGCGCTCCTCGGCATCTGTCAGGGGGGCGTCTTTGCGGCGGCGCATGCCGCGCTCTATCCCGAACGGCTGGCCGCCCTCGCCCTCGCCGTCACGCCGATCGACTGCCACGCGGATGCGGCGACGGTGCCGGGCCGGGGTCAGCTCAACCTCTGGCTCCGCAGTCTGCCCGAGGATCTGGTGGACAGGCTGATCGACGATAGCGGCATGGTGCCGGGCGCGCTTGCCGCTGCCGTCTTCAATGGCCTCACGCCCGGGCGCACGGCGGCGAAGTACACCGCGGATCTGATGGAGATCGCGGGCGACCCGGACGCGCTCGACACCTTCCTGCGCATGGAGAAGTGGCTCTCCGACCGGCCCGATCAGCCCGGGGCGCTGGCGCGGGAGTGGCTCGTGGGCCTTTACCGGGAGAATCGGTTGGCGCGCGGGCGCCTCGCGCTCGATGGGCGGCCGGTGCGCCTCGAGAACATCTCTTGCCCCGTTCTCAACATCTATGCGCGGGACGATCACATCGTGCCGCCGCCCTGCAGCAAGGCGCTTAAGGAGCACCTTCAGAACGTGACTTATCGCGAATTGGAGGTGCCCACGGGCCATATCGGTGCCTTCGTGTCGCCGAAGGGTCTCGATCTGGTGGCGCCTGCGATGACTGAACTACTGGCACAGGCGGCGTGAGGCCGTTGGGAGCGCACGTCGTCGTGATTGCGACAAATTTTACCTCGCACGACCACTTTTCCGCCTTTCTAAGGGGCAATCATGCCCTTCCGCGACTATGTCGCTTCCGATACGCCTAAGGATCGCGGGCTCTCGGCGGGTCCGATATGGGGAGAAGCGCTTTGGCATACCGGCTTTCTAGTGTTCCTTTCGGTGGGCGCAGCCTGCTTGCCGCGGCCCTGACGCTGGGCCTCATCGGCGGCGCGACGCTCAGTGCACCGGAGGCGAAGGCGCAGAGCAGGTCGCCCCTGGCGGGTCCTTACCTTGCGGCGGAACAAGCGGCGCGGCGCGGCGATGTCGGCGCGGCTGCCGAGTATTACGGCCGCGCACTCGCGGCCGATCCCGGCAACGCGGTGCTGCTCGAGCGTGCGATCCTGCACAAAGTGGCCGCGGGACAGGTCGAGACGGCGGTTACGCTGGCTCGCAAGCTGGTCGAGCAGCGGCCCGAGAGCCAGATCGCGCTGCTCGTGCTTGCGGCGGATGCGTTCAAGGCCGACGACCCGAAGGCCATCGTCGATCTCATCGCCGAGCAAAACGCTGAGACGGGGAGCTTTGTCAGCTATCTGATCGAGGCATGGGCGTCCTACTCCCTCGGCCAGGCGGATGAGGCGCGCTCGGCGCTCGAGGCGCTGCGCGACGCCGGGACCGGCGGGGCCGCCGGCGAGATGATGGCAACTTTCCATATCGGCCTGCTCGAGTCCGCCCTTGGCCAGGATGTGGCTGCCATCGCGGCCTTTGAGGAGACGGCCGAGCGTCTGCGCGAGCCGACCGATCGGCTGACGTTGATGCATTCGGGCGCTCTTTCACGCACCGGCGATCAGGAGGGGGCGGCTCAGCTCCTGCGCGACCGACTGGGTGCCACGCTGGGGGATGCGCGGCTCGAGGACCTGCTCGTGCAGATTGAAGGCGGGACGGTGCCCGAGCCGCTGATCACCACCGGCTCGGCCGGCGCGGCGGAGGCGCTTTTCGGCATTTCGGGTCTGCTGACGCGCGGCCAGAACAGGATCATCGGCCTCGCCTATGCGCGGCTCGCCACATATCTCGATCCCGACCTGATCGACGCCAAGATCTTGATGGCGCAGATGCTGGTGCGGGATGCGCAGTATGACCTTGCCATCGCTGCCTATGAGAGCATCCCGCGGAACGCGCCCGAGGCGCTGGAGGCGCAGATCGGCCGGGCAAACGCGATCCATGAGGCCGGGCGCGTCGAGCCCGCCGTGATCGCGATGCGCGAGGTGACAGCCCGGTTCCCGCGTTCGGTGGAGGCGCAGCTTGCACTCGGCGATATCTTGCGGCGGGAGCGTCGGTTCGCCGAAGCTTCGGTCGCTTATGACGCGGCGATCAAGCTGACGGACCCCATCGAGCCGCGGCACTGGGTGCTCTTCTACCAGCGCGGCATCACCTATGAGCGCTCGGATCAATGGGAGAAGGCCGAGGAGGACTTCCTGCAGGCGCTGGAGATGGAGCCCAATCAGCCGCAAGTGCTGAACTATCTCGGCTACTCCTGGGTCGAGCTGCGGATGAACATCGACCGCGCCAAGGACATGATCGAGACCGCGGTCTCGAAGCGTCCCGATGACGGATACATCGTGGACAGTCTCGGCTGGGTTCTCTTCCGTCTCGGTGACTTCGAGGAGGCAGTGCGTCATCTGGAGCGGGCCGTCGAACTGCGGCCGGTCGATCCCGTGATCAACGATCACTTCGGCGACGCGCTCTGGATGGTCGGCCGTCGCACCGAGGCGCGCTTCCAGTGGCGCCGCGCCCTCAGCTTCGAGCCCGAGGAGGAGGAAGAGACGCGGATCCGCGCCAAGCTCTCCCGCGGTCTCGACGATGTGCTCGAGGAGGAGGCCGCCGCTGGCAAGCCCGCCATCATCGGCGGCGACCCCGGAAGCGACGAGAACCCGGGCTGATTGCAGCCGCGAGGCGGCTGGCTGCGCCTGAGCGTGCTGGCCTGCCTGCCTGCGCTGGGCTAGGAAGCGGTCGATGACCGAGACCGCTTCCAATGTCACCCCGCTACACCGCCCGACCGACGCCCAGCAGAGCCCGATGGTCGAGGCGGCGCCCGCCAAGGTGAACCTCTTCCTGCATCTGCGCGGCCTGCGCGAGGATGGCTACCATCTGCTCGAAAGCCTCGTGGTCTTTCCCGATCTTGGCGACCGGCTGGAATGGGAGAGCGGCCCGGGGCTGTCGCTGAGCGTCGAGGGGCCCTTTGCCTGGGACCTTCCGGCCGATGGCGGCAACCTGGTGCTGCGCGCAGCCGAGGGCTTGGCGCGAGAGACCGGGGCGGGCCGCCAAGGTGCCGCGCTCCGTCTGGTGAAGAACCTGCCCGTCGCCTCCGGCATCGGCGGCGGCTCGTCCGACGCAGCTGCAGCATTGCGCCTGCTGGCCCGTGCCTGGTCGGTCGCCCTTCCGGCGCCGGCCGATCTTGCATTGTCCCTGGGGGCCGATGTGCCCGTCTGCCTCGGCGCGCCGGAGCCGATGGTGATGGAGGGGATCGGCGAGGTGCTGCGTCCCGCCCCTGCGCTGCCGCGCCTTTGGATCGTGCTGGTGAACCCCTTGAAGCCCGTCGAGACGCGCGCGGTGTTCCATGAGACGCGCGAGAAGGACGGTCAAGCCGCGCCGCCTCTCCCGCCCGCAGGTTTCCAGCGCGCTCAGGACCTTATCGACTGGCTCGGGCAGACCCGGAACGATCTGGAGCCCGCGGCCCGGCGGCTCTGCCCGGCGATCGAGGCTGTGATGGAGTGCCTGTCCGATGCGCCGTTGGCGCGGATGTCCGGATCTGGGGCAACATGCTTCGCGCTTTTCCCGGATCGGGACAGTGCGCTGGCGGTAGCGGAGTCGGTGCGTGCGGCGCATCCGGAATGGTGGTGCGCGGCGGGTTCGTGTCCCTAACGCCACCATCCCTGCTGGCGGTGGTGACGCTACGGCAAAGTTTAGTGTGCGCCGCAACTTTGACTCGACTTTCCATGGGTTTCGAGCATAGTAACGGGGTGGAGGCTACAGGCTACGGGGGCCAGAAGGCTATGCGGAATGTTTTGGTCGCCAGTGCTATGGCGCTTGCTCTTGGGCTCAGTGCCACCGCTTCTGATGCAGCGACGATCGATGTCTTCGGAACGGGTCTGGATGGTTCGGGTGCGCTGCTTCCAACTGGCGCGTCGGATGCGAACTGGACCGTGACGGCAGGACCGCTCGGGGCACTAACGCCCGAGGTCATCAATGATGGTGCCTTCCCCTTCCCGCCATGGGAGCCGAATACGCCGAACTCGCAGTGGGTTGGCCCGCCGACGCCGGATGATGGCGCCGATGCGCCTCCGGGCGACTACACCTACCAGACGACGTTCAACCTGTCGGCGGGTGCGGATCTCTCGTCGGCGTCGATTGTGGGGCAGTTTGCGGCGGACGACACTGGTACTCTTCTCCTTAATGGCAATGTGGTCGCGACCACGGCTGCGACTTTCGGGTTCAGGGACTTCACCGATTTCACGATCGACACCCCGTCGTTCTTTACGGCCGGGACGAACGTGCTGGAGGTGGTGCTGACGAACTTCGACTCCGGCATCAACCCGACGGGTATCCAGGTCCTGATCAGCGAGACCTTCGTTGAGATCACCGAGGTGCCGGTTCCTGCAGGTATCCTGCTGTTGCTAAGCGCTCTGGGTGTGGCGGGCATCACGCTGCGAAAGCGCGCAGACGCCTGAAAGTCAATCATACCAACGATATAGTGTCACGGACTGGCGGTTTCGCTGGTCCTTTTCGTTCGCGCATGATGGCCGCTGAGGGGGTCAGGCGTCTCGACTGACGACGAACTCCGCGACATCCGCGAGCGCCTGACGCATCGGTGAGTGCGAGAAGACGCCGAGGGCGTTTATCGCGCGTTCGATCTCCGCCTGTGCCGCCGCCCGGGTCGCCTCGAGCGCGCCGGTCTCGGCGACCAGGTGCATCGCGCGGTCGAGATCTTCGGAGCTCTGCTTGCCATCGCCGATCGTGCGTTGCCAGAACGCGCGATCCTCCGCGCCACCGGCTGCCATCGCCTCGATCACGGGCATGGTGACCTTGCCTTCCCGGAAATCGTCGCCTGTGTTCTTGCCAAGCGCCTTCGCGCTGCCGGCATAGTCGAGCCAGTCATCGGCGAGCTGGAAGGCAATCCCGAGCGCGTCGCCATAGGTGGCAAGCGCCTCGACCTGACGTTCCTCGGCGCCGGCGATCACGCCGCCAGCCTCCGCCGCTGCGGCGAAGAGCGCGGCGGTTTTGCCCCGGATCACCTGGAAGTATCGCGCGCGGTCCGTGCCGAGATCATGCGCTGTGGAGAGCTGCAGCACCTCGCCCTCGGCAATCACCGCGGAGGCGTTCGAGAGGATGTCGAGGACGCGGAGCGAGCCCGTCTCGACCATCAACCGGAAGGCGCGGGCGAAAAGGTAATCTCCGACGAGAACCGAAGACTTGTTGTCCCAGAGGATGTTAGCGGTCTCCCGCCCACGGCGCCGCTTGCTCTCATCCACCACGTCGTCGTGCAGAAGTGTGGCAGTATGGATGAACTCCACCGTCGCTGCGAGCTTCACATGGTCCCGGCCTTCATAGCCGCAGAGGCCCGCTGCGGCGAGCGTCAGGATGGGCCGCAGGCGCTTGCCGCCAGCCTCGATCAGATGGGCGGAGATCTCGGGGATGCGCGGCGCGTGCTCGGAATTCATGCGCTCGCGGATCAGCGCGCTCACGGCATCGAGGTCGGTCGCGACAAGACCCGTCAGGCGCCCGAAGGCACTGGCGCCCGCATCGCCCTCAGCACCGTTGCCTGGGTGGGGCATCTCGGCGCTGTTGGCCTGGGCGAGGGTCATGCGACGGCGTCCTTTAGCGCTGCCCCGCCGGCCCCAGACGATGAGGCCTCGACGGAGGCTGGGGATGTGTTCTAGGCCTCTGGCTCATGGAAGAGCTGCTGCGGACTACCGATCCGGCCACCGTTCCCTTCGTCGAGGCGCTCCTCTCCGGCGAGGATATAGACTGCGTGGTATTCGACAGCAACATGAGCATCGTGGAGGGCTCCATCGGTGCGTTCCCACGCCGCATCATGGTCTGGCGCAAGGACCTGTGGCGGGCGCGGATCGTCCTCATCGACAACGGAATCGAGCCGACGGGTGGTGGCGGTGACCACGGTGGTCATCCCGAGAGCGCCACCGATCGCGATCGTTAACGGCTCCCGGAGCGCGACATGACCACCGAGGCGGGCTTTCGGCAGGACATCGCCGTCGATCCGGGCCTCGGCACGCTGTTGGGTGAGGCGGAGGGGCTGCTCGGACCCGTGAGCGAGGACAGGCTTCTGGGCGGCCGGGTGCGTCTCCTCCAGCCCATCGCCGGATATCGTGCCGCGACCGACCCCGTGCTGCTGGCCGCGGCCGTGCCGGCAGCTCGGGGAGAGACCGTGCTGGAACTCGGCCTTGGTGCTGGTGCCGCCAGCCTCTGCCTCGCGCACCGGGTTCTGGGGATCGCCGTCACGGGACTGGAGGTCGAGCCCGGCTATATCGCGCTGGCCCGGCTCAACGCGGCCCGCGCCGGTGCGGCCATCGATGCCATGCCGGGCGATGTTATGGCCATGCCGCCCACGCTCCGCCAGCGGCGCTTCGACCATGTGATCCTGAACCCGCCCTTTCATGCGCATGGGCCCGCGAGCCCTGTGGCAGCACGGGACCGGGCGCATCGCGAGCAGGGGGTGGAGGGCGCGGATCTCGCGATGTGGCTGAGCGCCGCCCTCAAGCGCGCGAAACCCCGGGGACGGATCACGCTCATCCATCTCGCAGAACGGCTGCCGGAGATCGTGACGGCCTTGCACGGTCCGGCGGGCGAGATCCGCGTTCTGCCGCTTGCCCCTCGCGCCGGCCGGCCGGCGGGTCGCGTTATCGTGACGGCGCGCACGCAGGTCGCCTCGCCCTTCCGCCTGCTCGCGCCCCTTGTCCTGCATGCGGGTGCCGTCCATGTTGCCGACGGAGACGACTTCACGCCCGAGGCCCGCGCCGTTTTGCGCGATGGCGGGGCGCTCAGCCTTAGCGAGGATCGCCGATGAACGCCCCCACCGTGCCCGTCGCCAACGCCATCGCGGCCATGGCGGATGAGCTTGCCGAGTGGCGACAGGACCTGCACCGCCATCCTGAGCTCGGCTACGAAGAGCACCGGACTTCGGGCATCGTGGCGGAGCGGTTGCGGGCGTTCGGCTTCGACGCGGTCGAGACGGGGATGGGTGGCACGGGCCTTGTCGGCGTGCTGCACGGGCGTTCAGGGTCGAAGGGCGAGAACGGCCCGGCCATCATGCTGCGCGCCGATATGGACGCGCTGCCCATCGAGGAGGCGACCGGGGCGGCCTATGCCTCCGAGACCCCGGGCAAGATGCATGCCTGCGGCCATGACGGGCATACGATCATGCTCCTCGGAGCCGCCAAGCGGCTGGCCGAGACGCGGAATTTCGAGGGTACGGTCTATTTCTGTTTCCAGCCCGCCGAGGAAGGCGGCGCCGGGGCGGACGCGATGATCAAGGACGGGCTCTTCGAGCGCTTTCCCGTCTCCCGCGTCTTCGGGATGCATAACTGGCCGGGCCTGCCCGCCGGTCATTTCGCGCTCTCTGACGGGCCCGTCTTTGCGGCGGCCGACGAGTTCACGACCACGATCAAGGCCGAAGGCGGGCACGCCGCCTTTCCGAGCTCGACGCGCGATCCCATCGTGGCGGGTGCTGCGATGGTGCAGGCGCTCCAGTCCATCGTGAGCCGCGCGGTCCCCCCGCTCGAGCCGGCGGTGGTGAGCGTCACGCGGTTCACTGCGGGCCACGCCCATAACGTGATCCCGGACCGCGCGGAGATCTGCGGCACGACCCGCTGCTTCAGCGAGGAGGTGCAGGGCATCATCGCCGCCGAGATGACGCGTATCTGCGGCCATATCGGCGAGACCTTCGGTGTCGATGTCGGGCTGAAGCGCGGTGCCTGTCCCTATCCCGCGACGGTGAACGATGTGGAGGCGACGGACTTCACCGAGGCCGCGATGCGGGACATTTTCGGCGATGCGACGATCACGCGCGGGCACCCGCCGACCATGGGGGGCGAGGATTTCTCCTTCATGGCCCGCGAGGTGCCGGGTTGCTACGTGCTGATCGGCAACGGGGAGAGCAAGCCGCTGCATCATCCCGGCTATGATTTCGACGACAGCGCGCTGCCGGCCGGTGTCGCCTTCTGGTCCGGCCTCGTCGAGAGGGCGCTACCCATCGGTTGAGGCGCGGTGAGGATATCACCGCCCCAGTTGTCGAGTTTGAGCCAATTGCGACTGAGTCTTCCACAGATGCTTGTGGAGAACCCTCACTTTCTGTGGGTAAACCGAGCTGCCGCAACGGTTTTTAACAAAGGCGTGACAGTTCTTCGGCCTCCTGCTTCACTACGTATATGGATCGTGCAACAGGAGGATGCCTATGTCTCTGAGCTCGCGGATCACCGAACTGCGCCGCAAGCACGAAGCCCTTTCCAGGCAGATCGAGGTGGAGCAGCGACAACCTGCTTCCGATGCGCTTGAGATAAAAGTGATGAAGCGACGAAAGCTTGAGTTAAAGGACGAGATTACGCGGCTCTCCACCGCTCACTGATCTGCGAGCCCGCGCCCTGGCGCGGGTTTTTCGCTTCGCCTGCGCGCGCGGGCGCCCTATCCTCCGCTGCGGACCATTGGGTCCGAACCCCCGGAGGAGATCCCATGATGACTGCCCCCCTTTCCCGCCGCATCGCAGGGCCGATCGCGGCCCTCGGCCTCTGCCTCGCAGCCCTTCCCGCCACCGCGGGCATGGTGACGGTGGAGAGCCCGCACAGCGTGAGCGTGACCCTGGACCGCCTGGCGGCCGCCCTCGAGAAGGCCGGCGCCACGGTCTTCGCCCGCGTGGATCACGGGGCGGGTGCGGAGCGCGTGGAGCAGCCTATCGGCGCGAGCCAGCTCCTGATCTTCGGCAATCCCAAGCTCGGCACCCCGGTGATGGTGGCGTCGCCGACGGCAGGGCTCGATCTGCCGATGCGCGTGCTGGCCTATGACGGGCCGGATGGAACGGTGATGGTCTATCATGACCCCGCCGACCTCGCCGCCGCACATGGCGTGCCAGCCGACCACCCGTCCATCGTCAAGATGACCGGCGCGCTCGGCAAGCTGACGGGGGCCGCGGCGGCGGCTGAGTGACCCCGTCGTCCTTTGGCGGGTATCGGCTCCCCTCCTCGGTGAGATCCGGTATCCGCCGAAGCCCCGGCTGACCAAAACCCCCCAGTCGCCCACAGGCCTTGCAGGCGCCCGGGCACCTCACTTAGACGCCATCGGGACGCCACTGCGATGCTGCGGGGGTGCTGCGACCGAGCCGCCCGGCAAAGCACGGCGAGGCGTGAGCCTCTAGGCGGCGGCAGATGGGCATGCCAGTCGTTCCCGGCACCGAGCCTCTCGATAGCAGGCTTTCGATGTGACGGATCGCCCCGCCGGATAGCTACCTTCTCCGCGAGCACCGTGGCAGCACGAGTAGTGTGGCCGAGACACCCGGTGCCGTCATTGCCGGACTCGATCCGGCAATCCAAACCATCGCCAGACGATCGGAACTGAGCGGCTTCCTGGACCCTCGAACCAAGCCCGGGGATGACCTCGAACGGTCTTTTCCGTCTCGGTCCAACGATAAGTGTCCCCCGGTCATTGCAAGCGACGGCGGCAACGCGCCGCCGGTAGGCGCGTTGCAACGCAGTTGTTCATTATATGTTCTTTTCCCCGGAGTAGACTGGATGTGGGTGGGGCCGGGGGCCGTCCTGCGCGGAGCCGCGCCTACGCGGCCTCGGCCCTCGCCTTCGCCTGGCGCAAGAAGGCGGCGGCCCAGCGGGCGAAGTCGCGGGCCGAGGGGGTGAGGGCTGGATCGCGGCCGGTCGCCGCCTCTGCTGCCGCTGCGACCTCCGCCGGTGCGCGCCCATCGGCGCCCAGGATCACTGCGATATCCGAGGTGTAGTCCGGTGCGCATTCGGGGTGCGGCTGGATCGTCACCGCATCGGGCGTCTCCGCATCGCCATAGGCGAGCATCGCATAGGGGCAGTGGGTGCTCTCCGCCAGCACCGTGGCATCCGGCGCGAGGCCGACGACCTGGTCCTGATGGATCGCGTTCAGCACCATTGCCTCCCCAGCATCGGCCATCCAGCCTGGCCGCGCGATGACCCGGTACTCGCTGAGGCCGAGGCCCCAGCCACGGTCGGATTTCACGGCGCGCCCACCGAAGGCCTCCGCCACCAGCTGATGCCCGAAGCAGATGCCGAGGATCGGCCGTCGCGCGGCCCGCGCCTCGAGCAGGAAGGTCTTCAACCGGTCGATCCAGGGCAGGTCGTCATAGACCCCATGCCGCGAGCCGGTAACGAGCCAGGCATCCGCAGCATCGGCCGAGGGGGGGAACTCGCCATCCACCACGGCCCAGGTGTCGAACGCGAAATCCGGGGCCGCCTGATCGAAGAGCGCGGCCATCATCGGCGGGTACTCGCCATAGGCGTCCCGCAGCTTGTCGTTGACCTTGCCGGTCTGAAGCACGCCGATCCGCATCCGATCCCTCCTTCGCCAGCCGCATCACATAGGGCACCGCCACCCCGCCGCAAAGCGCCCTCACGCGGGCAGGGGGTGGAGCGTGAGCCGCGCGCTCAGTGCATCGACCGCCTGCACCTCCTCGCGCAACCACGCGAGGAAGGTCGCCACGCGCCGGTCCCGCTCCATCCCGGACTTGCAGACAAAGCAGAACTGACCCCCGAGCGACAGGCCTAGCGGCAGCGGTATCACGAGACGGCCCGCCGTCACGTCCCGCTCCGCCAGGCTGCCGCGGGCGAGCGCCACGCCGCCCCCTTCCATCGCGCCGTCGATCGCGTGATCTGCGTTCGAGAAGCGTGGCCCGCGGCGTGCCTCCGGCACGGGTCCTAGACCGGCTGCCTCGAACCACGCCGTCCAGTCGAGGGCGGGCAGCAGGAACTTGATGCTGTCGTCATGAAAGAGCGGCACGCGCAGGAAATCCGCTGGCTCCTTCAGCTGCTCCGCAACCTCTGGTGCCGCGACGGGCACGACGAATTCGTGGCAGAGCGTCTCGCTATAGAACTCTGCGGGGCGGCTCAGGATGAAGCGGATGGCCACGTCCACCCCGTCCCGGTCGAAATCCAGCGTCCGGAGCGAGGCGATGAAGCGGAGCTCGATCTCGGGATGCGCGCTTGCGAACCGGAAGAAGCGCGGGGCAAGCCATTTCGCGGTGAAGGCGGGGCCCGCCGTCACCGACAGCGCCGTGCCGCCCTTCAGCCGCTCGACCGCGCGCACGCCTTCCGCCAGCGCGGCGAAGCCGTTGGCGGCATGGGGTGCGAGCGCCCGACCCGCCTCGGTCAGCTCCACGGCGCGGTTGAGGCGGCGGAAGAGCTCGATCTCAAGATGCTCCTCGAGGCTCTTTATCTGGTAGCTGAGGGCAGCCGGGGTCACGTGCAGCTCCTCGGCCGCCTTGGCGAAACTCATATGTCTCGCCGCGGCCTCGAAGGCGCGCAGCGCCGTCAATGGCGGCAAGCGGGTTTGCACGCTTAAAATCTCCTTATGTGAAGACCAAGCAATACTCGTTTGCCGGCGGAAAGCTCAAGCGCCATCTTTGCTTTCAACGGGGGACATGCTCCCGATGTGAAAGGAGACTGTTATGAACGAGTCGCTTCAGACCGAATATCAGGCCTATTTCCGGCGCGCACATGAGCTGCGGGCGGCGGAGACGCGCCGGCTTGGCGCCGTGCTCTGGAACGGCCTGCGCGCGCTCTTCCAGGCAGCACCGGCCCAGGGTCCGGCGCAGCGGGGCCGGGCAGCCTGAGCTGCGGCCAGGTCTTGGTTCAGACGGAAGACGGCCGCCCGGGGATCCCGGGCGGCCGTTCTCAGTAGAAGAGCGGCCTTTAGCTGAAGAACTGGCCGCCATTCGCGCTGATGGTCGAGCCCGTGATGAAGCCGGCTTCATCCGAGGCGAGGAAGGCCACGCAGCGCGCGATCTCATCCGCCTCGCCAAGGCGGCCTACGGGGATCTGCGCGATGATGCTCTCGCGCACCTTCTCGGGTACCGCCATGACCATGTCCGTCGCGATATAGCCGGGCGCGACCACGTTGACGGTGATGTTCTTGCGCGCCCCCTCCTGCGCCAGCGCGCGGGAGAAGCCGATATCGCCGGCCTTGGAGGCGGAGTAGTTGGCCTGGGCGAACTGCCCCTTCTGACCGTTCACTGAGGAGATCGTCACGATGCGGCCGAAGGCGCGGTCGCGCATCCCGTTCCAGACATTGTGGGTCATGTTGAAGACGCCGGTGAGGTTGGTGTCGATGACCTCGCCCCACTGCTCGGGCGTCATCTTGTGGAAAGGTGCATCGCGCGTGATGCCGGCGTTGTTGATCAGGATGCCGACGGGCCCGAGATCGGCCTCGACCGCCGCGATCCCCGTCTTGCAGGCCTCGTAATCGGCGACGGACCACTTGTAGGTCTTGATGCCGGTCTCGGCCGTGAACTTCGAGGCCGCCTCGTCATTGCCGCCATAGGTGGCGGCGACGTCGTGCCCGGCTTCCTTCAGCGCCTTCGAGATCGCCGCACCGATGCCGCGCGAGCCGCCGGTGACGATTGCTACTCGTCCCATCGTTTCCTCCTCCTGGGTCTTCTCTGTGAGTTGGCGTTAGGGTGGGGTTCCACCCCACCGCTGTTGGTGCCGACGGTGGGGTCGAACCCCACCCTAACGAAATCGGTTTTGCCGGCGCGTCAGGGGCGCTCGACGCACATGGCAACGCCCATGCCGCCGCCGATGCAGAGGGTGGCGAGACCCTTCTTCGCGTCGCGGCGCTGCATTTCGTGCAGGAGCGTGGTGAGCACGCGGCAGCCCGAGGCGCCGATCGGGTGGCCGATGGCGATGGCGCCGCCGTTGACGTTCACCTTGTCCGTGTCCCAGCCCATGTCCTTGTTGACTGCAATGGCC
Source organism: Pseudomonadota bacterium (assembly GCA_039815685.1). Lineage (GTDB taxonomy): Bacteria > Pseudomonadota > Alphaproteobacteria > Rhodobacterales > Rhodobacteraceae > Thermohalobaculum. The sequence goes on along the minus strand of JBCBYV010000006.1, from coordinate 62,844 downwards.
TGTGCCGCGAAGGCCTCGTTGGCCTCGATGAGGTCCAGATCCTCCGGCTTCCAGCCCGCGCGCTCGAGGGCGCGGCGGGAGGCGGGGATCGGCCCTGTGCCCATGATCTTCGGGTCCACACCGGCGGTCGCGTAGCTGACGATGCGGGCGAGGGGCGTGATGCCGCGCTTCTCGGCTTCCTCGGCGCTCATCAGCACCGTGACGGCCGCGCCATCGTTGATGCCCGAGGCGTTGCCCGCGGTCACGGTGCCTTCCTTCGAGAAGGCGGGGCGCAGCTTCTGCATGTTCTCGATGGTCGCGCCGTGGCGGATGTACTCGTCGTCCTCGGTCGTCACATCGCCCTTGCGGGTGCTGATGGTGACGGCGGCGATCTCGTCCTTGAACTTGCCGGCCTTCTGCGCGGCCTCCGCCTTGTTCTGGGAGTTACAGGCGAATTCGTCCTGCATGTCGCGGCTGATCTGCCACTGGCTGGCGACGTTCTCGGCGGTCGTGCCCATGTGGTAGCCGTTGAAGGCGTCCCAGAGCCCGTCGCGGATCATGGTGTCGATGAAGCTCAGATCGCCCATCTTCTGGCCCGCGCGGAGGTGGGCTGCATGGGTCGAGCGGCTCATGCTCTCCATGCCGCCGGCGACCACGATGCCCGCATCGCCGAGCTGGATGTGCTGTGCGCCGAGGGCGACGGCGCGCAGACCCGAGCCGCAGACCTGATTGATGCTCCAGGCGGCCGAGCCCTCCGGCAGGCCCGCATGGATATGCGCCTGGCGTGCGGGGTTCTGGCCCTGTGCCGCCGTCAGCACCTGGCCGAGAATGGTCTCGCCGACCTCGGACGCATCGACGCCCGCGTGCTCGAGGGCGGCCTTGATGGCGACGACGCCGAGCTCATGCGCAGCAAGGCTGGCGAAGGCGCCGTTGAAGCTGCCGACCGGCGTGCGCTGCGCGCTCGCGATCACTACGTTTGTCATGGGGACCTCGCTGATTTGCGTTGGCGCTGTCGCGCCGGCGGGGGGTGTGTCGGGTCAAGGCATGGACCCTGTGGCCCGGGAAGGCAACTCACGGCTGGGGCTGGCCGTTGGCTGGCCCGTGTTTGGGCCGGCGGGGGCGCGCCTGCCTTGCGACACATCAAGATTCCCGCCCGCGACCGCAATGATTGTGCGGCGCGGATCCAGAGGGCACGCCGCGTCGCATTTGCGTCGGTCGCGTGACGTATTCTCGATGCTCGCGCTTACTTTACGCGCTCAGTTGCGACTGACGGCGCGGCGCTGTTGCTCTGACGCAGTGCAAGGTGCAAGGATTTGGAAAATGCTTCCAGAATAAAGGGGAACCGCCGTGGCCCAGGCTCAGAAGACGGCCCGAAGGAAGACCGCCGCTGGCGCCGCGGGTAGCGATCGGGTCGTGATCAAGAAATACGCCAACCGACGGCTCTACAATACCGCGCGCAGCTCGTACGTGACGCTCGAGGATCTCTCCAAGATGGTGCGCGACGGTGAGGACTTTGCGGTTTTCGACGCGAAGACCGGCGACGACATCACCCATTCGGTGCTGACGCAGATCATCTTCGAGGAAGAGGCGAAGGGGCAGAACATGCTGCCGACGAACTTCCTGCGCCAGTTGATCCGCCTCTATGGCGATACGTTGCAGGCGGTTGTGCCCAGCTATCTCGACGCGTCGATGGAGGCCTTCGCCCGCAATCAGGAGCGGATGCGCTCGGCCTTCGGGTCCAACCCTGCGCTGCAGAATCTCGAGGCGATGACCCGTTCGAACATGGAGCTCTTCGAGCAGGCGATGCGGCTCTTTACGCCCTTCGGCGGTGCGGCAGGTGCTCCCGGTGCGGCGGGCACCTCGGAAGGGGCGTCGCCGAGCGAGGATGTGGCGCCTGCATCGACCGGTGCGGCAGAGGAGGGCGGGCAGAACCTCGACGAGCTGCAGCGCCAGATCAGTGAGATGCAGAGCCGGATCGAGGCGCTGTCGCGCGAGCGGTCCTGAGCGAGGGCGCATCCGTCTCTGGTGTGTCGGGGGCGGGCGGGGCGAGAGCGAAGCCCTGACCGAAGGCTATGCCTGACGCGCGTGCTTCGTCGACCGCCACCGTCGTCTCGAGACCGGTGGCGATGAGGGTGATGTCGCGCCGGGCTGCAAGGGCCACCACCGGCTTCAGGAGCGCGCCCCACGCACCCGTCTTGTAGGGGGTCTTCAGGAAATCGGGTTGCAGGCTTTCGAACATCTGGGTCTCGAGCGCGCCGGGCAGGTAGTCCTCGATCGTAAGCGCCGCGCCGCTCCGCCGCCCGCGCTCCGCGAAGATGCCGGCGCTCACCGGATCCTCGGCGAGGGTTTCGACCGAGATCTCAAGGACGAGACGATCCGTGGGCGGGGCAGGCTCCTTGGCGGCGGTGGCGAGGGTGCTGTGCCAGTTGGTGTCGCACAACGTCTCCCGCGCGACATGGATACCAAGCCTAAGGCGCGGTTCGGCGCGTAGACGCTTGAGGGCCTCGCAAAGGGTAAAACGGTCCACCGCGCGGGTCTCCCCCGCCGCCTGCAGCCCGGGCAGGAAGTCGGTTGCGGGCAATGGCGGCTCGTCGGGTGAGAGCGGTAGGCGGAGCAGTGTCTCCGAGTAAAGCGCGGGTCGGGGTGTCGTCGGTGAGGAGTGATCGCTGGCGCGCTCCATCGCTGGGACGAGCGGAAGGATGGGCTGCAAGGCAAGCGTGAGCGTGCCGGTGGCGAGGCTTCGCTGGGCTTCGCGCAGGATGTTCTCCTGCCGGTCCGGCTCGGCGCAGACGAGGTTCGCACGGCCGCGCCCGCGACGCCTCGCAGCCGCGAGGGCGCGCGCGGCACTCGCGCCGAGATGGCGCAGCATCGACGGTCGGGCGAGGGCGCAGCCGGCCGAGGCGGTGAGCTCGACCCGTCCGCTCGGCGCTTGCAGCGGCTCGCTGCCGAGCCGCGCCTGCAGTTGCCTTGCCAGGGCGAGGAGGTCGCCCGGTGAGATATCGGGCAGGACGATCGCGAACTCGCCGCGCCCGCTTGGCCAGCTTCCCGCGCCTTCGGGCAGCGACGACCAGAGGCGCGCCTCGGCGGCGTAGGCGAGCGCCACGGCCACGTCTTCGCCGAAGAGCCCGCCGATCGCGGCAAAGTCGTCGATCGCGAGGAGGATGAGCCCGTGCCCCTTCTCCGGCATATGAGCATAGGCCGCACGCGCCGGTGACGCGGCAGGCGTGCTGGCGGAGCGATGCGTTGACGGGTGCCGTGCTGGCTGGGCTTGTGCTGAACCGGCCTGGATTGGCTCGGGTTGCGGTGGCGCGGGCTGTGCGGAGGGGGTTGAGAAGAATGGTGCGGGTCCTTCCTCGCACCCGGTGGCCGGTCTGGCTTCCGCGGTCATCCCGTGCCCTCTTTCCTTGTGCCGCACGAGGCTTTGCGTGCGGCGGGGGTATGCGGTATCCGTCTTCGCAACCGTTGCAGTCATCTCAAGTCGAAGTAAACAAACCGTGAACGATAAGGCTTCAGAAAGCTCTTCCCGCGCCGCATCGACGGAAGCGTCAGGCCGATGTGGCTGGTGTGGTGAGGCGCCCGACTACGTCGCCTATCACGACCTCGAATGGGGTCGGCCCGAGACGGATCCGCGGGCGCTTTGGGAGAAGCTGGTGCTGGACGGGTTCCAGGCCGGGCTCGCCTGGATCACGATCCTGCGGAAGCGCGACAACTTCCGCCGGGCCTTCGCGGGGTTCGAGCCGGAAGTGATTGCGCGGTGGGGCGAGGAGGATGTGGCGCGGTTGCTGGGCGATGCGGGGATCGTGCGCAGCCGCTCGAAGATCGAGGCGACCATCGGGAACGCGCGGGCCTACCTCAAGATCCAGGAGGAGGAGGGTTTCGACCGGTTCCTGTGGCAGTTCGTCGACTTCGCGCCGCTCCAGAACGCGCCGGGCACCCCGAGCGACGTGCCGGCCGAGACGCCGATCAGCAAGGAGATGTCGAAGGCACTGAAAGCGAGGGGATTTCGCTTCTGCGGCCCGGTGATCGTCTATGCCTTCATGCAGGCGACGGGGATCGTCAACGACCACCTCGAAGGATGCCCGGCGCGCGAAGCCTGTGCTGCTCAGGGCCGTGCGCTGGTCTGGCGTTGATCTGGGGATGATCTGGGGGCGAACGGCCGAGCGCGGGGGCGGCGTGCTTACTGATCCTCGCCGAAGCGGTTGGCGATGAGCGTCGCTAGGGCTTCGAGGAGAACCTCGGCCTCGGCACCGTCGGTTGCGATCTCGATCTCCGTGCCCTTGGAGGCGGAGAGCATGAGGAGGCCCATGATGCTGTCGCCCGAGACGGTCTGACCGTCGCGGCTGACCCGGGCGGTCGCGTCATGCGCCTCGACGCATTCCACGAAGCGGGCCGAGGCACGGGCATGGAGGCCCTTGGCATTCACGATGCTGACGCTGCGGGCGGGCATGGCCGCTCAGCCGCGCGGTGCGGGTTCGAGCATGCGGCCTGCGCTGTCGATGTATTTCGCCCCCGCCTCGATCGCGGTGCGCACGGCGTCCTCCATGTCGCGGCCGCGGCATTTGGCGAGCTTCACGAGGAGGGGCAGGTTGGCGCCGTAGATGACCTCGATGCCCGGGCGCGTCATGGCGCTGAGCGCGAGGTTGGAGGGCGTGCCGCCGAACATGTCGGTGACGAGGACCACGCCGGCGCCTTCGTCCGCGGCGGCGACGGCGGCGTCGATCTCGCTCTGCCGTGCATGGAGGTCGTCGGCCGGCTGGATGGCGATGGCGACCGCGCTTTCGAGCTTGCCGACCACGTGTTCCAGCGCTTCGAGAAGGGCTGAGGCGAGGGCGCCGTGGGCGACGATCACGATGCCGATGCGGGCTGCGGGCTCGCCACGCGTCCCCCGGGATCCAGGGCCTGCCGCGCGCTCCCTTGCGTCGCTGGTAGCATGCTTGGGCGCGCTGCCTGGCTGCAATGTCTGACGCGTCATCGTCCCCCGCTTTCTACGCTACCGACCGGATGCGACGCCCCGCCCCGGTCAAGTTCTCGACCCAGTTCCCGGCCCATTTCCCGGTCCAGTTCCCGGTCCAGTTCGCGGTGCCGAAGCCCCGCCGACCATCCTGCCCCGGCGAGCCGGGCTGCCAGCCTCTCCGCCACGGTGACGGAGCGGTGGCGGCCGCCGGTGCAGCCGAATGCTACTGAGAAGTACACTTTCCCCTCGTCCGCATAAGCCGGCAACAGTGTTTCTAGGAGATCGGCGACGCGATCGAAGAAATCGCCGAACCTCGGATCATCGGCGACATAGGCCTGGACGGCCGGGTCGCGCCCGTCGAGGTCGCGCAATTCCGCGTGCCAGTAAGGGTTCCTGAGGAAGCGGCAGTCGAGCACCACGTCTGCGCCGCCCGGCACGCCGCGCTTGTAGCTGAAGCTCGAGACCGTAATCGCGGGGCCCCGGGCGGTGGTGGCGAGGCGGCCGCCGAGGGCCGGGGCGCCGCTGCCGAAGCGGGCGGCGATCTCGGCCTTCAGCTCGTGGGGCGTGAGACTGCCCGTCTCGATCAGCATGTCGGCCTCCCCCCGGATCTCTGCGAGGAGGTCGCGCTCGCGCGCGATGCCGGTCTCCACATCCTCCGCCGGGGCGAGGGGATGGCGGCGGCGCGTCTCGGAGAAGCGGCGGGCGAGGACGGCGTCGGTGCAGTCGAGAAAGAGGAGGAGGGCGGCGCCGACGCTGGGTGTCGCGCGGAGGCGCGTGAGCAGTTCGCGGAGGCCGGTGGCGGAGAAGCCGCGGGTGCGCGTGTCGAGCCCGAGTGCGATGGGGCGTCTGCCAGCACCGGGGCGACCCGGGGCGCCGTCGTCGAGGAGGCTGTGAATGAAGGGGATCGGCAGGTTGCTGATCGCCTCGAAACCCAGATCCTCGAGCGCGTTGATGGCGGTGGTCCGGCCCGCGCCGGAGAGGCCCGTGACGAGGACGATTGCCGGCGCAACGATGTCATCCGCCGTTTCAGCCATGGCGCCTTAGGGCCGGTGCTGCATCCCGGTCGGCGAAGAAGTCGGGCTCGGGCAGACTGCCGGTGCGGAACATGGCGAGGATCGCGGCTGAATGGAGCGGGGCGCCGCCCGCGAGGCACGGGACATCGGTGCCTGCCATACGGCGGTGCTGGACCCCCGCCATGCGTTCGGCAGGCGTGGCCCCGAGATCGATCGCCAGCCAAAGTGGTGCTGTGCTGCAATAGGGGTGGCGGAGGATGCCGGCGCCGCGGATTTCGACGAGACCAGCGATCGCGGGCGGTGGGCGCAGGATCGGCTGGCCTGCCGGATCCGGCGCGACGACAACCCGGTCATCGGCAATGAGCTCCGCGCCAAGGGCGATGAGCTCCAGGGCGAGGCGGGTTTTGCCAGCGCCGGCGGGGCCGAGGATCAGCAAGCCGCGGCCGGCCAGGCAGACGGCGCTTGCATGTATCGTCTCGCCGCGGCCCGTCGGTACCGGCGCGGCGGAGACGGTCATGCGGGCAGCTCCACCGTGAAGCGGGCGCCTTCGGCCGCGGTATCGAGGCTTGCGTCTTCGGGGCGCACATTCTCCGCCCAGATGCGGCCCGAATGGGCCTCGACGATCTGGCGGCAGATGGAGAGGCCGAGGCCGGAATGGTTGCCGAAGCTGTGTTCAGGCCGCTCGGAGTAGAAGCGCTCGAAAATCGTGCTGAGATTGTCCTCAGGGATGCCGGGGCCGCCATCGGTCACGGTCACGCGGACGCCGCCCTCGAGCTGCTCGCCGACGACGCGGATGGTGCTGCCGTCCGGTGAGAAGGAGAGAGCGTTGTCGAGGAGGTTGGCGAAGACCTGCGCGAGCCTGCCCTCGAGCCCGCGGGCCATCAGCCCCTCCTCCGGCAAGGTGAGCACGACCCCGACGCCAAGTTTCTCGCCCTGCGTCTCGGTCACCGCGGTCAGGCGGTCGAGGAGGGCGCCGAGATCGAAGGCCTCCATGCGCTCGCGGACAAGCTCCGCATCTAGGCGCGAGGCGTTCGAGATGTCGGTCACAAGGCGGTCGAGGCGCTTCACGTCGGACATGATGACGTCGAGGAGCTTCTGCCGCTGCTCCGGGGTCTTGGCGTAGCTGAAGGTCTCGATGGCCGAGCGCATGGAGGTGAGCGGGTTCTTGATCTCGTGCGCCACGTCGGCCGCGAAGCTCTCGATGGCCTCGATCCTGCGGTAGAGCGCCTCGGTCATGCGGATGATGGCTGCTGAAAGATCGCCGATCTCGTCTGTGCGCCGGGTCATGTCCGGCACTTCGACGCGTTCGGGGTTGAGCGGGCGGGCGGCGGAGGTGCCGGCGGGGTCCACGGCGCGGGCGAGGCGGCGGATCGGGCTTGCGATCGTATTGGCGAGGAGCACCGACAGGCCGACGGAGACGAGGGCCGCGATCACGAAGATCTGGAGGATGCCGACGCGCTCACGCTCCACCACGTCGTTGATGTCGTCGCCTTCGGTCGAGAGCAGAAGCACGCCGATGACGGTCTTGAAGCGGCGAACCGGGATCGCGACGGAGACGATCAGGTTGCGCTCGGAATTGACGTCGACCGCGTTGGCGATGCGGCCGAGGGTGGCTTCGCGGACGGCGGGGGGCAGGCTCTCATCCGGATCGGAGACTTCCGAATAGACGCGGTCGCCGGCCTCGCCCTCATCGGGCAGGATGAGCTGGTCATAGATGTCCTCGAGCCGCTCGATCACGCCGGGGGTGTTGCCGGTCCCGGGCGGTGGCAGTTCGGAGACCACGACCGGCCCGCTGCCGGATGCGTCCTGGCGGGTGTCGGTCACGAGCTCGAGGTCGGTGTCGTAGAGCCGGGCGCGCGTCCGCGTCGGCTGCGCGAGCCGGTTCAGGATGACGGAGGCGAGGTCGTGGTCGAGGCTCGGGCGCTCCAGCGCCGAGGCCGGAATGTCCTCGCCATAGTCGCCGGCGCTTTCGGCGATCGTGAAGGCGATGATCTGTCCCTCGATCGCGAGGGAGCGGACGCGCTGCTCGATCAGGCCCGTGCGGAACTGGTTGAGGTAGAGAACACCGAAGACGAGGACGGCGAGGCCGAGCAGGTTGAAGAAGATGATCCGGCGTTGAAGCGACGAGAAGGGGGCCGAGCGGCGGAGACCCATGAGGATCCGCTCACGCCCCGAGGCTGGCCGCGGCCGAGCATCGAGGCTGAAGAAATCAGTCCCCCGCATGATCGCCGCTGCGCGAGACATGGTCTCGTTGCTCAAGCTTCCTTGTACCTGTACCCGACGCCGTAGAGCGTCTCTATCGAGTTGAAGCTGTCGTCGACGTCACGGAATTTCTTGCGGATGCGCTTGATGTGGCTGTCGATGGTGCGGTCGTCCACATAGACCTGGTCGTCATAGGCGGCGTCCATGAGCTGGTCGCGGCTCTTCACGAAGCCCGGGCGCTGAGCGAGCGCATGGAGGATCAGGAATTCGGTCACCGTGAGCGTGACGGGCAGCCCCTCCCAGGTGCTGGAATGGCGCATCGGGTCCATCTCGAGCCGCCCGCGCCGGAGCACCTTGTCGGTCTCCGCCCGCTCGGCCGAGCTTTCGGGCAGCGCCTCGCGGCGGCGCAGGACGGCGCGGATGCGCTCGACCAGCAGCCGCTGGGAGAAGGGTTTGCGAACATAGTCGTCCGCGCCCATGCGAAGCCCGATGACCTCGTCGATCTCCTCGTCCTTCGAGGTCAGGAAGATCACCGGCAGCTCGCTCTTGAGGCGCAGCCTGCGCAGCAACTCCATGCCGTCCATGCGGGGCATCTTGATGTCGAGAATGGCGAGGTCCGGCGGCGTCTGTGTAAGCGCCGTCAGCGCACTTGCACCATCGTTGTAGGTTTTGACTTCGTACCCCTCCGCCTCGAGCACCATCGAAACGGAAGTGAGAATGTTGCGGTCGTCATCGACCAGAGCGATCGTGGCCATGCCTCTCCCTCGAGCCGCGCCTGGTCCTGCACAGGGCAGGAAATCTACGCGGGCTATGCGCCATATCGCGACAAAACACCATAGATTGGGCAGCGACAAGGCCGCGCCGTGACGCAAGAATGGCGTTGTGCCCTGCTTTTGCGCGGTGGTTGCTGCGCTGAGACAGCCCGATTGTGGTATCGTACGTTCGGAAATGGAACGTATTTCCAAGTCGGGACGTCCTCGGGCTGGACGCGTCGCCGCCGATGGTCGTAAATCCGCGCCGCATCGCCTCGCATTTTTGCTGCATTGCGGTATAGCCACGGGATGGGCGTTGCGGCGTTGGTTGGTGAGAACGGCGGCCGGTGGGAGCGATGGGCTGGCCGCCCGGTGTACATTCGGAGAAGCTGGAGGATGGACGTGATGCAGACCGGTACGGTTAACCCGACGGCTCGGCTCGAGGATATGGGGCTCCATGGGCTTGGTCACGTCTACTATAACCTCACCGATGCGGGGCTGATGGAGGCCGCGGTCGCGCGCGGGGAGGGCAAGATCGGGCAGGGCGGCACCATGCTGGTTGAGACCGGCAAGCACACGGGCCGGAGCCCGAAGGACAAGTTCGTGGTGCGTGAGCCGTCCGTCGAGGCGGATGTCTGGTGGGACAACAACAAGTCGATGTCGCCCGAGCATTTCGAGGCGCTCTACCAGGACATGATCGCCCATATGAGAGGCCGCGACTACTTCGTGCAGGACCTCTATGCCGGGGCCGATCCTGCGCATCGGCTGAATGTGCGGCTGATCAACGAGCTTGCCTGGCACAATCTCTTCATCCGCCATCTGCTGCGCCGGCCCGAGCGCTCGGAGCTGACCGGTTTCGCGCCGGAGTTCACGGTGATCAATTGCCCCGGGTTCAAGGCGGACCCTGCGAAGCATGGCTGCCGCAGCGAGACGGTGATCGCGGTCAGCTTCGAGCGGCGCATGATCCTGGTGGGCGACACGTCCTATGCGGGCGAGAACAAGAAGGGCATCTTCTCGGTCCTCAACTTCCTGCTGCCGGGCAAGGGCGTGATGCCGATGCATTGCTCGGCCAATCACGCGGTTGGCGATCCGGACGACGCGGCGGTGTTCTTCGGGCTTTCGGGCACCGGCAAGACCACGCTCTCGGCGGACCCCGCGCGGGTGCTGTTAGGCGACGATGAGCATGGCTGGACGGATACCGGCATCTTCAATTTCGAGGGTGGTTGTTATGCCAAGACCATCAGCCTGAGCGCCGATGCGGAGCCGGAGATCTTCGCGACCACCTCGAAATTCGCGACCGTGATCGAGAACATGGTGCATGACCCGGAAACGCGGGCGCTCGATTTCGAGGACGACAGCCTGACGGCGAATATGCGCTGCGCCTATCCGCTTCATTATATCTCCAACGCCTCGGCGACCGGCCTTGCGGGCATTCCCAAGAACATCGTGATGCTGACTTGCGACGCATTCGGGGTGATGCCGCCGATCGCGCGGCTGACGCCGGCGCAGGCGATGTATCACTTCCTGTCGGGCTTCACGGCGAAGGTGGCGGGCACGGAGAAGGGGCTGGATACGGCTGAGCCGACCTTCTCGACCTGCTTCGGCGCGCCCTTCATGACGCGGAGGCCCGAGGTCTATGGCGCGCTGCTGCGCGACAAGATCGCCGAGCACGGCTCGACCTGCTGGCTGGTGAATACCGGCTGGACCGGCGGTGCCTACGGCACGGGCGCGCGGATGCCGATCAAGGCCACGCGGGCGCTGCTGACTGCAGCACTCGACGGGCGGCTCGATCGCGTGACCTACCGCACCGATCCGAATTTCGGGTTCGAGGTGCCGGTCTCCGTGCCCGGGGTGGAGGATCGGCTGCTCGACCCGCGCTCGACCTGGAGCGATCCCGGCGCCTATGACGCGCAGGCGGCGAAGCTGGTGGGCATGTTCGCCGAGAACTTCGCGCAGTACGAGCCGCATGTCTCGGCGGATGTGAAGGCCTGCGCGCTGACCGCCGCCTGATCGGGGCCTGATCGGGGTCTCCGGCGGCCCCGGGGGCTTCGGGGCCTTCAAGAGCGAAGCAAGCGGCGACCTGCCCGATGGGCAGGTCACTTTCTTTCCGGGACGCGCTGCTGTCTCGATATCCGGTTCTGTTGGTGCCTGTACTTGACAGGCATTCGGGCGCGGGCGACGGGCTGGCATGGCTGAGCGTTTTGCGATGGCGGCGGGGCATCCGCTGACCCTGGAGGCCGGGACCGAGGTCATGGCGGCCGGGGGGACGGCGGTGGACGCGGTCGTCGCCGGCGCCTTCATGGCGATGGTGGCGGAGCCTGTGCTGGCGGGGCTTCTCGGCGGCGGGTTCCTCATGCGCCGTACGCCTGAGGGCAGGGTCCGGTTTCTCGACATGTTCGTGGACACGCCAGGGTGCGCACGGCCGGCGGGGGAGGCGGATCTGCGCGCCGTGACCGCCGATTTCGGCGGTGTCACGCAGGGTTTTCATATCGGTGCTGCCACCATTGCCGTGCCGGGGCTCGCCGCAGGTCTGGTGGAAGCGCATGAGGTCGATGGGCGGTTGCCGTTCGCCGATCTGCTGCAGCCGGCGATACGGGCTGCGCGGGAGGGGGTGCCGGTTTCCGCCCTGCAGGCGCGGCTCGGCCGGATCGTGGCACCCATCGTCTCGGCGACGCCTGAAGCGCGGGCGCTCAACTGCGATGCCGAGGGTCTGCCGCTCGGCGAGGGGGCGCTGCAGCGGAACCCCGATTTTGCCGATGTCCTGGAGGTCATGGGGCATGAGGGGGTCGATTTCATCCGCCGGGGTGAGGTGGCGGAGGGTTTGCTCGCCCTCGCGCGGGATGGCGGGCATCTGGAGCGAGCCGATCTTGCGCGGTGGCGGGCCGTGGCCCGGGCGCCGCTGGAGGCGCGGCGCGGGGATGCGACCATCGCGCTCAATCCGCCGCCGGCGCTGGGCGGTGCGCTGACGGCGTTTCCGCTGGCCCTGCTCAGGCCGGGAACGGGGCCGGGGCCGTCGGAGGCGGAGGTCATGCGGGCCTTTGCCCTGACGGTGGAGGCGCGGGGGGAGAGCGGTATCGATGACGATCCGGCGGCGGGGGCTGCGTGGCTTGCGCGGCCCGAGACGCTCGAGCGCTTTCGGAGCATGGCGTCGGTGCCTGCTGGAAGGCCGGTGGCGCGGCGGGGGACGACGCATCTCTCGGCCATCGATGCCGCTGCCGGGGCGGCGGCGCTCACGCTCTCGAACGGCGAGGGGTGCGGGCTGATCGTGCCCGGCACGGGCATCATGCCGAACAATATGCTGGGCGAGGAGGATCTGGTGCCGGGGCTGGCGGAGGATCGGCCCTTCGACTGGGCACCCGCGACGCGGCTTGTCTCGATGATGGCGCCGCTGGTGGCGGCCCGGTCGGACGGTGCCTTCTGGGTGCTGGGCTCGGGCGGGTCGAACAGGATCCGGACGGCGCTGGCGCAGGTGCTGTTGCGCCTCCTCGATCGGGGCGAGGCGATGGAGGACGCGGTGACGGCGCCGAGGCTCCATGTGGAGGGAGCCGGGGCTGCGGCGGTGCTCGATTATGAATTGCCGGGGCTGGGACGCGAGGCCGAGGGTGCGTTGTTGTCGGCATGGGCCGATTTGAAAGGGTCGCCGCTGCCTGAGCGCGACGACCGGGAGGCCTGGGCGGCGCTCGGGGCCCGGGCCTGGGAGGCGCCCTCGATGTTTTTCGGGGGCGTGCATGGTGCGATGCGCGAGGCCCGTGGCGGGTTGCGGGCGGCCGGCGATCCGCGGCGGGCCGGTGTCGCGCAGGTTGGGTGAGGGCGGGCTGGTGGACGCCCCGTGCCGCAGCTGCGCTGCGCCGCCGGCCCGCCCGCCAGCCGCGCCCCGCTGCGCGCCATGCTGCTCGATCAGCTCGCAATGATGTTTGGCATTGCATATGTCGCACGAAACTATCTTGCGAGGCGGTTGACGGCGTTGCGGGGGACCGCGTATGGCGTGTGCTTCTGATTGTGCGGCGCAGCGTGCGCCTTTTGCGAGCCGACCGAGCCGGGAGAGAACGATGGCAGCCGATGGTGATCTGAAGGAGATGACGGCGGCCGAGGATGCAGCGGCGTTCTGGCAGCACGGCGACTTGCAGCGTCAGGTCGCCGAGGCGGGCGTTGCGGCGAAGGCGCTGGCGGCGGTCGCGGCGGCGGGGCTGAAGACGCGGCTTGCGACCGGCGGGCGCGTGTCGGGCAAGGCGCTGGATGGCGCGCAGGAGGCAACGCACGGGCTGGCCTGGCTTGCGACCTATGCCGAGAGCCTGGTGCAGATGGCCGACTGGGCCGCGCGGCTCGAGAGCGATGGTCGGTTCGGCGAGATGGAGCGGCTGGTGCTGGCCGTGGGGGCCGCCGAGTACTGCGCCCAGATCCTGGGCGGTATTCCGATGAACCAGGGCGAGATCGTGCGTCCCGCCGATCTGGGGCTTGGGGCCGAGGCGCTCACGGCCTTCCGCGTGCCGGCGGTCGAGGCGCTGATGTCTGAGGGCAACACGCCTGCCGCGCGGCACCGGCTGGCGGTGCTGATGGCCGAGCGCGAGGGTGTCGCGAGCTTCGGCGATCCGGGGCTTGACGAGGAATACGAGATCATTCGCGAGCAGTTCCGTCGCTTCTCGGATGACAAGGTCGGGCCGCACGCGCATGAGTGGCACCTGCAGGATCAGCTCGTGCCGATGGAGATCCTCGAGGAGATGGCCGAGCTCGGCGTCTTCGGGCTGACGATCCCGGAGGAGCATGGCGGCTTCGGCATGGGCAAGACCGCGATGTGTGTCGTCTCGGAGGAGCTTTCCCGCGGCTATATCGGGGTCGGCTCGCTCGGGACGCGGTCGGAGATCGCGGCGGAGCTCATTCTCTGCGGCGGGACGGAGGCGCAGAAGGCGCATTACCTGCCGAAGCTTGCCTCGGGCGAGATCCTGCCGACGGCGGTCTTCACGGAGCCGAATACGGGTTCGGATCTGGGGGCGCTCCGGACGAGGGCCGTGCGGGACGGCGATGACTGGGTGATCACGGGCAACAAGACCTGGATCACGCATGCGGCGCGGACGGATCTGATGACCGTGCTGGCGCGGACGGTGCCGGATACGGACAATTATGCCGGGCTTTCGATGTTCCTTGCGCCGAAGACGCGGGGGGATTGCGAGACGCCGTTCCCCGATGCCACGCTATCGGGCGGGGAGATCGAGGTTCTCGGCTATCGCGGCATGAAGGAGTACACGCTGGCGCTCGACGGGCATCGCGTGCCGGGCGACGCGCTGCTCGGCGGCGTCGAGGGGCAGGGTTTCAAGCAGCTCATGCAGACCTTTGAGAGCGCGCGGATCCAGACGGCGGCGCGCGCTGTGGGCGTGGCACAGAACGCGCTGGATGTGGGACTGCGCTATGCGCAGGAGCGGGAGGCCTTCGGCCGACCGATCGTAGCCTTCGGGCGGGTGGCCTCGAAGCTTGCGATGATGGCCGCCGAGATCATGATTGCGCGCCAGCTCACCTATTTCTCGGCGCGGGAGAAGGATGCGGACCGGCGCTGCGACCTCGAAGCGGGGATGGCGAAGCTGCTGGCGGCGCGCGTCGCCTGGGCCGCGGCGGACAATGCGCTGCAGATCCACGGCGGCAACGGATTTGCATTGGAGTATCCGGTGAGCAGGATCCTTTGCGATGCGCGGATCCTGAACATCTTCGAGGGTGCGGGCGAGATCCAGGCCCAGGTCATCGCCCGCCGGCTGCTCGAGACCGCCTGAGCTTGGCAGAGGTCGACTATACTCGCGTGTCGTTCAGGCTGTTTGCGGAAGACCTTGATCCAGAGGCCGTGTCGGAATTGCTTGGCGTTGAGCCGACCAGATCGTGGCGGCGCGGCGAGCGTCGCAAGGTCTTGGTACCGACATACAAATCGGGCGCCTGGTTCCTTGATATCGAGCGTCGGGAGCCGGGTGATCTGGACGCTCAGCTTTCAGAGCTGTGCAGGAGGTTGCCGTCCGATCTCGAGACCTGGAATAGACTTGGCGCTGAGGTCGATCGGTCGATCTTCTGCGGTCTCTTCATGGAGGAGACGAACTGCGGTCTTTCGATCAGGCCGTCGACGCTGCAGGGCATCGCCCGCCTTGGCGCACCCCTCGAGCTCGATGTCTATGCTCTCACAGAGGATGACGACTGACGGTGTCTTCTGGCGGGGTTGGCGTACCTCGTCCCGTGCCCCCGTCGGGGCACGGAACATCGGCCCGCCCACCCCGGGGGCCCTTCAGGGAAGGGTGAGCCACGTCACTGTGGCTGCGGCGGCAATGATGGCCGTCCATGCCAGGGCGCTGGCGCGAGCGCTCATCTGCGCTGGCGGCGGCGATGCGCTGACGGCAGGAACCGCGTCCGGTCTTTCGATCTCGCGAAAGGTGAGTGCGGGCGCCCGATCCGCTGCAGCGGAGCGGAGCTCGACCATGAGTGCAGCGATCTTGGCCCTGTCGCCTGTCGCAATCACTGCGTGGCCGTTTTGATGAACGCGAAGCATGAGCTCGATTGCCGCGGGTTCGTCGTGGCGGAGTGTCTCGACAAGTAGCGACACGACGGCATCCATCGGGCTCACATCGTCGTTGAACATGACGATGCCCCAACGGGGATCGGCGTCCTCGGCTGCCGGTGGGTCTTCGGGTTTCGTCACACCTGTGCGCTCGGATCAAGGGCGGCGAAGACGGCTTCGAACATTGCGGGTGTCAGGCGGCCGGTGTTCGTGTTGTAGCGCGAGCAGTGGTAGCTGGGGGCGATCGTGAGGGGACCGTTGGGCCCTGCTGCCATGCTCTGGGCGCCGTGGGCGAAGGGGTGGTCCTTGAGGCGTTCGCCGAGGGCGCGCAGCGTGCTTTCATGCGCGATGCGGCCGAGGGTGACGATCCGGCGGAGCCGCGGCATGGCCAGGATGCGGGCGATGAGGAAGGCGCGGCATGCCTTGATCTCGGCGCCTGTGGGCTTGTTCTCCGGCGGGGCGCAGCGCACGGCATTGGTGATCATCGTATCACGGAGCGACAAGGCGTCGTCCGGCCGGGCGCCATAGGTGCCGGCGGCGAGGCCGAATTTGACGAGCGTCGCGTAGAGCAGGTCTCCGGCATAGTCGCCGGTGAAGGGTCGGCCGGTGCGGTTCGCACCGCCCCGACCCGGCGCGAGGCCCACGATCAGCAGGGTGGCATCGGTATCGCCCCAGCTCTGGACCGCACCGTTGAACCATGACGGCTCCGCCCTCGCATTTCGCTCGCGATACTCGACGAGACGAGGGCAGAGATCGCAGTCGCGATGCGGCTCGGGGGTGGTGGTGGCGGGGATTGCGGCCATAGGGCCGGGTCAATCGTGCCCGTTTTCCTGATGTTCCGTGCGCGGCGCGGGGGCGCGATCCTCGCGCGGCGGGCGGCCGATCACCTCTTTGAGCTCCTCGAGCTCGATGAAGTTATCCGCCTGGCGCCTCAGATCGTCCGCGATCATCGGCGGGGAGGAGCGTATTGTCGAGACGACGCTTACACGAACGCCCTTGCGCTGTAGTGCACCGACAAGCGGTCTGAAGTCACCATCGCCGGAGAAGAGCACAATGTGCTCGACATAGTTGGCCATCTCCATCGCGTCGATCGCGAGTTCGATGTCCATGTTGCCCTTGACTTTGCGACGGCCGGTGCTGTCGGTGAATTCCTTGGCGGGCTTGGTAACGAGCGTGAAGCCGTTGTAATCCAGCCAGTCTACAAGCGGGCGGATCGGCGAATACTCTTCATTCTCGATCAGCGCAGTGTAGTAGAACGCCCGAACCATCTTGCCGCGCCGCATGAACTCGGAGCGCAAGAGCTTATAGTCTATATCGAAGCCGAGCGCTTTGGTGGCAGCGTAGAGGTTGGAGCCATCGATGAAGAGCGCTAGGCGCTCGTCTCTATAAAACATGCGTATCAGGCTCGCTTCAGTTGCATCGTCGCTATGTGTCGTTCAAAGGTCCCTCTGCACCATGACGCAAAGGTTGTCCATGCCGCATAGGTGGAAACTCGTATTCAAAATGCCGGTACGATGAGGCAAACGTCTCTTTTCGAGACAGCGGCAGCGGATTGGGACGGCGCTCCGCATGCATTGATAGCTTTGGGCGCGAATCTTCCGAGGGAAGGCAGCGCACCGGCCGAGACGCTGGAGGCGGCGCTCGGAGCGTTGGGGCGTGAGGGCCTGAAACTCGAGGCACGCAGCCGGTGGTACAGGAGTGCGGCCTTTCCGCCCGGATCGGGGCCGGATTTCGTGAACGGCGCGGCGCGGCTGTCAGGCGCGCAGGATTTGACCGCGCAGACGGTGCTCGCGGCGTTGCATGCCGTTGAGCGGGCGCTGGGGCGGGAGCGTCGGGTGCGCTGGGCGCCGCGGGTCTGCGATCTCGACCTGATCGCGATGGGCCCGGTGGTACTGCCGGACCGGGAGACGCTGGCCCGATGGATGGCGCTTCCGGCGGAGGAAGCGGGGCGCACACCACCCGACACGCTGCTTCTCCCTCATCCGCGGCTGCAGGAGCGCGGGTTCGTGCTGGCACCGCTGGCGGAGATCGCGCCGCAATGGCGCCATCCGGTGACGGGTCAGACCGTTCTCGAGATGCTGGACGCGCTTCCCGAGACGGCGCGGGAGGGCCTCGCACCCATTGAATAGAGCGGGGAATAGAGCGGGGGTCGGAGCGCGTTCACCTTTTTCGAGCGTGTCGCTGGGGCGCCCGAGCTGTGGCGAACGCTTGCCACAGCGGGCGTTCCGCGTCATATACGCGCCCTTCGGAACCTGCAGCTTGCAAGGAGCGCGCCCATGGCCCGCGTGACCGTCGAAGATTGCGTCGACAAGGTAGATAACCGGTTCGATCTCGTGATGCTCGCCGCCCATCGGGCGCGCACGATTTCGGCCGGCGCGGAGATTCTGGTCGAGCGGGACAACGACAAGAACCCGGTCGTCGCGCTGCGCGAGATCGCGGACAAGCGCGTCGTGCCCGATGAACTGCGCGAGGAGGCGATCGAGAGCCATCAGCGTCATATCGAGGTGGATGAGCCGGAGGAGGACAACATGGCCCTCCTGATGGGCGGCAGCGATCAGCCCTCCGGCCCCTTTGGCGCGCCGTCGCAGCCCGGCAGTCAGCCGGATGTGTCGGGCGGGATGGACGACCTCGACGAGGAGAAGCTCCTCCGCGCGCTGATGGCCGAGCAGGACCGCAGCTAGATCACAGCACCTGTTGCGAGATCGAGGGCCCGGCCGCCACGCCGGGCCCTTCGTCTTTGTGGACAACTCTTGAAGTCCTTGAGCTGAAACATCCTCCAAGCGGCCAGATTGACCCCTATCGCGCCCAGTGAGACAACTTGGTGAGAGGCATCCTGATGAGCGGCTGGCATCCGGTCGGCCGGAGGATCTGGCAAAGGTAGAGCGGCGTGATCCGGCAATTCGAGCTCGTGGAGAGTGTCCGCGAGTACAATCCCGAGACCGATGAGGCGCTGTTGAACCGCGCCTATGTCTACGGTGCGAAGTGCCACGCCAATCAGCGCCGCGCCTCGGGCGAGCCTTATTTCGGGCATCCGGTGCAGGTGGCGGATATCCTGACGGGCCTGCGCCTCGACGACGCCACGATCATCACGGCGCTGCTGCACGACACGATCGAGGACACGCCCGCGACGGCCGAGGAGATCACGCGCCTTTTCGGGTCGGAGATCGCGGAGCTTGTCGAGGGGGTCACGAAGCTCACGAAGCTCGAGACGAGCTCGCGCGAGGCCGCGCAGGCGGAGAACTTCCGCAAGCTGCTGCTGGCGATGGCCAAGGATGTGCGGGTGATCCTGGTGAAGCTCGCGGACCGGCTCCACAACATGCGCACGCTCGGCCATCTGCGCCCGGAGAAGCGCAAGCGCATCGCCGAGGAGACCATGGATATCTATGCCCCGCTCGCCGGGCGCATGGGTATGCAGGGGATGCGCGAGGAGCTGGAGGATCTGGCCTTCGAGGTCGTCTACCCGGAGGCGCGCACCTCGCTCCTCCGCCGCTTCATCAAGCTGCGGCGAGAGACCGGCGACCGCGTGCCGGAGATCGTGGCGGAGATCGAGGGCCTGCTGGAGGAGCAGGGCATCAGGGGCGAAGTCTATGGCCGGGAGAAGCGCCCCTACTCGATCTGGCGGAAGATGGAGGAGAAGAAGATCACCTTCTCCCAGCTCTCGGATATCTACGCCTTCCGCATCATCCTGAACGACGAGCCCGACTGCTATCAGGCTCTGGGGGCGCTCCACCGGCACTGGCGGGCCGTGCCGGGGCGGTTCAAGGACTATGTCTCGAGCCCCAAGGCCAATGGGTACCGGAGCCTGCACACCACCGTCTCGGGGCCAGGCGCGCTGCGGGTCGAGGTGCAGATCCGCACGCATGAGATGCACTCCGTCGCCGAGACGGGCGTGGCCGCGCATTGGAGCTATCGCGACGGGGCGCGGGCGGAGAACCGCTTTGCCGTCGAGCCCTTCGCCTGGCTGCGCGAGCTCGTTGAGCGGCTGGAGAAGGGCGACGAGCCGGCGGAGTTCCTCGAACACGTCAAGCTCGACATGTTCAACGACCAGGTCTTCTGCTTCACGCCGAAGGGGGAGGTCATCGGCCTGCCGCGCGGGGCGACGCCGCTCGACTTCGCCTATGCCATCCACACCAATATCGGCAACCGGGCGGCGGGGGCGATGGTCGACGGCGCGCGCGTGCCGCTCTGGACCCGCCTCAGGAACGGCCAGCAGGTCGAGGTCATCAGCGCCGAGGGTCAGCAGCCGAGCCCGCACTGGGAAGACATCGCCGTCACTGGCCGGGCGAAGCACGCCATCCGCCGCTCCCTCCGCGAGCAGCGGCGCGAGCAGGAGGTGACGCTCGGCCGCGAGATGGCCGCGCAGGCCTTCACGCGCCTTGGTCGCGAGCCCTCGCCGAAGAGCTTCCGCACCGCCGCCGAGAAGCTCGGCTTCAAGGACGAAGCGGCGATGTTCGCGGCACTCTGCCGGCTGGAGATCCGCGGCCGGCAGATCGTGGAAGCAGTCTATCCCGTCCAGCCCATCGAACTGACTGAGGACCATACGGAGCCGCCGGAGCCGGGCAGCCGGGTGATCGGTGTCCCGCGCGGTCTGACCACGACGTTCTGTACGCGCTGCTGGCCTGTGCCGGGCGAGCGGATCATCGGCCTGCGCCGGCGCGGCGGCATCACCGTGCACGCGGCGTCCTGCGGGGTGCTCGAAGCCTATGAGGACGATCTCGGGCGCTGGCACGATCTGCGCTGGCAGCCCGATGCGGCGCGGCGCGCGACCAACCTTGCCCGGATCATGCTCGAGATCGTGAACGAGCCCGGGACGCTCGGGCGGGTCTGCATGCTGGTTGGCGAGCAGCACGCAAACATCGCCAATCTCGCCGTTTTGAGCCGTCAGCCCGAGAGTTTCCGCATGAGTATCGATTTAGAGGTGCGCGATCTGCGTCATCTCAACGATATCCTCACCGCGCTTGACGCACAGAGCTTTGTGACCCATGCGGGTCGCGCTCGCGATCCGGAGATCGAGACGGACCGCGAGGCCGTGCAGCCGGACCTGCCTCTCGGAAGGGCGGCCGGTGAGTAGAATGAGCGCTGCGTTCGGCCGTTAGGGCCGCACCGTGGCTGGCGTCGCCGGAAATGCGCCGCTCGAAGTGTCGTTGGGGAGCGACAAGACTTCGAGAGGGCAGCCGGGGGCAGGGGGAGACGGAGGGGCACGCACGCCCTATCTAACATGCCTCCGCGTCGAGGGCGGCGCGCTGGGGGCGCACGGGAATGAGATGATCTTCAAGCGCAGGCAACCTCCGACGATCGGCCACCGAGCGCGCGAACTTGTCTATCCGCGCAAAGGGTTCTGGCGGGGCTTCGGCTATCTCGGCAAGCGGGTCCGCCGTCTGCCCGACAGCCCGCATCGTATCGCCCTCGGCTTCGCCTGCGGGGCGCTTGCCTCCTTCACGCCGTTCTTCGGGTTTCATTTCTTCGTCGCCGCGGGCATCGCCTGGGCGTTGCGCGCGAATGTCGTAGCCTCGCTCTTCGGCACGATCGTCGGCAATCCCTTCAGCTTTCCACTGATCTCGACCACCTCGCTCTATGTCGGCCGTCTGATCATGGGGCGGGGCGAGGAAGGCTCGGACTTCGAGGCGGTGACGGACGCCTTCGGGGACGCGTTCAGCTCGATCTGGCTGACGATGAAGAGCTGGTTCGGGTTCGGGCCGTCGATGTGGGATGGCCTGCTGGACTTCTTCGACGAGGTTTTCCTGCCCTATCTCATCGGCGGGATCGTCCCGGGCTTGGTGACGGGCGTGATCTGCTACATCATCATCGGCCCTGCGGTGGATGCCTATCAGACGCGGCGGCGCAAGAAGCTGGAAGCAGCGCAGGCGGCCCGCCGGGCGGCCATCGACCGCGAACTCGATGCCTATGCCACCCGCGATGCCGGGGAGGGAGACAATGCCTGACAATCTGGGCCTGGAGATCGAACCGCTGAGGCATCCGCTGGGCAAGCTGCGCCTCGGCCTCAACATCGACCATGTGGCGACCATCCGGAACGCGCGGGGCGGAGCCCATCCCGACCCGCTGCGCGCGGCGAGCATTGCCGAGACGGCGGGGGCGGACGGGATCACGGCGCATCTCCGCGAGGATCGCCGCCACATGACGGACGGGGATATCGAACGGCTGATGGATCAGCTCTCCCTGCCGCTCAATTTCGAGATGGCGGCGACGGACGAGATGCAGGCCATTGCCCTCCGCCACAAGCCGCACGCGGTCTGCATCGTGCCGGAACGGCGCGAGGAGCGGACGACCGAGGGCGGGCTTGAGGTTGCGGCGGACGAGAACCGGCTCGCTCATTTCATCGCGCCGCTGCGGGATGCGGGTTGCCGCGTCTCGATCTTCATCGCGGCGGACCGACGCCAGATCGAGAGTGCGGCGCGCATCGGTGCGCCGGTGATCGAGCTTCATACCGGTGCCTATTGCGACGCGCATGCCGAGGGCCGGGTGGCCGATCGCGATGCCGAGCTCGAGCGGCTGCGCGCGATGTCGGCCTTCGCCCACTCGCTGGGGCTCGAAGTGCATGCGGGCCATGGTCTGACCTATGAAACCGCCGGGCCGGTCGCCGCCTTTCCGGAAGTGATGGAGCTCAATATCGGGCACTTCCTCATCGGGGAGGCGATCTTCTCGGGCCTCGACAGCGCGATCCGGCGGATGCGGGAAGTGATGGACAAGGCGCGGCGCGACGCCTTCGGCGAAGACGTCGCCTGATGGAGGGCGTGGCCTTCCTCGCAGCCCCCCTCCTCGCCTTCTTCGTGGCGGCGGCGTCTCCGGGTCCGGCGACGCTGGCGGTGGCGGCGACGGCCATGGCGCATGGGCGCGCGGCGGGGTTGGCTTTCAGCGCGGGCCTGGCGCTCGGCCTCGCGGTCTGGGGCGTGCTGGCGGCAGCGGGGCTGGGGGCGCTGATGCTCACCAGCACGACGGCGCTTGTGGTGCTGCGTCTGCTGGGCGGGGCGTATCTCCTTTACCTCGCCTGGGGATCGGCGCGGAGTGCGCTCAGCGCCGATGATGAGCGGGTTGCGCCGCCGCCCCGGGTCGCGGGCCGTGTCGCCTTTCGCCGCGGGCTTCTTCTCAACCTGCTCAATCCCAAGGCGGTGCTCGCCTGGATCGCGGTGCTGGCCATTGGTCTGCCGGGTGGTGCGGGGGCGACGGAGCTTCTTTTGGTCACCATTGCCTGCGCGTTGCTCGGCCTCGCCATCTATGCGGGGTATGCCGTGATCCTCTCCCGGCCGGCCGCCATGGCGTTCTACAGGCGCGCGCGCCGCTGGCTGGAGGGCGTCTTTGCCGCGGTCTTTGGCTATGCGGGGCTTCGGCTTATGCTGGCGCGGAGCGAGACGCCCTAGACTTCTCTGAAGGAGAGCACGGATGAGACGCCGCGCCGCCTTGGCCCTCGGCCTGATTGCGATGCTGACGCCGGTTGCCGCCACCGCTGCTGATTGCGCCGAGCACGGTGCGATGCGCGACGTGGCAGAGCCCTGGTACGAGAACACCACCGCCTTCGCCAACGGTGCCGTCCGGCTTGCCGTGAGCGATGCGGGGGCGCCGGCCTGCTGTGCGCTTCGCCTTGTGGTGCTCTATCCCGATCCGGAAAGCGCGGATGGTGACCGTGCCTGCGCCGTGCTCGAGGATGCGGAGGGGCAGGGCTTTTTCAGCATCGATGTGCGGGATGCGGATGGGTCCTACGACGCCGATACGGGGCTCAGCATCAGCGTGCCGGCAAAGCGTGCGGCAGCCGATGGCAGCGGAGCGGGCGGGCGCGCGGATATCCGCTTCGTCGTGAACCAGCAGACCGGTACGCTGACGCGGCAGTGAGCCTTTCGGCCCGCCCGGGGAGGGCACGATGATCCTCGGGATCGGCACCGACATCGCGGATATCCGCCGGATCGAGGGCACGCTCGAGCGCTTCGGCGAGCGTTTTGTGCAGCGGGTCTTCACGGAGGTCGAGCAGCGGATCTCGGAGCGCCGCAAGCTTCGCGCTGCGTCCTACGCCAAGCGCTGGGCGGCGAAGGAAGCGTGCTCCAAGGCGCTCGGCACGGGGCTGCGCATGGGCATTGCCTGGAGCGAGATGGAGGTCGTGAACCTCCATTCCGGCCAGCCGACCATGCGGGTGCATGGCGGTGCGGCCGTGCGGCTTGCGGCGATAACCCCGCCGGGGCATGCCGCGCATCTCCATGTCAGCATCACGGACGATCACCCTTACGCGCAGGCCTTCGTGGTGATCGAGGCACTGCCGCTCGGCGTCTCGGCCCCGTCGGTGGGGGCGGGCTGACGCGTGCCCCGACTTCGGGCGCTCCGCGCCCTCAGCGGCCCACCCGCCAGCCACCCGCCCCCTTGTGCCGCAGTGGCGGGCCGTGTGCTTGACAGAGCGGGGACCCCACCGCACTAAGCCGCATTCTATCGGGAGACGAGCAGGCGTATGACAGCGAAAGAGAAGAAGACGGAGAGCGTGTGGGACACGCTCAAGACCATCTTCTGGGCACTGTTGATCGCGGCCGCCTTCCGGTCCTTCCTGTTCCAGCCCTTCTCGATCCCGTCGGGCTCGATGAAGCCGACCCTCTTTGTCGGCGACTATCTCTTCGTCACGAAGTATTCTTACGGCTACTCGAACTTCTCCTTTCCCTTTGCGCCGTCACTGTTCGATGGGCGGATCTGGACGGGCATGCCCGAGCGCGGGGATGTGGTCGTCTTCAAGCATCCGCAGTTCGATGCGTGCAGCGAAGGGCCGGTGACGACGATCGTGAATTTCGTCATGGGCTTCTTCCAGCCCGCCCCGGCGACGGGGGATTGCGTGGACTATGTGAAGCGGGTCGTGGGCCTGCCGGGCGACAAGGTGCAGGTCAGGGACGGGATCCTGAACATCAACGGCGAGGCGCTGGTGACCCGGCAGATCGCCGATTTCGCCGAGGTGAAAGCGCTTCGCGGCTCGCCGCCGCGCCCGCCGCAATGCGCGAACGCGCCGGTGCGGCTCGGTGAGCTCTGCCTCAAGCAGCAATTCGTCGAGACCATGCCCGACGGGATGGAGCACAAGGTGCTCAACATCAACGGCGTGGTGGGCGGCACGCGCTCGGCCGGGCCCCGCAACCAGGACAATACGGGCGTCTTCGAGGTGCCGGAGGGGCAGTTCTTCTTCATGGGCGACAACCGGGACAATTCGGTCGATAGCCGCTTTCCGTCGGTCGGTTTCGTCCCCTTCGAGAACCTGATCGGGCGGGCGGATGTGATCGCGATCTCGTCGGACGGGCCGTTCTGGCAGGTCTGGAACTGGCGGGGCGACCGCTTCTTCAAGGCGATCGAGTGAGCGCGGCCACGGCGGGGAGCGGCAGCAAGGGCGGTGCGACGCCGCCGAAGGCACGGCCCGGCAGCACGCGGGCGGTCGAGGCGCTGGGTTCAGCACTTGGGCATCGGTTTGCCAGCCCCGGGCTCCTGGCGGAGGCGTTGACGCATCCATCGGCGGCGGGGCCGGCGCGTCCCGACAACCAACGGCTGGAGTTTCTGGGCGACCGGGTGCTGGGGCTCCTGATCGCGGAGGCGCTGATGAGCGCGCTGCCGGAGGAGGCGGAGGGCACGCTCGCGCCGCGGCTGAACGCGCTCGTCCGGCGCGAGACGCTGGCGGAGATCGCGGGGGAGATCGGGCTCGGCGCGCATCTGGTGCTGGGGCGGTCCGAGAACATCTCCGGCGGGCGGCGCAAGAAGGCGATCCTGGCCGATGCGATGGAGGCGGTGATCGCTGCGATCTATCTCGACGGAGGGCTCGAGCCCGCGCGCGCCTTCGTCCGCCGCCACTGGCTCGACCGGCTGACGGCGGCCGAGGAGGCGCCGATCGATGCCAAGACCCGCCTCCAGGAATGGGCGCAGGCCCGCGGCATGACCCCGCCCGCCTACGCCCTCCTCAGCCGCCACGGCCCGGATCACAACCCCGAGTTTACCGTCTCGGTTACCTTGCAGGACGGCCAGACCGCCGAGGGGCGGGCCCGCACGAAGAAAGTCGCCGAGCAGGCCGCCGCAGGGTCGATCCTCGACCGGCTTGGAGCGGAGGGATGAGCGGCGCGGACGAGACGCGTTGCGGGTTCGTCGCGCTTATTGGGGAGCCGAATGCGGGGAAATCGACGCTGCTCAACCGGATGGTGGGCGGCAAGGTTTCCATCGTCACGCATAAGGTACAGACGACGCGGGCGCGTATCCGGGGCATCGCAATGGCAGGGGCCGCGCAGATCGTGTTTGTCGACACGCCCGGGCTCTTTCGCCCGCGGCGGCGGCTCGACCGGGCGATGGTCTCGGCCGCCTGGGCAGGCGCGGAGGATGCGGACCTTGTCGTACTGCTCATCGAGGCGCATCGGGGGCTGACCGAAGGGGTCGAGCGCATCCTGGCGGAGCTCGATGAGCATCTGCCGGAGGGCAAGTCGGTGGCGCTCGCCATCAACAAGATCGACCGGGTGAAGGCGGAGAGCCTGCTGGCGCTGACGCAGAGCCTCAATGAGCGGCGGACCTTCGACGCTACCTTCATGATCTCTGCCGAGAGGGGATATGGCGTCGAGGACTTGAAAGAGTGGCTGGCGGAGCGCTTGCCGGCAGGGCCCTGGCACTATCCCGAGGATCAGATCGCGGACCTGCCGCTCCGTCTGCTGGCCGCCGAAATCACCCGGGAGAAACTGACGCTCAGGCTTCACCAGGAACTGCCCTACCAGCTTACGGTCGAGACCGAGGCCTGGGAGGAGCGCAAGGACGGCTCGGCCCGTATCGAGCAGGTCGTCTATGTCGCGCGGGACGGGCACAAGGGCATCGTCCTAGGCAAGGGCGGCACCACCGCCAAGGCCGTAGGCGCGGAGGCGCGGCGGGAGATTACCGACCTTCTCGGCCGGCCCTGCCATCTGTTTCTGACCGTGAAGGTCCGGCCCGGCTGGCTCGACGAGGCGGAGCGGTTCCGGGAGATGGGGCTCGACTGGAAGGACGGGGCATGATCCGCCTGACGACGGGCCTCTGGATCTCCGCCTATCGTCGGCGGCTCCAGTCCGAGGGCATCCATGTCCACATCATGCATCGCGGGAACGACACGGCGGGCGATGTGATCGTGAAGGTGGCCACGATGGACGGTCAGGCGATGCTCTGGGAACGCGGCTGGGACGATGCCGGCAATCCGGCCTGGGCGCTGACGGTCGGTCCGGTGGCCGAGGGCGAGGCGGACGAGACCGTTGGCAAGCGCCGAGCGCGGGACCGCGATCTCTGGGTCGTCGAGATCGAGGACCCGCGCGGGCGCCACCTGCTCGAGGACGATACTTTCCGCGGCTGAGGCCCTTTTGCAGGTCTGATGGCGCGGCCGCCTTAAGGATGTGGTTCCGCGTATGCGCTAGCCTATGATCAACGCGAGCGCGCGAGAGAGAGGTCCGGCGCGGCGCGATGGGTGGTTCTGCAGGACAGGCGGATGGATTGGCGCGACGAAGGCATTCTGTTGAGCGTGGCGGAGCATGGCGAGAGCTCCGCGATCATCGATGTGCTGACCTCCAGTCACGGCCGCCACCCGGGTCTCGTCCGCGGTGGGCAGGGCGCCAAGCTTGCCGCAGCGCTGCAGCCTGGGACGGAGCTCGCGCTCGAATGGCGCGCGCGGCTCGAGGATCATCTCGGCAACTACCGGGTCGAGCCGGTGAAGTCGCGGGCAGCGCAGTTGATGGAGAACCGTGCGGCTCTTGCGGCCTTCGGTGCGATGTCGGCGCTGCTGATCGCCTTCGTGCCGGAGCGTCAGCCGGACTACGAGCTCTACGAGGCGTCCCATGACCTGCTGGTCGATCTTGCGGAGCGGCCGCGGGACTGGCCGGGCACCTATCTCCGCTGGGAGGCGACGTTTCTGGGGCTGATGGGGTTCGGGCTCGATCTCTCGTCCTGTGCCGCGACCGGCCGTCGCCGCGACCTCGCCTATGTCAGCCCCCGCACCGGTCGCGCTGTGAGCCGGGAGGCCGGGGGGCCTTTTGCCGAGAAGCTGCTGCCGCTGCCGCCCTTCCTGGCGGGGGAGGGCGTGGTGACGATGGCGGGGGTCCGGTCGGGCCTGGAGATGACGGGATGGTTCCTCGACAACCGCCTCCGCCCCGCGATGGAGCGGGAGGCGCCGCTGCCCGAGGCGCGGAACCGCCTGCTCCGCCAGTTCGACCGCATGGAGCTGCCGGCGCGCAGCGCGGCGCAGCCCGGTGCCACCCTCGCACCCCAACCCGATCGGCGCGCCGACGTCTGGAACCGCCGGCTGGGAACGTTGCGCCAGGCTTCTTGATCGATTGGCGTGTCGCGAAAAACGGAAATCTTCGGTGCAACAGTGCACCGGACCGTTGCCAGCCATGGCATACCCGCCCATGTCAGCGGCATGGACGATGGCGGCGCGTTGCGCTAACCACCCCTCAGGCGGGCGTGGTTGCGCCTGGAGCTGGAGCCGTAGGGGTTCGGGGAGCGATGCGACCCGGTCATGCGGTCCTGCAGGGGGCCGCGAGAAGGATGCACCGATGACGAAACCGCCGCTCATGCTCTATCTCGCCGATCCCCGCGGCTTTTGCGCCGGCGTCGTCCGCGCCATCGAGATCGTGGAGAAATCGCTCGAGAAATGGGGTGCACCGGTCTATGTGCGCCACGAGATCGTGCATAATCGCCATGTAGTCGAGGAGCTGCGCGCCAAGGGCGCGATCTTCGTCGAGGAGCTCGACGAGTGCCCGGACGACAGGCCCGTGGTGTTCTCCGCGCATGGCGTGCCCAAGGCCGTGCCGGCCGAGGCTGCGCGGCGCGAGATGGTCTATGTCGACGCGACCTGCCCGCTGGTCTCAAAGGTGCATATCGAGGCCGAGCGCCACCATGCGAAGGGCTACCAGATCGTCATGATCGGCCATGAGGGCCATCCGGAAACCGTCGGCACGATGGGCCAGCTGCCGGAGGGCGAGGTCATCCTGGTCGAGACGCCGGAGGACGTGGCGCATATCGCGCCGCGGGACCCCGAGCGGCTCGCCTTCATCACGCAGACCACGCTTTCGGTCGACGATACGGCGGAGGTGGTGCGCACGCTGCAGGAGCGTTTCCCCAAGATCGTCGGGCCGCACAAGGAAGACATCTGCTACGCTACAACCAACCGCCAGGCGGCGGTGAAGGAGATGGCGCCGAATATCGACGCGCTGCTCGTCGTCGGCGCGCCGAATTCCTCGAACTCTCGCCGCCTCGTCGAAGTCGGCAAGGCAGCAGGCGCGTCCTATGCCATGCTGGTGCAGACCGCCGCCGATATCGACTGGCGGTCGCTCGAGGGTATCCGGGCCGTTGGCATCACCGCGGGGGCGAGCGCGCCCGAGGTGCTGATCAACGGCGTCGTCAGTGCTTTCTCCGAGCGCTACGACGTGACCATCGAACGCATCGTGACCGCCGAGGAAAACGTGAGCTTCAAGGTGCCCCGCGTCCTCCGCGAAATCGCCTGAGGCTGTCGGCGTGGGGTCCGGAGGTCCCGAGGGGAAGGCCGGCGGGCCCAGCGCTGCAGACGACGAGACCATCGCCTTTTACGACGCCAATGCCGCGGACTATGCCGCCGCTGCGACCTGCGCCGAGGGTTTCGAGCATCTCGACCGCTTCATCGCGGACCTGCCGGCAGGCGCGAGCGTCCTCGATTTCGGCTGCGGGGAGGGGTGGGCTGCCGGTCGGCTGGCTGCCGCCGGCTTCGATGCTCTCGGCCTGGACGCGTCCGAAGGGCTGCTCGCCATCGCGGGCGCCCGGCCGGGCGTGAAGGTCCGGCAGGCGCTTTTCGAGGATCTCGAAGACCGCCGCGCCTATGACGGTGTCTGGGCGTCCTTCTCCCTCCTCCACGCGCCACGCGCGAGCCTGCCCGGCCATCTTGGGCGCATCGCCCGCGCGCTCCGCCCTGGCGGCCGGCTCTATCTCGGCCTGAAGGAAGGGACGGGGGAGCAGCGCGACCGTCTCGGCCGCCGCTACAGCTACTTCATGGCGGATGAGGTCTCGGGCCATCTACGCGATGCGGGGTTCGAGGCGCCCAGGGTCGACCGGGTGGAGGGGCGCGGCATGACCGGTGACGCTGAGTTCTTCCTGCACTTTCACACGCGCCTCGCGCCGTGAGCGCGGAGGATGAGGCAGACGAAGAGGCCCGGCCCGACGGTCTCTACGCCTATACGGACGGCGCCTGCTCCGGCAATCCGGGACCCGGTGGCTGGGGCGTGGTGCTCGAGGCCGTGAAGGGCGGCGCGCTCGCCAAGGCCCGGGAGCTTGCCGGGGGCGAGGCGGAGAGCACCAACAACCGCATGGAGCTGATGGCTGCGATCATGGCGCTCGAGACGCTGGAGCGCCCCGCTGCCATCACCGTCGTCACCGATTCGAGCTATCTCAAGGACGGCATCACCGGCTGGATCCACGGCTGGAAGCGCAACGGCTGGAAGACGGCCGCGAAGAAGCCGGTGAAGAATGCGGAGCTCTGGCAGCGGCTCGACACCGCGCAGGCGCGCCACCGCGTCGAGTGGCAATGGGTCAAGGGCCATGCCGGCCATCCGCAGAACGAGCGAGCCGACACGCTCGCCCGCGGCGAGATCAAGCGTCTCAAGGAAGGCGCCTGACCCATGCCTTTTCGGGTGATCGAGGTCATCGCGCCGACCGACCGCGCGGGCCGTCTGCGCCGGATCGCGGAGGAGGCGGGGGCAAGCCAGGTTCGCCTCGCGCCGATCCGCGTCTGGCCCCAGCCCCTCGGCCCGCTCGCAAGCCCCGAGGCGCGTCCCGTCACGGCGCCCGTCCCCGACCGTGGCCCGGGCCTTGCCGTCGATCCGCCTGTCGGTCTGCCCCATGGCGACGGCACCGAACCAGGTGAGGCGACCGCGGTGACCATGCTGGTCGGAGAGATCGGGCGTCAGGCGCTTCTCGACAATCTGCAGAACGCGCTCGAAGGCTGCCGGAACTGGCGCATTCTCCTGCACGAGACCGCGGCGGTGATCCCGCATACCGAGGAGGAGGACAAGCGCGAGCAGGAGCGCGACGAGCGCCGACGGCGCGAGCGCGTCAGCACCTCGCGGGAGGAACTCTATCAGCAGGTCGGTGGCGGCGCGAAGCTCAGCCGCGACTTCCTGCTGCTCGTGGTACTCTCCACAGTGGTCGCCGCCGTCGGCCTCATCAACGACAACGTCGCGGTGGTGATCGGAGCCATGGTCATCGCGCCCCTTCTCGGGCCCAACCTGGCTCTCGCCTTCGCGGCGGCGATCGGGGATCGCGAGATGATCGGCCGGGCGCTCGTCACGGGCCTCGCCGGCCTCGGTATCGCGATAGGTCTCGCGGCCCTGCTTCCGCTCTTTTTCGAGGTCGATCTCGCCAATGGCGAGCTTTCGGGCAGGACGAGCGTCGGCTTCGATGCGATCGCTCTTGCCCTCGCCTCCGGCGCCGCGGCCGCGCTCTCCGTCTCGACCGGTGTCTCCTCAGTGCTCGTGGGCGTGATGGTGGCGGCGGCCCTCCTGCCCCCGGCCGCGACCATCGGCATCGCTCTCACGGACGGCCAGCCGATGGCCGCTGCGGGCGCGGCCCTCCTCCTCGCCGTGAACCTCGTCTCGGTCAACCTCGCCGCCGTGACGGTGTTTCTCGCCAAGGGCCTCCGCCCCCGCACCTGGTTCGAGCGGCAGGAGGCGCAGCAATCCCTGCGCGTCACGCTTGCCGTCCTGATCTGCGGCCTCGCCGTCTTCACCGCCCTGATCGCGATCAGCCGCTCCGTGCCTTTCTGACGGAACCGAAGGACGGGCCGGGTCAAGGATGGCGAAGCCACCGGCGGCGCCGGCGCGCCCGATCCTTCATCGGGGGCGTCCCTGACACTGCCCGTCCTTCGATCACGCTTGGCAAGGAGCCCCCGCGGCTCCTCCGCAGCCCCATGAATGGTTGCTCCAGGCTCATCACCGGCCTGCCGTCCCATCGCCCGTGCAGCCGTGACCACACTGATGTATCCCGGCGACCAGCCGGGATGCCGCTTTCCTCGATGACGGCGAACCTTGGCCCGCGCCTCGACCCGCACTTCGACCTGCGCCTTGACCCGCCCCCCGCTTCGGCGCGACATCACGCTCAGATCCGAAAACGGGAGGAAACCATGTTCGACCTCAGCGAACGCAGCCTGCTGGCCGCCCAGTCCTATATCGACGGCGCATGGGTGGGCGCGGCCGACGGCAAGACCTTCGCCGTGACGAACCCTTCTACCGGCGAGACCATCGCCGACGTCGCCGATTGCAGCGTTGCCGACACCGAACGGGCGATCGAGGCCGCCTACCGCGCCCAGCCCGCCTGGGCCGCCAAGACGGCCAAGGAACGTGCAGCGATCCTGCGCCGCTGGTTCGAGTTGATGATGGAGTACCAGGACGATCTCGGCCGGCTCCTCACCGCCGAGCAAGGCAAGCCGCTGGCCGAGGCAAAGGGTGAAATCGCCTATGGCGCGAGCTTCATCGAATGGTTCGCCGAGGAGGCCAAGCGCATCTATGGCGAGACGATCCCGGGCCACCAGCCCGACAAGCGTCTCGTGGTGCTGCGCCAGCCCATCGGTGTCGTCGGCGCGATCACGCCCTGGAATTTCCCGAACGCAATGATCACACGCAAGGCCGCCCCGGCGCTCGCTGCGGGCTGCACGTTCGTCGTGCGCCCCGCGACACTCACGCCGCTTTCCTGTACGGCCATGGCGGTGCTGGCGGAGAGGGCCGGCATGCCCAAGGGCGTCTTCAACGTGATCACCTCGACCGACTCGCGCGGCGTGGGCAAGATCCTCTGCGAGCATGAGAAGGTCGCGAAGATCACCTTTACCGGCTCGACGGAAGTCGGCCGCATCCTGATGCGCCAGTCCTCGGACACCATCAAGAAGATGAGCCTGGAGCTCGGCGGCAATGCGCCCTTCATCGTCTTCGACGATGCGGATCTCAACGCCGCGGTTGAGGGCGCGATCATGTGCAAGTTCCGCAATGCGGGCCAGACATGCGTCTGCGCCAACCGCATTTATGTCCAGGCCGGCGTCTACGATGCCTTTGCCGAGAAGCTGAAGACGGCCGTCGCGGATCTGACGGTTGGCGACGGGTTCGAGGACGGCGTGAAGATTGGCCCGATGATCGAGCAGAAAGCGGTCGAGAAGGTCGAGGAGCACATCGCCGACGCTGCCAGGCGCGGCGCCGACGTCATCATCGGCGGCAAGCGGCATGCGAAGGGCGGCATGTTCTTCGAGCCCACGGTCATGACCGGGGTTCCGACCGATGCGCTCGTGAGCTGCGAGGAGACTTTCGGCCCCGTCGCCCCTCTCTTTCGCTTCGAGACGGACGAGGAGGCGGTCGCCCTCGCCAACGACACGATCTTCGGCCTCGCCGCCTATTTTTATGCCAAGGACCTCTCGCGCGTCTGGAAGGTCGCAGAGAGCCTCGAGAGCGGCATCGTGGGCGTCAATACCGGCATTATCTCGACGGAGGTCGCGCCCTTCGGCGGTGTGAAGCAGTCGGGCCTCGGCCGGGAGGGCTCGCGCCACGGGCTCGAGGAATATCTCGAGATGAAGTACATCTGCATGGGCGTCTGAGCCCGAGCCTTCCAGTTCAGCGGAATCGCGCCCGGTCGGCGCGATGCTTGATCGTGGTTGCTGCTGCACGGGTGCCGCGAAGCACCCGGCATGTTCGCTTCGACGCTACGGTCTTCGGTGATGGGCTGGGGAGGAGCCGCAAGGGCTCCTTTCCGAGCATTTGCGAAGAACGGGCCGCGACAAGGACGCACCCGATGAAGGATCGGGCGCGCCGGCTCTGCCGGTGGCTCCGCCATCCTTGACCCGGCCCATCCTTCATCGCGGCGGCTTAAGAGGTCTTTTGCACTGAGAAGATCGATATGTTCGCTTAATGTTCATATCTCGCGGTCAATGCTGACGTGGGAGGGCGCGGGCGAAGGCGCGCCGCAATGCCGGTCAGGTGAGGACGGAGCCCGGTGGGACGGGGAAGCCGTTGAGGAAGCTTTCGGCGTCTTGCGGGCCGCGGCCGGCGCGTTGCAGTCGCGTGAGGCGGAGGCTGCCCTCGCCACAGGCGACGGTCAGGGCGTTGTCGAGTATCGTGCCGGGTATCGGAGTGCCGCCGTTCTCCGAGAACTGAACTGCTTCGATCATTGCCGGTCCGGGTGCTGCGTTGAGAACCTTCAGCCGCTCGCCGCCGCTCTCGCACCACGCCCCTGGGAAGGGACTGAGGCCGCGGATATGGGCGGAGGCCTTCTCGGCGGGGCGTGACCAGTCAATGCGGGCTGCTGCCTTTTCGATCTTTGCGGCGTAGGTGACGCCTGTCTCGGATTGCCGTACGGCGGTGACTGGGCCTTTGGCGATGCGGGTCAGTGTCTCGGTCATGAGGCGCGCAGAGAGTGCTGCGAGCCGGTCATGCAGGTCGCCGGCGGTGTCCATCTCGCCGATCGGGATGGCTTCGCACGCGAGTACCGGCCCGGTATCGAGACCTGCCTCCATCTGCATGATGCAGATGCCCGTCTCCCGATCCCCTGCCATGATCGCTCGTTGGATGGGAGCAGCACCCCGCCAGCGGGGCAGGAGGGAGGCATGGGCGTTGAGGCAACCTAAGCGCGGCGCGTCGAGCGCGTCCTGCGGGAGGATCTGGCCATAGGCGACGACCACCGCCACATCGGCCTCCAGCGCCGAGAAGCGCGCGACCACGCTCGCGTCGCGAAACCGCTCGGGCGTCTCCACGGGAAGACCATATCTCGCCGCCGCGCTATGGACAGGGGAGGGTCGAAGCGCCTTGCCGCGACCTGCCGGGCGAGGCGGCTGGGTGTAGACGGCTGCGATCTCGTGCCCTTCTCCGACCAGCGCATCGAGGAGCGGCACGGCGAATTCGGGGGTGCCCATGAAGACGATGCGCATCGAGCGCGCCTCCCGCTGGCGCCGAAAGGGGCGGCTCAGCCCTCGCTGGCGAACTCGTCGGCGCGGCGGGCGCGGTCACGCTTGAGCTTCTTCATCTTCTCGGTGATCAGCCGCCGGCGCATCGGGCCCAGCATGTCGATGAAGAGCTTGCCGTCGAGATGGTCGATCTCGTGCTGCACGCAGACCGCCCAGATGCCGGTGAAATCGTCTTCGTGCTCGGCCCCGTTCTCGTCGAGCCAGCGCACGCGCACCGCGGCGGGGCGGGGGATATCCGCATAGATATCTGGGATGGAGAGGCACCCCTCCTCCTGCGTGATCATCTCCTCGGAGGACCACAGGATCTCCGGATTTGCGAGCTTCATCGGGCGCAGCTCGTCCTCCTTCGAGGTCTCGTCGCGCGAGGCGCAGTCCATCACCACGACCCGCTGATTGACGCCGACTTGCGGTGCCGCGAGGCCGATGCCGGGCGCGTCGTACATCGTGTCGAGCATGTCCTTCATCAGGGTGCGAATGCCGTCATCGACCTCCGCGACGGGGTCGCAGACCTTCTTGAGCCGGGGATCCGGGTGGATGACGATGGGCCTGATCATGGCGCAGCGCTAGGGCATCGGGGGCGTGGGGTCAAGCATATCGCCGGGCTTTCTTGTCTCCGCGCGGGTCAATACCCATCTGCTTTCTATGGATATTTCAATGCTGACCGGATTGTTCGTGGTGGCGGTAATCGTCGCCCTGATGGGAGCCTGGATACGGGCGGAGTTCTTTCGACCCAAGGGACCGCCGCGCGAGCATCGACCGCATTCGCCAAGCCAGGAGATCGACCGAGCGGAGCTTCTCGTGACCGAGGCGCGTGGGTTAGATGGATAACTCTGCACCCTGATCCGCGAGGCTTAGAGTTCGCCCTCCCAGTAGCCGGCCTTCATGTCGTCCTTGATGAAGCGGATCATGCGGGGGCGGCCACCGGCTTGGTCGGCACGCATCGGGCCGCTGCCCGCGAGAAACCCGATCTTGCCGCTGTCCGGGTAGACGAAGACATCCGTGGGATCGAGCGTGCTGATCGCGAGGTATCGGAGGTCTTCGGTGCCGGTGTTCTCGATCTGGAAGGGGATGGCGGTTCCCGCTTCGCCATAGGCGATATCGCCGGTGCTGAGCGGATAGGCGTCCTCGCCGTGATGGAAGATGCCGGTGCCCGAGAGCACCACGAACATCTCGTCATTCGTCATGTGATAATGCCGCGGCCAGGCCTTCTTGCCCAGGGCCACGACGGTGACGGTCGCGCCCAGCTTGCGCGTGCCGAGCGCCCGCCCGACAGCGCCAAGCCGCGCGTCGAAAGCACCGCCGGGCCGATTGGTGTCGGAAAGGGCTGGATCGTCGAGCACCGCGTCCATGTTGATCACGGGCTTCGGGCGCGTTGGCGTATTGGCGGTCATGCTATTCTCCTTCCGTTGCTCCGCGCATTGTAACGGCCGCGGATGATGTAGCGACCACGCGAGGGAGCGGTGCGGCACGGCAACGGCATTGACCGCTGTTGCGACGCACCCTAAAGGGCAGCGAAAGAATCTTGCGCCCAACTGGCGCCTGCCGCCGCTATCTTGCCCACCCGTTTGCCCGAGGAGAGAGCTCATGAGCTTCCTGGTCCAGCCTGCGCCGCCCGCCCGTCCCAATCGCTGCCAGCTCTTCGGCCCCGGCTCGAAGCCCGCGCTTTTCGAGAAGATGGCGGCCTCGGCAGCGGATGTCGTGAACCTCGATCTCGAGGATGCGGTCGCCCCGGATGACAAGATCGAGGCGCGGAAGAACGTCGTGCAGGCGATCAACGATGTCGACTGGGGGAACAAGACCGTCAGCGTCCGGATCAACGGTCTCGATACGCCCTACTGGGTGCGGGACGTGGTGGATCTGGTGGAGCAGACCAATGGCCGGCTCGACCTCATCATGATCCCGAAGGCCGGGAACGCGAAGGACGTCTACACGGTCGATGCGATGATCACGGCGCTGGAGGTTGCGACGGGCAAGACCAAACGTCTGGGTCTCGAGGTCATCATCGAGACGGCGGCGGGCTTGGCGCATGTGGAGGAGATCGCGGCGGCGTCGCCGCGCATGGAGGCCATGAGCCTCGGCCCCGCGGATTATGCGGCGTTTATGGGCATGGCGACGACGGCCATCGGCGGGACGCAAGTCAACTATGCGATGGTCGAAGACCCGCGCGAGGATGGCGGGGAGCGGGCGCGGCACTTCGCGGACCCCTGGCACTACCCGACGGTAGCGATCGTCGCTGCCTGTCGGACCCATGGCGTCTTGCCGGTGGACGGGCCCTTTGGCGATTTCTCGGACCCCGAGGGTTTCCGCGCCCAGGCCTGGCGGTCGGCCACACTTGGGATGGTGGGCAAATGGGCGATCCATCCGAGCCAGGTGGCGCTTGCGAACGAGGTATTCACGCCCTCGGAGGCGGCGGTGACCAAGGCCAAGCGCATCATCGACGCGATGGAGGAGGCCAAACGCGCGGGCGCAGGCGCCGTGACGCTCGACGGCAAGCTCATCGACCTCGCCTCCATCCGTCAGGCCGAGGTGATCGTGAAGCAGTCGGAGCTGATCGGCGCGTGATGCGGCGGTGGGGGGCGGTCTGACGGGCGCCCCGACTTCGGCCGCTGCGCGCCCTCAGCGGCCCACCCGCCAGCCAACGCCCCCCGCATGAAGACCCCGCATCAAGGCCCCCGTGGCTTGGCGGTCGGCGGTTGGTTGGCAGACATTGCAACGCGCCCTGCGATGGGCCATGTGACGGCGCATGCAGAAGCAGAACTTCCTCGATTTCGAGAAGGGTGTGGCGGAGCTCGCTGGCAAGGCGCAAGAGCTTCGGGCCCTCGTCGATCAGAGCCCCGAGCTCGAGGTGGCCGAGGAGGCCGGCCGGCTCGAAGCGCGTGCCGATGCCATGCTCGAGAGCCTCTACAAGGATCTCAGCCCCTGGCAGAAATGCCAGGTGGCGCGGCACCCCGGCCGGCCGCATGCGCTCGACTACATCCGCGGTCTCTTCAACGACTACACGCCGCTCGCGGGTGATCGGAATTTCGCGGAGGACCATGCCATCGTTGGCGGTCTCGCCCGGTTTCGCGACCTGCCTGTGGTGGTGCTTGGCCATGAGAAGGGGGCTGACACCCGCACCCGGCTCGAGCGGAATTTCGGCATGGCGCGGCCCGAGGGGTATCGCAAGGCCGTGCGCCTGATGGACCTCGCGCACCGCTTCCATCTCCCGCTGATCAGCCTCGTCGACACGCCGGGCGCCTATCCCGGCAAGGGGGCGGAGGAGCGGGGCCAGGCAGAGGCTATCGCGCGGGCGACGGAGAAGTGCCTCGCCCTTGGCACGCCCTTCGTCTCGGTCATCATCGGGGAGGGAGGCTCGGGCGGCGCGGTAGCGCTCGCCACGGCGAACCGGGTCGCGATGCTCGAGCATGCCGTCTATTCCGTGATCTCGCCTGAGGGCTGTGCTTCGATCCTGTGGAAGAATGCCGAGAAGATGCGGGAGGCGGCGCAGGCCCTGCGGCTGACGGCGAGCGATCTCGAGACCCTTGGCGTCGTCGACCGGGTGATCGAGGAGCCCGTCGGTGGGGCGCAGCGCGCGCCCGAGAAGGCGGTCGAGGCCACCGGCGATGCGATTGCCGCGCTGCTGGCGGAGTTGGACGGTCTTGATCCAGCGACGCTGAGGGCGGATCGGCGGCAGAAGTTTCTGGCGATGGGCGACCGCAGCCTGACGTGACAGAAGTCGATCAGTGAAGGAACATCGGCGCCAGCGCGGGTCGCTGGGCGTCGATCCCGCCTGCATGTTCCTCGGCAGCTTACTACGGTTGCAGGTCGCGTCCTATACGCGTTTTGTTCTGATGCCGCTCTGGCCAACTGCGACAATTGGATTATGGTCCTGCCGACACTTCGCCGCGCCTCCCCTGTCCCCGAGGCGGGCCTCCAGAAAAGAATCGCGGAGCGACGATGCAGGAGAGCGAGGCCACAACTCCCGCTGGTGGACATCCCGTCGCCGCCCGCACCGATCCGGTGCCTGATGCGAGTATGCCCGCGGGGACGACGCCACTCACCGCCCCGGATCCGCTCGGTCGCGGGGTGGCTGGAGGGATGCCATGGCCGATCGGCACGAAGCCGATGCCGTTTCATCCCGTCCGGACGCTCTTGGAGAAGAACCCGCAGTTTTCGACCTGGCTCCTTTATGCGCCGAGCGTCGTGGCGCTGCTCTCCTTCCTCTTCTTCCTCACCTTCCTGCCGGGTGTCGTGGGAGGCAGCGTCTTCTCGGCGAGCTGGCCCTGGATCTCGGCGCTCGATATCGCGTTCGCCTTCCGGATCGATGGGTTGGGGCTCGTCTTCGCGCTGCTGATCACGGGGATCGGCAGTCTCGTCTTTCTCTATACCGCCGGGTATTTCCGGACCGATCCGCGGGTCGGGCGTCTCCTGACGCTGCTCTTCCTCTTCGGCGTCTCGATGGTCGGGCTGGTGCTCGCGGACGACATCGTCACGCTGTTCCTCTTTTGGGAGGGGACGACGGTCACCTCCTTCCTGCTCGTCGGTTTCGACTATCAGAAGCCGAACTCGCGGCGGTCCGCGCTGCAGGCGTTGCTGGTTACGGGCATGGGTGGGCTCGCGCTGCTCGGTGCGCTCATCCTGCTCGGAGACTTTGCCGGCAGCTACCTCATCTCGGACATAAACGGGCAGGGCGATGCCCTCCGCGACAGCGCGCTATATGCACCGGTATTGCTGCTCGTGCTGCTCGCGGCCTTCACCAAGTCCGCGCAGTTCCCGTTCCATTTCTGGTTGCCGG
Organism: Pseudomonadota bacterium; assembly: GCA_039815685.1. Lineage (GTDB taxonomy): Bacteria > Pseudomonadota > Alphaproteobacteria > Rhodobacterales > Rhodobacteraceae > Thermohalobaculum. Next base: position 23,719 of record JBCBYV010000006.1, on the reverse strand, counting down.
GGGCGATGGCGGCCCCGACACCCGTCTCGGCCTATCTGCACTCCGCCACCATGGTGAAGGCTGGTGTCTATCTGCTGATGCGCTTCACCCCGGCGCTTGGCGGCACCGAAGCCTGGTTCTGGATCCTGACGCTCTTTGGTGCGACCACGATGCTGATCGGTGCGATCTGGGCGCTGCGCCAGACCGATCTCAAGCTCATGTTGGCCCACACGACCGTCATGGGGCTCGGCACGCTCGTGATGTTCCTCGGCGGCGGGACCGAGAAGGCAGTGATCGGTGCTGCGCTCTTCCTGGTCGTGCACGCGCTCTACAAGGCCTCGCTCTTCCTTATGGTCGGCTGTCTCGACAAGAAGGCGGGGACGCGGGAGGTCGATGCGCTCGGTGGCCTGGCCAAGGCCATGCCGATCACCATGTGGATGGCCGCCCTTGCCGCCCTTTCGATGGCCGGCGTGATGCCCTTCGTCGGCTTTCTTGGGAAGGAAGTGATGTACGAGGGCGCGCTGAAGGTCGCGACGGAGCCCGTGCTCGTGACCGGGGCCGCGCTGGCGGCGAATGCGATGATGGTGGCGGTAGGCGGTCTCGTCGCCTTCAAGCCGTTCCATCGCGGACCGCAGCTCAGCCCCAAGCCCGCGGCCGATCCACCATGGGAGATGTGGTCGGGACCGATGATCCTCGCCGTGCTCGGGCTTCTCTTCGGGCTGGGGGCAGGCCCCCTGGGCTGGGGCATCGTGGGCCCTGTTGCGAGCAGCATCCTCGGCCGCGACATAGGCGACCCGCATCTAGCACTTTGGCATGGCTTCAATGCGGCCCTGCTCCTCAGCCTCTGCACCTTTGCGCTGGGCGCGCTTTTCTACCTGAATGCGCGGGCCATCCGGGTCGGCCTCGCCGGCGCCGAGCAGGACAGCCTGCGAAGCGCGGATCGCACCTATGACGAGGTGCTCGCCGGGTTGCAGCGCTTCTGTTCGGGCGTAATGGCACGTGTGCAGACCGGCGCGCTCGAGGGATATATGCGCATCACCTTCATCGCGCTTGCGGTGGTGCTCTGGGGTGCGGTCGCGTCCTCGGGCGGGAACCGGCCGACGCCGCGCTTCGATCTGCCGCTCATCGACTATGTGACGCTCTTCATGATCATCGTCGGCACGCTGGTCGTGGTGATCACCCGGTCGCGCTTCATGGCGATTACTGCGCTCGGCGTCGTCGGCACCGGCATCTCGATGATCTTCGTGCTTTTCGGCGCGATCGACGTGGCGATGACGCAGCTGATGATCGAGATCCTGGTCGTCATCTTCCTCGCCATCGCCCTCCTGCGCCTGCCGCGAACGCCGGAGCGCAAAGGGTTCCGTGTGGGCGATGCCGGTATCGCCGCCGCGGTGGGCCTGGGCGTCACCATCGTCATCATCTCGGTCCTCGGCACCCCGCTCGACCTGCAGCTGACCGAGTTCTTCGAGCAGAAATCGGCGCCCGAAGCCTTTGGGCAGAACATCGTCAACGTGATCCTGGTCGACTTTCGGGCGCTCGATACGCTGGGTGAGATCGCGGTCATCGTGATCGCCTCCATCGGCGCGGTCGCCGCACTGACCGCGGGACCAAGGGCGCCGGTGCGCAGCGCAGCGGCGGGCGGCAATGGCGGCGATGTCGGCACTGGCGGCAGCGGCGCGTCGGAGGGACGCTCATGAATTCGATCATCCTCTCGACCGCGACCCGCGTAATCGCGCCGCTCCTCTTCCTCTTCTCGATCTACATCCTCTGGCGCGGGCACAACGCGCCCGGCGGCGGCTTCATCGGCGGCCTTGTTGCGGCGACGGCCCTTGCGCTGATGGAAAAGGCGTCGGGGCTCGAGCGGGCGCGCCGGTTCCTGCCGGTCGAACCGCTGGCGATCGCCGCCGTCGGCCTCGCCTGCGCGGTAACGGCGGCGGTCTGGGGTTATCTTGCCGAAGGATCCGTGCTGGCGGGTGTCTGGCCGTTGAAGGACCAGTACCTCTTCGGCGTCTCGCTGAAACCCTTCGGCTCGATCCTGCTCTTCGACACCGGTGTGTTTCTGGTGGTCGTCGGCGGGGTGACGGGCATGCTCTTCACGCTCGAATCCGCGATCCTCTCCGCGCTCTACGGCAAGCCGGGGGAGAAAGACTGATGGAAGAAGCCCTCGCCATCCTGATCGGCTTTCTCGTGGCCTGCGGTGCCTATCTGATGATGTCCTCGAACCTCATCCGGTTCCTCTTCGGGCTGGTGCTCATCTCGAACGCCGCCAATCTTGCGATCTTTGCCGCCGGGCGCATGACGCATGGCCTGCCCGCGCTGGTGCCGGAGGGCGCGGACACCGTTGCGGGCGATGTCGCCAACTCCCTGCCGCAGGCGCTGATCCTGACGGCAATCGTGATCGGCTTCGGGTTGTTCGTCTTCTCGCTCAGCCTCGTGCTCCGCACTTATGCAGAGTTCGGGACGGCGGATAGCGGCGGCATGCGCGACGCCGAACCCGAAGATGCGGACCGCCCCGCGACGCTCGACCCGGAGCTTCGCTGATGCTTCTGGCCACCCCCATCCTGCTGCCGCTCGGCACGGCGATCCTGCTGTTCCTGCTGCGGCGCCATCCGGTGCACAAGTTGCTGTCCGTGATCTCGGCCGGGGTGCTGGTGATCGTGGGTGCTACGATTCTGGCCTCGACTGTGGCGAACGGTCCGATGGCCGCACAGATGGGTGGCTGGGCCGCGCCCTACGGCATCACGCTCGCGGCCGACACGCTCTCGGGCGCCATGGTGCTGATCGCCGGCATCGCCGCCTTCACGGCCCTCATGTTCGCGACGGTCGAGGTCGACGAGGCGACCGATCGGCTCGGCTTCCATGCCCTCGCCCACTCGATGACCGGCGGGGTCTGTGGCGCGTTCCTGACGGGCGACCTCTTCAACCTTTATGTCTGGTTCGAGGTCATGCTGATCTCGTCCTTCGGCCTGCTCGTCATCGGCGGCGGGCGGCGGCAGATGGACGGCGCGATGAAATACGTCGCGCTCAACCTCGTCGGCACCATCGCGTTCCTAACTGGCGTCGGGCTCCTCTACGGCACGGCGGGCACGCTCAACATGGCGGATCTGGGGGAGAAGCTGCAGGGGCGGATGGACGAGACGGCGGTGATGGGGGCGGCGGGCATGCTGCTCTTCGCCTTCGCCGCCAAGGCAGCGCTCTTCCCGGTCTTCTTTTGGCTGCCCGCATCCTATCACACGCCGGCCGCGGCCACCTCGGCGCTCTTCTCCGCGCTGCTGACCAAGGTGGGCGTCTACTCGCTGCTGCGCGTCTTCACGCTTATTTTCGACCCGGGGAATGAGGTGGTGGCCACCGCGCTCCTCGTCGCTGCCGGCTTCACCATCGCGCTCGGTGCGATCGGGGCGGCGGCGGAGGGGGAGATGCGGCGCATCTTCTCCTTTCACATCGTGAGCCAGATCGGTGTGATGACCCTCGGCCTCGCCATCGGGACGAAGCTCGCGCTTGCCGGTGCCATCTTCTACTTCTTCCACCACATCCCGGCGATGATGGGGCTGATCCTGCTGGGCGGCCTCATTGGGCGGGAGTGCGGATCCGAGCGGTTAGACCGGCTCGGCGGCCTCTGGACCGCGGGCCCGTGGCTCGGCATCCTGTTCCTCATTCCGATGCTGAGCCTGATCGGCGTTCCGCCCTTCTCGGGCTTCTGGGCGAAGTTCCTGATGATCCGGGCGAGTTTCGAGGCGGGGGACTTCATCTTCGGGGCGTTGATCCTGCTCGCCTCCGTGCTCACCTTCTTCTATCTCGGCCGGGTCTTCGTTGCCGCCTTCTGGCAGCCGCGGCCCGGGCTCGAGGGCGATGCCGTGCCCGCGTGCTATCCCCATCGGCTGCTGGTGGTGCCAGTCATGCTGCTGGCCGTCGTGACGCTGGCCATCAGCCTCTGGCCCGGCAATTTCTTCGCGCTGGCGGATGGTGCTGCCGGCGGCCTGCTCGACCCAGCGCCCTATCTCGGCACCGTGCTCGGAGGTCAGTGACCCATGCGCCTCATCCTGAAGCCGCTGCACATCGTCTGGCTTGTGATCTATTTCCTCTACGAGCTCTTCAACTCCGCCTGGCGCGTCTTTGTCGAGGTCATGACGCCAGGCCTCAACATAAGCCCCAAGTTCCACGCCCTGCCGCTCGATGCGCGGACGGATGTGCAGATCACGCTGACCGGTAATCTGATCACGTTGACGCCGGGTACGCTGACGGTCGATGTGAGCCCGGATCGGCAGTATCTTCTGATCCACTCGATGTATGCCGAGGAGGGGACGGAGGCCGTGAATGAGGGAATCAAGGCCGGGATCGAGAAGGTCGTGCTGAGGGCCACGCAATGAACATCCTTGGGGGCTTCTTCGACGGCCCGCTTGCCTGGGGCACCTCGATCTGCGGCACCCTGATCGCGGCCGGGATCCTCTGCACCGTCTGGCGCCTCGTGAAGGGAGAGACGCTGCCCGACCGCGTCGTGGCACTCGATCTTCTGTCGATGCAGCTCACGGCGCTTCTGGTGGTCTTCGCGGTCGCTGTCCGCAACTCCGCCTATATCGACGCCGCCATCGCACTGGCGCTGATCTCGTTCCTCTCCACTGTTGCCTTCGCGCGGTATGTCGAGCGTCGCGTGCGCGCGGATGAGCCACCCGCGCCGGATCCCGAGCCCGAACCCGTCGCGGCGCCGGAGGCCGAGGACGGTGCCGCAACCGATGGGGAGCGCTCCCATGCTTGAGACCCTGCTCGAAATCCTAGCGGCGCTCGCGCTTATCGCCGGCGGGCTCCTCTGCTTTGCCGCCGGGCTTGGGCTCGTGCGGTTCCAGGACGTCTATCTGCGCATGCATGCGGCGACGAAGGCTGGCACGCTCGGCCTCATCTTCATTGCGCTGGCGCTCTGCATCGCGGCTCCGGGGCTCGAGATCGTGGTCAAGTCGATCCTGGTTTCGGTCTTCATGATCATCACGGCGCCCGTGGGCTCGCATCTGATCGGCCGCGCCGCGTTCCGCACCGGTGCGCCCATCTGGCAAGGCACCGGCATCGACACCAATTGCGAACCGTTCCGGGAGGGTGCCGCCGAGGCGCGCCGTACGGCCGAACAGGACTGAGCAGAGGGTAGGTACGAGCGCCCGCGAAGGCGCGACGATTTGCCCGGAGGCGGGGACCGCCCTACCTCCCACCGCGATGAGTTCATCTTTGCCACTGCCGCATCGAGGGAGCCGATGAGCGCTTTCGACATGACGGCCGGCCAGCCGGCGCCGGTCCCCGTCCCCGGTGCGCCGCTGGAGGCCAAGCCCTATCGCGCCATAGCGGTGATCGGCGGTGGTGCCTGGGGCACGGCACTGTCGGTCGTTGCTTCGCGCGCCGGACGGCACACGAACCTCTGGGCGCGGCGGCGCGATGTCGTCGACGATATCAACCAGAACCGCCGGAACAGCCGCTATCTCGGCGATGTTCCGATGCCCGAGCGGCTGACGGCGACGGATGATTTTCATGCTGCCTGCGCGGGGGCGGAGGCGGTGCTGCTCGTCACGCCCTCCGGCACCGTGCGCGAGATGGCGGAGCGGCTGAACACGGTGCTCGCACCGAAAGTCCCCGTGGTGGTCTGCGCCAAGGGGATCGAGGACGGCACCGGGTTTCTGATGGCCGATGTGGTCGCGGATGCGGCGCCCGGGCGCCCCGTGGGCGCGCTTTCGGGCCCGAGCTTCGCGGATGAGACGGCGCGCGGCGATCCCACCGCCGTGACCGTCGCCAGCGAGTTCCATCTCGATCGCTATGCGGACCTCACCAGCGAGCATCAGGCCCGCGCCGAACAGCTTGCCGCGCGCATGGCCGTCTCGCTCACGACCGAAAGCTTCCGGCCTTACGTCTCCAACGACCTCACGGGCGTCGAGGTCGGCGGCGCGGTCAAGAACGTGCTCGCCATCGCTTGCGGGATGGCGACGGGCGCGGGCTTCGCTGCCAATACCCGCGCGGCGCTCATCACCCGCGGTCTCGACGAGATGAAGGCGCTGGCTGAGGCGCTGGGCGGCAGGCGCGAGACGGTCACTGGTCTTTCGGGCATCGGTGACCTGACCCTCACCTGCTCCAACACCTCGAGCCGCAATTTCAGCTATGGCGTGGAGATGGGCGAGGGCCGGCGCGGTGACGAGGTCTTCGGCGGGCAGAAGAAAGTGGTCGAGGGCGTGCGCAACTCCATCGCCGCCACCGCGCTCGCCCGCCGCAAGGGCGTGGAGATGCCGATTTGCGAGACCGTGCGCGCCATCGTCCATGACGGCCAGCCGCTGGGCGAAGCCTTCGCCGCGCTCTGGTCCCGCCCGCTCGAGGCGGAGCCGCAGGCGCTCAAGCTGACGCTAGACCACCCCTCGGACGATGCCGCCATCCAACGCTTCGCCGACGCCTGGGAGGAGTGACCGTGCCTGCCAACGACATGTCGGCCACAGCGGCGCTGGACGAGGCCCGGGCCGAGGCTGCGCGCTGGCGCTTCGTGCTTGCCACCGATCTCGATGGCACGTTCCTGGGCGGGACGGATGAGCATCGTCTGCAGCTCTACCGCTGGATCGAGGCACATCGTGACGGTCTGGGCCTCATCTTCGTCACGGGCCGGGATCCGCGCTTTATCGAGGGGCTCTGCACCGACACGGCCGTGCCCTGGCCCGACTTCGTGGTGGGCGATGTGGGCACCACGATTGCGCAGATGTCGCCGGCAGGCCCCGGCGGGAGGGTAAGTCCCATCGCCGAGCTCGAAGAGGAGATCTCCGCGATCTGGGGCGATGCAGGCGGGACGGTGCGCGCCGCGCTCGACGGCCATGCCGGCCTCACGCTGCAACCGACCGAGTTTCGCTACCGTGTGAGCTACGATTACGATCCAGGTGCCTATGATCCGCGCGCGGAAGAAATCGTGGCCGGGATGGGGCACGATCACCTGATCTCGGCCGACACCTATTTCGACGTGCTGCCGAAGGGCGTCAGCAAGGGGCCCTCGCTCACCCGCCTCGCGACGCATCTCGGCCTCGAGCCTGGTCGGATCCTGGTGGCGGGCGACACGATGAACGACTTTTCGATGTTCGAGACGGCGTTTCACGGCGTTGCGGTTGGCGGCTCGGAAGCGCCGCTCCTCGCGCGCGTCGCGGACAAGCCCCATGTCTTCAAGGCCGAGGGTATCGGCGCCGCCGGCATCATGGATGCCATCGCTCATTTCGACCTGTTCGATCCGACGCCGCGCTGATCGCGGCACCACCAAGCCCGGCACCGGGGCCACCGCCCCGGCGCCCGATCCCGGAAGGGGGACCCATGACCCGCAAGCTCGTCATCGTCTATCACCGCCAGCCCTATGAGGAGGTGATCGAGGACGGGAAGCTCGTCCGCAAGGAGAACAAGAGCCCGAACGGCATCGTGCCGACGCTCAAGAGCTTCTTCGGCCGGCACGACGCGGGCGCCTGGGTCGCGTGGAAATACGCGGACGATCCGAACGATCCGGATTTCGAGCGGGTGATCGAGATCGAGGACAGCTACGGCAAGTACACCGTCAGCAGGCTCGCGCTCACCAAGGAACAGGTATCAAGCTTTTACCACGTCACCTCGAAGGAGGCGATCTGGCCAATCCTCCACAGCTTCAAGGATCGCTACAACTACGACCCCGTCGACTGGCCGACGTTTCGGGAGGTGAACTGGGCCTTTGCCGAGGCAGCGGCGCGGGAGGCGGACGACGACAGCGTCATCTGGGTGCACGACTACAATCTGTGGCTGGTGCCGGTCTATCTCCGCCAGCTGAAGCCCAACGCGAAGATCGCGTTCTTTCACCACACGCCGTTCCCGGCGGCGGACATGTTCAACGTCCTGCCCTGGCGCCGTGAAATCATCGAGAGCCTGCTGGCCTGCGATATCGTGGGCTTCCATATCCCCCGCTATGTCGCGAACTTCGTGAGCTGCGCCCACAGCCGCTTCGATGTGCGGGTTGTCGGCGATCAGATGACGCCGGAGGATTTCTCGCCTTCGGGCCAAGCGCTCTCCGAGCGCACGACCTTCACGGAGGTGGAATACGAGGGCCGGCGCATCCTGCTCTCGGCGTTCCCCGTGGGCGTCGATGTCGACTATATCGGGGAGCTCGCACGCGCCGAGGAGACGGCGGAGCTGAAGGCCGCGATCCGGCAGGAGCTGGGCGGCAAGAAGCTGATCATCTCGGTCGGGCGGACGGACTATACCAAGGGCGGGATCGAGCTCCTGCAGGCCTATGAGCGGCTGCTCGAGCGTCGCCCGGAGCTGCGCGGTGAGGTGCGGCTGATGCTGGTGAGCGTGAGTGCGAACCGGAACATGGAAGCTTATGCGGATGTGCAGGAAGCGATCGAGACCGCTGTGGGCCGCATCAACGGCGCCTATGGCAGCTTCGAGTGGCAGCCCGTGTCGCTTATCTCGACGCCGATCCCCTTCCGCGATCTCGTCGCCTATTACCGCGCGGCGGACATCGCCTGGATCACGCCGCTCGCAGACGGCCTGAACCTCGTTGCGGAGGAGTTTGTGGCAGCTCGGACGGATGGCGATGGCGTGCTGGTGCTCTCCGAGTTTGCGGGCGTGGCGGTAGAGATGGCGGAGGCGGTGCTCACTAACCCGTTCTCCAACCGCTCCATGGATGCCGCCATCGATCAAGCGCTGGATATGGCGGAGGAGGATCGCCGTGGCCGCATGGCCGTGCTGCGCGAAAAAGTCCACCGCTACGACATCGAAGCCTGGGCAAGGGAACAGCAGCGGCTCTTCAACGCCCTGGACGATAAGCGCAAGGACAAGAACGCCGCCTGATCGGCAGATCAGGGCAATCGCCCTCTTTGGCCCGTGCGCCCGCGCCCACCCACGTCAGCTTGGGGCTGCCATGGTGAAGAACCGGTGAGTAGTGGGGCCTGTGCCTGAAGCGCCGAAACTTCTACATTTCAGCGTTCTTTAGGTGTCATGATGCAAGACTGACGCGGGTGGGCGCGGGCGCGCCCCGGACTTGCGGCGACCATCAGATCCGGCGCACCCACGCAAGCATCATTGGGCCGCGGCGCCCGGGGGTAGGGGTGCAGGGGTGATCGGGGTCGCTGGCTGTGCCGTTGGCAGTAGGGCGCGGCGGGCAGCGCAGTAGCGGCGGAAGATGTCGAAGGCCTTCACCTCCGCACCGTCCCAGACCATCGTGCAGGCGAGCGTCATGCCTGAATGGGCCGCCGAGACGCCGGCGGCGACACGCGCGGCGCGCGTGCGGTCCGTGTCCGCGGCGCCGACGACGCTTGCGTTGAAGCGCGCCACATCGAGCGGGTTGGGCGGCACGGCGCACCCAGCAAGCACGAACGCCGCTGCCAGGATGGGAATACGAACAGAACGGAGCATCGACAGGGCCTCCTCGGACAATGCGTTTGCCCGCGACCCTGACCCCGTAGGCCTCCCCGTTGCGCGATGGCAGCGGCCTGCGCGCGCTCCTACTCGGCCGCTGCGGCTTGCGCGCCAAGGCTGAGGCGGTCCCGCGCCCGATCGTACTCGCGGGTGAGGCGGGCGACGATGTCGGCGGCGCCCTCGACCGATTTCACGGCGCCGACACCTTGTCCGGCGCCCCAGATCTCCTTCCAGCTCTTGGGCTTGGAGGAGCCGTCGGCAAAGTTCATCTTCGAAGGGTCGCTCTCGGGCAGATCATCGGGGTCCATGCCCGCATTGCGGATCGAGCCCTTCAGATAATTCCCGTGCACGCCGGTGAAGAGCGAGGAGTAGACGATGTCGTCCGACATCGCGTCGACGATCATCTGCTTGTAGGCCGGGTCCGCGTTCGCCTCGTGGCTCGCGATGAAGGCCGAGCCGATATAGGCGAAATCAGCACCCATGGCCTGTGACGCGAGCACCGCATCGCCGGTGGCGATCGAGCCAGAGAGCAGGAGCGGGCCATCGAACCAGGCGCGGATCTCCTGGACCAGCGCGAAGGGCGAGGTCGTGCCCGCATGGCCGCCAGCGCCTGCCGCGACGGCGATCAGGCCGTCCGCGCCCTTCTCGATGGCCTTTCGCGCGAAACGGTCGTTGATCACGTCGTGGAGGGTGATGCCGCCACAGGCATGCGCGGCCTCGTTCACCTCCACCCGCGCACCGAGGGAGGTGATCCAGACCGGCACCTTCCACTTGTGGCAGATCTCGATGTCCCGCTCGAGCCGGAGATTGGAGCGGTGCACGATCTGATTGACGGCGAAGGGTGCGGCCGGCGTGTCGGGGTTGGCCTGGTTGTGGGCGTCCAGCGCCTCGGTGATCTGCTTTAGCCAGGCTTCGAGCATCGGGGGCTCGCCTGGTTTCTCCCGCGCGTTGAGCGCCGGGAAGCTGCCCACGATGCCGGCCTTGCATTGTGCGATTACTAGGGCGGGGTTGGAGACGATGAACAAGGGGGCGCCGATCACCGGCAGCGACAGGTGGCGGAGGGCGGCGGGCAGGCGGGATGCATCGGTCATGGCAGCCTCGTTGCAGGCGGCGGCCTCAGCCCGGCGCGCCCATGTTTCCGTTAACGTCAACTTTGTCCTCTACCGGGACGCCGACTTCAAGCCCTGCCGCTGCGACACCCCCCTCGGTCGCCTTCACACCTTCGAGCGTGAGGCTCGCGATGCGCGCCGGCTGCCCCGCGGTGAGCACCGTGAGGCGGGCAAGCGGTTCGGCCAGCGCGGTGGCGAAGGCTGGTGAGAGGCCGGCGTCCCGCGCGGCGGCCCGCGCCTCTGCTGCCCCGAGGGGGCCCTGGCGCCAGGTCTCGGCAGCGCCCGACGCCGCCGTGATACCGGTCATCGGACCGTAGACCGGATCGAGCAGGTAGCGCAGCGTCGCCACTTCGGCGCCATCGGATGGCCCGTCGACGCCCTGCAGCGGCAGGCCAAGTGCTGCGAGGGAGGCTTCGAGGGCGCTTTCCAGCGTGGTGCCCTCCGCCGCATCGGGCAGGCGCGCTCGGAGCGGCAGGCGCGGCGGTGTGCTCGCCTGCCGGGAAAGGGCTGCGCCCAGGGCGGCCATGGCCGCGCCTGTGCCGAGGGCGCGGTGGGGGTCGGGATAGACCGCAAGCTGCGCCTCGTCTGCGAGCGCCTGCATGTCGGCTGGCAGAAGCGCCGCATGCAGCATCGGAGGGGCGGTGGGGCCGAGGTCCCAGGCGGCCTCCGCTGCTTCAGCCATCGCTTCCAGCAGCGCGGGCGCGCCTTCATGGCCCGGTGCGGGCCAGACGCCGAGGAGAAGGTCGACGCTGTCACCGGCGAGGAGCTTGGCCAACGAGGCGCCGAGGCCGTGCATCGAGCCTGCTGCCGGCTCTTTTGGGAGTGGGAGCGGGCGGAGATCGAGACCGGCCGCGCGGGCGGATGCTCCCAGCAGGCGCGTCGCCGGTTCAACATTGCCGGCGGGCGCGACGAGCCCGATGCGACGCCCTGTCGGCAGGCGCCGGGCGCGGCAGGCGAGGACCAGATCGAGCGCCGCCTCGAAGCCCGCAACCTCCACGACGCCGGCCTGATGGAAGAGCGCGCCGAGCGGGTCCGGGATCGTTGCCTCCGAGGGTAGGGCGCCGGGTTGGCGGGCCCTGCCATGCGGCTCGGTCGCGCGATCGGCGCGGACCGCGATCACCGGCCGACCGGCCACCCTCGCGCGTTCGAGCACCGCTGCGAGGGTGGCCCCGCTGCCGACCGCCACGGGAGCGGCTTCGGGCACGAGCAGGATCGGCAGGCCTGCCGCACCCGTATCGCCGAGGAGCAGGTCGAGCCCCTCTGCCAGCCCGATATCGGCGGCGGCACCGATGCCCAGCATCGTGCGCGGCGAAAAACCCCGCCGCCCGGCGGCTGCGGCGAGATGGGCGGCGAAGGCCGGTCCGCCGAGGAGGGCCGCGAAGGCACCGCCGGCAGCTCCCCGAGATGGCAGTGACGGCAGGGTCGCGGTTGCCGGACCGATGGCGATGCGCGCGGGCGTGTGGACGAGGCCGGCGGTGCCCGGGCCGAAGATCGCGATACCGGCTTCCTCCGCGGTATCCGTCAGCTCGCGGCGGAGGGCGAGGCCACCCTCGGCCGCCGTGTCAGCAGGGGGCAGGACCATCGCCGCCCGGGTACCGTTAGCCGCCAGCGCCCGCAATGCGTCGCCTAGGCCCGGATCGTCAGCGGCGATAAGCGCGAGGTCCGCGGCACCGGCGTCGGCGATGTCGGGGGCGGCGGGTAGGCCTTGCACCTGCGCCGGGCCGTCGGGGGCGGCGACGGGCATGAGCTTGCCCTCGAACCCTGCAACCCGAAGCGAGGCCAGCGCGGCGCCGACCGGCGATTGCCCTGCCTCGTCCGCGCCGACGAAGACGATGGCACGCGGTCCAAAGATCGTCTCGGGCCGGAGTGGAAGGCGGGCGCGCGGCGCAGAGTCGGCCGACCCGGCCGCATCGAGACCGAGAAAGGCCGAGAGCGCTTCGGCGAAACGCGCAGGCGGCGCGCCTTCCTCCAGCACCCAAAGCCTGCGCCCGCCGGGGCCAACCTCTGCCGCGAACCCGAGGGCGGTCGCCGCCTCCGTCAGTCTGCGCGTTACCACGAAGACATGGGCGAGGTAGAGGCCGCCCGTCCCGTTGGCACCCTGATCCGCAAAGCTGCAGCCGCCGACCTTCACGCGCTTGCCATCGGCGTTCTGCGCCCAGATCTCCACCTCCTCGGGTCCCGCTCGGAGCACCATGGAGCGGTTGTCGGCGAGGAGGGCGAGGGCGGGACGCACCTCGGGCACGCAACGATCGAGGAGCCCGTCGGGCAGGCTGGCGGCTGGCATCTTCCCGTCCCCGCTCGGCGCGCATCGTTGCCGCGCCTCTTTGCTGCTTTCCATCTGTCCTAGCGGCTGCACCGCGGTCGCGGAAGGGGCAGGCGGGGCGCTTCGACGAGGTTACGGTCCCGCGCCGTCGGCTACGGCGCGGATTGCTAACTCAGCGGAGCTTGGGGTTGAGGGCCGTGCGGAGCCAGTCGCCGAGCAGATTGACGCTGAGCGCGAGGACGAGGAGGGTCACCGCCGGGAAGAACAGGATCCACCACTCGCCCGAGAACAGGAAACCCTGCCCCGTCCGGATAAGGGTGCCGAGCGAGGGCTGGGTTGGCGGCGCGCCCACGCCCAGGAAGCTCAGCGTCGCCTCGGTGATGATCGCCAGCGCAAGCCCGATGGTGGCGATTACCAGCACGGGCGAGAGTGCGTTCGGAAGGACATGGCGAAACATGATGCCCGTCGAGGAACGGCCGATCAGGCGGGCGGCCGCCACGTATTCCTTCTGCTTCTCGACGAGTGTCGATGAGCGAACAACGCGGGCGAACTGCACCCAGTCCGAGAGGCCGATTGAGATGATCAGCACCCAGATCGCCATCTCCTCGCGATGCTCCGGCGCCACGATCCCTTGCGCGACGCCGAAGATCAGCATGGCGACGAGGATCGAGGGGAAGGTCAGCTGCACGTCGGCAAGGCGCATGATGATCGTCTCGAGCCATCCGCCGAGATACCCCGCCAAGAGCCCTAGGGTGATGCCGATGATCATGGCGAGCAGCACCGCCGCGACGCCAACGAAGAGCGAGATACGCAGGCCGTATAGGATGGCGGAGAAGACGTCCCGCCCCTGATCGTCCGCGCCGAGCCAGAAGACCTTGCCCGTGAACGCATTCGGCTCCATCGGCGCGGAGAACCCGTCGAGGAGTTCGAGGGCTGCGGGATCGACGTCATAGGGCGCGATGAGCGGTGCGAAGATGGCGCCCAAGGTCAGGATCAGCACGAAGATCGCGGCGATGATCGCGACCGGAGAGCGGCGGAAGGAGTGGGCGAGGTCGCTGTCCCAGGCGCGAGCGAGGTTGCGGGTCCAGGCTTGGGTGGTGTCGGTCATGGCCATCCTCCCTCAGCGCGCAGCGGCCGTTCGGTCGACGCGCAGGCGCGGATCGATGGCGACATAGATGAGATCGACGATCAGATTAATGAGGACGAACATGACCGAGATGATCATCAGATACGCGGCCATCACGGGGATATCGACGAACTGCACCGCGTTGATGAAGAGCAGCCCGACGCCCGGCCACTGGAACACTGTCTCGGTGATGATGGCGAAGGCGATGATGCTGCCTAGCTGAAGGCCCGTCACCGTGATCACCGGCAGGAGCGTGTTCTTGAGCGCGTGACCGAAATGCACGGCGCGTTGTGAGAGGCCCCGGGCGCGCGCGAAACGGATGTAATCGGCGCGCAGCACCTCCAGCATCTCGGAGCGTACCAGCCGCATGATCAGTGTCATCTGGTAGAGGCCGAGGGTGATCGAGGGCAGGATCAGGGCCTTGAGACCGCTTTCGGTCAGGAAACCGGTCGTCCACCAGCCGAGATCGACGGTCTCCCCGCGACCGAAGCTCGGCAGCCAACCGAGCTCGACCGCGAAGACATAGATGAGCAGGATACCGATGAGGAACGTCGGCAGCGACACGCCTATGAGCGATGTCGTCATGATGAAGTTCGCGATCCAGCCTCGTTGGTAGATCGCGGTGAAGACGCCGAGCCCGATGCCGAGGACGAGGGCCAAAAGGCCAGATACGGCAGCGAGTTCCAGTGTCGCAGGCGCCCGCTCGGCGATGAGGTCGGAGACCTGGCGCCCCTGCCGAAAGCTCACGCCGAACTCGCCCTGAACCGCCCCTTGCAGGAACTTCCAGTACTGCACCGGGAAGGGATCGTTGAGGCCGAGACGCTCGCGGAGTTCGGCGACATCCGCCTGCGTGCGCTCCTGACCCAGCATGTTCTCGACCGGGTCGCCGACGAAGCGGAAGAGCGAGAAGGCGATGAGGCCGGTGATCAGCAGCACCAGCACGGACTGCGCGAGCCTTCTCAGAATATATGCCAGCATGCGCGCCTCGCCCCCGTGATCCTGTGCTGACCGTGCCGCGTTGCTCCGCACTGTCAAGGATTGGTGCGGCGTAGCCCGGGCGCTCGGCCAGCGCAATGCGGGCGCTTCCGGCAACGGTGGGCCTCCGCGGGCGTATGCCGACGCAATGTGCGCTTGGCAGCGAGTGCTCGACATGCCTTCGTGGCGACCGGTCTTGTGCAGGAGTGGTCCATGGAAAACTGCGTCGCGAAACTCTCGGTCGGGAGGCTTGCCGGGCCAACCAGCAGGCCGGTGTCGGGCTCCTCGTCCTTGGGTGAGCCCGCCGTGCCCTCGGTCGCCCCATTACCCCTAGCAGGGCGGTAGGCGGGATGCAGGCCCATCCGCTCTTCGCCAAACTCGATGCCCCTCGCGAGGCGGCAGTTGGGAATTGGACGCTGCGCTGGCTGACGGAGGCTGATCTCGACGAGGACTATCGCGCGGTCGTTGAGAGCAAGGCGAGGCTGCAGAGCTTCCTCGGTGGCGGTTGGCCGGGGGATATCACGCGGGAGGAGAACCGGCTCGACCTCGCGCATCACCATGTCGAGTTTCTCTCGCGCCGTTCCTATGCATGGGTCTTGCGGGAGGCGGGCGCCTATGTCGGTTGCGCCTATCTTCAGCCGTCCTGGGACCTCTCCGCGCCGATCCGGGCCCCATTCTGGTTCCGCTCGGGCGCGGAGGCGCAGGAAGCCGCGTTCGCCGAAGCCTGGACGGCGTGGTTGAGCGCACCGCCCTGGCCCGCCGAGATGCAGGTGCGGGTGACATGGCCCGGTGCCGTGTAGCGCCGCCAAACGGAGCGATCGTCGAT
Source organism: Pseudomonadota bacterium (assembly GCA_039815685.1). Lineage (GTDB taxonomy): Bacteria > Pseudomonadota > Alphaproteobacteria > Rhodobacterales > Rhodobacteraceae > Thermohalobaculum. The sequence goes on along the minus strand of JBCBYV010000006.1, from coordinate 8,063 downwards.
GAGACGCGCTAGTCTTCGCTCGGCTCTGCCTCGCCGACGAAAATCATCAGGATGCCGTTGCTGAGCGTCATGACGCTCGACGGATCGGGCCACGGCTGGGCCTCGGCGACCCGTGCCAGCGCCTCTTCCCTCAGAGGATCGTCGAGCTTGGCCGGATCCACGTCCTCGAAGCGGACCGGATCGTAGCTGATCAGCATCAGGCCATGCACGACCTGGCCGAGCCCGCAGCTGAAGAGGCTGCAGTCCGCGCGGGAGGAGCCGAGCGGCGGCGCCGTGTCGTCGATCCGATAGGGGCCCTTCACATCGGGTGCCGGTTTGGCCCCGATCAGCAGCAAGCGCACTGTGCCGCCGTCTTTCCGGGCGGCGCTGTGCACATCGGTCTTCTCGATGTCGAGGAGCAGACGGTTGAGGGTGAGCAGGTCCCGCCGGTTGTCGTTGAGCGCGACCACGGCGCTGGCGTTCTGAGCGGTGACGAAATTGGCGGTGACATAGGCGCCAAGGAGGAGCGGCAGCCAAGCCAAAGCACGCCCGGCCGTGCCGGTGGCGGCCAGCGTGAAGAGGACGACCTGTGAGAAGGCAAGCGGTGCGAGGGCGTTGAAGGAGTATGCATCGTGCCCGCGGATACCGGGCAGGACGAAAGGCAGGAGGAGCGCTGTTCCCAAAGCACCGCCCCATCCCACAGCCGCGACCATGCGGGTCGGCCCCCCCGAGGAGAGGCGGATCGTGCGCAGCCCGGCGAAGCAGGCGAGCAGTGTGATGGCGATGAGCGCCAGCGTCTCCGGCCAGGCGATGAGATGCTGCGCCTCCCCCCAGAACTTCAGGATCACCCGCGGCAGGCTTTCGCGCTTGAGCGCGAGGATATTGGCGTTGCTCACGAAGCCCGTCGCGATGTCGTAATACTGAAGGACCGTCTCCGTGCCGACGAGTGCCTTCGCCGCGAATGCCGAGGCGTAATAGGAGAGGGTGCCGAGCACGAAGATCGCCCCGATCATCCCCAACCGCCAGATCACGAGCCGGATGGCGTCCCGCAGTGTCGTCGGCCCGCCGGTCTCATCCTCGCGCAGCGTTTCTGCTGCCCAGAGAGCGAAGAAGGCGATAGGGCCGAGCACGATGAATTGCTGGAAGCCCGCAGCGCCGACGGTGAGCGCTGCGATCGCGCCCGCTGCGTTCGCACCCGCACGGGTCAGATCGGCTTTGTCGGAGGGCCGGTGCCGCGCCGCCCGCCAGGCAAGGATGCCGCCCCCGATGCCCAGCAGATGCGACAGGCCGACCGCGATGTGGTTCTGCTCGATCTGCACGCTCTCGATCCCCATGGGGTGAAAGAGCAGGAGCGCCATAGCGAAGAACGCGACCAGCCGATCCCGGCATCCCATCTCGTACAGCAGGAACGCGATCGCCATTGCTTGCAGCGCGAGCATCGTGAAGAGGGTAACGCCCGGTGCGATATGGCCGCCCGAGAGGAACGTGATCGCAAGGCCATGCATCCAGCGCCCGGCGCTGACGACCCGATGCCCGATCCGTTCCTGCTCGTGGCCGAACCACCAGTCGTCCATCGAGTGGAGCATGCTGGCTGCGTGAACGCCGTAGGCCAGCCAGGAGATCGCGAAGAGAAGGGCGAAGACGCCGGTCAGATGTCCAAAGCGGTGCTGCCACCAGACGGCGATGCGTTCGACGATCTCCGGCTGCATGATCCCCTCGGCATCGCCGCTGCAGGCTCAGCAATGCCGCGAAACGGAGAGGCCGGGCAAGCCGCCATTGCGACCGCCCGGCCCCTTGGTATCGATTGCACCGACGCCCGTGCTGTCGATGCGCATTCGCCCGCGGCAGCGCGGGCGTCAGCTCATTTCGAGAAGGTCAGATACTTGAAGTGCGGCTGATCTTCGGGCTGCACATCGAACTGGATCCCGTCCTTCATGCCCCAGTTCAGCACCTGGTGGTGAACCGGCAGGTACAGAAGATCCGACTGCACCTCCGCCCAGATTTTCCCGATGGTCTCGTTCCGCGCTTCGAGATCCGTCTCGGAGGACAGCGTCTGGATCATCTCATCGACCTTGGCGTTCGAGTAGCCGGTGCCGTTCCAGGAGCCGCGATCCTCGCCCTTGGTGTGGACCAGGAAGTTGAAGATGTACTCGCTGTCGAAGGTCGGCACGCCCCAGCCGAGCAGGTAGAAATCCGTCTTGCCCTGGGTGATCAGCGGGAAGTGTTGCGCCTTGGGCTTGGCATCGAGCGAGACGTTGATGCCGATCTGGCCCATCATGCCGACGACGGCCTGGCAGATCGCCTCGTCGTTGATGTAGCGGTCGTTCGGGCAGTTCAGGGTGATGTTGAAACCGTCGCGATAGCCCGCCTCCGCCATCAGCGCCTTGCCCTGCGCCACATTCGCCGCGGTGACCTGGTCGAGATCCTCCGTCCAGCCGTTGACGAAGGGCGGCATGACGACGCCGGCGGGGCGGGACTGGCCGCGCATCACCACCTTCTGGATGGCATCGCGGTTGATGGCGAGATCCATCGCCTGACGGACCTTGACGTCCTTGAGCGGGTTGCGCCCGTCGATATTGTCCGTTGCGATGTCGTCGGCGCCCTGATTCATGCCGAAGAAGATCACGCGGTTCTGCGGCGCCGTGCGCACGACCAGCCCCTCAGCCCCCTCGACCCGTCCAAGATCCTGAACGGGCACGTCCTGGATAAAGTCGACCTCGCCCGAAAGGAGTGCCGCAATCCGGGTGGCGGCGTTCTGGATCGGCGTGAAGGTGATGGAGCTCACCTCGAGCGGGAATTCGCCGATGCCCCAGTAGTTCGGGTTGGCCGTGAGCACCGTCTTCTCGTCGGGCGCACGGCTTTCGAGGACGAAGGCGCCGGTGCCGTTGGCGTTGCGGACGGCGAAGGTTTCCTCGGACGCGTCGAAGTTCTGAACCTCGACGACGTTGTTCTCCTCGGCCCAGCCCTTGTCCATCATGAAGAGGTTGGTGAGGTTCGCGGGCAGCAGCGGGTTCGGACCGTCGGTGATGAAATGCACCGTATGGTCGTCGATCGCCTTTACTTCCGCGATCGAGCCCAGCAGCTCCTTCATCTGGCTGTTCGTGGACTTCGCGCGGTTGATCGAGAAAACGACGTCCTCGGCCGTGAAGTCCTCACCGCCATGGAACTTCACGCCCTGGCGGAGGTTGAACTGCCAGACATTGGGATCGTCGGTTGGCGCCCAGTCGGTGGCGAGGCTCGGGACGATCTGACCTTCCATGTCGCGCTGGAGGAGGCCCTCATAGATCTGATGCGCGAGCGTATGAGTCGGCCCTTCGTTCTGCGCATGCGGATCCAGCGTCAGGCTGTCGCCCGCGCGCGCCCAGCGAAGATCGCGCGCATCAGCACCCATGGCGGTGAGAGTGACGGCGGCCACGGCGAGCGTGGAGATGCCGGCAGCAAGCGTTTTCATTTTCTTCTCCCAGTTATCAAGCGAGCGGTCCGGCACGCGCAGCCGGCAGCATTATGAAGCTGCCGCCCGCGCACCGCGGCCTTGCCCCATGCTTTCGCATTCCTTCCCGCCGAAAGGCAACGATCTTGCGCTCGCGACGCAGATGGACCGGTCTGCCTTTCGGTCCCAAGGAGGCTGGCCCGATCCGGCCTGCCGGGGCAAGCTCCGGCCGGGGCCACGCATGGCGGCGCGGCTGGGATCGAAGGGAGGACCCGCATGAGCGAGATCGAGACGCGCGAGGGCATGGCGGCTGAGGCTTCGAGCTACCTCTTTCCGCCGCGCGCGCCAGTGGCTCTTCCGATTCGCGGGCAGGCAGCGGTTTTTCCTATGCGTCGGGTCTACTGCGTCGGGCGGAACTACGCGGCGCATGCGCGCGAGATGGGGCACGATCCCGACCGCGAGCCGCCCTTTTTCTTCCAGAAGAACCCGGACGATCTGAACCTCACGGGACGCTTTCCCTATCCGTCGCTGTCACGGGACGTGCATTTCGAGATCGAGCTCGTTGCAGCTCTTGGCCCGTCTCTCGCGAACAATGCCGGGCCAGTGGCCGCGGCAGATGCGATGAAGCATGTCTGGGGCTACGCAGTCGGGCTCGACATGACCCGCCGCGATCTACAGGGGCAGATGAAGAAGGCGGGTCGACCCTGGGAGATCGGGAAGGCTTTTGCGGCCTCGGCACCGATCGGCCCTCTGGTCTCGGCGTCCGAGATCGGTCATCCGACGGCCGGTGCCGTGACGCTCGATGTCAACGGCGAGCGCCGGCAGGAGGGCGATCTCTCGGAGCTGATCTGGTCGATCCCGGAGATTATCGAGCACCTCTCAGCACTCTTCGTGCTGGCGCCCGGTGACGTGATCTTCACGGGCACGCCGGCCGGTGTTGGTCCTATCGCGCGCGGCGACCGCATGGTCGGCCGCGTCGAGGGTGTCGGGCAACTCGAGGTCACGGTGGTGTAGGAGCCAGAGCGCGGAAACGGCGGCGGGCGCCGCGCAAGGCTTTTGCAAAAGCCTTGCAAATTCCTTCAAAGGAATTTGCCGGCGCCTAACCGGTAAGGGCTGCGCGCAGGAAGATGTTGGCGCCGGCAAGGAAGAGGGCCGTCAGCACGATACGGCGGAAAATCGTCTGCGGGACCAGCGCCATCAAGCGGTTACCGAGCGCCATGCCGAGCACCGCCGGGACGAGACAGGAAAGGGCAGCGAGAACCTCCGGCAAGTTGATCCGGCCAAAGGCTGCGAAGGAGAGGCTCAGCATCACGCCTGTGATGACGAAGAAGAGGCCGAGAGCGCCCGTGAGCACCGCCCGATCCGCACCCCGCCCGACCAGATAGAGGATGAAGAACGGCCCGTTGATCGTCGTGAGGCCCCCGGAGATGCCTGCAATGACGCCTGTGAGAGCGCCCAAGGGACGCTCCAGCCCTGCCGGGATCATGATCTTGGGATTCAGCGCCTGGAAGAGCGTGAACGCCATCACGAAGAGGCCGAGGCAGAGCGTGAGTGTGCCGAGCGGGAGGCCCGTGCCGAGCCACACGCCGACGGGCAACATCACGCCAAGCGTCACGGCCAAGGGCCAGAATCGCCGCAGCACCTCGCGGAGGCGCCCGGATCGCTGTGCCTGCCAGGCATTTAGCCCGGGCAGGATCAGCGCATTGATCGCGAGTGCGAGATCGATCGGGAGGAGAAGCGGCAGAAGCGAGATCGTCACAAGCGGCAGGCCGAAGCCCAGCCCGCCCTTCACCACGCCGCCGACGAAGAAAACGCCCAGCCCGTAGAGTGCCGCACCCGGTCCGATGCCGAGGCTCGTCCCGAGGGCGGCGATCATGGCTTCGATGCTGACGACAGGGGCGGCATGGGCTTTCGGCAGGCGTCGATGCGCCCTCGCGGCGCGGCGCCGCTACTCGGCCGCGGTCCCTTCTTCCATGCCGAGCTCCATCGCTTCAAGGGGCGGGAGCAGGAGACGTTGGCCGCGCTCCTCGACACCCCGCGCGAGGGAGGTGGGCAGCCGCCGGTCGCTCGCGACGATCTCGAATTCCTCGAGGGCGGCGGCGCGCATCGGCGCTGCGCGCGCGAATTTGGTGTGATCGGCGACCAGCAGCCGTCGGCGGGCGTGGCTCATCATGGCGCGGAGGACCGCGATCTCCGCCAGGTCATAATCGAGCAGCGTCCCTTCCGGATCGATGGAGGAGATGCCGAGCACCGCCAGATCGAGCCGGAAGCGCCCCACGCAATCCACCGCCATCTCACCCACGAGCCCGCGATCCGTCCGCCGCAGGCGCCCACCGGTGAGGATGACCTGCAGGCTGTCGTTCTCCGACAGTATATGCGCGACGTTGAGATTGTTGGTGACGACCAGCAGATCACGCCGGTCCTCGAGAGCGCGGGCGACGGCCTCCGTGGTCGTACCGATCCCGAGGAAGAGCGAGGCGCCCTCCGGAATCTCCTCCGCGGCAAGGCGGGCGATCTCGGCCTTGGCATCGGCGGCGAGCGCGCGGCGCGTCTCGTAGACGAGGTTCGCAACGCCGCTCTCCAGCACCGCTCCGCCATGGACGCGGCTCAGGAGCCTTGCCTCGCAGAGCTCGCCAAGATCGCGCCGGATCGTTTGCGGACTGACGTCGAAGAGGGTCGCGAGGCTATCCACCTGCACCTGCCCGTCGAGCCGCGCCTGTTTCATGATCGCGCGCTGTCGGATGGAAAGCGCCATGAGCGTTTTCTTTCGTTTCTCCGCGTCTCATGCGGTCGCGGCCCGACGTCGCAGGTGCACAACCGCACTGTTTCTCATATCGCTGAAGCAAAGGATGACCTGCGTCAGCATGGCATTGCAAGTACTTGGCTAGCGATTCGCCTATTGCCGGCGTGGTGACGCATAAGTGGTGCACTGCAACCTGTTGCGACGGCGCGCATAAATGATCACCTTGCGAAAGAAAGCGAGCGCGATACCCTCGGCGCATGCAACACCGGAGAGCGGCATGACCGAGACGGCCTACGACATCGCAATCATCGGCGGCGGCGTGAATGGCTGTGGGATCGCGCGTGATGCGGCGGGGCGGGGCCTCAGTGTCTATCTGTGCGACAAGGGCGATATCGGCGGTGCTACGTCCTCATGGTCGACCAAGCTTTTCCACGGCGGGCTGCGCTATCTCGAATACTACGAGTTTCGGCTGGTGCGGGAGGCGTTGATCGAGCGGGAAACGCTGATCAAGGCCATGCCCCACATCTCCTGGCCCATGCGGTTCGTGCTGCCGCATCATAGTGGGCTGCGGCCACGGTGGCTCCTCAGGCTTGGGCTCTTCATCTACGACAACCTGGGCGGACGGAAGATCCTGCCCGCAACGAGGACGGTGGATCTGGAGAAGGGGCCGCTGGGCGCGCCGCTGAAACCGTTCATCAGGAGCGGCTTCGAATACTCCGACGGCTGGGTGCAGGATAGCCGGCTCGTGGTCTTGAATGCGCGCGATGCGGAGCGGCGAGGGGCGACCATCCGGCCGCGCACGGCTGCTATTCGCGCGGAACGTCTTGACGGTCTCTGGCATCTCCACACGGAAGATGCCGAGACCGGGGAGACGGAGACGGTGCACGCAAAGGCGCTGGTCAACGCCGGCGGGCCCTGGGTCGCGGAGATCCTCAACACGAAGATCGGCCTCAACACACCCGACAGCGTGCGGCTTGTCCGAGGCAGCCACATCATCACCAAGAAGCTCTACGATCACGACCGCGCCTATTTCTTCCAGACCTCGGACGGGCGGGTCGTCTTTGCGATCCCTTTCGAGGAGGATTTTACGCTCATCGGAACGACGGACCGCGATCATAAGGCGAGCGCCGATACGGTCGGCATCGAGGACGATGAGCGGGATTACCTGCTCGCGCTGGCATCGGAGTATTTCGAGAAGCCTGTGACGGCGGAGGACATCGTCTGGACCTATTCGGGCGTGCGCCCGCTCTATGACGATGGGGCGAGCTCGGCCACGGCCGCGACGCGGGAATATGTGCTGAAGGTCGAGGATCGGGGTGGGGAGCCGCCGCTCCTCAACGTCTTTGGCGGCAAGATCACGACCTATCGGCGGCTTGCAGAGGCTGCGATGGTCAAGCTGGCGCCGTATTTCCCGGAGGCCAAGGATGCCTGGACGGACGGTGCGGCGATGCCCGGCGGCGATTTCGAGCATGACGGCCAGCCGCGGCTGATCCGGGAATTGATGGCCGCATACTCGTTCCTCGACGAGCGTTGGGCGCGTCGCCTGATCCGGACCTACGGGACCGAGGCGCGCGCGGTGCTGGGCGAGGCGCGTACCGTCGACGATCTCGGGCGGCACTTCGGCTTCAACCTGACTGAGGCCGAGGTGCGCTGGCTGATGGCAAGTGAGTATGCGAGGGAGGCGTCCGACGTGGTCTGGCGCCGCACGAAGCTCGGGTTGCGGTTGAGCGCCGATGAGATCGGCGCGCTGGATGCCTTCATGCGCGAGGCGAGGGCCTCGCGGGCCGCGGCCGCAGAGTAGGAACCCGGAACGGCGAGGTGCCGAGCGGGGGGCGGGGGACCGAGCCGGGGGGGGGGGCCGCGGCGCCGCCGCCCCCCCCCCCCGGGGGGGGGCGGGGGCGGCGGGGGGGG
>JBCBYV010000043.1:0-27955 GCA_039815685.1 Pseudomonadota bacterium | reverse complement strand
GGCGGAAAAGGAATGGAGAATGCCCCCTAGGGAATGGGGCATGGCAAAGGCCCAGTTCGCGATCCTCTTCGAAGAACGCTTCAGGATCGCTGGCTGAAAATGCTCAACCCATGGCCCACACACGAAATTCCTGACAGTCCCGTGATGTCCGGGGGCTCATCAAGGAGCGCCCGGATCATCCCGCCCCGCGCTTCGATGCGGCCAGAACGCCTGTCGCCGCCAAGAGGACCAGGCCGGGGCTCGCCCTTCTCCCGGGCGAGCGCTCTCCAGCCGCTAACGCTGGCCGGGCTCACCCCGAAGCGCTCGGCAGCCTGGCGATGGCTGGCACCAGCCTCGACGGCGGCGACAACACGGATACGGAGATCGACAGAAAGGGCTCTCGACATGCCCGCCGGCCTCCTCCTCCGGCAGACAGGATGAACCAGACCTAAGCCCGTTTGTGAATCCCAATTCGACTCAATCAGATCGGCTAACGCTCTAGCGCCTGAGGATCTCCACGGCGAGTGTGCCGGCTCGGTTCTTCGCCGCCGTCGGGTTGCGCACCAGCGCGCGGCGCGCCTGCGTCAGCTCCTTCAGGTGCTGCACCGCCTCCCCCAGCACAATGAGCAGCGCCGGCTCGGGGAGCGCACCGAAACGGGCGAGGAGCGCGGCATCGATCCGGTCGGTCTTCGCCAGCTTCCCGGTCGCCTCAGCGAAGCGTCGTGCCTGGCGCGGGTTGGCCTTCGCGATCGGCAGCCCGGCCCGAACCCGGTCCGCACCAGCGCTCCTTCGAGCGCCTTGTGATTGGGCCGGTCGGCTCGAAGGCGGGCCGGCATCTCGGCAAGCCAGGCGAGAAGGGCCCGGCGGTCGCCAGGGTCGTTTGCAAAGACGCGGGTCGCACCGTCCGGCGGCCGATGTGCGTCGACTCGGTCTTTCAAGACGTCAATGCCGATGGTGGCCTCTTTCATCTCTCAGTTCGGCCGCGCACTCGGACCGGTGGCGTGCACGGCCTCACCCCGATGCTTGTCTTTCGGGCCGCGACGCCCCGGTATCCGTTCGGGTCAAAGGAAAAGACGGGGCGATCTCACTCTAGCCCGGCCCTCAAGGCTCGCGTCTTCGCGATCTGACCCCCGCCGTCGCCGGCGGACGGCCACTCCCCGGCGACAGCCAATCCTCACCGGACCAGCCGCGAAAACCATAAGCAAAGCGGCACCCGACCTGCCTGCATCGCGATCAGGGGGTTACTACGGGACTACTTGCCTGACTCAGTGCTCGAAAGAGCGGATGTTGGGCATTGGCAAACCACTCTCCATGGATCTGAGGTGACGGGCCTCGGCTGCGGTCGATGCAGGAATGGGCCGTCTGGCAGTGGCGGGGCGGTTCGGGGTCTCTGTCTCATCGGTCATCCGGCGCAGCAACGGCAGTTTCGAGCCGAAGCCACAGGGCCGCGACACGCGCTCGCGGCACATTGAGGCGCACCACGGTGCCGTGATGGACGCCTTCGAGGAGGAGCGCGACCAGTCGCTCGAGAAACTCGAGGCGCGTCTGGCCAGGCGCGGCATCGCCGCCTCCAACTCAGCATTGTCGCGGCTCTTCCAGCACCATGGCATCACTCGCAACAAAAGACCGCGCACGCGATAGAGCTGGCCCGGTCAACGTTCTGACCAAGCGCCGGGCCAGGTTGGGCGGTAAGCCGGACCTCGATCCCCGGCGCCTCGTCTTCGTCGACAAGACCTGGACCGCGACAAGCATGGCCCGCACCCACGGCCGCTGACGGCGAGGCGAACGGCTGCGGATGGGCGTGCCGCACGGGCATCGCAAGACTACCACCTTCGTAGCCGGCCTCCGCCTCGGCGGTACGGTGGCACCGATGGTTCTCGACGGGCGGAACTACGGTGGTTTGTTCGAGGCCCATGTCCACCCTGTTCTCGTGCCTTGGCTGTGCCCCGGCGACATAGTCGTCTTGGAAAACCTCTCCAGCCACGGGCGCGTCGCGGACCGAGAGCTGATCGAAGCGGCAGGGGCCGAGCTGCGCTTCCTGCCACCGTACAGGCCTGACCTGAAACCCATCGAGATGGCCTTCTCGAAGCTCAAGGCTCTCCTGCGCAAGGCTGCCTAACGAACCGTCGAAGGCCTCTGGAACGCCATCCGCCGTCTCGTCGACCTCAGATCGCCGACGAAGAGCGCAGGCTTCTTCTCCGCTGCTGACTACGAGCCAGAATGATCGGGAAACGTCCAAGAAGAGTCGCTTCGGCGGTCGCCAATGTCTGTCGGACCATTGTCGCTCCATTGGCTCAATGATCACGAAAATCGGGTTGGCTCGCGCCGGAGCAACACTCTCCCTTGCCGACATCGCCTACAATGTCGACCGCCTGATCTTCCAAGAACGCCGGCAAACCATGGGTGGGTCTGCCCGACGTCGCCGAGACAGCCTCGCGACCGCTCCAATCCCACCCAAGCAAGCTTGATCAACGCGCCATCGCGTGCGCCTTCCGTCTCAATTCAGGGTTCTTGCGGGTGTCTAGGTCTGCGAGCGGGGAGGTCTTCGAGAAGACGGAAAATACGGGCGTGGACCGGATAGAGTTCAGATTTGACGGCCCACACCAGCAATCGGTGTGCCCGTCCGAAGCACTTTCGGCAACGTCACAGAATACGTCGAAAGCGCCGCGCGCCGGTGCGTGGTGGCCAAGCGGTCGCCGGCGATTGCAAAGCGCATGCCTGGCATCACTGATCTCCGCAACCTTGCACGGGCATCGAACGCCGGATGCCCGGAAGCAGCGCACCTCATCAACATCGTCGCATCGATAGACAGCCGTCGATCTCAACGGCATGTGGCCAGAGATGAGCGCTTTTCGGCGATGGTTCCCTTTGCGGGCGTTGCGCCGAAAGTGGCGCCCTTCCCCATCTGGATGGCGTTGGGGATCGCTTGAGGTCTGGAGACCGCAGGTCCAGAGATCCCAGGCATCGGCGGCAGCGGCATGTGGTGCAGCGGCTCCAATTCACGGCGCTCTGCCGTGAGTAAACAGGCGCGCCACCACCGCGATCGCCGGCCAGGTCACTCCGCAGGTACGTCGTACCCCAGGGCTTGACGTCACCTTCGCCGCTCCAGCTGGGCTCTATTTGTGCGGCAGGCACGCGAGGCCCAGGGGACATACGTCCACGCTTGGGCCTGCGTGCCGGTGGGATTTGTCGCCTGCAGCGCCAGCGTCTTCAGGCGAAAGCGCGACCATCATCTTCGCCATCAGCGAGACCGGCGAGGTCATGGGCTAGATCTATCGATCCGACCCCTGCATCGTCGAGACGGAAGAAGTTGATGACGTCACGCAGCATGTCCGACTGGTGCGCAAGGTGGTGCGAGGTTTCCGCGGTCTGGTTCGATGATCCAGTGTTCTGCTGGATCACGGTGTCGAGTTCGCGGATCGCGGTGTTGATCTGATCCGCGCCTGTCGAAAGCTCCTGATTGGAGGCGCTGATCTCCTGCACGAGATCCGCCGTACGCTCGATGTTCGGCACGAGGTTGTGCAACCGCTCCCGCGCCTGCTGGCTGAGATCTCCCACTTCGCTCGAGAGCTGATTGATCTCGCTCGCGGCCTCCTGGCTCCGCTCCGCCAGCTTGCGCACCTCCGAGGCCACAACGGCGAAACCCTTTCCATGCTCACCGGCCCGCGCCGCCTCGACGGCCGCGTTGAGCGCAAGAAGATCAGTCTGGCGCGCGATCTCCTGCACGACGCCGATCTTGTCAGCGATCGTGCGCATGGCCTGTACCGCCTTCTCCACCGCCGTGCCGCTCTCGCGTGCTTCCTGCGCGGACTGCGTGGCGATCTGCTCAGTCTGGGTGGCGTTCTCGGCCGAGTGGCGGATGTTTGCCGTCATCTCCTCGACTGAGGCCGAGGCCTGCTGTGCGGCCGCTGCCTGGCTCTCGGCTCCACGGCTGAGTTGGCCGGCCGCACTGCTGAGGCTGGACGATCCATCCGCCACCTGGTCCGCGCTCGCACGGGCCTTCGCGACGACATCGCTAAGCCGGTCGACCATTCCCTTCAAAGCTTGGCCCAACCGGTCGCGGTCCGATTTCGGTCGGACATCGACGGTCAGATCGCCATCTGCGATCTGCGAAGCCAGCGTCGCCGAGCGGTCCAGATTGGCGGTCATGACGCGGAGCGAGCGCATGAGGTCGCCGAGTTCGTCCTGGGACGTCACCTCAGCATCGACGCTTAGATCGCCCTGTGCCACCGCCTCGGCCACCGAAAGTGCGCGGGCCAACCCACGACTGACGTTCGTCGCGAGCCAGACCGCAGCCGCGACGCCAACGAGCACCGCGATGCCGACGAGAACGATGAGGGTCGTCTGCGCCGTCTTGTAGGCCTGCTCGGCGGTAGCGCGATAGTCCTGCATCTCACGCTCATTGGCAGCGAGCATCGCACCGATTGCGTTTCGCGCATTCTCGCGGGCGATCGAACCTTCGCCATTCGCCAATTCGACGGCGTTTGCATCAGCGTTCTCGAGCCCGAGTTTCAGTACCCGTTCGCCCACATCAATCGCCGCGGCGAGGGCCGTGCTCATGCGATCCACCTCATCGCGGAGCGCCGGTCCGGCGATCGCCCCTAGCCGGTCCACAACCCCCTCCGCATGCGCGCGCTCCGCTGCGAAGGCGTCGACGACGCGCTGCATCTCAGCATCATCCGTCTCCAGAATGACGCTCTTCTCCGCCCGCACGAGCTCGAGAAGCGCAATCTTCAGCTCATCGGCCAGCCGCATGACGGCGCCCGGGTCAGACGCCTCGCCAAGCGCCGCGCTTTGCACCAGGGCTTCGAGTGTAGCCTCTACCGCGGCCCGTGCGTCGCGGCCTTCGCTGGAGGAGAGGGCGTTGGCGCGCGCATTCGAGTTCTTTTGCGAAAGCGCCCGCACTTCGTCATGGACGACCATATAATCCTGAAATTCACCGAGGAACCGGGTGAGCATCGGTTTCACATCGGCGCCGATGATCCCGCCGAGCGTGGCGCTCAGCGCCTCGATCCGCGTCCGCTCTGCATCGATCGCAGCCGCGTTCGCGGCGTTATCAGCGGGGTCGGAAGACAGCAGGATGCTCTGCTCAAGCCGCGAGATTTCCATGATCGACTGACGGAGTTCGCCATTGATCCGGACACTTTCAGCGGAGACGTCGACCAGCCGCTCGAGCGTGGTGTGGTTCTCCTCCAGCGTGCGAAGCGAGAGAGCCGCCGTCACGCCGAAGATCAGGAGGACAAGCCCGAAGGCCGCCCCGAGCTTCCACTTGATCGTCCACCGCATCACACCCTCCCCGTCAAATCAGCCGGTGGAGGCCTATGACGCGAGGCGTTGCGGCGGCGTTAAAGGGCGAAACCAGACAATCGCGGCGATGGCGGAAGTACCACTTAGAGGGCGACCGAGCCGAGATTGTTAATGATCACGGTCTGCAGGGCGAAGATGCCGAAGAGCACCACCATCGGCGTGAGATCGATCCCGCCCATATCCGGTAATATCCGCCGGATCGGTCGGTAGAGCGGTTCCGTCAATGCATTAAGCCCCCGCCAGACCTGATGCACGAAGGGCTGGTGGATGTTGAGGACGTTGAACGCGATGAGCCAGCTCAGAACCGCCTGGATGATGATGATCCAGAAGGCGATGTCGAGGAGGGCGAGCAGGATGGTGAGCAGCGATCCCATGAGGACTCCCAGAAAACCGAACGGGCGCCGATCAGCCGCCCGATGCGGCCCCTGCCCCGGCGGTGACGTAAAGCCAGAGGCCTAAGGCTTCAACCCGGCAGCAGGATGCATCGGGAAGCTGATATCCGCCGCCACTCGGTCCTGCTGGGCCCACCTGCCCGAGCGACGCCCGGCGTGGCCCCGGCGAGTGCGCGCCTCCGGCCGGTCCACGCCCATTGACAGCCGCCCCGAGCCGACATACTCCCCGCGCCACCGGGGCCGTAGCTCAGTTGGGAGAGCGCTGCAATCGCACTGCAGAGGTCAGGGGTTCGACTCCCCTCGGCTCCACCACCCCTCCGTTTCGATGGTCGAGCAGCGCCTTGCATAGGCTGCGACGACGGTACGGTTGGCGTGGTGAGAAGCGGTTCTCGACGGTGAGTGAGTTGATCGGATAGGGCGTTCTGATGGCAGTGTTTGCGCGTCTGGCCGCTTGGAAGGCTGGGCTTTTCTGGGGATTGGCCGGGGTTGGGAGCGCGATCTGGGCTCTGGGTCTTGGGACTTTCGGTGTGCCGGGTGCCTCCGGTTGCCTCTCCGTTCGGCACTTGTTGGCCTGGAGCCTGACGATGCTCCGTTGACGCAACGTTTCCTCGCTCCAGGGCATCGCGGTCTCAATAGGCTGGGGAGGTCTCCGTCTTGATCGTGTGTCGATAGGGGGTGGCCTGCGCAGGCGGGTTCCCGTGCGGGCATTGCCTCCGATCAAGGTTTTGGAGCCGAGCGAGGTCGGGGTTGTGGTGGTTGGCGTCCGACCATCGCACGGCTGCCTTTCTTGGGCTCGTCAATGGCGTCCGCTCGCCTCGTCGGAGACGATGGCGATGCGAATGAGGTCTGAGAGAGAGCGGGCGGCGAGCTTGCGCTTCAGGTTGGCGCATGTGTTGGCCACGGTCTTGTAGCTGACATGGATCTCAGCGGCGATGTCCTCGTATCGCAGGCCCTGACCGATGAGCCGCAGCACCTGGTGCTCTCTGGGGGTGAGAGCGGCGAGCGGATCGCGGTGGGTCGCGTTCTGAGTTGCGACGCTGATGGCGAGCGTGCGCTCGATGAAGACCTGGCCGCGTTCGATGGTCCGCACGGCGGCGACCAGCGCCTCGGGGGGCGCGTTCTTGGAGAGGTAACCCTGTGCGCCGGCCTCGAAGGCCCGGGCCGCGAAGGCCGGGCTCTCGTTCATCGAGAAGACCAGGATCCGACACTCGGGCGCACGCTCGATCAGCGGAGCGATCATCTGAAGCCCGCCGACCCCGGGCAGGCCCAGATCGAGCACGATGAGGTCCGGCGGGTCGCGTTCGGCCGAACGGAAGGCCGAGGGCGCGTCGGTTGCCTCGTTGACCCGCGTGTAACCGGCCTCTGCGAGCAGGCTTCGACATCCGAAATGCGTGACCGGGTGGTCGTCGATGACAAGGGCGACACGGGCCGGGTTCATACTGCTGATCCGCTTGCGACGGGTATCTGAGCCTCGATCGTCGACCCGCCTCCAGCCACGGACCGAACCGAGAGGCATCCGCCGACGCTTCTCGCGCGCTCCTTCATGCCTTGCAGCCCCGCACCGGTCGCATGCGAGGGCTCGATGCCCTTGCCGTCATCCGTCACCCTGATGGCGATCCGCTGACCGCAAGCATCTGTGTAGCGGGCTTCGACATGGATCCGCGAGGCGCCAGCATGGCGCAGCACGTTCGTAGCAGCCTCCTGGACGATGCGGTAGGCGGTGAGATCGGTCGTCTCGTCATGGACACCGAGCTCCGGCGAAAGGTCGCGCGACCATGTCATCTCGCCGCCGATCCCTGCGAGGCTCTCAAGGAGATCCTCGAGAACCTGGGAGAGCGGCAGCTGGCCGATCGTCATGGGGCGCAGTCGGCCAAGCAGCGCGCGATTGGCGGCCTGGATCTGCTCGACGACCTCCAGGATGGAGCGCGCATGTCCCACCTGCTTTGCGGCGTTGCTGCGCTCCGCCTCTTCGAGGATGGCACGGGCCTCGACGCGAAGGCCGAAGAGACATGGGCCGAACTCGTCGTGAAGCTCTCGCGCCACCGATCGGCGCTCTTCGTCCTGGACTGTGACGAGCTTGCGGGTGAGGGCGTCCTTCTCTCCCATGGTATGCTCGAGGGCCACGGCGAGCTGATCGACGTGACCGGCCAGCCGGTCGAGATCAGGGACCGACACGCTGCCGATCCGGGCCGCATAGTCCCCGGTCTCCAGTCGGGCGAGCACATCGGCCATCTGATTGAGCGGACGCAGCGTTCGCGTCACGACGACCACCAAGGCGACGAGTGTGAGCGCGTAGGCCAGAGCGCCGATAACTGACAGCGTGCGGAAATCCTGCCAGACCTCGAAGATCTCGTCGAAGGGGTCGGACGTGATCAGGACGTCGCCGTAGATGCGCGGCCCCACCTGAATGGGCAGCACCACCTGCTGGATAGGCGGCGCGAGCAGGCGCCGGAACCAGCGCGGCGCCTCCTCCCCGTCTCGTTCCGCGGTCGACGGCACCTCAGGGAAATGCGTGAGACCGGTCGTTCGATCCACCACCGTGATCCGCGCATGGCGTGGCTGGTAGAGCGCGCCTGGCAGGAAGGTGACCACAGCCTCTGGCGTGTTTTCTCGCATGAGCGAGCCAACGGCGGCGATGACATAGTCGCGTGCGAGCCCTCGGTTGGCTTCGACCTCAAGTTTGATCGCTGTCCGCGCATTGATGACCATCGCGACGGCAGAAAGCAGCAACACGACGGCGCCCGTTACGGCGACGAGCAGCGCGACGCGCCAGCTGAGCGGGAGACGACCGATCATATGCGCACCGCGCTCAACATGCCGAGGACTGCGGCGGCCACGGAGCAAGGGGATCGAACTGCACTGGCAAGGCCACAACGGGCCGGCCCGAAACCTCGGTGATCAGCTTGCGCCTGATGGCGCGGGCGAAGTCCTCGAGATCGCGTACGGGCTGCACGAAGGCGCCAACGCCGCCGATCACGCACTCCGCATAGTAGCGGTCGAGATTGCGGCGGTCGAACCCTGTCGCGAACGGGCCCCGCGGCTGATCGAGATTGAGCAGGATCGGCAGGCCGTTGATGGTAACACCAGCCGCAACCGCCGCGTCGCGCGCCGGCTCGATGGCGTTCCCCTGATTGTTCGGCCCGTTGCCCGAGATGTCGATCACCCGACGGGCGCTAGAGAAGCCGTTATCGTCGAAGAGGCGAAGGCCAAACTGCAGCGCATGGCTGATCGAGGTCTTGGCGAAGCGTGAGACCCGCCGCGTCTCGAGAACGCTTGCAACAGCGGTCGCGTCCGAAGGCCGCTCGATCAGTGTCCATGGCACGATGATCTCGATCCGCCCGCTGTCTCCCCATTCGAAATAGGTGAGCGCAATGCGTCTCTCGGCCCCGCTTGCGACTGCCCGCGAGAAGCCGGGCGAGCGCAGCGCTGCGGCGTAGCCGCGCCGCTGCAGCCGTCCGAGCGTCCGGTCCATCGAGTCCGAGACATCGGCCGCCAGGATCAGCTCGAGATCGACGGGCGTCTCCTCAGAGAACGCCTCGCCGGACGCGAGCGTCACGGTGAGCGCGACGGTCAGGGCGGTGAGAATGCTTCGCGATGCGATCATCCGCGACATGGTGACGCCCGCCGGCGGCCTACCGCAAGGACGAAGGCCGCATCCGGGAAGATCTGGCAATCAACTTGCCAAATGTTCCCGGCCAAGTCTGGAAACACTCCTCACCCAGCGGATGGCACTCTCTCGATCAATACCAACGATAACCACAAGAGGAAGGGAGTCTCATGCGATTGCATCTACGCGCCCTCTCAGGCGCAATCCTGCTTTTTGCAGCGTTGGCCATGCCGTCGCTCGGCCATGCGAACGACGAGATCGCCAGGAACAACGCGAACCCCAACTTCTGGGCATCGCCGGGCAAGGACTATGCCCTGACCCGTTACAGCGAACTGACGGACATCTCGACCTACAACATCAACAAGCTGCAGATGGTCTGGTCGCAATCGACCGGAGCGTTGCGCGGTCACGAGGGGCAGCCGGTCGTCGTCGAGCTCTTCGGCAAGCCGATGATGTTCTTCGTCTCCGCGTGGCCAAACATCGTTCAGGCGCTGGACCTGTCCGATCCCGACAACCCCGTGCAGGTCTGGAATTACGAGAAGAAGACAGATCGAGACGAGAGCGCCGTGCCGCGTGCCTGCTGCGATGTCGTCCACCGCGGTCTGAACTTCGTGAACAACGACATCATCTTCCACACGCTGGATGGCTTCATCATCTCGCTCGACGCCCGGACCGGCGAGGAGAACTGGGTCACAAAGCACGCCTATCCCGAGAAGGGCGAGACCCATACAGGCCCGACGCTGGTCGCTGAGAACCTGGTCATCGCCGGCTTTGGCGGCGACGAGTTCGCGGCACGCGGTCGCCTGACAGCCTACGACATCGAGACCGGCGAGATGGTATGGAACTGCCACTCAACCGGGAGCGACGAGGATGTCTGCCTGACGCCGGAGACCAACAAGGCCAACCCGCATTTCGGCACCTACGGGAACGACCTCGGCCTGACGACCTATCCCGAAGGCGAGCACCTGATCGGTGGCGGCGCGCCCTGGGCGTGGTTCTCTTACGATCCCGAGTTGCGCATGATCTATGTGGGCACCGGCAACCCGGGCCACTGGTCGCCATCCTATCGCTGTGGCGCGGACACGCATGAGGAGTGCAACACCGGCGAGTGGGACAACAAGTGGTCGATGACGACCTTCGCCCGCAAGGTTGATACCGGCGAGGTGGTCTGGGCCTACCAGAAGACCCCATTCGACCAATGGGACTATGACGGCGTAAACGAGAACGTCCTGGTGGAACTTGAGATCGATGGTGAGACGATCCCGTCACTGGTCACCTTCGATCGCAACGGTTTCGCCTATGTGCACGACCGCCGCGACGGCACGCTGTTGCGCGCCCATAAGTTCGTGACGGTGAACTGGGCCGAGAAGATCGACCTCGAAACCGGTCGGCCGGTCAAGGTGAAGGAGCACTCGCCCTTCGCGGTGGGCGTGAACGTGCAGTCCTGCCCCTCGGCGATGGGCGGCAAGGACCAGCAGCCGGTCTCGGTCGATCCTAATGATCCGGCCTGGTTCTACGTGCCGACCAATAACTGGTGCATGGAGGACGAGCCCCAGCAGCGCACCCATACGCAGCAGGGCACGGTCTACGTCTTCGCGAACGTGTACATGTATCCCGAGACGCCGGGCATCGCGGGTGTGGTCAAGAAGTTCAATGTCATCACCGGCGAGACGGCCTGGGCGATCCCGGACCCCTATCCGAATTGGTCGGGCACGTTGACCACGGCGGGTGGCCTGACCTTCTACGGCTCGCTCGGTGGCGACTTCCGGGCGGTGGATCGTGACTCCGGCGAGGTTCTGTGGAGCCGAAAGCTGGGCTCGGGTATCATCGGCAATCCGATCACCTACAAGATCAATGGTGAGCAATACATCTCGGTCTTCGCCGGCATCGGAGGCTGGATCGGTCTGCCGATCACCGCTGGTCTCGACATGGACGACAAGTTCGGCGCAATCGGAGCCACGGCGATGGCCAAGGCAACCGGGCTCGACAAGATCCCCATGGGCGGTGAACTCTACACGTTCCGCGTATATGACTGAGCAGCGCGCATAGAACGACTTTTCTAGCTGCAATATGATTGCTCGGCACAGGAATACTGTGCCGAGTATTTTTGCTTTTGATTTATCTTACAAATCTCAAAGTCTTATGGTTACTTGACTTGTATTTTTCTGGGCCGAATTCTTGCTTCGAAGCGGAGCAGGCCCAAACGATGCGTTACCCAATCTCCCTCAGTCTGATATTGATCGTCTGCGTCATCTCCGGTGCGCATGCCCAGGATGGACCGCTCTTCAACAAAGAGATCGAGTTCAGCGACATGACGTCGGCTGAGAACACGGCGGCGCGGCGCGAGGCGATGCGCCGGCAATACGACGCCCTCACCTTCTGCGCCGATCCCGGCAACATGCCGCTCTCAAACAATCGCGGCGAGGGGCTGCAGAACCGCATCGCGAAAGCCGTCACCGAGAGGATGGGCGCGTCCCTCAAGTACTTCTGGCGACCGTTCTTCGAACGCGGCCTGACGCGCGAGACCTTCGACAACAAGGAATGCGAGATCATCATCGAGGTGCCGTTCGGCTACGAACGCATCCTCACCTCGATGCCGATCTACCGGTCGACCTATGTCTTCGCCACGCGCGAGGACGCAGAATTCGAGGTCGAGAGCTTCGAGGATCCGGATCTGCGTGAAAAGCGCGTCGGCGTCTTTCAGCACTCCGGCATGCGCGAGGCGCTGTCGCGCCACGGTGTCAAGGAGGGCCTCGACCTCCACGTCCTGTCCTACGACGCCGATCTCAACCCCGAGAAGCAGCCCTGGCGCCAGGTGCAGAAGGTCGTGGATGGCGAGCTCGACATCGCCGGCGTCTGGGGGCCGTTCGCCGGCTGGGTGGCGGCGAAGGGCGCACCGATCACGATGACGCCGGCCAATCTGATGGAGGACAATGTCGTTCTGGAATTCGACCTCGCCTACGGCGTGCGGACCAACGATGTTGTCCTGAAATTCGCGCTGGATTTCGCGATCCTTGATGCGCGCGAAGAGATTGAGGCGATCCTCAAGGAGTTCGGCGTGCCGCTCGTCGAATGCGCGGCATGCGCCGTGTCGGGCGATCTGCCGGCGCACGGAACCTATTTCGGCGACATCATCGAGCGGACGCGCGAGCGGTTTGTAACAAGGGTCCCGGAGGAGCACCGGACACTCGATACCGCGAAGGCGACGCCCGATCAGATCATGACGCTGGAACGGGTCGAGCGCTCCCTTGCGGACGGCGCCAATCCTCAAGCCGAGATGGAGGGCGCCCTCATCGCCTCCGACGAGACGCGCGTTGCGTTCTTGCTGGAGCGCGGCGCCGCAGTGGACCGCCCGGATGCCATGGGCACACCGCCGGTCGTGGCGGCCGCGCGCAACCGCGATGTCGAGATGCTGACGCTGCTCGGCGAACGCGGCGCGGATTTCGAGGCAACCGACGCCGCGGGCAACCGTGCCCTCCACCACGCAGTGCTGCGCAATCACGTCCCCACGGTCGAGTTTCTGCTGGCGCGCGGCGCCGACCCCGCAGCACCCGGCTACCGCGGACTGACGCCCCTCGCCCTGGCCATTGGTGAGGGCATGCGCTGGGCGGCGATGACGCTTATCGAGGCGGGCGCACCCGTGGACCAGCGCTTCGGCGAGGCGGGGCTGACACCGCTCATGGCGCTCGCGACCCAGGACGAAAGCCAGTCGAGGGCGTTGCGGGTCACGGGCGGGCCATCGGTCGTCGCGCTGGCCAAAGCCCTGGTCGAACGCGGTGCCGACGTGAATGCGACCACCCGCTTCGGCGTGACGGCCCTGATGATCGCCGCAGGCGGGGAGCACAACGACATGCTGGCCTTCCTGATCAAGGCAGGCGCCGACCCGTCCATGACGAACGAAGACGGACGCACGGCGCTCGACATCGCCGAGGTCAGCCGGAGCACGCGGGCCGCGCAGGCGCTGCGGATACTCGTCCCCCAGCGAAAAGCGAGGAGCAAATGACGAAACGCCTGACTGTGCCGATGACCGCAGCGCTGGCTCTGATGGCCGGGACTGTGCTTGCCGCCGTGCAAGGGGAAACGGAGGCGAAGTACCAGATCCCGGTTCCGACGGAGCAGCGCAAGATCGGTGTCGGCGACACGAAAGAGTTCCAGGAGGGTGCCCTGTCGCTCTCGGTTGTCAGCGCGGAGCGGACGGCCGCAACCATCACGGCGAACGGCGGCGAGGCGGTGACCGTGCCGAATTCGACGCCAACGCTGGTTGCAGTTGATGACAGCACGATCTGCACGGTCGTCTATCTCGGCCTTGTCGGCAAACGCGCGATCCTATCGTCGCGCTGCGACCCGGCCGACGATCAGCTTCGCGCAGCGCTCGAGGACCAGCAGAATGCCGTGCCTGTCGAGGTAGAGGACCCGATCGACCTCATTGCGACAGCGCCGAAGGGCACGCTCGAGAACCCCTATCTCGGCAATGCCGCAGCCATCGCCGAGGGCCATCAGCTCTTCCTCTCCAACTCCTGCAATGGCTGTCATGGCGGCAACGGCGGCGGCGGCATGGGCCCGGCGCTCTCGAACGGCGTGTGGGTCTACGGGAAGGAGGACGACACGCTCTTCCGGCTCGTCACACTCGGCTCGGAGCAGTTGCTAGCGGACGGCTACGCCCGCGTAGCGCGCGAGAAGGTGGTGGGACCGATGCCGCCCTACGAGGGGATCATCACCAATGCCGACAACCTGTGGAAGATCCTGGCCTTCGTGCGCGCCACCTCGAAGACTGACGCCCCGGAGTCAAACTGATGCGCTCTGCGCTGGCACTCGCGTTGATGCTGTCGGTCGCCCTGCCCGCGCCTGCCGCTGACGGCTTCAAGCTCACGATCCACTACCTGACCCGGGAGTATCCGCAGCCGCTCCCGCTCTCGCTTCGCCTAGAGCGGGCGGAGGATGAGGGTCTCATGGGCGCCCGGCTGGCAAACGAGGAGAACCAGCTCACGGGACGCTTTCTGGGCCAGGAGTACGAGCTCGTTGAACATATCCTGCCGCTCGACGCGCCCTTTCCAGACGCCGGGCTTGCGGCGATCGAGGGCGGGGCGCGGTTTGTCGTCGCCGATCTCGAAGCCGATGATCTTCTTGCTCTCGCCCAACACCCGGAAGCGGCGGACGATGTCCTGCTCTCGACGCGCGCCCATGACGATCGGCTGCGTCTCGTCGACTGTCGGGCGAATGTCTGGCACGTCGCCCCCTCCTGGGCGATGAAGGCGGACGGTCTCGCGCAGTACCTCGCCTGGAAGCGCTGGGACGAATGGTTCCTCGTGCATGGCAAGACGCCGGACGATGTCGCCTATGCCGAAGCGCTGGAGCGCGCCGCCGCGAAGTTCGGTGCCGAGATTGTCGAGCGGCGCGACTATGCCTTCGAGGCAGGCTCGCGCCGGGTCGAGAGCGGCCACCAACAGATCCAGACACAGATGCCGTCGATGACGCAGGGCGCCCCGGACCATGACGTCGTGGTGGTGGCCGATGCGGCCGAAGCCTTCGGCGAGTATCTGCTCTATCGGACCTTTGATGCGCGCCCCGTCGTCGGCACGCACGGCCTTGTTTCGGATGCATGGCACCCGGCCTTCGAACAGTTCGGATCGATGTCCCTGCACTCGGCCTTCGAAAAGCTCGCCGAGCGGCCGATCACGTCGCGCGACTATGTGAACTGGCTCGCTGTGAAGACGGTCGCCGAGCCTGCCGTGCGCCTCAAGACGACGGACCCCGACGCGATCACGGCGGAATTCCTGAACCCCGAGTTCAAGCAGCCCGGCTTCAAGGGGATAGGGCTGAACTTCCGTACCTGGAACCAGCAGATGCGCCAGCCGCTGCTGATCGCCTGGGCGCGCGCGATGGTCTCGATGTCGCCTCAGGACGGCTTTTTGCACGAGCGCCACACGCTCGACAGCCTCGGCCTCGACCGGAGCGACAGCGAGTGCCGGCTCAACCAAGGAGAATGACCCCATGCGCCTGCTCTTGGCCTCGGTCGCGCTGACCGCGTTCGCTGGCACGGCTTCGGCCGAGCTGATCTTCGTCTCGAACGAGCGAGACAACACCGTGACCGTCCTCGACGGTGAGCAGGACTATGCAGTCGTCAAGACGATCGAGACCTCGGCGAGACCGCGCGGCATCATCACCAGCCACGACGGCAGCCTGATCTATGTCTGCGCGGGCGATGATAACCGGCTGGATGTCGTCGACGTGGCGAGCCTTGAGATCGTCAACCAGTTCGACAGCGGGCCGGACCCCGAACTGCTTGCCGTCGATCACGCGGGCGGTCGCATCTACATCGCCAATGAGGACGACTCGATGGTTACGGTGATGCTGACCGGCACGGGTGAGCGCATCAAGGAGATCGGCGTCGGTATCGAGCCCGAGGGTATGGCCGTCGCACCGGATGACTCGATGGTCGTCGCGACCTCCGAGAGCACGGGCATGGCGCATTTCGTCGATACCGAGACGCTAGAGCTCGTGGGCAATACGATCGTCGACACCCGTCCGCGCCATGCCGAGTACGAGGAGGATGGCGACCATGTCTGGGTGACGTCGGAGATCGGAGGGACGGTCTCGGTGCTCGACGCCAAGGGCTTCGGCGTGGTTCAGCGGATCGAGTTCGAAGTGCCGGGCGTGAAGCCGGAGCTGATCCAGCCTGTCGGGCTCCGCTTCACGCATGACGGCACCAAGGCCTTCGTGGCACTCGGCCCGTCGAACCGCGTCGCCGTGATCGATACCGAGACCTATGAGGTCCTCGACTACATTCTGGTCGGCCAGCGCCCGTGGCATACCGAGATCAGCCTCGACGGCACACGCCTCTACGTCGCGAACGGCCTGACCAATGATTTGACGATCATCGACACAGCCAGCCACAAGGCCCTTCGCTCGGTCCCCGTCGGCCGCCTGCCCTGGGGCGTTGCGGTCGCCGAGAGACCCTGACGCCCTTCGCTCGCGATCGTGGCGGAAGCGGATGGCGGGCGATCTGATCGCGTCGGATAAGGGTGCCGGTGGGCAGTCATCGCAGCGCCTCTTTGCACCCTCGCAATTGTTGGCAGGTCCAGCCCCTGCCCTTTGACGCGATCACGCTCTCACCCTGTGCGCTCGGTTGCGTGGCCGCGAGCCAATGCGCATTTCGGTTGCAAACGCTGTGTGCATACGTATGCAAAGATAGCTGAACGCTGCTGATGATCCGCTTGCATGATGAGTGGGAGGAGTGAAGCGCGCCATGAGCGGAACGCGCAGAGGGCTGAGCAGCAACGACATCGCGCGTCTGGCCGGGGTCTCTCAGGCGACCGTGTCACGTGTGCTTTCAGGCTCGGCCCGGATCAGCGAGGCGACGCGTGCGAAGGTGATGCGCGTGGTGGAGGATGTGGGTTACACGCCCAACGCCATCGCTCAGGCGATGCGCACCCGCCAGAGCCGCACCGTCGGCGTCGCAGTCTCGCGGGTGACAAACCCGGTCGTCCTAGAGATCCTCGAGGCCTTCGGCGCGAGGCTGAGCGCACTCGGTCGGCGCATGGTTGTCTGGAACACCGACAGCGAGGGTGAGGCTGCGGTGATCGAGGCGATCCGGCAGGGCACGGTCGATGGTGTCGTGTTCACGGCAGCCAGCCACCAGCGTACAGCCATCGATGAGGCGCGCGCGCGTCGCTTGCCGCTCACCCTGTTCAACCGTCCCCTGCCGGAGGTCGACTGCGATCAGATCGTCTCGGACAATCGCAACGGCGCGAGAACGCTGGCGCGATACCTGTTGTCCGGGGGCCGAAGGCGGATTGCCTATCTCAGCGGTCCGCTCGACCGCACGACTCTGCTGGAGCGTGACCGCGGCTTCAGCGACGCCCTGGCCGAAGCGGAGCAACCGCTCTGGCAGCACTGCGGTGCAGAGAGAGTCTTCGATCAGCAGCGGTTCCGGCAGCTCGCGATCCTATTGATGCAACAGGCCGAGCGGCCCGATGCCATTGCCTGCGGCAACGACATGATCGCCTTCGCGGTTCTCAACGGTCTCGCATCGCTTGGCGTGCGCGTACCCGAGGATGTGTGGGTCGCAGGCTTCGATGGCGTGGCAATGAGCGGCTGGGATCTCTTCGACCTCACCACCATGCAGCAGCCTTGGGACGCGATGGCAGACGCTGCGGTGGCGACACTCATCGACCAGATCGACGGGAACGACAGTCGAGCGGGCATCGCCCAGTCCGAGGCCACGCTTGTGGTGCGTGGCAGCACCGACCACTGGCACCCGCCGGCTCAGCGTCACGACAAACAACGATCACCAAACGGGAGGAACCAATGACCGACACGACGCAGCATCCGGCTCAGAAGACGACGCGGCGCCACCTGCTCGGCACCGCCATCGTTGGAGCGGCGGCCACTCCGCTCGCCGCCCCCGCCTACGCGCAGGGCAAGCGCGAGCTCAAGATGGCGACGGGCTGGCCGAAGAAGTTCCCCGGCCTTGGCGTTGCCTCACAGCGGATCGGCGACGCGATCACGGCGGCGACCGATGGGCGGCTCACGGTGAAGGTTTTCGGGGCGGGCGAACTGGTGCCGCCCTTCGAGGCTTTTGATGCGGTCGCGTCGGGTGCGGCCGATCTCTACCACGCGGCGGAATACTACTGGCAAGGCAAGTCCACCGCCTTCAACTTCTTCGCCGGCGTCCCCTTCGGCATGACCACAGCCGAGCATAACGCTTGGATCTATCACCGCGGCGGGCAGGCGCTTTGGGAAGAGGTCTCGGCCCAGTTCAGCGTGATCGCCTTCATGGCCGGCAACTCCTCCGCCCAGGCCGGCGGCTGGTTCAACAAGGAGATCAACTCGGTCGACGACCTCAAGGGGCTCAAGATGCGGATCCCCGGCTTCGGCGGCAAAGTGATCGACGCTGTCGGCGGCACGGCGGTGACGCTGCCGGGCGGCGAGATCTTCGCCGCGCTGCAGTCGGGCGCGATCGATGCGGGTGAGATGGCCGGCCCCTGGATCGATCTCGGCTTCGGCTTCTACAAGGCTGCGAAGTACTTCTATAATCCGGGCTTCCAGGAGCCGACATCGGCGGAGAGCCTCGGCATCAACCTCGCGCTCTGGGAGGAGCTTTCGGACGGCGACAAGGCGATCATCCGCATGGCCGCGGCGCAGGAGAACGTGATGAACCCCGCGGATTTCATTGCAAACCACGCGCGATCCCTCGACGTGCTGCTGAGCGAGCATGGCGTCGAGCTGCGCTCCTACCCCGACGAAGTGATGCTCGAACTCGGCAAGGCATCGCGCCAGGTGCTGGCCGACGCAGCCGCTTCCGATCCGCTGACGAAGAAGGTCTATGACAGCTACGTGGCCTTCCTCGACGAGGCTGCCGGCTGGACCGAACAGTCCGAGCAGGCCTATCTGCGCGCCCGTTCCCTGGTTCGCGCCGCCGGCTGAGCCGATGCGGGGCGTGATCGCGGGCATCGAGGCGCTCAACCGCGCGCTGGCCCGTGGCGTTGCCTGGGCCGCGCTGGCGATGATGCTGGCGCAGGCCTTCTCCGTCATCGCCCGCTACGTCTTCAGCGACGGGTTGATCGCGGTGCAGGAGGCGGTGGTCTACGGCCATGCGCTGCTGTTCCTCGTCGGGGCTGCGTTCGTGCTGCAGCTCAACGAGCATGTGCGGGTCGATGTGTTCTATGCAGCGTATGGGCGGCGCACGCGGCGCATTGTCGATCTGCTTGCGCTTCTTGTCTTCACGCTGCCTGTGGTGGCCGTCGTCCTGTGGGTGAGCGTTCCCTATGTGGTGCGCGCCTGGGCAACGCTCGAAGGCTCGCGCCAGGCAGGCGGGATCCCGGCGATCTTCCTATTGAAGACGGCGATCCTCGTCTTCGCACTCTCGGTCGGGCTGCAGGCGCTTGCCACGGCATTGCGGCTCATCCGGTGTGAGCGCGTCGCGCATTGGGACGAGGACCGCTAAGGCCATGGACGCGACCGCGCTTACGTTCGTCTCTCTCCTCTTCGTCGCGGCCTTCGGGTCGGTGCTGGCGGGCATTCCCGTCGCCTTCGCGCTCTCGGGTGCTGCGCTGATTGTCGCGTTCGTGGCGAGCATCTTCGGAGCGTTCGACCTCTCCTACCTCTCCGCCATCCCGTCGCGCATCTACGGCACGGCGATGTTCAACGAGGTGCTGACCGCCGTGCCGCTCTTCATCCTGATGGGGGTGATCCTCGAGCGCAGCCGGGTGGCGGAGGATCTGCTGGTCAACATGGCACGCCTCACGCGCGGCCTGCCCGCGGGGCTCGGCATCTCGGTGACGGCCGTGGGCGCGCTGCTCGCGGCATCCACCGGGATCGTGGGCGCGACGGTCGTCGCCATGGGGCTGCTGAGCCTGCCGACGATGTTGAAGCGTGGCTATCGGCCCTCGCTCGCCGCTGGCTCGATCTGTGCGGCGGGCACGCTCGGGCAGATCATCCCGCCCTCCATTGTGCTCGTCTTCCTGGGCGACCAGCTCTCGGGCGCTTACATGGAGGCGCAGCGCGAGGTGGGGAACTGGGCGCCGGATCCAGTCTCGGTCGGCGATCTCTTTGCCGGCGCTCTGATCCCCGGTCTCGGCCTCGCCATCCTCTACATGCTCTATCAGCTCGCCGTCGGCCTCCTCCGGCCCGCAGACTGCCCGGCAATCACCGAAGAAGATGGTGAGGCGCCGGCGCTCGGCACCGTGCTGGCGAGCCTCCTCCCCCCTGCAGTTCTGATCGTCGCGGTGCTCGGCTCCATCCTGGCTGGTGCTGCGACCCCGACCGAGGCTGCGGGCGTCGGCGCGCTAGGGGCCTTGCTTCTGGCGGGACGGCGGCTAGCGGCCGAACAGAACGGGCGGATCATGGGCCGGATCGTCGAGATCGGCATTCTCGGCGCAGCGCTTCTTCCGGTGCTGCGCTCCGTAGCAGATCTTCGCCTTGCGGCCGAAGAGGTGACGGCGGCCGACCGGGTGGCTCTCTGGGTCGCCTTTGTGGCCTGCGCCCTACTCGTTGCGGGCATCGGCGCCGCCCTTGTCGTCCTCGCCCGCTCCGGCAATCTTGCGGCGTCGATGCTTGCCACCATGCGCATCTCGACCCTCGCCTTCACGATCCTGATCGGCGCCACGATCTTCTCGCTCGTCTTCCGCTCCCTCGGCGGCGACGAGATCGTGCTCCATGTCATGCAGCAGATACCCGGCGGCGAGACCGGCGCGCTGATCGCGGTCCTGCTCCTCGTCTTCGTGCTCGGCTTCTTTCTCGACTTCATCGAGATCGTCTTCATCGTAATGCCGATCGTCGCCCCGGTGATCCTGCAGTCCGATATCAACCCGGTCTGGTTCGGCGTTCTCATTGCGATGAACCTGCAGACATCGTTCCTCACGCCACCCTTCGGCTTCGCCCTCTTCTATCTGCGGGGTGTCGCTCCGCCCGAGCTCAAGACCGGCGACATCTATCGTGGCGTGCTGCCCTTCATCGCAATCCAGATCTTCGGGCTGGCGACCGTGTTCGCTTTCCCCGAGCTTGCGACCTGGCTGCCCTCGGTCATCTACCGCTAGGAGAGAGCCCATGCGTCTTGCCCCCAACGCGACGATCCCTGCAACCGACGGCGGGATGGACGCCTAT
This sequence comes from Pseudomonadota bacterium, assembly GCA_039815685.1. Lineage (GTDB taxonomy): Bacteria > Pseudomonadota > Alphaproteobacteria > Rhodobacterales > Rhodobacteraceae > Thermohalobaculum. The sequence goes on along the minus strand of JBCBYV010000043.1, from coordinate 7,066 downwards.
GTGGTCTGGCCCGACGGCCCGCCCGCAGCCATCGTGCTGATGCAAGTCGAGCTCTGGGGAATGACACCGCATATGGGCGAGGTCGCCGGGCGGCTGGCGGGCGAAGGCTACGGCGCCGTCGTCTGCGATCTCTTCCGCGGTGCCGAGCCGCCGGTTCCGTCCGATCCGCTCGAGAAGTGGGGGGCGACTTTCGAGGCCTTCGACGACGTACGCGCCACGCGCGACTGCCGGCATGCGCTCGACTGGGCGCTCGCCGGCGCGGGAGGGCGTGGCACGGCACCTGTCTTTGCCTGGGGCTTTTGCATGGGGGGCCGCTTCGCGCACAACCTCGCGGCTTTTGACACGCGGCTTGCCGGGGCGATCAACTTCTACGGCAGGGTCAACTTCCCGAGGATGGCGAACAAGCCCTTCCTGCCCATCGAGATCACACGCATGATCGCCTCACCCTATCTCGGCGTCTTTGCCGAGACGGATGGTCTGATCCCACAGGCGGATGTGGAGCAGTTGCGTGCGGATCTCACCTCCAATCCCGGCACGGACATCCTCGTCTACCCAGGGACCGAGCACGCCTTCTTCAACGATCATCGCGAAGCGTACCATGCCGAGGCGGCGGCCGATGCCTGGGCCCGCGTCCTCTCCTTTCTGCGAACGTACGCCTGACAGTGCCGACCAAGGTCCATTCCGGCGGCCTGCACTTCATGCGACACGGCGCGGCTCCGATCTCCCCTGCCGATCAACAAACCCAAGAACGAGAATGCGCGGGCCATGACAGCGCGCATCCGGTAGCGGCTCGGCCTCCACCCTTGACGCGTTGTCCGTGACACCGCCCATGGCGGCGCGGAGGTGATGGGCTGGCCGGTGTAGTAGCGAGACACAGAGCCCGTTCTCACGATCGTCGGAGAAGCGGGCAGGCGCGGTCAGGCCTCTTCGCGCGGCGAGTTCCTGAAGAAGACCAGCGATGCGCAAGCGTCTGCCCGCGCTCTCGCGTGAGATGCCTCAAACCCTGTGGAGAACTGGATGTTACCTCCGGTCCGGAGCAACCTGCCCCGAGACGGAGGTCCATCTTTAGGCCGTCAGAAGTGCACCGAAAGCGTGTCGAGCGGTGCCTTCTTGGGCGGTGCGAACTTCGTAAGGTCGATGCCCTCGACGGACGTCTTGTACTCTTCGACGGTCGGAGTGCGTCCGAGGATCGCCGACAGCACCACCACCGGGGTGGAGGCCAGCAGGGACTCGCCCAGCTTCTCACCGCTATCCTCGACGACGCGACCTTTGAAGAGACGCGTGGACGTGGCCAGCACGGTGTCGCCCTTCGCGGCCTTCTCCTGGTTGCCCATGCAGAGGTTACAGCCGGGGCGTTCGAGATAGAGGATGTTCTCGTATTCCGTCCGGGCCTCGGTCTTGGGCGCGCTGTCGTCGAACTCGAAGCCCGAGTATTTCTGCAGGATCGCCCAGTCGCCTTCCTCTTTCAGCTCGTCGATGATGTTGTAGGTCGGCGCCGCCACCACGAGCGGGGCGTTGAACTTCACGTCGCCATAGGCCTTCTCCAGGTTCCGCAACATCTGCGCGACGATCTTCACATCACCCTTGTGGACCATGCACGACCCAACAAAGCCGAGATCGACCTTCTTCTGCGCCCCGTAGTACGAGATCGGCCGGATTGTGTCGTGCGTGTAGCGCTTGGACACATCCGAGTTGTTGACGTCCGGATCGGCGATCATCGGCTCGTCGATCTTATCCAGATCCACCACGACCTCGGCGAAGTATTTGGCATTGTCGTCGGGCGCCAAAGCTGGCTTCTCGCCGGACTTGATCTGCTGAATGCGCGCCTCGGCAATGCCGATCAACTTGGTGAGCATGCCGTTCTCATGCTCCATGCCCTTGTCGATCATGATCTGGATGCGGTGCTTGGCGAGTTCCAGCGACTTGATCAGCGTCTCGTCGTTGGAGATGCAGATCGAGGCCTTCGCCTTCATCTCCGCCGTCCAGTCGGTGAAGGTGAAGGCCTGATCCGCCAGCAGCGTGCCGATATGGACCTCGATGATGCGGCCCTGGAAGACGTTGTCGCCGCACTGCTCCAGCATCTGCGCCTGCGTGGCGTGGACGACGTCGCGGAAGTCCATGTGGTCGGCCATCTGGCCCGTGAAGGTCACCTTGACCGACTCCGGGATGGGCATCGAAGCCTCACCCGTCGCCAGCGCCAGCGCGACCGTGCCGGAGTCCGCCCCGAAGGCCACGCCCTTCGACATGCGCGTGTGGCTGTCGCCACCGATGATGATGGCCCAGTCATCCACGGTGATGTCGTTCAGCACCTTGTGGATCACGTCGGTCATCGAGTGGTAAACGCCCTTGGGATCGCGCCCCGTCACCAGCCCGAAATCGTTCATGAACTTCATGAGCTTCGGCGTGTTCGCCTGCGCCTTAGCGTCCCAGACGGACGCGGTGTGGCAGCCCGACTGATAAGCGCCATCGACCGAGGGGGACAGGACCGTCGCCGCCATCGACTCGAGCTCCTGCGCGGTCATCGGGCCCGTCGTGTCCTGGGAGCCCACGATGTTCACCCGGACGCGCACATCCGAGCCTGCGTGCAAGGTCTTCCCCTGCGTCACGCCGATCGCGTTGGCGTTGAAGATCTTCTCCACCGCCGTGAGCCCCTGACCTTCGTGAGAGATCTCCTTCGAGGGCGCGAAGACCAGCGGGGGCTCGATCCCCAGCGTCTCGGCCGCGAAGGTCTGCAGCTTCTTGCCGAAGACGACCGCGTAAGAACCGCCCGCTTTCATGAACTCGGTCTTCTGCGGCGTGAAGGACGAGGCGAGATCGACCAGCTCGCGCTCGCCGGTCTCATTGTAGAGCTTCATGGTCTTGGTGTTTATCTTCAGGACGGTGCCCGTCTCGACCGAGTACCGCTGCTCGAGGATCGGGTTGCCTTCGTTGTTGAGGATCGGCTTGCCGTCCTCGCCGACCTTCTTGACCCAGTTCTTGAGATCGACGCCGATGCCGCCGGTCACGCCGACAGTCGTGAGGAAGATGGGCGAGATCCCGTTCGTCCCCGCCACCACGGGCGCAATGTTCACGAAGGGCACGTAGGGGGAGGCCTGCGTGCCCGTCCAGAGCGCCACGTTATTCACGCCCGACATGCGCGACGAGCCCACGCCCATCGTGCCCTTCTCGGCGATCAGCATCACGCGCTTGCCCGGGTGCTGCAGCTTCAGCTCTTCAATGTGCTTCTGCGCGGCCTCGTCGCACATGCACTGACCGTGCAGTTCGCGGTCGGCGCGGCTGTGCGCCTGATTGCCGGGGGAGAGGAGGTCGGTCGAGATGTCGCCCTCGGCCGCGATGAAAGTCACGACCTCGATCTCTTCTTCCACGTCCGGCAGCTTGGTGAAGAACTCGGCCTTGGCGTAGCTGTCCAGAAGATCCGCGGCCACAGCGCTGCCAGCATCGTAGGCGGCCTTAATGCGGTCAGTGTCAGCTTCGTAGAGGAATACCTGCGTCTTGAGTACCTCGGCCGCTTGGGCGGCAAGCGCAGTGTCATCGCCGAGCGCGATATCCAGCAGCACTTCGACCGACGGGCCGCCCTTCATATGGGACAGAAGCTCGAACGCGAATTCCGGCGTGATCTCGGGGACTTCCGCCTCGCTGAGGATAACCTCTTTTAGGAAATCGGCCTTCCCCCGCGCGGCGCCCGTTGTGCCCGGCAACGTGTTGTAGATGAAGAAGTTGAGCGATGCTTCGCGGTGTTCATGCCCGGGATCGCGGACCTGCGCGATGATCTCGGCCATCAGATCAGCCGCATCGATGGGCTTCGGGCTCAGACCCTGCGCTTTGCGGGTTTCGATCTCGTCAAGGTAGGTGGCGTACAAGGTCATCGCTGCCCCCGATCGTTCAGGTGGATAGGTGTGTTCGCATTCCGTCTCTTCGGCTCGCGTTCACTTCTGCGGCCCCATGTAGTATACATCTGCATACAGCGCTAGGGTCCCGCTGTATCTTCCCTTGTGCGCCGCATCTCCGGGGTGCCGATGCGCATGACGCGGATTCCAGCACCACCAGCAACTTACGCCGTAGATGAACCCGACGCCAAGCGTGACTAAGCTTCGTTGGTGTTCTTGATCAAGCCGTCGTGACCAGCACATTTCATCGCAATGGTCGCCCGTATCATGAATTCGCGAGGCCCATGGGTATCGGCATTCTCCGCAAGCGCTCGGCCAAGACGGCCAGCAGAAGCGCCTCGCCGACGGTGCGATCAGAAGAACCGGGTCCGCACATCGTGGTATGCTGCGGGGCCGTTTGATGGATCTGCGGGCGGCGACAGGACGGTACCTCTCTCCGAATGGGCTGTGGCCTCGTAGTTGGGATGCGCTCGCCGCCGCGCCGGACACCAGCCCTGTGACATGGGTAAACGCTGTGCCGTAGGGCCAGCAGACGCCTGCACTTCCCACGCACCAGAGGTAGACACTCCAGTTTCGTATTTGGGCACCGCGAAATGGCAAGCTTTGTCCTGCCCGATGGTCTCTTCAGAACCGGATGCGGGCCTGGAGGCCGAAGAGGCGGGTTGGACCGGGAACGACATTGGTGTCCGAGAGACCCTCTGGGAGGGTGATGCCGAGGAGCGGTGCGACCGGGATGATAGCACCGGCACCCGATGGGGAGACATCGGTGGCATAGCGGGTGTCGAACACGTTCTCCACGAAAAGGCTGACGTCGAAGTTCTCACCGCGCAGGCCCGCGCGGAGGTTTAGGACGTCGAAGCCCGATAGCGTCGTGTCGATATCCGCGGTCGAGACGCCACCCTCGAATTAGGTGCGCAGGTTGTACTCCACCCTGAGGAAGGCGCGGGCGCCCGGCAGAATGTCCGGCATGATGTCGCGCGGATGCTCATAGTCGCCGACGACGTTGAAGGTGACGCGCGGCGCGTTCGGCAGCCGTGTGCCGGAGAGGTCGACCGGTGGGGTGCCGGCGGGCGAGCCGAACGGCACCGTGGTGAATTCCTGGAAGCTCGCGAAAGTGATCCCAAGATTGGTCGCGATGTTGCGGCCATCGACCGGGCGGGCGGCGATGGCAAGCTCGGCGCGGAAGCTGGTCGAGCGCTCGGCATTTCCAATCACAGTCTCGGGCACGCCGCCAATGATATCGGAGATGAGGATCTGCTGATCGTTGTAGAACTGCGCGAAGCCCGTGACGTCGACGCGGAGGCGGTCGTCGAGGAAGGACGCCTTGGCGCCCACCTCGAAGGCAAGCAGCGTCTCCTCCTCGAACTCTACGATACCTGCGAAGGTCTCCGAGAACCCGCCGGGGCGATAACCTGTCGAGAACGAGAAGAACGTGGTCAGGTCGTCCGACCAGTCATAGGTGATCGAGGCGCTGGGGCTGACATTCGCGAATGAAAGCTCGCCGACCATCAGCGGGAGCAAATCATCCACTTCCTCGAAGCCGGGCAACCCGAACTCCGAGAAGGCCGAGAAAAGCGGACCCTCAACGACGTTCAGGAACGAGTTGCTCTCGATACGGTCGAAGGAATACCGAAGCCCACCGTTGATCGCGAGATCAGGCACCGGGCGCCAGGTGGCGTCCGCATAGATGTTGAAGTTGAAGACATTCTGGGTGCTCGCCCCGAAGGAGCGGCTTCCGTCCTGTCCGAGATCTTCGGGCGAGGTGCCGGGAGGGAGTCCCGTAAGATCGAGAAAGCTGTCGAAGGTGCCGAAGACCTCGAGCGCCCGCCCCGCGAAGACAAAGACATCGTCGCCCGTGACGTTGGTCTCGTCGACGTCTGCGCCGCTGAAACTGGCACCGAGACCGAAATTCACCGCCACCGTCCCCGGCACTTGGCCGATTTCCATGGTCGTGCTTTCGAATCTGAGCTCCTGCGTGATCGCATCGGTGAGGGACTCAAAGCTTGAGAATGACAGGTTGAAGGGCGTGAAGTCCGTATCGAGCGTCTGGTTGGCGACGTTGCGGCGGAAGCTTGTGTTCGACGTGAAGCGGCCGAAGGGCGCCACGTAGTCGATGCCGACACGGGCGATCAGCTGGTCGAAGGTGTCACCTCCAAAGAACTGGCTGAAGGTCTCGAAGTTGCCACCCGAAAGACCGCTCTCGGTCGCGAGCGAGTTCGTGTCGAATTCGGTCCGCGTGAAGCTGAAAGACGTGTCGACCGTCAGATTGTCGGCCGGCAGCGCGCGCAGGCTGGCCCGCGCCCCGCGAAAGCTGTTGCCGATCCTCGGCGGCGAAGGCGCGTCGCTTGCAAACTCAATGAAGCCCGTCGTCTCGCCGCCAAAGCCCACGATGCGGCCGAGGAGCTTGCCGCTGGGCAGAAGAGGTCCGTTGACGACAAAGGAGCCGTTGAACTCCGGCCGGTCGCCGATTTGGCCGGCGACCTCAGCCTCGAGCCGGTCGACGGGTTTCTTGGTGACCACGTTGATGGCACCCGCGGTCGATGCGCGGGAGAAGCGGGTCGTTTGGGGTCCGAGAAAGACCTCGACCGCCTCGGTATCGAAGATCGCGGGGTTCGTACCCTGGCTGCCGAAGGAGTTGTTGAGCGGCACGCCGTCCTGGAAGAAGCCGACCGCGGGTGCCGTGGTGCTGTTGTTTCCCTGCTCGCTGATGCCACGGATCGCGATCTGCGAGCCTGTGGGGTTCGTCTCGGCGGTGATGTTCACATTGGGCGCCGTGCGGAGCGCGGGCGTCAGCGACTCGAAGCCGCTTTGCTCAAGCTCTTCCTTGTCGAAGATGCGGATGCTGCGGGGCTCGGCCTCTAGCTTAAGCTGCCTGCGGGGCACGCTGCCTTCGACAACGATCGCATCGAGTTCGGTGATGCCGTCGTCCACTGGGCTCACCTCGTTCTCGGTCGACTGGATGAGAACGCCGTCGCTGCCGAGATTGCGAAAGGAGAGGCCCGTGCCTGCAAGCATCTTGGCGAGCGCTTCCATCGGCGTGGGAGTGTCAGGAATTTCGTGTGTGGGCCATGACGATGCGAGTGGAGGAGACATCGCATGGCACGACGCAAGAAGCCTGTTATCGCTGACGAGCTGCTGGACCAGCTTCTGGCTGGCCGCGATCCCCAGACAGTTTTCAG
>JBCBYV010000012.1:0-117318 GCA_039815685.1 Pseudomonadota bacterium | reverse complement strand
CTGAAAACTGTCTGGGGATCGCGGCCAGCCAGAAGCTGGTCCAGCAGCTCGTCAGCGATAACAGGCTTCTTGCGTCGTGCCATGCGATGTCTCCTCCACTCGCATCGTCATGGCCCACACACGAAATTCCTGACACTCCCAGAGCGTGCGGCAGACGCTCGGCGTGAGTGAGCGCCGCGCCTGCCGCACGCTCGGGCAGCACCGCTCTACCCAGCGCAAGGCGCCTCGAGGCCCGTCCGATGAAGCCCTGCTCACTGAGGACATCAACGAGTTCGCAAGGGACTACGGGCGCTACGGCTACCACATGGTCGCCATTGGGAGCGCCATTGGTCCGAGCGACAATAGCGAGCGAGGGAGATCGTCTTGATCCACGATCTAAAGAGACAGGGGCCCACCATCACAGCAATTGCGCGGAAGGTGGGCCGCGATCGCAAGACCGTGCGGCGGTATCTCGAGCGCAGGCTCGAGCCACCGGCCCACAAGGAGCGCGAGCCGGTCGAACGCAAGATCGCGCCCTTCGAGGCGTATCTGCGGTACAGGGTGATCGACTATCCGGACCTTTCGGCGAAGCGCCTGCTGCGTGAGATCCGCGATCTCGGCTACACGGGCGGGTATCCGGCTGTCACCGCGTTCCTGTGCGATGTCCGCCCGGCGCGGCCCCAAGGCTTTGAGCGACGCTTCGAAACGCCGCCGGGGCGCCAGGCGCAGGTCGACTTCGCGGAGTTCAAGGTCGAGTTCACAGATGAGCCGGGCACCGTCCGCAAGGTCTGGCTGTTCTCGATTGTGCTCGAGCACTTGCGGTGGCTGTGGGGGCGCTTCTGTGCCTCCCAGGACCTGCAGACTGTGCTCCGATGCCACATCGCGGGCTTCGAGGCGATCGGCGGGGTCACGGGCGAGATCCTCTACGACCGCATGAAGACCGCGGTGATCGGCGAGGACGCCGACGGCGTGATCACCTACAACGCCTCGCTCGTCGCGCTGCTCGGCCACTACGGCAGCGGTCCGCGGGCGTGCAAGGCCTACCGGGCCAAAACCACGGATAAGATTGAACATCCCCTTTCTTCTCGAACGTGCTATTTTCTTCGGTGCAGGCGACGACGTGGCAAAGTGTGGGGCATGAGGTTCAAGCCCCGCCGCGCTGCCTGATCATCGTCGCTCCTCATTTGTGGCGCCTGCACCCTGCGGTCCCCATCGTCACCATCCACGCGTCATTTGTCGGTAGATGGTTTCGGCCTGTTCGGCGATTGCGCGATCCGCGCGACGGCGCTCCGCGAGATTGTAGTCATAGGTGCTACCACGCGCTCCGCGCTTTGCTGGCAGGCCTGCTGCCAGCTCCAGGTTGCGCATCTTCCTCGCCATCAAGGCCGGGCGCGACCAGGCATAGTCCTCGCCCTTGTTCAGCATGTGCCAGACCAGGATCGTGAGCTTGCGCGCCACCGCAACGGCTGCGATGTGGTTACCTCTGCGAGCACGGAGCTGGTCGGCGTTCCTCCGCCACCTCGTCGATCGTGGGCTCAAGGGCGTGGAGCCGATCACCTCAGACGCGTGCCGTGTCCTGGTCGAGAGCGTCGCCGAATATCTGCCCGAGGCGCGCTGGCAGCGCTGCGTCGTTCATTTCTACAGGAACGTTTTCAGCCACGTGCCCAGCACGAAGGTTCGCGAGGTAAGCCACATGCTGAAGGCGATCCATGCGCAGGAGAGCCAGACAGCGGCCGCAGAGAAAGCCCAGGCAGTCGTCGAGGAGCTCCGCCGCCAGCGTATGGGGCGCGCTGCGGACCTTGTCGACGCCCAAGTCCATGAGACCCTGACCTACTACGCCTTCCCCGACAGCCATTCGATCAAGCTGCGCACGAACAACCCGCTCGAGCGGATCATGCGCGAGATCCGGAGACGCACCCGCGTGGTCGGTGTTCGGCACGGCGCTCGAACCGGTGGCGCGCTCGTGCCTCACTCCCGGATGGGCAATCGTGCCTCAACCTCGCAGCGGCACGGCTGCGCCACATCGCCGGCACGCAGTGGTCCATGCGCCGCTACATCAACATGGACCCGCTGACGGCCGCCAAGGCCGAAACCGGAGCCGCCGTCGCATGAGAAATGTGCGAAAGATCCTGGACGCTACCAAGTGCGCACTGATGGCGGCAGGAGACACTGCGCAGATCATCGCTTCCTTTTCGACGCTGGATAATTGTTGAAGCGTCAGAATTCGTCAACACGGCCTAGCCACTTAGGTGACATAAGGAGGTTATGTCTCTCTAAGCAGATGGGTGTCGTTCAGGAGACAAGCGCCGAGCCAGAAAACAAACAGAAGAAAGATTCCGCGCGTTTGTTGAGTTACATGATCTAACCCGCTGTTGAACGCGCTGCGCGCTCAACATCACGGCACTCGAGTGCGGTCACGACCGTCGTTGCCAAGGATCGATAAGCGCGATCCCAGTCGTCTCGAAGCCTCCGAGATCCCGTGTCGCGACGGCTGCGGAAACTGAGTGTGCACAGGCAGCGATCAGGGCGTCCGCGAGATGGACACGCCGGCCACATCGGTCTCCATCCGCGCGGAAGCGGGCGGCTATCGCGGCGACTCTCAGATCGATTAGAACGATCCGGTCGGCATAGGTTTCGGAAAGTTCCGTGAGTTTGTTCGCAAGGCGCTCCCGCCGCGCGCCTTCGGGCAGCCGATTGATCCCGTAATCGAGTTCATGCACTGTGATCACCGAGAGCCAGACCTCCGGCAAGCCTTCGACGAAGCTGCATACGGCGGCATCGGGTTCAGGACGCATGAGCTCGGACAGGATATTCGTGTCTAGGAGAACGCCACTCACGCAGAACTGCCGTTCTCGTCGAACGGAATGGGACGGCGTGGCTCAGTGCGGTCCGGCAGTTCGAGAGCGCCACTGTCTTGCAGCTCCGTTGCGAGCCAACTGCCGAGTGACGGGCGGGAACGCTGCGTCTTGGCCCAAATATGCTCGGGAATGACCACGTAGCGCTCTCGAAGTCCGATGGTCTGAGGACCGTCGGTCTGGGCACGGCGTAGCAGTTCTGAAAGACGCGCCTTGGCTTCAGCGATCGTCCACGGACCAGAGGTTTCAGACATCAGTAGGATCTCTCCATTAATTGAACGCGTCTAGTCTGGACCATGTTTAGCCAGTTTACAAGGCTGAGCGATCTACAGTCTGTCCACCTAACCTTCTTGATTGACGAATGACATGACGGTCTCGATGGGTCGTCGGCCCATGTTGCGGTAGCCGAGATGTGGGCGCTCGGTGTTGTAGTGGACGAGCCAGATTCGGTCGGGCGCTGCGGCATTGAAATCACGCTTCAGCAGGTTCGGTGCTATGCTCAGCTTATGTCGGCTGTCGGTCGTTTGCGGCGGGCGCCGACGTCGGCGCGGCGGGCGAATACCCTCATCCCGCATGATCTTTGCCACCGTTTCCGGGCAAATCCGTCCACTGGACGGATTTGTAGCCCCTCCAACTCCGAGCGATCCGCAGCCCTTGAGCCACCAACTCTGCATGGATGCGCGGCGCACCATAGCGCCGCTTGCTCTGTTCGAAGATCTCCCGGATCCGGGCGGCCAACGCGTCGCGGGCTGCCTCACGCGCCGCCCGTTTCGGTCCGGCAGCGCGCCAGGCGTGGAACCAGCTCGGGCTGACCGACAGCACCCGGCACATCAGTCGGATGGAGTGCTGAGCGGCATGGGCGGCGATGAAGGTGAGCTTCGCTTTCATGTCTTCGCCGCCCACTGAGCGAAAAGAGCCGAGGCTTTACGCATCACCTCCAGCTCTTCCTTCAGTCGACGGTTCTCGCGCCGGAGATCGGACGCCTCCGTCGCCTCGGCCCGCTGACGGCGAATGGCCTCTACCGAGCCGGCGGCCTCGAGTTCAAGCCGCCATGTTTTCAACTGCGTCGCCGTCACGCCCAGCTCCTTCGCCACGCTGCTCTGCGTGGCACTCGGCGCCGACAATCGCGCCACAGCCTGCTCCTTGAACTCCGGCGTGAAACGCCGCCTCGGTTGCTTGCTCATCCATCATCCTTCGTCCTGAGGGTACTGTACCGCCCAGTCCGGCATCAGGAGGCAAGCTCAAGACAGCGTTGATCTCGTCGGCTGGGGCGCCTCCGGGCCGATCACCGCCGCGCCGGAGGTCACGCAATGAGATGGCCGCTTCCCATTTCCCTTCTCGCTCTTTGTCTCGCTGGCACCGCCGCCGGCGGAGAAGGGCCGGAAGGCTTCCATGCCGGCAGCGCTGAAGGATGGTTCTGGTACGAGGACCCACCGCCGGCGGCCGAAGTCGTCCCGGACGCCGTGCAGCCACCTGAGCGGGCGCTTGCCGTCGAGCTCGAGGAGGCCGACGCATCGCCACCCGCACCAAAGCGGCCCAACCCCGCTCTCCTCCGCCTGGCTCCGCGAAAACCTCGACCGCTACCGCGATGCCGCCGTCGACGATCCGACGCCCGCGAAGGTAAGCGCCTATCTCCTGCTCCAGCGGGTCGCGATGGACCGCGCCTCGGCCTTCGCCCGGGCGACCTAGGCGGTCACTCTCGGCGATCCGCTGCTCGATGCCAATGTCGAGCGGCCGATCGCGAGCTTCGGGGCCCAGGCGATGGATGCACAGGCGCATCGGGCGCGGTAGGCGCTCCTCGCCCATCTCTCGCACCGGATCGGCCTCGTCTTCTTCTATGCCTCGACCTGCCCCTACTGTAAGCAACAGGCACCGCTTCTCGAGGGGATCGAGCGGACGACCGGGCTCAAGGTGATGGCCGTCGCGCTCGACGGCCGGCGCATGACCTCGGGCGCCTTCCAGGTGGACTCGGTGCCCGATCGCGGCCAGGCGGCATTGCTCGGCGTGCGCACCGTGCCGGCGATCGCCCTCATGCGCCCGCCCGGCGAAATCCGGCTCGTCGGCCAGGGCCTCATGACCCGGACCGATCTCGAGCGGCGGATCCTGCTCACAGCAAAGCAGGCCGGCTGGATCTCGGAGGAGGCCTGGGAGGCGACGCTCCCTGTCCAACGCAGTACGGCCGAGGTCAGCCCCACCGAGATCGATCCGGCAATCCTCGAAGATCCCGACCGGCTCGTCGCCTTGCTGCGCGGCCGGATGGCGGGCGACGGGGTCCCATGACGACGGACCGGGACGATGCGGAGAATGAAGGTGGAAGCAGGCGCGAGGGCCCGAAGGAGCGCATGCGGAACCTTCGGCGACGGCGACGCGAAGAAGGGTTCACCGAGCTGACCGTCTGGGTCCCGGCCGATCTCCGCCCCTGGCTCCGCCGCATGGCGGCCGGGTTCTGCGTGGCGTGGGTCGGCGAGGACCCGGAGGTGACCGGCGGCACCGAGAGCCGACCGAGCGAGACAGGAGAGAACAGATGACGATCTTCGAACGACCGAGTTGGCGGGGCCGCACCGCAATGCTTTCCGCTCTGATCGCAGCAATGACCGTCCCTGCCCCGCCCGCCCCCGCCGGCATGCGCGAGCAGATGACCTCGATATTCGACAACATGGTCAATGCGACGCCGCCCGGCTTCTACGAGACCCAGCGAAGGGGCGAGATCTCGGGCGGCAACCTCTATGTGCGCAACCGCATCGTCGATCCCAACCTCGTGGCCTTTACGCCCCCGAACTTTCGCGCGGGCTGCGGCGGGATCGATTTCTTCACAGGCCCCGTCAGCTTCATCAACGCGGAGCAGTTCGTCGAACTCATTCGCACGGTTGCCTCGAACGCCGTCGGCTATGCCTTCCAGCTCGCCCTCGACGGGGTCTGCCCGCAATGCAGGCGCACCATCGAGACGCTGCAGCGCAAGATCCAGGAGCTGAACCAGCATTTCGGGAACAGCTGTCAGCTCGCCCAGGGTATCGTCAACGACACGGCCTCCGCACTCACCGGCAAGAAATACGGCGAAGCCTCGACCATCGCGACCGTCGAAGGCATCCGCGATGTCTTCGAGAGCTGGTCGACCTCGACCGGCCAGTCGCCGACCGAGGCCGTCGCGGCCTCTGCGCCCGAGGAGATGGAGGAGCGGCTCACCGGCAATCTCGTCTGGCGCGCGCTCAAATCCTCGAGCGTCGACGACTGGTTCGCGGCAGGCGGCGACGACGAGATCCTCTCCATCATGATGACGATCTCCGGCACCGTCATCGTCGACTACGACTCAGGCGCCGACAGCTTTGAGATCGCGACCATCAACGGCGATTCCGGCCTCATCGAGTCCTGGATCGACGGCTCGGTCACCCGCTATATGAGCTGCATCGGCGAGGGGGAGGACGGCGGGCTCGACGCCCCGACCCGGAACCTCGTCGCCGCCCTCCCCGGTTCGACGGGGGCGTATTTCGTGCGGCTCGCCAGCATTTCCGAGCAGGCTGCGATCACCTTCGCCCGCGAGGTGGCCTTCTAGCTCGCGCTCGAGCTCACCGCCCAGATGGTCCGCGATCTCCATGCCGCAGTACAACGCGCCGCTGGCACGATCGAGGACGGCTACAGCGTGAAACTCGCGGAGGTCATGGCGGCGGCGGTGCGGGCCAACGATGCCGAGATCGCGCGGCTGCAGCGCAAGCACGGCAACCTCGAAGAGCTCATGCGGATCCATGAGGGCTTCTTCCTCGTGATGCAGCCCGAGGCCGAAACCGCCCTCGCCAGTTTCAGCGCGGAGTAGAGCGCTGGACTGGCTCGTCTTCGGCGATCTCGCCTTCCTCGCCGACATCGTCAACGGCGTCGCCGCGATCATGGGCACTGTCGGCACCGGGACTGCCAACGACTACACGGGGCTCCTCGCGACGGTGATGCTGTTCGGCGTGCTCGCGCTCGCTGGCCAGGCGATCCTGCAGGCGCGCGGCATCCAGTTCCATCACCTCCTCGTCGTGCTCATCGTCTGGGGCGTGCTCTTCGTGCCGAAGACCACGGTCACCATGGAGAACGTCTATACCGGCCAGACACGGACCGTCGCGAACGTGCCCCTCGGCATCGCCTTCACGGGCAGTCTTCTGAGCCGCATTGGCTATGCGCTGACCGACATGACCGAGACCGCCTTCTCTTATCCCGGAATCACCGAAGACGGGTTTGCCTCGGCGCTCGAGACCTGGTCGATCCTGCGCCGGGCCGCGAGCGTCCCGGACACCTATGCCGCCGCGAGCGAGGCGGCCGGCCGGGATTTCCGGCGGTCATGGGTGATGTACGTCTCGACCTGCACGAGCTTCGGGCTCGACATGGGGGCCATCCAGCGCACGGCGCTCTCCTCGGCCGTCCTGGTCCATGAGGCGCTAAAGTTCGAGAACGCGGCCTTCGGGACCTTCAACCATATCGGTGCGGGCTCGAACGAGGACTGCGTCGAAGGCCACACCGAGCTCGTGCAGTGGTCGCGCACGAGCTTCATGCCCGCGCTCAAATCCCAGGTCCTCGCCGATCTCTTTCACGATCCCGCGCGCGCCATCGCGCCGACCGAGGCAGTGGTCAACGAGCGCGTCGGCGAGCTCTTCGATATCTTCGACCTGCCGCCGGGCGTCTCGACCGACGAGGCGCTGCTCTCGCTCTACGTCGGGCCGCTTGTCGACATGGGTGCGATGCGGCGCCTGCAACTCGACATGAAGGAAGGGTTCGCCGTGGCGCTCGCCGAAGCGATCCGGCAGCGCAACGCTCAGTGGATCGCTCAAGGAAACATCTTCGAGAGCTACACGCGCCCGCTCATCTCCTTCGTCGAGGGGTTCTTCTATGCGATGGCGCTTATCGTGCTGGTCGCCGCCGTCATGGGCTTCGGCGGGTTCCGGATCGTCTCACGCTACGTGCTCATCGGGCTCTGGATCCAATTCTGGGCGCCGACCCTCGCCTTCATCAACCTCTACATTCTGCACATCCTCGCGAGCGACGTAGCAAACCTCGACGGCGCGGGCCTGCCCTTCACTTCGCTCGGCGGGCAGTTCTCGGCCGATGACGAGGTCCAGAAGCAGCTCGCCGTCGCCGGGCACTTCGCCTCCTCCGTGCCGATCCTGAGCCTCCTCCTGATCACCGGCAGCGTCTACAGCTTCAACACCATCGCCGCCCGTGCCGGCGGGCCCGACACCTTCGACGAGAAGGTCCCGGCGCCCAGCAGCATCGCGAAGCAGCCGCTCCACATGGTCGAGTCGCCGATGCGCGAGACGCCGGTCGCCGGCTACCATGTGAACGGCGCTCAGAGCGTGCTCCCCCGCTTCACCTTCTCCGCCGCCAACATCGAGAGCGTGACCGCGGCCGAGCGTGCCACGGAGAGCGAGCGGCTCCAGTTCTCCCAAGCCCTCGACCGGGCGCTCTCATCGAGCCGGGGTTCTGAGACCCGGTCCACTAGCGGCACGCTCTGGACCGACAGCGAACGGCCCGAGAGCTCGGAGGTCTATGGGCCCCTGCAGAACGAGGCGTTCTCGCGGGCGTATCGGACGGCTCGAGCGAGCTCGGAGAGCGACTTCGAAGCCATGAGCCGCGTCGCAGCGGCAGGTGTCAACGCGGCGGCGAACGCGGGAAGCGGTGGCGGAGCGAAAGTGGGCGGCAGGACCAGCGGCTCGGGAGGCGTGAGTGCCGCAGCCAGCGGGAGCCATGAAACGGCAGAACGGTTCGTCTCCGACGACATGCGCAACGTCGCGAACGAGATGCAGCGCGCCTTCCAGGAGAACGAAGGCCTCCAGTCTGCCTTCCAGATGGCCTTCGCGCGGGACGTTCAGCGCGGTCTCACTCGGAGCGGCTTCAACAGCAGCGCCTTCACCGAGACCGAGGCGCTCAGGCGCGAGGCAAGTGAGGCGATCGGTGCCGAGCGGAGTTACGAGGAAGCACTGACGCGCTCCGAGACTGGCGGCTTCTCCCAGGAGATGGGCCTGGTCGAGGCGGCAAATCTCGTCGTCGAATCCGGCGCGTACAAGAAGCTCAGATACGAGCTTATGGAATATGGCTATGCCAACCGTGCTGACTGGTGGTCCGACCGCTACACCCACGACATGGGCGTCTTCACGAGCGCACCCGGCCAGATCAAGCGGTCCTATGCAGCTGGCGGCCTTACCGCCCTCCGTGAGGCCGGCGAATACCGGCTCCTGAACGAGATCCTCGGCTCGGTCGGTCTGCGGGCGGGGCCTGCCGGCGATCCGAGGGGCGCCCGAATCGAGGTCCCGGAAATCGGCGTCGCCCGGGATTTCGGTGGGCGCGAGCGCGAGGTCAGCGGCGCAGATCTTTCGATGGGGGCGGCGCCCGTCGATGCTGCGGGCGAAGCGCGGACCCCGCGCGGCGTCTTCAAGGCGCGTCGGACTGAGTTGGGCGAGATCCAAGGCGGTCGCGAGGACCGCTTCATCCGCGATCGCGACTTTGCCGCCGAGATCCGGGCCATCGATAGCCACTACGGCCGTGGGGTCCTCGACGACGCTCTCGACGGCTACAATCGCGTCAAGGCCACGATCCTCGGCAGTGTGACGTGACCCGAGAGCGAGGCCGATCGCCGACAGGCCTATTGGCGCGCCGTGATCGAAGGCGGCGGCAGCACCACGGCCGGCGACTACTTCGCCGAGCTGATGGAGAACCTGGGGCAGCAGACGGACCGGATGTATGCGCTCGAAGATCTGGTCCGTCAGGAGTTCGGGAAGCGCGACAGCCTCGCCGAATCCGTCATCTACGATCTGAAGCGCGCGGCCTCGGGCCGGACGACGAATGTCGAGAGCATTCTGTCGGACGTCGGAATGCGCTATGATGAGCGGCGCGAATGGCCGCAGAGCGACGAGTTCGGGCCACAAGCTGATGGTAGCGAATCGGACGACGCAACGGAAGGCCAACCGCTTCGGCTCCATATCTACGGAACTGCTGACGATCGCTAGGAGGGACCGCGATGGCAGACGAAGTCTTCTATGGCCTCTTCGCAGTCGTGATCCTCTTCCTAGTCGTCAACGCGCTGCGATCGAGAATAGGGAATGGCCGAAAGCAGAACCGTGACCATGGCCAACCCAGACAGTTAGGCGACCCGTACATGAAAGACGATCTGGATCATCTCAATAGGATTGATCCCACAAGTCCTGCGAGCCCAGAGTACGTCTCTCCCGTCGACCGCTACAGCTGAGGCACCAATCAGCGTTTCCGTTGAGATGATCGGAAATCGCCGTGGGCGTCGATCATTGTCGAACGGGCATATCACTTATTCGAAAAGCTATGACTTGCGCCCCTGGCTGACTGAACCGCTGTCGTGAGCGAAGGCGGGTTTGCCTTGTCCGGGACCCGCCCCAGAAAGTGGATCAACCTCCGACGGCACGAACAGACGGAGCCTGCCCCGCCTCTTCGTCGTCTTGTCACTGATCCACTGGCCCGACGGTGGGCATGTCAGCAGGGTCGGCGGCGCCGGCATCGACGTCGAGCGCCTTCATCTCCTTCGCCAGCTTCGCATGGATACGGCGATAGGCAGCCTCGAGGCTCTCCTCAATCGAGACGTCGAAGCCGAGAGCTTCCGCCCGCTCGATCAGCGGCCTCGACATCGGCGGCGAGCTTCTCAGGGACGGGGAAAGTGATCTTCCGCGTCGGATCTGGAACGGGGCGCTTGCGCAGGATGGACGACATGGTGCTCCTCCGAAAAGAGGAGACCGAGCTGCAACTTGTGTAGGATGCCTGAGGCAGTTTGGCTGTCAACCGATCTTGGCGGGAGCAGCCCTTCGCAGCCCCGTCGCACGCCTACTTCACTAGCAGGGTGACCGCGTTGTGTCGTGCCGCCTTCAGATCGAAAGTGTAGAGCGTCTCGCATCCGGCCCGAACCGCGGCAGCGGAAATCATGTGGTCAGCGAAATCGGCGACACCGCTTCCATACGCGACCGCGGCCGTCGCGGCATCCTCCGCGTCCTCCAACACCAGTTCCTCAGCCTCGAGCAAACCGATCAGCGTGGCCGAGATCCTCGATGCCGGATGGCCATAGGCCCGCTCAAGGACCCAGACGAGTTCGACAAGGACCTCCCTTCCGACGAACCCGGGCTCCTTCGTCGAGCAGCGGCCGAGGAGAGATTGCGCCGCAGCGGATTGGCTCGGATCGTCCTGAACGAGGAACCGGACCAGAATGTTCGTGTCCAGCCCAATCATCGATCCCTGCGCTGGCGCGCGGCAGCGCCGTCCCGGACCGCCTCGTCCATGTCGTCGAGGCTCACGGGATCGCCCTCGTGAGGAAGACTGCCGCAGAGGCTCATCACCTTCTTCGGACGGACCAGCCGGACCTCGTCGTCGACGACGAGATAGCGCACCTTGTCGCCCGCCTTGAGGCCAAGATGCTCCCTCACGTCCTTTGGAAGGGTCGTCTGCCCTTTCGACGTCACGGTCGACTCGAGTGACACTATAGGCTCCGTGTGGTTTCGCGAATACCTTACATCCGCGCAATATGTAAGGTCAAGCGCCAGGCAGCAAGGGCGAATAGCTAGCACCAAGGGTACGGTAGCTGGTCCGAACCTTCGTGCTGCGCGCGGCAGACGGCCGGAACGAGCCAATTCCGTTGAAGAAGTCGCTCGGTGAAGTCGTCGCGTTGATGCGGATCGCGCCCCGAAGAAGAGGCGTGCCAAGCCGCATCACGCGGGCTTTGGCGGCTGCGGCATGGGGAAGAGCTTTGCGAGCTTTCTGAGGTTCTGGGCGGTGGCGGCGAGGAGGAATTCGTCATTCGCACCGCATGGGCCGCGCGATCGTAGCCGTCCGGCCGGCTCACGGCGCCTGCAGGAGAGCACCGCCATCCTGCGCGGGGACTTCGAGCACGAGAACAGCCAGATCCGCGCCGCCTTCGTCCGCGCCCTCTACGTCCGCGAGCAGCAGGCCCTCGCCAAGCAGGGGCGCAGCCGCCAGCGGACCAGGTCGCGCACCCCGTCCCGCTAACCAACCATCCAGCAGCAGTGAGAGAAAGGCAGACAGCCATGTCCGACGACCAGCAGAAGCCGAAGCCGATCGAGACCCATCGCGACGGCCGCGTCACCGCCGCCATCTGGGCCAATCAAGGCGAGCACGGTCCCATCTACAACACCACGCTCACCTACAGCTATCAGGACAAGGATGGGAACTGGCGACAGCATCCCGGGCAACCAGCTCCTGAAGGCATCCCGCCTCGCCGAGATGGCCTATGCCTCCGTCGGCCGCCTCAAGGAGCAGGACCGCGCCACCTACGTCGACCAGCAGCGCAGCACGGCGGAACACTCGCAGAGTAAAGACCGCGGCCCTGCGCGCTGACTTGCCAAAACAGCTCGTCGAAACCTCTTCACAAGAACAAAGATCTCAGATAATGTTCCTGTATTGTTCTCATTCGTGAAGAAGAAAGGGAGTGCAAACTGAAAGGAGTTTGACGTGAAGAAAGATATTGGGGCCGGTGCGCCTGCTGCCTTCACCAAGGCCGCGGGCGGGGCGGCCAGTGGGGGTGCTGGTGGCGCGCGCCGCAAGGTGCTGGAGGTCGATCTCGACCAGTTCCAGCATCGGCTCGACAGCGCTGAGATGACCGAGGAGCAGAGGGCAGAGTACCTCCAGCTCACCTGGTCCATCGTGCTGCAGTTCGTCGATCTCGGCTACCAGCTCCACCCGGTCCAACAAAGCTGTGGACAGCTTGGGCAGACTGAGCCCGACGGCGTCCCGTCCGTGCTGGATGCAGTAGAATGTCCTGAGCCATCCGACAGGAGAGCGACCCCGAATGCCGCCCCGGAGCGCGTGGCAGAAAGAGAGACTTCATGAACAAAGCCACCACCATTCTGAAGGGCAGCACAGCCATGCCCCAGGCGGGCACGAAAGCCATCATCTACTGCCGGGTCTCCAGCAAGAAGCAATCCGCCGAGGGCTCCGGCCTCGAAAGCCAGGAGCACCGGTGTCGGCAGTATGCCGAAGCGCGCGGCTATGAGGTGGAGGCCGTCTTCCCGGACGATGCATCGGGCGGGGGCGACTTCATGAACCGCCCCGGCATGGTGGCGCTGCTGGCCTATCTGGAAGCCCGCCGCGAGACCGACTTCGTCATCGTCTTCGACGACCTGAAGCGCTTCTCGCGCGATATCGAGTTCCACAAGAAGCTTCGCCGGACGCTCGACAAGCACGGGGCGACGCCCGAATGCCTCAACTTCCGCTTCGAGGACACGCCCGAGGGCGAGTTCGTCGAGACCATCATCGCCGCCCAGGGCGAACTCGAGCGCAAGCAGAACCGAAGACAGGTGATTCAGAAGATGTCGGCGCGGGTCGAGCAAGGCTATGCGGTGATGTCGCAGCCGCCCTGGGGCTACAAGTACGAGAGATCGCGCGAACATGGGCACATCCTCGTGCGCGATGAACCGCTTGCCTCGATCGTGCAAGAGGCGCTTGAAGGCTACGCAACGGGCAGGTTGCAGTCACAGGCAGAAGTCAGACGGTTCCTGGCCGCACAGCTGCAGCTAAGTGAAACGCGAACGAGGAAGGTGTCCTTCTGCTTCGTCCGCAAGATGCTGAGGCAACCCGTATACGCAGGCTTCGTCGAAGCGGCGTGCTGGGGAGTGTCTCGTCGCGTGGGACGCCACGAAGGCCTCATTGATGCTGCCACATTCAACAGGATCCAGGACCGCCTGAACGGCGCTGTGCGCGCCCCCGCACGGAAAGACCTTGGGACGAAATTCGCTCTCCGCGGCTTCGTTGAATGCGCGGACTGCGGAAACCCGCTCTACTCCTGCGTATCTCGTGGACGGTTGGGGAAGGGCTATCCGTACTACCTCTGCCAGACCAAAGGCTGCGTGAGCTACGGAAAGTCCATCCGGCGCGACAAACTCGAGGGCGACTTCGAAGCACTCCTGCGGGATATGCGTCCCACCAGAGCGCTCCTCACGCTGGTCCGGGAGATGTTCCTGCATGCCTGGAAGCTACGGCATGCGCAGGTAGCTGAAATGCAGAGAAACGCGGGCACCAAGCTTACCGGCCTCGAGCGCCAGATCGACGACTTCCTTGATCGGATTGCCGACGCCGCGAGCCCAACAGCGGTGACGGCCTATGAGCGCCGGATCGAGAAGCTCGACGCAGAGCGGCTACAGTTGCAGAGCCAGCTAGAGCACGGGTTCAAGCCGAAGGGCACCATAGAAGAGTGTCTAGAACCCGCACTCCAGTTCTTCGCAAGCCCTTGGAAGGTCTGGGCTTCTGGACGCCCAGACCTGCGCAGACTGGTGCTCAGGCTCGCGTTTTCCGAGCGTCTCGCCTACTGCCGGAAAACCGGAACTAGAACCCCGAAAACCACATTACCCTTCAATATGTTAGAGGGGTTTCAGGCTCGTGAGGTGTGTGATGGTGGGCCATGTAGGACTCGAACCTACGACCAAGTGATTAAGAGTCACCTGCTCTACCAACTGAGCTAATGGCCCCCAAGGGTCGCGATCTGCGGAGCGGTACGTAGGCGGAACCGTCGAGCGGGTCAAGGGCGGCGCGGACCGCGCTGGCGGCAGCTAACGGCCGGAGTTCTCTTGTCGGCGCTTGAGATAGACGTAGAGCGCACCGGCGCCCCCATGGCGTTGATGCGCCTCGAAAATCCCGACGATCACGCGGCCGTGAGGCCCGCTCCGAAGCCACCGCGGCACGGCGTCGCGCAGAACGCCGATACCCGGATCGAGCCATGGGACGTCATCGACTTCGCGCCGCCCCCCTTTTCCAGTGATCACCAGAACGCAGCGATGGCCGCGTCGATGGGCCTCTCCCACGAAACGGTCGAGGGCGCGATGCGCGCGCTCCGCGGTCATGCCATGCAGATCGAGCCTCGCATCAGGCTCTCGGCTACCTTTGCGAAGCCGGTCGGCCGTGCGACGGTCGAGACCCGCCTGAGGCCGGCCAACCGGTCCAGGTCGAGCGTCACCGGGAATGAAACGGACGGTACCGGTCGGCACGGAAGGTGAAGACGCCGCCGCGTCACGCCATGCCGCCGGCAATGTGCCGCGACCGAGCGAGGTCTCGGCGCGCGGCGCGACCGGCGTGGCCTCCGACCTAGCCGGCGCCTGCAGTGATCGTTGACCTTGAGGATCTCGCGGCATCACGGTTTCAGTAACCGCCCGCCAAACCGCCTTGTCGTCCGCCGTCAGCCCGCGCCGCTTCCGCTTCACAGCCGGGCGCCCGAGTTCTTTGCGAGGAGCTTGAAAACACGACCGGGACCATCGACCGAGGATGCCGCAAAACGGGCGGCATCGCCGCTGCCAAGGAAGAGATCGAAGCGGGCCGCACCCTTAATGGCCGCGCCGGTATCCATCGCCATCCATAGCGCAGGTGCCGCATCGTGCGCGGGCTCGACCCAGAAGAGGCTGCCATAGTCGTGGTGGGCGGGGTCTACCGCAATCGCGTGACCAGCGGGAAGCGGGCGGCCCCAGGCACCGATGGGTCCACTCTCCGCCGGAGCATCGGTTACCTCCCTGAAGAAGATGTAGGCCGGGTTCCGCGCCATGAGTGCCCTGCCACGCGGCGCATCGGCCACCAACCAGGCGCGCAGTTGCTCGGCGGTCAATGCCGCGAGGCCGAATTCCTTCCTCAGAATTGAACCGATTGAAACGTAGGGGTGATCGTTGCGCCCGGCATAACCGACCCGCATGAGGCGCCCACCTTCGTCCTGCACGCGTAGCCGACCAGACCCCTGCACCTGGAGAAAGAACAGCGAAACTCGGTCCTCGAGCCATGCAATGGTTTGCGCGGCGGCGCCGAGTGCACCGGCTTCAATCTCCGCGCGAGAGGGAAGCGCTCCCCGCCACCCCTCCGGCATTGCGAGAACCGGGGTCTCGAATCCGGGCGTCTGGGATCGACATGCCGGCAGTTCGGGCTCGTAATAGGCGGTGAGGTGGACCTTCGTCTCAAGCTCATGCGGCTCGAAGCGCTCCTCGAAGCTCCGGCGGCCTCCCAGTGCGACCGCACCGAGGCCGCCGATGGCAGCCGCTGCTGCAGCGAAGGTCGCCTCGTCCCAGCCTCTCAGCCTGTCCCAGGCGGATCGTTTGGTGTCGGCAATGGTCGGCCGGGAGAGCATGGAGAGGCCCGCCGCAGCGCCAGCGATCAGGCCGCGACGCGTCGTCCACCGCGGCGGCACGCTCGGCGCCATGTCACTCGCCAGTCGCCGTCAGCAGCCAGTTCGGATTAGGCGCGCCCATCACACGGCTGAAGGTCCAGACGTCGCTCTGCCGCCGGATCTCATTCGGATCGCCCTCGACAATCCGGTTCTCCGCATCGCGCACGGCGGTGATGAGTTCCCCAGTGAACCGGATCGTCACATCCGCCTCGCTGGTCTCCTCGTCGAAAGTCACACTCTCGACCTGTACATCGCGCACGCCGATGAAGCGGGCATCGACGGTGAGGCCTTCGTTCTCCCGCTCCTCGATCACCCCTTCAAAGGCGCTGTATACATCCGGCGCCAGGAGATCGCGAAGAAGGTCGCGATTGCCCTCCTCATACGCCATTAGGATCATCTCATAGGCCTGCCGCGCACCGCCGAGAAACTCACCGAGGCTGAAGCCCGGTTCCGCCTCCCGCATCGAAGCGACGGCGTCGCGGGCCGCTTCCGGGATATCGGCATCATCGATGACGACCTCCGGCGCCGGTTCGGCCGGTGCATCCAGCGTCTCGTCCGTGTCCTGCGCTCCAGCGCCACCGAAGCGGTCAGGCGGGGCCTCATAGCCTGTCCGCGTGCCGATCACGCTCCGCAGACGGTAAAGGATGAAGGCGGCCACGGCGCCAAGGATCAGCAATTCGACGAGTTGCGTGCTCATGATCTCGCTTTCGGTCCTTCCGGATGCGTCCGTGCCCCAACTGCGCTGCCACCCGCCCCCTCAGACGATGCGACGCTAGCACAGCTACTATCGCCGCTTATTTAGAGACGGAGCCCGGGCGAGTCCACGAAGGAGCGCTGCGAGGTCGGGTCGCGGAGGCGACCAGCCGCTTTGATCGAGGTGAAACCATGCTGTTGTTCCTGGCCCTGCTGTTGGTGCCGCTGATCGAGATCGGCCTCTTTATCGAGGTTGGCGGCTGGATCGGGCTGTGGCCAACGATCGCGGTGGTCATTCTGACAGCGGTGATCGGAACCGTGCTTCTCCGCGCACAGGGCCTTGCGACGCTCAACGAGCTGCAGGCGAGGCTCGCGCGAGGAGACGATCCAGGCAGGACGCTCGCGCATGGTGCGCTCATCCTGGTGGCCGGTGTAGTGCTTTTGACACCTGGCTTCTTCACCGATGCGGTTGGGTTTATGCTTCTGATCCCACCCGTGCGTGACGTGGCCATCGCCTGGCTTGCCCGTCGGGTGGTCGTTGCCGGCGCTGCCCATATGCAGGCTCGAACGTCATGGCGAGGGGGGACGTCGGGCAGGCAGGGCCACACCGCCGGCCATACCGCCAAGGGCGGCGCCACGATCGATGGCGAGTATGAGCCTATCGGCGAAGGCCAAGATACTCTGCCAGGCGGACAGCCCCGCCCACCCACTCCCTGAGGCGCCGGTTTACTCACCCGAGTCACAGGGTTGGACCTACTGAGCCGATCTGATAGGGCAGCGCGGTCGGGAAATCGCCGATGCGCGCAATCTGTGGAAGCGCTGCGATCGGCCCAGTGGAGAGGCGGGGTAAACCATGGCTGAGAACGAAGCGGCCAGCGCCGCGGGAGCGATGCAGCAGCCGATCGTCAAGCTCGTGGCCCATTTCGTGCGCGACCTGAGCTTCGAGAATGTTGCAGCACTCGAAGGCACGCAAGCAGAGGGCAACCCCGAGATCAATGTCGCGGTGAACCTCGAGGCCAACAACCTTGGCGAGAACCGCTACCAGTCGGTCATGAAGATCACGGCGACGGCGAAGAGCCCGACCAACACGCGCTTCGTGGTGGAGCTGGACTATTGCGGTGTCTTCACGCTCGATCAGATCCAGCAGGAGCATGTGCATCCGTTCGTCTTCATCGAATGCCCCCGCCAGCTCCTGCCATTCGCCCGCCGGGTGCTCGCGGATGTGACCCGGGATGGCGGCTACCCGCCGCTTATGCTCGACAATGTCGACTTCGCAGCGCTCTATCGCCAGCGCGTGGAGCAGCTTCGTGCGCAGCAGGCACAGGCGGGTGAGGCACCGGCGGCGCCGCAGGTCTAACGGCTGGGCTAGTTGGCGGACGCTTTTCGCCAGAGGGGGCTGTCGCTGAGACTCTCGATGAAGGCGTCATGGGCAGCGATCTCTGCCTCAGTCAGTCTTGACGGCAAGGGGTGCTCGCGCTCGCGGTGTGAACCGGTCCGCCCCACTGCGCGCACGCCCTCACGCCGCATGCTCGCCGTCGCATCCAAGGCGAAGCCTTGCTGACGACCACCGCATAGCTCGAGATACACATCTGCTAGAAGCTCGCTGTCGAGCAGGGCTCCGTGCTTTGTCCGGCCGCTATTATCGACGCCGAAACGCTTGCAAAGGGCGTCTAGTGAAACCTGCGCCCCGGGGAACCGCTTCCGAGCGACCGCGACCGTGTCCAGGGCGCGCGTGTCGGGCAAGCGATCCCGACCCAAGCGCAGTAGCTCCGCGTTGATCATGCCCATATCAAAGCTCGCGTTGTGGATCACGAGCTTGGCCTCGCCGATGAAGGCCATGAAGTCGTCTACGATTTGATCGAAACGGGGCTTATCGGCCAGGAAGGCATCACCGAGGCCGTGGATGCGGAACGCTTCGGTTGGCATGGAACGGCCCGGATTGATGTAGATGTGGTACTCTCGTCCGGTCCGAAGGTGGTTCATCAGCTCGACGGCGCCGATCTCCACAATCCGATCCTCGCGCGGGTCGAGCCCTGTCGTCTCGGTGTCGAGCACGATTTCACGCATTCCGTTCTTCCTCCAGGATCTCGCGGACCTGTTCTCGCGCAGCCTCGAACCCCTTGCTTGTATCGATCACATGATCGGCACGCGCTCGTTTTTCGGCATCGGGCATCTGCCGGGCGATAATGGCATCGAGCTCGGCTTCCGTCATCGTTCCGCGATCGAGCACCCGCTCACGTTGGACCTTCTCGGGCGCCGTTACGACGACGATGCTGTCGACTGCCCCATCGCTTCCAGTCTCGAGGAGAAGGGGGATGTCGAAGAGGACAATCGATGCGCCCGTGGCCGCCGCCTCAGCGGCAAATGCCGCGCGATCCGCGGCGACGAGCGGATGGATGGCCGCCTCGACCTTGGACAGGAGCGACGCGTCCCTCGCAATCGCCGCACGCAACGCCCGTCGATCGACTGCGCCTGACTGATCCAGGGCCTGCGGGACCAAGTTTCCAATAGCGACCGCCCCTTCAGCACCAGCAGCGTAGAGACGGTGTACGGCGGCATCTGCATCCCAAACCGGAATGCCCTCCTCTGCGAACATCGCGGCCGTCGTGCTCTTCCCCATGCCGATAGAGCCAGTAAGGCCTAGCCGCCTCACGAGAGCACGGCTTTCCGTAGTGCGGCGTCGACATCGGGGTCTGCCCCGAACCATGCGCGGAAGCCCGGTCGGGCTTGATGGAGCAACATACCCAATCCGTCGACGGCGATATTTCCGCGTGCCCGCGCTGCCGCAAGCAATGGGGTTTCGAGGGGCGCGTAGACGATATCGTGCACTACCGCTTCTTGCGGAAGTCGATCGAGCGCGATCTCAAGCGCTGGTTTGCCGGTCATCCCAAGAACAGTAGTGTTCACCAAGAGCCCTGCCCCGCCGAGCACCTGCCCGCGATCCGCCCAGTCTGCTGTTCGCACGTTCGGGCCAAAACGGCTGGCCAAGGCATCCGCGCGATCCCGGGAGCGATTGACGACCGTCAGCGAAGGGACGCCGGCGTCGAGGAGCGCATAGACAACCGCCAGCGAGGCGCCACCAGCACCAAGCACGACGCCCGGTGCCCCAGAGGGATCCCAACCACCCGCTCCGGCACGCAGGTTCTCGAAAAAGCCGAATGCATCGGTGTTGTCCGCCAGGACTTGCCCGCCCGCGGCAAAGACGAGCGTATTCGCCGCTCCGATGGCAGTCGCCCTGTCGGTTCGATCATCCGCGAGCGCAAATGCCATCTCCTTATGCGGTGCCGTAACGTTAGCTCCCCGAAACCCTGCCTTCGGCAAGGCTCGCAAGACCGCCTCGAAATCCTCGGGCTGGACCGCCAAGGGAACATAGCGACCCGGGATACCAAGTACCGCAAACCAGTGATCGAAGAGTCGCGGGGACTTCGAGTGAGCGATCGGCCAGCCTATAACGCCGGCGAGCAGCGCTCGCGTGTCTTCGTCGTTCATTCCGGCAGAACCCCTTGCGCGCGCAGAAAGCCCAGGATCTCGAGAAGCGGCAAGCCAAGCACGGCGAAATGATCTCCATCGACCCGGGAGAAGAGTTGCGCGCCAAGGCCTTCGAGCTTGTAGCACCCCACAGTCTCAAGAACCTCGTCCTCCATCTCCTCAAGATACCGCTCGATGAACGCATCGGTGAACGGGCGCATATGCACTGTTGCGCGACCGATATGCCGCCAGATCGGTGCGGTGTCACGAACGATCACCGCCGCTGAGAGGAGCTCATGGGGTTTGCCTCGGAGCTCGGCAAGTTGTGCCGCGGCTTCAACCCTATCAGACGGTTTGTCATACGCCTTGCCGCCACAGACCAGCATCTGGTCTGCACCAAGGACCAGAAGCCCTTGGCGGCGCCCGCTGACGCGGCGTGCTTTGAGCTCGGCCAGCTTATCGGCCTGATCTCGGGGTGGTGCGCCCTCGGCACGCAACGAAGCCTTGATCGCTTCTTCGTCGATACGCGCTGGTTCCACCAAGACTGACAGACCGGCTGCTTCGAGCATGCGTGCCCGGGTTTGGCTGGCACTCGCAAGAACTAGCGGAGCGGTCACGGTGTACTGGATCCAGTTGGCGAAGCCTCGCGATGAGCGCGTAGCAATGCCTGCACCTCGGCAGCTGTTTCTTCGATCGATCGTCGCGTCACGTCGATGACCGGCAAAGCGTGGCGGGCGAAGAACAGACGGCTCTGGCTCACTTCGTCACGGATCTGTTCCGGCTCGGCATAGCCGGGCGCACGATCGCCAAGCGCTTCCAATCGCTGCCGCCGCACCTGTGCCAGCCGTGCCGGACTCGCAACTAGCCCTATGGCCAAGACGCCGTTCTCAATCGCACGCTCGAAGGATGGAGGTGGGGTT
Organism: Pseudomonadota bacterium; assembly: GCA_039815685.1. Lineage (GTDB taxonomy): Bacteria > Pseudomonadota > Alphaproteobacteria > Rhodobacterales > Rhodobacteraceae > Thermohalobaculum. The sequence goes on along the minus strand of JBCBYV010000012.1, from coordinate 96,268 downwards.
CGACCCGGAACGAGCGGGAGGTTCGCGGCCCTGATCCCGCGATAGGCGAGATAGATGCATGTCGGCGTTTTGGACGTCCTGCTCACACCAGTCAGAATGACGTCGGCGTTCAGAAACCGCGCACCCTCAACCCCATCATCGTTGGCCATTGCGAAATCGAGCGCACTGATACGCTCGAAGTAGCTATCGGTAACCCTGTGCTGCAGGCCTGCCTCAGCCCGGGGATCTTGCCCGAGATAACGCGCGAGTGCTGCGACATGACCTTCGAGGACCGGGATTGGCTGGGCGCCTGCATGCATCGCGAGCCGCTCCAGCTCAGCCCGGTCGTCCGGGTCGGCGAGTGTGTGAAAGACAAGCCCGGGTGCCGCAGCGATTCGCGCTGCCGTATCGGCGAGATCGGCTTCGGAGCGGACGAAAACGGAGTGATGGATCGTGACTGGCGCTTGGGAGAAACGGGCAAGCGCCGCACGAACGACAGCGCTGGCAGTGTCACCCGTCGAGTCGGACACCACATGGATATCTCTGGTCTTGTTGTCCGCGATCAAACTGCCCCGCCCGACATTGCTTCGCGCTCGGTGCGCCGCCTTCAACTCATCATCAATTTCTGCCTCCCTTGTGCTTCGATGACCAGACCGTCGGCCACATCGGCAAAGAGTGGCAGTCTGTGAATCTTGGGGAAACAGAGCATCGATCATCGTCCGATGCCACCACCTGTGCATGAGCCGGAGTATCATCCACACCGGGAAAACCGAGCAGATCCTGTCCACAGGACTTCCGCTCAACACATCGGTATCTATCGATATTGATTGCCAAGCGTAGCGTAGCCGCTCTGATTGGCTCTGGCGAACCTCTAGTCCGCCTCTTTTCATGCGCGAACTACAGGGCCACGTGTCAGCAAAACCTTGCATAACCCTGTGCACAGGTTGAGCGATCGGATAATCCCCGTTTCTCACCGGACCAACATCAGCAACAACAACAGAAACCAATCACTGGGGGAGAGGGCATGAAGAGGCTCCTGCGCGTTCTGGGTGGCGAAGCTTTAGAAACACCACCTGTCTGGCTGATGCGTCAGGCAGGCCGATATCTGCCCGAGTATCGCAAGACGCGCGAACAGGCAGGCAGCTTTCTCGACCTCTGTTACACACCGGAACTAGCTGAAGAGGTAACGCTGCAACCGATACGCCGCTACGGCTTCGATGCATCGATCCTGTTTGCCGATATCCTCCTCCTCCCCCATGCCCTCGGCATGAAGCTCAGCTTCGTCCAGGGCGAAGGACCATTGCTCGAATGGCCGTCAGCAGATCGCGACCTTGGAAGCCTTCGACCAATCGATGAAATCGACGACATTCTGTCCCCTGTCTATGAGACGGTTAGACGGCTGAGCGCATCTCTGCCATCTGAGACCTCGCTGATCGGTTTCGCTGGCGCGCCGTGGACCGTGGCGACCTACATGGCGGCAGGCCGGGGAACACCGGACCAGAGGCCTGCACGCGAGTGGATGTTCTCCGATCCGGAGACATTCGATGCGCTCATGGATGTGCTGACCGAGGGCACGATCCACTACCTCTCCAAACAGATAGACGCTGGGGCCGAAGTGGTCATGCTCTTCGACAGTTGGGCGGGCGCGCTTACCCCACCGATGTTCGTGAAGCACGCCATCGAGCCGGCCCGTCGCATTGCTAGTGCGATCACCGATCGGCACCCCGATGTGCCGCTGATCGGTTTCCCCAAAGGAGCGGGTGCCAGTTACATGAGCTACGCAGATGCAGTGCCAGTGCAAGGCATCGCGCTTGATCAGCACGTTCCGCTCGACTGGGCACGCGAAAGGCTGCAGGGAAAAGCGCTACAGGGGAACCTCGATCCGATGTTGATGGTCGTTGGCGGTCAGGCACTGGATGACGAGGCGCGCCGGATCCTCGAGACGATGGCCGGGAGCCCTCATATCTTCAATCTGGGTCATGGCATCACTCCGGATGCAGACCCCGCCAACGTAGACAAACTTCTACGGGCCATCAGAGGCTGAGAGCATGCTCGACCTCCTGGCGACACTCTATCCCTGGACGAAGAGCCTTCACATCATGTCGGTGATCGCCTGGATGGCTGGTTTGTTCTATCTCCCTCGACTCTTCGTCTACCACGCGGAGCGGGCGGCGGCGGGTGGCGAGCTTGATGCCACGCTGAAGGTGATGGAAGAGAAGCTTCTTAAGGTCATCATCAATCCCGCAGGCGTTGCGACCTGGATCTTCGGTCTCGCTCTCGCCTTCACCCCAGGAGTGATCGACTGGACCTCCGACGGTTGGGCGCATGTGAAGGCGCTGCTGGTGATCGGTATGACCTGGTATCACCATTTGCTCATGCGCTGGCGGAAGGACTTTCTGGCTGGGACAAACACGCGCCCTGGCCGATTTTACCGGATGATGAATGAGGTGCCGACTTTGCTGATGTTCGGCATCGTGATCATGGTGGTGGTGAAACCATTCTGACGCTGCGTCGATTTCTGCGCGCCAGATATTTGACAATCGGCGCGCGCTCTCCATATACGACACTTCTTCCCAGAGCCGTTTGGCCCACAAGAAGGCTGCGTTTCCGCGCCCAGGTGGCTACGGCTTTATCTGCCTCCCTCCGGAATTTGGCATGACCCAGCAGAAACTATCTGACCTGAAGACCAAGGCCCCGCATGAGCTTCTGGCTCTAGCTGAAGAGTTCGAGGTTGAGAACGCCTCCGCGCTTCGCAAGCAGGACATGATGTTCGCCATTCTCAAGGAGATGGCGGACCGAGAGATCGAGATCATCGGTTCGGGCGTGCTCGAGGTACTGCAGGATGGTTTCGGGTTCCTGAGATCGCCAGAGGCAAACTATCTGCCCGGTCCGGATGACATCTACATCGGGCCAAACCAGATCCGACGATTTGCGCTCCGTACGGGCGACACGATCGAGGGGCCGATCCGCGCGCCGAAAGACGGCGAACGCTACTTCGCGCTTCTAAAGGTCAATACCATCAATTTCGAAGAGCCAGAGAAGGCTCGCCACAAGGTTCACTTCGACAATCTGACGCCTCTCTATCCCGATCAGCGTTTGATGATGGAAATCGAAGATCCAACGATCAAGGACAAGTCGGCACGTGTGATCGATCTTGTCGCGCCAATCGGCAAAGGGCAGCGTTGTTTGATCGTGGCACCACCCCGGACGGGTAAGACCGTCTTACTCCAGAACATCGCGACATCCATCGAGCGCAATCACCCCGAAGCGTATCTCATCGTCCTTTTGATCGACGAGCGTCCCGAAGAAGTCACGGACATGCAACGATCCGTGGCGGGTGAAGTCGTGTCATCGACCTTCGATGAGCCTGCCACACGCCACGTAGCAGTAAGCGAAATGGTGATCGAGAAGGCGAAGCGGCTCACGGAACATGGTCGCGACGTGGTCATTCTACTCGACTCGATCACGCGTCTTGGCCGGGCCTATAACACGGTCGTTCCAAGCTCGGGCAAGGTGCTGACAGGTGGTGTCGATGCTAATGCTCTACAGCGGCCAAAGCGTTTCTTCGGTGCAGCGCGGAATATCGAGGAAGGCGGTTCGCTTACCATTATTGCCACTGCACTCATCGATACCGGGAGCCGCATGGACGAGGTGATCTTCGAAGAGTTCAAGGGTACTGGTAACTCCGAGATTGTTCTCGATCGCAAGGTTGCGGATAAGCGAGTGTTCCCGGCAATGGATATCCTGAAATCAGGAACGCGTAAGGAAGACTTGCTTGTCTCGAAGGGTGACCTCACGAAGATGTTTGTGCTTCGTCGTATCCTAAATCCCATGGGTACAACCGATGCAATTGAGTTCCTGCTTTCGAAAATGAAACAGACGAAAACAAATTCTGATTTCTTTGATTCTATGAATGCTTGAGAGTGGATAGGACTAAGGTTGGAGAATCAGGCTCCCTGTGGTTATTCGGGCTTCTAGATTTTCGTGCGCTTCAATCGCATCACTGAGTTGGTATTTTCTTGGTTCAGAGATCGTGATTGATCCTGACTGTAGGGCTGCGAAGTAGTCATCCGCTGCTGCTTGCAGTGTCTCTCGTGTCGATATGTAGTGAACGAGTGTCGGTCGGGTCACGAACAGCGAGCCTTTGGAGGCGAGAATTCCTAGATCGACGCCGGTTACTGGCCCCGAGGCATTGCCGAAACTGACCATCAATCCGCGGGGTTGTAGGCTATCAAGAGAGGCGAGCCAGGTGTCCTTGCCGACACCGTCGAAGACGACACGGGCACCTTTGCCATTTGTGAATGCCCTTACGCGATCTGCGACGTCTTCGGTATGGTAGTCGATTACCTTATCAGCACCTAACTCGCTGCATGTACTGCATTTTTGTGCTCCACCAGCGGTCACGATCACCGACGTACCCAGCGCCTTCAGCCACTGCAAGGCGATCTGCCCAACGCCGCCGGCACCAGCATGGAATAGAACCGTATCATCTGGACCACACGCATGGATCTGACGGATGAGGTACTGAACCGTGAGACCCTTGAGGAGTGATGCCGCAACAGTCTCGAATGCCACGCCGTCGGGAATACGAACAGCACGCTCGGCCTTGATCACATGCATCTCGGCATAAGCGCCGACGGGCCCGGAGCAGGAAGCGACACGATCGCCAGGAGCGATGGTGCTTACAGCGCTGCCGACTGCATCGACTACCCCGGCGGCTTCGAGGCCGATTCCAGAGGGTAAGGGGACGGGATAGAGGCCACTACGGTGATAGGTGTCGATGAAGTTCACACCGATGGCTTCATGGCGTACCCGTATTTCGTCGGGTCCGGGTTCTGGGAGTGGGATTTTGGTGATTCCCATGACACTCGGGCCACCGGTCGAGGAGATGCGGATTGCGACGATGTTGGTCATGCGGTGTACGAGCCTTTGCTGGATCGTCTAAGTGAAGCGTTGGGCTCGTCGCTTCGCAAGCCACGGATATGAAAATGAACCTTCCCACGGTCTTCGCGCTTTCTACAGCGCCAGGCAAAGCAGGAATTGCGATTGTACGAGTGACAGGCTCGAAGGCGACAATGGTTGTCGAGGAGTTGACCGGGAGAGACTGCCCAGCGCCCCGGCAGAGCGTTCTTCGACGGCTCTTTGATGAGGCGGGTGAGTTGCTGGATGAAGCGTTGGTTCTCTACTTTGCAGCGCCCTCGAGTTTTACTGGTGAAGATGTAGTAGAGTTTCATTGCCATGGTGGGCGTGCTCTGACCGCTGCAGTCCTCTGCAGGCTGGCAGGGTTCGATGGTGTGGAGCCGGCTGAGCCAGGGGAGTTCACACGTCGCGCTTTCGTCAACGGCAAGCTGGATCTCGCGGAGATTGAGGGCCTTAGTGATCTCCTGTCTGCAGAGACGGAAGCGCAACGTCGGCAATCGGTTGCAGCCGTTGGTGGAGGAATAAGACAGCGGGCTGAGGCGATCCGTGGGCATCTGCTCCATGCGTTGGCTTTGATCGAGGCGACGATTGATTGGGCGGACGAGGATGTTCCGGAAGACGTGGTGCCTGAGGTGCGTGAGAAGTTGCATGAAGCGGCCGGTGAGATGCGCCTTCTGCTTTCCGGGGCGGAGCAGCGAGAACGGCTTCGTGCTGGATTTGAGGTGGCTCTTGTTGGCGCCCCAAATGCTGGAAAATCAAGTATAATGAATAAGTTAGCGGATCGTGAAGTAGCGCTGACGACACCGATTGCCGGTACAACGCGGGATATCATTGAGGTGCAATTGGATCTTCGAGGTCTGCCAGTCACCATCATTGACATGGCCGGGCTGCGCGAAGGCGGTGAGCAGATTGAGCGATTGGGAATACAGCGTGCACAAGGGCGTGCAGAGCGTGCCGATCTTCGCGTCTTTGTGGAGGCGCCAGATGCTGCACTGCCCGACGAGTGCGCTAGCCTGATGATGCCTGATGATATCATTGTGTCGAACAAGTGTGATGTTGCTTCGGGCAATCACGTGGCGGTTTCGGCTCTATCGGGTGACGGTATGTCGAAACTTGCAGATGCGATTGCAGATCGTCTTGAAGACCGCGTGCCGTCTGAGCCAGGCGTCGCCCATGCTCGGCAAGCATCTGAGATGCGTGCGTCGTTGCAGAATGTTACTGAGGCTGCTGCGGTGCTCGAGACAGTTGGCATTGAGATCGTGGCAGAGTATCTCCGCAGCGCCTTGGTGGCGCTGGAGAGGCTTGCTGGTCGGGCAGCGCCAGATGACGTGCTAGAAGCGGTCTTTGCACGTTTCTGTCTCGGCAAGTGAGGTGTTTCACGTGAAACAGTCTGAGACAGATGTGATCGTTATTGGCGGAGGCCATGCGGGTCTCGAGGCTGCCCTTGCCGCCAGCCGTATGGGAGCTGCGGTCACTCTGGTGACGCTTGACCCGGCCAAGATCGGAGAAATGTCGTGTAACCCAGCCGTTGGTGGTCTTGGAAAGGGTCACCTCGTACGGGAGGTTGATGCGCTCGGTGGAGCGCTTGGGCGGATTGCCGACGCAGCCGGTATTCAGTTTCGTTTGTTGAATCGTCGGAAGGGTCCTGCGGTGCGAGGACCTCGTGCTCAATGCGACCGCGATCTTTTTCGTCGTGCTGCACAGGACTTTGTTGGGCGAACTGAGAAGCTGTCCGTTATTTCCGGTGAGGTTGTCGGGCTGATTCTGCGCAACGGACTGGCTGTGGGAGTTTCGTTATCAGACGAAACAAAGCTCTGGTCGCGTTCGATCGTGCTGACGACAGGCACCTTCCTCGGTGGTCTTGTGCATGTGGGAGCGCAGTCTTGGCCGGCGGGACGGATGGGCGAGGAAGCGGCCTCGCGTTTGTCGGAGCAGCTTCGTCAAGCATCTCTTCCGCTTGGGCGGCTGAAGACCGGCACGCCACCCCGACTTGCTGCTGAGACAATTGATTGGGACGCGCTTGCCCCGCAGCCTGGCGATGAAGAGCCAGTTTTCCTGTCCTTCGCAACGAAACGGCCGGCGGCGCAGCAGATATCCTGCTATATCGCCCATACAAACCCAGCCGTGCACGCCGAGATATCGGCCAATCTCAGCCGGTCAGCGATGCATGCGGGGGCGATAACCGGCCCTGGACCACGATATTGCCCATCGATCGAAGACAAGGTGACACGTTTCGCTGAAAAGGAGAGCCATCAGATCTTCCTGGAGCCTGAAGGACTGACGAGCTCTCTCATCTACCCGAACGGGATCTCGACCTCGCTGCCGATGGATGTGCAGGAGCGGTTTGTTCGCCAAATCAAGGGGTTGCAGCGTGCGGAGATCCGTCAGCCCGGATACGCTATTGAGTATGATTATGTCGATCCGAGAAGCCTCGATCGACGGCTTGCTCATCGTGAGATCAGTGGGCTGTTCTTGGCGGGCCAGATCAATGGCACGACTGGGTATGAAGAAGCAGCAGCTCAGGGTTTGATCGCTGGCGCGAATGCAGCGGCTGTCGCACTCGAGGAACCTTTCGTGGAGGTGGACCGTGCAACCGGCTATGTTGGGGTGATGATCGATGATCTCGTGTCGATGGGTGTTTCAGAACCCTATCGAATGTTCACCTCGCGGGCGGAGTATCGGCTGCAACTGCGGATCGATAACGCTGATCAACGCCTGACGCCAATTGGGATCGAGCACGGTCTGATCGGCGCCTCGCAGCGGCTGGCTTTTGTTGAGAAGCAAGAGGCGCTCGCCGGGGGCAGATCTGCGCTTAGTGACGTGTCGTTGACGCCGGCTGAGGCAGAGGCGCGGGGCATCTTGGTTCGCGCTGATGGGGTGCGGCGGGACGGGATGGCACTTCTCGCGATGCCTGAAACGTCGTTTGAAGAGTTGGAGTCATTGTCCCCAATGCTGGCGGATGTATCGCCAGACATCAGGGAGCTCTTGGAGATCGAGGCGCAGTATCAGGTCTATCTTGACCGTCAAGCGAACGACATCGCGCGGCTGAGGATGGAGGAGAGCCGTCGCCTCCCGCCAGATCTCGAGTTCGGTTCAATCGCGGGGCTTTCTTCGGAGCTCCAAGCAAAGCTCTCTGAGGTACGTCCTGAGACAATGGCACAGGCGCGCCGGATCGAAGGTATGACGCCAGCGGCGTTGCTGTTGCTCCTCGCCGCTGGAGAAGCAAGCCGACGTCGGTCAGCGAACGGATGAAAGGTCGAGAGGCTGTTTCAGAGGTGCTCGGCGTTTCACGTGAAACACTGGGCTTGCTTGACGCATATGTGGACCTGCTGCGCCATTGGAATGCTCGCATTAATCTTGTGTCAAAGGGGTCACTCGATCAGGTTTGGGAGCGCCATATCCTTGATTCAGCACAACTTTTCCGGCTGTCTGAGGATCGACGAGGCGTTTGGATCGACCTGGGTTCGGGTGCTGGCCTACCCGGGATCGTCGTCGCCATCATGGCCACTGCCGACCGCCGGTTCCAGGTGAGGCTGATCGAGTCGGACCTTCGGAAGTCGGTCTTTCTGCAGCGGGTGATCGATGACCTCGCCCTGCCCGCGACGATAGATGCCGTTCGAATAGAAGCGGTTGAACCGATGACCGCGACCGTGATCAGTGCCCGTGCTCTGGCACCACTCCCTCGCCTCTTGCATCTTGCAGCCCCGTTTGCGGCGGACGGGACGCTTTGCCTCTTTCCCAAGGGCCGCACTGTCGAGGATGAATTGACCGAGGCGCGGGCGACTTGGCATATTGACTGCAAGCGAGAGCAGAGCCTGTCGAACAAGGACGGGACGATCCTCGCGATCCGCAGTTTTCAGGCGCGCGCATGACCCTTTCACAACTGGCCGAGGGTGAAACGACACAAACGTCGAGTACGCGGCCCCGCGTGATCGCCTTGGCCAACCAGAAGGGTGGCGTTGGCAAGACCACGACAGCGATCAATCTGGGCGCTGCATTGGCTGAACGTGGTGAGAGGGTCCTGTTGATTGACCTTGATCCGCAAGGGAATGCGAGCACCGGTCTCGGACGGCTGTCGTCTGATCGAGAGCTTACGGCGTATGACTTGCTTATCGGCGATGCCGATCCAGCAGAATGCCTCTATAAAACACGATATGAATGCTTCGATCTTCTGCCTGCGAGCACCGATCTCGCGGGACTGGATGTTGAGCTGGTCGACGATCCGCAGCGGGCGCAGCGGCTCCGCCAGGCGCTAGGGCTCGACGATCTCGAAGGTCCGCTGGCAGGTTATGACCTCGTCCTCATCGATTGTCCGCCATCCCTGAACATCCTTACCGTGAACGCGATGACCGCAGCGGCCAGTGTACTCGTTCCGCTCCAATGCGAGTTCTTCGCACTAGAAGGTCTGAGTCAGCTTCTCGCAACGATTCGCCGTGTGCAGCAGCGCCTGAACCCCGGGTTGGTTATCGAGGGCATTTTGCTCACGATGTACGACCGTCGGAACAACCTCTCCGCTCAGGTGGCGGTCGATGTACGCGAGACGTTGGGGGAGCAGGTCTACAGCACCATTATCCCCCGAAATGTCCGTCTCTCCGAAGCGCCGAGCTATGGTGAGACGATCATTGCATATGACAGTGCCTGTGCCGGGAGCGATGCGTATCGAAGGCTGGCGATGGAAGTACTCGCGAGCGCTCCCGACGCCACTGCTGAGCTTGCCGAGGTTGCGACATGAGCCGGAAGCCCGGGCGAAAAGGACTAGGCCGTGGTCTTTCTCAATTGCTTGGCGATGTCGAGGGTCCCGCTGCCGCAACCGACGATAAGGTGCCATCGCCAGAGAGCGATGTTGCAACGCTCCCGATAGATCTCGTTCATCCAAACCCGGATCAGCCCCGAAAGTCATTCTCGACCGCAGAGCTTGATGAGCTCGCCTCCTCAATAAGCGAGCGTGGTATCGTCCAGCCACTTGTCGTGCGCCGCCACCCAGAGAAAGGTGATGTTTATCAGATAGTTGCAGGCGAGCGACGCTGGCGCGCAGCGCAACGCGCCGGCCTCCATGACGTGCCTGTCACGATCCGGGACTTGGACGATCAGGCCGTGATGGAGATCGCCATTGTCGAGAACGTTCAACGCGAGGATCTGAACCCACTCGAAGAAGCGGAGGGTTACGCTCAGCTTATCGAGCGGTACGGTCACACCCAGGAAGCGGTCGCTCGCATCATCGGCAAGAGCCGCAGCCATCTTGCCAACACACTACGGCTGAACGGCCTGCCGGATGGTGCAAAGGCTCATGTTCGGGAGGGGCGGCTCAGCGCAGGCCACGCACGCGCCCTCCTTACCGCCTTTGATCCGGACGGCCTCGCCGATCATGTGGTTGCACAGGGCTTGAGCGTCCGACAGACGGAGAAGCTGGCTAAACGATCCGCCGAGGACCAGAGCGCAGATGTGAGCGCCGGGCAGAAGAAGGGCGCAGGATCAAGCCTCAGGGATACGGACACCAGGCTTCTGGAAGGTGATCTCTCCGCTGCGATTGGCATGCGCGCGATGCTCTTGCCTAAGCCGGATGGTGCCGGTGAGCTTCGCATCCGCTATAAGTCCTACGAGGAGCTTGAGCGCTTGTGCGAAAAGCTCACCCGTTGACGATGGCCGCCCTCCGCGTCGATCAGCTTTAGGCTATCTCCTACCGTCTCGCCCGACCGCCCATGATCGCCAGACGGATGAGACAGCGTTCGAGGATCGCCGCTGTTGGCCGTTGGCCGCCCGACCGCAGCAGCCGGTCGGTGTCGTGCAGGAGCGAGAGCGCAGCCTCCAGGCGCGACGCATCCCAGCGGTGAAGCGCTGCAAGCATTGCATCCCTTCGCGCGCCGAAGGGACGTGGCCGCAGTCGATCGAGCGCTGTGTTCGGATCTTCTGCAATCGAGGCGGTGAAGAGATGGCGAAAGTGTTGACTGGTCTGGATGAGAACCGTCACGGGAGCCATGCCGCCTTCCACCAGACGTCGTAACCGCGTGATGGCCTCGCCTGCCTGTCCGGCGGCAATCGCGCCAATAAGCCGCTCGGTCTCGGCTTCCGCAGTCGCGGGCAAGAGCGCGGACAGTTCCGTAGCCGAGAGTGGTTTCTCCGCGGTCGCACCGAAGAGTGCGATGCGTTCGAGTGTGCGTGCCAGGCTACCGCGATCGGCCTCGGCCGCGTAGGCCTCGAGCAATGCGCTGGCATCTCCGGCCACGCCATGCCGCAGGCCGGCTTCCGCGAGTTGATGCCGAAGGGTCTCCGCGTCGGGAGCCTCGGGATAGAGCCCAAGGGCCGCGAGATGACGAGCGCCCTCAAACAACTTGCGAAGGGCTGAGCGCGCGGGAAGCAACCCTGCAGCCAGCACAAGAACGCCGTCCTCGGACCCGAGGTCTTCAACGGCCGCGTCCACTGCGCCGGCCAGACCGTCCGTGGCCGGATCGATCAGCACGACCGGGCGATCTGCAAAGAAGCCGCGCGCGCGCAAAGCGTCGTAGAGAAGCGCCGAGTCCTTGCGGACCTCGCCGGCGTCGAGCCGGGTCGAGCGCATGGTGTCGCCATCGGTGAGCGCCGTGACGACGGCCTGTCGGCGCTCCGCTACTAGCGCGGCATCGGGGCCATGCAGCAGCAGGGCGCTGTAGTTGCCATCGGGTGCTGAGCAGTATCGCTCTGCCGCCCGCCCTTGGATCTTCACGTTACCCGGCCGCCTCGATCTGCGAGGCCCGGGCAAGCACGCGCCTCGAGATCCGCTCGGCAAGATCCCGCACGAGGCGCTCCTCGATGTCGCGCTCTGTCGTGCGGGAGGCGAAGAGCGATGCAGTCTCGTCGAAGCCCGCCTCGCTCACCAGAATGTCCTGCAGCACCGGCTCCGGTACGCCGTCCCGGAAGAGGCGCATCACAGCCGTTGCGCGCACCTGCTCCCGCGTGACGGTGTTGTCTTGGGCGACCAGCAGGCCGCGGTCGGCAAGCCGGGTGGTGACCTCAAGCCGATAGTCGGTCTGGCCCGGTCGTCCCAACCTGCTCTCGAAGGTCTCATTCATCACATAGCCAAGGCGTCCGTTCACCGGTGGCAAGGCAACGCGCCCCCGCAGCTCATTGGCCGCGCTGCCCTCCGCCAGCATGGGGCGAAAGCAGCCCGACAGGGACCATGCGGCCGCCCCGACCGACAGCGATGTCAAAATCTTCCGACGAGTAGTCCGCTCAGATGACGACATTCACGATCCGTCCTGGCACAATGATGACCTTGCGGGGCGGTCGCCCCTCCAGGAAACGTGCCACGTCGGGGTTCCCAAGCGCCAGAGCTTCGATGTCCTCCTTTGCGGCATCTTTGGCGACTTCCAGCTCCCCGCGTTTCTTGCCGTTCACCTGGACTGGAAGGACGATGACGTCATCGGTCGTGAGACTGCTGTCCGCTTCAGGCCATGGCTGATCCACCAACAGGTCGGCACCACCCATCCGCTCCCACATTTCTTCGGTGAGGTGTGGCGCCATCGGGCTCATCAGCCGGACGATGGTCTCGAGGCCCTCGCGGCGCGCGAAGGCGATATCCGGCTGCGCGGCTCCGGCGTTTGACGCCGCTCGGGCGATCGCGTTGGCGAGTTCATAGAGACGCGCGACGGCCTTGTTGAAGGTGAAGCCTTCGATATCCAGCGTCACGCCGGCAATGGTCTTGTGCGTCGCCCGGCGGAGCGCCGTCGCCTCTGCACCGAACGAATCGGGCATCGCCGATCTGTCTGGTAGCTCTTCCATCATCCGCCACAGTCTGTTCAGAAAGCGAGATGCGCCTTCGACGCCCGCAGCGGTCCATTCCACATCCCTCTCGGGCGGGCTGTCGGACAGCATGAAGAACCGGGCTGTATCCGCGCCGTACTGACCGATGATGGCATCGGGATCGACCGTGTTCCGTTTCGATTTCGACATCTTGATCGAGGGTCCGATCTCGATGCGGTTGCCGCTCGACGTCTCCGTGGCCGCGCCATCGGCGATCGTCACCTCTTCAGGCGACAGCCACCGCCCGTCTGAGGCGCGATAGGTCTCGTGGCAGACCATGCCTTGTGTGAAGAGCGCATCGAACGGTTCCCCGGATCGCTCTGGCAAATGGCCGGTGCGGTGCATCGCGCGCGCGAAGAAGCGGGAATAGAGGAGATGCAGGATCGCATGCTCCACACCTCCGATGTACTGATCCACATTCATCCAGTACTCGGCCGCTTCGGCATCGGTCGGCGTGTCGGCCTTCGGCGCGGTGAAGCGGGCGAAGTACCAGGAGCTGTCCACGAAGGTGTCCATCGTGTCGGTCTCGCGCCGTGCCGCCGCCCCGCATTTTGGACACGGAACATCCGCCCAGGTCGGATGACGCTCCAGGGGATTGCCGGGGATGGAAAGGTCGACATCCTCGGGCAGTCGAACCGGAAGGTCTTCCTTGGGAACCGGAACCACGCCGCATGCCGGGCAGTGCACGACCGGGATCGGCGCGCCCCAGTACCGCTGCCGGCTGACACCCCAGTCGCGGAGCCGGTAGCGCGTGATACCTTCACCTTGCTTGGCCTGTTCGGCCCGACGGATCACCTCGGCCTTCGCTTCGTCGACGGTCATGCCATCGAGGAAGCGAGAGTTCACGAGACGACCGGTATCGACGAACGCCTCATCGCCGATCTTGAAATCTGAGGCGTCGAGGTCGCCCGGACAGACTACGGGGAGGACATCGAGGCCATACTTGCGCGCGAAGTCGAGATCCCGCTGATCATGCGCCGGCACGCCGAAGATAGCGCCGGTGCCGTAGTCCATCAGAATGAAGTTGGCGACGTAGACCGGCACGGTCCACCCGGGATCGAAGGGGTGCACGGCTCGCAGACCGGTGTCGAAGCCTCTCTTCTCTGCTGTCTCGATCTCCTCCTCCGACGTGCCAGACCGGCGGCAGTCGGCGCAGAACTCTGCGAGGCCCTCGACTTTACCCTCGAGGGCCTTGGTGAGAGGATGATCCGGGGAGATGCCGCAGAAGCTTGCACCGAAGATCGTATCGGGCCTCGTTGTGAAGACCTCGAGCTCAGGCCAGTCAACGATCCCGCTGGTTTCCAGCGCCCAACGGAACTGAAGCCCCTGGGATCGCCCGATCCAGTTGGCCTGCATCAGCCGGACTTTGTCCGGCCACTTGCTGAGACCTTCGATCGCCTCCAGCAGCTCATCCGCCATGTCCGAGATGCGGAAGAACCACTGCGTAAGCTCCCGCCGCTCAACCGGCGCGCCCGATCGCCAGCCTTTCCCGTCGATGACCTGCTCGTTCGCAAGCACCGTCATGTCCACAGGATCCCAATTCACCATGGACGACTTGCGCGACACGAAGCCCGCTTCCAGAAAGTCCAGGAACAGGGCCTGCTGTTGGGCATAGTATTCTGGATCGCAGGTCGCGAGCTCGCGACTCCAGTCATATGAGATGCCGAGCTTCTTCAGCTGCGCCCGCATCGCGTCGATGTTGGCGTAGGTCCACGTCGCAGGATGCGTGTTGTTCTGCATCGCCGCGTTCTCCGCCGGCATGCCGAACGCATCCCAACCCATCGGATGCAGCACGTTGAACCCGCGGGCGCGCTTGTACCGGGCGATCACGTCGCCCATCGTGTAGTTCCGCACATGCCCCATATGGATGCGGCCCGAGGGGTACGGGAACATGTCGAGCACGTAGTATTTTGGCCGGCTGTGATCGACCTCGACCTCAAAGGTCCGACGCTCGCGCCAAACATCCTGCCATTTCGGCTCGATTGCCGCTGGGTCGTAGCGCGTCATGCCCAATTCCCTCGCCTCTCGTCGCTGCACGGCAAGCCGCCGAACGCTCCGGGCTTTACGCCCAAGGGCCTCCGCAAGGCAACGGAGCGGGAGAAGTCATCAAGGAACGACAGTGCGCGCTCAGCTCGCTTCCTGGGCCTCGACCTCGGCAAGGCGGATCTGCCGGGCCCGGGTGAGGATCGCATCCTCGATCCGGCGCGCCGTCGTCGGATCGACAGCAGCGGGGGCCCAGACATTCTCATCGTTCAGCATCTCGCGGAACACCGCAACGCGGAGCGAGGACGCCTGCAGCTCGCTGGAGACCACGTAAGAGGTCACTTTGAAGCGTTCGCCCGGTGCATCTGGTGTTGCACCCCAGTCGGTCGCGATCACGCCGGTGAACGGATCGGTCGAAGAAATTGGCAGGAACGACAATGTATCCAGCGATGCACGCCACAAGTATTTGTTAACTGGGATGCCTTCCGCCCGTTCGCTGTCTTCACCGAACAATCCGCTTGCGATCGTTGTTCCTGTACCCCCGGTACTGCCTGTCCCGAAGGTGATGCCGCCATCGCCGAAAAGCGATTCCTGATTCCGGTCGCGCACTTGAGGCGCACGGCCGATGTCTTTCGAAATTGCATCGTCTTCTTTCGCTGCCCACCTGCCATCGGATGCGCACGCGGCAAGTCCGATAGGCAGGATGAGAGAGATCAGGGCGGCGTAGCGGGTCATCAGGCGCATTCCTCCAGAGCTCGACGAGCGTCGAAAGGGCTGTATCACAAGGCCTTGGCAGTGCAAACGCAGGACTGGCACATTCCCGTCGCTGTGATCGGGATGGCATCGCATTGGGGACACGGAGCTTGTTGCGAAAATGCACCGTGGATTTGCATGCCTCACCAGTAGTTCTTGCGGTCATTGACCAAATCTCGGCCTCGGGTATGAACGGCGCAGTGAGGCATGAGCCTTGCTGAGCCAAGGCATCTGCGCCGGCAGGCAAGACACAAATGCAGACGTGTGGGACCGAAAGAGGGACACAATGAAGAAAGTTCTCCTTAGCACGAGCGCCATCGCCATTGTCGGTGCTTATGCGGGCGCCGCCGGCGCTGCCGAGTGGAACGTGCGCGTGAGCGGCTATATGGAGCAGTTCATCGCTTACGCGAGCTCGGATGTCGACAACATCTCTGGCGAAGAGTTTGATGGCGTTGACTCCAAGCAGGACGCTGAGATTCGCTTCCTGCCCTCGATCACGCTCGACAACGGCATCAAGATCGGTGCGGACGTTCAGCTTGAAGCTAACACGACCGGCGACACGATCGACGAAAGCTTCATGTTCATCGACGGCTCGTTCGGCCGCGTGCAGCTCGGTTCCGAGAACTCGGCTGGTTACACGATGACCATCGCAGCTCCGGACGTTACCTTCCTGAACGTGAACTCGGGTTCGACCACGGCGTTCGTCCCGTTCTCCGGCACGACTGGTAACGCGACGTCCGGCTCGGTGCAGGTTGGTGACAACATCTTCCGTGGCACGCTCGGCACGACGTTCCTCGAGAACCTCGCCAACAACGACGCTCAGCGCTTCACCTACTTCACGCCGCGCCTCGCTGGTGTGCAGGTCGGCTTCTCGTATGCTCGTGATCCGCTTCAGGATGACAACTCGCAGGTCGACACGAACGGCGAGATCGACAACTTCTTCGACGTGGGTGCTAACTACGTGAACTCGTTCGGCGGTATCGACGTCGCGGTTTCGGGTCGCTGGGGCATCGCGTTCGATCCGAATGGTAGCGATCCGCAGGTCTACTCGTTTGGTGCCAACCTCGGCTTCTCCGGTGTCACGGTTGGTGGCTCGTTCGCCGAGCAGAACAACTCTGGTAACCTCGACGGTCAGTCGTTCGACGTCGGCATCAGCTACGAGACTGGTCCCTGGGGTGTGTCGTTCACCTACTTCAACGGTGAGAACGTCGATAACGAGAACCCGACCAACCCGTTCGGCAACGATGAGGAGCTTGACCAGTACCTCGTGGGCGTCAACTACAAGCTCGCCAAGGGCGTCGATCTGAGCGCCTTCGGTGCCTACATCGACTTCGAAGAGGACAACGGCGACGCGGCGGGCAATGTTGGTGTTGCCAGCGGCGACGATGTCGACGGCTTCATCATCGGCACGGGTATCAAGATCAGCTTCTGATCTCATATCCACTGTGGAATACCGGGACGGGGGGGCCTTGCTCCCCCGTTTCCTTTTGGCTTAGGGCTCAGCAGGCACCGAGGAGACGCCACCCAAATGGCCCCGCGCATGCCGACACAGCCATCGACCCAACGCATCGGACGAAACGCGCCGCCGCAGCGCGCACCGAAGAAGGCTCTCTACTGGCTCGCCTCCTATCCTAAATCGGGGAACACCTGGACGCGCATCTTCCTTGCGAACTACCTATTCGACCGCACCACGCCGATGCCGATCAATCAGGTCCATCGTATCGGCATGGGTGACGCGATCCCAAAGGCGTATGCGCCCTTCGCGTCCGGTCGCTTCGATCCCTCAGATCAGCAGCAGGCGCTGGAGATCAGGCCCCGGTTTCTGCGATCGTTAGCCTCCGGCGAGGCAGATCTGATGTTTGTGAAGACCCACAACGCTCGCCGCCGTGCCCACGGACATGAACTCATTCCGCCGAAGCTGAGCCGAGGTGTCGCCTACATTATCCGCCATCCGCTCGACGTTGCCTGCTCCTATGCCCGGCACTATGCCACGTCGCCTGATGACGCCTGCCTGGCCCTCTCGCGCGAGGATCATGTGATCCTCGGCGCGGAGGATGCGGTGACGCAGTATCTCGGCAACTGGTCGGACCATGTGCGGAGTTGGACACAACCCCGCGATTTGCCCGTCCTCGTTCTACGCTACGAGGATCTGCTCGCCGATCCCAGAGCCGGCTTCAGGCGGCTGCTTGAGCATATCGGCGTGCCTGTCGTCGACGAACGTCTGGAGCGTGCAGTGCGCTTCTCATCCTTCGACGAAGTCCGCTCGCAGGAAGACAAGGGTGGTTTCATCGAGAAGTCCCAATCGGCTGAGCGCTTCTTTCACGGCGGTGGCAGTGGGGAGTGGCGCGATAAAGTGAGCCTCGAACGCGCAAGCGCCGTCGCCACAGAGCATCGCGCGGTCATGGAGCGCTACGGCTACACTATCTAGACTTGAACGCTGCCTGGGCGGCCGATCCGAACGAGTTGTGGAACGCGATGGAAGATCTTCGGCGCATCATCTGGATCGCATCCTTCCCGAAATCGGGAAACACCTGGGTTCGTACTTTCCTCGCACGCGCCTTGCCACCGCCGGGAACCGAGATCGACATCAACAGCCTTGCGCGCTTCACGACCGCCGATGTGAGGCAGGACTTCTTCGACAAGGCTTCGGGTCGCACTCCCTTCGTCGCCAAGGACATGGATGAGTGGCTCAAGGTCCGGCCGCGCGCGCTGGCTCTGATCGCCCGCTCGAAACCCGGCCTGCATTTCGTGAAGACGCACAGCAAGGTAAAGGCGATCAAGAGTGTGCCGCTCATCCCGCCTCAGGTGACGGCTGCCGCTATCTACCTGATCAGAAACCCGTTTGATGTGGCACAGTCCTATAGCAGACATCTCGGCTTCGACCTCGACCGGACGATCGACATGATGTTGAACCCTGAGGCGTTGCTCGCATCCAACAGTCAGATCTTCGAGGTGATCGGCCGCTGGGACGACCACATCAAGAGCTGGGTTGGCGCGCCCGGGCTGCAACGTCACGTGATGCGCTATGAGGACATGTCGGCCGATCCCGCAGCAGCATTCCGTGACCTCGTGAGCTTCCTAAAGGTGCCGGTTTCCGATGAGCAGTTCGAGGCGGCCCTGGCGGCCACCGAATTCGGTGCGCTGAAGGCGCAGGAGGAAGCGTCTGGCTTCCGTGAACGCCCGCCACATATGACCGCCTTCTTCGCCAAGGGTCGCGCTGGCAGTTGGCGCGAGGAGCTGAGCGGTGAGCAGATCCGCCGTCTCCGTAAGGGGTTCCTGACGGCAATCGAGCGCTGGTATCCAGAACTCCTCGATGAAACGGCGGAGGCGGCGAAGGCATGACACAGTCAGCGGAGCAGCCGCAGGCGTCTGGCAGCGGTCTCAACCAGATCAAGGAGCGTCTCGCTGACGCCGCGCGAGAGGCCGGCAGGGATCCTGCATCGGTCACGTTGGTCGCGGTCTCGAAGGTTCAACCGCTTGAGCGTGTCGAAGCAGTGCTGGCCGAGGGACATCGTGTCTTCGGCGAGAACCGTGTGCAGGAGGCGGCTGGCAAATGGCCTGAATGGCGGAAGCGGTACCCCGATCTCGAGCTCCACCTCATCGGCCCGCTCCAGACAAACAAGGTGCGCCAGGCGGTGGAGCTCTTCGACGTGATCCAGTCGGTGGATCGGCCGAAGCTCGCGCGGAAGCTCGCTGACGTTTTTTCCGAGACCGGTCACAACGTGCCGGTGTACCTTCAGGTAAACACAGGAGAAGAAGAGCAGAAGGCCGGGGTGCTGCCCTCCGACGCGGATGCGTTCGTTGCGGAAGCCCGGGCGCTCGGCCTCGATATTAGAGGCCTGATGTGCATCCCGCCCGTCGATGAGGAACCGTCGCTTCATTTCGCTCTGCTGGCCAAGATCGCGAAGCGCAACGGCGTCGACGGCCTTTCAATGGGGATGAGCGGCGACTTTGAGCGTGCAATTGCCCTTGGCGCCACCTGCGTCCGCGTCGGGTCAGCAATCTTCGGCGAGCGCGACTACGGCTGAGCTCGGCTGCTCTGCGCCCCCCCAAGAGCAAGCGTCGGATCATCTTCGCGCGGTCACGAATTCCCAACGCGGAGGGTCTAGGCTCAGGTTAGGGGAGGAGCGCCTCCGCCTTCGTTACCGCCGATGCGCTCGTCGCAGCGTGCTCCGGCCAGCGCAGGAGGATTACTGCAGGGTTGGTGACCGCTTCCCGGGCCACGGTTTCCGATAGCGCGCCGAGTGTCGTCGAGATATGGCGCATTGTCGGCCTGCTTGCATTCTCGACGATCTCAACGACAGTCTCCGCCGGTACGCCCTGTGTCAGCAGGTCCTGTGCGATCCGTCCCGAGGTTGCGACGCCCATGTAAAAGGCCACCGCATTGCCCGGCTTTGCGTGGCAGCGCCAATCCGGCGTTGCACCATCGCGGGTCTGGCCGGTGGTGAGCGTGATGGAGCGGATGGCGCCGCGTTCGGTCAGGAACATACCTGTCTCTGCAGCAGCAGCGGTCGCAGCGGTGACGCCCGCGACCATCTCCCAGCCGATGCCAGCTTCCTTGAGCGCGTCGACCTCCTCCGCTGCTCGCGCGAAGATACCCGGGTCACCGCCCTTCAGTCGGACGACACGCTTGCCCTCGAGCGCTGCATCGACGAGCGCCGCGTCGATCTCCGTCTGCGCCCATGCATGCGCACCAGGCGCCTTGCCGACATAGACGCGTTCCGCATCGCGCCGCGCCAGCTCAAGCACTGCCGGATCGACGAGGCGGTCGTAGAAGATGACGTCAGCCTCTTGCAGGCGGGAGACGGCGCGGAGCGTGAGCATGTCGGGCGCACCAGGCCCCGCCCCGACGATGCTCACGAAGCCCTCGCCATCCCCAGGTGCGGTGCCAGCCGCCATCGCTGCCTGAAGTGCCCGTTCGGCCCCATCCCGGTCGCCGCTCGTGAAGAGGCGCCGCGGACCTTTGAAGGCCCAGGCCCAGAACGCGCGACGCTTCTCCTTCGGCACCGTTCGCTCCACGACGGGTCGGAGGGTGCCAGCGCGGGCCGTGAAGGCGCCAAGGGTCGGCTCCAGCCATTCCTCAAGCCGCGTCTTAACCTGCCGCGCCAGGACGGGTGCTGCCCCTTCGGTCCCGATGGCCACCACCAGAGGATCCCGATCCACGATCGCCGGTGTCGTCACATCGCAGAGGTCGGGCCGATCGACGACGTTCACGATGGTGCCGAGATCCCTCGCGACGGTCGAAATCGCTGCGTCCGCGCCCGCGCATCCGGTCGCGATGAAGGCAAGACGAGCAGACGCCAGCGTCGCATTGTCCACGACGGACGGCACATGTGCAGCGCCGGCGTCCACGCGATCCGCAAGCTCCGGCTCCAGCTCCGCGGCGACCAGCACCATCCGCGCCTCGGTCTTCGCGACGAGGCGTGCCTTTTGTGCAGCCTGCTCCCCACCGCCGACGATCACCACATCGCGGTTCGCTACATCGAGGAATAGAGGAAAGGCCTTCATCTCGCTCCTCCTGCCGAATGGAGCAATTTAGGGGGCCGGATGCGCTCCGGAAAGTCGGGTGCGCCGCGCAGGCGTTGACTTTTTGCGATGCAGCGTAGATGTAGCGCTCCAGCATCGGCGCGCGATGGCGCGATCTGCGGAACTTCCGCGGCATGTCCCGCCCCGATCACGCAATACGCAGAGGCACCGGCCGCGCCCGGCTGCCGGCATGGTCCCGAAGCCGACAGCGCTATCCGCGCCGGCTGGGGCCTATGAGGAACAAGATCCTGACCAATATCGATTTTAAGGCGCTCGGCCTGGCCGAGCCCATCGTGCGCGCGCTCGCCGAGCGCGGGCACGAATGTCCGACTCCAATCCAGGCGAAGGCGATCCCGCCGCTTCTCAACAGCGCTGATGTGCTCGGCATCGCACAGACCGGCACCGGCAAGACCGGTGCGTTCGTGCTGCCGATGCTCGACATGCTCTCTCGCGCAAAGCGGCAGCCCGCCTCGGCGGGCCCCAGAGTGCTCATCCTCGCACCGACGCGGGAGCTTGCGATCCAGATCGGAGAGGAGATTGCGGCCTATGCGAAGCACCTCCGCCTCCGCCACACCGTGATCTTCGGCGGCGTCGGCTACGGGCCGCAGAGGAAGGCTCTGGCGCAGGGGGCGGGTATCGTCGTCGCCACGCCCGGCCGGCTCATCGATCATCTCGACCAGGGGACGCTCCGCCTCGGCGGTCTGACCCATCTTGTGCTCGATGAGGCAGACCGAATGCTCGACATGGGGTTCATCCGCGATGTCCGGAAGATAGCGGCGCTGCTGCCGGCGGAGCGGCAGTCGCTTCTTTTCTCGGCGACCATGCCCGACAATGTCGCGAAGCTCGCGTCTGAGCTGTTGCAGGACCCTGTTCGGGTGGAGGTCGCCCCGCAGTCGACGCCGGTCGAACGCATTACACAGGAAGTCCATCACATGCCCTCGACGCAGAAGCTCGGATTTTTGACCGAGCTTCTGCGTGACCGTGCCTTCGCCCGCGTCATCGTCTTCACGCGCACCAAGCACAGAGCAAACCGCGTTGCGGAGAAGCTGGCCAAGGCAGGTATCACGGCCGAGGCGATCCACGGCTCCAAGAGCCAGGGGGCCCGCCAGCGCGCGCTTGGCGGCTTCAAGGCGGGCGGCATTCGCGTGCTCGTTGCCACAGATATCGCGGCGCGCGGTATCGATGTGGACGAGGTGAGCCACGTGATCAACTACGAGTTGCCGAACGAGCCCGAGAGTTACGTCCACCGCATCGGCCGTACGGCGCGGAAGGGGAACACCGGTGCCGCACTTTCCCTCTGCGCACCGGACGAGCTCGACTATCTCCGTGATATCGAGCGGATCATGAAACTGCGCCTGCCCGCCCACGGTAGCGTTCCCGCCGAGGCAAAGCGGGCCCCACAGCCCAAGAAGGGGCTGCGACAGGGGCCGGCAAAGACGCAGATGCAGCCCAGTAACGACGGCAAGCCACGCCGTCCGCGCCGCCGCCGCCGGAGTGGGGGGGCGACCAAGAAGGCTGCCTGAGAACCGCGGCCTCCTCGAAAGAAAAAACCCCGGCGCTGGGACGCCGGGGCGAGGTTGGGGAGGGGCCGCCGTGCCCCTCACCCTCGGGAAGAACCGATCAGACGAACTGCGACCCTTTGCCAAACTCCGGATAGGCTTCCATGCCCAGCTCGGAGTTATCGAGGCCCGCCATCTCTTCCTCCTCGTCCACGCGGATGCCTATGGTCATCGACAGGATGAACCAGAAGGCCAGCGAGAGGACGAAGGTGAAGACGCCGACCACCAGGATCGAGAAGACCTGACCGAAAATCGTGGCGTCGCCGTTGGTAAGGACCACCGCGAGCGTGCCCCAGATACCTGCAAAGAGGTGGACCGGGATCGCGCCAACGACGTCGTCGAGCTTGAGCTTGTCGAGCATTGGGACGGTGAAGACCACGATTACACCGCCGACCGCACCGATCAGGTGGGCACCGCCGAGCGACGGCTGCAGCGGCTCTGCCGTGATCGAGACGAGGCCGGCGAGGGCACCGTTCAGCACCATCGTGAGGTCGACCTTGCCGTAGAGCACCTGCGTGAGGATCAGCGCTGCGATAGCGCCGCCGGCCGCCGCCGCATTGGTGTTGGCGAAGATGCGCGAAACATCGGCCACGTCGCCAACGGTACCCATGGCAAGTTGCGAGCCGCCGTTGAAGCCGAACCAGCCGAGCCACAGAATGAACGTGCCGAGCGTGGCGAGCGGCAGGTTTGAGCCCGGCATCGGGTTCACGCCGCCGTCCGAGTACTTACCCTTTCGAGCGCCGAGAATGATGATGCCCGCGAGCGCGGCCCAGCCGCCCACCGAATGCACCACGGTCGAACCCGCGAAATCCTGGAAGCCATATTGGCTGTCGAGGAAACCGCCGCCCCACTTCCAGCTCGCCTGGATCGGATAGATGATCGCGGTGAGGACGAAGGTGAAGATCAGGAACGGCCAGAGCTTGATGCGCTCCGCGACGGCACCCGACACGATCGAGGCGGTCGCAGCACAGAACATCAGCTGGAAGAAGTAATCCGAGCCCGTCGACGCATACGAGATGTCGTCAGCGGCATCAGGGGCAACGCCCACGGCTTCGAGCACAGCGACACCGAATGCCCCAAGATAGCCGCCGGTCTCATCGCTTCCGATGGACCAGTTTCCAAGCGGATACATGAGGTTGTAGCCGATCACGTAGTAGCCGACGGCCGCGATCGAGAAGAGCGCCATGTTCTTCGTGCACTGCATGGCCACGTTCTTCGAGCGGACGAGGCCCGCCTCGAGCATGCAGAAGCCGGCGGCCATGAACATGACGAGGAAGCCGCCCACTAGGAACAGCACCGAGTTCATGATGAAGATGCCATCGCGGGGCAGGACGTTCGCATCGGCGTCCTGCGCCAAGGCCGGCGCGGCCAGCAACGCCGTCGATACCACGGCGAAGATGGCCGTGCGGGTAAGGATTGAAAGCTTGGTCATGGTCTGTGTCATTCCCTGCCTGTCCGAGGTCACAGCGCGTCTTCGTCGCGCTCGTCGGTGCGCACGCGGATCGCTTGCTCGATGCTCGTCACAAAGATCTTGCCGTCGCCGATCTTGCCGGTACGCGCGGTGCTGGAGATCGCCTCGACGACCTTCTCGATCTGGTCGTCAGCGATGACCATCTCGATCTTGATCTTCGGCACGAAGTTCACGACGTACTCGGCGCCGCGATAGATTTCGGTGTGGCCGCTCTGACGGCCGTAGCCTTTCACTTCCGAGACCATGAGACCCTGCACACCGATACCGGTCAGGGCTTCGCGGACCTCTTCAAGCTTGAAAGGCTTGATGACGGCGATGACGAGTTTCATTGCTCTCCTCGGACTGTCCCGCGATCCTTAACGATCACACGGCCCTCGCTATCCAAGTCCCGTGCCAGACCAGTCGGATTGTCGCGTCATCGATCAAACTTCGCCGGTGATCGGCAGTTAAGGAGGTGCTCTTTTGGGGTCGCGGTGCCTTCGGCGGGATCTTCTGCTGAATTATTAAGCAATGCCTCTACCCTGAGCATCGCTCTCGATGCAGAGTTTCTGTGCAGGGGACACCGTTGCGGCTAGCGCTCCAGCGCGGGCGTCTTTATCTCTGAATGCGAGGCAGACGGGCGGGGACTATGGCAGGCCGACAGCGCAAAGCGCCGCCGAAGGACCGGCGCGAGCCTGGCAGCGGGCGGGTGCAGCGGAGTGAAGCCGCACAACGACGGGGCGAGCACCGTCGTGAGCCCGGGCTGATCGGCCGCCTCGTCCGCGGCACCGTTCTTGGGCTAATCCGCATCGTATGGGCAATCGGCTTTCGCATCGCGCTCGTGACAAGCGTCGTGCTGGCCGGCGCGACCTTCTATTTCTACACCGCGCTTCCGACGAGCGACGCGCTCTTCGATGGCCGTGGCGGCGGGTCCGTCACGATGCTCGACCGGAACGGCAACGTCTTCGCCTGGCGCGGTAAACAGTATGGTGGCGACCTGCGAGCGAGCGAGGTCTCCCCGCATCTGGTTCACGCGATCGTCGCGACCGAGGACAAACGGTACTGGGACCATTTCGGGCTCGACCCGATCGGCATCGCCCGCGCGGCCGTCGCGAATATCCGTGCCGGGCGCTTGGTGCAGGGCGGATCGACCCTCACCCAACAGACGGCGAAGAATACGTTCCTGACGGCCGAACGGAGCCTAGAGCGCAAGCTGAAAGAGGTGCCGATGGCCCTCGCGCTTGAGCTCAAATACACGAAGGAGGAGATCCTCTCGATCTACCTCAACCGGGTTTATCTCGGCGCTGGCACCTATGGGTTCGAGGCAGCGTCCCAACGTTATTTCGGGAAATCGGCGCGGCTCTTAGTACCCTCCGAGGCGGCGATGCTGGCCGGGCTCCTCCGCGCGCCCTCGCGCTACGCGCCGACCGCCAACCTCTCCGCAGCGCAGGGGCGGGCCAATGTCATCATCCGGCTGATGGAAGAGCAAGGATACCTGTTGGACGCGCAGGTGGTCCAGGCGCTCGCCAACCCGGCCGTGCTCAGCCAGGCCGCGGCAGCACGAGCCGGGGGCTACTTTGCGGACTGGGTGATGGAGCAAGCGCCCGCATTCCTCTCCTCCGAGACGGCGGAGGACGTGACCATCGCCACGACCTTCGATCCCTCGATCCAGCGCGCGGCCGAGACGGCGCTCGCGCAGGTCTTCGAGACCAAGGTGAAGACGGGCAGTACCGCTCAGGCTGCCATCGTGGTGATGACCCGCGACGGCGCGGTGCGGGCCATGGTCGGGGGGCGGGAAGCAGGCGTGGGTCAGTTCAACCGCGCAACCCAGGCCCTGCGCCAGCCCGGAAGCGCCTTCAAGCCCGTGGTCTATGCTGCAGGTCTGGCCGCAGGCATGCGCCCGGGCGACGTGATCGAGGATCGCCCCGTCACCGTGGATGGCTGGTCGCCAGAGAACTACACCCGCCGCTTCGAAGGTCCGATGACCCTGACAGAGGCCCTTGCCGACAGCATCAACTCGGTCGCCGTGCGCGTGAGCGAACGGGCCGGGCGCGGCAGCGTCCGCGCGCTGGCGCAGGATATGGGCTTCTCCGACGGCTTGGCGCCGGGCCCTGCGATTGCCCTTGGGACGACGGAGACAACGTTGGTTGAACTCACGGGCGTCTATGCGACGATCGCGGCGGACGGGGTCAAGGCACCACCGCACGGCATCAGATCGATCCGCCTGCGCGGGGATGAGACCCCTCTTTTGGAGAGCCGCGACCGGTCGCGATCGCGCGCGCTCGACCGCGACGTGGCACGCACCCTCGGCCAGATGATGATATCGGTTGTAGAGAGCGGCACGGGGCGGCGGGCGAGGCTTCCGAACCGTGAAGCCGCGGGCAAGACCGGCACATCGCAGAACGCCCGCGATGCATGGTTCGTGGGATACACGGCCGACTACGTCGCGGGCGTTTGGATGGGGAACGACGACAACACACCGCTCACCGGTGTGACCGGCGGTGGGCTACCGGCGGAGATCTGGCGCGAGGCGATGGTGCGGGTGCATGAGGGCCTGCCCGCGCGGCCTCTCCCAAGGCCCGAAGGACGGCTCGGCACGCCAGTAGCGCGGATCGATACGCCGCAGCGGGTGGAGACCACCCGGGCAGGCGAGACCGACAGCGGTACCAGCGTGGTGGGCCGCCTCATCGGTGGTCTGTTCGGCGGCGGCGTGGATGACACGGGCCGAGGCGGCGATAGCGACTTCAAGCCCTTCATGTCGGGTGACCGCTGAGA
Organism: Pseudomonadota bacterium; assembly: GCA_039815685.1. Taxonomy (GTDB): domain Bacteria; phylum Pseudomonadota; class Alphaproteobacteria; order Rhodobacterales; family Rhodobacteraceae; genus Thermohalobaculum. The sequence continues at coordinate 69,547 of JBCBYV010000012.1, read as the reverse complement.
GTGTTGCCAACGGGATGCGGCTAACCGCTCAGGCATTGAATTGCCAGGCATGCAGCTTGCGACCTTCCCGGCGGAGCCAGGCGCGGTGAATGGCATAGTCCGGCATCAACCGCTCGACATGCGCCCAGTACCGCGAAGAGTGGTTCATCTCACAAAGATGCGCTGCTTCGTGCGCTGCCACGTAATCCTGTACTTCCAGCGGCGCCATCGCGAGCCGCCAGGAAAAGGAAATGCGCCGCGTCGAGCTGCACGAACCCCAGCGTGAACGGGTGTCGCGCAGGCTGACCGCCGCCGGTTGCCGGCCGAGCGCCTCCGCATAGCGATGCACCGCCGGCACGAGCCGGCCGCGCGCGCGCTCCTTGAGCCACGCAGCGACGGCGGGTCCTGGGGTCTTGCCGGAGGGCAGGATCAGGCGATCATCGAGAAGCCTCGGCGCGCCGCGATGACTGCCTGCGATCAGCGGAACAGGTGCGCCATCCACCGGCAGCAGGGCCCCGGGAAGCGGACGTTGTCCCTCCGGCTGTCCAGCCAGCGCATTAGCGAGCCAGCCCCGGTGTTCCAGCAGGAACTTTTCGACATGCGCGAGCGGTACGCCCGGCGGCATCGTAAGGACCGCGCCAGCGCCCGGCTCCGCCAAGCGAAGGGTGAAGCGCCTCGCATGCGCGTTCACCCTCAGCGCTACAGACACATGTGGATCGGAGAGCGCCAGCGACCGTGGCAGGGGTTTTCGCCCACCAAAGAGCCTACGCACACTCACGGTACGGAGACTCCGCGGTTCGTCGTTGTAGCCCCGGTATCAGCCGCGCACCATCCGGCGGTGGGCCCGCAGGAAGTCACGGATGCGAGGCTGGATGTGCATGCGGAAGCGAGAACCATTGAACACGCCGTAATGCCCAACCTTGGGCTGCGTCCAGTGCATCTTCTGCTGATCGTCGAGATTGGTCAGGAGGCCGTGCACCGCCTCGGTCTGACCGCGCCCGGTGATGTCGTCCTTCTCGCCCTCGATCGTCATGACGGCGATGTCGCGTATCTTCGTGAGATCCACCCGCCGGTCGCAGACGACCATCTTGCCCTTCGGCAGGTCGTGGCGCTGGAAGACCTTCTCCACGGTCTCGAGATAGAATTCCGCCGTCAGGTCCATGACTGCTAGGTACTCATCGTAGAACGCTGAGTGGGCCGCGGCGCTGTCGCCGTCGCCACGCACCAAGTTGCGGAACTGCTCGACATGGGCATCAACATGCCGGTCGAGGTTCATGGACATAAACCCGGAGAGCTGCAGGAAGCCTGGATAGACGCGGCGCAGGAAGCCCTGGTTCGGCCAGGGCACGAGACCAATGCAGTTCTTCTCGAACCAGCTCAGCGGCTTCTCTTCAGCCAACCGGGTCGGCTCGGTAGGGCTGATCCGGGTGTCGATCGGGCTCCCCATCAGGATGATGGAGGAGGGGCGCACGGGTTCCTTGTCCTCGGACATCAGCGCCGCCGCGCAGATCACCGGCACCCCGGGTTGACAGACACCCATAATGGAGACGCGTTCTCCATCCGCCGCCAGAAAGCGTGTGAAGTCTCGGATATAGTCGACATAGGACGAGAGGTCGAAGCGCCCCTCCGAGATCGGCACGTCGCGCGCGTCGGTCCAGTCGGTGACATAGACCTCGTGCTCGGGCAGCATCGCTTCCACAGTCCCGCGCAGGAGCGTGGCAAAGTGCCCCGACATAGGCGCCACCATCAGCACCTTGGGGTCGTTGCGCGCCTCGGCCAGCGTGGCGTCGCGCTTGAAGTGCACGAGGCGGCAGAAGGGCTTCTCGAGCACCACGTCCTCGATCACCGGCACCTGCTCGCCCTGGATCTCGACCTCGTCGATCCCGAATTCGGGCTTGCCATAGCGACGCGTCGCATTGACGAACATCTCGCAAGCCGCAGCGTACGCGCGGACGGGCAGGGCTTCCTTCATCGGAAAGAAGGGGCTTGAGAGCATCTGAGAGGATAGACGCGCGGCGGTACGCATCGGACCCATTGCAGCATGGGTCATCTCGTAAGCGTGGTACAGCACAGGCGCACTCCCCAAGGTCTCGTATCTTTGGGGCGGACAGTATGACGGGAGAGTAAACGACACAATGGCGCGTTTTGCACCGCAACAAACGATGCCTCGCCATCAAGCGAGGTTTGACACGCCGGTTCCGATATGGCAGGCGCACGGCTCTTTCCGGAACATCTTCGGGGGTTGTTGATGCCGAAGCCCGAATGGGGCGTGAAGCGCACCTGTCTGACCTGTGCGGCCCGCTTCTATGACATGATGCGCGACCCGATCATCTGCCCCGTCTGCGACGCGGTAGTAGATGTGACCGTCGCCAGCCCAAAACCGCGACGCGCAAAGGCGCCCGCGAAAGCCGCTGCTGCGGCAGCGGCTGCTGAGCCTCTCGTCGAGGTCGAGGAGGAGGGCGACGACTCCGATGCCGACAGCGACGCCGAGAGCGACGACGATGACGAGGAGGAGGCGACGGTCGTCGAAGAGGATCTCGAGATGGGTTCGAGTGGTGACGAGGACGACGACGCTGCCGACGCCGGTGACGACGACGTCGATGTCGATGAGGACGAAGAGGAAGAGGACGAACTCGGCGACTACGACAACGACGTGCTACTGGACGACGATGACGAAGAGGACGACGATCTCGATGGTCTCGGCGGCGAGCGCAAGGCCGGGAACGACGACGAAAACTAAGGCGCAGCAGGCAGGGTTCAGCTCAGGTCGCTGAACCGCGCCCCTGAGCTAGACAGCCTCAGGCGGCGGTATTGACCAGGGCCGGGCCGTTGATCTCCTCGCAGCGCGCGGGACTGAGATAGCCACGCGCCGAGTGAAGGCGGGTTTCGCTGTAGACCTCGTTGATGAACCGGGGAAGGTGGCCGGCGACGTTCTCAAATGTTTCATCGCTGGCAACGTAGATCGCCTCGACCTTCAGCATCTTCGTGAGGCTCTCCGCCTGCGCGTTGTCATACGGGTTGCCCCGCCGACCCACTGAACTAACGAAGCTGTATCGCTTCAGGATCTTTCGGTGCGGCTTGGAAACATAGACGGATCCTCGATTCGGATGAAACACCGTTTCCTGCAGGAGCCTGCTGAAGGCAATCGCAGCCTGCAGCGTGGCAGTGACGAGGTGCGCGTCGACTTTGCGATCGAGCCCGTAACCCACGATTCGGCGCGACCAGGCGTCCATGATCGCGGCCAGATAGGCAAAGCCGGAGGCCAGCTCCACATAGGAGATGTCTTCGTTCATCGGGCTTGAAGCGATGGCGTCTCGATGAACGGTCCCAGAGATGGTCGGGCGCATGCACCTCGAAGTCTCTGGCGACGTTGGGGACTGAGCCGGAAAAGCCGAGGCTCCAATGAAGCCTTGGCCCGGCGACAGGGGCCGTCGTGATTGCTGTCCGTGGTCGTCACGGACCGGTAATTGCGCTTCGGCTGCAGATCCTGTTCGCGCATGATCCGCCGGACCTTGATCGAGTTCACGACCAACCCGCAGTGGCGCAGCTCGGTATCGACGCGACGAAACCCGTAAGCGGGCGACGTCGGGCAGATCGCCCTAATCCCCTCAATGATCGCCACCCCGGAGGGCATCAACTCGGGTTTTGCGTAGTAGCAGGAGCGCGAGACAACCATCGGCTCGCACGTTCGCTTGACCAAGAGGACACGGGGCCTGTGATCGCGGATGTAAGCCCGTTTCTCCGCGACCGTTTCGAGGCGCGAGCCCCCTTCAGCAACTCGATCTCGAGGGTTTGGCGGCCGACCATCGGCTCAGGCGCCGCGATCCTCGCCTGTACCTCATGGAGCGTGTTGGCCGCTTCGATCTCCTCGTCGAACTCACCGCCGTCACGCTTCTTGATCCAGACTCGGATCGGATGAAGGCAGATGTCATACTCATTCGATAGCGCATTGAATGCGGCTCCGGGGAGGTACTCCTCGAAGGTCTGGCGCCGGAAGGCGGTGCTGTGGCAGCGGTGTCTGCGCATGAGCTCTCATACCCCGAAAGCCTGAACTCAGGTTGGGGAATTCAGCCGCCTGGCCCTGTCCGGCCAAGGTGCGCAGTCCATAGAGCGGAGGAATTTCCCCTTGCTCTCCTCCGGCGCCTCGCATAGACCGCTGCGCGGCGGGGCCATAGCTCAGTTGGGAGAGCGCTTGAATGGCATTCAAGAGGTCAGGGGTTCGACTCCCCTTGGCTCCACCACCCCTCTCCTTTGTAGCTTTCAGGGTTTTTGGATGCTCTTGTCGTCTGTGACGGTGGGGGCGTTGACGCATATCAAGGTGAGATGACGGGTTCCTCCTCCATAGCGGGTTCATGACTGGGCAGCTGCGGGTGCTGCTGCCGACCGCTCTTGGAGGTTTTTATGGCCCAGCTCACCGGGATGGTGCAGGGCGGGACGACAGGGAGGATCGTGACACTCACGCTCCTCGGCGTCGTCACCGTCTTCGCAGCACTCGCCGCCAATATGGCGCGGGACGATGCTTATCTCGTCAACGCGCTCGTCGTCATGCTCGTTGCCGGGGGCCTTTTCCTATACCGTATCCGGACCTTCGAGCGACCGCTCTATGTCGATGACGGCACCGGCTATATCGATGGACCGATCCGCGTCGCGACGCTCGCCACGATCCTCTGGGGTATCGTGGGCTTCCTCGCAGGCACTTACATCGCCTTTCAGCTCGCCTTTCCGGAGCTCAATTGGGGGCTCTCCTATACGAGCTTCGGTCGGCTCCGGCCGCTGCACACCTCGGCGGTGATCTTTGCCTTCGGCGGCTCGGCGCTCCTCGCCTCCTCGCTCTATATCGTTCAGCGGACCTGTGGCGCGCGGGCCTTCGGCGGGCCGGCGCTTAGCTACTTCGTCGTCTGGGGCTATCAGCTCTTCATCGTGCTGGCGGCGACCTCCTACGTCTTCGGCGGCTCAACCTCGAAGGAATACGCGGAGCCGACCTGGCATATCGACCTCTGGCTGACGGTCGTCTGGGTCGGGTTCCTGATCGTCTTCCTCGGTACGTTGGTGAAGCGGAAGGAGCCGCACATCTACGTCGCCAACTGGTTCCTGCTATCCTTCATCGTGACCGTGGCGATGCTGCACATCGTCAACAACCTCGCGGTGCCGGTCAGCATCTGGGGCTCTGCCTCCTACTCGCTCTTCTCGGGCGTGCAGGATGCGATGACCCAGTGGTGGTACGGGCATAACGCCGTCGGCTTCTTTCTGACCGCAGGCTTCCTAGGCATGATGTACTACTTCGTGCCGAAACAGGCGGAGCGGCCAGTCTATAGCTACAAGCTCTCGATCATCCACTTCTGGGCCCTGATATTCCTCTACATCTGGGCGGGACCGCACCACCTGCACTACACCGCGCTGCCGGACTGGGCCTCGACCCTCGGCATGGTGTTCTCGATCATCCTCTGGATGCCGTCCTGGGGTGGCATGATCAACGGGCTCATGACGCTCAACGGTGCGTGGGACAAGCTGCGCACGGACCCGATCATCCGGATGATGGTGGTCTCGCTGGGCTTCTATGGCATGAGCACCTTCGAAGGCCCGATGATGTCCATCAAGGCCGTCAACAGCCTCAGCCACTACACCGACTGGACCATCGGGCACGTGCATTCCGGCGCGCTCGGCTGGAACGGCATGATCACTTTCGGGGCGCTCTATTTCCTAGTGCCGCGACTATGGGGGGCGCGCCGCCTCTACTCGCTCCAGCTCGTGAACTGGCACTTCTGGCTCGCGACCATCGGCATCGTGCTCTACGCGGCCTCGATGTGGGTGACCGGGATCATGGAGGGCCTGATGTGGCGTGAGTACGACGCCCAAGGGTTCCTGGTGAACAGCTTCGCCGACACGGTGGGTGCGAAGTTCCCGATGTATATCGTGCGCGGCTTCGGCGGGGTGCTGTACCTCTCGGGTGCGATCATCATGGCCTACAACCTGATCCAGACGATCCGCGGCAAGGAGCGGGAGGAGGGGGATGCGCTCTACGTCCCCGCCGCCAAGCAGCCTGCCGCGGCGCCGGCCGAGTAAGGGAGGGCAGAGAGATGTCCAACGAAACCAATACTCCCGAGGCCGCGCCGCAGAAGCCTTCCTGGCAGGTCTGGGCCCTGAAGAAGCATGGCGGGATCGAGCGCCATGCGACGCTCCTCCTCGTCCTCGCCTTCCTCGTCGTGACCGTGGGCGGCATCGTGCAGATCACGCCGCTTTTCTACCTCGAGAACACCATCGAGAAGGTGGAGGGCGTGCGGCCCTACTCGCCCCTCGAGCTGGCGGGTCGGCAGATCTACATCCGGGAGGGCTGTTATGTCTGCCATTCCCAGATGATCCGGCCGATGCGCGACGAGGTGGAGCGCTACGGGCACTACAGCCTCGCGGCCGAGAGCATGTATGACCACCCGTTCCAATGGGGCTCGAAGCGCACGGGGCCGGACCTCGCGCGCGTGGGCGGGCGCTATTCCGATGCCTGGCACGTGGATCATATGCGCAACCCGCAGGCGCTGGTGCCCGAGAGCGTGATGCCGCCCTATCCCTGGCTCGAAGAGACGGTGATCGACGGCAAGTACATCGCCGATCACCTGAAGGCGAACCGTGCTGTCGGCGTGCCCTACACGGATGAGCAGATCAAGCTCGCCACCAAGCACTTCGCCGCACAGGTGAACCCGGACCACGACTACGTGGACAGCCTGCTCGAGAACTACCCGAAGGCCGTCGTTCGCAATTTCGACGGCCAGCGGGAGATCACGGAGCTTGATGCCATGATCGCGTATCTGCAGATGCTCGGCACCCTCGTGGATTTTTCCACCTACGAGGCGACCGCCGAGGCGAACCTGCGCTGAGGAGGGAGCGATGGAAACCTACACGATATTGCGCGCCTTTGCGGACAGCTGGTTCCTGATCGCGATGCTGACCTTCTTCCTGGGCGTCGTGCTCTACACGCTGCGGCCGGGTAGCCGCAGCAAGCATGCCGACATCGCGTCAATACCTCTCCGTCATGCGGACGCGCCAATCACTGATGACGGTGCCGAAAAGGAGGCGCGTGATGACCAACCCTGAGAAGCAAGGGCGCGAGGTCGACGACGAGACCGGCACCGAGACCACCGGCCATACTTGGGACGGGATCAAGGAACTCGACACGCCGCTGCCGAAGTGGTGGCTCTGGACCTTCTACGGCACGATCGTCTGGGGCGTGATCTATACTGTGCTCTACCCCGCCTGGCCGCTGATGACGTCTGCGACCGCCGGCATTCTGGGGCACTCCACGCGTGGTGAGGTGCACGAAGCGATCGCCGAGGCGGCGGCGGCACAGAGTGTCTATACCGACAGGATCGCGGCGCTCACCATCGACGAGGTCGCGTCGGATGCGGAGCTCACTCAGTTCAGCCAGGCGGGCGGTGCGGCCATCTTCCGCAACAACTGCTCGCAGTGTCACGGAGCGGGTGCCGCGGGCGTGCAGGCGGCGGGTTATCCAAACCTGCGCGACGACGCCTGGCTCTGGGGCGGGACGCTCGAGGACATCGAGTACACGCTTCGCCACGGGATCCGCTACGACAGCGACGACGACACCCGCTACTCCGAGATGCCGGCTTTCGGGGATTTGGAGATGCTGACGAAGGCGGAGATCGATCTCGTCGCCGACCATGTCCTCAGCCTCTCCGGAGGGGCGGAGAGCACCGAGGAGGGTGCGACGATCTACGCCGACAACTGCGCCGCCTGTCACGGGGACGAGGGCCGAGGCGAGCCCGCGCTGGGTGCCCCGAACATCTCGGACGCGATCTGGCTCTATGGCGGGAGCAAGGAGAAGATCGTGGAGACGATCACGCATAGCCGTGCGGGCGTGATGCCCGGATGGACGAGCCGACTGACGGACGCGCAGATCAAGCAGGCCGCCATCTACGTACACAGCCTTGGCGGCGGGCAATAAGCCCACCGCCCCGACCTCCCTGTCGAACTGCCCGGGTCCGGCCCCTGCCGCGCCCGGGTACTTTTTTGGTCATCATCATCGAGACCTAAGCGCGGCGCTGGGCCTTCGTTTTCTGCACCAGGGTCAGCCTTGATCCCGATCAACGCGGATGCATCGCGGATCGAAGAAGCAGGATACCGATCCGGACCTCCTCATGAGTATCCGGCGGTTGCCTCGCGCGGAGACGAAGCTGATGGCCACGTCCCAGGACATGCCGCTCTACGAGAACCGGCGTCAGGTCTTTCCAAAGGCCGTCACCGGTAACTTCCGCCGCTTCAAATGGGCCATACTGATCGTCACCCTCGGCATCTACTACGTCACGCCCTGGCTGCGCTGGGACCGGGGGCCGGAGCTGCCGGACCAGGCCGTGCTCGTTGATCTTGCCGGCCGGCGCTTCTTTTTCTTCTGGATCGAGATCTGGCCACAGGAGTTCTACTACGTCGCAGGCCTCCTGATCATGGCGGGGCTCGGCCTCTTTCTCGTGACCTCCGTCTTCGGCCGCGCTTGGTGCGGATACGCCTGCCCTCAGACCGTCTGGGTCGATCTCTATCAGCATGTGGAGCGCTGGGTGGATGGCGACCGGAACGCGCAGTACCGGCTCTGGAACCGCGGCTGGGACGGGGAGAAGGTGCGAAAGCGCGCTCTGAAATGGTCCATCTGGCTGCTGATCGCCATCGCCACGGGTGGTGCCTGGGTCTTCTACTTCGCCGATGCGCCAACGCTCTTCGTCGATCTCTTCACCGGTCAGGCGGCTTCCGTCGCCTATGCCACCGTCGGCGTCCTCACCCTCACCACCTTCGTCCTCGGCGGGTTCATGCGTGAGCAGGTCTGCATCTACATGTGTCCCTGGCCGCGTATTCAGGGCGCGATGCTCGACGAGAACTCGCTGATCGTCACTTACAAGGACTGGCGTGGCGAGCCGCGGGGCAAGCACCGCAAGCGCCAGAAGGCGGCCGAGGCATCGGCCTTCGCGGGCCCGGTGATGGGTACCCCGACGCCTGCGATCCCTCAGCCGGGCATGCCGTCGTTGCAGGGCGCGCTGGCAGTGGGCAATGCGGCAGTCGCGGAACGGCCGAAAGGCCCCGGGGACTGTATCGACTGCAATGCCTGCGTGAATGTCTGCCCCACCGGCGTCGACATCCGGGAGGGCCAGCAGATCGGCTGCATCACCTGCGGGCTCTGCATCGATGCCTGCGACGACATCATGAAGAAGATCGGCAAACCTCGCGGGCTGATCGACTACTGCACGCTCAAGGATGCGCACGCCGAGCGAGCCGGCGCCGCCCCTGCGCTCTTGCTCGGCAAGATCGTGCGTACCCGCACGGTCCTGTACTTCACCCTCTGGTCGCTCATCGGCGTCGCCATGGTCGTCACGCTCTTCATGCGGGACCAGATAGGCCTGACCGTAGCGCCCGAGCGCAATCCGGTGTTCACGGTGCTCTCCGATGGGGAGATCCGGAACGCCTACGATCTCAAGATCCAGAACATGACCGATAGCACCGCGGTCTTCCGCGTCGGTGTGACCGCTGACTACGTGGTCCGTCAGGCGCTGCAGGGACTCGACGGCCTGGAGCTCGAGATCGCCGCGCAGGAGCAGCGACGCCTGAAACTCTTTCTGACTGCTCCGCCCTGGTTCGGCATGCCGGAGCGCTTCGATCTGCGTGTCTGGGTCGAGAACCTCGAGACGCGCGACCGCACCTTCTACGACACCCAATTCAGGGGGCCCGAGAACGATGGCTGACATCACCCAACCTGCGCGCCGGACGAAGGGCGAGCTTACCGGCCGCCACGTGCTGGTCATCGCACTCTGCGCCTTCGGCGTGATTATCACGGCCAACATGGCGCTCCTCTTCGCCGCGACGGGCACGTTCCCGGGCACAGTGGTCGATAATTCCTACCGCGCTGGCGTCGGCTGGAACGCGCGGGCCGCAGCGCAGACCGCGCTCGGCTGGCAAGTCGGCACTGCCTATGATGGGGAGATCTTGAGCGTGACGGTTCGTGATGCCGATGGGGTTCTGGTCAAAGGCCTTCAGATCGAAGCGGTCGTCGGCCGTCCCGCCGGCAACATCACTGATCGCACCCTTAGGCTCAGCTCGGACGCCACAGGCGGGGGCGCGGGGCATACCGCGCCAATCGCGCTCGAACATGGGAGCTGGCGCGTAGCACTACGCATAGAAGGCGGTGAGACGCCATGGCAGGCGATCGCTCCCCTCTGGGTGCCTAGGCCGCGAGGAGACGCCGGCTGATGCCCTTCGAGACGGCGAGCACCGGGGCCCCGGCGCCCGCTGGTTGCTGCGCTTCGGGCGCGGCCGCTTCCCTCGCGGAGGCCCGCACGGCGACCGCTGACGCAGCGGCGCGCTTCGTGCGTTTGGAGGCTGCGGGCCGTGCCCGGATCGACCTTCTGGTGCCGACCATCCACTGCCCCGCTTGCATCGCGACGCTTGAGCGCGGTCTCGTCCCCCTGCCCGGCGTCTTGAGCGCCCGGGTAAACCTCACCGCGAAGCGCCTGACGGTCCTCTTCGATCCAGCAGCGCATGAGCCAGCAGGCCTCGTCAGCGCCGTCGAGGGGCTGGGTCACGAGGCGCGCCCCTATGATGCGGAGGCGATGGCCGCGCTCGAGCGCGACGCCCCGGGTCGCGCCCTGCTCGCGCGCATCGGCATCGCGGGCTTCGCGATGATGAACGTCATGCTCCTCTCCGTCGCCGTCTGGTCCGGAGCGGAGGGGGCGACACGGGATCTCCTGCACTGGATCTCGGGCCTCATCGCGCTCCCGGCCATCGCCTTTGCCGGCCGCCCGTTCTATGCGGGTGCTGCGCGCGCGCTTGCCGCCGGGCGCCTCAACATGGACGTGCCCATCACTGTTGCCATCTGGCTCGCGGCTGGCGTCTCGCTCTACGAGACCATGATCGGGGGGGAGCATGCCTATTTCGACGCCGGCATCGGCCTCGTCTTCTTTCTCCTGATCGGCCGCTACCTCGACCACCGCACCCGGGCCCGTGCCCGCTCTGCCGCCGCCGAACTCGCGACCCTCGCCGTCCGCTCTGCGACGCGCCTTTGCGCCGATGGACGGCGGGAGGCTGTGGCGATCGAGGCCGTCAGCCCCGGCGACCGCCTCCTCATCGCGCCCGGTGAGCGCGTGCCGGCGGACGGGCAGGTCGAAGATGGCCGTTCGGATATCGACCGTTCCATGGTCACGGGCGAAAGCGTGCCCGAAGCGGCCGGCCCCGGCGACACGATCCATGCAGGGATGCTGAACCTCACCGGACCCCTGACGATACGCGTCACGGCAACGGGCGAGGCGACGATGCTGGCCGGCATCGCCCGGCTGGTGGAGGCGGCGGAGCACGGACGTTCCCGCCTCGATGCCTGGGCCGATGTGGCAGCGCGCCAATACGCCTGGTCCGTCCACGCCATGGCCATGATCGCCTTCGTCGGCTGGCTCTGGTGGACCGATGGGGACATGCATCGTGCGGTCATGATCGCTGCCGCTGTCCTCATCATCACCTGCCCCTGTGCGCTGGGTCTCGCGGTGCCCGCCGTGCATGCCACGACCTCCGGGCGCCTCTTCCGGCAGGGGATCTTCCTCAAGGACGGCGCGGCGCTGGAACGCCTCGCCGCGGCTGACACGGTCGTCTTCGACAAGACGGGAACGCTGACTGCGGGAAGGCCGAGCTTCGCCTCTGCTGAGGGAACGTCCGAGGACGATTGGACTGTTGCCTCCGCCCTTGCCACCGCCTCTCGTCACCCCTTGGCCCGTGCCCTTGCAGCAGTGGCCGAGGAGCAGGGTGTTGTCCCTGCAGAACTCGATCGCGTCAGGGAGCATCCCGGCGATGGCATGGAGGGGCGAGCCCCCGAAGGGTCAGTCCGCCTGGGTCGCGCCGGCTGGGCGGGCGCCGCAACGGCGTGCGGCGAGGACGAGACGCGGAGCACCGTCTGGCTCTCCCGTCCCGGCCGACCTCCGATCCCCTTCCGCTTCGAGGACCGCCTCCGTAGCGATGCCGCCGAGACAGTCGCAGCCCTCAAGACCCGTGGCCTCCGTGTCATGCTTCTCTCCGGTGATGCGCCGGGGCCTGTGGCAGCCGCCGCTGAGGATGCGGGGATCGAGACCTGGCATGCCGCCCTCAGACCGGCGGAGAAGCTGGCCATGCTGGAGACGATGGCGGCGGAGGGCGCATGCGTCCTCATGATCGGCGATGGGCTCAATGATGCCCCAGCCCTGGCGGCAGCCCATGTCTCAATTTCTCCGGCTTCCGGTGCGGATGTGAGCCGGGCCGCCGCAGCCCTCGTTTTCACCGGCGAAAAGCTCGGCGCCGTCGTCACGGCCCTCGACGCTGGACGCACGGCACAGGCTAGGGCGCGGCAGAACTTTGCGATGGCCGCCCTTTATAACTTCGTCGCTGTCCCCGTGGCGCTGTCCGGTTTCGTGACGCCTCTCGTTGCGGCACTCGCCATGTCGGGCTCCTCGCTCGCCGTCACCCTGAATGCGCTCAGAAGGAGCCCAGGTGCATGACCATTCTCGGCATCCTGATCCCGGCGTCACTCCTCCTCGGCGGCATCGGTCTTGCAGCCTTTCTGTGGAGCCTCCGCGCCCAGCAATACGATGATCTCGAAGGGGAGGCTGCACGGATCCTGCTCGACGATAACGACGATGTTCCCCGTTGAGCCATCGGCATCGATTGGGCTGGCGCGAGGATGGCGGGTGGGCCGCTGAGGGGGCGCAGCCCCCGAAGTCGGGGCGCCCAGTTATCCCGCGCAGCGGCGCAATACCCTCTCATGGCGCTGTAAGCCCGACCTCGACCATCACGGCGGCGTAGAAGACGAGGCTCGCCGCCAGCACATGCGTGTGCCAAATTGCGTTTTGGTACGGCAGGCGATCCCAGAGATGGAAGGCGACCCCTAAGGTGTAGAGCCCACCGCCCGTGGAGATCAGCACGAGGCCCGCCGTGCTCATGGCCGAGAGCATCGGGCCGCCGACGATGAGCACCGCCCAACCCATGGCGAGGTAGAGTGCAAGGCTGATCCAGGCATGTCCCCGCGGGTTGGTCAGCACCAGAACCACGCCCAGCAGCGCCGCAGTCCAGATCCCGATCAGGATCGTCCCCGCATCCGCTCCGCCAAGAAGCACAGCGAAGGGCGTGTAGGTTCCCGCGATCTTCACGAAGATCGCGCCATGATCGAACTTCTTCAGGAGGGCCTTGGCACGTGGATGATGCACCATGTTGTAGCTCGCGGAAAAGGCGAACATCGCGATCAGCGAGAGCCCGTAGACAAGGGCCGCCGCAACGACGGTGAAGCTCCCGTGCCAGACCGCCGCGAGGGTCACCATTACCGGCACCGCCATCAGCGCAAGCAGGACGCCAGCCGCATGCACGATGCCGTCGGCGATTAGCTCGCCCCGCGTGTAGACCTTGAAATCAGGAAGTCCGGGCGTCTCCGCCACGCATGTCTCCCGCACCGCATCTCAAATAGAGGGTGAAGCGAAAAGCAACGAAGCTCAAGTTTCCAGAAAGCGCGCGGCGTGATCACGCGTTCACAGTGCCGAGACGAAATCGCTGATCAGGGCGCCGAGAGCCTCCGGCTGCTCGACGCAAGGGATGTGGCCTGCTTCTGCGATGAGCTCGAAGCGGCAGCCCGGGATCAGCGCCGCGGTCTGTCGCACGAGCGCCGGCGGGGTAGAGCCGTCTGCTTCCCCGCAGACGGCCAAACTGGGCACGGCCAAGCGGCTCGCGGCTTCGCGATAGTCCGCATCGCGGATCGCCCGGCAGGTGGCGAGGTATCCCTCGGCAGGCGTTCGCAGCATCATGTTTCGCCAGGGCTCCAGCCGGGCGAGATCGGCGCGGAAGCCTTCGGTGAACCAGCGCGTCATGATCGCGTCGGCCTGCGCGGCGAGCCCGCCTTCCTCGATCGCCGCGATGCGGTCGTTCCACATCTCATCCGTACCGATGCGCGCCGCAGTATCGCAGAGGACGAGCGCGCGGACACGGGCCGGATGCCGGACGGCAAGCGATTGTGCGATCAAGCCGCCGACCGAGAGGCCGACGATCACCGCGCTGTCGATGCTCGCCGCGTCCATGAGAGCGTCGAGATCGTCCGCGAGATCCTCGATGGTCCACGGGGTGTCAGGCAGCGCCGAGAGGCCATGGCCGCGCTTGTCATATCTCAGGCGCCGCCAGTCGGTGGGCAGATGGGGCAGCAATGGATCCCACACGCGAAGATCCGTGCCGAGCGAGTTGGAGAAAACGAGCGCGGGGGCGCCTGCCGGTCCTTCAACTGCTGCATTGAGCACGACGCTGTTGACCGTGTAGCCCGCTACAGTCCCTGCCATGTCGCAGCCCTTCGATTAAGCGCGTGTCACGCATGCGAGGCTTAGAGCGTGAAGGCCGGCGCACAAGGCGCTCGGATGACCGGCCGCGCCTCGGCGGCCGCCGACATTAACCATCTCTTAAGCGGTGGCTGATAGTGAAACGGCGAGGTCGCCGGGCAGGGCGTCCTCGCCGTGAGGGAAGGATACAAAGCACTCGAGCTACTCGGGAACGCAAGCGCGGCTGACCATGTGGTCCCTAGTCAGTCGCTCCCATTACATCACTCACGCACGCCACCCCCTTCTGGTGAGGGATGGCGGTAGGATACAGGGAGTCGCCTACTCCGGCGACTTCTTTTCGCCGATAATGCGCAGATAATGCCCGAGCGGCTTAGTCGGCTTGCACTGCAACATGAACTTCGAGGCGCTAACACCTGACAATAATATAGTTTTTTGCTCAAATTTGATGGGACGCCAACTTGTTCCAAACTGGGACGTGAAGGAGCCGTTAACCTTTTAAACTGTAGCAAACCCCCCACTTTTCAAGATAAATGATATAATCTGGTCAATCCCATTATCATTCCGCAAAGATGTGAAATAATAGGGGCGTTCTTGGCGCATCCGTAGCGAATCAGCATCCATAATGGTTAACGAAGCGCCGACCGCGTCGGCGATGTCGACCTTGTTGATAACGAGCAGGTCGGAGCGTGTGATGCCGGGGCCACCCTTGCGCGGAATCTTGTCACCGGCGCTCACATCGATGACATAGATCGTCAGGTCCGCAAGCTCCGGGCTGAAGGTCGCGGAGAGGTTGTCGCCGCCGCTTTCGATCAGCACGATCTCGAGATCCGGAAACGCCTCCACCAGCTCCGCGATGGCGGCGAGATTGATCGATGCATCCTCGCGAATGGCCGTGTGCGGGCAGCCGCCGGTCTCGACCCCCCGGATGCGCTCGAGCGGCAGGGCCTGAGCGCGCATCAGGAACTCCGCGTCCTCGCGCGTGTAGATGTCGTTCGTGATGGCGGCGATGGAGTAGTGCTCACGGAGCCTCTTGCAGAGCGCTGCAGTCAGCGTTGTCTTGCCGGAGCCGACCGGTCCGCCGATGCCGACACGGAGTGGGCCGTGGGGGGAACGGGGGCGCGCGCGCTCGGGTCGGGACGCGCTTTCGGGAACGGTGTCGGGGGGCGTCATGTGCGGAACAGCCTCGTTTGCAGTGTCTCATGCCGCATCGCGGCAGTGTCGCCACGAAAGCACGCGCTGCCATGAGCGTCGAGGGGGTCTGCTGCCTCCATTGAGGCATGCTGTGCTTCTGCAGCGACGTTGGCGATGACGGGCAGAAGGCGGTGGACGACCCGCTGCGCATCGGTCTGGCCCAGGGGCACGAGGCGGACGGCAGCGCTGATGAGGTTCGTGGCGAAGGCCTGGAGCGCGAGAGGGAGCAGTGCCGCGAGCGGAATGCCGGCGCATCGCGCCGCCCGACCGAGCGCCACGGGGTAGGGCGGCGCTGCATCGGTACCGATCGGTCCCGTATAGGCGGCGGCGGTGACGGCGGCGAAGGCGCGACCCTGAGCCTCGGTCTCCGTGAGCCGCTCAAGACTGCTTGCCAGGGCACGGGAACGCTCGATCGACCCATCATCATCGGGCGCGCGCCACGCCTCGGCAATGAGCAGGGCGTCCGTCCGGCCCCCGCCGTGTTCGAGGAGCCCCGTCAGCCAGATCTCGAGGCTCGCCGGATCATAGATGTCGCCATCGGCGATCGCCTGTTCGAGGCCGTGACTGTAGGCAAAGGCGCCCGTCGGATAGCCCGGTGAGAGCCAGGCTTGGAGCAACGCCGCCTCCCGCGGACCGCGGACCGCTTCCTCAGGCATGGCGGTGGGGGATGTGCGCGTTCGGGTCGTCATGGGCGCTCGCCCCGTGATGATGGCCATGGGTCCGGCCGTGGCCATAGGCACCCCCCTCCGGCGTGAAGGGTGCCTCGACCCGGGTCAGTTCGGCGCCGAGGCGCGTCAGCATGTCCTCCAGCACGTGATCCCGCCGGATGAGCAGGTGATCGACCGCGATCGCGCAGGGTGTATGGCGGTTGCCGATGTGCCAGGCGAGGCGGGCAAGCGATGTTCGAGGGGCCGCACGCACCGCTGTCAGTGGCTCGCGCGCTGCCCGTATGCGCAGGCTACGCCCGTCCTCGAGCAACAGCGCAGCACCATCCTCCAGCTCACGCGCCTCGGCGAGGTCCATCAGCACCTGCTCGCCTCTCGCCGTCGTAAGCACTGCCCGGCGGCGGTAGCGGTCGTCATAGGTGAGTGTCACTTCGTCTTCAGCGGATGCTGCATTGGCGTCGGCGTCGACAAGCTCGAAGGCTCTGATCATCGGGGGCGGTCCTTCGGCCACAGTCTCAGTCGCGCGGCACCGGCCTGGGGCTTACCAGAGCGATGCCAGCGAAGAGCATGGCAAGGGCAAGCCAAACCGTCCAGCCGTGCCGTTCGCCGAGGAAGGCCATGCCAGCCAGCACGCCCGATCCGGTGACGACGTAGCCGACCTGGCTGGTGAAGACTGCGCCGCCATGGCGGATGAGCCAGACATAGCCGAGATAGGCACCGATATTCAGAAAGGCGCAGGCCAGCAGCGCTCCCTCCTCGATCCAGCCCGCGCCGCCCGGTACCGGCACGGCACCGAGCGCGAAGGCTGGCGGCAGGAGCATGCAGGTGGCAGCGAGGAGGAGGCCGCATCCCGTCTCGAGCGGCCCGATGCCGGAGGGCTGATAGCCTGCGATCACCACGTTCTCCGTCGCGTAGGAGAGGGCGGCAATCACGATGAGCGCCATCCAGGCCATCTGACCCCAGCCGGGAAGAGCGGCTTCGGGTCCGAAGAGGACGAGGATCGCAACGAAGCCCAGGGCGACACCGACGAGGCGTGGCACCTCCGCACGTTCGAGGCCAAGTGGCAGGGCGAGGAGCACGGTCAGCATCGGGACGGTTGCGATCAGGATGGAGGCAATGCCGACGGTAAGATGGCGGATCGCCTCGTAGCTGAGCGTCGCTGGCAGGGCGGTGCCGAGGAGGCCGCAAAGGCCGTAGAACAGCAGGTGCCTGCGGGTGAGCGGCAGGCGTCTCCGCGCAAGGCGCAGCGCGACCAGGGCGACGCCCGCACCAACGATCGCCTGCCATGCGGCCGCGCCGAGTGGTTGGATCGTGCCGGACATCGCGATCTTCGAGAAGAACTGGCTGAGGCCCCAGGCTGAGCCGACAGCGAAGAGCGCGCCCCAGATCAGGAGCGGTGGCAGTCCCGTGCGGCGCCCGTCGGAAACAGGGCCGGCGGGGACGGTCACGCGGCCTCGGCGATCAGCGGCTTCACGTCGACGCCGACGCTGAGCGTCTGTGGCCCGCCGCCGACGACGAGGCCCGAGACGGGGCTCACATCCGCAAAGTCTCGGCCCCAGGCAAGGGTGATGTGGTCGAGGCCCGGCACGATGTCGTTCGTCGGGTCGAAATCGACCCAGGAGAAGACGGGGTCCCAGACCGCGAGCCAGGCATGGCTCGCATCCGCGCCCTCGAGCCTCGGCTGACCCTCCGGCGGGATCGTGCGCAGATAGCCGGAGACATAGCGGGCGGGGAGGCGGAAGGCGCGGAGGGCTGCGAGCATCACATGCGCATAGTCCTGGCAGACGCCGCGCTTCGCCCCAAAACTGTCGGCCGGCAGGGTGTCTGCCGCCGTCGCACCGGGCACGTATTCGAAGTCGTTGTGGATACGCGTCGTGAGCTCCATCGCGGCGGCGAGCAGAGGGCGGCCAGGGGCGAGGCTCTCGGCGGCATAGGCGCGGATCGCGGCATCCGCCGTGGTCATCGCGCTTGGGAAGGCGAAGGGCGCCGCACCGGGCACAGGTGGAGCGTTTCCGCGGCCGAGGGCCTGGTCGCACACCTGCTCCCACGGGACGCCCGCTTCGAAGATGAACTGTGACGGCGCCTGTCGCTCGACGCGGCTGGTCGCGGTGATCGTCAGCGCCTCGTGCGGACGGGAGACGGTGGCGACATGGGCGCGGTTGCCGAACATGTCCGTCTCTGCCGTCAGAGCCTCGGTCCGCGGCTCGATCTCGATGCGCGTGTCGTGAACCCGTTGCTCGTCCGTCTCGCGCGGGGTGAGGCGGAGGAGGTGCTGGGAGAAGGCAGCGCTGCGCGCATAGCTGTAGGTGGTCTTGTGGCACACCTCGTAGAGCATCAGCCGGCCTCCGGCCGCATTTGGTCGTTGCCCTCGGCTCTGCCGCTGTGCTGGAGGGCGACTGGCACCTCGGAATGGGCGAAGAAGCCGCGGCCGAGGAGGTCCGAGATCTCAGACAGGTCCCGGCGGCAGCGCGCCATCAGGTCGGCGAGGGTACGGCGCACCTTGTCCTCGTCCGTCTGCGCCATCGTGTCCGCGTCGAGGAGGCGAAGCTCCGTGAGAAGCGCGAGGGCGCTGCGATGCTCCGGCCGGCGGTAGGGGCCGTCCTTGGGTAGCTCGGCGAGGACCGCTTCGAGACGCGTGAGCTGGAAGGCGAGGGCGCGAGGATTGGCCTCGTCCAGAACCAGCAGATCCAATACCGCGGCCGCGCGCGGCATCATCATGTAGCGGTTGCGGTAGGCCGAGCTCGAATCCGAGATCACCAGCCAGGCGCGGAGGGTCGACTCTTCGTTGGCGGTCTCCTCGCCGGTCAGGCGCTCGGCGACGCGCGCGACCTCCATGCCCCGCTCGATCCGCCGGCCGATCTCGAGGAAGCGCCAGGCGTAGTTGCGGGTGAGGTTCTCCTGCGCGGCGCCGGAGAAGGCGGCGAGGTTACGGATAGCATCCTCGATTAGCCGCAGAAGCTCGGCCGAATGGCGGAGATCGAGACCCTCGCGCCAACGAGGATCCGAGGAGAGACGGTCGATATAGCGCCAACCCTCTTCCGAGATCGACATGCGGGCGCGAACGGCACCGGAGCGGAGGGCCGAGAGCGTGGCCGGCAGGCCGAAGGGCTCACCCGCAGCGTTGACGAGCCTGCGGACCGCGTCGCGAAACGCCTGCGGCGGGGTGAGGTCCGGCCGCTCCGTTGCATGCGTGCTGACGATGCGGAGGAGAAGCTCGGGGTCGGCGTCGATCCGGTTGCCTGAGAGGTAGCGGCGAAGGCAGACGCTGAGGAGGCGGAGGGTGGCCTCCGCGCGTTCGGTATTGCGGCCAAGCCAGAACACCTCATCCGCGACGCGGGAGAGGAGGTCCCGGCCGGTGCGGCGTAGGTGGCCTGTAGCAAGGCGGTCGGCGAGCAGGCTGCGCGACGGCTCGGACGGCTGATCGTCGGCATTCGCAAGCACCCAGACATCCTTGCCGAAGCCGAGGGCCGGAATGGGGCCGCCGGGCGCGATCTCCGCCGCCACGCCGGAGGGCGCGACCGACCACTCTTCCCCGGTCCAGCAGGCGAAGACGCGCATCATCCAGGGTGCGGCTTCGACCCGCCCATCGCGCATCACCGGGGTCTCGGCGAGCGGCGGAATGGACTGGGCGACGTGAGCCTCCGCGCTCTGCTCGAGCAGGGCATCGAGCGCATCCCTATCAGTCGGCGACGGGGGATCGTCCTTGCGCCGGCGACGGGTGAGTGGGTCGATGGACCAGGCATCGGGCCCTTCGCCCAGGCGGGCTGCGCGCAGTTCCTCCTGCGCTGCCGGGTCGCCGAGCCAGAGGCAGGGCGCGTCCGAGATCGTGAGATCCTCATCCAGAAGGCGGGCGGCGATGGCGTCGGCGAAGGGCGCGAGGGCGCGGTGGGCGAGAACGGAAGAGCCGGCGGCGTTGCCTAGGGTGAGGGCGCCGGAGCGTACGGCGAGGCTCAGCGCAGGGGCACCCGGGGCCGCCGTGCGCTGGCGGTGCAGTGCATCCACCGCAAGGTCCGGCACGCCACGGAGCATGACGTCGATCTTCTTCAGCCCGTCGAGGGTCTTCACGAAGGCAGCCCCCTCCCGAACCGTCACGTCCCCGGGCTCGACAAGCGCTGCGTTGAGGTAGCGCGCCAGATAGGCGTGCGAGAAGAAGCGGGGGTCCTGCTCCCCGCCTGTGAGCAGTGCCAGACGACCCTCCCACCCGGTCAGGCTGTCGAGCAGTTCCTGGAAGCGCGCATAGTGAGACGCGACACGGCGCACGCCAAGATCGAGGAACGGCTCGGCGAAGCTCTGGCTCGTGGCGATGCGGTTCGCGATTTGCCAGCCATCCCCCAGCGGCGCGTCTAGTCGGTCGGCGAGCACAACCCAGTCCCCCGCCGCGGTGCGGGCGATGTCGGCCTCGTAGACATAGGTGTAGCGGGCAGGCGGCGTCTCCCACCCGGAGCAATGGGCGGCGAAGGCCTGCGTTCCGTAAAGGAGGCCTGGGGGCAGGATGCCCTCTGCAAGCAGGCATCCGTGACCCTGCGCCCGCGCACCATAGACATCGGCCAGCGCGGCCTCCGCCAGACGCGCGCGCTGGATGATGCCGGCTTCGACCGCCTGCCAGTCGGTCGACGACAGCACCACGGGTAGGGGGTCCGCCGTCGTGCTGGCGCCCGGGTCGAGGGAGAAGGCGATGCCGGACTCGGCGCGCGCCCGTTCCAGCTCCCTGGCGGCCGCCGCCAGCCCCTCGGGCCCTGCGGCTTCCATCCACCCCACGAGCCCGCGCCAATGGGGACGCAGGCTGCCATCCGGCGCCACCGCCTCGTGATGCACGCCACCCCGCGGGCTGAGGGACAGCCAGCGCTCGGCGGCGGCAATGGGGCCCGAAAGGACCATGGCAGTTAATCTCCCAACAACCGGGAGCGTCCCGGCGAAGGTGCATCTCATCGCGCGCGAAGGCGGCGATCTCGCGGCAGCGTCGTGACGCTCAGCCCTGCCGGCGCAGGTCGAGTGTCAGCGGAAAGTCCGGGCTCATCCGCGGGGTGCGCGGCTCATAGGCACCGGGGTTGTGGCCCATGGCCTGGAAGCGCGCCATGCGTCGCCCCTCGGCCTCAAGATCGTTTACCGGCTGCGTCTCGAAGCTGCGCCCGCCGGGATGCGCCACGTGGTAGACGCAGCCGCCAACCGACCGCCGCGAGGCTGTATCGTAAAGATCGAAGGTCAAGGGTGCGTGAACGCCGATGGTCGGATGCAGGCTCTGTGCTGGCTGCCAGGCGCGGAAGCGGATCCCGGCCACCGCGACGTCCCGCCGCTCGGTCGGCGCCAGCGGGATGGTGTAGCCGTTGCAGCCAAGCTGGAAGCGGTCGCCGAGCTCACCGGTCACCTTGAGCTGCAGGCGTTCGAGAGAGCTGTCGACATAACGTGCGGTGCCGCCGATGGCTCCGGTCTCGCCGAGGACATTCCAGGCTCCACGGCTGCCCGAAGCTCCAGCGTGATGTCGCGATACTTCACGTCGCCGAGGAGTGGAAAGCGGAACTCGAACTGCGCCCGGAACCATTCGGGGTCGAAATGGATGCCGAGACCGCGGCGAAGATCGTCGAGCACCTCCAGGAAATCGGCCCAGACAAAGTGGGGAAGCATGAACCGGTCATGCAGACGCGTGCCCCAGTGGATCGGCACCGAACGCCGCGGCTCGCGCCAGAACCAGGCGATGAGGGCGCGCAGGACGAGCGACTGCGCCATCGCCATGCGGGGATGGGGCGGCATCTCGAAGGCGCGGAACTCGACGAGACCGAGGCGGCCCGTGGGTCCGTCCGGCGAGTAGAGCTTGTCGATGCAGATCTCGGCACGATGGGTGTTGCCCGTCAGATCTGTCAGCAGATCGCGGAAGATGCGATCGGCGAGCCAGGGCGGTGGATTGGGACCCGCCTTCTCAGCTTCAGCCAGCGCGATCTCCAGCTCGTAGAGAACGTCCTGCCGCGCTTCGTCGAGGCGCGGTGCCTGGCTGGTCGGGCCGATGAAGATCCCGCTGAAGAGATAGCTGAGCGAAGGATGCGCCTGCCAATAGCGGACGAGCGACGCGAGCAGGTCAGGCCGGCGCAGGAAAGGGCTGTCCGCCGGGGTCATGCCGCCGACGACGATGTGGTTGCCCCCGCCCGAGCCGACCATGCGGCCGTCATGCAGAAATTTCACGGTCTCTAGCCCGCAATGGCGGGCAGCCTCGTAGAGCGTCTCGGTGATGTCGGTCTGCTGGCCCCAGGTCTGGGCGGGCTGGATATTGACCTCGATCACGCCCGGGTCGGGCGTCGCCTTGATGACGTTGAGCCGATAGTCGCTGGGTGGCGCGTAGCCGTCGATATGGACGGGTTGGCCGATGGCGGTGGCCGCTTCCTCGACCGCGGAGACGAGGTCCACATAGGCGTCCGCGCTGGGCACGGGTGGCAGGAAGACGCTTAGGATGCCGTTCTTGGGCTCGACCGTGATCGCGGTGCGCACGCTTTCGGTCACGATGGCGCGCATGGGGTCGAAGCCTGTTGGCGCCCCCACACCGCCGGAGGGCGCCGGGGCAAGGTCGATGCCGCCCGGAGGGCTCGGCAGGGGAGGTTTGAGGCGGAGAGCATCCGGACCCGTGTCTGCCCCCGTGTCTGCCCCCGTGTCTGGCACAGCGCCTTTCGCAGTGCCCGACCCGTCTGCATAGCGGTCCTGCCGACGGATCTCGGTCGGCGGCAGTGCGGCACGGCTCGCGAAAGGGTCCATCTGATGGAGGAACGGGTATTCTCCCTCCGGCAGGTATGGGAGCGAGGTCAGCGGTAACCGGTAGCCGCCCGGTGCGTCGCCTGGGGCGAGGAACATGCGGCCGCGGCGGGTGCGCCACTTCTCGGTGGCCCAACGGTAGCGCCGGCGGGGGCCTGGCTGAGCGGCTGCCTGTGATTGCGCGAGCTGGCAGGGGAGGACGACGCAGGTCGGCTTGCCGAGCCCGCGCTCGAAGGCCTGGATCATCTGGCGCCGCTCGAGCGGGTCCTCGAGATTGTTCTTGGCAGGGTCGAGGTTCACCGGCAGGCGGCCTTCTTGGAAGATGTAGAAGGCGGGGTCTTCGAAGGCGGGCTCAGCGGTGCCTTCGGGCAGCCCGAGGGCGTCCACGAGCGCGTCGGCCAGTCGCTCGGCGTCGCGGACGGTGGCGGTGCCGCCGGTCTCGGGCGCGATCAGCGCTGGGTCTTGCCAGAGCGGCAGGCCATCGACACGCCAATAGAGACCGAAGGCCCAGCGGGGAAGCTGTTCTCCGGGGTACCACTTGCCTTGACCGTAATGCAGCACGCCATGGGGGGCGAAGGCGTCCCGGAGGCGGCGCATGAGCTTGTCGGCGTAGTCGCGCTTCGTCGGGCCGACGGCGCCCGTGTTCCACTCATCCGCGTCCCGATCCGCGGCAGCGACGAAGGTTGGCTCGCCGCCCATAGTCAGGCGCACATCGTCGGCGGCGAGGCGTGCATCGACCGCGTGACCTGCGGCATCGATCTCTGCCCATGCGGCATCTGTGAAGGGCAGAGTGACGCGCGGCTCCTCCCGCACGCGACGCACCTCCATGTGGTGCGCAAAGTCGACCTCCGCCGGCTCGTGGCCACCAGTGATGGGGGCGGCGGAAGCCGGGGCCGGCGTGGCGGCGAGCGGGATGTGCCCCTCCGCGGCGAAGAGCCCTGAGGTCGGGTCGAGGCCGATCCAGCCAGCGCCGGGCACATAGACCTCGCACCAGGCATGGAGATCGGTGAAGTCCGCTTCCGGCCCGCTCGGCCCGTCCACCGACTTCACGTCCGGCGTGAGCTGGATGAGGTAGCCGGAGACGAAGCGGGCCGCGACACCGAGCCGGCGCATGAGATGCACGAGCAGCCAGCCCGTGTCCCTGCAGGAGCCGAGGGCCTTCTCCAGCGTCTCCTCGGGCGCCTGCACGCCCGGTTCCATGCGGATGGTGTAGCCGACAGTCTGGTAGACGGCCTGGTTGATCTCCACGAGCCAGTCGATCGTGCTGTCGTTCTGGCGTGGCAGGCTTGCAAGAAACGCCTCGAACCGGGGGCCATAGGCACGGTCGAGCTCGAAATAGGGGGTCAGATCTTTCTTGAGCTCGGCACCGTAGTCGTAAGGAAAGGTCTGGGCGTGCTCCTCAAGGAAGAAGTCGAAGGGGTTCACGGCCGCCATGTCGGCGATGAGATCCACGGTGACCTCGAAATGGTCGACCTTCTCGGGGAAGACAGCGCGGGCGAGGTAGTTGCCGAAAGGATCCTGCTGCCAGTTCAGGAAATGCGCCTCGGGGCTCACCTTTTGGCTGAAGGACAGGATCTTGGTGCGGCTGTGCGGGGCGGGACGGAGGCGAATGACCTGCGGGCCGAGGGCGATGCGGCGCGAATAATTGTAGGTCGTCCGGTGCGTGATCGCCGCGTTGATGCTCATCCCAAACTCCGCCCTTCGCGACTGACCGTCCGTTTACGGTGCGGTGCAGCGTTGCGAGCTGTCAATCGCGGTGCGAAGACGGACTGCCGGGGCCGAGCTGCGGTTGAGGCCGGGTCGCGGCGGGGCAACAGCGGACGACGGGAGGAAGGGATGGACGTGATCAAGAGCGGCTCGCGGCCGACGAAGCGCGGGCCGGCGACATACTTCACCGGCGAGGTCTTTCAGGATCCGATCGTCGAGGCGCCCGAGCCCGCGCGCATCCGCGCCGTTATTGTCCACTTTATGCCGGGTGCGCGGACCAACTGGCATACCCATCCGCTGGGCCAGACTTTGCACGTGCTCTCGGGCGTCGGGCGCGTGCAGAAGGAGGGCGAGGGTGTGCAGGAGATCATGCCGGGCGACACCATCTGGATCCCGCCAGGGGAGCGGCACTGGCATGGTGCAGCGCCCGGTCATGCGATGACGCATCTGGCGATGCAGGAGTTCGATGCCGAGGTCGGCAATCATATCTCCTGGGCCGAGCCCGTCTCCGACCAAGACTACGCGGCCGAGCCGCGTTAGCGGCTCGGCCTGGGCGAGGAAACGTCTGAAGAGTTTTCGGCTGAGCCGTCAGTAGCGCTGGCAGGTGCCCAGCCCCTTGCGCGTGAAGCCTTGGTCTTCGGCGCGCAGATGGGTGCTGAAGCCGCCGCCCACATGGGCGTTCACGCGCATCTCGAAGCCCGAGCAGCGCAGCGAGGCAACGGGCGCGCCCTCAGCCGGGTCGCCGCTATGACGCTCGATGCAGGAAAGCGGGCGATCCGCCTCTCCGGCCCCGATGGTGCGCAACATGTAGCAGCTGCCCCCCGAGGTCTCGAAATGCGCGGCGGCCTGGACATCAGGGTGTAGGCAGGTCTGTGAGGGATCGCTAACCAGCGCGAACTGGTCCGTGAAATCGGGCCTGGTGCTGCTGAAGAGGGTGCCGGCGTCGCGCAACGTCGCGCTCTGCTCCTCGCACAGCAGTGCGGTCGGGGGGACGGCATCTCGCAGGTCGTCGATCTCGACCGCCGACTGGTGAGCATTCACCGATACGGTCAACAGAATGAACGCTGTGACGGCCGACACACTGGCTGTTTGTTTCCACATGATACTAACCACAATCTCACTACCTTACTCTCATCACACGATACCGCGAGGAAAGCGTTACCGCCTAGCGCCATGCGCGCTACTCGCGCGCACGTTGTGGGCATTTGATTTTTGTCGGCCGCTGTCGGGTCGGGTGTGCCCCAGAATGAACCTTTAACGATGCCGTATTTTTGCCTCATTCTAATATAGAGCGCAGCGCTCAACCAGTGATTGCAGAAGATGATTCGCGGCATCCGCACCGCCATGCTCGAAGATGCGTTGATCGACTTGCCGCAAGTCCTTAATGCTCGCCGCGTTTGTCGCACCGCATAGGGAGCCCGCATGTCGCTGAGTGTCGAGCCACTCGCCATCCCGGCGGTGCGCATCATAACGCCGAAGCGTCACGGTGACGCACGCGGCTTCTTTTCCGAGACTTGGAACCGGCAGCTATACGCCGAGGCGGGGATCGATCTCGACTTCGTGCAGGACAACCATGCGCGGTCGGCGGAGCGGGGAACCGTGCGCGGGCTGCACTTTCAGACGCCGCCCTTCGCGCAGGACAAGCTGGTGCGGGTGGTTCGTGGCAGCATACTCGATGTTGCGGTGGATCTGCGCACCGGCTCGCCAACCTACGGCCGCCATGTGAGCGCGATCATCTCGGCCGAGCTTGGCAACCAGATACTCGTGCCCGTGGGTTTCGCGCACGGGCTGGTGACGCTCGAGCCGGAGACGGAGGTGATCTACAAGGTGACGGGCTTCTACTCGCCGGAGCATGACAAGGGCCTCCGCTGGAACGATCCGGCGCTGGGGATCGAGTGGGGGGTGAGCGCGGCCGATGCGATCCTGTCAACGAAGGACGAGGTTCAGCCGCTGCTCTCCGAGCTGCCCGCTTGTTTCGATTTCGAGGGGGACTGAGGCATGCGTGTCATCGTGACCGGCGGCGCCGGCTTCATCGGCTCGGCCCTGGTGCGGTACCTGGCGGGCGAGCGGCTCGCGGACATCTGGGTGGTCGATGCGCTGACCTATGCCGGCAGCCGGGAGACGCTGGCGCCGGTCGAGGGCAGGTTCGAGTTTGTCCATGCCGATATCCGCGACCGTGACGCGATGGGCCGGCTGGTGGCAGACGTGGCACCTGACGCGATCATCCACCTCGCGGCCGAAAGCCATGTGGATCGGTCGATCGACGGTCCGGACGATTTCATCAGCACCAACGTAACCGGCACCTTCACGTTGCTGGAGGCCGCGCGGGCGTACTGGCAGAAGCTGGACGACAGCACCCGGGCTGCCTTCCGCTTCCACCATGTCAGCACGGACGAGGTTTACGGCTCGCTCGGTGCAGAAGGTTCGTTCACCGAGACCACCCCCTACGCGCCGAACTCACCCTACTCCGCATCCAAGGCAGCGTCCGACCACCTCGTCCGCGCCTGGTACAATACCTACGGCCTGCCGGTGGTCACGACGAACTGCTCCAACAATTACGGTCCCTACCACTTCCCCGAGAAGCTGATCCCGCTCGTGATCATCAATGCGCTCGAGGGCAAGCCGCTTCCGGTCTACGGGACCGGAGAGAATGTGCGGGACTGGCTCTTCGTCGAGGACCATGCCCGCGCAATCTGGAAGGTGTGCCGCCGCGGCCGTGTGGGTGAGGTCTACAACATCGGCGGGGAAGCGGAGCGGCAGAACATCGAGGTGGTGCGCGCGATCTGTGCGGGCCTCGACGAAAGGCTGCCCGACGGCGCACCGCGGGAGCGCCTGATCGAGTTCGTGACCGACCGTCCGGGGCATGACGCGCGCTACGCCATGGACATCGCCAAGATCCGGGCTGAGCTAGGCTGGGAGCCGTCGGAGACATTCGAGAGCGGGCTCGGCCGCACCATCGACTGGTTCCTTGAGAACCGGGTGTTCTGGGAGGCGATCCGGGCGCGCCGCTACGCCGGGCAGCGGCTGGGGCTCGGTAGCGCGGCGAAGGCCGGCTGATGGTCGATCTGCTCGTCACCGGTGCCGCCGGCCAGCTTGGCTGGGAGACGGTGCGCCGCGCGCCGGAGATGGGGCTGTCTGTGAGCGCCGTGGCGCGGCGCGATCTCGACATCACCGACCGTGGAGCGGTGCGGGAACTCGTCGAGCGCCTGAAGCCCAGGGTGATTCTGAATGCCGCCGCCTACACCGCCGTGGACAAGGCCGAGGAGGAGCGGGACGCCGCCTTCGCCGTGAATGCGGAGGCACCGGGGCATCTGGCCGAGGTGGCGACGGAGACGGGCGCTGCGATCATCCACATCTCGACGGACTACGTGTTCGACGGCGCGAAAGACGGCGCCTGGACCGAGGACGACCCCGTTGCCCCCCTCGGCGTCTATGGCGAGAGCAAGCTGGCGGGCGAACGGGCGGTGGCGGCGAGATGCCCGCGCCACGCGACCCTCCGCACGGCCTGGGTCTATGGGGTCGAGGGCAAGAACTTCGTGCGCACCATGCTTCGGCTCGGCCGGGACCGTGACCAACTCCGCGTCGTGGCCGATCAGGTCGGCTCCCCCACCTTCGCCGGTGATCTTGCCGTCTGCTGCCTCAAGCTTGCGCAGAGACTTGCGGAGGTGCCGGAGGGCGGCGATGCTTGGGGCGTCTTCCACGCAGCGGGCCGCGGATCGACGTCCTGGCACGGTCTGGCGGAGGCGGCGTTTGAGCATGTGGGCCGTCACGCCGGTCCCCGCACCGGCCCCAACACCGGTCGACGCCCGACTGTGGACGCCATCACCACCGCCGAGTATCCGACGCCCGCCCGGCGCCCCGCCAACTCGGTGCTCGATTGCGCGCGCCTTGCCCGGGTGCACGGGCTCGCTCTCCGCCACTGGCGCGTCGCCCTGGCGGAGATGCTGGACGAGGTGCTCGAACGCGAAGGGGTCGAGCAATGAAGGGCATCATCCTCGCTGGCGGTTCGGGCTCCCGCCTATGGCCCGTCACGCGCGCCGTCTCGAAGCAGCTCCTGCCGGTCTACGACAAGCCTATGATCTACTACCCGCTCTCCACGCTTATGCTGGGAGGGATCCGGGAGGTGCTCATCATCACCACGCCGACGGATGCGCCGGCCTTCCGTGCGCTCCTGGGCGACGGGAGCCAGTGGGGGATCTCGATAGACTGGGCCGTACAACCGCAGCCCGACGGCCTCGCGCAAGCCTTCATCATCGGGCGCGAGTTCGTGGGAATGGATGCCGTGACCCTAGTTCTCGGCGACAACATCTTCTTCGGGCATGGCCTGACGGAGGCGATCTGTTCCGCCGTCACCCGTACTGAGGACGTGGGCGGCGCGACCGTCTTCGGCTACCAAGTGCGCGATCCGGAGCGCTTCGGCGTCGTGAGTTTCAGTACCGATGGGCGAGCCGAGACGATCGAGGAGAAGCCGAGCGCGCCTAAATCCGATTGGGCGGTCACGGGCCTCTACATCTACGATAATGCGGTGCTCGATATCGCGGCGGGTATCGCACCCTCCCCACGCGGCGAGCTTGAGATCACGGATGTGAACGCCGCGTATCTCGGGCGAGGAGACCTCTTCGTCGAACGCCTCGGCCGCGGTTTCACCTGGTTCGATACTGGGACGCATGACAGCCTCGCCAAGGCCACGGCCTTTGTTCAGATCACCGAGGAAGTGCAGCAGCGCCGCATCGGTGTGCCCGAGGAGATCGCCTTCTCGCAGGGCTGGATAGATGCGGAGGCGCTGATGATGCTCGGCGAGACCCTGAAGAAGAACGGCTACGGCCAGTACCTGATGGCGCTGGCCCGGGAGAGCTAAGCGCCGCCGACAACGTTTCTTTCATCCAGACGCGGCACCCTTGCGCACCTCATCTGATTTGCGCGTTGGAGGCTACTATGCAGGTTGCGACCGAGGAGAGGGACGGCAGCATCGTCGTCACGTTACAGGCCCCGCGGCTCGATCATGCCATCTCGACCGAGTTTCGGGAGACCGTGCTGCAGATCGAGGACAAGGAAAAGCCCTTGGTGATTGATCTCGGCCATGTGGAGTTTATGGATTCGAGCGGTCTCGGCGCCCTTGTCGGCATTCGCAAGCGCCTCGGCTGGTCGGCGAAGATCGTGCTCGCGAATGTCCGCAGCCCAGTCTACCGGGTGTTCACGCTGGCCAAGATGACCAGTGTCTTCAATTTCTACACGTCGGTTGAGGCTGCCCTGTCGCGTACCGCCGGTGAGCAGGAAGCCTGGGACCGCCGCTCTCCGCCGAACGCGATCGCGAGCTGAGCAAACCAGTCATCGGCGCGCGTCAGGTTGCGGCAACGGGTCAGTGCCTTGGGCGGTGCTCTCATCAGGCGGCGCAGTCTCACGATCCGTGACGCGGATATCCAAACGGGACAAGCTGCCTCTTTCGGGAATGCAGGTGGCTGCTTGTGCCTGGTGTAGGGTCTGAGCAGAGCCGCTAGAGCGTTTGCTCAGGCTCAGAGGACGTATCGCCTCAGATCGGATGATTTCGAGAGATCGGAGAGCTGGGTCTCGACCATACCCGCATCGACCGTGACGGTCTCGCCTGCACGGTCCGGTGCGGTGAAGCTCAGCTCCTCCAGGACGCGCTCCAGGACCGTGTGAAGACGGCGGGCCCCGATGTTCTCGATCTCCGCGTTGACCTCGGCCGCGATCCGCGCAAGCGCGGCCACGCCGTCATCCGCGAAGCTGAGGCCGACACCCTCCGCCTGCATCAGCGCCTCGTACTGCCTGGTCAGCGCGAAGTCCGTGTCGGTCAGGATCGCGCGGAAATCCGCCTCCGTGAGCGCCTGCAGCTCGACCCGGATCGGCAACCGCCCCTGCAACTCCGGCAATAGGTCCGAAGGTTTGGCGATGTGGAAGGCGCCCGATGCAATGAAGAGGATGTGGTCCGTCTTCACCGATCCGTGCTTCGTCGAGACGGTTGTCCCCTCGATCAAGGGTAGCAGGTCGCGCTGAACCCCTTCCCGGCTGACATCTGCTCCCTGGCGCGAAGCGGAGGTTGCGACCTTGTCGATCTCATCGACGAAGACGATCCCGTTCTGCTCAACAAGCTTGATGGCATCGCGCGTGATCTGTTCCTGGTCGATCATCTTGTCCGCTTCTTCGGCGATCAGCACATCGTAGCTCTCGAGCACCGTCATCCGCCGTCGCTTCGTCCGGCCGGAGAACGCCTTGCCGAAGATATCGCCCAGATTGGCCATGCCCCCCTGCGGCATCCCGGGGATCTCCAGCATCTGCATCGGGTTCGAGCTGTCTGCGACCTCAAGCTCGATCACTGTGTCATCGAGCTTGTTGTCCCGCAGCTTTTGGCGAAAGGAATTGCGCGTCGTCTCGGAGGCCTGCTCACCGACCAGAGCGGTCAGCACCCGGTCCTCGGCCGCCTGGTGCGCCGTGGCGCGAAGCTCAGCCCGCTTCGCCTCCCGCGCCATGACGATCGCCGCCTCGACCAGATCGCGCACGATCTGCTCCACGTCCCGGCCGACATAGCCAACCTCGGTGAATTTCGTCGCCTCCACCTTCAGGAACGGTGCATTTGCAAGCTTGGCCAGCCGCCGCGAAATCTCTGTCTTGCCGACGCCCGTCGGCCCGATCATCAGGATGTTCTTGGGGCTCACTTCCTCGCGCATGCCTGGATCGAGCTGCTGGCGCCGCCAGCGATTGCGGAGCGCGATGGCGACCGCGCGCTTCGCCGCCCGCTGGCCAATGATGAAGCGGTCGAGCTCGGAGACGATCTCGCGCGGGGTGAGCTCAGTCATTGGATCCTCCGTCCGGGTTCCGCGCAGATAGTCCACCCGCCGCATAGGCGCCAGTCCTGCTGCGATGCGCGATGGCGCGGTTGCCAGCCCATGATCACGTAGAGAGGCGGAGCGGGCCACGCAGCCTATGTTCGCCCATTGTTCACTCTCTGCGGCGTAAACTGACGTGGGTGGGCGCGGGCGCGAATACTGCTTCCCGCCCCTTCAGATCGACGAAAGATCCTTCGGCGGCGGCCAGATTTGGCGCTCAGGCCAGTTCTTCTGAATGTGTCTCGGCTGCATCGTCCAGCCGAGCGGCACGAAGTATCGTTGCCGGGTATAGCCCCAGAGGACCATTCCGAAAGCGACAACCGCTGTGATCCCCCAGGCAAGCTCGAAGACGTTCATCACGAAGCCGGCCTGATAGACCGCGTTCACCACCAGCGGGCGGGCCATGGCGAGCCAGATCGCCACCAGCACGGGCAACCGGTCGATGCGCATCGCATAGAGGAAGCCCGCAACGAACAGGAACACCAGCACCGCAACGTCAATCCCGTTCGGCAGCATCTCCGCCAGCCGCCCCGCGATCAGCGCCACGATCGCAGTGCTTATCACATGCAGCGGCCGCGCCGCCTGCAGCCCGAACCAGTCGCTGTACAGGTCCAGCCATCGTGCCTTGATCATGCCCAACAGCGCCAGCGTGCCGAAGAACGCCATGCTCCAGGGTTGGTCGATGAACGCGGCAAGGAAACCTCGCGGACTGAACCCCTCGATCTGCCCCCAGTTCTCCGCTTTCGAGCCCTTGAAGAACAGAAAGAGCGAGATGACGGAGAAGGTCACGATCGGCGAGATCAGCCCGGCCAGCCTGAAGCGGTAGGCATAGATCATCATGCCGATGGTCGTCGCCGAGTAGATCACCGTGATGAATTCGAGCCCCGGCAAGCCGCGCAGCGTTGGCGTCGAGAGCGACAGGGCGAGTGCAAACGATGCCGGACCCAGAAGCCCCAGCATCGAGCCGGGCCAAATCATACCCCGCCGCCGCACGAGCCACTCGGCCATGATCCAGGTCACGATGCCGGCGGCAATCATGAAGGGGATCGGCGTCGTCGTCCGCCCGACATCGATCCCTGCGATGGCGAAGGTCATCGCGGCATAGCCGATCCAGCCGAAGAAGATGACGTTGACCCAGAAGACCTCGAGCTTCTTGTTGCGCTGCGGCTCGCCCACCGGGTCGGCAAGCGCCAGTTCCCGCCCGTAGAACAATGGTTTGCGGAGCGCCCATTCGAGCAGTTGGCCAAGGGCGCCCCCCGGCGCGGCGCGCACCTGACCGCCGTTCTGCCCGGTGGCCTCGGTCATCCTTCGACAACCTCCACCACGGCATTGCCGTTGGTGTAGACGCAGATCTCCGCTGCGATATCGAGCGCGCGGCGGGCGATGGCCTCCGCGTCCATGTCGGTCTCGCTCAGCGCGCGCGCGGCCGCCAGGGCATACATGCCGCCCGACCCGATGGCCGCGACCCCGCCATCGGGCTCCATCACATCGCCGTTGCCTGTGACGACGAGGAGGGTCGCCCCGTCGGTGACGATCAGCATCGCCTCGAGATTGCGGAGCATCTTGTCCGTCCGCCACTCCTTGGCGAGATCCACGGCCGCGCGCAGGAGCTGACCAGGCGCCGCTTCCAGCTTCGCTTCGAGTTTCTCGAGGAGCGTGAAAGCGTCCGCGGTGGCCCCGGCAAAGCCCGCCACCACGTCATGCCCGCCGGGAGTGAGCCGCCGCACCTTGGTCGCCGTTGATTTGATCACCGTCTGGCCAAGACTGACCTGACCGTCGCCCGCGATGGCCACGCGCCCGCCCTTCTTCACGCCCACGATTGTGGTTCCGTGCCAGCGCGCGTCCCGACCGCCCGTTTCGACCATGATCTGCGTCTCCCCTGCCGGCCCCACCGCCGACGCTCCCCCAAGCGCATACGTGTATCTGGCCCCTCCGGTTTCAAAGGCCTATAGGACGATGGCGATTTCGAGGAGGGGGCGATGCGCCGCGCTGAAGTGACCCGGGAGACGGCTGAGACGACGATCACGATCGAGGTGAATCTCGATGGCGCCGGTGTGTCCGATTGCGCGACCGGTATCGGGTTCTTCGACCATATGCTCGATCAGATCGCGCGCCACAGCCTGATCGACCTAACCGTCCGCGCCAAGGGCGACCTGCATATCGACGACCACCACACGGTCGAGGATACGGGCATCGTGCTGGGTCAGGCGCTGGCGGAGGCCGTGGGCGACAAGCGCGGTATTCGGCGCTATGGCGCGAGCCTCCTGCCCATGGACGAGGCGCTCGTGCGCGCCGCGCTCGATCTCTCCGGCCGGCCGTTCCTCGTTTGGGATCTGCCGCTCCCGACCGCCAAGATCGGCACCTTCGATACGGAGCTTGTGCGCGAATTCTTCACGGCCTTCGCGATGAACGCGCGGATGACGCTGCATGTCACGAAGCTGGCGGGCGAGAACAGCCATCATATCGCGGAGGCTGCGTTCAAGGCGGTGGCGAGGGCGTTACGAGAGGCGGTGGAAGCCGATCCCCGGCGGGCCGGCGCGCTGCCGAGCACCAAGGGAGCGCTCTGATGGAGACGGTGCTCTACACCATCCACGCGCGCGATGGGCTCGATGAGAAGCTGCGCATCGTGGGTGATGGGCGCCATCCGCTGGGCGTGATCCCGCCGCTCTGGGCGCTATGGCGCGGCTGCTGGATCGTGCTTCTCTTGGAGATCGCCCTCCTTGCATTGGTGGCGACTACGGTGCCGCTCGCCTTCGGGACGGTCTATGTCGGGCTCCTTTTCCTGACATTGCTCGAAGGCTCGACGCTTGAGCGCACCGAGCTGCGCCTCCGGGGCTGGCGTGAGGTCGCGGTGACCGAGGCACGCTCGGAGGAGGGGGCCGAGGAGGACTACCGGGCCGGGAGGGCGGTGAGCCCGTGAGCACGGTCATCGTCGATTACGGCTCCGGCAATCTGCGCTCGGCGGAGAAGGCGTTCGAGCGGATGGCTGCTGAACGAGGTAGCGATCGCGCGCCGCTCGGCGGGGCTGTCACGGTTTCGGGCGATCCCGATGTCGTGATGCGCGCCGAGCGGGTCGTCCTGCCCGGAGTGGGTGCCTTCGCCGACTGCCGGGCTGGGCTGTTGGCCGTCGATGGCCTCTTCGATGCCGTGGCCGAAAGGGTTGCCGCCGGCCACCCATTCCTCGGCATCTGCGTCGGGATGCAGCTGATGGCGAGCCGCGGCCTCGAACATGGGGAGACGCCGGGTTTCGACTGGATCCCCGGAGATGTCGTTCGGCTCGTTCCCGACGATCCGGCGCTCAAGGTGCCTCAGATGGGTTGGAATGAGCTTTGCGTGACCACGCCGAAGCATCCCGTGCTGACTGGGATCGAGCCCGGCGCGCACGCCTATTTCGTGCACTCCTATTATCTTCAGCCGAGTGTGCCGGAGCATTGGATGGCGCATGTGGAGTACGGTCAAAGGGTCGCGGCGGTCGTCGGCTCGGCAAACATGGTCGGGACTCAGTTCCATCCGGAGAAAAGCCAGGAAACCGGCCTCCGCCTCATCGGCAATTTCCTCGGCTGGCAGCCCTGACATGGCTCACCCGTAAGCGAGACGTTGAGCAAAAGTGGCAAGCATGGTCACGGCTCCTCACGGCTCCGCGATTGGATACCAACCTGAGTGGCAAGATGCCGCGACGCACCCATTTCCGTGGCACACCGAAACGCCTCTCAGGGAGACGACATGCGCTTTCTAGCCAGCACCGCCTTTGCCGCTGCCCTCGGCCTCGCGGCACTTGCTCCGATCACTGCCACGGCTGCCGAAGACCCGGTCTATCAGTCCTTCCTCGGCACTGCGATAGACGGCACCGATCCGGTCGCCTACTTCACCGAGGGCAAGCCGGTCGAAGGCTCGTCTGATTTCACGCATGAGTGGAACGGTGCGACCTGGCGTTTTTCGAGCGCCGAGAACCGCGATCTCTTCGCCGGCGACCCGGAGAAGTACGCGCCGCAATATGGCGGCTACTGCGCCTGGGCCGTGGCTCAGGGTTACACCGCCTCTACCGACCCGGAAGCCTGGGCCATCGTCGATGACAAGCTCTACCTGAACTACAATCAGGACGTTCAGAACCGGTGGAACAAGGACATCCCCGGGTTCATCGCCTCGGCCGATGGCAACTGGCCGACCGTCCTCGAGTGATCTGGCGAACTAGCCGGGCGGCACGCGGATGTGCCGCCCCGCTTCACAACCCGGGACTACGTTCCCGAGACGAGGTGCTTGTCGATCAGTTCCGCGATGCGGTCGGGACCGAGGATCGGCGGCAGCACGCTCTTCACCGATCCCATCGCATCGATCAGGTAGATGAAGCCGCCATGAGCGTAGATCGGGCGGCCGAGCGGATCCGTCGCGACCTCCGTCACCTCCACCTGAAACGCTGCGCGGGCGTCGGCGAGTGCGGCTTCCGAACCGGTCAGCCCCAGGAACCGCGGATGCCAGCTGGGCATCGCCTCGGCCAAAGCAGCAGGCGTGTCGTACTCCGGATCGACCGTGATCATCAGCGGCTGAACCGCCTCTCCCGCGTCGCCCAAGGCGTCGACCGCCGCGGCCATGCGCGGCAGTGCGACGTCACAGATCGACTCGCACCCCGCATAGCCGAAGAAGAGCACCAGCGGGGTGCCCAGCAGGCTCTCATGGCTCACCCGCTCACCGGTATGGGCGACAAGGTCGAAGCGTGGCTCGATCTTGATCGGAAAGCCCTCGGCCGCCGCAGCGAACGGTGCTGCGGCCACGAGCAGCGCGAGGAGGGCGCGCCGCATCAGAAGTTCTCCTCTGCGTACTTCCGGTCCACCTCCTTGCCGAGGCCGAAATAGCCAGTGGTGTCGAGGCGCTGCTGGATCAGCGGGTCGCGGCGAAACCACGGGCCCTTCTCGCCGATCGGGTTCTCCGTCCTCCCCTCCCAGCCCTGCGTGAACTTGTTCGTCTTCGCGGTCTCCCCGCCGACGGTCACGGTCTGGACCTGCATGATCTCCGCACCCTTGGTCACTTCCGGGTCGCCGACGATCAGCCCGTCCACAACCACCGTCTGCCCGCAATAGGCGGCAAGATCGTAGGTCGCGCCGGAGAAGATCGGCTGGGTGTTCTTGAAGACGAGCAGCGTCTTTCCATCCGCCACGCGCTGCAGCACCATCTGGCGTAGGCCCGCGCCGCAATCCTCCGGGCAGTCGCCGGTCAGCGCGCAGACCGCGTCGGTCACCTTAGCCTCGAAGCGCGCCTTGCTCTCACCGTGCGCGAGACCCCACTCCTTCGCTTCCGACCCTTCGCTGAAATCCTGGGCGCCGGCGGGGGCGGCGAGCAGTGCGGCCATGGCCGCGATCATGATCCTGTTCATCGCTGGCCTCATCACTTGTTCGGGTCGGGGAAGGCGAAGCCGGGAATGGTCCCGTAATCCTCGTGGCTGAGGTTCGTGATGCCCTCATTCGCCACGACCTCGGAGACCATGAGGTAGTTGATGTCGTCCACCTTGTGCAGCATCCCCTCCGCCGTGACGCGATGGGACTGCACGTCCAGCATGGCCGTGCCATCGGCGATGTTGGGATCGCCCTCCCACTTCATCACCATGTAGATGGTCCCGTCATCGGCGAGGATGCCGACGGGGATGCCGCCCGCTGCGCACCACATCGCGCAGGTATGATGCGCGGTTCCGACGACTGCGTCGTACCAGCCCATGACGCCCGAGTAGTAGCACCAGGTGTCGATCACCTCGCCCGTCACGGTGACCTTCTCGGCCGCTGCCTGTGCGACACCGCCGAAGAGCACGAAGGCCCCAGCGGCGAAAGTAGCTATCCGGTTGCGGATCATGCTGCGCCTCCCTGCGCTACCGTAAACTCGATGAAAGCGTAGCCCAGGCTTACGCATGCAAGCGTCAACTTTTCGTGGTTGGTTGCAGAGAAGTGCCCTGCTTCCACTGGGCTGGCGGGCCGGAGTGGGCTCCGTTAGACGGACGGCGCGACAGTGAAGCGGGGCAGTCCATGATCCTCTATCCGGCCATCGATCTGAAGGACGGTGCCTGCGTGCGCCTGCTGCAGGGCGAGATGGACGCCGCGACCGTCTTCAATGACGATCCTGCGGCGCAGGCGCGGGCCTTTCAGGATGCGGGGTGCGAGTGGCTGCACATCGTCGATCTCAACGGCGCCTTCGAGGGCCGTCCGGTCAATGCCGCGGCGGTCGAGGCGATCCTAGGCGCCCTCTCGATCCCCGCTCAGCTCGGTGGCGGGATCCGCAGCCTTGCGACCATCGATGACTGGCTATCTCGCGGGATCGCCCGCGTAATCTTGGGCACCGTGGCGCTGCGGGACCCGGCCCTGGTCAGGGAGGCGGCGCGCACCCATCCCGGCCGGATTGCCGTGGGTATCGATGCGCGCGGGGGTCGTGTGGCCGTCGAGGGCTGGGCGGAGACATCCGAGGTTACGGCAACCGAGCTTGCGCGGCGCTTCGAGGACGCAGGCGTCGCTGCAATCATCTACACGGATATCGAGCGCGACGGCGCGATGCAGGGCCCGAATGTCGAGGCGACGGCTGCACTTGCGCAGGCGGTGAGTATACCAGTGATCGCGTCTGGCGGGGTCAGCTCGCTCGAGGATCTGGCGGCGCTCAGGGACAGTGGCGCCCTGCTCGACGGCGTTATTTCGGGGCGTGCCCTCTACGACGGCAGACTGCAGATCGGCGCTGCTGTTGCATTGCTGAAGGCCGCAGTCGAGGCGGATTGATCTCGTTGAACGTGGCTCTGGAACAAGGCGCGCGCCCTGCCGGCCGGGCAGCGCGCGCCTGATCTCCATGCGGACGAGGGGTCAGCACCTTGTGTGCATTACCCCTCTTCTCCTCCTGCACTCGGGCCACCTCAACGATGGTGGCACAAAGGAGGTCAGAACTCGAACGATGAACGCTGACGGTTTTCCACCTTCTCGGCGGCGACGGTCGTCGCCACCTCACCGTCTATACGCGAAGAAAAGCGCTCATACTCGATGTCGGAGACGACGGTCGCTTGTCCGTTCATCACCACATCGGGCCCGCTGATCGCAATCGTCATTGCCCCCCCGAACAACGCAAGGGCTACGGCAAGAACGATAGCAACCAGAGAATTTGCAAGGCCGGTTTCCCGGTACGGTTCGCTCGTCTGCTGCATTGTATCATTCCCCATGCGCGGGTCTGCCCTTGCCGCGCATTGGAGGTGATAACGAAACCTTAACAATCCTGGTGTGCCAGCCGACACAGGGCGCGCGCTTTTCCCCGGGGGCTTGACGCAGACTGCGCCGGGGCGGCACTCGGAGCCGCGGCTGCGAGGAGAGCGTCCCGATGCTGAAGACCCGTGTGATCCCATGCCTCGACGTGGCCGATGGGCGCGTCGTCAAGGGTGTGAACTTCGTCGATCTGCGCGATGCGGGCGACCCGGTGGAGCAGGCCAGCCTCTACGATGCGGCAGGGGCGGACGAGCTCTGCTTTCTCGACATCACCGCGAGCCATGAGAACCGTGGCACGATCCTTGATGTGGCGCGGCGCACGGCGGAGCGCTGCTTCATGCCGCTCACGGTTGGTGGGGGTGTCAGGACGCTCGAGGATATCCGCGCTCTGCTGCTCGCCGGCGCGGACAAGGTGAGCATCAATACCGCGGCTGTGAAGGATCCTGACTTCGTCACGGCGGCAGCGGAGAAGTTCGGCAGCCAGTGCATCGTCGTTGCCATCGATGCGAAATCGAGTGGTGCGACGCCCTCTGGCTTCGAGATCTTCACCCATGGCGGCCGGAAGGAGACCGGGATCGACGCTCTCGCTTTCGCCAAGGAGATGGAACGGCGCGGCGCGGGCGAGATTCTGCTGACCTCCATGGACCGAGACGGCACGCGGGCGGGCTTCAACCTGCCCCTGACGCGCGCCATTGCCGACGCACTCGAGATCCCGGTGATCGCCTCGGGCGGCGTCGGCACGCTCGACCATCTTGTCGAGGGCGTGCGTGAGGGTCACGCCTCGGCTGTGCTCGCAGCCTCCATCTTCCACTTCGGCGAGCATTCGATCGGCGAGGCAAAGGCCCATATGGCGGCCGCCGGAATTCCGGTGCGGCTGTGAGCGGGGTGGACCCGGTGCTCCTCGCCCGTCTCGCGGCAACGATCCACGCGCGACGCGGTGCGGATCCGGCGAGTTCCCATACGGCCAAGCTACTCGCGAAAGGTCCAGGAAAGGCCGCCGAGAAGTTTGGTGAGGAGGCTGTTGAGGCCATTATCGAGGCGGCGCGCGCCGGCACCGATGCCTTTCGCCCGCAGGCGCTGGCGGGCGAGGCGGCCGACGTCCTCTACCACCTCCTCGTCATGCTGGAGGCCTGCGACCTGTCGCTCGACGATGCCCTTGCAGCCCTCGCTGCGCGCGAGGGTGTCTCGGGCGTCGAAGAGAAGGCCGCGCGCGATATGCCCGTCGTGATCGAGCGAGCGCTGTGCCCCGAGCATCTCGCCCGCTGCTTCGCTCTCCGCGTCGAGGTCTTCATCGCCGAGCAGGGCGTCTCAGCCGCGGATGAGCAGGACGGCGAGGATGGTGCGTGCCGCCATTGGATCGCGCATCGCGGCACCGAGACGCTGGGGACTCTCCGCGTCAAGCCAACCGGTCCCCAAGGCGGGCAAGGTGCCAAGATCCAGCGCGTCGCCGTTTCGCGCCGCGCCCGCGGCAAGGGCCTCGGTGCGCGTCTGATGCGCTCGGTGCTCTCGGAGCTTGGCGTTGAAGACCAACCCATCTGGCTCGAAAGCCAGACGAGTGCGATCCCGTTCTACGAACGCCTCAGTTTCTTTGCCGAGGGGCCGGAGTTCATGGATGCCGGCATTCCCCATCGCCGCATGGTCCACCACGGACGCTGACCTTCGCTGGGCTCTCCGTGTGCTGTGTCGCGCGAGAAAGGGGTGGCGGAGCGGGGTGGTGGGCGGGAGCGACGCCACCCCTTTCTCGCGCCGAGATCACTCTCGATGCTTGATCGTCGCCGCGAGAAAAGCCCCCGCCTGCGCCACTGCCGCATCCGCCTCTCGCAGGTAGCCGCGAAAGATCGGCCATGCGTGGGGCAGGCCGTCCCTCAATTCGAGTACGGGGTCCGACCCGGCCAGTCTCAGCGCCTCCACGACACCCAGCGCATCATCGAGCAGGATTTCCTGCATGCTCGCGAAGATCATCGCCGGTGGCGGTCGGTCGAAACGCGCAAGGATCGGCGAGACCCGCCAGTCCGTGGGATCACCATCGGCGCCGAGGCAATGGCCCACGACCTCCCCCAGCTTGTCCGCGGGCAGCATCGCGTCGCTTTCGGCGTTCGCCGTCAGGCTCTGTGCCAGCCCGCGCAGATCGGCCCAGGGCGAGAAGGCGACGAGTGCGGCGGGAAGCGGCTGCCGATCCGCTGTGAGATCGGCGAGCAGAGAGAGCGCCAGCCCTCCGCCGGCACTGTCGCCTGCGAGAGCAATCCGTTCGGGCGGGACGCCCTCTGCCACCAACCAGTCCCATGCCACACGCGCGTCCTTGAGGGCTGAGGGCAGCCTATGCTCCGGCGCCAGCCGATAGTCGATGACCAGCGCCCGCATCCCCGCGTCCCCAGCGAGTGCAGCGCCGAGGTGGCGATGCGTGCGTCGCGACCCAGCGAGATAGGCGCCTCCGTGCAGATATAGGATGACGGGTGCGTCGTCGGTCGTACCTCCACCTGCAGTCGCCCACACCGCCTCGATCTCTCGCCTGCCGATCCGGAGCACGATGTCCCGATAGCGCGCGCCTCTCGGATCCCGCATCAGCGGCGCCGCCGCCTCGAGGTTGCGACGAAAGGCGAGGGGGTCGCTTTCGCGGGCGAGCCGTCGTTTCACCGCAACCCGGAGGACAAGATCGATGGCGCGAAGCGGCAGGCGGCCCGGCAGCAGCCGCGCCAGAAACGACGTCATCAGCGGTCCCCGGCGCCGCTCGCTGCCGGTCCGCCCGTTGCGGCCACACGCGCCTCGACCGCATCCCAGATCGCTGCGGCGGCATTGATGCCACTGAAGCGCTCGAGCTCTTGAATTCCGGTGGGTGAGGTCACGTTGATTTCGGTAAGATAACCGCCGATCACGTCAATGCCGACGAAGATGAGCCCATGCTCCTTCAGTATCGGCCCGATCCGCGCGCAGATCTCGAGGTCCCGCTCGGTCAGCGCTGAGGGCTCGGCCCGGCCCCCGACATGCATATTGGAGCGCGCCTCCCCTGGTTGGGGCACCCGGTTGATCGCTCCTACCGCCTCGCCTTCGACCAGGATGACACGCTTGTCGCCCTCCTTAACGGCCGGGAGGTAGGCCTGTGCCATCAGCGGCTCGCGGCTGATGCCGGCGAACATTTCGTGAAGTGAGGCCAGGTTCGAGTCTTCCGGCCGAAGGTGGAAGACGCCCGCACCACCGTTTCCGAAGAGCGGTTTGACAATGATGTCGCCGTGCTCGGCCCGGAAGCTGCGCAGTTCGGGCAGGCTGCGGGCGATCATCGTCGGTGGCATGAGGTCGGCGAAGTCGAGGACCATCAGTTTCTCAGGGCTGTTCCGCACCCAGAACGGGTCATTGACGACGAGTGTTGTGGGGTGAATGCGCTCGAGCAGATGGGTGTTGGTGATGTAGCCCATATCAAAGGGCGGGTCCTGTCGCAGCCAGACGACGTCTTCGTCGGCCAGATCGCGCGTAACCGGATCGCCGAGCGCGAAATGCGAGGTGCCGCGGTGGACCTCGAGCGGCCAGCCGCGAGCATGAACCCGGCCGCCCTGCCAGACGAGGTCCGGTGCATGATAGTAGAAGAGCCGGTGTCCGCGCTCGGCCGCTTCCAACGCCAATCGGAACGTGCTGTCGGCCGCCGGATCTACATCGGCGATGGCGTCCATCTGGAAGGCGACCTTGAGGCTCACGCGCGTTCCTCCTGCGTTCTGAATACGCCTCGCGCATGGCAGAGCCGCAGGCGGGAGACAAGGCCGAACCACCGCGATTGAAACTGGCACGCGGCGGCGGGCGTCGTCGCGAGTGATCGGACAGGCGCGCCGCTTGCGCGCGCCCGCCTCGACATCTCTCGCTACACCGGTGGGCGCGCGGGGGTGGCAGCGAAGCGACGCGGATCGTCGATCAGGAGCAAGTGGCTCACCACGCGTTCCACGCCCTCGACGCGTTGCGCATGCACGACCGCGCGTTCGATCTCCCGCGGCGACCGGGCGAGGCCCGTCAGGTGCACGACACCGTCTACGGTCTCAACGGAGATGTTGACCGCAGCGATCCCGCCATCACGCACCAGACGGTAGCGCAGGGCGTTGGAGATCCCGACATCCCGCAGATAGCTGCGCGTCCCGGCGTCTTCCTCCACGGTGATCTCGTTGGAGACATCCGTGACGCCTGAAGGGACCCAGGCGATCTGCTCGGCCGCGACCCGGTCATCGCGCCGGGGAACGCTGCCCGTCAGCACGACGCGCCCCTCCGTTACCGCTACGGAGACGTCCCGGTAGAGCTCACCCGAATGCTGTCCCATGCGGGTCGCGATCGAGAGCTCGATCTCGGTGTCG
Organism: Pseudomonadota bacterium; assembly: GCA_039815685.1. Lineage (GTDB taxonomy): Bacteria > Pseudomonadota > Alphaproteobacteria > Rhodobacterales > Rhodobacteraceae > Thermohalobaculum. The sequence continues at coordinate 26,565 of JBCBYV010000012.1, read as the reverse complement.
GTGAGCGCCGCCATCGTCGGTCGCTCCTGGACAACTGTGCGGGTCAGCGCTGCCCCGGAGCCTACCACGGCCACCGGCGCACAAGCCTGAAGGGCCGCGGCTGCAAGCAGCGCGGCCAAGGGCATCAACGATTTCATCATCTTTCCTGCTGCCTCAGTACTGCTCAGCGCTGCGGGCGTTTCTGATCATCTCGCACCCGCCGTCCGAGGCCATCACAGCCAAATCGAAACGGCAGCGCGGCGTGACACCCGTCTCTTGCGCGACGTCAAGCATATACTCTTCGGCCGCCGTCTCCAAGCGCCGCCATTGCCGGGCGCTCACGGGCGGCTCGGCATCAAGACCTTGCTTCCGGCGTTTCACCTCGACGAACACCAGCACATCGCCCTCCCGAGCGACGATATCGAGCTCCCCGCCCTGCATGCGTCTTCGGCGCTCGAGAACCTCCGCCCCCTCAGCGCGATAGATGCGCGCGACCGCATCCTCGGCCATTGAGCCTGCGAGCGCGTTGCGCCGGCCACGTTCCCTGCGACGATCCGATGGCAAAGAAACGCGCATGATGCTCTCCCTCTCGCGCATGACTCTCGATCAGATCACTTAACGTTCCACTAATCGCCCTGTTGGCTAAGCGCCAATGCCCTGGCGTAGACCGTCTTGCGGGGCAGGCCGAGCGCGCTGCTAACGCGGTTTGCCGCATCCTTAAGGCTCATCTCGGCCAAGGCGTTGCGCAGCGCTTCGTCGATCGTGGCCTCTGACGGTGCGCTACCGTGCGGCCGTTGCCCGATGACGATCACGATCTCGCCGCGTGGCGGTCCGTCCTCGCGAAGCGTGGTTGCCATCTCACCGAGCGGTTTGCGCCGCACCTCCTCGAAGCGTTTGGTCAACTCGCGGGCGAGCGCAGCGGGCCGGTCGGGTCCGAGCACATCGGCCATTGCGGCTACGCTTTCGACCACTCGGTGCGGGCTCTCGAAGAAGACCAGCGTGGCCGGAGTCGTGGAAAGCTCGGACAGAGCCCGCGCTCTTTGGGCCGCCTTCGGTGGGAGGAAGCCCGCGAACAGAAATCTGTCCGTCGGCAAGCCCGAGAGACTGAGTGCCGCCAGCGTTGCGGAGGGGCCGGGCAGCGTCGTCACCGGATATCCGCCCTCCGCGGCAAGGCGCACGAGCCGGTAGCCGGGATCCGCAACAAGTGGTGTGCCGGCATCGGTACAATAGGCCACGGACAGCCCCTCCTCGAGCCACGCTGCGATGCGCGGGCGGATCTCTACTCCGTTCCGGTCATGATAAGGCAGGATAGGACGCTGCCCAAGCGGGATGCCATGGAGCTCGAGCAGCCGTCGCGTGACGCGCGTGTCCTCCGCCGCAATGGCATCGCATGCGCCCAGCACGTCGAGTGCGCGGAGCGTGATGTCTCGGGCGTTCCCGATGGGCGTCGCAATCAGGTAAAGGCCTGGCTCGAGACGCTTAGTGGGATCGCTGGAGGCCAACTCTGTTCCGGCCGCGCGTCGCTGTGAGCGCTTCATACAATCCTCCGCCCACCTTTGATGAGACAAGGCCCGGCAGGGTCGCCGCCTGCCGAGCAGCCGAACGCGATGTCGCCGCACCCTTCCGTTTACATTTAACCGATCCGATGCGACGTTCATCCATGATTTCCGATCACCGTTGCAGGGTTTGGGGACGAGACGCGCGGTCGGCAGCCATGCCAGGGCTGGCAGGCAGGGTAGCTCTGGGGGCAGGGCGGCAGAGGAGCTGCACCACATGATCACGGTTGAAGCACGCGCTCATCGGGGCTCGACTGCGTTGCGGTCGGCTCGCCCAACCAACGGTGTGGCCTCGTCGATGGATGCGATCCTCCGGCGTTGCCTCGTTGTGACGCTCGCGGCTGGTTTGGCGGCATGCACGGCGGGGCCGCGAACGCCGGGCGTCAGCGGCGATGGCACGGCTGCGGAGGCCGCAGGGTCGGCCGAGGCTGCAGGTGCCTCTACGGCGCGGCCCGGAGCAGGTCCGGCCCAGGTCGCGATCCTGTTGCCCCTCGGCGCGTCGGATCAACGGGCAGCGCGAAGTGCGGCCGCGATCCTGAAGGCTGCGGAACTTGCCATTTCAGGGCCGGATGGCGCAGCACTCCGCTTGCGCAGCTACGACACAAAGGGGACGCCGGACGGCGCGACCGTGGCGGCCGAGGCCGCGATGGCGGACGGTGCGAGGCTGATCCTCGGCCCCCTCTTCGGCCGCAGCGCTCAGGCCGTCGGCGCGGCGGCAGGCGGCGTGCCGGTCCTCTCCTTCTCAACCGATACAAGTGTCGCAGCCGGGAATGTCTGGGTCACAGGCTTTGCGCCAGAGAACGAGGTCGAGCGCATCCTGAGCTTTGCCGCCGCCCAAGGGATCGGATCGGTCGCGGTCTATGCGCCGGATGTGCCCTATGGCGCCGCGGCCCTCCGCGGCCTCGGTCCCGCAGCATCCGCCACCGGCGTCAGCGTCGTTGCGGAAGAGGTCTATCCCCGCAGCTTCCAGGACATTGAGCGGACGGCACCGCTGTTTGTCTCGACCGCGCAGGCTGGCGGGGCGCAGGCGGTGCTGTTGCCCGATTTCGGTCAGGGGCTGGCGATCGCGGCAAGCTTCGTCAACTTCCACGGCATGCCGCAGCCGGAGGTCCGCTATCTCGGCATCGGACAGTGGGAGGCGGGCGAGACGCTGCGCGCGCCAGAACTTGTTGGCGGCTGGTTCGCGGGCGCCGACAGTGATGCCGTGGCAGCCTTCTTCCAGCGATACCAGACGCGGTACGGGGAGCGCCCGCCTTTCGTTGCGGTCCTCGGCTACGATGCCGGTCTGATTGCCGCAACCTTGGCAAGCGAGGGGCGCGCTGCCGGATCCGCTGATCCGTTCTCGCGATCTGCGCTGACGCGCTCCGTGGGCTTTGAAGGCGCCGTGGGCGCCCTTAGGTTGCGCGAGGACGGACGTACGGACCGTGGACTTGCGGTACTCGAGGTGAGCGATGGTCGCTTCGTGGTGCTTGACCCGGCGCCGAGGCGGTTCGACGTCGGAAGCTGAGGCCGCCTCATCGAGGCGCGATTAGGACACGCCTTTGAGCAGCCAGCAGGATCCGATCCGGGAAAGTATGCTGAGCACATCCGGCAGCGCAGCACTTTCTCTCGGACACTACGCGGGAACGCGACCCACCGAGCCGCGGGACCGCAGCAATTTCACAGGTATTGCGCATTTCGTCCGCCCGGCGGCGTCCCTCGCAGATCGGGATCAGGTGATCGCGGCTGTCGATGCGGCCGTGGAGAAAGGCGATGGCCGGGCCAGCAACGCGCGGGCCGCCGTCCTAGAACTCCTGGCCAAAACCCTCGAGACCGGCCGGGCGCGGGTCCAAGAAGCCCTGTTGGAGGAGCCCCATGCGGGCCTGCGTGTCGCCCGGGCCTATGCGCATGTGACCGATGTGGTCGTTGCAGGCCTTGCACATTATGCCACGGCGCATCTGCACCCAGCGCCGATACGAACGCGGGGCGAGCGGCTCTCGATCATTGCGGTCGGCGGGTACGGCCGGGGCGAGATGGCGCCCTTTTCCGATGTCGATCTGCTGTTCCTGACGCCATGGAAGCGGACCGCCTGGGCCGAGGGAGTTGTCGAATCGACCCTCTATCTCCTCTGGGATCTGAAGCTGAAGATAGGTCAGGCGACGCGGACAGTGGATGAATGCCTGCGGCTCGCGGCGTCGGACCTCACGATCCGGACGAACCTCCTCGAACTCCGCTTCATCGCGGGCGACGAGGCGCCGGCGGAGACCCTCGAGGAACGGCTGTGGGATGAGCTCTTCCTCCGCACCGGGCCTGAGTTCGTGCAGGGCAAACTCGAGGAGCGGGATAAACGACACAGCCGGCATGGCGGCTCGCGCTATCTGCTCGAGCCGAACATCAAGGAAGGCAAGGGGGGCCTGCGCGACCTGCAGACCCTGCACTGGATCTCACGCTACCTCTACCGGTCCACCGATGCCTGGGACTTGGTCGAGCGCGGTGTGTTCGAGCATGATGAGGTTGCGCGCTTCGCCCAGGCGGCGAAGTTTCTCTGGGCCACGCGTTGCCACCTCCATGATCTCGCGGGCCGGGCGACCGAAGTTCTGAGCTTCGACCGGCAAGTCGAGATCGCCGCGCGGATGGGATACAAGGATGCCGGCGGGCGCATGGCCGTCGAGCGCTTCATGCACAACTACTTCCAGCATGCAAAGAACGTCGGCGACCTCACACGCATCTTCTCCGCAGCACTCGAGGCACAGCACGCCAAGCCGATGCCGCGTCTCTCGCAACTCCTCTCGGCGCTCTCCCTACGGGGTCCGGGCTCTGGCGGCGACGGGGTGTTCACCGTTCGCGACGGGCGGCTCGCGCTGTCGGAACCTGATACGTTCGAGCGCGATCCGCTGGCGATCCTCGCGCTCTTCCGGGAGGCGGCGCGGACCGATGCCCGCATTCACCCTGAGGCCACCCGGGCGGTGACGCGCGCGCTTGACCTGATCGACGATGACCTGCGCGCCGACCCGCGCGCCAACGCGCTCTTCCTCGAACTGCTGACCGACAAGAAGAACGGGGAGTGGCTGCTCCGGCTTCTCAGCGAAACCGGTGTCCTCGCGCGCTTCTTGCCGGAGTTCGGGCGCGTCACGGCGATGATGCAGTTCAACATGTACCACCACTACACGGTGGACGAGCACACGTTGGAGACGCTGCGCATCCTCGCCCGGATCGAGCGGGGCGAGGTGGATGAGGATCATCCGGTCGCGACCGAGATCGCGCGGCAGGGGATCAATCGCCGGGTGCTCTACGTCGCGCTGCTGTTGCATGACATCGGCAAGGGTCAGAACCGCGACCACTCGGAACTGGGCGCGGAGATCGCAGCGGAGGTGTGCCCGAGGCTCGGGCTCAGCGAGAGCGAGACGGAGCTGGTGGTCTGGCTCGTGCGCCATCACCTACTGATGTCGGACGTCGCGCAGAAGCGGGATATCGCCGACCCCGGCACGATCCAGGCCTTTGCGCGCGAGGTGCAGAGCCCGGAGCGCCTGCGCCTCCTCCTGATCCTGACAGTGTGCGACATTCGGGGCGTGGGTCCAGGGACGTGGAACAATTGGAAGGCGCAGCTGCTCCGCAAGCTCTACTGGGACACGCGCAATTTCCTTACCTCCGGCGGCGATGTCGTCTCCAGCACTGCGGAGCGGATTCGGGAGGCCAAAGCCGCGCTTTCCGAGCGGTTGGCGGACTGGTCTGCGGCGAAGCGGGAGGCGGAACTCGAACGACACTACCCCCAATACTGGCTTGGGCTTGAGCCGGAGGCGCACCAGACTTTCGCCGAGCTCAACCGGGAGATGCCTGATGACAGCCCTGCGGGGGATATCCAGACGCGCTTCCTGCCGGACGAGGCGCGCGATGCGACGGTGGCCTATCTCTATCTCCACGACCATCCGGGCCTCTTCAGCCGGATGGCGGGCGCTTTCGCGCTCTCTTCCGCGAATGTCGTGGATGCCCGCAGCTACACGACCGTTGATGGCATGGCCTGTGCGCTTTTCTGGATCCAGGATGCGGAGGGGCGGCCGTTCGAGGCGAGCCGGCTGCACCGCCTCCGCCGCAGTATCGAGCGGGCGCTGAAGGGTGAGCTGGTGGTGCGTGAGGCGATTGCCGAGAAGGACCGTCCGAGGCCGCGTGAACAGAGCTTCAGGGTCGCGCCGACGGTGGTCTTCGATAACGAAGCATCGGATCTCTACACCGTCATCGAGGTCAATGCCCGCGACCGCCTTGGCCTCGTGCATGTGCTCACGCGGACGCTCGCGCAGCGCAACGCCAACATCTTCACGGCCATCATCGCGACCTATGGCGAGCGGGCGGTCGACGTCTTCTACGTCAAGGATCTCTTCGGTCTGAAGATCCGTAACCCGCAGAAGCAGAAAGCCATCGAGCTCGCGCTCATCGAGAGCATCGAAGCGCACACGACATCCGGCGCTTGACCTTGCTTCCTGGCTCTGCCCAGCCGCGAGAAACCGTCCGCCCACATCTCGGGCTCGTTGCGAAGGGTGCACGCCGAAAGGGCCGGCTGGTCTGCGGCCCGCCGCCCGCCTAAGCAGGATCGGATGAAGGACCTGTCACTCTCCACCAGACAACCAGCGTTGAGCCGTTCTCGCAGCGTCGGGACGCGGGCATGCAGGAGGCGAGCCTCGTGAGCGTGCGGCCCGGCCCCGCACGCCTTGTCGTCGCCTTCGCGACCGTGGGCGGCTGGACGATGGCGAGCCGCGTGCTGGGGTTCGCACGGGACGTAGCGATCGCCGCGGTGCTGGGTGCCGGGGCGGTCGCGGAGGCGTTCTTCGTCGCCTTCACCCTGCCCAACCTGTTTCGCCGCTTCTTTGCGGAGGGTGCGTTCAACACCGCCTTCGTGCCCATGTTCGCCAAGCGGGTCGAGGGTGGTGGATTGGCGGAAGCCCGAGGGTTCGCGGAGGAGGCGATGGCTTGCCTCGCGAGCATCCTTTTCGTCCTCACCATCGCGGCGCAGCTTGCGATGCCATGGCTTGTCTGGGGCCTTGCGAGCGGGCTCGATGCGGAGCGGAACGCGCTTGCGGTGGCGATGGGGCGCATCGTCTTTCCCTATGTCCTGCTGATCTCGCTCGCGGCGCTCCTGTCGGGCTGTCTCAATGCGCTCGACCGCTTCTGGGCTGCCGCGGCGGCGCCGGTGCTGTTGAACGTGGTGCTGATCCCGACGGTGCTGTTGGCGCAGACCGGGATCGCGGCGGATTGGCTCGGCCTTCCTGACGCCGTCGGTGACCTCGATGGGGATGCCCATGTCGGCGCGATGCTGAGTTGGGGTGTCCTGCTGGCGGGGATCCTCCAGGCCGCGTTCGTCTGGCGCGCGCTCTCGAAGGCGGGGCTGCTGCTCAGGCTTCGCCTGCCCCACTTCACGCCGGAGATGCGGCGGCTCGCGATCATCGCGGCACCCGCGGCGCTGGCCGGTGGAGTGGCGCAGGTGAACCTTGTGATCGGCCGGCAGGTCGCGAGCTATTTCGAGGGCGCGGTCGGTTGGCTTTGGTACGCGGACCGGGTCTATCAGCTGCCGCTCGGCGTGATCGGGGTCGCGATTGGTGTGGTGCTGCTTCCTGCCCTCGCGCGGCATGTGCGCCGTGGCGACCGGGCTGCTAGCGAGGCTGCGCTGAACCGTGCGGCGGAGTTCGCGCTGACCCTTACCCTGCCGGCGACCGCTGCGCTGCTGGTCATGCCGGGGCTTGTGGTAGCGGTGCTGTTCGAGCGCGGTGCCTTCGGGCCGGCGGACGCGGCAGCGACGGAGACGGCATTGTCGATCTATGCGCTCGGGCTACCTGCATTCGTGCTGCAGAAGGTCCTGCAACCGGCGTTCTTTGCCCGCGAGGATACGCGCGCGCCGCTCCGCTTCGCAGCTTGGTCGATGCTCGCAAATTTGGTCGTGGCGGTTGCCGGGGCGCCGGTGATCGGCTGGTTGGCGGCACCGTTGGGCGCGACGCTTGCGGCCTGGTTGAACTTCGTCCTCCTATGGCGCGGGGCACGACAGGCCGATCCCGACCTCACCGTCGATGCGCGGCTCGCACACCGGCTGCCGCGCATTCTGGCTGCGACCGTGGCGATGGCACTCTGCGTCGCTGGTGCGGCGAGCCTAGGCGCTGGGCTTCCCGCGTTCGAGAGGGCGCTTGTGCTGGGCGCTACCGTTGCACTCGGGCTCGGGGCGTATGGCGTGGCAGGGCTCGCTCTCCGCGCCTTTACCCTTGCCGATTTCAAGGGTGCGCTCCGCCGCGGCTGAGCCTCTCGCGCCCTCCCCCGCCCGCGTCAGGTTATGGGCGGAGGTGTGAACCGGAGAAGAACGGGAGCTGCATTGCCACTCTTGCGTCAGAGAAAGCGGGCGCGCGCGCGGCGCGCATGCTGGACTGGTGGGAAGACGTAACCCATCAGCCACCCGGCCGCGAAGCCGCCGAGATGCGCTTGCCAGGCGATCTGCCATCCTCCGAAGCCGACCGCCATCAGCAGGTTGATCGCGATCACGCCGGCGACCCTTGCCCAGATCGCGTCCCGCGACGCGCCCTGTTGCGCCAGCCAGCGTTCCTGCCAGCAGGTGAGCACGCCCAGCATGCCGAACACCGCGCCCGACGCGCCGACGAGCGGCGCGCGGCTCTCCTCCGTCAGGCCAAAGGTGACAGCACCTGCCGCAGCGGTGACGACGAAGATCGCAAGAACCGCGCCGAAGCCCGCATCCCGGCTGAGCCCGTGCCCGAGACCGAGGAAAGCGGCAGCGTTGAGCGCAAGATGCAGCCAGCCGCCATGCAGGAGCGCATGGGTCACCAGCGACCAAATGAGCTTCGGTTGCACGCCGTCGCCCCGCAACGCCTGCTCGAAGACCACATCCTCGAACGCAAAGCCGCTATAGATCACCCAGCGCGAGAACATCCCCGGCAGGATACCGGCATCGCCGCCCTGCAGCGCAAGCTCGATGAGCACCCAGACGATGACCATTACCCACAGCCCGCGATGGACGGGCACGTTGCTGGGCGGGCTCCCGGGGGAGGTGCGGTTCAGCGGCATTCGCATCGTGCGTACCTATGGTGTTCCGGGCGCTGCCGCCAGTCTCGCCAGCCGCGACGGACTGCGCCCATACCAGGGGTCGGATGGCATCCCTGCTGCAGCATCGGCCAGGCGCTTGACGGGCGCGCCCCCGACGCCGCAAAAGCCGGATCTCGCGGGCATGAGGGGCAACCGCGCCATCGCCCGCGGCCAGGAGGACCGACGATGAACGAGACCGCCGCCATGCCGGCGCCTGCCTCAGCCGACAGTGCAGCCGCCGGGCGCCACACGCCCCGTGTCTTCTCGGGCGTCCAACCCTCGGGGCAGCTCACGCTCGGCAACTATCTCGGTGCGGTGAAGCGCTTCGTCGAGCTTCAGGACAGCGAGATGGAGACGATCTACTGCATCGTGGACCTCCACGCGATCACCACCTGGCAGGAGCCCGAGGCGCTGCGGCGTGCGACGCGGGAACTGGCGGCGACCTACATCGCCTGCGGTCTGGACCCGAAACGCTCGATCCTCTTTCACCAGTCCGGCTGCCCGGCGCATGCGCAGCTCGGCTGGGTGCTTTCCTGCGTGGTGCGGCTCGGCTGGCTGAACCGTATGACGCAGTTCAAGGACAAGGCGGGCAAGGATCGTGAGAAGGCGTCGGGTGGGCTCTATATGTACCCGGCGCTGATGGCGGCCGACATCCTCGCCTACAAGGCGACGCATGTGCCGGTGGGCGAGGATCAGAAGCAGCATCTGGAGCTTGCGCGCGATATCGCGACGAAGTTCAACCTGGACTACGACGCGGAGGACTTCTTTCCCCTGCCCGAGCCGCTGATCGGCGGGCCGGCGCCGCGCGTCATGTCGCTGAGGGACGGGACGAAGAAGATGTCGAAGTCCGACCCCTCGGACATGTCCCGCATCAACCTGACGGACGACGCGGACGCCATCGCGGCCAAGATCAAGAAGGCCAAGACCGATCCCGAGCCGTTGCCGGAGAGCACGGAGGGGCTGGCGGAGCGGGCGGAGGCGCGGAACCTCGTCGGCATCTTCGCGGCACTGACGGATCGGACGGCGGAGGATGTGCTGTCAGAGTATGGCGGCCAGGGCTTCGGCGCCTTCAAGCCGGCCCTGGCGGAGGTGGCGGTCGCGCATCTCGCACCCATCGCCGAGGAGGTTCGCCGTCTCAACGACGATCCGGGTGAGATCGACCGGATCCTCGGCGACGGGGCCGCGCGAGCGAGTGCCATCGCCGAGCCGATCCTGGCCGAGGCCTATGAGAAGGTCGGTTTTCTCCGTCCATCTTGAGGGGCCTGTTCTGGTGAAGCAGAGCTCCGCCGGTGCGGAGAGGAGTTGGCGATGAGGACTGTGGTCGTCCTATGCGGCGTGCTGCTTCTGAGCGGTCTAGCCGGGTGCAATGTGACGCTGCAGCCGGTGGATCTCGACCGGTTGCCGAGCAATACGCGAAACCTCTGACCAGGCGGCGGCGGTCACGCGGTCGCCAGCCACCGCGCGAGGGCGGCAAGTTCAGACTGCGTCAACGCATGGCCGCCCGGTTGCCAGGCGGTCTCGACCTCCGAGCCCGCCTCTTCCAGCGCAGCTACGAGGGCGCGGGTCTGATCGGGCGGGCAGATTGGGTCTTGCAGTCCCGCCCCGATGAAGACCTCCGTGCCGGTGGCGTCGTCGATGGCGGGCTCGAACGGGATGAGTGGATGTAGGAGCGCCCAGCGGCCGAGCGCGCGGGGCTGCGAGAACATCAGGTTCGCGAGCGCGTTCGCGCCGTTCGAGTAGCCGATCCCGATCGCCTGCGCTGGATCACGGCCGGCGCGCTCGAGAGCACGGGGCAGGAAGCCCTGCAACTTGGCGGTGGCGCGGGCGAGGTCCGCCATGTCGTAGACGCCCTCGGCCCGGCGGCGGAAGAAGCGTGGCATGCCGGCTTCGAGCATATCTCCTCGGATGGCGAGGACCGCGGCGCCGGGCAGGGCCGCATCGGCGAGCGCGTGGCCGAGCGACGCCATCTCCCGTTCGTTGCCGCCGGTGCCGTGGAGCATCACGAGGGTCGCCTGGCTTTCGCCCTCACCCTGCTCGATCAGGTGGACGTAATCGTCGCTAGTCGCGTCCATCGGTTCACTCCGGCGTGCTGAGCGGCCCTGCGGCGTTGCCTGACCGCGCGGCCGTGCTTCGCGGTCCCGCCCGCTTCAGGCGACGAGCTTTGGCAAGCTCTCCTCGAGGCGCGGTCGAAGATGCTCGTGCTGCGTCGGCAGCTTCAGCGCCTCGCCCAGCGCCTCCACCGGCTCGTCGCGATCGAAGCCGGGCTCGTCGGTCGCCACCTCGAACAGGATGCCCTCGGGCGTTCGAAAGTAGATGGCGTAGAAGTAGTCCCGGTCGATCTGCGGCGTGACCTTGTGGCCATGCTCGGCGACGGTGGCGCGGATGCGCTCCTGCGCGGCGCGGTCCTGCACGCGGAAGGCGACATGGTGCACGGTGCCCGCCGCCTCGATGCCCTGGGGCAGCGCGGGATCGATCAGGAGGTCGACGATGCCGGCCTCGACGCCCCGCTGCGCGAAGCGGACGATGCGGCGGGTGGCACCGCCCTCGGTGTCGGAGACTTCCTCGCCCACACGCTCGTAACCGAAGATGTCGGTGAGGATCGCGCCGGTCGCTTCCTCGCCTGAGACCCCGAGGGTCACGCCCTCGAAGCCGCGCACGGCGTAGTCGGCGGGCACGTCCCCTCCTGTCCACGGGGCGCGCGCGTCATCCGTCGCCTCGACGAAGACGAGGCCAAGCCCCTCGGGATCGGTCGCGATGAGGCGCGCGGCGCCGAAGGCGTCGTGCTTCGCAACCGCCTTGCCGCCATGCGCGGCGATGCGCTCGGCCCAGTAATCGAGGCTGCCCACGGGCACGGCATAGTGGGTGAAGACGACTTGGCCGCGGCCGACCCGTCCCCTTTTCGCGTTCGGGAAGGGGAAGAAGGTCATGACCGTGCCCGGCGTTCCTTCCCCGTCCGCATAGTAGAGGTGATAGACGTCCGGCGCGTCGAAATTGACCGTCTTCTTGACCATGCGCTGGCCCAGCACCTTGACGTAGAAGTCGTGATTGGCCTGTGCGTCGCCCGAGATGGCGGTCACGTGATGCAGTCCGACGATGTCGCTCATGATGTCCTCCGCGCATTGGCGTTTCTTTGCTTGCGCTTGGATATGAGGAGAGCCGGCGGTGCATCAACGCGGCCGGCCGTCAGGGATAGTTGCGCTCATGTGCACAATCGCAGGCGCTTGCGCCGCCGCCCCGCGCTCTGCGACACTTTTTCCGGTCGGGCGCGAATCAGGTCCGGGGCAGCGAATCGGGTCGCGATGCGCAAGTTCATGGTGGTGGTCGACGAGACGCCTGAGTGCCAGCAGGCCATGCGCTTTGCGGCGCGCCGGGCGAAGAACACCGGCGGGCGGGTGCTGATGCTCTATGTGATCGTGCCGGATGAATTTCAGCATTGGATGGGCGTGGCGGAGGTCATGCGGGCCGAGGCGCGGGAGGCGGCCGAGGAGCGATTGCAGGAGCTTGCCGAAGAGATGTCGCAACTCTCGGGCATGACGCCAGAGTTCGCTATCCGAGAAGGCAAACCCATGGACGAGGTCTTGGCCGCTATCGATGAGGATCCGGAGATTGGGGTGCTGGTCCTCGGCGCCGGCGAAGACGACGGACCCGGACCGCTCGTCTCGCAACTCGTCGCCAAACAGGGCCACAAGATGCGCGTGCCAATCACCGTGGTGCCGGGCTCCCTCAGCCTAAGCCGTATTGACGAGATCAGCTGAGCCCGCGCCCCAGCTCCGCCCTTCTGCGTTGGGCGCGGCCGCGCCCATCGACGTCATAGTGGGTCGCAAAGAATGAACAGTGCCGGAACGCCTCGCGATTGGTAGTGATTGCGGGGCGACCGCGTTGCGCATCGTCGCGCGCCACCGCATTTTCCCGCGATGAACACGGCCACCCACCTGCTCACCGCATCTGCCGCCCTCGCGCGGCCCCACCGGCCGGTCCGGAACACGGCGGTGTTGATCGGAGCGCTGCTGCCGGATGCGTGGATCTTCGGCTTCTGGGGGTGGTACCGCATGCAGGGGGTGCCGGAGGTACGGCTCTGGCGCGAGCTCTACTGGCAGGAGCCGTGGCAGACGATCGGGGCGGCGGCGAATTCCGTACCGCTTGCTGCCACGCTTCTTGCCTTGGGTCTCTGGGCCCGCCTCTCATGGCTCGCTGTCCTGGCGGGCGCCATGCTGATCCACCTCGCCCTCGACTTCCCCGTCCATGCCGACGATGCACACCGGCACTTCTGGCCCCTCAGCGATTGGCGTTTTCACGCGCCCCTCTCCTACTGGGATGTCAGGTATCACGCCGACAAGGTGATCTGGGTCGAGGCCGCGCTGACAGCCTCCTGCCTCGTCATCCTCTGGCGGCGGTTCGGGGGGCGGCCGGCGCGTGCCGCGCTCACTCTGTTGGCGATGGGCTATCTGGGGGCTTATGCGTATTTCGCCTGGGTGTTCTGAGAGGGCCGAGCAAGCGCTTTAGAACCATTCTTGATCCAAGGGCCCCACCGATCCATGTATGTCGCAACGAACGGGAGAGACCGATGTTCATCCAGACCGAAGCGACGCCGAACCCGCAGACCCTGAAATTCCTGCCAGGCCAGACCGTGATGCAGCAGGGCTCGGCGGATTTTCCGACGGCCGAGGGCGCCGAGGCGTCCCCACTGGCCGAGCGGATCTTCGCGGTCGAAGGGGTGACGGGCGTCTTCCTCGGGCCGGACTTCATCACGGTGACAAAGGAAGAGGGTGCCGATTGGCTCCACCTCAAGCCCGCGCTGCTCGGAGCGGTGATGGAGCACTACCAGTCCGGCGCGCCGGTGATGAAGGGCGATGGGCCCCAGGTCGGGCATGCGGTTCATGATGGGCCGGACAAGGAGATCGTCGGCCAGATCGTCGAGCTTCTGGATACGCGCGTCCGCCCGGCGGTGGCGCAGGACGGCGGGGACATCACCTTCCACGGCTTCGACAAGGGCGTGGTGTATCTGCACATGCAGGGCGCCTGTGCCGGCTGCCCGTCCTCGACCCTGACGCTGAAGCACGGGATCGAGAACTTACTCCGCCACTACATTCCCGAGGTGACCGAGGTGCGACCGGTCGGCCTCTAATCCGTGTCGCCCGGCGCCTGGAGATGCCGACTAGGATCCTGACGGGACGTTGCTACTGCGGATCGACCACGCTCTCCGCTGAGGTGGAGCCTGTGGTTGTCTCATACTGCCACTGCGCTGACTGCCGCCGCTGGACAGGCGCACCGTTGCCGGCATTCGCCGCCTTTCCGACCGATGCGCTCACGATTTCGCCCGATCCCGGATCCGTTACCTTCGTCCCGGGCGTCGAGCGGTGGTTCTGCAGGGAGTGCGGCTCGCCGATGGCCGCCCGCTTCGACTACCTGCCCGGACAGATCTATGTGCCGGTCGGCGTCCTCGACCAGGCAGCGGAGTTTCCGCCGACGATGCACGCTCATGCCGAAGCAGCGCTGCCCTGGCTTGCCCTGTCCGATGCGCTGCCCCGCCATCATGGCAGCGCACGGGACAGCCTCGTGCACAAGGGGGGCGCCACGACGTGATCCTAGGCATCGACACCTGTGCGAGCCGTTGCGCGGTTGCGCTTTGCGGCGACGGGCGCGTGCCAGTGATGTGCGCCGAGCGGATGGATCGTGGGCATGCGGAGCGGCTTTTCCCGATGATCCGCGAGATGCTGGCCGACGCCGCACTGGGCATCGAGGCCGTAACGCGGCTCGCGGTCTGCACGGGGCCAGGCTCCTTCACCGGTCTGCGCGTCGGCGTGGCGGCGGCGCGAGGTCTGGCGCTGGGCCGTGGCATCCCCGCAATCGGTGTGACGCGGTTCGAGGTGCTCGCCCGTATGCTCGCTGGCGCACGGCAGGTGGCTGGGGCGGGAGCCGGCCCAAGACCGGTCGAAGAGAAAGTCGGCTGGGCCGAGCGACGACCGCTTGCGGTCGCCATTGCTGGCCGTGGGTCGGTATATCTTCAGTGCTTCGAGGGCGGTAAGGCCGCGTCGGCCCCCGCGCTTCTCGCGCCCGAAGCGTTGGCTGCAGCGGTGCCGGCCAATGCTGTGCCGGTCGGCGATGGCTGGGCCGTGCAGGGCGTCGATCCGCGAGGGCCCGGTGCGCGTGGGGAGACGGTGCTGCTGCCCGAGGGCTTGCCCGATCCAGTCGTCATGGCCGGACTTGCCGAGACTGCCACGCCCGGAGCGCCCCCGGCGCCGCTCTATCTGCGCGGCGCCGATGCGGATCCGCCGCGCGAAGCGCCCCCGCGCCTGCTGGGCTGAAGCTCGCATGGTCGAGCTGCGCGTCGTTGTGCCGGGACCGGCGGAGGCCGCACTCCTCGCGGCCATCGACCGCGCGGCCTTTCCCGACGATACCTCCCACTTCTCAGCGGATGACTATCTCGCCTTCGGGCTCGCGGAGCCGGGCATCCAACCTCCCGCCGTCATCGCTGATGAGGACCTGTCTCGCTGTGTCGCCGTGCTCCGCTTTGCGGCTGACGAGGCGGAGATCCTTACCATCGGTGTCGTTCCATCGGCGCGCCGCACGGGCCTCGGCCGCGCACTCCTCAATGCGGCGCTGGCAATCGCCGAGGGTTCCGGTGCCGCGAGCGTCTTTCTTGAGGTCGCGGAGGACAACACCGCGGCGCGCACGCTCTATGACGACACACGGTTTGTGGAAGTCGGACGGCGCGCGTCCTACTATCTCCAGCGTGATGGAAGCCGGGTCGATGCGCTGATCCTGAGACGCGATCTCGCAGCGATTTGATCCAGCATCGGGACCGTTGCCGCGGACATCGCGGCGGAGTAGAAGGCGCGAGATGACGACTGTACGCCCGATAAGCAACCCGACCGATCACTGGCGCCTGCCGGGTCGGTTCTTTGCGCGCGTACAGCCCCGTCCACGGGGGTGAGCGGCCGGTCAGTTCCGACCCGCTCCCCGATGCCCCTTAAGAGACGAGAGAACGATGGCGAAGACGCTCTATGACAAGATCTGGGACGCGCATGTCGTCCATGAGGCCGAGGACGGCACCTGTCTGCTCTATATCGACCGCCACCTCGTGCATGAGGTGACGAGCCCGCAGGCCTTCGAGGGTCTGCGCATGGCCGGCCGGCCGGTGCGTGATCCCGCGGCCACGCTCGCGGTGCCGGATCACAACGTGCCGACGGACCCGACGCGGCTTGAAGGGATCAAGGACGAGCAGTCGCGCATCCAGGTCGAGGCGCTGCGCAAGAACGCGGCGGATTTCGGCGTCGAGATGTTCGATGTGGACGATGACCGCCAGGGCATCGTGCATATCATCGGGCCCGAGCAGGGACTGACGCAGCCGGGCATGACCATCGTCTGTGGCGACAGCCACACGGCGACCCATGGTGCCTTCGGCGCGCTGGCGCATGGCATCGGCACCTCGGAGGTCGAGCACGTCCTTGCGACGCAGACGCTGATCCAGAAGAAGTCGAAGAACATGAAGGTCGAGGTCCGCGGCAGCCTGCCTGTGGGCGTGACGGCCAAGGACATCACCCTCAGCATCATCGGCGAAACCGGGACCGCCGGCGGCAACGGCCATGTGATCGAGTATTGCGG
The DNA here is from genome assembly GCA_039815685.1 of Pseudomonadota bacterium. Taxonomy (GTDB): domain Bacteria; phylum Pseudomonadota; class Alphaproteobacteria; order Rhodobacterales; family Rhodobacteraceae; genus Thermohalobaculum. The sequence goes on along the minus strand of JBCBYV010000012.1, from coordinate 10,375 downwards.
CGAGGCGATCGAGAGCCTGACGATGGAAGGCCGCATGACCGTCTGCAACATGGCGATTGAGGGCGGCGCGCGCGCCGGTCTCGTGGCGCCGGATGCGAAGACCTTCGACTATCTCGAGGGCCGGCCGCGGGCGCCTGAGGGCGCAGCTTGGAACCAGGCGGTGGACTATTGGCGAATGCTGAGCACCGATGAGGGCGCGCATTTCGACAAGGTGCTGACGCTCGAGGCCGCCAAGATCTCGCCGGTAGTGACCTGGGGCACGAGCCCTGAAGATGTGTTGCCGATCACCGGCTTGGTGCCGCATCCCGACGAGTTTCAGGGCGGCAAGATCGCCGCCGCGAAGCGGAGCCTCGACTATATGGGTTTAGAGCCCGGCACGAAGCTCGAGGAGATCGAGATCGACGCGGTCTTCATCGGCTCCTGCACCAATGGCCGGATTGAGGATCTGCGCGAGGTCGCCCGCATCATGGAGGGCCGCCGCGTGAAGGACGGCCTGCGCGCGATGATCGTGCCGGGCTCCGGCCTCGTGCGGCTTCAGGCGGAGAAAGAGGGGATCGCCCAGAAGCTGCAGGAAGCGGGCTTCGAGTGGCGGATGGCGGGGTGCTCCATGTGCCTCGGCATGAACCCCGACCAACTCTCGCCCGGGGAGCGCTGTGCCAGCACCTCGAACCGCAACTTTGAGGGCCGGCAGGGGCGTGGGGGTCGTACCCACCTCATGAGCCCTGCGATGGCCGCTGCCGCGGCGATCACCGGCCGTCTGACGGACGTCCGCGACCTCGGCTGAGCGCCACTGGCTGGTGCGATGCGCGCCAGCCGCACCGCATTTGAGTGGAATGCGGCGTTTAAGTAATTGAGAACCATATCACTTCAGCTTCTGCCTCGCCCCGGCGCTTGTTGCCGGGGGAAGGAAGGCAGGTGTGGTGGTGTGTATCGCGGTCCTTGCTCGTGAGTGTCGTTTTGTCCGCGGCGTCCTGCCGCTCCTTCTCTTTCTATCGTTGGCCCTGTCGCCGTCTGTCGCGGATGCGTTGATCCTGCGCGGTGCGCTCGAGGCGCGGCTGAATGGGGAGCAGCCCCCGAGCATTCTTGAGCTTGGTGCGGGTGTCCCGGTGGAGGCGTTCGCCGAAAGCGACGAAGATGAGGAGTCTGCGGCGGACAACGTGTTCGGGGGCGCGATCATGACGCCCGTCCCCGAATTCTTCGATCCTCGCCGGCGGGTGACGCGCTTCAGCCATACGGTCATTGCGCTGATTGCTGCCGCGAAGGGGCACCGCAACGACGAGATCGACACTTTGCTGAACCTCGAGGAGCGGTATCGGCAGGACCTTCTGCCGCTTGCCTATGTCGGCGCGTGGATGGCCGACCGACTGGGCCTCGACCGGCTTGCGGAGTGGCTGCGACGCGACCGAGGGATGGACGGCATACCCTTCCCGGGCGGCGACAGCACGGCGGTGCCTCTGCCCGCGCCGGCGGCTCTGATGGCGGGTGCTCTGCTGCTTCTCGGCTGGCGCGCAGGCGCGCTCCGACGGTTCGCTGGTAAGGGTGGTCCAGAAGGCCTCAGCCGGTAGCCCCGGCGCGGGCTTCTCCGCCTGTTGCGGGCAGCCGGGCGGCGAGCCGTGGTGCTATCGCCGCGAAGAGCAGGCTCGCCGCAAGGCACCACACCGTCATCGCGGGCGCCTGAACCGGCAACGGCGCGCCCGCATCGATCAGCAGTCCCGTAATGCCCGGACCGATGGCGGTGGAGACGACCATCGCCGAGGTCGTGAGCGCTTTCACCCCGCCGATATGCGCCGTGCCGTAGAGAGCCGGCCAGAGCGCGCCGAGGAGCGTGACGACCACGCCCTGGCTCACGCCGATGCCGAGGAGCGTGAGCAGCCAGACCCACTCGCCGCCGGGCAAGGCGAGGCAGGAGATCGCGAAGGCGAGCGGCAGCAACGAGAACGGCAGGAGCCTCAGCACGCCATGCCGATCCACGAAACGGCCGGCCGCGAGTGAGGTGAGGACGGAGACCGCGGCGTAGACCGGGTAGCCGGTGGCCATGGTTACGAGATCCCAGCCCCGGACCTCGGAGACATGGACCTGATGGAAGAACGCGACCGTACCGATGAAGCTCGGGGCCAGGACGCCCGGCATCAGCGCCCAGAAGGCCCAATGGCTGAGCACGCCGCCGCGGGTCCAGTGTCGCCCGTCCATGCCGACGGTACTTGTGGCGTCTCCCTCCCCCTGCGGCGTTCGCGCACCGCGGGCGAGGAGCCACAGGATCGTTGGCAGAACCAATCCAAGCAGCGCACCAATCGCGAAGAGCCAGCCCTCCCGCCACCCCACGGCACCGATGATGAGAACCGCGACCGGGGGAAGCAGTGCCTCCCCGAGCGGATAACCCAGAACCGCGATTGCCACCGCCCTCCCCCGGTTTGCCCTGAACCACCGGGCGACGGCCGTCATGGCGAGATGGCCCATCATGCCCTGGCCGCAGAACCGGAGGCCGAGGACCCCGATGCCAAGCCAAAGTGCTGACGGTGCGAAGGCCGTGAGCGCGAGCGCCGAGGCGTAGAGCGTGACAGTCGCGATGAGGAGCGGGCGAAGCGCGATGCTGTCCGCCAGCCGACCTGCCTGCACCAGGATCGCGGCGGAGCCGAGCGTCGCCGCCGTGTAGAGCGTCCCCCAATCCCCGTCGGAGAGCCCGAACTCCGCTCGTATCCCACCGGCAAAGAGGGAGATGAAGAAGGTCTGCCCGAAGGACGACCCGAAAGTCAGCAGCGCCGCGGCGGCGAGCCACGGCGCATTCGCGCGATAGAAGCCCAGGGACATGCCATCCCTGTAGCGTCACCCGCCCTCCGGCGAAAGCGGGGGCGAGAACGGGGGCTTGGCGATCAGCGGATCACGATGGTCCCACCGAAGACGGGTGGGAAGAACAGGTTGCCCCGGATGAACACGTCGGGCCCGCCCCGGTAGTAGCCGCCATGCCGGAAGCCGCGCCGATGGCCGTGGCGGAACCCCTTGCGATAGCCATGGCGGAAGCCGTGCCGTCGACCGGCGCGGAAGGCGCGGCGGCGAGGCCCGAAGCCGCGCCGGAAGCCGCGATGGCCCGCCTCGACGACGGGTGCGGTGATCTCGGCTGTGGCCGCTGCCGCCGATGGTGCCGGCGACCCGGTCATGGCGGATGCAGTGCCTGGAAGCGCCGCTGCACCGGCTGTGAGTGCTGCCGCGATCGCTAGGCGGGCGGCGAGAGGGCGGAGGGTCGGCATGGCGGTTCTCCTCGGTTGCAACACCGACGATACGCCGTCGCCCTCCGCTTCCGTCGCGGTTGGACCCGAATTAGCGGTTGCGCCCGAAGCGGCCGCCGAAACCGACGCCCTTCTTCACAAACCCGCCGCGCTTGCCGAAGAAGAAGCCTTTGCGGAAGCCGCGACCTCTGAAGCCCTTCTTGACGAAGCCGCCGCGGAACCCGCCTCTGAAGCCCCTGCCGAAACCGCGACCCCGGAACCCGCGACCCCGGAACCCGCCGCGACCGCGGAAGCGTGCCTGCTCGACCACCGCAACGGCGCCTGCACTCTCGATCCCGCCTGCAGCCTCGGTGATCGTGAGCACCGCGGGCTGCGCTGCCGGTGCTGCAGCCGCCGAGCCGCCTGCGAGCACCAGCGCTGCCAGAAGGGCCACGGCCCCGGTGCGAACTGCTTTGACTGTCGTCTGCGTCATGGGATCTCTCCGTCGCTGACCTGCCGGACTGTCCGTTTGCCGGCGTTGGAGTTCAGGTGGGGAGCCCTCGCAGCACCGCAACGCACGATGGCTCACGCTAACGTCAACCTTGCGGCGCGACCCCGCGTCGTGCGAGGACCACGCGGGTCTAGGAGGAGGATCGAGATGGAACCGTTCGGAAAGCTGACCGGGGTGGCCGCCCCGCTGCCATTGATCAACATCGACACCGACATGATCATCCCGAAGCAGTTCCTGAAGACGATTAAGCGGACAGGTCTCGGCGTCAACCTCTTCAGCGAGATGCGCTACGATGCTGACGGCAACGAGATTGCGGATTTCGTCCTGAACCGACCCGCCTATCGCGGGGCAGAGATCCTGGTCGCGGGCGATAATTTCGGCTGCGGCTCGAGCCGGGAGCATGCGCCGTGGGCCATCAAGGACTTCGGCATCCGCTGCGTGATCGCCCCAAGCTTCGCGGACATCTTCTTCAACAACTGCTTCAAGAACGGCATCCTTCCGATCGCGTTGCCGCAGGATGAGGTCGACAAGCTGATGGGCGATGCGGAGCGCGGGGCCAATGCCACGCTCACGATCGACCTCGAGGCGCAGACCATCGAGCGGCCCGATGGCGGGACCATCGCGTTCGATATAGACCCCTTCCGCAAGCACTGCCTCCTCAACGGGCTCGACGATATCGGCCTTACGATGGAGCGTGAGGATGCGATCTCCGCGTTTGAGGCGAAGCGGCGGCAGGCGACGCCCTGGCTCGACACCGCGTCCGGCTGATCGCGGCCTGGGCGGCATGCGGCGCCCGTTCCTCGGCGCAACTCTGGCAGTCGCCGTTTTTCTCGCGGGTGCCGGTGCGGAGGACAGGGTGAGCATTCCGCCCCTGCCACCGCCTGCGAAGGGCACCATCCGCGTCGCGCAGTTCAACGCAGCCCTCAATCGGCCCGGCGCCGGGGTCCTCCTCTCGGACATCCGCGACGGCGATGCACAGGTTGGCGCGATAGCCACGATCATCCGCGCCGTCCGGCCTGACATCCTCCTCCTGAACGAGTTTGACCGGGACGCCGAGGGGCGCGCCCTCGATGCCTTCGCCGCCCTCCTTTCCCGAAGCGGAGACGACGTCGGCCGCGGGGTCACAGGCGGGCCGGTCGACTATCCCCACCGCTTTCATGCGCCGGTGAACACGGGCGTGCCCTCCCACCGCGATCTCGATGGCGACGGACGGACGACGGGGCCGGGAGATGCCTGGGGCTGGGGTGCCTTCCCAGGTCAATACGGCATGGCCATCCTCAGCCGCTATCCGATCCGGGCCGAGGAGGCACGGACGTGGCAGCTCTTCCGCTGGTCATCCCTGCCGGGCGCCCTCCGCCCCAGCTTGCCCGACGGGGCGCTGTTCCATGACGACGAGACCTGGGGGCTCTTGCGGTTGAGCTCGAAGTCGCACTGGGCCGTCCCCATCGACACGCCAGACGGCGCGCTCGCCCTGATCGCGGCCCATCCCAGACCGCCGGTCTTCGACGGGCCGGAGGACCGGAACGGCCGGCGGAACCATGACGAAATCCGCCTCTTGCACGCCATTGCGACGGAGCCCTCGGCCGAATGGCTCATCGACGACGCAGGCCGCGCAGGCGGGGTATCTGCGGGGACGCCCTTCGTCATCGTGGGTGACCTCAACGCGGACCCGGCAGACGGTGCCGCCCGGCGGGAGGCGCTCCTTGCCTTACTCGCCGACGAACGCGTTCAGGATCCGCGGCCGCGCAGCGATGGTGCAGTCTCCGCCGCGAAGACCCAGGGTGCGGGCAATCAGCGGCAGAAGGGCAACGCGGCGCATGATACGGCCGATTGGCGCGACACGCCGGGCCCGGGCAACCTACGCGTGGACTACGTGCTGCCCTCGATCGGGCTGGAGGTTACCGGCAGCGGCGTCTTCTGGCCGGAACCGGGCACGCCGGGCGCCGACCTCATGGCGTCGGGCAAGCGCGCTGTAAGCTCCGACCATCGTCTCGTCTGGGTCGATATCCGGTTGCCGTGAGCGTGTGACCGTCGCGCTCAACTGGCAGCAGCGAGGTTCTTCGAGCGAGCGTTGCCGCAAACGGCGCAACCCTCGCGTCGCGAGACGCGGAGGACCTGCGTTGTCGCCCGCAATGCGTCGTAGAGCAGGAGCCGTCCGGTCAGCGCCTCGCCGGCGCCCGTGATCAGCTTGATGGCCTCGACCGCCTGCATCGCCCCGATGACACCGGTCAGGGCACCGATGACCCCGGCCTCCGCGCAAGCGGGAACGAGCGCCGGATCGGGCGCCTCGGGAAAGGCGCAGGCATAGCAGGGACCGCCGTTCGCTGTGTCGAACACCCCGACCTGCCCCTCCCATCGTCCGACGGCACCGGAGATGAGCGGCAGCCCTGCCGCCACCGCCGCTTCGTTTACGGCGTAGCGCGTGCTCGCATTGTCCGATCCATCGAGTACAAGATCGGCCTCCAAAAGGAGCGCCGCCGCGTTCTCCGCGTCGAGCCGCGCAATGACCGGCGTCACCTCGACATGGGCGTTCAGCCGGCGGAGGGCCGCGACGGCCGCCATCGCCTTGGGCTCTTCGATCTCGGCCTCGGCATAGAGGATCTGACGCTGGAGGTTGGAGCGGCTTACCACGTCGTCGTCGATCACCGTGATCTGTCCTACCCCGGCGGCCGCCAGGTAGAGAAGCGCCGGGCAGCCAAGCCCACCCGCACCCACAACCGTCACGGAGGAGGCCTTGAGCCGCTGCTGCCCCGGCCCGCCTATCTCATGCAGGACCAGATGCCGGGCGTAGCGCTCGACCTCCTCGGGCGAGAAGCTCATGCCGGCCCACCATCGCTCGGTGTCTCCTTCTCCGCGGCGCGGGCGCGGGCCTTCGCGACCAGCCGCCAGTAGCCGAAGCCGATCGCCCCGAGCGCGCCGGCGCCAAGTGCGCGCATCAGCATGGTCTCCCAGTCGGTGATGAGCCCGCTCTCGCCCCCAAAGGCTGCAAAGCCGAGCATCGTGGCGACGGTCAGATAGATTCCGATCGGCAGGATCAGCTGCCGCTCCCAGCGCCACGCATACTGCACCACGCGCGCGAGGCAGGCGACAAGGCCCAGAGCCGCGAGGATTTCGATCAGCAGCATGTCGTCCCTCCGTGTCCACCGTCCATACCTGCGTCTGCCTGGGGGCAACGGCAAGGGTAGGCGCTGTCCCAGCCACATCGCGGTCGCCGGACGCGCCCCATGCGCGGGCCCCCGCACGCCGCCGCGGGCTCGATCCTGCCACGGGTGCAGACGTTGTCGCGGCGGCTTTGAAGCCCCTGCAGCCCTTCAGAGACCCTCGAAGAGCGGCGTCGAAAGGTAGCGTTCTGCGAAGCTTGGCAGAACGGCGAGCAGGCGCTTGCCCGCCATCTCCGGCCGCTCCGCCACTTCGAGCGCCGCCGCCACGGCAGCGCCCGAGCTGATGCCGCCCGCGATCCCCTCCATCCGCGCCAGCGTCCGCGCCGTGTCGAAGGCCGTCGCATTCGCCACGGTCAGCACCTCGTCGATCAGCGAGACGTCGAGGTTGCGGGGCACGAAACCCGCACCGATGCCCTGGATCTTGTGGCTTCCCGGCGGCAGGCCCGACAGCACCGCGCTGTCCTCAGGCTCGACGGCGACGATGCGGAGGTTTGGCAGGCGTGGCTTCAGGACGCGACCGACGCCGGTAAGTGTGCCACCGGTGCCCACGCCCATCACCAGCACATCGAGCCTGCCGTCGCAGTCCGCCCAGATCTCCTCGGCCGTCGTCTCGGCGTGGATCGCAGGATTGGCCGGGTTCTCGAACTGCTGTGGAATGACGGCGCCGGGGATCTCTGCCGCCAGTTGCTCCGCCCGCTCGATGGCGGCGCCCATGCCCCCGCTCGCGGGCAGGAGATCGAGCTCCGCGCCGAGGAGGGCTAGCATCTTCCGCCGCTCGATCGACATCGTCTCGGGCATGCACAGGATCAGACGATAGCCCTTGGCCGCCGCCGCGAAGGCGAGGCCGATGCCGGTGTTGCCGGAGGTCGGCTCGATGATCACCGAGCCCTCGCGCAGGATCCCCGCCGCCTCCATCGCCTCGATCATCGCAACGCCGATGCGATCCTTCACGCTGCCGAGCGGGTTGAAGAATTCGAGCTTCAGGAGGATCTCCGCCTGCACGCCGTACGCTTCGGCCATGCGTCCCATACGCAGGATCGGCGTGCCGCCGATGGTCTCCGTGATGCTCTCATAGATCCGGCCATGGGTACGCGTGCGCGGACCTTCACCGCTACCGACAAGCGCGCCCTCAGTCGGCTCGCCATCGCCGCGCGCTGCATCGCGCCGCGCGCTCATGCCGTACCCGCACGATCTGCCGGTATCGCGCCGTTCAGCGGTCGTTCCATCACCGCCTCGCCATAGCGAACCTCGCCCGTGGCCTGGAAGCCGGTGCTCTCGTAGAGCGCGATGGCAGCCGCGTTCTCCTGCACGACGCCGAGGGCGATGCTGTCGGGCACCGGCGAGAAGCGGCGCGCCCAGTCGATCACGAGACAGAGCAGTGCGCGCCCGATGCCCCGACGCTGATGCGCCGCATCGATCAGCAGCCTTTCGAGCCGGAAGCGCCTTCCGTCCTCGCCCTCGACCTCACCGCGATGCACCAGCACGAAGCCGACCGGTTGGTCGTCCAGCATCGCCAGCCGCGGGATATCACTCCGGTAGACGTAGCACTCGGCCAAGGACTTCGCCGTCGGCGCGACGAAGTCCCGCTGTGCCGGGAAGACGTCCAGCGCCAGGGTCGCAGCGAGGTTGGCCGCCGTGATCTCCTCGAGCCGCAGCTCGCCGCCGCCATGCTGCGCCACCGGCGCCTTGGGCACGGTCTGGCGGGGCTCAGATGCTGAAGTCTGGGTCATGCTTGCTACCGTGAGGAATACCGCGCTTCTGCGCGTCTCGGCAGAGGTCTTCCATGGTGATGGCGTCGAGCCGCTTCAGCATGGCGTCCCGCGTCTCGGTCCAGAGCGGGTGGATGATCTGCTCGCCGAGCGGTGCGGCCGACAGGGGTTCCGCATCCGAGGCTTCGTCCATGGCATCGACCACGCGCACGACGTCGCCGACCGTTATGCGTCGCCGCTCACGGGCCAGCGTGTAGCCGCCCTTCGGGCCGCGCACGCCCTTGAGAATCCCATGATGAACGAATTGCTGCATCACATGCTCGAGATAGCGCTGCGGCACGCCTTGTCGGCTGGTGATGTCCTTTGACTGCACCGGCTCGGGGCGGGCGTTGTAGGCGACGTCGAGCACGGCTTCGAGGGCCAGCATGGTCTTGCGGGAAAGGCGGATCATTCGGCCTGCCCCTTAGACGCTGCAACGCCGGTGCCCGTGGAGCCGAAGCCGCCCGCGCCGCGTGCCGTGTCGTCCAGCGTCTCTACCGTCGTGGGCAGGGCGGGCGCGTAGGCCGCGATCACGAGTTGCGCGATGCGCGCACCATGCTCGACGCGGAAGTTCTCATGGCCGAGATTGATCAGCGGTACCTGCACCTCGCCGCGGTAGTCGGCGTCGATCGTCCCCGGTGCATTCAGCACGGTGATGCCGTGGCGGGCTGCGAGCCCTGAGCGTGGACGTACCTGTCCCTCGAAACCCTGCGGGATCGCCATTGCGAGCCCCGTGGGAATGACGGCGCGGCCGAGGGGCGGCAGCACGATGCCCGCTTCGCGATCCTCTTCGTGCAGCGAGGCGCGCAGGTCCATACCGGCGGCCCCCGCCGTCTCATGCTGCGGCAGCGGCAATGCGGCGTCGTGGTGTGCAAGGCGCCGGATCGGTAAGCGAAGCGGCGCGGTCATGAGGCGCTGCGGGCACGGCGTGCCCCTCCGCTCCGCGGTGCTGCAGCCGGGGGCGCCGCCAGCAGTGCCTCCGCGACGCGGGCTGCAAGGCGCCGCGCCACTTCGGCCTTCGGTGCCCTCGGCCAAGCCTCCGCGCCATCGGCGCTGACCAGCGTCACGGCGTTCTCCGTGCCGCCCATGATGCCGGTGCCGGGGCTCACATCATTGGCGACGATCCAGTCGCAGCCCTTGCGCGCGCGCTTGGTCGTCGCGTTCTCGACGACGTCATCCGTCTCCGCCGCGAAGCCCACGACAAGCTTCGGGCGCTGAGCGTTCGGCAGCTTCGAGAGCGTGGCGAGGATATCCGGGTTCTCGGTCATCGTCAGGGTCGCGACGGGGCGCTTCGGATCCTTCTTGATCTTCGAGCCGCTCGCCTGCTCGACCCGCCAGTCCGCCACGGCCGCAGCGCAAATCGCGGCTTCGGCGGGCAGGGACGCCTCGACGGCGGCGAGCATCTCCCGAGCGCTTTCGACCCGGTGGATCTCGACCCCCCAGGGGTCGGGCGCGGTCGCGGGGCCGGTGATGAAGACGACATCCGCGCCCAGCACGCTCAGTGCCTCGGCGATGGCGCTGCCTTGTGCGCCGGAGGAGCGGTTGGCGATGTAGCGCACGGGGTCGATGGGTTCATGCGTCGGCCCGGACGTGACCATGATGCGCCGTCCCGTGAGCGGGCCGCGCGGGCGAAGCTCGCGCAGGATGGCGCCCAGGATCTCCTCGGGCTCGGCCATCCGCCCGGGCCCGTATTCGCCGCAGGCCATGTCGCCATCGTTGGGCCCGATCACGGCGACGCCGTCGCGCTTCAGG